>JHVD01000008.1 GCA_000619965.1 Propionibacteriaceae bacterium P6A17
CGACCGGGTCGTCGAGCTTGGCGCAACACCCTCGACGGGAACCGTCGGGGACTCGTATGACAACGCCCTCGCCGAGGCGGTCAACAACCTCTACAAGACCGAGCTGATCCGCCAGCGCGGCCCCTGGAGGACCGTCGAGCAGGTCGAGCTCGCGACGCTCGAATGGGTGTGGTGGTGGAACCATCAACGCCTGCACGGCGAACTCGGCATGCGCACCCCGATCGAGATCGAGGACGCGTACTACGCTGACCTCGAATCAGGCCTCCCGGCGACCGCCGGACAGGGAAACCGATAGGAACGAAACCCAGGCCGATTCAAACTCGTCAAGCTGCTGCGCGAGGCAGGGTTCACCCCTTGGCAAGGCAAGGGCGACCATGAGGTGTGGCGCTGCGGTTCGGTATCGGTGGTCATCACACAGACTCGTGAGGTATCGCCCAAGGTCACGCGGGATGCGCTCAAGGCGATCGAGAGGAGCAAGGAATGAGCAGGATCGAGGTGACCGCCAGTCGGTGGGCTGGCGGCTGGGAGTTGGAGATCGGCGAGGACCAACACACGTCCGTTCGCGACCTGCGCAATGCGCGTCAGCAGGTGATCGACTTCCTTGATACGGTCGATGAGGAGGTTGATCACAGCACGTGGGAGGTTGAGATCATCCCCATGATCGGCGAACTTGCTGATGTCGTGGCAGATGCCCGTCGTGCCACCAAGGAGGCTGCCGAAGCCACGGAAGCAGCCGCCCGCCAGTCGCGTGCTGCCGCTCGGAGACTTCGCCAGGCAGGTTACTCGGTGAGTGAGTCGGCCGCGATTCTGGGCGTCTCACGTGGCCGCGTCTCGCAGCTCGTCAATTCATAACCGACGTCGAACTAGGTG
Organism: Propionibacteriaceae bacterium P6A17; assembly: GCA_000619965.1. Taxonomy (GTDB): domain Bacteria; phylum Actinomycetota; class Actinomycetes; order Propionibacteriales; family Propionibacteriaceae; genus Arachnia. Next base: position 871 of record JHVD01000008.1, read on the forward strand.
TGATCCTGCGCTGCGCCCTCGACCGCGGCGAGTCCCAGAGGATGGCGCTCACCGGCCTGTCGCAGGCCCGCGTCACGCAGCGGGCACTCCAGCTCGCCGACGTGCACAAGGTTGGGGTCGAGCTCTCCCATGGCCCGTTCGACGGCCCCTGCCGCGACGAGGGCCGCGTCGGGCAGTATGTGCCCGTAGGTGCCCACTGTCGACTGGATGGACTCGTGCCCCAAGCGGCACTGGATGACCGGCAGCGGCACGCCTTGGTGTATCAGCCATGAGGCGTGGGTGTGGCGCAGGTCGTGGACGCGGGGGCGCTTGAGGATGCCTAACTGCTCGACTGCGGCACGCCAGATTCGGGGGGTGGAAGTTCTGGTGTCGGATACGTCCGCCCTCGGGTGCGCAGAATGCGAGCTCGTCACGGGGACCGGATTCGACGACGTCGCGGACTGCGGCCAATGTCGAGGGGGAGAGACCGATCGTGCGGATGGAGCGCCGCAATTGGGGCGTGCCGAGATAGACGCCCTGCGCCCCCTTCTTCCAGGCTCGTGCGACGCGCACGCTGGGCACTTCGCCGTCGAGGTCGAAGACGGCCGGGGCGAGGGCGGTGGCCTCACCGAATCGCATCCCCGTGCCTACTGGGAGCGCCACGAACGGGCGGTATCGCTGCGGGGTGGCGCGGTAGACGCGCTGGAACTCGGCCCGCGTGAGGATGCACATCTCGTGCGGGGTCGCGTCCTGCGGCACCTGCACGCCCTTGGCGCGGTTGCTTGTGCCGTAGCGCTCGTCGGCGGAGGCGAGGACCGTGGAGAGGAGCCGCTGCGCATTCTCGATCGTCGTGGGGGGAAATGTGCTGCGGTTCTGGCATGGCCGGGCGGGTTTCGCCGTGCTTGGTTGCGGCGATGGCGGCAGCGGCCTTCTCGCGGGCGATCGCCGAGCGGTGGGTGAGCTGCTGGCGCTGCCATGACACCCACGCCTGAATCTGCTCGCGGGTGAGGAGTTCGAGGGGGATGCGTCCGAGTCGCGGAAGCCAAGTGCGGGACGCCCCCGCGCGATCCCCGGCGACGGTGCCGGGTGTTGCGTGTGAGGCAAGCGCGTCGAGGTCCTGCTCGAGCCACTCCCCGAGGGCCGGGATCTCGTCGTCGTGGTAGGCCATGCCGTCGCGGAGCCTGCGCGCCTCGGCCCAACCGAACTGGGTGGCGTAGTCGATGAATCGCTGCGCTTCCTCGGGGCTGTCGAAGGTCTCGCTGGTGGGGGTCTGCCCGGGGCGCTCACGGACTTGGACGCGCCAGCGGAGGGTACCGGCGCGGAGCTTGACGGGACGTGGGGTGGTGGCCATGAGAGCATGACACGCGGATAGTAGCGGCCGGAGTAGCGCTCCAGCGCGTGTAGTTCGCATCACGCCTAGCCACCTTGGGGTGAGTAACGGGGCTTGAACCCGCGACCTTCTGGACCACAACCAGACGCTCTACCAGCTGAGCTATACCCACCGTGGCCGCCATTGGCGACGTCGCTGAACTATACCGTACCGCGGCCCTCGGAGTGAAACTGGGACGAAGGCCCCCCGGCCTCCCCAGGCCTGGCGGGTGGTCAGCCCTTGTCGGAGACGGTTTCTGGTGCCTCACCGGCCGCGGTCCCGAGGCCGGTGAGGGAGCCTTGGTGCCGTCGGGCCATGAGCGTGAGATCCTGCGCCGACGGGCCGGGCGGCGGCACGAACAGCGCCTCCCGGTAGTAGCGCAGCTCTTCGATCGACTCCTGGATGTCGGCCAGCGCGCGATGGTTGCCCGACTTCGCGGGCGCCTTGTAGAGCGCCTTCGGGTACCAGCGGCGGGCCAGCTCCTTGATGCTGGAGACGTCGACGTTGCGGTAGTGGAGGTGCTGTTCGAGCGCGGGCATGTACTTCGCGAGGAACATGCGGTCCGTCCCGACGGTATTGCCGGCCAGAGGCACCCTTCGCTGGGTGGGACAATACTCGCGGACGTAGGCGAGCACCTGAGCCTCCGCCTCCGCGACGCTCACGCCGTCTTCGAGCAGCGGCAACAGGCCGGACTTGGTGTGCATGTCGCGGACGAAGTCGCCCATGTTGGCGAGCTGCGCGTTGCTGGGCCGGATCACGATGTCGACGCCCTCACCCAGCACGTTGAGCTCGCCGTCGGTGACGAGCGCCGCCACCTCGCAGAGCCCGTCCGCCTCCAGATCGAGGCCCGTCATCTCGCAGTCGATCCACACCAAGTATTCGCTCACCCAGCCGAGCCTACCCCGTCGGCGCCTGTTCACCGACAGCACTCCGACGCCTACACTTGCCCCCATGAGACTCGCCCGACTGGCCCTCGTCGCGGCCCTGCCCTTCGCACTCGCCGCGTGCAGCTCGGCTGGCCCCGACTCCTCCGACACGCCGTCGGCGCAGGCGTCCGCGTCGCCCGCGCCCACCGGGACGCCTGTCGCCACCGACGAGCCATCCGGGTCGGTCGTGGCTCCGGAGCCCGTCGAATCCCCCAATACCGACGAGCAGTGGGACGACTGGTCCACGCAGCGGCTCCCGGCCGTGGGCGAAGTCGACGGCGTCATCCAACTCATCCGGCTGCGCTTCGGTGACGACTCCATCGACGGGCACATCCGCGTCGCGCTGCCCGAGGGCATGATCCAGGGGGAGGGTGTCGACTACTGCCCCGACGGGCCCCTGCCGGCCGAGATGGTGGGATTCGGGGAGCACTGGTCGAGCCAGCGAACGCTCGTGGCCGGGTGGATCGTCTGCGACACGTCCGCGTCCTTCACCCTCGACGAGTGGGGTGCGGAGTCGATCGTCCCGGCGCCCACGCGCGCCGACGGCGTCTGGCGGGTCGACCTCGGCGAGGCGTTCAGCCCCGAGCCCACCATCGGGCTCTTCCGGCTGCGCCTGGAGTTCGACGGCGCCGTCACCTCCGCCTCCGAGGGCGGCAACGTCGACGGCACGACGGTCACCTGGCGTGCCGGCGGCCCCGCCTCGGCCGAGGCCAAGGACTCCTGACCGAAGACGGTATGCTGCTGGCCCGGGCGCCCGTAGCTCAATGGATAGAGCACCGGCCTTCTAATCCGTAGGTTGCAGGTTCGAGTCCTGCCGGGCGCGCTCCACCCCGCGACGGGTCGCGGGACGCCGTCGGGGCCCTCGGGTTGCCGGTAGGCTGGGGACCCATGAGCCAGGTCACCGAACGCGAGCGACGTCTCGACGCCGTCCCGTCGGCAGTCCGGCGCCCCTGGTGGCGGCGCGCGCTGCGCAGCCCGGTGCTGTGGCTCACCTTGGTGCTCGTGCCCGTCTACGTGCTGATGCTGCGTGACCAGTGGCTCATGTTCTCCACCCCGCAGCAGTTCGAGGACGGGACGGAGACGATCGCGTTCACTCGGCAGACGCTCGAGCAGGCGGCGAAGCTGGCCGCGCCGACCGCGCTCGTGTACTCGCTGCTGTTCGTCTGGCTCGACCGCTTCCGCCCGCAGCGCCCGCTCGTGTGGCTGCTGACCTTCGGCTGGGGGGCCGCGGTGTCGACGTGGTGCTCGCTGCACATCAACACCTGGATGGGTCAGCAGATGGCGACGACGGCCGCCGACGCCGACACGGGCTCGCGGGCAGCCATCTTCTCCGCACCCTTCAGCGAGGAGCTCACCAAGGCGACCGTGCTGTTCTGGCTCATCATCCTCATGCGCCGACAGATCGTCTCGCGGCTGAGCGTCGTCATGCTCTCCGGGCTGTGCGCCATCGGATTCGCGTTCGTGGAAAACATCATCTACTACGGTCGTGTGATCAGCTACGCGACGACGAACATCGCCGTAGCCAACCCCGAGGAGGCCGTGCGCGAGCTGGTGCTGCTGCGCGGCGTCTACACCTCGTTCGGGCACCCCCTGTTCACCATGATGACCGCGACAGGCCTCGTCGTGGCCGTGCAGGCCCGCTCGCGGATCGTGCGCATCATGGCGCCCATTGCGGGCTTCCTACTGGCCGTGGCGGGGCACATGCTCTTCAACGGGCTCGCCTCCACCAGGCCCACGGAGGCGCTGAAGCCGCACTGGATCGTCGCGCTGATCCTCGTCGGGCTCATCACCATCTCGCTCGTCGTGTCCGTGGCCCAGCAGGGCCGGCTCATCCGCCACCGCCTCACCGACCACGTCCAAGCAGGATGGTTGTCGGAGCGCGACGTGGCGCTGTTCTCCGGGCCGCTCAAGCGCACCAACTACCTGTTCAAGGCGATGTTCTGGGGCCCGAAGCGCTGGTGGTGGAGCGCTGCGCTGGTGCGCCGGGTCACCGAGCTGGCGCAGCTCCGTGCCGACATGACCCGGGGCCTCGCCGCCGACGGCGCAGCGATGCGCGCCCACGACCTGATCGAGGAGATCGCGAGGTTGCGGCCCAAGGCGCTGTCCACCGACCCGGACGTGCGGTTCCTCGGCTGGCGTAAACCACGGGCCCGACGTCGCGACGTGCCGCAGGCCCAGTACCCGGGCCCGGCAGGCCTCGGCGGGAACTGGCCGGCACGATGACCCTCGCCGACGCCCTCGACGACCTCCTCGGCGTCCTGCCCGAGGCCGACTTCCCGCTGCCGCTGCCCAGCGCCGACGAGCACCGTGCGGCCGCCGCCGCTGCCGCTGGCCAGATCCGCGACTACCTCCTCGCGCGAGCGGAGCGCCTCGACGCGCCGCTGCTGGCCGTCGTCGGCGGCTCCACGGGGGCCGGCAAGTCGACGATCGTCAACTCGCTGCTGCGCGCCCAGGTCTCCCGCCCCGGAGTGCGCCGCCCGACGACCCGCTCGCCGGTGCTCGTGTGCCACCCCTCCGACGCGGAGTGGTTCCGCTCGGGGCGCGTGCTGCCCGAGCTCACCCGCACCGCCACCGAGATCCCCGACTCGCGGGCCCTGCTCGTCGTCGAGTCCGCCGACATCCCCGACGGGCTCGCCATCCTCGACGCACCCGACGTCGACTCGATCGACGACGACAACCGCGCCCTCGCGCGCCAGCTCCTGCAGGCGGCCGACCTGTGGCTGTTCACGACGTCGGCCGCGCGCTACGCCGACGCGGTGCCCTGGGGGTTCCTCAGGGACGCGGCGGCCCGGGAGCTGTTCCTGGGCGTCGTCGTCAACCGTTGCCCGCCGCAGTCCATCCGCGAGGTGGCGCCGGACCTGGCCTCAATGCTCGCCGAGGAGGGGCTTGGGGATGCGCCGCTGTTCGCCATCGAGGAGCAGCCGCTGGTCGACGGGATGTTGCGCGACGCCGACGTCGCCCCGATCCGCCGCTGGCTCGGACGGCTGGCGTCGGAGTCGGAGGCGCGGACGGCGGTCGTGAAGCAGTCCCTGGGCGGGGCCCTGCGCCAGCTCGACGAGACGACGCAGGCCCTGCTGGCAGGGCTTGCCGACCAGCGCGCGGCCAGCTCGGACCTGCGTTCACAGGCGCTGGGCGCCTTCGAGGACGCCGCCGTGCGCATCGGCACCGCTGTCGGCGACGGTTCCATGCTGCGCGGCGAGATCATCGCGCACTGGCACGACGTCGTCGGCACCACCGAACTGCTTCGGGGCCTCGACGACCGCGTCGCCTCCCTGCGCGCGGTCACGAGGCGCTGGCTGCGCGCCGAACCGAAGGCGGAGGAGGCCAACCGGGCGGTCTCGGACCAGCTCGCCGAGGTGCTCACCGACACCTCCTGGTCCGCGGTGGAGAACGTCGTCGACGCGTGGTCGCGCACGTCGTGGGGGCGCAGTTTCCTCACCGACGAGCTGCGCGCGCTGTCGCCGGACTTCCGCGAGCGGGCGGAGGCGTCGGTGCGCGGCTGGCAGCAGGACATCCTTGGGCTCGTCACCGAACAGGGGCGCGGCAAGCGCTTTCGCGCCCGGCTGATGGCGTTCGGCACCAATGCGCTCGGCCTGGCGCTGATGGTGGCGGTGTTCATGTCCACCGGCGGCCTCACCGGCACCGAGGCGGGCATCGCCGGCGGCACGTCACTGCTGGCGCAGCGGGTGCTCGAGTCCGTGTTCGGGGCGGGCGCCGTCGAGCGTCTGACGAAGGAATCGCGCGGCCTGCTCGACGCGCGCGTGCAGGAGCTGATCGTCGAGGAGGCGTCGCGCTACACGCGGGCCTTGGACGCCGTCGCGGCGCCGACGGCCGTGGCCGAGCGTCTCGAGTCGGCGGCGGGAGCGGTGCGGGAAGCGAGGCAGGCGCTGTGATCGAGGAGGCATTGGGCGGGCTCGAGGCCTACCTTGCGGTGGCCGGAGGCCACATCGATGAGGCCACCGAGGCGCGCGCGCAGGAGCTGCTGCGGTTCGCCGACCAGCGCCTGCGCGCCGGTGCACAGACCGTCGTGGCGCTGGCCGGGGCGACGGGTTCCGGCAAATCGTCGCTCACCAACGCCATCTCCGGTACGCAGCACGCCCGCGTCGCGGCGCGTCGCCCGACGACGTCGAGCCCCCTCGCGGTCAGCTTCTCCGCGACGAACGCCCCGCTGCTCGACCTGCTCGGCATCGCCACCCGCAGGGAGGCCGCCCCGCCGCTCTCGGGCATGGAGGAGGTCGTGCTCGTGGATCTGCCCGACCACGACTCCACGCAGCGCGCCCACCGCGAGGAAGTCGATCGGCTCGTGCGGCTGGTGGACCAGTTCGTGTTCGTCGTCGACCCGCAGAAGTACGCCGACAACGCCCTCCATGCCGGCTACCTGCGCCCGCTCGCAGGCCACCGCGAAGTCATCACCGTCGTCCTCAACCACGCCGACGAACTCACCGGCGGCGAACCCATCCTCGACGGCGACGAGCTCGACTCGCGCGTCGGCGACGTCGTCGCGCACCTGCGCACGCTCCTCGACGCCGACGGGCTCGCCGGTGTCCCCATCTTCGCGACCAACGCTTCGACGGGGGAGGGCGTGGACCTGCTGCGCCGCTGGCTCGCCAGGATCGCCACGCGGAAGGCCGCGATGCGTGAGCGCCTCGCCGCAGACCTGCGCGGGCTCGTCGCGGACCTCGAGCGCGAGGGCGGTCGGGCCGAGGGGCTGCACGAGTCGGCCATCGTCGAGCTGAAGCGCGACGTCGCCGCCGCGGCGGGCGTGCCCCGCATGGCCCAGGCGGTCCGTCGGGCCGTCCAGCGCCGGGGTGCGATGCTGCAGCGCATCGGCGGCGGCACCCCCGACGAGCACCTCGCGCTCCCGAGCCACCGGGTTGCCGGCGCGGGCGACGATGCCCGCGCCGGTCAGGCCGTCCGCAGGTTCGTCACAGAAGCCACCGACTGCCTGCCCCCACGCTGGCGCGAGGAGGCCCGTCGGGGCATCCTGCAGGGCCCCGCCAAACGGCTGCCCGCAGCCGTCGACCAGGCGATGCGCGACGTCGACCTCTCGGACATGGAGGCCCCGGTCGGCTGGGGGCTGGTGCGGCTGGTGAAGTGGATGCCCATCGTCGCCGCGCTCGGCATCGCCGGCTGGGTGGCCTACCAGATCTTCTGGGGCGCAGGCAGCGTCGGCCTGCAGATCGTCACCATCCTGGGAGCCTCCCTCGCCGCGCTCGTGGTGGTCTCGCTGCTGGGCGACGGCATCCTGCGGCTCACCGCGCGCAAGGCTGGGCGCACCACTGGGCGCAGGCTCACGTCGGCCGTGGACGAGCAGGTCGAGCGGCTGATCGTCGACGCGGTGCAGCAGGAGCTGGAGGCGCACGTCGCCGCGGAATCCGCGCTGGGGCGGATGGCTGGCATACTGGCACGCGGCTAGGGTTGCCCTCGGGCACCCCCAACTCATCTCCAGAAGGGACTTCCGTGGCTGAGTTCATCTACACGATGCACAACGTCCGCAAGACGGTCGGCGAAAAGGTCATCCTCGACAACGTGACGCTGTCGTTCTTCCCCGGCGCGAAGATCGGCGTCGTCGGCCCCAACGGTGCCGGCAAGTCGACGATGCTGAAGCTCATGGCGGGGCTCGACAGGCCCAACAACGGCGAGGCGATGCTGGCCAAGGGCGCCTCGGTGGGCATCCTCCTCCAGGAGCCGCCGCTCAACGAGGAGAAGAACGTCATCGAGAACATCGAGGAGGCGGTCGGCGAGACGAAGGCGATGCTGCGCCGATTCGACGAGATCTCCGCCGAGATGGGGGAGCCGGACGCCGACTTCGACAAGCTGTTGGCGGAGATGGGCGAGCTGCAGACCGAGCTGGACCACCGCAACGCGTGGGACATCGACTCGCAGCTCCAGCAGGCGATGGATGCCCTGCAGTGCCCGCCGCCGGATGCCGACGTGACCAAGCTCTCGGGCGGTGAGCGACGCCGCGTCGCGCTGTGCAAGCTCCTGTTGGAGCAGCCCGACCTGCTCCTGCTCGACGAGCCCACCAACCACCTCGACGCCGAGTCCGTCGACTGGCTCGAGGGGCACCTGAAGAACTACCCGGGTGCCGTGCTGGCCGTCACCCACGACCGCTACTTCCTCGACAACGTGGCGCAGTGGATCTGCGAGGTCGACCGCGGCCGCCTCCACCCCTACGAGGGCAACTACTCCACCTACCTCGAGACGAAGCGCAAGCGCCTGCAGATCGAGGGCAAGAAGGACGCCAAGCGCGCCAAGATCCTCGAGAAGGAACTGGAGTGGGTGCGCTCGAACCCGAAGGCGCGTCAGGCGAAGAACCGCGCTCGTCTTGCCCGCTACGAGGAGCTCGCAGCCGAGGCCGAGAAGCGGCGCACGGTGGATCTGGCGGAGATCAACATCCCGCCGGGCCCGCGCCTGGGCTCCGTCGTGCTCGAGGCCAACGGCCTCACCAAGGGATTCGGCGACCGCGTCCTCATCGACAACCTCTCCTTCTCGCTGCCGCGGGCGGGCATCGTCGGCATCATCGGCCCCAACGGCGTCGGCAAGACGACGTTGTTCAAGACGATCACGGGCCAGTACGAGCCGGATGCGGGCACGTTGAAGATCGGCGAGACGGTGAAGTTCAGCTACGTCGACCAGACCCGCGAGGGCCTCGACGACAAGAAGAACGTGTGGGAGGTGGTCTCCGACGGGCTCGACTTCATCAAGGTCGCCAACTTCGAGATGCCTTCGCGCGCCTACGTCGCCTCGTTCGGCTTCAAGGGCCCTGACCAGCAGAAGCTGTCCGGGGTGCTCTCCGGCGGCGAGCGCAACCGCCTCAACCTGGCGCTCACCCTGAAGCAGGGCGGCAACGTGCTGCTGCTCGACGAGCCCACCAACGACCTCGACGTCGAGACGCTGCAGTCCCTGGAGGACGCGCTGCTCGAATTCCCGGGCTGCGCCGTCGTGATCTCCCACGACCGCTGGTTCCTCGACCGGGTGGCCACCCACATCCTCGCCTGGGAGGGCACCGATGAGAACCCTGCGCAGTGGTTCTGGTTCGAGGGCAACTTCGCCGACTACGAGGCCAACAAGCTCGAGCGGCTCGGCCCCGAGTCGTCTCGCCCGAAGTCGACCGCGCACCGCAAGCTGACGCGCTGACGCCAGCCGGGCTGCGGAGGCGCGCATGCGCCGACGACGGCCGGCCCGCGAGGGGCCCCACCGTCTGGGGACGGGTGGGGCCCCTCGCTACACTCGTCGCCATGGCTGGCACGAGAACCATTGATCGACGCAAACTCTGGATCCGACTCGCGGCAGTGCTGGTGGTGCTGGCCGGGCTGGTGTGGGTGGTGGGCCCGAAGCTCGTCACGGGCCCGCTCCTGTGGCTCGCCGCGGAGCCCGTGTGGGCGGTGGTCATCGCGGCGGGCGTCGTCGCCACTTGGCTGTTCGCCACGTCGACGGACCGGGCCAGCAAGGTGCAGAAGGCGCAAGCCGCGCGCAAGGCGGGGAAGTCGTCGGGCCGCTCCAGCGAACAGGACGACGAGCGACTGGTCCGGATGCAGGCGCAGTCGCAGCGCAATTCGCGCGCAGCCGGGATCGTGGTCGCCGCAGGGCTGCTCGTCGCTGGCTTGGGGTTCACCCTGCTGCCCTACGCGAAGGCGTCCGCATTGGCGGGCACCTACGAGCGGATCGACACCGTGCCCGGCTATCAGGATCGCGCCCCCTTCGTCGTGGCCGAACAACTGTCCAACCGTGATCTCGACGAGGTCATTGGCGACAGGGTCGGCGTCCATGCCGTGCAGAGCGCGGACCAGCCGAACCAGTACACGACGCTCGTCGTGCGCCGCGGCTGGTTCCAGGGCTACGAGGCGGTGCAGACCATCCGCCCGCCGCTGGTGGGTGCGGGCAGCGAGTCGTCGTCGGCGTGCAAGTTCCAGCCCGAGCACGGCCTCAGGTTGGGCGGGGCCGTGCCGTCGAACAACCTCGCCCGGGCGATCGCGTTCCAGCGTCCGTTCGCGCTGTTCGACGAGGACGACGCCTACGGCTTCTGCGACGGCGACGAGCCCGTCGTCGTCGTGCCGCTGAAGCGACTGGGGGGCATCTGGCCGGTGGTCGTCGAGAAGCCCGCCGGCGCGGCCGTCTACCGAGGCGGCGAGCTCACGATCCTCGACTCGGACGAGATCGACGAGTCGATCATCGGCCCGACCTACCCGCGCTCGATCGCTGCGCAGCAGCGGGAGGCGAGCCTCGCCAGCGGCACGTTCATGGACTGGCTGTTCAAGCGCGCCGGCTACGACACCGCCGGGGACACGAGCGACTCGGAGGAGGAGAGCGAGGCCCCCGACGAGCCCAACCGCAGCAACGCGGTCGACTTCTCCCTGGTGGACACGGACGGGGCCGGGGAGTTCGTGACGGCGCTCACCCCCGTCGGAGCCTCCGAGTCGGTGGTCGCCGCCGGCCACGTGTCATTCCGTCAGACGTCCCGCGAGCTCAACCCCTACCGGATCTCGCGCTACGAGCCCGCGTTGCCGGCGCTGTCGACGAGCGAGAATCGACTCCGCAGCGACCTCAGTGACCTGCCGGGGTGGGCCTCGGGCATGCGGGTGATGGAGATCACGCCGTCCTCCGACGGCACCTACGTGGCGAGCATCGGCCAGAACCAGGTGGTCACCTATCGGGCTCGGATCGGCGTCGACGGGGCGGTGCAGCTCCTCCAGCGGGATGCGCAGGCGCCCGCCGCGGAGGCGCCGACGCCGTCGGAGCGGGACCTGGAGGACATGTCGTCGAGTGAGATTGCCGAGCAGATCCGCATCCTGACCGAGGAGCTGGCCCGCCGGGCCGAGCACGAGTGAGGCTCAGAGCACCAAGAGCAGGGCGGCGACGAGGCCCGTCACCACCGGCACGATCAGGTTCGTGGTCAGGGCGGTGAGCAGGTTGGCGGGGCGTGGCTCGTCGCCCGGCGTGACGATCGGGTCGGCGTCGGCGCCCCGCTCGCCGCGTTCGATGCCGAGCATGACCCCGACGGCCAGCAGCGCGATCCCCACGCCCAGTGCCCACCAGGCGGAGATCGTCGCGATCGTGCCGGGGATGAACGAGGCCGCGACGCCCGCGACGACGAACGCGGCGAAGCCGGCGGCCCCGACGACGGGCCTGCTCATCGCCACGCGCAGGATGGGCGTCGACCACTTGGCGAGGGCCGCGAAGGCGGCGACGAGGAGCGCCACCAGCGCGATCGTGCCGACGGTCACTGCGAGCGGCTCGTCGGCGCGCAACGCGGGAACGCACTGCAGCACGGCCATCATGCCGAGCGCCTGGAGTGCCGGGGGCATGACCACCTTCCCCATGCCGGTGCCGGCGGCGGCGTCGGCGGGGAAGTGGTGGGCGTAGTCCTTCGGATCACCGAATGCCTCTTGGGCACTCTGGCCGGAGTCCACGACGTGGGCGTCCACCTCGGCGAGCGCGTCGCCGATGACCGTGCCGAGGACGCCGCGCAGCCGGGCCTCGACGACGAACGCCTCCACCCAGGCGGGGTCGACGTGGGGCGCGAGACGCCGTTCGAGGGAGTGGTCGGACATGTCAGTGGTCCTTTCGGGTGGGGGAGACGTGTGCGGTGACGGCGCGGGAGAAGTGCTGCCAGACCTCGACGAGCGCGTCGCGTCGCTTCCGGCCCGCGTCGTTGAGCTCGTAGAACTTGCGTCCCGGGCCGCCGTCGCCAGGGCGCCATTCGACGTCGACGAGCCCGGCCTGCTCGAGGCGTTTGAGCAGCGGGTAGAGCGTTCCGCCCTTGACCTCGCCGAGGCCCGCGGCGGCGAGCCGGGCGGCGATGTCGTAGCCGTAGGTGGGGCCGTCGCCGATGATGCGCAGCACGCACAGCTCGAGGATGCCGCGCTGCCAGTCGGCAGGCCATTGGGTTGGCGTCATGCCTAGAGGGTAACACACTCTAGATAGATACACGACATAGATCGGGCAACACGAAGCGCGTGTCCAGACCCCCCGGGTGCCGCCCGCCCGGGACGCCAGGAGCATCGGGACACGCGCTCGAACAGGGGTCGTTGTCGGCCCCGGCCGCGCTACCGGCCCTCGGCCACCCGCTCCAGCCACCGCTGGGCCGAACGGGGGATCGCACACTGCTCCTCGCCGCTACCATCGTCGGGCTCGATGCCGCAGTTGGCGTCCATCCCGACGATATCCTCGGAGACCCACAGCACGCGGTCGCCGAGCTGGGCGATGACGACCTGCCCGAAGTGGCCCTCGTCGGAGCCCTCGATCAGGCCGCCGAAGTTGCCGTAGACGACGTTCGTGGGGTCCGCGTCGATCGCATTGACGTAGATCGGCAGCTCACCCGAGCGATCGAGGAAGCCCACCTCGCGCAGGCCGTTGGTGCCGTCGATGCGCTGCGGGCACAGCGCATAGCCTCCGCGCAGGTCGTCGAAGCCGACCCTCGCCTCGTCGGCACTCGCGTACTGGAGCACCGTCGCCTGCTGGGAGGCCGGGTAGCCGTCGGTGCCGTAGGTGCGGGTGAGGATCTGCGTCGGGGAGCCCCAGACGCCGGGGTCGCACATGTCCCGACCAGCCTGGCCCGCGCCCTCGAACTCCTCCATCACCTTGCTCGGGAAGCCCTCCGCACCCATCTCCTCACCCGTGGGCAGGAGGTCGAACGACAGCGTCGTCCCCGCCGGGGTGCCGGCGCCCGACGGAGAGTCCGACGTCGTCGGGCTGGGGGCCATCGACTGGGACGGCTCGTGCGACGGCTCGACGGACGGCGCACTGCTGACGGTGACGGAGGGGCTTGGCGTCGCCGGCACCGCGCGGCCGCCGTCGGCGCGCAGCCACGGGGACTGCGCGATCCCGAATCCGACGGCCGCGACGAGGGCGCAGGCCCCCACGGCCGCCGCCGCACGCCGCCTCGTCCGACGGCGCTCACCCCGACGGCGCACTTCACTGGCTGGCATCATCGCAATTCCTTCGTAGTCATCGAGCAGGTGGTCGAAGCGTGGCAACTCAGGCATGACGAACCTCCCTCTCGTCGTCGAGCATCCGTGCGAGCGCCGCTCGCCCCCGGGACAGGCGGGCCTTGACCGTCCCCGTCGGTGCGCCCACCTCCCGCGCCACGTCCTCGACCGACAGGTCGCACAGGTGGTGCAGGACGATCACGCGCCGCTGCGGCTCCGGGAGCGCGTCGAGGGCTCGGGTGAGCATCACCCGATCCGGATTGGGCTCCGCCGGGCCGCGCACCTCCAGCGCTCGGTCCGGGTGACGGAAGCCGCGCGTGGCCTTGCGCCAGCGGCTCACGGCGAGCCGATAGGCCGTCGTGCGGATCCACGCCTCCGGACTCCTCGCCTGATCGAGCTCTCGACGATGATCCCAGGCGCGGATAAAGGCCTCCTGCACGGCATCCTGGGCATCCCCCAGGTTGCCGCACATGGCATGGATCTGCCCCACGAGCCGTCCGAACGACGACTCATAGAGCTCGTCGAACTCCCCCTCATCCATGGCCCCTCCTTCGCGCCGCATCCCGTCTACCCCTGATACGCACCGGGCACCCGGTCCGGTTGCATCAGAGCATGACGAACCCGGCGGCGAGGATCAATGGGTGGCGAGCAGTTCCGCCAGCGACATCGACTCGCGGTCAGCCAGCGAGCGCATCTGCGTGGCGCAGGAGAACCCGTCGGCCAGCACGATCGCGTCGGGATGCGCATCGAGTGCCGGCTTGAGGTCGTGCTCGAACACGGCCACGCTCACCTCGTGGTGGCCGCGCTCCACACCGAAGTTGCCGGCCAGCCCGCAGCATCCGCCGACGACCACGAGCTCGGCGCCCGTCGCCTCGAGGATGCGACGATCGGCCTGCCATCCCGTGACGGAGGCGTGGTGGCAGTGCGGCTGCGCGACGATCGTGTGACCGCTCAGATCGGGTGGCGTGAAGTCCGGGTCGTCGCCCAGGAATTCGGCCAGGGTGCGCACCTTGCCCACCAGCTTGGCGACGTTGGCGTCGGCGGGCAGCAGTTCCTTCGCGTCGCCGCGCCACACGGCGGTGCAGCTCGGCTCCATGCCGACGATCGGCACTCCGGTGTCGACGTAGTCGGCCAGCACCGCCGCCGCGCGCGCGATCTCGCGACGGGCACCGTCGAGCTGGCCGGTCGAGATCCAGGTCAGGCCGCAGCAGGCCGTACGGTCCAACACCTCGGGCTCGTAGCCCAGCCGCAGCAACACCCGCACCATCGCGGGGAACGTGCCCGACTCGAAACAGTCGGTGAACGAGTCCACCCACAGCAGGACGCGGCCCTTGGTGCGGGGCACGGTGTTCTCGGCCCCGATGATCGACGGCAACGCGCGGCGCGCCGAAGCGGTGGCGAAGCGGGGGATCTGTCTGCGGGAGTCGACGCCGGCGGCGTACTTCAGTGCCGACGACAGGCCCGGCGCCGCACCGACGGCGTTGACGACCGCTCCGAGCCCGGTCACCGTCGTGATCATGCGCCCCCACCTGGGCAGCCAGCCCAGCGAGTAGTGGTTGCGGGGGCGGAGCCTGCCCTTGTACCGCTCGTGGATGACGCGGGACTTGTAGGCGGCCATGTCGATGCCCGTGGGGCAGTCGCGTGCGCATCCCTTGCAGGACAGGCACAAGTCGAGTGCCTGGGCGACCTCGGGGGAGCGCCAGCCGGTGGCGATCAGGGAGCCGTTGACCATCTCCTGCAGGACGCGCGCGCGGCCGCGCGTCGAATCCTTCTGCTCACCGGTGGCCTGGAAGCTGGGGCACATCACGCCCCCGCCGGCGGTGTTGTCGGCGATGCACTTGCCCACGCCGGTGCACTGGTGGACGGCGCGCACGAACTCCGGGTCCGACAGGTTGAGCGGCGACGACGCGGCCGCGGCCATGCGGGCATCGGCCTCGACGGGCAGCGGGTCGACGAGGATCCCCGGGTTCAGCAGGTTGTCCGGGTCGAACAGGTGCTTGACCTCGGCGAAGAGCCGAAGGGCGTCGTCGGAGTACATGTGGTGCAGCAGCGCCGACCGGGCCCGGCCGTCGCCGTGCTCGCCGCTCATCGAGCCGCCGTAGCCGGCGACGATCTGCGCGGCCTCCTCGACGAAGGCCCGGTAGCGCTGGGGACCGTCGGGCTCGTCGAGGGGGAAGTCGATGCGGCAGTGCACGCAGCCGTCCCCGAAGTGCCCGTAGGGGAGCCCCTCAAGGCCATGGCGGGCGAGGCAGGCGTCGAAGTCGCGCAGGTAGTCGCCGAGGTGCTCTGGCGGGACCGCCGAGTCCTCCCAGCCGGGGTGGGCCGGCTTCGCGAGCGACACGCCCGCCAGGCCTGCGCCGTCGGCGCGGATCTGCCACAGCCGGGCGGCCTCGGCGGGGTCCTCGACGACCCACCCGCCGCTGGCACGGGCCGCGGCGAGCAGCCTCGTCGCTCGGGCGTGGACCTCCGCGGCGTCGTCGCCGACGAGCTCGAGGAACATCCAGCCATCACCGGGGGGCAGCGTCCCGACGGCGTCCGCGCCCTTCTTGCGCACGACCACGTCGACGATGCGCCGGTCGAGGCCCTCGCAGGCGGTGGGCTTGAACTGGAGGAGGTTGGCGATGTCGTCGCCGGCGTCGGCCATCGTCGGATAGCCGAGGGCCACCATGGTGCGGTGGGGCGCGTCGGCGACGAGCTGCACCGTTGCGCGCGTGATGATGCCGAGGGTGCCCTCCGTGCCGGCGAAGAACTTCGCGACGTCGAAGCGCCGCTCCGGCAGCAGGTGCTCGAGCGAGTAGCCCGACACCTGCCGGGAGAAGCGCCCGAATTCGGTGCGGATCGTGCCGAGGTTCGCGGCGACGAGCGCCTGCAGCTCGGGGAACTCGTCGCGCCCGAGCACGCGCAGCCGACCAGTGCCGTCGATGATCTCCAGCTCGACGACGTTGTCGGCCATGCGGCCGTAGCCGAGGGCGCGCGGGCCGCAGGCGTTGTTGCCGATCATGCCGCCGACGGTGCAGCGCGACGAGGTCGACGGGTCGGGGCCGAGTCGCAGCCCGTGGGGCTTGGCCGCGCGCTGCAGGTGGTCCTGGACCACGCCCGGGTCGATGACCGCGGTGCGCGTGGCGGGGTCGATGGAGTGGATGCGGGTGAGGTGCCTGGACACGTCGATGATGAGGCCCGTGCCGATGGCGTTGCCGGCGCACGACGTGCCCGCCCCGCGGACGGTGATCGGCAGGCGTTCGCGCAGCGCCCAGCGGACGGTCTCGATGAGCTCGTCGACGGTGCGCGGCACCGCCACGCCGGCAGGCTCGACGCGGTACAGGGAGCCGTCCGAGGTGTAGAGGGCCCGGGTGAGGGTGGAGGTGTCGACGAGGTTCACGGTGACAGCACCCCGCGGCTCAACGCTTGGTGGCGGCCTCGTCGGCGACGGCGAGCACCCGGCTCATCGCCCGGCCGAGCGCCTCGTAGTCGTCGGCGCCGATCGCGTCGACGAACACCTCCCGCACCGCGTCGACGTGGCTCGGTGCCGCCTCGACCAGCAGGTTCCAGCCGGCCTCAGTGAGCACGGCCTGCACCCCGCGGCCGTCGCAGACGCAAGGCTCTCGTCGGATCAGGCCACGCTTTTCCATGCGGGCGACGGTGTGCGTGAGGCGTGAGCGCGAGTGGCGCACGCTCGAGGCGAGCTCCCCCATGCGTAGCGTGCGCTCCTCCGCCTCCGACAGGCGCACGAGCAATTCGTACTCGTCGAGGCGCAGCTCGAAGGGAGCCAGTGCGGTGTCGAGATATTCGTCGACGCGTGTCTTCCCCAGCAGGTAGCTGCGCCAGATCCGCTGTTGGTCGGCGTTGAGCCATCCCCGGGCAGGGGCGGCGGGTGCTGTCTGGGGCGGAGTCATGGGCCTGATTGTAGTGACCGCTTGATCGTTCAAGATCGTCGGGTGGGGGTAGTCGACGGGCCTCGGCGCGCGGGGACCGGCCGTTGGTCCTCGCCGACAAGCGCAGGCTGCGGCGGTTGGAGGAGCCCGACAAATGACTCGGCAGCAGACTGGGCCTCCGTTAGGGTGGGCGTTGTCAGATCGTGACCAAACGGCCGTCCCGACGAGCAGCCCCGGCCTCGCGGACGTCGCCCGGTCGAACGACCGCCGCGCCACCGTGCCCAGCCTGCTGGTGCGTGGCGGAGGAGAGGAGCCCCAGGATGTCCCAGGACGTCAACTTCGATGCTGCCCCGGCCAGCTTCGCCGCGTACTTCCGCAAGCGGGTGGCCGAGACGCCGGATTCTCCGGCCTTCAGCGAGCCGGACTACGCGCCGGAGGGGCCCAACACGTGGACCACCCACACGTGGGCGCAGACGCGGGAGATCGTCGACGAGCTGGCCGCCGGCCTCATCGCCCGCGGCATCAAGCCCGAGGAGCGCGTCGCCATCTGTTCCACGACGCGCATCGAGTGGGTGTTCGCCGACCTCGCCGTCTCCTGCGCTGCCGCCGCGACGACCACGATCTACCCCAACACCGGGGCCGAGGACGTGAAGTTCATCATCACCGACTCCGACTCCAAGGTCGTCGTCGTCGAGGATGCGGACCAGCTCGCGAAGATCATCGACGACGCCGACATCACCGCGCAGGTGCACACGATCGTCGTGATCCGCCCCGAGGAGGTCGCGTTCTCCGAGCGCGTGCTGTCCTTCGAGCAGCTTCGTGAGGCCGGCCGCGCCCTGCTCGCCGAGCAGCCGGGAGTCGTCGACGACGCCATCGCAGGCGTCGGCCGCGACCACCTCTCGACGCTCATCTACACCTCCGGCACCACCGGCCGCCCGAAGGGCGTGCGGCTGCCGAACCGCTGCTGGATCGCCGAAGGCGTGGGGCTGCTCGAGCGAGACCTCATTCCCGTCGGCTCGCGCATGTACCTGTGGCTGCCGCTCAGCCACGTCTTCGGCAAGACGCTGTTGGCGGCATCGATGGCCTACAACCTCCACAACTTCGTCGACGGGCGCATCCCGCGCATCGTCGAGGGCCTCGGCGAGACGAAGCCGCACGTCATGTGCGGGGCACCCCGGATCTTCGAGAAGGTGCGCGCTGCCGTCGTCGCAGGGCGCGGCATCAAGGGCCGCATCTCGCACTGGGCCTTCGCGGTGGGGCGCGACGCGCTCGCGGCCGAGCGGGAGGGGAAGCTCTCGGGCCTGCTCAAGGCGAAGCGGGCCGTCGCCGACAAGCTCGTGTACTCGAAGCTCAAGGAGAAGCTGGGCGGGGACCTGCTGTTCCTCATCTCGGGCTCGGCGCAGCTCAACCCGCAGGTCCAGTCGTGGTTCGCCGCCGCCGGCATCACCATCATCGAGGGCTACGGCTCCACCGAGGTGTCCGCGATCGCCACCGTCGACCAGCCCCAGAACCCGAGGCTCGGCACGGTCGGGCTGCCGCTGCCGCGCCTTGAGATGCGGCTCGCCCCCGACGGCGAGCTGCTGCTGCGCGGGCCTTCGGTGTTCGACGGCTACCACAACCTCCCCGAGAAGACCGCCGAGGCGCTCGAGCCGGACGGCTGGTACCACACCGGCGACATCGCCGTCATCGACGAGACGGGCCGCGTGCGGATCACCGACCGCAAGAAGGACCTGTTCAAGACCTCCGGCGGCAAGTACGTCGCGCCGCAGAAGGTGGAGGCCGCCCTCACCACGAACATTCCCTACATCTCGCAGGCGGTGGCCGTCGGCGACGGGCAGAAGTACGTGTCCGCACTGGTCGTGATGGACCCGGACCTGCTGCAGTCCTGGGCCGAGCGCCGCAACCTCGGGCACCTGTCCTACGCCGAGCTCACCCAACTGCCCGAGATCAAGGCCTCGGTGGAGAAGCACCTCGCCAAGGCCAACTCGCGGCTCGAGCACTGGGAGACGGTGAAGAAGATCGCCATCCTCGACCACGAGCTCACCGTCGAGAACGGGCTGGCCACGGCCAACATGAAGATCCGACGTGGCCAGGTGACGAAGGAGCATCAGGACCTCGTCGACGCCCTGTACCCCAAGGAGGGGTGAGGTGCTCGTCGACGTCCAACTGCGCTGGTCCGACATGGACGCGCAGCGGCATGTCAACAACGCCCGCATCGCCGACTACCTGCAGGAGGCGCGCGTCGGCCTCCTCGGGGATTCCGGGCTGCTGGAGCACGGGGTGGTCGTCACGGGCCAGCAGGTGCAGTTCCGGCGGTCCGTGGACTATGCCGACGAGCCGCTCGCCGTCGAGATCGTGGTCACCGCACTCGGTGCGGCTCGGGTCGAGGTGGGCTATCTGCTGCGGCAGCGCGACGAGCCCGTCGCGGAGGCGCGCACCCAGCTCACGCCGTTCTCCTTCGACGAGCAGCGCCCCGTCCGCCTCCAGCCGGCGACGCGGGCGGCGTTGGAGCGGCACCTGGCCGACTGGGAGCCCTTTGAACCACTCGCGGCGCCGGAGGTGCGCCGTCGGGGCATTCGGACCCTGCACCACACCCGGTGGACCGACTTGGACCGCTACGGGCACGTCAACAACATGCTCGCCTTCGAATACCTGCAGCAGGCGCGCATCGAGGTGTCGCCGCAGTGGGATCCGACGATGGCCCGCACCGGGTCCGGGGAGGCCGAGCACCTGTGGCTGGTGGCGCGGCAGGACGTCGACTACGTCGCCCAGATCGAATACCAGGCCGAGCCGCTCGAGGTGCACACGGCACCGGTGAGGCTGGGGCGCACGTCCATCACTTCCGCGGCGGAGATCCATGCCCCCGACGGCACCCTGCTGGCCCGCGGGCGCACCGTCGTGGTCTGCGCAGGCCCGGACTTCCGCCCTCGCGAGCTGCCGAATCGTGACCGCCTCGAGGGGTTCCTCATCGCCTGACCCGGCCCTGGCTGGGGTCCTGCCGGTGGAAGGATGGAGTCATGGCCCGCATCGTCATCCTCACCGGCGCCGGCATCTCCGCGGAGTCCGGCATCCGCACCTTCCGAGCCGTCGACGGGCTCTGGGAGGAGCATCGCGTCGAGGACGTCGCCACCCCCGAGGGGTTTGCCGCCGATCCCGGTCTCGTCCACCGCTTCTACAATGCGCGACGACGTCAGCTTCTGTCGGCGGAGGTGCAGCCGAACGCGGCCCATCGCGCCCTCGCGCGGCTCGAGGCGGCGCTGCCGGGCGAGGTGTTCGTCGTGACGCAGAACATCGATGACCTCCATGAGCGCGCTGGCTCCACGAACGTGCACCACATGCACGGGCGGCTGCTCACCTCGTGGTGTCGGGCCTGCGATGCGCGGGTGCCGACGATGGGCGACGTCGGCGTCGACAGTGTCTGCCCGCAGTGCGGGGTGCGGGGAAGTCTGCGGCCCGACGTGGTGTGGTTCGGGGAGATCCCGTACGGGATGGACGTGATCGAGCGCGAACTGCGTGACTGCAGGATCTTCGCGGCGATCGGCACCTCGGGCAACGTCTACCCGGCGGCAGGTTTCGTGCAGTTCGCGACGGCGATGGGCGCCCACACCGTCGAACTCAACCTCGAGGCGTCGCTCACGCACAGCTTGTTTCGTGAGGTGCGTCAAGGTCCGGCGACGGTCGTCGTCCCGGAGTGGGTCGACGACATCCTCGCCGACGTCTGACCGGCCGTGCCGCCCGTTCGTCGAGTGGTCGTCGGGCGTTTCCTTGTTCGTCGAGTGGCGGTCTGGCGTTTCCTTGTTCGTCGAGTGGCCGCCGTAGGCGGCTGATCGAGACGTGGTGAGCTTGATCTCGATACGCAGGCTGCGCCTGCTACTCGATCATCTGTCGGGGCGTTTCCCGGTTCGTCGAGTGGCCGTCTGGGGTTTCCGGTTCGTCGAGTGGCGGTCTGGCGTTTCCTTGTTCGTCGAGTGGCCGCCGTAGGCGGCTGATCGAGACGTGGTGAGCTTCCGCGGGGATTTGTCCACAGTTCATCTCGTGCGCGGGAATGTGCAACCTGCCACGCCAACACTGATGGCATGGCATGGATGTACATCTTGGAATGCAAGGACGGGACGTTCTACGTCGGGAGCACACGAGACCTCCACGGGCGGGTGGAGATGCACATGGCAGGCAACGGCGCTGCCTACACACGACGGCGACTGCCGGTGAAGCTGGTGCACGCCGTCGAATTCGAGAGCGTGGCTGAGGCCTTTGCCTTCGAGAAGCAGGTGCAGGGCTGGAGCCACGCCAAGCGCCAGGCGCTGATCGACGGTGACTGGGAGCGGATCAAACAGCTGTCGAAGAAGAAGCGGCGTGGCTAGCCTGCAAGTTCGGCTGATCTCGATACGCAGGCTTCGCCTGCTACTCGATCATCTGGTGGGGTCGGGTGGCCTGCTACTCGATCATCGGGTGGGGGCGGGTGGCCTGCTACTCGATCATCTGGTGGGGTGTGGTCCCGTTCGTCGAGTGGCCGCCGTAGGCGGCTGATCGAGACGTGGTGGGGTTGATCTCGATACGCAGGCTTCGCCTGCTACTCGATCATCGGGGTGGGGCGGGGCGGTCTGCTACTCGATCTTCGGGTGAGGCGGGTGGCCTGCTACTCGATCAACTGGTGAGGCGGGTGGCCTGCTGATCGATCATCGGGTGGGGCGGGGCGGGCGTGCGAGGGTCAACGCGAGTACGCCTGTTTGAGCGTGCCGAGGCCCAGCTCGTCGGTGAGCGCAAGGTAGAGCTCGGCACACGACAGCGCATCGGTCAGCGCGTTGTGGGCCTTGTAGCGCGGCAGCCGAAACCGGTCACGCAACGACCACAACCGCAGGTGGCCGCGGGGGATGGCGTCGAGGCTGTGCTCCAACCACTCCTGGCCCAGCCACAGCGTGTCCACGACGGTGAACACCGGCTCCGCGCCGAACTCGGCCCTGCACGCGGCCGCGAGGAACTCCGTCTCCACCCGCGCATAGTGTGCGAGCAGCGCCCTTCCGCGAAGCGCCTCCAGCGTCCGCACCAAGGCCTCCCGCAGCGGCACCCCGGTGGAGAGTGCATCGTCGGTGATGCCGTGGATCGTGGCCGACTGGCCCACCTCCAGCTCGGAGCGCACCAGCAGATGGCACGCGCCGCCGAGGCGGATCTCGCGCCCGTCGACCGGCACGAAGCCGATGCTCAGGATGCGGTCGCCGGACGGATCGAGGCCCGTCGTCTCCAGGTCGAGCGCGAGCAGTGGCACCTCGTCGAGGCGGCTGCGCAGCGAGGGGAAGGGCACGCCGAGATACTCGGACACCGGGCCCGCCGGCGCATCCCGGAACGAAGCCGCGCGCACCTCGTCGGGTGTCTTGCGTAGCCAGCCCATCATCAATTCATCAGGTGGGTCTGGAATTGGTATTCGAGCCCGCGCTGCGCACGCCGGATCACACCGAACGCCTCCCGCAGATGCCTTCGCTGCCCCGGGGTGAGCTGGTCGGGGTCGATGAAGTTGTCCGGCCGCTCCCCGCGCAGCGTGTGCTCGACGTGGTTGCGGATCCGCAGCAGCGCGATGAAGTGGAACGCATCCAACAGCTCGGCGGCCTGCTCGTCGCCGATCCTCCCCAGCGTGCGCAGCCCCTCGATGCGGCTGGCCGTCCCTGTCTCCGTGACGCCCGCGGCCAGCGCCATCGCCCGCACTGCCTCGATCACGGCATGCAACCCGCCCGCCTTGATGTCGAGCTGGTCCTTGTGATCCCCCGAACGCTCCACGACGAAACCGCGGAAGAACCCAATCGGCGGCTCCCGACGCACCGCCATCGCGGCGAGGTGCCCGAGGAAGCGCGTCGAACGTCGCGCCATCGGCACGACGACGTCCCTCAGCTCCACGTGCAGCGACGCCTCCCCGGCCACCGCACGCATGTCGAAGAAGATCTGCGAATGGAGGATCGCCTCGGACTCCGGCTCCGAAAGCCACTGCCCGAACTGACGCTTCCACTCGTCGAGCCTCAGACACCACTTCGACGCCATGGCCTCGCCGGCACAGCGCGGATAGCCACACTCGGCCAAGCCCGCCACCACACGCTCCGCCAAAGCCAGGTGCCAGTCCAGCGCGGGGGCGTCGTCGGCGACGATCATCGCGTGGTCCTGATCGGAGCCGAGCGCCAGCTCCCTGCGCGCCTGCGAACCCAGCGCCACCCAACACCACGGCGCCGGAGCCGGACCCAGCTCGACGAGCGCGAGCTCGATGAGCCGCTGCGTCGCGGCGTCGGCGACGGCGGTCAGCACGGCCGAGACGTCGTCGGCCTCCGCCCCCTGGGCGAGCAGTTGGGACGCCAACTTCGGCGCACGGGACACCACCTGCGCGATGCCGGCCACATCATCCTGCTTGCCGATGTCGCCGACGAGGAACGCCGGGTTGGACGTCTCCAAGCGCATCAGGTCCCCGGCCGAGACGAGTCCAACCACCCGCTCCCCGACGACGACCGGCAGGTGATGCACACCCCGGCCGGTCATCACCATCAGCAACTCGAACGCCCTCGTCTCCGGGCCGACGGTCACCGGCCGCTTCGTCATCACCTCGCTGATCGGCGCCTCGACGTCGGCGCCCGTGACGACCACCCGCGAGCGCAGGTCCCTGTCGGTGACGATGCCGCGCAGCAGCTCCCCGTCGGTGAGGAGCAGCGCCGAGATGCGATGCTGCGTCATGACCTTCGCGGCCTCGCGGATCGACACGGTCGGCGCGGCGGTGATCGGTGCCCGCGTGACCAAATCCATCGCGCTCAGCCGCAGGATCGGCGACGACGCCTCCTGCATCTGCTCCGTCGCCCGCCGCAGCCGGCCGCGCTGGCGGGGCGCGAAGTGGTCGGCCACCACCCTGTGCTCCTCGAACAGCCGGACGAACCGCGCACCGGGAAGCATGAGCACCAGCGTGTCCTCGATCGCGCTCGCCCGGTAGGGGGCGGGCTGCTCCCGCATCAGCGTGAGCGTGCCGAACGTGTCGCCGGTGGCGTTGCGGTCGATGAGCAGCCCATCGCCGTCGACGATGTCGACCGCACCCGAGCGGATGAGGTACAGCGAGTCGTTGCGCGCGCCCAACTCGATGATGATGCTCCCACGTCGGAAGTAGCGCACCGTCATCTGCTGCGCCAGGTCGATCAACTCCGCGCGCGGCAGCTCCGAAAAGGGGGGCTGCCCGGCGAGGAAGTCCACGACCTCCGAGACCTCGATGTCCATGCCGACCATGGTGTCGGACTCCCCGCCGGGGGGCAAGGGGCGGCGGGGAATCGTCGGGGCGCCAGACAGCTCAGCGCTGGTGCGTGATCCGCCCGCGGTACATCGTCAGCCGCACCGGGTCGGGCAGATCGAGCCCGTCGTAGGGGTTGTTGCGGCTCAGCGACGCGGACTCGCGCTTGTCGACGACGGCCCGCGCGGAGGGGTCGACGAGCACCAGGTTGGCGGGCTCACCCGGCGCGAGGGGCCGCCCCTGGCCGGCGATGCCGGCGATCCGGGCGGGTGCGACGCTCATGCGGTCGGCGATGCCGCCCCAGCCGAGCTCCTCGCCGGCCACCTCCATGACGACCGCCAGCGCCTGCTCGAGGCCGAGCATGCCCGGGCGCGCGTCGACGAACGCGTGGTCCTTGTCCTGGGGGGCGTGGGGCGCGTGATCCGTGCCGACGACGTCGATCGTCCCGTCGATCAGCGCCTCACGGATGGCCTCGCGGTGCTCGCTGGTGCGCAGCGGCGGATTCACCTTGAACGTCGTGTCGTAGCCTTCGAGCAGCTCCGTGCCGAGCAGGAGGTGGTGCGGGGTGACCTCGGCGGTGACCTGGATGCCGCGCCGCTTCGCCCAGCGCACCACGTCGACGCCCTCGGCCGTCGAGATGTGGCAGACGTGGACCCGCGAGCCCGTCGCCTCGGCGAGCATCACGTCGCGGGCGACGATGACCGCCTCCGCCACCGGCGGCCAGCCGCCGAGCCCCAACCTCCCGGAAATCTCCGACTCGTGGCAGCAGGCACCGGGCCCGGCGAGCTGCGAGTCCTGCGAATGCTGCGCGATCAGCCCGCCGAACGGCTTGACCCACTCGAGCGCCCGACGCATGAGCTGCGCATCCATCAGGCACATGCCGTCGTCGGAGAACATGCGCACGTTCGCGCGTGAGCGGTGCATGAGAGCCAGCTCGGCGAGCCTCTCGCCCTTCAGCCCCTCGGAGATGGCGCCGATCGGCACCACCTGCGCGTGCCCGGCCTGCTCACCCAGATCCAAGATGTGCTCGGCCTTCTCCGCGGTGTCGGTGACGGGCTGGGTGTTCGCCATCGCGCACACCGCGGTGAAGCCGCCGCGCGCGGCAGCCAGCGTACCGGACTCGACGGTCTCGGCATCCTCCCGGCCGGGCTCGCGCAAGTGCGTGTGCATGTCGACGAGGCCGGGCAGCACGACGAGCCCCTGCGCGTCGATCGTCTGCGCGCCGGAGGGTGCCTCGTCGACGAGGACCCCGTCGGCCACGAACAGGTCGGTGATGGTGCCGTCGGGCAGCATTGCCCCGGAGATGATGTGGTTCATTCGTTGCCTGCCAACAAGTGATAGAGGACGCTCATCCGGACGGCGACGCCGCCGGAGACCTGGTCGAGGACGATGGAACGGTGATCGTCGGCGGCAGCCGACGAAATCTCGAGGCCGCGGTTCATCGGCCCGGGGTGGGCGATCACGGCGGTGGGCTTCAGCTTCGCGAGACGCCGTGCGGTGAGCCCGTAGAGGGCGGTGTACTCCCGCTCGCTGGGGAAATAGCCGCCGGCCATGCGCTCGCGCTGCACGCGCAGCATCATGCACACGTCCACGTCGGGCAGGACGGCGTCGAAGTCCGTCGTCACCTCCGCCGGCCAGGCATCCACGCCTGCGGGCAGGAGCGTGTGCGGCGCGACGAGCACCACCCTCGCGCCCAGCTTCTGCAGCAGGAGCACATTGGACCGCACGACGCGCGAATGGGCGAGGTCCCCGGTGATCGAGACCACCTTGCCCTCGACGTCGATGCCCATCGTGTACGCGTCGAGCAGGGCCTGCGTCGGGTGCTCGTGGGTGCCGTCGCCGGCGTTGACCACCGACGCGTCGACCCAGCCGCGCACCTGCTGGGCCGCGCCGGAGCCCGGGTGGCGCATGACGATCGCGTCGATGCCCATGGAGTCGAGGGTGCGCACCGTGTCGCGCAGCGACTCGCCCTTGCTCACGCTCGAACCCTTCGCGGAGACGTTGATGGCGTCCGCGGACAGCCACTTGGCTGCGATCTCGAACGACGAGCGGGTGCGCGTCGAGTCCTCGAAGAACAGGTTGACGACCGTTCGTCCGCGCAACGCCGGCAGCTTCTTGACGGGCCGGCGCTGCACGTCGTGCATCTCGCGGGCCATCTCAAGGATGGACAGGGCGTCGTCGCGGGACAGGTCGTTGATGCTGGTGAGGTGCTTCATCGGGTCTCCGATTCGATGAGGACCGCGTCCTCGCCGTCAGTCTCGGCCAGTCGGACGATGATGCGCTCGTCCTTGGCCGTGGGAATCCTACGCCCGACGACGTCGGCCTGGATGGGAAACTCACGGTGACCGCGGTCGACGAGCGCCACCAGCTCGATACGGCGCGGTCGGCCCAGATCTGCGAGCGCGGTGAGTGCGGCGTTGACGGTGCGGCCCGAGTAGAGGACGTCGTCGACGAGGACGACGACCTTGTCGTCGATGCGTTGGGGCAGTTCGGAGCGGCTGCCGCGACGGGTGGGGTGTTCGCGCAGGTCGTCGCGGTAGAGGGTGATGTCGAGTGCGTGCGACTCGATGCCGAGCTGCGCCCCGAGCCGACGGGCCAGCGGCACGCCCCTGGTGACGATGCCGACGAGCAGGAAGTCCCGGCCCCTGTTGCGCTCGACCAATTCATGGGCCATGCGCGTGAGAGCCAAGCTGACCTCTTCCGCGTTCATCAGGTACGATGCCGCCATGATCCTCCTCGAGACCCTTCCGGGCTGGCCTGAGGCCGAGCCCCTGTCCGGACTGTACTACTGGTTCCTGCTGTTCATCGGCCCGGTCGCGCTGAGCGCCGTCATCGCCGCCATCGTGCTGGCCAAGGGCTGGCTCGACAAGAAGTAGGCTCGCGGCTTCCGACCGCTTGCAGACGCCCGTCGGGGCCCGGACGACGACAGTCCGGGCCCCGACGGGCGTTTGCGCGGGCGTGGCCTCGGCGCCCCGGGCCGGGTCCACCACGGCAGGCCCCGGCCCGGCTGGCGTCAGGCGCGCGAGCGCTCCTGGGCGCGGAGTGCGCGCTTGGCGTCGTCGAGGCGCTCGACGAGCAGCCTGCGCACCTGCGTGCTGGCGGTGTGCTCGCCCATCCACGCCTCGATGCGTTCCACGACCTCGGCCGAGGCGATCGGCGCGGGGAACAGGAAGCGGGTCGCCGCCGCGATGGCCGCGTAGCCGCGCTCGGCCCACGAGCCGCGGCGCTCGGAGATGTCGGACAGCAGCTCGAGGTACTGCTCGGTGTAGTCGAAGTCCTGGCCGTACTGCCAAAATCCGCCGCACACCTTGCGATGCGTCTCGTTGGGCACGTCGACGTCCTGGGTGGCGAGGTGCCAGGCGCGCGCCTTCTCCTCGGCGACGGGCAGCGCGGCCCGAGCGCCCGCGGCCTGCTCGGCGCCCGCCGACGTGTTGTCGTGCGACTCCCGCTCGGCCTCGATCTCCTCGGCCGAGATCTGCCCGAGCCTCGCCAGGGCCCCGACGATCAGCCAGCGCATCGCGGTGTCGATGGCCAGCCCCGACGGTACCTCCTCGCCCGCGAGCCAGCCGCGGATCAGGGTGACGGCCTGCTCGGAGCGGGCGCCGTTGATGAGCGCCTTCGCGATCATCACCTGGCGGTCGGAGCCGGGCTCCACCGACTGCAGCAGCCGAGCGAGGCCCGACTCGAGCTGCGCACCCACCGGGCCGCGAAGCTCGGGGGCGGTGTAGGCGTTGGCGGCGTGCAGGGCTTGGTTGAGCAGCGCCGACGTCGCGGCCATGTCGCGCTCGGTGGGGAGCCCCGCGAGCACCAGATCGATGTAGTCGCGCGAGGCGAGCTCCCCGTCGCGCGTCATGTCCCACATCGCGCTCCAGCACACCGCGCGCGTCAGCGGATCGACGAGCGGGGTGCGCAGCGCCTCGAGGGAGGCGTCGTCGAGACGCACCTTCGCGAACGTGAGGTCGCCGTCGTTGACGAGCACGACGTCGTGGCGTGCCACTCCGACGAGCTCCGGCACGTCGGTGCGCTCTCCGCGCACCTCGGTCTCGACGTAGCTGGTGCGCTCGGTGCCGCGATAGATGCCGATCCCGACGCGGTGGGTGCGCAGCGTCGGCCAATCCGGGTGCGCGCTCTGCACGATCGCGAAGCGGGTGAAGCAGCCATCGGCGTCCACGTCGAAGTCGGCGCGCAGCGTGTTGACGCCCGCGGTCTCGAGCCACTCGGACGTGAACCACGACAGGTCCTTGCCCGACGTCGCCTCCAGCTCGACGAGCAGGTCGCGCAGCGTGGTGTTGCCGAACGCGTGCTTGCGGAAGTACTCGGCCACGCCAGCGACGAAGGCGTCCCTGCCCACGAAGCCGACGAGCAGCATCAGCACCGACGCCCCCTTGGCGTAGGTGATGCCGTCGAAGTTCTGCTCCACCTTCTCCAGGTCCGACGAGTCGGAGGCGATCGGGTGGGTGGTGGGGTACTGGTCCTGTGAGTAGGCCCATGCCTTGCGCTCGCTCGAGAACGACGCCCACGGGTGCGCCTCCACGCCGGTGCGACGGGCGATCTCGTCCTGCGCGAAGTGCGACGCCCACTCGGCGAACGACTCGTTGAGCCAGAGGTCGTCCCACCACTGCATCGTCACCAGGTCGCCGAACCACATGTGGGCCAGCTCGTGCAGGATCGTGTTGTCGCGCGCATCCAGTTCGCGGGAGGTGACGCGTGAGCGGAACAGGTATTCGTCGCGGAATGTCACGCAGCCGGCGTTCTCCATCGCGCCGGCGTTGTACTCGGGGACGAAGATCTGGTCGTAGGTGCCGAACGCGTAGGGCACGCCGAACGTGTCCTCGAACACCGCGAAGCCGCGCTGGGTCGTGTCGAGGATCCGCTCGTGGTCGAGATGCTCGACGAGGGACTGCCGGCAGGCGACGCGCGCCGGCACCTCGCCCGCGACCGACCGCAGCGTCGAGCGCACGACGTGGTACTCGCCGGCGACCAGCGCCGTGATGTAGGTGGAGATGCGCGGCGTGGGCTCGTGGATCCACCGGCCGAAGCCGTCGCCCAGATCTTCGGGCTGCACCTCGGCCGCGTTCGAGAACACCTGCCAGCCGATGGGCGCATCGACGGTGAGCTGGAACGTCGCCTTCTGGTCGGGCTGCTCGAACGTCGCGTAGACGCGGCGGGCGTCCGGCGCCTCGAACTGGGAGTACAGGTAGGTGCGGCCGTCGGCCGGGTCCACGAACCGGTGCAGTCCCTCGCCGGAGCGCGAGTAGCGCATGACCGCGGTGACCTCCAGCACGTGCTCGCCCTCGGCGAGCTGCAGCGGCAGCCGGGTGCCGTCGAAGGTGGACGCATCGAGCCGGGCGCCGTCGAGGGTGGCGGAGCGCAGCTCGTCGGCGATGAGGTCGACGTGGGTCTCGCCGTCGCGGGAGTCGAAGGTGAATCTGGTGGTGCTCAGGAACTGGCGCTCGGGGTCGGCGACGGCGCGCCCCGTGAGGTCGAGGGCCACCTCGTAGGAGCGGGCGGTGGCCACTGCGGAACGTGCACGGGCTTCGTCGCGGGTGATGTTGGTCGTGGACATGGCTCGCAGCCTAGTGCACCGCGAACGGGTACGTCGTGACATAGTGGGGCCATGCGAGTCCACATTGCCACCGACCATGCGGCCTTCGAGACCAAGCACTTCCTCGTGGAGCGGCTCCGCGAGGCCGGCCACGAGGTCGTCGACCACGGCGCCCACACCTACGACGCCCTCGACGACTATCCGACGTTCGTCCTGCCGTGCGCGGAGGCCGTGGCCGCCAGCGGCGAGCTGGGGATCGTGCTCGGAGGCTCGGGCAACGGCGAGCAGATCGCGGCCAACAAGGTGCGCGGCATCCGCGCGGCCCTGGCCTACAATCCGCAGCTGGCGCAGCTCGCGCGCGAACACAACGACGCGAACATCCTCTCCGTCGGGGGGCGCATGCACAGCCTCGAGGAGTCGTGGGCGATCGTCGCGGCCTTCCTCGAGACGCCCTTCAGCGGCGACGAGCGCCACGCCCGCCGCATCGCCGCGATCGCGGAGTACGAGGCCCGCTGATCTGCAGCCCGCCCGCGTCGCCGCGCAGTGGGCCAGCTGGCCCTCGTCGGCGTTGCGGGCGCGGTGCGGTTCGCCCGCCTTGGAGACCCATGCCCGAGGGCCACGTCATCCACCGTCTCGCGCGCGACGTCGCCGCCACGTTCGGCGGCGGCGCGGTGCGCGTCTCGTCCCCGCAGGGGCGCTTCGCCGAGGAGGCCGGCGCGCTCGACGGCTGTGAGCTGGTCGGCACGGATGCCGTCGGCAAGCACCTGTTCATCCGCTTCGACGCGCCGGGCGCTGCCGTCGTCCACATCCATCTCGGCCTGATCGGCAAGCTGCGCCTGCACCCGCTGGCCGCACCCCAGGGCGCGGTCCGGCTGCGCATCGACGACGGCGCCACCGCCGCCGACCTCCACGGTCCGCAGTGGTGCCGACTCGTGGACGACGACGAGGTCGCGCGCGTGATCGCAGCGTCTGGGCCCGACCCGCTGCGTGACGACGCCGATCCGGCGGTGGGCTTCGCGCGCATCCATCGCTCGGGCAAGCCCCTGGCCGCGCTGCTGATGGATCAGCGTGTGGCCGCCGGCGTGGGCAACATCTTCCGCGCCGAGGTGCTGTTCCGCCATCGCCTCCGGCCCGACACCCCCGGCCGCGAGACCACCGCGCGCACCTGGGACACGATCTGGGCGGACCTCGTGGGCCTCATGGCCACCGCCACCGACGTGGGGCGCATCGACACCGTCTTCGAGGAGCACTCGCCGGCGGTGCAGCACCGCCCCCCGCGCGTCGACCCGCACGGCGGGGAGGTGTACGTCTACCGTCGCGCCGGGCAGCCGTGCCTGGTCTGCGGCAGTGAGGTGAAGGTGGCGCCGCTCGAGGGCCGCAACCTCTACTGGTGTCCCCGCTGCCAGCGGCGGCGCAACGTCGCTAGGGGCGCGTCGTGATCGTCCACCTGCCGGGCCTCGACGTCGACGTGCGGGTGCCGCACGAGTGGCAGCCGGTGCCCGACGAGGACCTCCACAGGTTCGTCCACCCCAGCGGCCTGCAGCTCACGATCCGCCACTTCGACGGTGAGCGCGGCCGGCTCGACGTGGCCGTCCTGCCCGCCGAGGAGGTGGCCTCCGCGCCGGCTCCGAGGCTCGCCTTCACGTCCGCGCACCCGCTCATCGGATGGTTCGGCGGGGCCAGCGGCGAGGTCGTCGCAGTCACCCCCGACGGGCCGGTGCTGGCCAGGCAGCGGCGCGGGTTCACCGTCGGCTCCCCGACGGAGGCGAGCCTGTTCCCGGAGCCGCTCGTGGTGGTGCCGGGCCACCCGCTGACGAGCGTGTGGATCGTCGAGCCGTCTGCCGGGGACCTCCTCGACCTGCCCGCCGAACCGTCGTGGGTCCCCGAGCGGCGTCACGTGCCCTGGGGCGACGAGATCGCACTGCGGCTGCCCGACGGCGTGGTCTCGGGGGTGCCCTACCAAGAACTCGACGACGGCTTCCTGCTGGTGGGCGAACCGGGCCTGCACGTCGCCGAGGTGGGCGGCCCGACGGGCATCTCGCGCCTCGAAGTGGGCTGGCATCGCGACTGGGGCGAGCTGGTGGCCGAGGCGTCCGAGGACGCGCCCGACGACCTGTGGTGCCACCTCGCCACGCTCGGGCCGGAGGTCGACGTCGACACCTTCGACGTGCGCCTGGCCAGGGCCATCGAACGCCCGACGATCTGGTCGGCGCTGGCTGCGGCGCACGGCGCGCAGCTCGGACTGTGTGGCATCGACGAGGCGCGTCGCCTCGCGCAGGAGGTGCTGCCCGACGCCGACGTGCCCACCCGGGTAGCGCTGCTGGCCAGGGGGCTCACGGAGGTGTCGAGCCTCGTGGGGGTGCAGTTGGGGCGGGTCGCCTACGACGGCCTGCTGCGGTTCGGTCTGGGGCGCGTCATGTCCGACTACCCCGAGGGTGCGGAGCGTTGGCTGGTGCCCGGCTGGTTCTGGGTGGCGGGCATGGGGGAGACGCCGCTGGCGGCGCGCGTCGGCGGGATGCTGGCGCGCGCCCATGCCAGGGCGCTGTGCCGGGCGTCTGAGTCGAGGGACCCGGAGGCGGTGGCCTGGCTGTCCCTGTTTGCCGGTTGACGCGGAGCCTATCCTTGACCCCATGGGACGCCCGCTGCTGGTGCTCGCGCATGGCACCCGCGCCACTCGGCACATCTGGGACGGCTACGACGAGCTGCTCCCGGACGCCGACGTGCTGGCGATCGACCTGCCCGGCCACGGCGACCTGCTCGACGTCGAGTGCACCCGCGACGCGGTGATGGGTGCGTTCGACGACGCGGTGGCCCAGGCAGCCCAGGACCAGCCGGTGGTGCTCGTCGGGCATTCCCTCGGCGGCTACCTGTCGGCGCTGTGGGCGCGCGACGCGGCCGCGTCGGGGCGGGCGGTGCCCGATGCGCTGGTGCTCGTCGGCACCACGGGGGACCCGGCGAGTGCGATGGCGCTCGTCTACAAGGCGTTCATGCCGATCCTGCGCAAGGTGGGTCCCGAGCGCATGACGGTGGTCGCCAACGCGATGTACCGCCTGCTGGGGGAGCGTGGCGACCTGCCCGGCCCGGAGGCCTACCGGGCGCTCGAGCAGGCGTGGCGGATCGTGTTCGCCGAGTGCGGGCCCGACAACCTCCGCGAGCTGAGGTGCCCCGTCGTGCTCGTCAACGGCCAATTCGACCAGATGCGCATCCACGCCAAGCAGTTCGAGGCTGCCGCCGTCCATGCCGAGCGCCACCTCGTGCCAGGGGCGACGCACCTGCTGCCGGTGACGCACGCGCTGGCACTGGCCGAGATCCTCACGGCCGTGGTCCGGGACCTCGACGCCCGCGGCCCCGTCCGCTGACCCACCACCACACGACGAGCACCCGCGGCGTGGACGTCTGCCACGCGGACGCCCGTGGGTTGGTCCGCATCCGGGGGTACCGTCGGGTCATGGCGCGCGCTCGCATCACCGACACGTCCCTGAGGGAGTTCGTCCTGCGTCTCGGGCAGGACCACCCGCCGATCCAGCTCGGTTCGGTGGACCGTACCGTGCACGACCCTGCCGCGGTCGTCAGCCGCTTCGGCGGCGTCATCAACTACCTCGCCCGCGTCGAGCTCGAGGTGGATCGCAACGTGCTTGAGCTGCTGACGCTCCTGCCCGAGGCATCGGAGACCGACCGCATCTTCTACCAGGACATCTGGTACCACCAAGAGATGGCGCACGGCGACATCCTCGACCAACTCCAGCGCGACATCGGCATGGTCGCGGCCGAGCCGTACATGGAGGTCTCCAACGAGATGCGGCTGCTGGGCGCGCTGTCTCGGCTGTCGCCCATCCACGACGTCGTGCGCATGCTCTACTACCTCACCGGCGCCGCCACCGAGCGGCAGGCCGTGCTCGCCTACAGCCAGTTCATCAAGGGCCTCGACGAGATGGGCGAGCGTGCGATCTCGGAGACGATCATCCACCCGATCAAGCGCCAGGAGCCCGGCCACTTCGCCTTCTACCGCATGTCCGCGGAGCAGATGGTGCAAGACGGGCTGCTTCGACCGTGGCAGCGGTTCCTCGTCCGGGTGCTGCGACGACACAGCTTCAGCCTCGTCGGCACCAACGGCCGCGAGGACTGGCGGGCGCAGATGGGCGAGGTGATCACCGCGCTCAACTTCGACGACGAGCTCCAGCTCTACGCCCGCGACATCGGGCGGGTCGAACAGCAGATCCTCTACGCGCAGGCCCAGGGCATGCACTTTCCCCCGTACATCCTCGAGGCGTTGCGCGAGTCGGTCGACCTCTACCGGGGGCAGCGCGGCTGGGAACGGCCCGGCGAGTCGGTGGTGTTGTCGGGCTGACCGCTGGTTGCCCCGACGATCAGCCCGGGGCCGCGGACGGGTGTGCAGCGCGGCCTTGTGTCCGACGGGCCGGACACCGGGTGGGCTCAACGACGCAGGTGGACCGTCGGGCGCCCCTAGCATCGGGTGCGGAGCCGGGCATCGGTGCCCGGCCCTGGACACCGAGAGGATGTGACCATGCCGAGCCTCCACACCATGGGGCAGCAGCAGGATCGCCGCAGCTGGGCCGAACCGTACAAGATCAAGGCCGTCGAGCCGCTGTACATGACCTCCCGCGACCACCGGGAGCGCGCCATCGCCGACGCCGGCTACAACACGTTTCTGCTGCACAGCCGCGACGTCTACATCGACCTCCTCACCGACTCCGGCACGAACGCGATGAGCGATCGCCAATGGTCCGGGATGATGTTGGGCGACGAGGCATACGCGGGCAGCGAGAACTTCTACCACCTCGAGCAGACCGTGAAGGAGTGCTACGGCTACGAGTACCTCGTGCCCACGCACCAAGGCCGGGGCGCGGAGAACCTGCTGTCGTCGACGCTCATCAAGCCCGGCCACCACGTCCCCGGCAACATGTACTTCACGACCACGCGCTTCCATCAGGAACGCAACGGCGCCACGTTCCACGACATCATCGTCGACGAGGCCCACGACACCAGCTCGCTGTTCGAGTTCAAGGGCAACGTCGACCTCGACAAGCTACAACGCCTCATCGACGAGGTCGGCGCCGACGCCATCCCGTACGTGTGCGTCGCCGCGACGGTCAACATGGCCGGCGGCCAGCCGATCTCGATGGCCAACATCAAGGCGGTGCGGGAACTCACCGCGAGATACGGCATCCCGATCTACCTCGACGCCACCCGCGCCGTCGAAAACGCCCTGTTCATCCAGGAACGCGAGGAAGGCTACGCCGACAAGTCGATCGCGGAGATCCTGAAGGAGTTCTGCTCCCACACCGACGGCGCGACGATGTCCGGCAAGAAGGATCCCATCGTCAACATCGGCGGCTGGCTCTCAACGAACGACCGTGAGGTGTTCGAGGAGGCGCGCAACCTCGTCGTCGTCTACGAGGGGCTGCACACCTACGGCGGCATGGCCGGGCGCGACATGGAGGCGATGGCGATCGGCATCCGGGAGTCGCTCGACGACGACTACATGAAGTCGCGCGTCGGGCAGGTGCGCTACCTCGGGATGCTGCTGGAGCAGTGGGGGGTGCCGTTCGTGAAGCCCGTCGGCGGCCACGGCATCTTCCTCGACGCCCGCGCCTTCTACCCCCACCTGGCGCAGGACCAGTTCCCCAGCCAGACGCTCGCCTGGCAGCTCTACCTCGACTCCGGCGTGCGGGCCATGGAACGCGGCATCGTCTCGGCCGGCCGCGACCCGGTCACCGGTGAGCACCGTCGGCCGAAGCTGGAGCTCACGAGGCTCACGATCCCGCGGCGCGTCTACACGCAGGCCCACATGGATGTCGTCGCGGAGGCCGTGAAGGAGTGCTACGAGGAGCGCGAGTCCGTCAAGGGCCTCAAGATGGTCTACGAGCCCAAGTACCTGCGCTTCTTCCAGGCGCGCTTCGAGCCGCTCGCCTGAGCCTGGAGGTCACAGCAGCGCTACGACGACCGCCGCGACGAGCAGCGCGAGCCCCGCGGACACCATCACGACGGGTCCGCGGGGCGACGCGTGCCCGGGACGTCGGGCCGGCCGCACGACGGTGTGCGTCAGCGCAGCGACACCCTGCGGCGCCTGCGGCGGGGACGGGACCGTCGCCGCGCCCGACGCGATCTCGCTCGGCCTCGTCGTGGGGAGCTGGTCGCGGACCTCGAACGGGGCACCGCTGGCGAACCGGTAGCTCGTCGCCCGGGTTGCGGGCGCCAGCAGCGTCGGGGCCTGGGCTGCCGCCGCGTGGCGGGCGGAGGGGTCGTCGTCGGTGAGTCCCAGCACCGCGTCGGCGAGCGGACTGGGCAGCGACGAGTGGGGCAGCGTCGCGCGTGCCCAGCGCAGGGCCTCGTCCCCCTTGACTGCGGGGTTGAGCATCCTGATGCCGACGATCCCGAGCGCGTAGAGGTCTTGCGCGGGCGACGGGCCCGATCCCCGCAGCGCCTCGGGCGGGAGGTAGCCGGGCGTGCCGTGGACGAACCCCATCTCGGTGAAGCGTGGCTCGTCCTCGCGCAGGGCGGTCCCGAAGTCGGCCAGCCGGGCGTGTGGCCTGCCATGACCGGTGGGTTCGAGCAGCACGTTGGCGGGCTTCACGTCGCGGTGCATCCATCCGGCGTCGTGTACATGCCGCAGCCCCTCGAGCAGTTGCAGGAGGATCGTCGCGGTCAGTTCGGGGGAGAGGGCGCCGTCGGCGCGCAGGTGGGCGTCGAGCGTGCCGCCGCGCACCAGCGGCATGGCGATGGCGACGTCGTCGTCCTCGGCGGCCCAGCCGTAGGGGGTGACCAGGTGGGGGTGGTCGAGTCGGACTCCCTGCTCCCGCGCGAAGCGCAGCAGCTCACCCGAGTCCTTCTGGCGCAGCACCTTGGCCGCGCAGTCGTGGCCGAGCCGACGGTCGAACGCACGCCACACGGCGCCCGAGGTGCCGGAGCCGATGTGGTCGAGCAGTTCGAAGCGTCCCGCGATCACCTGTCCCACCCGAGGCAGCCTAGAGTGCGACGGGGCCAGTGCGCGATCGGCGACCTCCCGCGCGGCTAGGGTGTTGGGCGGCAGTCACCGAGAGGGAGGCGGTTCGATGCGTCGCTGGTTGTGGGTCCCGACGATGATGCTGGCGTCCGTGATGGCAGCGTGGCCCGCCCCGTCGCAGGTGGCCGGAGCGGATGAGGCGGGGGAGCCGCTGATGCTCGTCGCGGGGCAGCGGCGCGTCACACTCGAATCACTCGACGCGGGCGCCGGCGGCGGGGCTGCGACGAGTCGACGACTGGTGGCCGTGCCCCAGCACGACGGCTGGGACGTCGAGGTGTCCGCCCGGCTGGTCCCGCCGGCGGGAGCGGCCGGGAAGCCGGACGGGCTGCGTCGGCTGGTCATCGAGGAGTCGCGCCCCGACGGCACCCCCTGCGGCCGACGCACTTCTGGTCAGCAGCGCGGGGAGCTGGAAACCACGGATCTGACGGTCAACCTGCAGCTGGGCAGCGCTGGCCGCACCTGCGGCCGGGAGGCCGGGGAGCCGGCGCTGTTCGCGGTGACGCGCAGCGGCGACGCCTGGGCCGGACGGGGAGTGGAGGTGGAGATCAGCGTCGCCCACGTCCGGGCGGGCGACGCCGGGACGCTGCGCTCGCCGGGTGGCGCGACGGGCGACCTGCAGCCTGGCGCGCCGCGCACCCTCGCCGGGGGCAGTGGCTTCTCGGATGCCCGGGCACTGGAGCCCGGGACGACGATCGCCGACGAGGTCGGGCCCATGGGTAGGCGCTACTTCTCCATCCCCGTTGAGTACGGGCAGAGTCTGCGGGTGCGCCTCGACGTCGAGGGGCAGGCCGAGCGACGACGCCTCGGCGTCACGCCGTACAACCCGCTGCGGCAGACCCTCGCCTTCGACGGGCCGGGGGTGTCGTCGTCGGGCACCCTGTCCGTCACATGGTCCGACGAGCAGGCCTCGGCGACGGCGGCGCTGCGCCATCCGATCATGCCGGCCGCTGCGGGCTCGCTGGGGGCGCAGCGAGCTGCCGGAGTCCCGGGGACGCAGTACCTCGTCGTCGGGCTGGGCGGGGAGGGCGCGGGAGGCAACGCAGTGCGCTATGCGCTCACGGTCGACGTGTGGGGGGAGCCGCAGCAGGGCGGCTTCGAACTGGTGGCCACGCCGGAGCAGTACGAGGCCCAGTTCGGCGCCAGCCCGACGGCCAGCCCGACGCTCACCGAATCGGCGGGCACTACGCCGAGCCCGACGCCCACCGGCACCTCGACGGCGACCGAACCGACGCCGACTGAACCCACGGGTCCGACGGCGAGCCCGACGTCCACCGAGGGCCCGACGTCTGGGCCGGAGGCGTCGCGTGCCCGGAGCGGAGCTGGCTCGACGCCGCTGGCGTTGGGACTTGGCACGGTGGGGGCCGTGCTGGTGGTCGCGGGCCTGGCCTGGGGGAGACTCAGGCGCGGCAGGGGCTGAGCCGCCCGGGGCCGGTCAGCGGCCGAAGTGCGTCTCGTCCATCGTCGCCTCGAGCGCTTGCGGCTCCTTGGGGCGACGCGTGACGAGACGGTGCGGCACCCGATCGCGCTTGTAGCTCACCGACGAGTAGCCGTGCGGCTTCGGGTTGCCGTCCTCGTCGAGCGAGACCATCACGATCTTGTCGATCGTGATGATGTTCTCGCCGGTGAAGACGTTGCGGACGACGGCCTTCAGCGTGAGGCTGGTGGTGCCCCAGTGCACCACCTCGAGGCCCATCTCGATGATGTCGCCCTGGCGGGCGGACGAGACGAAGTTGATCTCGCTCATGTACTTGGTGA
This sequence comes from Propionibacteriaceae bacterium P6A17, assembly GCA_000619965.1. Lineage (GTDB taxonomy): Bacteria > Actinomycetota > Actinomycetes > Propionibacteriales > Propionibacteriaceae > Arachnia. Next base: position 39,515 of record JHVD01000008.1, read on the forward strand.
CCGTGCGCTCGTTGCCGAGCTGGATGATCGAGTAGATCGCGGCCTCCTCATCGATCCAGCGAAGGAGGCTGCCGCCGAACAGCGTCAGATTGGCGTTGAGATCCTCGGGCTTGACCCACTTGCGCGAATGGAAGTTCATCTTGGGCACGAGGTCCAAGCCTAGCCGTTGCCGAAGCCCCGACGAAGTCCTCGTGACTCGTCGGTGGTCTGAGCGTTCCTGGCGTGGAGTTGTCCCGGTTGATTCGGGACAACTCCACGCCGTGCGCGAAGGCACGCCGTCAGGCGAAGCGCTCGCGGATCCGCGCGTACTTGCGCACGGCGACCAGCGCGTCGACCGCTCGCTCGGCCGTCCGGTAGGAGGGGAAGCCGGCCCGGGGCAGGACCACCAGAAGCCGGTCCAGTTGGCGGTGGGGTCGGTGGGGCGTTCGGTGGCGGCGATGGATTCGTCGGCGAGGAGTTTGTCGCGTTCTTGCAGTAGGGAGGGGGAGTCGTCGGGTTCGGGGACGTCGTCCCATTGCAGGGCCCACTGGCCATCGAGCGGGGCGGGCGTGGCCCACCAGAGTGCGGCGGAGGAGGCGGCGACCTGCTCGGCGACGCGCACGAGCGCGTCGCGGACCGGGGCGGTGGCGGCGAGGAGGTCGTCGGCGGTGACTGGCAGGGGTCCTCCTTTGGACAGGGGCCGCCAAGTCTACGGGCGGCGGTGGGGCAAGGGGGTACCGTGGAGGTATGAACACCGTGCTGCGCATCGTCGCGATCGCCGTCGCCACCGGCGTCGCGGTCTGGCTCGTACCGGGGCTCACGCTGACCGGCGGGGACACCGTCGGGCAGATCATGACGCTCCTGCTCGTGGCGGTGGTGATCGCGCTCGTCAACGCGATCGTGAAGCCGTTCGTGACGGCGATGAGCGCCTGTCTGGTGCTACTGACGTTCGGGTTGTTCCTGCTCGTCGTGAACGCGCTGATGCTCATGCTCTCGGGCTGGATCGCTGGCCAGGTGGGACTCGGCTTCGAGGTGGCGGGCTTCTGGCCTGCGTTGTGGGGATCGATCGTCATCTCCATCGTCAGCGCCTTGACCGGCGGTGTCCTGGGCGTCGACCGGGACTGACCCCGCTGGGTGCGCCGGCTCGTCGTGACTGCCCGCTGCGGCGTGCTGTACGATGGGCGGGCCCGCGTGCGGGACCGGGGCGTAGCGTAGTGGCTAGCGCGCCTGCTTTGGGAGCAGGAGACCGCAGGTTCGAGTCCTGTCGCCCCGACCATCGGCGCTCCCGGCCAGCGGCCAAGCTTGGGTGCTCGTCCCGGCCGGCAGCCGGGCCGGGGCTTCCTTGACGGGCCGAGCCCTCGTCGGGTGATCCCCTCCGAAATGCCCGACGAGACCCCCGCGTCTGACGCGCCCGACAAGCTGCAACGCCTCTACCCTTGCGAGCCGAGGCGTTCGTCGAGCGGATGACGGGAATCGAACCCGCGTAGCCAGTTTGGAAGACTGGGGCTCTACCATTGAGCTACATCCGCAGTGCCGAACGATCATAGCAGCGTCGCAGGCTTCGCGCGATCCTGCCGTGATCGCCCGTCGCGTCGAGCAGGGGCTCCCGGCCGGGATGCCACAGTTGACATCGGTCGCTAGGATTGCACAGTCACATTCGTCAGTATCAGGAGACATTTTCGTGCCCAGCACCATTGAGCAGCTCAGCTCCACCCGGGTGAAGCTGACCGTCGAGATCCCCTTCGCCGATCTCAAGCCGCACCTCGACAAGGCCTACAAGGACATCGCCGGTCAGGTGAACATCCCCGGCTTCCGCAAGGGCAAGGTGCCGGCCGCGGTCATCGACCAGCGCTTCGGACGTGGCGTCGTGCTGCAGGAAGCCATCAACGCGGCCCTGCCCGTGGCCTACTCCGCCGCAGTGCAGGAGCACGAACTGCTGCCGCTGGGCCAGCCCGAGATCGACGTGACGAAGCTCGAGGACGGTGACCTCGTCGAGTTCACGGCCGAGGTCGACGTGCGCCCCGACTTCACGATGCCCGTCTTCGAGGACATCGCCGTCGAGGTTGACGCCGTCGAGGCCGCCGACGACGAGCTCGAGGAGCGTCTGGAGATGCTGCGCAAGCGCTTCGCCACCACCAAGGAGGTGGGCCGCAAGGCCAAGAAGGGCGACCTGCTCACCATCGACCTCGTCGCCTCCCAGGACGGCAAGGAGCTCGACGACGCCACCGCCGAGGGCATCACCTACGAGATCGGCGACGACAAGAACATGCTCGAGGGCCTCAAGAAGGCCGTCACCGGCACCAAGGCCGGCGAGACCGTCACCTTCACGTCGAAGCTGCTGGGCGGCGCCCACCGCGGCGAGGAGGCGGAGATCACCGTCACCGTGCACAAGGTGGAGGAGCAGCAGCTCCCCGACGTCGACGACGAGTTCGCGCAGATGGTCTCCGAGTTCGACACCGTCGACGAGATGAAGGACGACCTGCGCAAGGCCGTCGAAGCGCAGGCCAAGCAGGCCCAGATCGCCGACGCCCGCGACAAGGTCGTGGAGGCCGTCGTCGAGGCCACCGAGTTCGAGCTGCCCGAGAAGCTCCTCGCCGACGACCTCGCCGCACGCCGCCAGCAGGTCGAGCAGCAGCTCGCCCGCGCGGGCCTCACGCTGCAGCAGTACCTCGAGGACTCCGAGGAGGAGGTCGACACCGAGGAGGAGTTCTGGGCCGAGCTCGACAAGCGCGGCGAGCAGGCCCTCCGCGCCCAGATCATTCTCGACAAGTACGCCGAGGAGCAGGCCGTCGAGGTGTCCCAGCAGGATCTCACCGAGCTCATCTTCCAGAAGGCGCAGATGAACGGCACGTCGCCGCAGGATGAGATCAACCACATGATGGAGCACAACCACATGGGTGAGTGGATGGCCGAGATTCGTCGCGGCAAGGCACTCGCGCAGATCTGCGCCCTCGCCGTCGTGAAGGATGCCGACGGCAACACCGTCGAAATGCCGCAGCCGGTGTCCGCAGAGGAGCCGGTCGTCGTCGAGGCCGACGAGGACACCACCGACGAGGCCGAGCAGGCCTGACGGCCCAAGCCTGATTCGGGGCGGTCCGGGGTTTCCCGGGCCGCCCCGATTGCGTCTGCCCGCGGTGGGCCGGAGGGTGTCGTCGGGGTGGCTGGTTTGCGTTAGTCCGCGGTGGGCCGGAGGGTGTCGTCGGGGTGGCTCGTGGGCGTCAGTCCGCGGTGGGCCGGGGTGTGTCGTCGGGGTGGCTCGTGGGCGGCGTGCTCGAGCCCGGAGGCCTGTCGGGCCTTGCGGGGCGTGTTCGGTCTTGCCGGGTCTGTCCGAGTTCGTGGGGCGTGTTCGGGTTTGTGGGGCGTGCTCGCGTTTGTGCGGCTTGTTCGCCGGTTTGCCCGCGTTCTTCGATTTCGCCCGCTCCATAGCCCGGGCAAAACCGAAGAAGACGCGCCAGGCGCGGGACCCGGCGGCGGGCCGTGGGCGAGTTTTCCACAGGTTTGGACGGGCCCCTTGGCGGAACGTCGCGTTTCGGCTGGAATCTAGGCCATGGACAAGACGCTGCTGACGCACGCCGAGTTGCTCGCCACCGGTCTGACCCCAGACGACATCACTCGCCTGCGCCGGGCGGGGACGTTGCACCGCGTCTGCCGCGGGGTCTACGCCCGTCACGTGCCTGAGGACGAGGAGGGGAGGCACCTGCAGCTCGTCGCGGCCTGTGCCCGACGACACCCCTCGGCCCTCGTCGCCAGCCACGTGTCGGCGGCGGTCATCCACGGATTGCCCGTGCGACGGGGAGCGCTCGGCCGGGCGTCGTTCATCCGCCCAGAGGGAGGGCACGCGGGGCGCTCGCAGGCGACGTGCATCCGCGCGCTGTCGCTGCAGGAGCAGGAGTACACGACGGTCAACGGCCAGTTGGTGACCTCCCTGGCCCGCACGGTCGCCGACATCGCGCGCACCGAGCCCCAGGTGTGGGGCGTGGCCGCCGTCGACGTGGCGCTGCGCAGAGGCATCCAGCGAGAGGAGATCGTCGCGATCCTCGACGCCGACCCCACTCGCCACGGAACATGGAAGGCGAGGGCCGTCGTCGAGTTTGGGGACGCGCGCGCCGAGTCGCCGCTCGAGTCGATCAGCCGGTTCCACATGGCGACGCTGGGGCTGCCGGCGCCCGAGCTACAGGTCGAGTTCTTCGACGAGCAGGGGGACTTCGTCGCACGCTCCGAGTTCTTCTGGCGGGACAGGAGCGTCGTCGGCGAGTGCCACGGGGTCAGCAAGTACACGACGCTCGTCGCGGAGGGGTCATCGGCCGAGTCGGTGCTCAGGGCGCAGCTCGCCCGGACGGCTCGACTGCGCGCGCTCGGCCTGCATGTGGTCGAGTGGGGCTGGGACGTCGCCCAGGACCAGGACGCGCTCGGTGCCGTGCTCGGACCGGCGCTGGTACAGGGCACCGGTCGATCGTGGCCCAGGGCCGGGGCGCAGGCGTGGTGCAGGCCCTCGTCGCAATGACGGCGGCTGTCCGATTTCGTGGGGCTTGTTCGGGGATTTGCACGGGGTCTTCGAACTTGCCCGGCTTATAGGGTGGGCAAGCTCGAAGAACGCCTCGGCGCGTGCCGTCGGCCCACCGCGAACATGCACGTCGGTCCTTGGGTGGGCTTGTCGAGGCCGCTAAGTTGGGTGCGTGAGTGATATCAGAATCCCGACGGCGGCCGCGCCGGGGGCCGGGGGTCTCGGCATGACCGACAACGTCTACCAGGCGCTGTTGGCCAACCGGATCATCTTCCTGGGCTCCGAGGTGCGCGACGAGAACGCCAACGCCATCTGCGCCCAGATGCTCCTCCTCAATGCGGAGGATCCCCACAAGGACATCTACCTCTACATCAACTCGCCCGGCGGCTCGGTCGACTCCGGCATGGCGATCTTCGACACCATGCAGTGGATCAGCAACGACGTGGCCACCGTCGCGATGGGCCTCGCCGCATCGATGGGTCAGTTTTTGCTGTCCGCCGGCACGCCGGGCAAGCGATACGCCCTGCCGCACAGCCGCATCATGATGCACCAGCCTTCGGGCGGGCTCGGCGGCACGGCCTCGGACATCCGTATCCAGGCCGAGCAGTCGCTGCACATCAAGAAGACGATGGCGAGGCTGATCGCCCAGCACACCGGTCAGTCGCTGGAGCAGATCGAAGCCGACTCGGATCGGGACCGCTGGTTCACCGCCGAGCAGGCACTCGAGTACGGCTTCATCGACCACGTGTACGAGCGCGCGTCGCAGATCAAGACGGAGGGCCCCAACCAGTGAACACGCTGAATCTGCCCGGCGGCATGGCTCCGGCCGGGCCGTCGATGGACTATTACATTCCCCAGTGGGAGGAGCGCACCAGCTACGGTGTGCGGCGGGTCGATCCGTACACGAAGTTGTTCGAGGACCGGATCATCTTCCTCGGCACGCCCATCACCGACGACATCGCGAACGCGGTCATGGCGCAGCTGCTGTGCCTGCAGTCGATGGACGCCGAGCGCCCCATCTCGATCTACATCAACTCGCCCGGCGGCTCGTTCACCGCGTTGACCGCGATCTACGACACCATGCGCTACATCAAGCCCGAGGTGCAGACGGTGTGCCTCGGCCAGGCGGCATCAGCCGCAGCGGTCATCCTCGCGGCGGGCACCAAGGGCAAGCGTTTCGCGCTGCCGAACTCGCGCATCCTGATCCACCAGCCGGCCACGGAGGGAGGCCACGGGCAGTCGTCGGACCTCGAGATCCAGGCCCGGGAGATCCTGCGCATCCGCTCGCTGATGGAGCAGATGCTGGCCGAGGACACCGGCCAGAGCGTCGAGAAGATCTCGAAGGACATCGAGCGCGACAAGTTCCTGACCGCCGAGGAGGCAAAGGAATACGGCATCATCGACGACATCTTCACGACGATGAAGCAGATCTGAATCCCCTCTCGTCGAGGCCCGGGATCGGTTCGGCCCCGGGCCTCACTCATGCAGTGGCTGCCCGGTGCATGCCTACGGCAGGGTCTCGGGGTGACGGCTGCCGTCGGTGAGCATGCGGGAGTTCGTGTGCGGGTGGGCGCTTCGTCCTCCCGCACACGAGTCGGCTCATACTCGAAGCCACACGGTGTCGAACAGCGCCGACAAATCGTCGCTTGGGTCGGATACTCCTGTGGATGGCAGTTTCGGCCCGCACAGTTCGGGTGGGCAATCGCCGTTGGGCCAGTCCTGGGTCCCATCGCAGATGTACTTGCCGTTGTCGGGGTCGCAAGGATTCTCGTCCTCCATCGGAGCGGCTCCCACTGGGGTTGCCACGACCGACAGGCAGAGAATGAGTGCGGCCAGCAGTTTCTTGATGTGCATGATGCACCTCCGTTGCTGCTGCCGGGGAGGCCCGCCCCCCCCCGGGATGACGCCAGTGTACGACGTGCTGTAATATTCGCGCACCGTTTTCGTGGCATTCGTTCCTGTGGCATTCGTTCCTCGGGCGGCCTCCGGCCCGAGGGGGTGCCTCGTCGGCGTTGGGTCCTGGCGGTCGGCGGCGCGCCTGTCATTGTGCGAGCTCCTGGCGCGGGTAGGGTGGTGTGAAAGCACCGACGATGAGGGAAGGAGCACGTCATGCCACGGAGCAGCGAGTCCCGTGACGTCTTCAAGTGCAACTTCTGCGGCAAGACCCAGAAGCAGGTCAAGCGCCTGATCGCCGGCCCCGGCGTGTACATCTGCGACGAGTGCGTCGCGCTGTGTCAGGAGATGATCGACGAGGAGTTCCCGTTTCCCACGGAAGCCCCGGCGCTCGAGGAGCTGCCGAAGCCGCGCGAGATCCGCGACTTCCTCGACACCTACGTCATCGGCCAGGACAGCGCCAAGAAGGCACTCTCGGTGGCCGTCTACAACCACTACAAGCGCATCCGCGCCGAGCAGCGCAAGCCCCGTCGGGGAGACGCGGACGACGTCGAGCTGTCGAAGTCGAACATCCTGCTCATCGGCCCGACGGGCTGCGGCAAGACCTATCTCGCGCAGACACTCGCCCGGATGCTGAACGTACCCTTCGCCATGTGCGACGCGACGGCGCTCACGGAGGCCGGGTACGTCGGCGAAGACGTGGAGAACATCCTCCTCAAGCTCATCCAGGCCGCAGACTTCGACATCAAGCGCGCCGAGACGGGCATCATCTACATCGACGAGATCGACAAGGTGGCCCGCAAGTCCGAGAACCCGTCGATCACCCGCGACGTCTCCGGCGAGGGAGTACAGCAGGCCCTGCTGAAAATCATCGAGGGCACCGTCGCGTCGGTCCCGCCGCAAGGCGGCCGCAAGCACCCACATCAGGAATTCCTGGAGATTGACACCACGAAGGTGTTGTTCATCGTCGGCGGCGCGTTCGCCGGGCTCGAGGACATCGTCGAGCAGCGCATCGGCAAGCGGGCCGTCGGATTCACCAACGAGCAGGAGCGCACCCCCGGCCACGCGGATCCGTTCGCGGCCGTCCAGCCGGAGGACCTGCACAAGTTCGGCCTCATCCCGGAGTTCATCGGCCGCCTGCCCATCATCACCACCGTCGCTCCACTCGACGAAGTCGATCTGGCGCGCGTACTGCGTGAGCCGCGCAACGCGCTGACCAAGCAGTATGCGAAGTTGCTGCATCTCGATGGTGTGGAATTGGAGTTCACCGACGACGCCATCGTCGCCATCGCACGGCAGGCCATCGAGCGGCGCACCGGGGCCCGCGCGCTGCGCTCCATCCTCGACCAACTGCTGCTGGACGTCATGTTCGACGTGCCCTCCGACGACGACATCACCCTCGTGCGGATCACGGCCGAGGCAGTGCAGGGGCTCGAGCCGCCGGAGGTCGTCACCCGCACGGAGATCGAGGCCCGACGGGGGCTCTCGGCCTAGTCAGTGGCCATCGGCGATCGGGGGCTGCCCGTCGGGGGAGGCGTCGTCGGGCAGGGGATCGAACGGAGCCGAATCGGTGGCTAAGCTTTGACCTCATGACCCATGGCTACCGACGCTACCCCCATCTCCACGGCAACTCCGTCGTCTTCGTCGCCGACGACGACCTCTGGCTGGGAGACACGGCGGGAGGCCGGGCGCACCGTCTCACACGCGGCGAGGAGACACCGCGCAGCCCCCGATTCTCGCCCGACGGGCAGCGCGTCGCCTTCGTCGCGACGACGGGGGGCGGCTTCGACCTGTACGTCGTCGACGTCGACGGCGAGACCCGGCGCCTCACTTGGATCAGCGCGACGCGCATGCACGTCTCCGGTTGGCTCGACGTCAGCCACGTCCTGATCGCCTCATCCCACGCGACGGTCTCCCGCGGCCTCACCGAGCTCTATTCGGTGGCCCTCGACGGGCACGTGCGCCGTCTCGAGTTGGGGCTCGCCATGGACGCCGCCGTCGGCCGCAGGGGCACCGTCGTGGCCAGCCCCAACTTCCGCGGCCCCCAGGACTGGAAGCGCTACCGCGGCGGCATGGCCATCCGGCTGTGGGTCTCCGCCGACGGGACCACCGACTGGAAACGGATCCTGCCCGACGAGCAGGCCAGCCTCGCGGGCCCGAGCTGGTTCGGCGACCGCATCATCTTCACCTCCGACCGTGGCGAGGGCAGCCGGGTGCAGGCGCAGCTCTGGTCGGTGACCGCCACCGGCCGTGACCCCCGCCAGCACACCTTCCACACGCCCGAGCAGGGCTACGTGCGCGACGCCACCACCGACGGCAAGGGCATCGTCTACCACGCCCACGGCCAGATCTACTACATGACCTCGCTGGAGGGGCGCCCCGAGCGGCTCGACCTGCGCACCGCCGTCGGCCGCCCGCAGCCCGCGCCGATCGCTCCACAGGATCGGCTGGAGGCCGTCGTGCCGGACCACGGTGGCGACGGTTCCCTCGTCGAGTGGCGCGGGGCGGCCTACTTCCTCACCCACCGCTTCGGCCCGGTGCGTGCGCTGGCCGACACCGCCGGTGTGCGCATCCGCGAGCCGCGGCTGCTCGGCAAGTCCGGGAAGGCCATCTGGGCCAGCGACGTCGACGGGGAGGACTGCCTCGAGATCAAGGCCGTCGACGGCGACGGCCCCAGCCGGCGGATCGCCCAGGGCCGTGTCGGGCGGGTGCTCGACATGGAGTCCAACGAGGCCGGCACCAAGGTGGCCATCGCCTCCCACGACGGCAGTGTCTACCTGCTGGACGTGGCCCGCGGGTCCATCAAGCGCATCGGACGCTCGCCCGGCGGCGAGGTCACCGGATTCGCGTTCTCGCCCGATGGCCGCTACCTCGTCTGGCGGGAGGCTCTCGCGCTGGAGGGCATGCGCGGCCGCCTCGTCGGCTACGACGTGCGCGACGACAAGCCGTTCGTGCTCACCAGGGGGCAATTCAACGACTTCGCGCCCCGCTTCACCTCCGACGGCCGCTACTTGGCGTTCCTGTCGTCCAGGACGATCGACCCGTCCTACGACGAGCTCACGTTCGACCTGTCGTTCACCAACACCGTGCGGCCCTGGCTCGCGCCCCTGAGCCCGGAGGAACCGTCGCCGTTCGGGGTGAGCGCCGACGGCTGGCAGATCAGCGAGCCCGACGAGGATTCCGACAAGGCCGGCGAGACGTCGGACAAGGGCGACGACGGGCAGGACAAGCCCGATGAGCAGCCCTCCGTCGTCCTCGACGTGGATGGCTTCGAGGACCGGCTCGCGGTGTTTCCTGTGCCGAGCGGCCAGTACCGCGAGCTGTTCGCGGTGCGCGACGGGGTCGTCTGGACCCGCTCCACCTCCGGCAGCGCGGTCCTTGGCGACGGACGCGTCGGCACCGAGGAGGCCAAGGACGTGGCCGAACACTTCTCGTTCAAGCACCGCAAGGCGACGGTGGTCGTCGACGCCTGCGACGGCGTGGCCGTCTCGGGCGACGGGCAGCAGCTCGTCGTGCGCTCCGCCGACGAACTCTGGGTGCAGCCCGCCGACAGCAAGCCCGAGGACGAGGACCGCATCGTCGTCGACACCTCCCGCATGCGCCGCGAGGTGGACCCGGCCGCCGAGTGGCGGCAGATGTTCGACGAGACCGTGCGGCTCATGTCGAGCCACTTCTGGCGCGAGGACATGGACGGCGTCGACTGGGACGGCGCCGTGGCCCGATACCGCCCAATCGTCGAGCGCATCGCCACCCACGACGACCTCGTCGACCTCCTGTGGGAGACGATCGGGGAGCTGAACACCTCGCACGCCTACGTGATCCCGCACGGGGCGGTGGACGCTCCACGCGTCGGCTGGCTGGGTGCGGAGTTCCGGCGCAACTCGAAGAAGGAGCTCGTCATCGAGCGGATCCTGCCGGGGGAGTCGTCCGACCCGCACGCCCGATCCCCCCTGCGCGCGGCAGGCGTGGGCGCGGAGCCGGGGGACGTGATCCTCGCCATCGACGGCCGGCCCACCGCCGAGGCGCCCTCCGTGGGGGCGCTGCTGCTCGGCTCGGCGGAGAAGGTGGTGGAGCTGACCCTCGCCCGCGGCCGCATGAAGCGAAGGGTGGCCGTCGTGCCCGTGGCCAGCGAGGTACCGCTGCGCTACCACGAGTGGGTCCGACGCAACGTCGCCTACGTCGACCGCGCCTCTGGCGGGCGTCTGGGCTACGTGCACGTCCCCGACATGGTGGCCAGTGGTTGGGCCGAGTTCCATCGACTGATCGGGGAGGCGTCGCGGCGCGACGGGGTGATCGTCGACGTGCGCTTCAACAACGGCGGACACACCTCCGAGCTCGTCATCGAGCGGCTGATGCGCAACGTGATCGCCTTCACCGGCGCGCGCCACCTGGACGTCGTCGAGACCTACCCGAATCAGGGGATGCGCGGCCCGGTCGTGTTCGTGACGAACGCGTTCGCGGGCTCGGATGGCGACATCGTCTGCCTCGCAGCCCAAGAACGCGGGCTCGGCCCCGTCGTGGGGGAGCGCAGTTGGGGTGGCGTCATCGGCATCGACGGGCGCTTCCAGCTCGTCGACGGTACCGAGGTGACGCAGCCGCGCTACTGGATCCAGTTCGAGCGCTCCGGGTTGGCCGTGGAGAACCACGGCGTCGACCCGGACGTGCCCGTCGAGATGACGCCGGCGGATTGGGAATCCGACGCCGACCCGCAGCTCGACGCAGCGATCGCGGAGGCCTTGGAGCGTCTCCGCCAGGTGCCGGCCAAGCAGCCCAAGCCGCTCGGGCCACCCAGGTTCGCCTGACCGTCGCACGGCCGTCTGCCCGCCCCAGCCTTGCCCGGGCTGGGGCGATGCTGTACGGTGACGACGGCAGGCTCCCGCCTGCGCAGGCGAGAGGACCGAAAGGAGATGGAGATGTCGAAGCAGCCGCGACTGCAGCGCGAATCCTTCGCATCCACCATCGACCGGTCCCGTGTGCCGAGAATCTGACGCACACTCACAACTCTTCGTTCGAAGGCCCGGTCAGCGCGCGACCGGGCCTTCGTCGTGCCTGCACAGCTCATCAGAAAGGAACCACACCATGGTCACCACCCTGCCCACGGCACTGCCCGGCTCCGATGCCGACGTGCTCCTGTGGGCCGACCCGTCGGAGGTCGAGGACGCAGCCCTGCAGCAGTTGCGCAACATCGCGGCGCTCCCGTGGGTCGATCGAGTCCGCGTCATGCCCGACGTGCACCTCGGCAAGGGCGCCACCGTCGGATCCGTCATCGCCATGCGCGATGCCGTCGCCCCCTCCGCGGTGGGCGTCGACATCGGCTGCGGCATGATCGGGATCCGCACGAGCCTGACGGCCGCCGACCTGCCCGACGACCTCGCCGCGCTGCGCAGCGACATCGAGCGGGCCGTACCCGTCGGCTGGCACCAGCACGCCGGTCACGCCCCAATTCTCGACGAGGACCCACGCCTCGCCGCGCTCTTCGACCCGCTCGTTCGGCGCTTCGACGAGGTGCGCGCGCCGAAGGTGTTGGATCGTCGCGAGAAGATGGTCGCCCAGTGCGGCACGCTGGGCGGCGGCAACCACTTCATCGAGGTCACACTCGACGACGAGGACCAGGTGTGGCTCATGCTGCACTCGGGGTCGCGCAACATCGGCAAGGAGATCGCGGAGCGGCACATCGCCACGGCGAAGACCCTCGAGCACAACCTCGACCTGCCCGACCGGGATCTCGCCGTGTTCCTCGCCGACACCGACGAGATGAGCGCCTACCTGCACGATCTCTACTGGGCGCAGGCCTACGCGAAGGCCAACCGCGAGGTCATGATGGCGCTCGTGCGCGGCGTCATCGCCCGGCACTTCCCGACGGTGCGGTTCGACGAGACGATCAACTGCCACCACAACTATGTCTCCGAGGAGACGTACGACGGTGTCGGCCTCGTCGTGACGCGCAAGGGGGCAATCCGGGCCGGACGCGGTGACCTCGGGCTCATCCCGGGCTCGATGGGCACCGGCTCCTACGTGGTGCGCGGGCTCGGCAACGAGCTCGGCCTCAACTCCGCATCCCACGGGGCGGGACGCCGCATGTCCAGGCGGGCCGCGAAGCGAGCGTTCACCGTCGCGGACCTGGCAGCGCAGACCGCCGGGATCGAGTGCCGCAAGGATGAGGGCGTACTCGACGAGATCCCCGGCGCGTACAAGGACCTCGGGCAGGTCATCGCGACCCAGACTTCGGGCGAGCAGCCGCTCGTCGAGGTGGTTGCGAGGCTGCGCACGATCCTCTGCGTGAAGGGGTGACGCCGACGGCGCCTCGATGCGGGAGGAACGCATCGAGGCGCCGTCGCGCGCCGGGCCCGGTCAGCGGCCGGTACGAGGCAACCCGGGGCGTGGCACCGACGGGGGTGCGCTGACCGTCGGCTCGCCGGTCGGCCTCACGGTGGGCTCACTGCTCGGCCTGAGCGTCGGCTCCGCCGTCGGCTCGGCGGTTGGTTGGGCCGTCGGCTCGGCGGTTGGTTGGGCCGTCGGCTCGGCGGTTGGTTGGGCCGTGGGCTCGGCGGTGGGCTGGGCCGTGGGCGTGGCGGTCGGCTCGCCCGTCGGCTCCTGCGTGGGCTCCTGGGCGATGTCGAAGACGAGCGTCCATTCGCTCACCGCGCCCTCCGCGAGTCGATAGCCCGACGCCGGCTCGGCGACGACGAGCACCTGCTGCGTGCCCGCGGCCACGGGGTGCCGCCCGGGGGCCAGCACGTTGCCGTTGACCAGGTAGCGCACGTTGGCGACCTCGGGGATGACGTACGCATCGTTGCCCGTGCCGGGCTGGTCATCGAGGGTGGGTGCCTCCGGCGTCACGGTGGCGTAGGCGCCGCGGATTGCGACGTCGGCAGCGGACGCGAATGGCCGACCGTTCTGCGTCGAGCGCACCTCCAGGCGCACGAAGCGCGCCAGTTGCGGGGCGAACGTGACGTCGTCGGGAGTGGCCGAGGTCCAGGTGCCGTCGGCGACGGGCGTCCACGACTGACCGTCGGTCGACAACGAGATGGTGTAGTCACCGATGGTGCCATTCGCATCCCGGACCTGCCGGCCCAGGTAGCCCAGTCCCTCGACGGTGGCGAGGCCACCGAGGTCGATGTCGAGGTGCTGCGGCAGGCCCGGATTCGTCGGGTTGTACTGCGAATGCCAGTAGGTGGCCACCCCGCAGTCGATCGCGTTCGACGCGCGACCCGGCTCGCCCTGCGTCTCCTCCGACGAGGCACTGGCCGTCCACGTGTCGCGTGCGAGGTACGGGGACGTGGCAGAGCGCTGCCCGTACAGGGCGATCTCCGCGGCCGCAGCGAACGCCTGCCCGTTGTGGGCATTCAATGCGCGCAGCTGCCAGTACCGCGCCGTGCGGTGCGCCTCCGGCACCTCGATCGTCTGCTCGCCGGCGTCATCCGGGAAACTCCCGCTGGCCACGGTGGTCCACTCGGTGCCGTCCGGCGAGGCGAGGAGTTCGTAGTCGCGAATGTTGCCATTGGAGGCGCCGTCCTGGCGACGAAGGTAGGTCACCTTGTCCACGTCGAGGACGTCCCTGGCGTCGATGGTGACGTGGTGGGGGAACGGGGCCACGCCGGACGAGTAGCCCGTGTGCCACTTGGTGTCGGGGTTGCCGTCGAAGGCGTTGGCGAGACGGCCGTCCTCACCGCTGGTCTCCTGGGAGTCCGTCGTCGTCAGGAAGGCGCACGACGACAGCGGGCGCAGGCTCGGATCGGGGAGCACCTCGGTCGAGTCCGTGACGGGGTCGGTCGTGGGAGTGCCCTCGAACAGCAGCACTTCCATCGGCTCCAGCGTGACGTGCTGGACGGTGCCGGCCTCCGCGACGAATCCCTCGCGCTGACCGTCACGTTCGCTGAAGCGATAGCGCACGGGCGCTCCGTCGGGGAGCTCGAGATCGCGTCCCAGCTCGAGCGGGAAACTGATGCGTTCCTTGCCGGGGTTGCGGAGCATGACCATGGCCTTGGGGGCTCCGTCCTCAGCGCTCCAGGCAGCGGTGCCGTAGATGGCGCCCGCCGCCGGGTCGCCGCCGATCCAGTGCGTGTCCTCCAGCAGGTCGAACTCCTCGCGCGACCACTTCGCGTTGTGCGCCAGCGTGTCCCAGAACCACTCGGCATTCGCCTCGCCGACCCGCTCGGGATCGACGATGGTGTGCTTGGTGTAGAGCTCCTGCAGCTCGAGACCCATGGCGAAGTAGTTGCGCAGGTCGTCCGCCACCTTCTTGCGCACATCCTCACGGGAGAGGTCCACCGAGTCGACGACCTGGCCGGCGGTGCTCGTCGAGAAGATGAACCCGTGGTTCATCAGCGACGTGATCGGCACCAGGGGGGCCTCGGTCACGAAGTTCTTGTAGACCTCGGCGTCCCGGTAGTTGACGTACTTCTGCTGCCCCGTGCCGTTGCCGATCATGCGCGCATCGTGGCCGTCGCGCCAGATGGAGTCGACGTACCACATCCAGTAGGGAGAGCCGTAGGTGCCGACCGTCGCGTTGATCCACGCGTCGGCGCGGTGGTCGCGCATCTCGGTGGTGAGCGACAGCAGACTCTCGTAGTCGGCCCGGTAGGTCTCGTTCGGGCCCCGCTGGTAGAGGCCGCCGCCGATGCCGTCGAACTTGAAGCCCTGCACGTCGTAGCGGTCCATCAGCCCGAAGATCGTGTTGCGGAAGTGGGCATGGTAACGCTCGCCGGAGAGCTTGAACTGGTAGCCGCCGTGGGTCTCCAGCCGCTGGTCGGCAGGCTTGCTCGCGTTGAGTTCGGCTCGGCGCGCCGCCGAGGTGCCGTAGCCGCCGAAGGGACGCATCCACACCGACAGGCTGCCCCCGTACCGTTCAGCGAGCGCGCTGTGCTCCGCGAACCCGTTGGGGTAGTGCGTCGGATCGAGTGACCAGGGCATCAGCTCGCTCTCGTCACTCACCGCCGGATCGCGCAGGTAGTCCCACCCGTCGTCGATCCAGTAGCTGTCGAGACTCGCGCCGCGGGAGGTGAGCTGCGAGCCGAACAGTTCGATCGCGTCCGCCAAGCCGACGGGATCGATGTTGAGCTTCCCGTTCGGGTCGGGGGTCAGGTCGAACCACGACTGGTAGTGCAGGTAGGGGCGCCGCTCGTGCGCGCGTTCGCGCTGGAAGTAGAACTGGAAGGCTCGCCGGATCTGGCCCTCGGGTGCCACGCCGTAGGCGATGGTGTACGAGCCGGGCGCCGTCGCGGTCACCGCCGACGACCGCGGCACGTGGATCGTGGCGCGGCCGCCGTCGACGGACGCCTTCGACAGGGGCGTCTCGACGCCGACCCAGCCGAGCTCCGCGCCCGACGCGCCCAGGACCACCGGGTAGCCGTCGTCTCGACCGTCGAGACGGCCGTTGGTGGCGTCGGCGCTCAGCAGGACGAAGTCGGTGATCGACGATGACCCATCCAACGGGGTGACGGACCAGGACTCCTGGACGTAGTTCGAATCGGCCCTCAGCACCGCGCGCCACTGGACGTCCAGGGCCGGCCCGCTGGCCGGGGTCAGCCGCCACGTGGCCGTGATCGCCTTGCCGGGGTCGCGATGCGAGCGCTTGGGGGCGTCGGCGTCCGCCGCGAGGTCGCTGATCGTCGGCGGCGACGTCAGGGTGCCGTCGGCGAGACGGTGGGTCGCGCCGCCGATCACGAGCGCGAGCCCTCGGTGCCCGCTCAGCCCCAGCGACCCCCGGCCGACTGCCGTGACGTCGTCGAGCTGGTAGCCGGAGGCGTCGATGCGCCAGCTGGCACGGACGACGGCGTTGCCGAGCGAGACGGTACCCGCCTCGACGGAGGCGCTCGGCGCTCCCGGGCGCAGACCTGGGTAGCCGATCGCGAAGCCGCTGGTGGGGGCATCCGCCGTGGCGGGCGTCGCGCCGAGCGCGCCGAGTCCGAGGGCCAGCGCGGCGGAGGCGACGGCCGCAGTGGTGCGGCGCCAGAAGGTGGTCATGGGATCTCCGGTGGGGTGGATGGAGGCTGTGGAGGGGACGGGGGCGCCGTGACGCCGGTGGGGGAGGGTCACCGCGGTGGGCCCTCCCCCCGCCGGGTCAGCGCCCGGGGCTGGGCAGGCCGGGACGCGGCCCCGCCGGAGCCGATGTGGTCGGCGCAGGGGCGGTCGGTTCGCCGGTTGGGTCATCCGTCGGGTCACCGGTGGGTTCGTCGTTGGGGTCATCCGTCGGGTCGCCAGTCGGTTCGTCGGTGGGGTCCTCCGTCGGGTCGTCGGTCGGCTCCGGGGCCGGCGGCGTCGGGAGCTCGACGAGGGGGGTGGCGCTGGTGAACGAGATTTCGGCGGCGTTGGAGAAGCCGCCGTGGCCGGCCAGCGCGGTCACCCGTACATAGCGTGCGCCCACGGCCTCCGAGAACTCCACGAGCTTCGCGTCGTGGCTCTTCTCCCAGGTGCCCTCGGCGACCGGTACCCACTCGACGCCCGCAGGTTCCGGATACGCTGCGTCGTCGAGCTGATCGGTCGTCGGAGCCACGAAGTCACCCTCGGTGGCCACCTCGACCCGATACTCGGTGACGGTGCCGTTGTAGACCCCACCGTTGCCAGGCGTGCCCTGGCGGGGAAGGAACGTCATCGCGGCCAGCGCGTACTCGTCGGCGAGGTCGATCACCAAGCTGTGCGGATGCGGATCGCTGCCCGTGCTCCAGCGCGAGTGCCAGAAGGAGCTGGGATCACCGTCGACGACGTTGATCGCCCAACCCTGCGGCGCCCCCTTACCGGAGGGTTCCTGGGTGCTCCACGCGGCAAGCTGCAGCCCGTCCTGCGGAATCAGGTTGGGATCCACGAGGGTCAAGGTGATGCCGACGGTGAGCTCGCCCCCGTCGTGGTGCAGCCGGGCGACGATGCGCCCGCCGGCAGCACCGCGACGGAGTCCGCCTCGTTCTGCACCAGCATCTCGTTGACACCCGAGGTGGCACCGAAATTGCCATCGATCTGGAACGGAGGATGGACATCCCACAGGTTGGGGTAGGTCGAGTTGGAGATCATGTTGCGCAGCATCCGGTGGGCGTGGTCGCCGTCGAGCAGGTGCGCCCAGAAGTTCACCTTGCACGCCATCGACCAGCCGGTGCCGCCGTCGCCGCGATCGTTCAACGACGCCTCGGCGGCCTTCGCGAGCTGAGGGGTCGCCGTCGGGGAATTGGCTCGGCCCGGGAACAGCGCATACAGGTGGCTCGAGTGGCGGTGCTGCGCTTCGCCAGCGACGCCATCGGCCTTCCACTCCCGCAGCAGGCCGTCGTCGCCGATGTGGAGGCCGTCGTCGATCTGCGCCCGAGCGGCAGCGACGTCGGCCACCTCCGCATCCTTGCCCAGGATGCTGGCCGCGGCGAGCACCGTGTCGAACGCCTCCGTCGCGATCTGCTGCGACATGGCTGCACCGGCGGTGAAGGGGCCGTGCTCGGGGGAGTAGGACGGGTTCGCGACGAGGCTGCCGTCGCGCGGGTCCTCGCTCAGGTAGTCCACCCAGAAGTCGGCGGCGCCCTTCAACACCGGCCAAGCCTGCTCGCGCAGGAACTCTTCGTCACCACCGTAGAGGTATTCCCACCAGAACGCCTGCGCAGTCCACGCGTTGGCCTCGGGGAACCAGAACGCCGTCGACCAGTCGAACAGGCCCGTGAAGCCGAACGGCGTCGTCTCGTTCATCACCATCCAGCCGTCGTGACCGAATACGTTGCGCGCGGAGTCCGCACCGGCGCGGGCCAGATCCGCGACGTAGGCCAAGTACGGCTTCGTGGTCTCGGCGAGGTTCGACGACAGCGCCGGCCAGTAGTTCATCTGCAGGTTGATGTTCGTGTGGTAGTCGGCCGACCACGGGGGATTGTTGCGGTTGTTCCACACGCCCTGCAGGTTGGCAGGCAGCGAGCCCTCGCGCGACGACGAGATGAGCAGGTAGCGGCCGAACTGGTAGTACAGCGTCTCCAGAGCCCGGTCGGCCCCACCCTGCCCGCGGTAGGCCGCGAGGGCGTCGTCGGTGTGCGTGGTCAGCGGTGTCGCGTCGAGGTCGAGCGTCACGCGGTCGAACAGTTCGCGGTAGTCGGCGACGTGATCCGCGCGGACGGCGTCGTAGCCCTTTGCCGCGGCGGCGTCGACCCTGGACTGGATGCGCGCCCGCAACGCGTCGGCGCTTTCGCCGGTGCGGTAGTCGGGGTAGGAGAGCTCGTAGTCGGTGCCGCCACTCCAAAACAGCGTGACCGAGTCCGCGCCGGTGACGCGGATGCCGTCGGGCACCTCTGTGACGTCGCCACCGGCGGCGTCGATCCGAGTGTCGGCGTGGTAGCGCAGACCGTTGTCGGCGAGGGCGCCGTCGACGGCGATGCCTCCGTCCGCGCTGGTGGTGATGGCCGCCTGCGCCAGGCCCTGCTTGTCGAGCGCGGCACTCGTGGAGGCGTTTCGGTCGAACGTCGTCGTGACACTCACCTGCCCCGGCTTGTCCGCGCTGATGCGCAGCGCGATCACGCCGTCGGGTTCGGAGGCCAGGTACTCCCGGGTGAACGTGGTGCCGTTGGCCTCGTAGGACACCGTCGCCAGCGCCTGCTCCAGATCCAGCGACCGCTCGTAGCCGACGGCACCGTCGACGCCATCGAACTGCATCCGCAGCTTGCCGAAGCTCTGGTATGAGCCGTAGCCGACCTTGGGCTGTCCCAGGAGGCTCGCGACCGCGCCCGGATCCATCGAGCCCTGCTGGTTGATGGTCTCACGCACGCGTTCGAGGTTCGCGCGTCGGCTCTCGATCTCGGACTCCGGATAGTTGCCGTAGCGGTAGCCACTGGAGCCGGGCCCGCCAGTCCAGAGTGTCTTCTCGTTGAGCAGGACCTCGTCGGTGGCGAGCTGCCCGAACACGGACGCTCCCATCGCCCGTTGCCGATCGGCAACGAGCGCTGCTCCCACTGGTTCAGCGGCGCGGGTTCGTCATAGACCAGCCGCAGCGCCGACGGCGCCTCCTCGGCTTTGGCCTCGACCCGGGGCGCGGAGAGCGCACCCGTGATGGCCAGAGTCGCTGCCAACGTAGGAGCGAGCCACTTGCGCACACGATCACCTTGACTTCTTCGACATCGGAGATGGACGAGCGAGAGATTTCCACACGAGGCCCGGCAACGGAACCACTCCGGGCACGTTCGTGCAGCAGCGGTGAGCGAACCGCGCTCAGTGCCCGCGTTCGTTGCGGTGCGTGCGGCCCGAGACGGTCGGGTCCCCGTCGAGCCAGAACCGCAGCCAAAGGTGCTCGGGATCGGTGGCCTCGGGACGGAGCCCGATGCGCGGGCCCTGACGGATTTGCCCCACGGGCGCCTGCCGGTCGGCGACGAACACCCGCGCCCCCTGCGCGCACAGGTCGAGGCCGTCGTCGAGCACCGTGATCCCCAACGCCACGGTGAGCCGGCCCGGCCCCTGCGCCAGGTCGACGTCGGTGCGCGACACGCCGGCGGCCCGGCGTCGGGCGCGCGCCTCGTCCACGCCGTGGACCACCTCACCGGCCCTCAGCAGGCACCCGTTGGCGTGATCGCGGGTGGAGGCGACGACGTTCATGCAGGAGTGCAGCCCCATGTGGCGGTACACGTACAGGTGTCCGGCGGGGCCGAACATCGTCGCGTTGCGGGCCGTGCGTCCACGGCGGGCGTGACTGCCGGGGTCCGAGGCGCCCTCATAGGCCTCCACCTCGGTGATCCGCAGCCACACGTCGCCGGCGACGACGAGGCAGCCGAGCAGACGCCCGGCGAGCTCGCGGGCCGGCCGTTCGAAGAAACTGCGGGAAAGTGGGGTGGGCACGGTACCCACCCCACCGGTTGCCGTCACCCCTGCGCGGCGAGCTCCACGTCGACGGCGAGCTGCTCCTCGGGCTCGGCGGCCCAGGTGACCTCGCCGACGATGCGGCCCACGGCGCGCAGGTCCTCCTCGATGGCCTGCAGGCGCTCGACGACGTCCTCCGGCCCGCGGAAGGCGGCCTTCGTGACCTCGGTGCGCATGCTCACCTTCGCCTGGGACTTGGCGCCGCGGATCGCGATGAGCGCGTCTGCCACGTCGGCCATGAGGTCGGTGCTCGCCTCGGGCAGCTCGTCGACGACCGGCCACGATGCGCGGTGGATCGAGCCGTCGCGGAACCAGCTCCACGTCTCCTCCGTGACGTAGGGCAGGAACGGTGCGAGCAGCCGCAGCTGCACGTCGAGTGCGTGCTGCAGCGCCGCCTTCGCGGACTTCGCGCCGTCACCGTCGGAGTAGGCGCGCTCCTTGACGAGCTCGATGTAGTCGTCGCAGAAGGTCCAGAAGAACTGCTCGGCGGTCTCCAGCGCCGACGTGTAGTCGTAGGCCTCGAAGGCCGAGGTGGCGTCGGCCACGACGTTGCGCAGCGTGGCAAGCATCGCCACGTCGAGCGGGTTGGTGACCAGCTCGACGGGATACTCGCCCTCGGCGCGCGACAGCGCGAACTTGCTGGCGTTCAGCACCTTCATCGCCAGGCGGCGTCCCACCTTCATCTGCGACTCGTCGAACGGGGAGTCGAGCCCCGGACGAGCCATCGCGGCCCGCCAGCGCACCGCGTCGGAGCCGAACTTGTCGAGGATCTCGGTGGGCACCACGACGTTGCCCTTCGACTTGGACATCTTCTTGCGGTCCGGGTCCACGACGAAACCCGAGATCGTCGCGCGCTTCCACGGCAGCGCGTCGAACTCGAAGTGTGAACGCACCACCCGCGAGAACAGCCACGTGCGGATGATGTCGTGGGCCTGCGGCGCCACGTCCATGGGGAATGTCAGCCGGAAGAGCTCCTCGTCGCGCTCCCACCCGCAGGCCAGCTCGGGAGTGAGCGACGACGTCGCCCACGTGTCCATGACGTCGGGATCGGCGACGAAGCCCCCCGCCTGGCCCCGCTGGGACTCGTCGTAGCCGGCGGGCGCCTGCGACATGGGGTCGACGGGCAGCTGCGCCTCGTCGGGGAGGATCGGGTGGTCGTAGTCGGGCTCGAGCTCGTCGTCGAGCGGGTACCACACGGGGAACGGCACACCGAAGAACCGCTGGCGGGAGATCAGCCAATCGCCGTTGAGGCCCTGCACCCAGTTGTCGTAGCGATGCCGCATGTGGGCAGGCACCCACTCGAGCTCCTCGCCGCGGGCGACGAGCTTGGCCTTCAGCTCCTCGTCACGGCCGCCGTTGGCGATGTACCACTGGCGGGTGGCGACGATCTCCAGCGGCTTGTCGCCCTTCTCGAAGAAGTTGGTCTTGCGGGTGGTGGGCTTCGGATCCTCCGTCATCGCGCCGCAGGCGCGCAGGAGTTCGACGGTGGCCTCGCGCGCCCCGAACGCGGTCTTGCCGGCGAGCTGCTCGTACGGCTCGGCATTGACGAGCCAGGCGGGGGTCTCGCGCGTGAAGCGTCCGTCGCGGCCGATGACCGTGCGCGTGGGCAGGTTCAGTTCGCGCCACCAGGTGACGTCGGTCAAGTCGCCGAAGGTGCAGCACATGGCGATGCCGGCGCCCTTGTCGGGCTCGGCGTCGCGGTGGGCGAGCACCGGGATCTCGACGCCGAAGATGGGCGACGTGACCGTCTGGCCGAACAGGTCCTGGTAGCGCTCGTCGTCAGGGTGGGCGATCAGCGCACACACGCTGACCAGCAGCTCCGGGCGGGTGGTCTCGATGAACACCGGCTGGCCGTCGGCCTTCGTGAAAGCGACGCGGTGGTAGGCGCCGGGGTAGTCGCGCGCCTCCAGCTCGGCCTGCGCGACGGCGGTCTGGAACGTGACGTCCCATAGCGTCGGTGCGTGGTTCATGTAGGCCTCGCCGCGGGCGAGGTTGCGCAGGAAGGCCTTCTGCGCGATGGCCTGCGTGTCCTGCCCGATCGTCGTGTAGAGCAGGCTCCAGTCGACGGACAGGCCCAAGCGACGCCACAGCGCCTCGAACACCTGCTCGTCGATGCGCGTGAGCTCCTCGCACAGCTCGATGAAGTTGCGGCGCGAGATCGCCACCTGCTGCTTCGCGTCCGGTTTGGCGGGGGGCTGGAAATCGGGGTCGTAGGGCAGCGCGGGATCGCAGCGCACGCCGTAGTAGTTCTGCACCCGACGCTCCGTGGGCAGGCCGTTGTCGTCCCAGCCCATCGGGTAGAACACCTCCTTGCCGCGCATCCGCTGGTAGCGGGCGACGACGTCGGTGTGCGTGTAGCTGAACACGTGACCGACGTGCAGCGACCCGGAGACGGTCGGCGGGGGAGTGTCGATGGAGAACACGTCGTCGCGCGAGGCGGGCCGACGGAACGCGTAGGTGCCCTCGTCGCTCCATACCTTGCCCCACTTCTCCTCGAGGCCCTCGAGGATCGGCTTGTCGGGGATGCGGGAATGCAGTTCGGTCATGCGGGCGATCTTAGTCGGAACCGCACCCGACGAGCACCTCGCGAAACGGAGGTGCTGCCGGGCGCGGGTGACGACGGCCGCGAAGACGCAGCGACGCGGCCGGGCCCCGTCTCAGGGGCCGCAGCCGCGTCGATGATGGTGGGCCGAAGCCGTCCGGCTCAGGCGCCGAGGGGCTGGTTGGAGGGGGCGTCCTCCTCGTTGTAGGCCTTCGTGATGGCGTCGAGCATCGATTCCTCGGTGGGCTGGATGTACACCTCGTTGGTCTCGGGGTTCGCGAACACCAGCTCGCGGTCGCCGATGCGGAAGGTGGGCGTGGAGCCGGCGCCACTGGCGGTGAAGCCCTCGTCGGACTTCTTGGCGAAGTCGAGGTAGGCGCGCGTGCGGAACTCCTCCTGGAACTTCGTCAGCGCGTCTCCGGTGATGCCCGCCTCCTCGGCGAAGGTCTCGCGCAGCTGCTTGTCGGTGTAGCTGCTGGCCTGGTTCTGGAAGAGCACCTTCTTGTACTCGCTGAACTTGCCGGCGGCATCCGCGGCGAGCGCGGCGATCGTCGCGCGCTGCGAGTTGTCCGAGTTGTCGTGGGTGTCGAGGAAGTAGGTGGGCCGGAACTCGACGGTGATCTTGCCGTCGTCGGCCAGCTTCTCGTAGACCGCGCCGTAGGTGGCCTCGCGCGAGGCGCAGCCGGGGCAGCGGAAGTCCTCGTAGAGGATGACGTGCGGGACGCCGTCGACGGGGGCCTTGCCCTTGTAGAGGATGCCGTACTCGGCGGTGGCATTGGGCGGGGTGAGCTGGTTGGCCGTCACCTCGACGCCACGATTGCGCAGCAGGGGCGGGATGGCCACGATCGCGATCACGGCGAGGATGGCCACGACGAGGATGCCGGCGCTGATCCCGATGATGCGGTTGGTGCGCTTCTGGCGCTGCTCGAGCTCCTGCTGCTGGCGCAGCGCGGCACGGCGGCTGAGATTTTGCTGGTTGGCCATGGGCGTCTTTCTGGGGGGGCGATGATGCAGTATTCAACCGGGACGAACGAGCGCGGGACGCGAATTGTTCCCGCGTGTTCGCTACACAGTGTAATTGAGACGAAATCGTGACCCGCGCGCTCGGGTGGCCCCGCGTCGCGACGACGACTACGCTCGAGGCATCATGCACGACACCTACGACGAGCTCGTCTCGCAGCTCACCGCGCGCTGGCCGGAGCACCGCGTCGCGCCCAGCCTGAGCCGGATCACCGCCCTGATGGACCTTCTCGGCGAGCCCCAGCGTTGCGTCCCGGTCATCCAGATCGCGGGCACCAACGGCAAGGGCTCCACGGCGATCATGGTGGAGGCGCTCCTGCGCGCCGCGGGGCTGCGGACCGGCCGGTTCTCGTCGCCGCACCTTGCCGACGTGCGCGAACGCATCGTCATCGACGGCGAGCCGATCTCGCGCGAGGCCTTCCAGGCGTGCTGGGCGGACATCCGGCCCTACGTCGAGATGGTCGACGAGCAGGCGCACGACGGCGTCGCGATGACGTTCTTCGAGGTCATCACCGGGATGGCCTACGCGGCCTTCGCGGACGCGCCGGTCGACGTCGCCGTCATGGAGGTGGGGCTGGGCGGCCGCTGGGACGCCACGAGCGTCGCCGAAGCGCAGGTCGCCGTCGTGTGCCCCGTCGGGCTCGACCACACCCACATCCTCGGCG
The DNA here is from genome assembly GCA_000619965.1 of Propionibacteriaceae bacterium P6A17. Classification (GTDB taxonomy): domain Bacteria; phylum Actinomycetota; class Actinomycetes; order Propionibacteriales; family Propionibacteriaceae; genus Arachnia. Next base: position 63,921 of record JHVD01000008.1, read on the forward strand.
ACTCGCTCGCCGAAATCGCGGGGGAGAAGGCCGGGATCATCAAGGAGCATGCGACGGCAGTCCTCGCCGGGCAGGACCCGGCCGCGGCCGCGGTGCTGCTGCAGCGCGCCGTCGAGGTGGGTGCGCGGGTCAAGGCCGAGGGGCCGGACTTCTCGCTGATCGACCGTCGGGCGGCCGTGGGCGGGCAGGTGCTGCGCATCGGCACCGAGGGAGGGCCCGTCGGCGACCTGTTCCTGCCGCTGTACGGCGAGCACATGGCGCGCAACGCCGCGCTCGCGGTGGCGGCCGTCGAGGCGTTCCTCGGCGGCAAGCCCCTCGCCGCTGACATCATCGCCGAGGGTCTGGGCTCGGTCGAGGCACCCGCGCGGCTCGAGCGGGTGCGCACGGATCCGCCGATCGTGCTCGACACCGCACACAACCCACAGGCCGCGCTCGCGCTGGCGCAGGGATTCTCCGAGGCATTCTCGTTCCAGCCCACCATTGGCGTCGTCGCGATGATGCGCGACAAGGACGCCCGTGAGGTGCTGCGCACGTTCGCGCAGATCATGGACCTCATCGTCGTCACCAAGGTGCGCTCCAGCCCCCGTGCGCGCGACGTCGCGGAGCTGGCCGAACTCGCGCAGGAGTTCTTCCCCGACGGCGCCGTGCACCAAGCGGCCACGATGGAGGACGCGCTCGACCAGGCGATCATGCTGGCCGACACGCTCTCGGAGCACGCCGGCATCCTCGTCGCCGGCTCCGTGATCGCCGCCGGCGAGGCGCGCCTGCTGCTGCACAAGGACGAGGAGACCGTCGATGTCGCTTGACCCGACCAACCCCATGAACAACACGATGCGAGTGCTGCTGGTCTTCGAGGCGGTGCTGGTGTGGCTGGCGTTCCCGGGCATCATCCAGGTCGAGGGCGTCCAGACGGGGCTTGCGGTGGGCGTGTGCCTGGCGCTGACCGCCGTGTTCGTCGCCGCAGCCGGCGCGATCAAGCGACCCCTCGGCTACCTGCTCGGCTGGCTCGGGCAGGTGGGCTTCGTCGCGCTCGGCCTCCTGACGCCGTGGATGTACGCCATGGGTATCATCTTCGTCATCATCTGGGTGACGTCGTTCGTGCTGGGCAAGCGCATCGAGGCCAAGCGCCGCATCGACGGCTGACCATCACCCCACCGAGTAGGAGGAATTCCCTTGTCGCGCACGTTTGTGATCATCAAGCCCGACGCGGTCGCCGCAGGTCTTGCGGGGGAGGTGCTGCGCACCTACGAGCAGGCGGGGCTCACCATCGAGGCCATGGAGCTGCGCACGATCGACGGGGCCTTCTCCGACCAGCACTACGCCGAGCACGTGGGCCGCGAGTACTACCCGACGCTGCGCGAGTTCATGACCTCCGGGCCGCTCATCGCCCTCGTGCTCTCCGGCGACGACGCCGTGGCGCGCGTGCGCGCACTCAACGGGGCCACGGATCCGGCCAAGGCCGACGAGGGGACGCTTCGGCAGCGCTTCGGGACGACGGTGCAGCGCAACACCGTGCACGCCTCGGACGCGGACGAGACCGCCACCCGCGAGATTGCGCTCTGGTTCCCGGGGCTCTGACGAGCGACTGCGCGTCGATTGACGGTTCCACGACCGGGCGGGCGCGGGTTACAATCGCCCGGTTATGACTGTCACCATGCGCGGCCAATCGCTCTTCCCCCAGCTCGAGCCACTGCTCGCCCAGGTCTCCAAGCCCATCCAGTACGTCGGCGGTGAGCTCAACTCCGTCGTGAAGGAGTGGGACTCCGTCGACGTGCGTTGGTGCCTGGCCTACCCCGACGCGTACGAGGTGGGGCAGCCCAACCAGGGCGTGGCCATCCTCTACGAGATCCTCAACGAACGCGACTGGATCCTCGCCGAGCGCACCTACGCCATCTGGCCCGACATGGCCGAACGGATGCGTGCAGCGGCCGTGCCGCAGTTCACCCTCGACGCGCACCGCCCCGTCGGCGAGTTCGACGTGCTCGGCGTGAGTTTCGCCACCGAGCTCGGCTACACCAACCTGCTCACGATCCTCGACCTCGCGGGCATCGCCCTGCACGCCGTGGACCGCGGCGAGCAGGACCCGATCGTCGTCGCCGGCGGCCACGCCGCATTCAATCCCGAGCCCATCGCGGACTTCATCGACGTGGCCGTCCTCGGCGACGGCGAGGAGGCGTCGCTGCACATCTCGGACATCGTGCGCGAGTGGAAACAGGAGGGACGCCCAGGCGGGCGACTCGGACTGCTCGAACGACTGGCCGCCACCGGCGCCTTCTACGTGCCGGCCTTCTACGACGTCGACTACCTCGACGACGGCCGCATCCGGCGCGTGGCCCCCAACAACCCGTCGGCGCCCTTCCAGGTCCGCAAGCACACGCTCATGGACCTCGACCAGTGGCCGTACCCGAAGAAGCCGATCGTGCCGCTGGCCGAGACCGTCCACGAGCGGTACTCCGTCGAGATCTTCCGCGGCTGCACCCGCGGCTGCCGGTTCTGCCAGGCCGGCATGATTACGCGGCCCGTGCGCGAGCGCAACATCCAGACCATCGGCGAGATGGTGGCCGGCGGGCTGGCCGCCACAGGGCTGGAGGAGATCGGGCTGCTCAGCCTGTCGTCGGCCGACCACTCGGAGATCGCCGAGGTGACCCGGGAGCTCGCCGATCGTTACGAGGGCACCAACGTGTCGCTCTCGCTGCCGAGCACCCGCGTCGACGCGTTCAACATCGATCTCGCCAACGAGTTGAGCCGCAACGGGCGACGCTCCGGGCTCACGTTCGCGCCCGAGGGCGGCTCGGAGCGGATGCGGAAGGTCATCAACAAGATGGTCACCGAGGACGATCTCATCGACACGGTGGCCGCGGCGTTCGCGTCGGGCTGGCGGCAGGTGAAGCTGTACTTCATGTGCGGTCTGCCCACGGAGACCGACGACGACGTGCTCGCCATCGCCGACATGGCGGCCCGCGTGATCGAGACGGGCCGGAAGGCGGCCGGCACGAAGGACATCCGCTGCACCGTCTCCATCGGCGGGTTCGTGCCGAAGCCGCACACGCCGTTCCAGTGGGCGGGCCAGGCCGACGCGGAGACCGTCGACCGTCGTCTGCTTGCGCTGCGCGACAAGATCCGCCAAAACCGCAACTACGGCAAGTCCATCGGCCTTCGCTACCACGACGGCAAACCCGGCATCATCGAGGGGCTGCTGAGCCGCGGCGACCGTCGCGTGGGACGCGTCATCGAGCGCGTCTGGCGTGAGGGCGGCCAGTTCGACGGCTGGAGCGAGCACTTCAGCTACGAGCGCTGGATCACCTGCGCCGAGGAGGAACTGCGCGGATTCGGCGTGGACCTCGACTGGTTCACGACGCGTGAGCGCGACTACGAGGAGGTCCTGCCGTGGGATCACCTCGACTCCGGCCTCGACCGCGACTGGCTGTGGGAGGACTGGCAGGATGCCCTCGACGAGCGCCCCGTCGAGGACTGCCGGTGGACGCCGTGCTACGACTGCGGCGTCTGCCCCCAGATGGGCACGGACATCCAGATTGGCCCGACGGGGCAGTCGCTGCTGCCGCTCACCGTGGTTCGCAAGGACCTGGCGTAGCCCGCCCTCAGTCTCGCCCGCTCCCGGCAGGCGGTGCCGTGCGACGAGCGTTGCCGCCTGCCGGCCGTCGCGTCACTGCAGCGCGTCGATGCCCGTCGTCGCAATCCCGAAGGCCTCGCCCACAGGCTGGGAGAACAGGGCACCGGCATGCGTGGACAGCCCCCGCGCGAGCGCTGGATCCCGCTGGAGTGCCTCCCGCCAGCCGTGCGACGCCAGCCGCATGACGTAGGGGAGCGTCGCGTTGGTGAGGGCCCGCGTCGACGTGACCGGCACCGCGCCGGGCATGTTGGCCACGCAGTAGAACACCGCGTCGTGGACCCGGAAGGTGGGGTCCGCGTGCGTCGTGGGGTGCGTGTCCTCGAAGTTGCCGCCCTGGTCGACCGCGATGTCGACGAGCACCGCCCCCGGCAGCATCTGGGCGACCATCTCGTTGGTGACCAGCGTCGGCGCCTTCGCGCCCGGCACCAGCGCGGCGCCGAGCACGAGGTCGGCCTCGCGGCAGAACTGCATGATCCCGAACGGGGTGGAGTACTCGGTGCGGATCGTGCCGCCGGTGATGTCCTCGATGTAGCGCATCCGCGAGACGTTGATGTCGAAGACGGTGACGTTGGCGCCCATGCCACGCGCCACCCGTGCCGCGCAGAGCCCCGCGACGCCGCCGCCCAGCACCGCCACCTCCCCGGTGACCACGCCCGTGGCGCCGCCGAGCAGCGCGCCGCGGCCGCCGTTGAACTTCAGCAGCGCGTTCGCGCCGACCTGGGCGGCGAGCCTGCCCGCAATCTCCGACATCGGCGCCAGCAGCGGCAGCTCCCCGCCGGGCAGCTCCACCGTCTCGTACGCGATCGACGTGGTGCCCCTCGCCAACAGCTCCTGCGTCAGCGGCCGGTCCGCGGCCAGGTGCAGATAGGTGAACAGGACAAGGTCCTCGCGCAGGAAGCCGTACTCGCTGGGCACCGGTTCCTTGACCTTCAACACCAAGTCCGCGTCGCCCCAGGCTTCGTCGGCGCCGTCGACGATCCGCGCCCCCGCCTGCCGGTAGGCGTCGTCGTCGATGCCGGAGCCGAGGCCGGCACCCTGCTGGATGAGCACCGTGTGCCCGGCGCCGACGAGGGAGTCCACCCCCGCCGGAGTGATCGCCACCCGGTACTCGTTGTCCTTGACCTCCGCGGGGATTCCCACGCGCATCTGATCGCTCCCTTGCGCTCGATTCGGTAACTGGTGGATCCATGCTAGGGCCGTCGGCGGGCGTGCGTGGGCGGGGCCGGGAGATCGCCGTCGGTGAACAACGTGGTCGCTGGTCAGACGCGTCTCGACCACCACGGGGCGCACCCATAGGATGGCTGCGCGGTCACCGCCGCCCAGACCAATCGAACACGGAGGAAGCATGCCCATCTCGATCAACCGTCGGTCCGTCCTGGCCCTCGCGGGTGCTGCCGCAATGCTCGCGAGCGCCTGCGCCGGCGGTGGGTCCGCCTCCTCCGACGCCTCCCAGCCGTCCTCGTCCGCCGGCGCCTCCTCGGCGACCGCCCGACTCCAGACGGTGACCCCCGGCAAGCTCACGATCGCCACCGGCGAGCCCGCGTTCTCTCCCTGGGTGGAGAACGACGCCCCCGAATCCGGCGAGGGCTTCGAGGCCGCCGTCGCCTACGCCGTCGCCGACCAGCTCGGCTTCGCCGAGGGGGACGTCGTGTGGAAGCGCACGACGTTCGACGCCGCGATCGCGCCGGGTCCCAAGGAGTGGGACTTCAATCTGCAGCAGTACTCGATCACCGAGGAGCGCCGCAAGGCCGTCGACTTCTCGTCCCCCTACTACGTGACCGCGCAGGCCGTCGTCACGATGCAGGGCTCCGCGGCCGCCGGCGCCACGTCGATCGCCGACCTCGCCAACGTCCGGTTCGGTGTGCAGGCCGCGACGTCGAGCCAACGGATCGTGGCCGACATCGTCAAGCCCAGCACCCCGGCGCTCATCTTCAACAACTCCGTCGACGTGGTGCAGGCGCTGAAGAACCAGCAGATCGAGGCGATCGTCGTCGACCTGCCCACCGCGCTGTACCTCGTGGCGGCCGAGCTGGAGCAGGCCGAGGTCGTAGGGCAGTTCGAGGACACGCAGGGCGGCGACGAGTTCGCGCTCGTCCTGCCGAAGGGTTCGGTGCTGACGCAGCCCGTGACCGAGGCCGTCGACGCGCTGCGCGCGGACGGCACCTTGGCCAAGCTGGAGCAGGAGTGGCTGTCCGACAGCGTCAACGTCCCCGTCCTGCGGTAGCCGTGGCCGCCTTCGATCCCGACGTCGTCAGCGAGGTCGAGCTCTCCCGTCGTGCCCATCGCCGACGGGAGGCCCGACGCTCGGTGCTGGTGGCGGTCGCCTCGACGTTGGTCTTCGCGGCCGTCATCGCCGTCGTGCTCGCGAACTCGCCGGGTTGGCAGGTCACGCGAGAGACCTTCCTGTCGCCGCAGTACTTCGTCGAGGCGCTGCCCGCCGTCGCCTCCGGCCTGTGGTTGAACATCCGAGTTCTCGCCGTGGCCGTGCTCGGGGTGGCGGTGCTCGCGGTGCTGCTGGCCACCATGCGCTCGCTGCGTGGGCCCGTGTTCTTCCCGCTGCGTGTCCTGTCCGCCGCGTACACCGACTTGTTCCGCGGCATGCCGTTCATCATCGTGTTGTACCTGATCGGTTTCGGCATCCCCGCGCTCGGCCTCGTCGACCACGTGATCCCCGTCGCGCTGCTGGGCACCGTCGCGCTGGTGCTGACCTACTCGTCCTACGTGGCGGAGGTGCTGCGCGCGGGGCTCGAGGCCGTCCACCCGTCGCAGCGGCTGGCCGCGCGCTCCATGGGCCTGTCGCACGGGAAGACGCTGCGCTTCGTCATCATCCCGCAGGCCGTGCGGAAGGTCACGCCCGCGTTGATGAACGACTTCATCTCGATGCAGAAGGACGTGGGCCTCATCTCGGTGCTGGGCGCCGTCGACGCGGTCCGCGCGGCCCAGATCCACCAGGGCCAGACGTACAACTTCACGGCCTACGTCGTGGCCGGCGTGCTGTTCGTGCTCATCAGTTGGCCCTTCATCCGGCTGTCCGACTGGTACAGCGCCCGCTTGCGCGAGCGGGAGCAGGCAGGAGGCATGGTCTGATGGCGAAACTGCCATTCGAGCCCGCGACGGGCCACCTCGGCCCCGTGCTCGACGTCCGCGGCGTCGTCAAGCGTTTCGGCAGCAACATCGTCCTGCGGGGCCTCGACCTCGCCGTCGACGCGCACGAGGTCGTCGTGCTCCTCGGGGCCTCCGGCTCCGGCAAGTCCACCCTGCTGCGCACGGTCAACCTGCTGGAGCGCGTCGACGACGGCCAGATCTTCCTCCAGGGCACCGACATCACCGATCCGCGAATCGACGACGACGCCGTCCGGGCCCGCATCGGCGTCGTGTTCCAGCACTACAACCTCTTCCCGCACCTGAGCGTGCTCGACAACATCACGCTCGCCGCCCGGAAGGTGCACGGGGTCCCCAAGCAGGACGCGCAGGACAAGGGCATGTCGCTGCTCGAACGCATCGGGCTGGCGCAGTTCGCGCGCCAGTTCCCCGACCGGCTCTCCGGTGGCCAGCAGCAGCGCGTGGCGATCGTGCGCGCACTCGCCACGAGCCCCCAGCTGCTGCTGCTCGACGAGATCACGTCCGCGCTGGACCCGGTGCTCGTCGGTGAGGTCCTCGACCTGGTCCGCGAGCTCAAGGAGCAGGGCACGACCATCCTCATGGCCACCCACGAGATCGGGTTCGCCCGCCAGGTGGCCGACCGGGTCGTGTTCCTGGAGCACGGCCGCATCGCCGAGCAGGGGCCTCCGGAGCAGGTGATCGACGCTCCCTCACAGCCCGCCACGAGGGACTTCCTCGCGAGGGTGCTGCGATGAACCAGGGCCGGCGACGTCGCAGGGGGAGGCCCTGCGGCGCCTGACGCGCGTTGCGCGGCGGGGCACGTCGATCGGTAGAGTGCTGCCTCGTGGGACAACGCAAGCAGCCTCCGCAGCAGCCGCCGCCGGTGCAGAAGCTGCGCCTCCGATACGCCAAGCGGGGCGCGGCCAGGTTCACGTCGCACCGCGACTTCGGGCGGGCGCTCGAGCGCGCGCTGCGGCGGGCGGACGTGCCGATGGCGTACTCGTCGGGCTTCAACCCCCACCCGCGCATCTCCTATGCGAACGCGGCGCCCACGTCGGCCGCCTCCGAAGCGGAATACGTGGAGCTCGGGCTCGCCCGGCGCTGCGACCCGGCGAAGGTGATCGCGGCACTCAACGAGTCCTTGCCCACCGGGTTCGTCGTGCTCGACGCGGCGGACGCCGTCACGGACGGGCTCGGAGAGCTGCTGCAGGCCTCCGACTGGGTGGTTGCGCTGGCAGGCGTCGACGAGGCGCGGTTGCGGGCCGCCGTCGGGCAGTTCCTCGCGCTCGACGAGCTGCCCGTCGAGCGCATGACCAAGAACGGCCTGCGCAGCTTCGACGCGCGCGGCGCGGTGCTCTCGTGCGCCGTCGAGCCGGAGGGCCTGCGGGTGCGCATCCTGCACACGGTCCCGCTCGTCCGCCCCGACGACGTCGTCACCGCCCTGCGGACGCTGGACCCGCAGCTCACCGCGCAACCCCTCCTGACCCGTCTCGAGCAGGGCCCGCTCGTCGACGGCGAGATCGGTGACCCACTGCGCCCCTGAGCGGGCCTTCCGCGCCCGCTCACGACCGAATTCCCGCAGGGCGCGACGCGACGAGGCCCGCCCGGCCGGGCGTGGTGCTGGCACGGACTTGGGTCCGTGTGAAACAATGGCCGCAGGTCAAAGCGCCGCCGGCGCGACCGGGGAGTGCTGAGCTGCACCGCGACTGTGAAGACCGCGACTGCTCGCACCGCCCGGAGGCCATAGGTTTTCGGCACGGTTCGCCGTGCCCGTCCGCGCATGTGCGCGTTAGGAGTTTCTCCATGACCGAATCGGTCGAACCCACCCAGCCTTCCGCCTCCACCTCGGGCCCGCGCCGCCGCCGCGCGGCGTCTCGCCCTGCGGGTGCGCCCGTGAAGGTGGAGTCGACGGCCCCCGTCGCGACGACGACGCTCGCCGCCGCGCTGGATCCGGCTCCGGAGGCGGCCGAGGCGGCCACTCCGGAGGCCCCGAAGCGCCCCACCCGCCGTCGCGCCACCCGCAAGGCCGCCCCTGCCGCGGCCTCGGAGGCCGTCGTCGTCGAGGGCGGCGAGCCCGCGCAGGCACCCGGCGCGACCGACGCGTCCGACGCGCCCGCCGAGGCGGTGGCCGCGGCCAAGGGTGGTGAGAAGCCCGCGCGGCGGACTCGTTCGCGCCGCAAGCCCGTGGAGGAGGCCGCGGTGCCCGTCGTCGACGAGGTCGCCGCCGATGCCGCCGAGGAGGCCCCTGCGGAGGCGGAGCCCGCGGCCGCGGACGTCGCGGCCGCCGAGGCCGAGGAAGCGCCGAAGCCGACGCGTCGCCGTCGGGCTGCCGCCGCGGCCGACGACGAGCCGACGAAGAAGCCCACCCGCCGCAGGCAGCCGAAGAAGGCGGAGGCCGTGGAGGCCGAGGGCGAGGCCGCAGCCGAACAGCCGCTCGACATCGAGGCCGCGATCGCCGAAGCCGAGCGCATCGCCCAGGCTCGACGAGCCGTCGTCGCCAACCCGTTCATGACCGACGCGGACCGCGCGGCCCAGCTGGCCGCGCTCGCCGGGGCCATCGCCGCAGGCGACGAGGACTTCGACGCCGACGACGAGGAGCCCCTCGACGAGGCGACCGCCGACGATGAGGCAGACGAGCAGGGCGACGACGAGGCGGACGTCGAGGCGGACGAGGACACCGAGGACGCCGAGGAGTCGGAGGACGGCGAGGAGACCGACGAGGCGCGCCCGTCGCGGCGCCGCCGCCGCCGTGGGGGCCGTCGTCGCCGCCGTGGCGGACGCGACGCCGCCGATGACGAGGCCGAGACGGAGGGCGGGGACGCCGACGACGCCGAGGACGTCGACGCGGGCGCGGACGAGTCCGACGCCGACGGTGACGGCGCCGACGACACCGACGGTGCCGGCACCACGCGCCGCCGTCGCCGCCGTCGCCGCCGCGGGGCGTCGTCGGAGACCGACTCGATCGACGACGAGGTCACCGGCATCGAGGGTTCCACCCGCATGGAGGCCAAGCGGCAGCGCCGGCGCGAGTCGCGGGCCGCGGGGCGTCGTCGGGCACCCATCCTGAGCGAGGCGGAGTTCCTCGCCCGACGCGAGTCCGTGGACCGCACCATGGTCGTCCGCCAGGGCGAGGAGTACACGCAGCTCGCGGTGCTCGAGGACAACGTCCTCGTCGAGCACTACGTCGACCGGCCCTCCGCGTCGTCGCTCATCGGCAACATCTACCTGGGCAAGATTCAGAACGTGCTGCCCAGCATGGAGGCGGCGTTCATCGACATCGGTCGCGGCCGCAACGCCGTCCTGTACGCCGGCGAGGTCGACTGGGACTCGTTCGGGGTCACCGGCGAGGACCGCAAGGTCGAGAACGTGCTGAAGTCGGGCCAGAGCATCGTCGTGCAGGTCACCAAGGACCCCGTCGGCCAGAAGGGCGCGCGCCTGACGCACCACATCTCGCTGCCCGGGCGCTACATCGTCTACTCGCCCGGCGGCCACCTCTCGGGCATCTCCCGGAAGCTGCCCGACAAGGAGCGCGCTCGTCTGCGTGACATCCTGGGCGGGCTCATCTCCGACGACGAGTCCGTGATCGTGCGCACCGCGGCCGAGGGCGTGGGCGAGGAGGAGCTCACGCGCGACGTCAGCCGGCTGAAAGCCCAGTGGGAGGTCATCGAAAAGCGTGCGAAGCAGGGTGGTGCACCGCACTCGCTCTACACCGAGCCCGACCTCACGCTGCGCATCATCCGCGACCTCTTCACCGAGGACTTCGGCAGGATCGTCGTCCAGGGCGACGGCGGGCAGGAGGACGCCTTCGACGTCATCTCCGCCTACGTCGGGCACGTGGCGCCGTCGCTGCTGGAGCGTGTCGAGCGGTTCCAGCCCGCCGAGGACGGCAAGGACGTGTTCGCCGCCCACCGCATCGACGAGCAGATCGCGAAGGCGCTGGACCGCAAGGTGTTCCTGCCTTCGGGTGGCTCGCTCGTGATCGACCGCACCGAGGCGATGACCGTCATCGACGTCAACACCGGGCGCTTCACCGGTTCCGGCGGCAACCTCGAAGCGACGGTCACCTCCAACAACCTCGAGGCTGCCGAGGAGATCGTCCGCCAGCTCCGGCTGCGCGATCTCGGCGGCATCATCGTGATCGACTTCATCGACATGGTGCTGCCCAGCAACAGGGAGCTGCTGCTGCGGCGTCTGGTCGAGTGCCTCGGCCGCGACCGCACCCGCCATCAGGTGGCGGAGGTCACGAGCCTCGGGCTCGTGCAGCTCACGCGCAAGCGGATCGGCACCGGGCTGGCGGAGGCGTTCACGGAGGAGTGCGAGCACTGCCACGGGCTCGGCTACCACAAGTTCGACGAGCCCACCGACACCCAGGCGCCGGCCGACGGTGGCGACCGCCCGCAGCGTCGTCGTCGCAAGCGCTGAGCGCCTCGGCGGATTTGTCGACGGTGCTTTGGCTGGGTTACAGTTGTGCGGTTGCCTTTCGAGGCACCCCACCCGAGATCGAACAAGGAGATTCCGATGGCCGCCGTGTGTGACATCTGCGCCAAGGGTCCCGGCTTTGGCCACAACGTCCCTTGGTCCAAGAAGAAGACCAAGCGTCGCTGGAACCCGAACATCCAGCCCGTGAACGCCGCGGTGAGCGGCCGCGCGAAGAAGATCAACGCGTGCACGGCCTGCATCAAGTCGGGCAAGATCTACGCCCGCTGAACTTCCGGCAACGACGAGGCGGTCCCCTTGGGGGCCGCCTCGTCGTTTCCTCGGCAGATCCTGTCGCAGCGGCGCACTAGGCTGGTCGGCATGTTGCGCACCCCGATCAACCGCGAGCTGGCCCGTCGGCTGCCGGACGTCGTCGGGGCCGCCACGGCGAGGCATCTCGCGAAGCTGGGCCTGCACACCCTCGACGATCTGCTGCGGCACGTCCCCCGGCGCTATGTCGCCAGCGGCCAGATGACGTCCTTCGCCGGGCTCACCGTCGGGATGGACGTGGCCGTCATCGCCCGCGTGCGCAGCGCGGAAGTCCGCCAGGGCGGCAGGGCGCGCGTCGAGGCCATCATCGAGGACGCCGACGGCCACACCCTCACCGTCACGCTGTTCGTGCCCAGCGCCAAGGGCGGCGTGCCGAGGCGCGGCGTCGCCGAATACTGGCTGCGCCAGCTCGCCCCCGGCGCCACGGGAATCTTCGTCGGCCGGGTGCGGCGGTTCCGCGACCGGCTCCAGCTCACCCACCCCGACTACGTGATCCTCGATGGGGCCCGCATCGCCGCCCGCAAGTCCGACTCGGTGAAAGCGCGCTCCCAAGCCGCGATGGCGCGGCTGGCGCAAGGGCCGACGATGATTGGCATGTATCCGGCCACCGCCCAGTTCCCGACGTGGCTCGTCGCCGAGACCATCCAGATGCTGTTGCCGACGATCACCGGCGACACCCTGCCCGGGTGGATTCTCGAGCTGGCCGAGCAGCCGTCGCTCACCGCTGCGTTGCACGACGTCCACGAGCCGCGCCACCTCGAGCACGCGGAGGCCGGCATCGAGCGGCTCCGGTTCGACGAGGCTTTCGGCATCCAGCTCGCCATGGCGCACCGACGCGCCACGCTGGCCAGCGAGGAGGCGACGCCGCGCGTGCCGCCACGCGGGGGCCTACTCGACGCGCTCGACGCCACCTTGCCGTTCGTCCTCACGCAGCAGCAGCGCCGCGAGGGACAGACGATCGCCGCCGAGCTCGCCCGCAGCACCCCCATGCATCGGCTCCTGCAGGGAGAGGTGGGCTCCGGCAAGACCGTCGTCGCGCTGCGGGCGATGTGCGCCGTCGTGGACGCGGGCGGTCAGGCGGTGCTCGTCGCCCCGACGGAGTTGCTCGCCAAGCAGCACCACTCGTCGTTCATGCGGCTGCTCGGGGAGCTCGGCCGGGGCCGCACGCTGGACCAGCCGAAGGGCACCCACGTCACCCTGCTCACCGGCTCCCTGTCGGCCGGCGAGCGCCGAGCGGCGCTCGAGCGGATCGCCACCGGCGAGGCCGGCATCATCGTCGGCACGCATGCCCTGTTCTCCGACCCGGTGGAGTTCTTCGACCTGGGGCTCGTCGTCATCGACGAGCAGCACCGCTTCGGCGTCGAGCAGCGTGCGGCGCTCACGAAGAAGGCGGCGCGGAAGCCGCACATGCTCGTCATGACGGCCACGCCCATCCCGCGGTCCATCGCGATGACCATCTTCGGGGACCTGAGCGTCTCCGAGCTCCGCCAGCTCCCTGCGGGCCGCAAGGAGGTCAAGACGGTCGCCGTGTCCACGATGCACCAGCGCCAGTGGGTGTCCCGTGCCTGGGAGCGCATCCGCGAGGAATGCGCGGCGGGCCGGCAGGCGTTCGTCGTGTGCCCGGCGATCAGCCCCGACGAGGCGCAGGTCGACGAGGCCGACCAGCCGCGACGACTGGCCTCCGTCGAGCGGACGGCGGCGTTCCTGAAGAACGGTCCGCTCGCCGACCTCAGGGTGGGCGTCGTCCACGGCAGGCAGCCGTCGGCCGAGCGCGACGAGACGATGGCGGCCTTCACCGCGGGGGAGCTGGACGTGCTCGTCGCCACCACCGTGATCGAGGTGGGCGTCGACGTCCCCAACGCGACCGTGATGGTGGTCCTCGACGCCGACCGCTTCGGCATCTCGCAGCTCCACCAGCTGCGCGGGCGCGTCGGTCGGGGGGCACACGCGGGGCTCTGCCTGCTGCTCGCACCCATCGACGACCCCGAGGGCAAGGCCTGGCAGCGGCTGAAGGCCGTCGAAGGGTCCCACGACGGGTTTGCGCTGGCCGAGGCCGACCTCGCCATCCGCAAGGAGGGTGATGTGCTGGGCGTCGGCCAGTCGGGGGCGTCGTCGCTGAGGATCCTGCGCATCGCCGACGTCGACCTCATCCTGCAGGCGAAGGAACTGGCCGAGCGCGTCCTGGACGATCCTCGGGCGGCCGAGGACCCGCTGCTGGCGGACCTGTTGGACAAGGCTGCGGAGATGGCCGCGGGCGAGTGGTTGGAGAAGGGATGAGCAGGATCATCGCGGGACGCGCGAAGGGCCAGCGGCTGGCGACCCCGAAGGGGGATCGGACGCGCCCCACCACCGACCGGGTCCGGGAGGCGCTGTTCTCCGCGCTGGCGAGCTGGTTCGGCACGGCCGAGGAGCCTGCCGAGCATCATCTCGACGGGGTCGCGGTGCTCGACCTGTTCGCCGGCTCCGGCGCGGTGGGGCTCGAGGCCGCCAGCCGCGGCGCGGCGCGGGTCACGCTCGTCGAGGCGGACGCGCCCACGGCGAAGCTCGTGCGCTCCAACGCGAGGGCGATCGGGGCGAGCGTGGACGTCGTCACCGGCAGGCTCCCGTCGGCGCTGTCCTCGGTGGGCGGCGGATGGGACCTCGTCTTTGCCGATCCGCCCTACGACCTCGCCGACGAGCTGCTCGCGGAGCTGCTGGAACAGCTCGCAGGCTCGGGGGCGTTGGCGCCCAAGGCACTCGTCGTCGTCGAGCGGGCGAAGCGCAGCCCCGTGCCGTCGTGGCCCGCGCACTTCACGGACACGTGGGTGCGCGAGTACGGTGAGACGGTGCTGCACTTCGGTGCGACCAACTGACGAGGGAGAAGCATGGCAACGGTGGTGTGCGCGGGATCGTTCGATCCGATCACGCTGGGACACGTCGATGTGATCGAGCGTGCGCAGGCGTTGTTCGGCGAGGTGGTCGTCGCGGTGGGCAACAACTCCTCCAAACGCTACGTGTTCGACCACGAGGAGCGCATGGAGCTCGTGCGCGGCTCGCTCGAGCACGTCGGCTCGGTGAGGGTGGAGCCGCTCTCAGGGCTGTTGGTCGACTTCGCGCGCCGCCACGGTGCCGTCGCGATCGTCAAGGGGCTGCGCTTTGGCGCGGACTTCGATTTCGAGTTGCAGCAGGCGCACATGAACCACTCGCTCGCCGGCATCGAGACGGTGCTGCTGCCGGCGAGCAAGGAGTGGGTGACGCTGTCGTCGACGATCCTGCGGGAGGTGTTCCGGCTCGGCGCTGACGTCTCCGAGTACGTGCCGGCGAACGTCCTGGCCGCCATCAGGGGCCGGCAGGAGGCGTCGCGGCCCTGACAGTGCCGGCGGGCAGCGGGGTGGCGCGCAGCAGGGAGATCTTCTGCCAGATCTTGCGGCTCATGCCCGTGGTGAGGTCCTCGATGCCCTCGACGGTGGCGAGCACCGTCTGGTCGTTGTTGCTCTCCGCGAACAGCGCCGCCGCTTTCCCGACGAGCGACAGCAGCTCTGAGCAGTAGTCGAGGTAGGACCACAGGTCGTGGATGTCCATGCCCATCTCGATGCTGCGCGCGGTCGGGCGGTAGCCGACGGACAGCCGCTCCGGGTCCTTCGTGAGCTGGTGCATGTCGATGATGTGCGCCAGCGAGCGCAGCTTGTGGAGCGACTGCAGGTGATGGGCGCGCTGGATGCGCGTCGGGACGTGCCACAGGAAGAACACGGCCACCCCGACGAACACCAGGTCGTTGACCATGGATTCGATGATCGACGCCCACTCCCACGTCCGCGGCGTGTCCGGGTCGTCCTGCGCGCCGATCAGCACGATGGCCAGCACCGCGACGAGCGAGCCCGCGAGGACGCCGATCAGCGCGCGGCTGGCGACGCTCAGCACCCCGTACCAGCGGGGTTGGGGGCGGATCAGGAGCTCGTCGATGGTGGCGCTGACCTCGGCCGCAACCTTGGGGAGATTACGCTCGGGGAAGCGGGCTGCGATCCGTCGCTGCAGTGCATCCACCGTGTCCTTGACAGCGACGGCGTCCAGGCGCTGATACCTCGTTGGCATGGCTGCATGCTAGTGGCCGAGGGTGGGCAGGCGGCCGGCGTCGACGACCCGCCGGGGGCGATCCGCAGCGCGGACCCTAGGCTGCTGTCATGGACGACACACTCGCAGCCATCGTGTATCGCGGCCACGTGCCCGAATCGCATCACCGTGCACGGGTGGCCATCACCGCTCCCGACGGCACCCTGCGGCTCGGGCTGGGCGACCTGCAGCGCCCGACGCTGCCGCGCTCGGCGCTGAAGCCGTTCCAGGTGATCGCGATGCTGGAGTCCGGACTGGACCTCGCCGACGAACTGCTGGCGCTGGCGGGGGCCTCGCATCGCGGCGAGCCCTTCCACCTGGATGGCGCCCGGCGCATCCTCGCAGGCGTCTCGCTCACGGAGACCGACCTCGTCAACACCGCCGACATCCCCTACGACGACGACGCCCGGCTGGCGTGGCTGCGCGCCGGGCGCGGCCGTGAGCCGATCGCCCACAATTGCTCGGGCAAGCATGCGGCGATGCTGCGCACCTGCGTGAGGGCCGGCTGGCCCCTCGAGGGATATCGGGACCCGGCGCACCCGTTGCAGCGGGCGATCAGGCGTGTGATCGAGGACTGGTGCGGCGTCGTCGGTGAGCCCGTCGTGGACGGGTGCTCGGCGCCCGCATTCGCGACGACGCTGCCCGGCCTGGCTCGCGGCTTCGGACGGTTGGCCGTCGCCGACGCTGGGCCTGCCGAGGCCGTGGCGTCGTCGTACCGGCGCTTCGGCGCGTGGATGTCTGGCACCCAGGACCCCACGGTGGGGCTCCTGGCGGGCGTCCCGGGCTGCGTCGCAAAGGGCGGCGCGGAGGCGGTACTGGCCGTCGGGCTGCCCGACGGGACCGGGGTGGCGTTGAAGATGTCCGACGGCATGGGCCGCGGCCGGTTCGCCGTGCTGCGGGCCGTGTTGCAGGCGCTCGGGCACGACTGGGACGGGGACGAGGCGGGTGTGGTCGTCGCGCCCGAACTCGAGCAACGATTGGCCGTGCTGCGGGACGACTGAGGCGGCCTGCGGCATTTGGAGATCGCCCGTCGTCCGAGTACAGTTGGCGGTCGGTCAACCACGAGGTCAGCTCGACCAGAAGTTGGGGCAGCACCATGAAGTCCGGACACCGCCACGCGGATCGCCGCTCGCCGTACGTCTTCGACGTACACGAGATCGCGCATCGCGCGGGCGTCATGAAGGAGTTCGAGGTCACCGTCCCCGCCCCTGCAGAGCTCGGCACCGAGGTGATCGGAGTGCCCGAAGGCTCGGACTCGCACTTGGACATCCAACTGCAGGCCGTGGTCGAAGGCGTCTTGGTGACGGGTCACGTCGACGCGCAACTGCGCGGCGAGTGCTCCCGCTGCCTGACGGAGCTGGAGGACGAGGCGTCCTTCGAGTTCCAGGAGTTGTTCTACCATCCAGGCCGTGAGGTCGAGGAGGACGAGCTGACCATCGTCGACGAGACGGTGGACATCGAGGAGCCACTCCGAGGCGCCGTGGTGCTCGAACTTCCGTTCACGCCCCTGTGCGCGGAGGACTGTCCAGGCCTGTGCCCCGACTGCGGGTTCGACCTGAACCAAGATCCGACGCACGGCCACGGCGACAAGGTGGATCCCCGTTGGGAGAAGCTCGCAGGCCTGACCGGAGACAACTGAACCTGAGCCCACGCGGCGCCCACCCCAGCGCCACCCGGCCGAGTGCCGGGCCACGACAACCAAGGAGTAGACATGGCCGTTCCGAAGCGGAAGATGTCGCGCAGCAACACCCGTTCTCGTCGCGCGCAGTGGAAGACCTCCGTCGTCCCCACCGTCACCTGCGTCAACCCGGCGTGCCGTGAGCCCCACCTCCAGCACACCGCGTGCCCGTCGTGCGGCCAGTACGGCCCGCGTTCGGCCCGTCGTCAGGTCGTCGAGGCCTGAGCACGCTGCACCATCTCTTGGAGGAGCTGGGGATCGAGGTCGATCCCCAGCTCCTTGAGTTGTCGCTGACGCACCGCAGTTTCGCCTACGAGGCGGGACAGATCCCGAGCAACGAACGCCTGGAGTTCCTCGGTGATGCCGTGCTGGAGATCGTCGTCACCGACCACATCTTCCGCGAATACCCTGAGCTCGCGGAGGGGGAGCTGGCGAAGCTGAGGGCCGCCGTCGTGTCCTCCGTGTCGCTCGCGCGGATCGCCCGGGCGCTGGGGGTCGGGCCGATGATTCGCCTCGGCAAGGGCGAGATGGCCACGGGTGGTCACGACAAGCGCTCCATCCTCGCCGACACGATGGAGGCGATCATCGGCTGCGTCTACCTGTCGCAGGGCATGGAGGCGGCGTGGCGGTTCGTGCACCGCCTGACCGACCGCGCCATCGCCGACGTGATCGCGGCCGGCGACTACGCCGACCACAAGACCACCATCCAGGAGCTCTGCGCCCAGCACGGCTGGGAGCACTTCTACGAGGTCGTGGGCTCCGGGCCCGACCACGACCGCACCTACACGGCTACGCTCATCATCGACGGCGAGGCTCGTGGCACTGGCGTCGGCAGCAACAAGCGTCGCGCCGAGCAGCTCGCGGCGCGGGAAGCCGTCGCGCAGTTGGGCGATGCCTGAGCTTCCCGAGGTGGAGGTCGTCCGCGCCGGCCTCGAGCGCCACGTCGTCGGGCGAACGATCGAGTGCGTCACCGTCTGGCACCCGCGCCCGGTCCGGCAGCACGCTGGCGGCGCGGCGGCGTTCGAGACCGACCTCGCAGGGCGCGAGGTGGGGGAGGCCCGTCGTCGCGGTAAATACCTGTGGCTCGTGCTGGGGCCCGATGCGCTGCTCGTCCACCTCGGCATGAGCGGGCAGTTCCGCGTGGCGTCGCCCGACGATGACCTGCCCCGCAACACACGCGTCAGTTTCTCCCTCTCCGACGGCCGCGAGCTGCGGTTCGTGGACCAGCGCATGTTCGGCGGGTTGGAGCTTCGACGTGACGCCGCGACCAACCCCGTGCCCCACATCGCGCCGGACCCGTTCGACCCCAGCTTTCGGTTGCCGGAGGTGGCTCGTCGGATGCGCGCGAAGCACACGACGGTCAAGCGCGCCCTCCTCGACCAGCGGCTGGTCTCCGGCATCGGCAACATCTATGCCGACGAGGCCCTCTGGCGGTCCCGGCTCCACTTCGACACCCCGACGACGTCCCTCGGCCCGCGCCAGGCGACGGGGCTGCTGCGGCACGCCACCGATGTGATGCGCGAGGCGCTCGCTGCTGGTGGGACGTCTTTCGACTCGCTGTACGTGAACGTCAACGGCGAGTCCGGCTACTTTGAACGTGGCCTCAACGCGTACGGGCGCGAGGGGCTGCCGTGCTCGCGCTGCGGCGCAGTGCTGCGTCGGAGCTCGTTCATGAACCGGTCCAGCTTCTGGTGCCCGAGGTGTCAGCGGCCGCGCCGAGGGGTGGTGTAGCTTCGCCCCATGACCACGATGGACGGCGGGCGCTGGCTCGGTTCCCCGGAGCGAGGAGCGGACGCGCCGCGCGTAGTCGTCGCGGCCGGCTTGTCGTATCCCATCGATTTGCCGGGGTTGTTCCTGCCGGGCAGGGCGCTCGTGCTCGCGGGTTGGGAAGTCTGGCGCCTCGATTGGGGAGAGAAGCCTGCCAGTCCGGATGACTGCGTCGCGACGGTGTCCAAGGCGCTCGACGCGCTGGTCGCCGAGCACGGGCCGGTCCAGATGCTGATCGGCAAGTCGCTGGGCACGTTCGCAGCACGCTGGGCGGCGGATCGTCGGGTGCCCGCCGTCTGGACGACGCCCTTGCTGAGCCAGCCGCTGGTCGTCGACGCCATCAACGCCTCGAGTGCTCCCACGCTGCTGATTGGCGGGAGCGAGGACCCGGCGTGGGTGCCAGCGGCCGTCACTTCGTCCACTGTCGGGCTGCTGGAGATCCCCGGCGCCAACCACGGCTGGCAGGGCGGGGGCTGGCGTCGGGAGATCGACGTCCACGCCCAACTCACGGCCGCCGTGGAGGCGTTCGCCATGCAAGTGAGCGCACTGAAGCCCACGGGAGACGACCGCAAGGTGTGAGGAAGTGGTTGGTCCGCCAACCACTTCCTCACACCTTGTGCGGACGGGACGGGCCCGTTCGTGCAGGCAGGCGATGCTGGCTGAGCCGCGGGTGCATGCCGGCCCGGCGGAGCATCCGCGGGGGCGGAGACGGAGCACCTAGTAACCTGTCCCTCGTGCGATTGACCGAGCGAGCTGCCCGCCCCGTCCCCGGCGCGCGTGCCAGGCGAGGGGAGTCGTCGTGGGCGACGGGGGCCCGGTCATGAAGTCGCTGGTCGCCAGATACGGCAATTCGATCGCGCAGTTCGTGAAGTTCGCCGTCGTCGGCGGCTCCGGGGTCGTCGTGAACATGCTCGTCAACATCGTGATGAACAAGCTCAACGGCGGATCGGCGAACGCGCAGGACATCCTCTGGGCGATCCCCGGCACGCAGTGGAACATCCGTTTCACGTTGCTCGCGTGGATCGTCCCGTTCGTCGTCGCGAACTGCTGGAACTTCCAGCTCAACCGCTGGTGGACGTTCAAGTCGAGCAAGCACGCTGGCTGGTGGCAGGAGTTCGTCCCGTTCTTCCTCGTGGGCTCGGCGGCGATGTGCGTCGGCGCCGTCCTGAAGGTGCTGATGACCAACCCGACGAGCCCCGCGTACCTGCCCGAGCCCTACTTCCACGAGGACTACGGGCTCGCATCGAGGGAGTACTGGAGCCAGCTCATCGCCATCTTTCTGACGCTGCCGGTCAACTTCGTCGTCAACAAGGTGTGGACCTTCCGGGCCGTGCGTGGGCCGAAGCCCGTCGACGAGGTGGTCGACTCGCTGCGGGGGAGAGGACGGCGGTAGGTGTACCTCAAGCAGCTCACCCTGCGCGGGTTCAAGTCGTTTGCGTCGGCGACGACGCTCGTCTTCGAGCCCGGCATCACGTGTGTGGTGGGCCCCAACGGCTCGGGCAAGTCGAACGTCGTCGACGCGCTGGCCTGGGTGATGGGGGAGCAGGGCGCGAAGACGCTGCGCGGCGGGAAGATGGAGGACGTCATCTTCGCCGGCACCTCGAAGCGTGCGCCGCTCGGCCGCGCGGAGGTGGAACTCACCATCGACAATTCCGACGGCGCCCTGCCGATCGAGTACTCGGAGGTGCGCATCACCCGCACGATGTTCCGCTCCGGCGGCTCCGAGTACCAGATCAACGGCGCCCCGGCGCGCCTGCTCGACGTGCAGGAGCTCCTCTCGGACTCCGGCATCGGCCGCGAGATGCACGTGATCGTCGGCCAGGGGCAGCTCGACGCGATCCTCCAGGCCACGCCGGAATCGCGTCGCGGCTTCATCGAGGAGGCCGCGGGCGTGCTGAAGCACCGCAAGCGCAAGGAGAAGGCGCTGCGCAAGCTCGACGCGACGAAGGCGAACCTTGAGCGGTTGCAGGACCTCGTCGGCGAGCTGCAGCGGCAGCTCAAGCCGCTTGGGCGACAGGCGCAGGCGGCGCGCAAGGCAGCAATCATCCAGGCCGAGTTGCGCGACGCGAAGGCGCGACTCCTCGCCGACGACCTCTCCGCGGCCCAGCAGACGCTGGCAGCGGAGCTGGCCGACGAACGGGCCATGGCCGAAGCGCGGGCCCGGGCTGAGCAGGCTGTTCGCGACGCACTCGCAGGCGAGGAAGACGCCGAGCGTGCCCTCAAGGAGGCCGCCGCCCGCTACGACCGCGCGCAGGAGACCTGGTACGGGCTGGCGGCCCTGCGCGAGCGCGTCCAGTCGACGATCACCGTCGCCGCCGAGCGGGCCCGGATGGGCGACAACCAGCCGCAGCTCGACGTCGGCGGCCGCGACCCGGAGCAGCTCGAGACCGAGGCGAAGGAGGCACGGGAGCGGGAGCAGCGTCTCCGCAGCGATGTCGAGGCGGCCAACTCTGCGCTCACCGACGCCACGCTGCGCCGAGGCGGCGCCGAGAAGGCCCACGCCGAGGCCGAGGCGGCGTACTCGGCCGCGCTCAGGGCGGTGGCGGACCGTCGCGAGGGGATCGCGAGGCTCACCGGAAGGGTCGGGTCGGTGAAGTCCAGGCTGCAGGCCTCGGGCGAGGAGGTGGCGCGCCTCGAACGACGCCGCGACGAGGCCCGCACCCGCGCCGAGGAGGCCGCCAAGCAGTACCGGGCCACCGAGGCCTCGCTGGCTGGGCTCGGCGCCGACGAGTCGGACCTCGACGCCACCTACGAGCGCGCCGTCGAAGCCCTCGACGACGCCCGCGCGGCCCTCGAATCGGTCCAGTCCCGCGAGACCGAGCTCGAGCGCCAGCGCACCGCCACGCAGGCCCGCGTCGACGCGCTGCGCCTCCTGACCCAGCGCAAGGATGGCCACGCGGCGCTCCTCGACGCGGGGGATGGGGTGCTGGGCCGGCTCTCGGACCTCATCACCGTCGAGGCGGGCTGGGAAGCCGCGATCGCGGCGGCGCTCGGCGCGGCGGCGGAGGCCGTCGTCGTGGCGGGGATGTCGGACGCGTCGCGCTCGCTGGAACGCCTCGCCGCCGAGGACCTCGGGCGGGCGAGCCTGGTCGTCGCGGGGGCCCACGGCCCTTCCCCGACGACCACCCGCGGCCGGGCTGCGACATCGGTCGTGCGCGCCGACGACACGGTCGCCGGCGCGGTGGCCTGGCTGCTGCGCGACGTCGTCCTGGCCGAGGACGCGACGGAGGCGAAGGACGTCGTCGGGGAGGGAGGCCTCACGGCCGTGACCAGGGCCGGCGACGTGTACCGTGCCTGGTTGGTCGACGGCGGGTCGGCGAAGGCGCCGTCGCTCATCGAGGTGTCGGCGCAGCTCGCCGACGCCGAGGAGGAGCTCGTGGGGCAGCGGCACGCGCTCGAGCGGCTGCGATTCGAGCACGAGCAGCACGCCGACGCCCTGGCCGAGGCCGAGCGGGACGAGGCAGCGGCGCTCGAGCGGCTGCACGCCTCCGACGCGGCCATGGCTGCCGTCGCCGATCAGCTCAACGCCCACCGGCAGACCCAGGCGGGCGCCACCAAGGAGGCCGAGCGTCTCGAGGAGGCGATCGCGCAGGCGCTGCACTCGAGGGTGCGCGACGAGGAACAGCTTGCGGAGCTCGAGCAGCGGCTCGAGGCAGCGTCCGGCGAGGGGGAGCACGAGGAGCCCGACCCGACGCAGCGCGATGAGCTCGCTCTGGCTGCGCGGCTGGCCCGTCAGAAGGAGATGGATGCCCGGCTGCGGCTGCGGACGGCCGAGGAGCAGGCGAAGGCGGTGGCGGGGCGGGCCGAGTCGCTGCTGCGCGCGGCCCAGCACGAGCGGCAGTCGCGCGCGAAGGCCAAGGCTCGGCTCGAGCAGATCCAGCGGGAGGCGCGCGTGGCACAGGCGGTGCTCGACGCCGCCCGCGTGGTGGCTGAGCGCGTCGAGCACGCCCGCCAACAGGCCACTCGCGAACGCGACCTCGCCGACGAGGCCCGCCGCGCCGCCGAAGCCGCGACGACCAGCGCCCGGCACGCCAGCAAGGCGGCGAGCGCGCACCTCGACGAGCTGGTCAAGGGCGCCCACCGCGACGAGATGCACCGCATTGAGTACCGCATGCGCATCGAGCAGCTCACGGAGAAGGCGTTGTCGGAGCTGGGTCTCGAGCCGGAGGTGCTCGTCGCCGAGTACGGCCCGCAGGAGCGGGTGCCGGTTCTCACGCGCCCCGACGGCACCGCGCTGCAAGAGGGCGACCCGGTGCCCGATCCGGTGCCGTACGTGCGCGCGGAGCAGGAGAAGCGCCTGCATGCCGCCGAACGCAACCTGCAGGTCCTGGGGCGCGTGAACCCGCTCGCGCTCGAGGAGTTCGACGCGATGACGGCCCGACATCAGTTCCTCGCCGAGCAACTGGAGGATCTGCGGCAGACGCGCGCGGACCTCGTCGACATCGTGCGGCAGGTCGACGCGAAGGTCCAAGAGGTCTTCGAGCAGGCCTACGTCGACGTCGAGCAGGCGTTCCAGCAGGTCTTCGAGCGGCTGTTCCCTGGCGGGCAGGGCAGGCTCGTCCTCACGGATCCGGGCGACTGGCTCAACACCGGGGTCGACGTCGAGGCGCGTCCCGCCGGCAAGCAGGTGAAGCGGCTGTCGCTGCTGTCGGGTGGCGAGCGCTCGCTGGTGGCGGTGGCATTCCTCTTCGCCCTGTTCATCGCCCGCCCGAGCCCGTTCTACATTCTCGACGAGGTGGAGGCGGCCCTCGACGACGCCAACCTCGGCCGCCTGCTTGGCATCTACGAGGAGCTGCGGGAGGTGTCGCAGCTGCTCGTCATCACGCACCAGAAGCGCACGATGGAGATCGCGGACTGCCTCTACGGCGTCACGATGCGTGGCGACGGCATTTCCACCGTAGTCAGCCAGCGACTGCACGACTGAGTGGAAGCCTCGGCCAGTGGCCCGGACTCCGTGCCATGATGCCGCCATGAGACTCGGCGCACCCCTTGGAACAGTCGGTGTCTGGGCCGTCGGAGGCGCGCTGCTCGGCAGCGCCGCGGTGCAGGGCTCCATCGTCGCGACGACGACCCGCGCCCTGCCCTAGCCCCCCTTCCTGCTCGCCGGGACGCTGGCCCTCGCGCTGGGCGTGGTGTTGGCGTCGCAGGCCGAGCGGGGCCGTCGGGTCGCGCTCGACGCGATTCGGCAGGGACGCGGCGGCGTCTGCCGGCTGGACTCGATCGTCGAGACCGGGGTGCGCAACGACGAGGGCGACCGGCTGCTCGCGCACGAGTACACCGTCGCCCTCGACGACGAGCGCTGCTACCGCTTCATCCACCAGCGCGTCACGCGGGATCCCAGCCTCGGGGTCCCGCGCCCCGTGGTGCAGGTGCACCCGGACTCTGCGGCCGTCGAGCCCTGCCCGGCGGGAGTCGTCCCGACGGTGGTGCAGCTCTCGCGTCTGCCGGCGCCCGGGTGGGCGCCGATGTGGCCCGCCGTCGCCGACCGTTCTGTGGACGACCCCTACGCCGTGGCCGGACCCCCGGAACGGACGCGCGGGAAGCACCCCTGGGAGCCCGCGCTGGCGCGGCGCCCTTGGCGCCGCTCGCTGCCCGCGGCGGGGGCGGGGGTCGTCGTCGGGGCGCTGCTGACGACCCTGGCCCTCTGGATGGTGCCGAAGGCTGGGGGCGCGGATGCGCAGGGCCAGCCGGGTGCTCGGGTCGACGCATCGAGCAGCCAGCCCACGGACCCTGCCGCCACGACGCCGAGCCCGTCGCCGGAGCAGCCCGAGGCAGGCACCGCTGCGGCGCCCACCCCGTCCGAGGCGCGCTCGACCGTCGGCCCGATCGACACCTTCTCGGAGGCGGGGCTGACGCAGGTGCTGCAGGAGTTCGAGCGGATGTCCGGCAACGACGAGCTGGCAAGACTGGCCGTGCACGAGCATCTGGTGAAGGCCGACATGCCGATCGAACCGGATTCGGACAAGTTCGACGAATTCGAATACCACGAACACGGCGGGTTTGCGCGCACCGGTCCCACACTGATCCAGCCTCGCGCAGATCACGACGGGCGATTCCGCCTCGGCGACGTGCAGCCGGAGGTGCTCGCCGACGTGATCCGTCGCGCGCCCGGGGACGGCGGCTACGAGGGGCGGCCGCCGTCGCACCTCATCGTCCAGCACATGCGGCGGGTGGACGACGCGCCGGTGATTCGGGTCTACGTGGGCGACGACTACGGCGATGCGATGGTGACGTATTCCCTCGATGGCGAGCTCATCGACGTGTACCGCTGAGCCCCGGCCCCCGAACACGACGCGTCCCCCGAGTCTGCGACGAGCCCATGGTGGGCCAGGTCGAGAGCCGGGGGACGCGTTGCGTCTTCAGACGTCAGCGGACGTCGTCGTCAACCCACTCGAACGTGCGGGTGACGGCCTTCTTCCACAGGCGGTACTGGCGGTCGCGCTCGTCGGCGTCCATCTTGGGCGTCCAGCGCTTGTCCTCGGCCCAGTTGTCGATGACGTCCTGCTCGCCCGACCAGAAGCCGACGGCGATGCCGGCCGCGTAGGCCGCACCGAGGGCGGTGGTCTCCGCGACGACGGGGCGCACCACGTCGACGTCCAGCTGGTCGGCCTGGAACTGCATCAGCAGCTCGTTGGCGGTCATGCCGCCGTCGACCTTGAGCTCGGCGAGCTTCACGCCGGAGTCCGCCTCCATGGCGTCGAGCACCTCGCGGGTCTGGAAGGCGGTGGCCTCCAGCACGGCGCGGGCGATGTGGCCGCGGTTGACGAATCGGGTGAGGCCGACGATGGCGCCGCGGGCGTCGGACTTCCAGTAGGGCGCGAACAGGCCCGAGAAGGCGGGCACGAAGTAGGCGCCGCCGTTGTCCTCGACGGTCTGGGCCAGCTGCTCGACCTCAGGAGCGGAGTCGAACATGCGCAGGTTGTCGCGCAGCCACTGCACCAGCGAACCGGTCACGGCGATGGAGCCCTCGAGCGCGTAGACGGGGGCCTGATCGCCGATCTTGTAGCAGAGCGTGGTGAGCAGGCCGTTCTTGCTCGGGACGGGCTCGGTGCCGGTGTTCATGAGCATGAAGTTGCCGGTGCCGTAGGTGTTCTTCGCCATGCCGGGCTCGAAACAGGCCTGTCCGAAGGTGGCGGCCTGCTGGTCGCCCAGGATGCCGGAGATCGGGATACCGACGAGCATCCCCTGCTGCCGGCCATAGCCGTAGACCTCGGCGGAGGACTTGATCTCGGGGAGCATCGACATCGGGATCGTCATGTCGGCGCAGATGTCCTCGGCCCACGAGAGGGTCTTGAGGTCCATGAGCAGGGTGCGGGAGGCGTTGGTGACGTCGGTGACGTGCACGCCACCCTCGACACCGCCGGTCATGTTCCACAGCACCCAGGTGTCCATGGTGCCCATGATGAGGTCGCCGGCCTCGGCGCGCTCACGGGCGCCCTCGACGTTGTCGAGGATCCACTTCACCTTGGGGCCACAGAAGTAGGTGGCCAGCGGCAGACCGACGCGGTCCTTGTACTTGTCCTGGCCGACTTCGCCGCCCAGCTCCTCGACGATCTTGGCGGTGCGGGTGTCCTGCCAGACGATGGCGTTGTAGACGGGCTCGCCGGTGTTCTTGTCCCACACGACGGTCGTCTCGCGCTGGTTCGTGATGCCGACGGCGGCCAGGTTGGTGCTGTTGAGCTCGGCCTTGCTGAGCGCGGTGGCGACGACCTCCCGCACGTTGGTCCAGACCTCCATCGGGTCGTGCTCGACCCAGCCGGCGCGCGGGAAGATCTGCTCGTGTTCCTTCTGGCCCACGGAGACGACGGTGCCTGCGTGGTCGAAGATGATGGCGCGGGTGCTCGTCGTGCCCTGGTCGACGGCGAGTACGTACTTCTGATCGGTCATTGATTCAATCCTTCAACGTGTACGGAAAGGGGTGGTCAGGGGAGCAGCACACCGGCGCAGAGGCCAGCGAGCACGCCGCCGATGAGCGGGCCCACGACGGGCACCCAGGAGTAGCCCCAGTCGGAGCCGCCCTTGCCCTTGATCGGAAGGATGGCGTGCATGATGCGGGGGCCGAGGTCACGGACCGGGTTGATCGCGTACCCGGTGGGGCCGCCGAGCGCGATGCCGATGACGACGATGAGGAGCGCGACGCCGAACGCGCCGAGCCAGCCGAGGTTGGCCGGGCCGACGCCTGCCGCATCGGTGGTGTGGGTCGTGTACTTGCCTGCGGCGATGATGACGAAGACGAGGACGAAGGTGCCGATGGCCTCGGTGATGGTGTTCCACAGGGGGTTGCGGATCGCGGGAGCGGTCGAGAAGACGCCGAGCTTGTTGGCCGGGTCCGGCTCCTCGTCGAAGTGCTGCTTGTAGGCCAGCCAGCAGAAGAAGGCACCGAGCATGGCGCCCAGCATCTGGCCCAGCAGGTACCCGGCGATCTCGGCGCCCGAGAACTTCGTGCCGCTGGCCATCAACCCGAACGTCACGGCGGGGTTGAGGTGGCCGCCGGACTTGTAGGACACGAGGACGCCCATCATCACCGCGAGGCCCCAGCCCCAGTTGATGAACAGGAAGCCTGCCCCGTTGCCCTTCGACTTCACGAGCACTGCGCTCGCGACGGTGCCGCCACCGAGCAGCAGCAGCATCGTCGTGCCGACCAGCTCGGAGAGGAAGATGGTTGCGAAATCCATGGTGGATGCTCCATTCATGACTGCGTTGTCATGGCCGCCCCGATTGGAACGACCAACTGCCTCGATTCCACCACGCCAAGGCACCGCCCCGTCTGCCGATGAACGTTCGTGCGGCCTCGATCCAGGCGCCGTGCATTTGCTCAGCAACTAGGCCCGATTCGCGCCTGGACGACGAGAACGCCCGGTCCGCGCGGGCGCGAACCGGGCGTCGAGGACCCTGGCCGTGGACGGATGGCCGGATGGGGCGGCCCCCAACGCCGCCGCCCCATCCGGAGCCTCCGGTCAGCCCTCGGACAGGCCGAGGGCGCGGTGGACGAGGACGATGGGATGCACCGTGTCCACCTTGGTCTCGTGGGCGATCTGCCAGCGGCACGTCTCCGTGTCGCAAGCGACGAGTCCCTCGTTGGTGCGGTCGATCATGTCGAACAGTGGCTGGCCGACGGCACGGGCCACTGCGTTCTTCTCCTTCTTCAGCGCGTAGGTGCCTGCGACGCCGCAGCAGGTGGCGTTGGAGTCGACCACCTTGAGCCCCGGGATCAGCCGCAGCAGGTCGGAGGCGGGCGCCCCCATGCCCTGGCTGCGCACCTGGCAGGGCTGGTGGTAGGGCAACTGCATCTCGATCGGCCGGAAGTCGAAGTCGAGCTCGCCGGCCTCGTGGCGCTCCATCAGGAATTCGGAGATGTCATAGGAGCGCACGCCCACCTCGTCGAGGATGGGGTCGTCGACGCCGAGGTAGTGCTTCGCCTCGTGCTTCAGCATGCCGACGCAGGAGCCGGCCGTCGAGACGACGGGGAGGTCCTTGCCCGCCGCGGCGAGCGCGCGCGCCAGATCGAGGATCGCCTTCGTCGCCTGATCGAACAGACCATTGCTCTGGGCGGCCAGGCCGCAGCAGCCCTGCGGCGGGACCAGGACCTCGTAGCCCAAGTGCTCGAGCACCTCGATGGCACACTTCGCGGCCTCGACCTCGAAGTAGGCACCGGCGCAGCCGTGGAAGTAGACGACGCTGCCGCGCGTCGGAGCCTTGCTCGGCTTCGGGCGCTTCTTCAGCCAGCCATGCAGCGACTGCGACTGCGCGGGCGGCATCGCGGCGTCGGCGGATACGCCGAACGTCGCCTCCATGACCTTGCGAATCGGGCGATTGCCGAGCGCGGCGTTCGCCAACGGCGCGACGGGGGTCATCGCCTTGCCCATGAGGGTCGTCTGGGTGAGCAGCACGTCGCGGATCGGCCCGCCGTGCTCGGCGCGCTTGACGGCCTTCGCGAGCGAGATGATCTCGGCCACCTGGACGCCCTGCGGGCACACGACGGTGCAGGTGCCGCAGCTCGAGCACCAGTCGATCGAGTGGTCCACCGACGCGCCGTCGCGGTAGCGCTCACCCTGCGGGCCGGAGTACTTCGGGCCGCCGAAGAGGGGTTGCACGCCCATCACGGGGCAGGCGGTCTCGCAGATCGTGCACTTGACGCAGTGGTCGAGGCTCACGCGCCGCAGTTCGTTGTCGAGCCGCTCCTGCAGCTCCGCTGCACGCTTCCTGCTCATCGGGCACCTCCAAGGATCGATTCGGCTGCACGCCAGGCGCTGGCGACGGCGATGCCGTCCCCGGACTTCTCGCGCGCCCGCTGGGCGCCGGCGAGGATCCCGCCGGCGACGTGCAGGTTGGTGTGGACGGGGCCGTCCAGGCCCAGGGGGCGCATGTCGGCGTCGACGAGGACGCCCACCTCGAACAGCGGCTGCGGGGCGCCCACCTCCGGCTCCGTGAGTCCGGCCAGGGAGTCGACCGTCAGCGGCAGCCCGAACAGCCGTTCGGTGATGACGCCGTGCGAGTCCACCCCGAGCCCGCCGGACTCGAAGCCACCCGGTGCGTGCACCACGGCGTCACAGCGGATGTGCTTGGAATGCCCCGCCGATGCGACCTCGATGCCCGTGATGCGCCCATCCTCGTGGGTGAATCCCGTGGCCAGCGAGCCCTGCACGTGGCGCAGCCCGAGGGCACGCGCGTCGTCGAGCAGACGCTGGAACATGCGCAGCCCTGGAATGGACGGGGGCTGCATCGCCACCTCGGCAGCCGGGCGCCCCAGCGCCGCGACGAAGTCGTCCCAGGCGCCGGGATCGTCGAGCCCGACGATCCCTGGGACCAGCACGACGTCCGCGGTGCCGGCCGCGGCGGCCACGGCCGAGGCAAAGCGTCTGCGGGTGGCGGCATCGTCGAGCGCCCGCGCGAAGTGCACTGGCGACGGATCCTGCTCGCCGTCGCGCGCCTCGAAGTCCACGAGCCCGAAGCCGGCGCGGAGCTCGCGGCCGTCGAAGACCGTGCGGTCGAGGTTGCCGGCGATGAGCGCGGCGGGGAAGTCCTTGACCTGCTGGACGCCGATCACCGCGAACGTGGTGTGGTCACGGACGTCGCCGGCCGCGAGCGACGCCCACGCGAGTGCCGTCGGACGAATCGCGCCGGCCGCCGTCGGGAGCTGCAGATTCGTCGCCGGGCTGCCGACGAGCCCCAGCCGCTGGCCCAGCCACGAGACGGACTCGCGCACGGTGGCCGTGCCCAGGACGGCGTAAGGATGGTCCCCGGGCAGCGCCCCCAACACTTCCAACGGCCGCGTGACCCGCGACGGGCGATAGCCCAGCACGTCGATGCTGCCCTGGGACAGCGCCAACCCACCGGGGCCCTTGGACACGAGCGTCACGTCGACGCCAGCCTCCAGCAACCTGATGGAGGCCGTCAGCCCTGCGAGCCCGGCTCCGATCACCACCGTCCTCATCGCACGCCTCCCTGCGTCGAAGCGGGCACATGCTCGACGTCGAGCGTGCCCTGACTGATCCACTCGTCGAGCGCCGCCTGGCGGACCTGATCGCCAGCGAGAATCGGTTGCACGCCCTTCCACCTCGAGGCGATGAAGTCGGTGAGGAGCTTCGTACCCTTCTCGGCGTCGACCTTGCCCGACGCGCACGCCACCCCGGCTGCCCGCAGCGAGCAGAAGCCACCCTGGCACGGGCCCATGCCGATGCGCAGTTGCCGGCGGACATCGTCGAGGCTGGCCTCGGGATGGGCCTCGATCTCCCTGCGGAAATCGTCCTCGGAGACCAGCTCGCACTCGCACAGCGCACGCGTGTCGGTGCGCGACTCCTCCCTGGCCTTCAGGCGGTCGGTGACCTTGTGCAGCCGCGCGTGCGGCTCGGGCACCGCCTCGTCGGCGGTGCGGCAGGGGCGCTCGTCGCCGAGCTGCTCGCACATGGCGTCCACGATGTGCTCGGCCATGAGCCGATACGTGGTGAGCTTCCCGCCGCCGATCGTGAGCAGGCCGCGCAGGCCGTCGTGTTGGGAATGATCGACGATCGACATGCCGCGGCTCATGTGCCGGGTGTCGTCGGCGCTCACTCGCGGATCCTTGATGAGCGGACGGCTGCCGGCCCACGCGCGCAGCATGCGATGCGTGCGGAAGCCGGGAATCATGTGCTCGCCCGCGTCCAGCATCTGCTGGACCTCCTCGGCAGGCACGCGGGTGTCGTCGGGATCGTTCACCTTGACGTCGGTGG
The DNA here is from genome assembly GCA_000619965.1 of Propionibacteriaceae bacterium P6A17. Taxonomy (GTDB): domain Bacteria; phylum Actinomycetota; class Actinomycetes; order Propionibacteriales; family Propionibacteriaceae; genus Arachnia. The sequence continues at coordinate 95,143 of JHVD01000008.1, forward strand.
TGCCGATGATGGAGACGGTGTGGGCGGGCACCAAGATGTCGCCGTCGGTGGGGTAGACGAGGCGGTTGACCACCGTGTTCACGATCCGGTGATTCATCGCGATCATGATGCCGCGGCCGGCGACGACGGCCACCGGCTCACAGCCGGCCATCGCGGACACCTGCCCGGCCCACGGGCCCGCACAGTTCAGCACGAAGTTGCAGGCGATCTCGACGTCCTCGCCGTGGCGCACGTCGCGGCAGCGGACGGCGGCGACGTGGTCCCCGTCGCGCACGATCTCCGTCACGCGGTGGTAGGTGAGGATCTGCGCCCCGTACTCCTGCGCGGAGCGTGCCGCGCCCCAGACGAGCGCCCAGCCGTCGACGGAGCCGTCGTGCACCTCGACGGCGCGCTGGATGCCGGGGTTGACGCGCGGCTCCCGGCGCAGCGCCTCGGCGACGCCGATCTCCTGCGCGGGCACCCCGGTGCGGGCGGCCCCCGCGAGGAACTCATCGGCGAAGGCGGGGTCGTCGCCCGGCAGCGTGACGAAGAATCCCCCGGTGTCCTCGATCGCGCCCGGCTGGATGCGGCGCAGGATCGCGTTCTCCTCCGCGCATTCGGTGGCGGACTGCGGGTCGCTCACCACGTAGCGGCCCCCCGAGTGCAGGAGCCCATGGAAACGGCCGGTCGTGCCGCAGGCGAGATCATCACGTTCGACGAGCACGGCCCGGTAGCCGCGCATTGCGGCGTCGCGCACCACGCCGACGCCCGTCGAGCCTCCGCCTATCACGACCACATCGGCGCTCAGACGTTGCACCATCACTGATCCTCTCCGGCAGGTGTCGCTGTTGACATTGCCTGCACACCATCCAACCCTTCACGTCGGGACCGGGGGCGCGATTTGCACGGACGATCAGGAACCGGAGGCGATGTGCACGAAGATGCAGGACCTCACGCGTCCATGAGCCGGATCACGCTGCGGGCGGTGACGTCGTCGCACACCAGATGCGTCACGCAGCCCGAGCGCAGCGCGGCCAGCAGCGCCACCGCCCGACTCGGATCCCCGACGACGCACAGCCTCGACGGCACGTTGCGCAGGTCCTGGGGGGTGGGGCCGCTGGCGCGGGCGTTGAGTTCGATGCCCTTGTACGTGCCGTCGGCGCGCAGCAGCACCGTGCACACGTCGCCGACGGCGCCCTGGGACAGCGCGCGCGCCAGATCCGGCGGGTCGATGTGCCCGGCCGCGTACACGTGCGACGGCATGCGCGCCCCCGGGTAGCCCACGCCGAAGATCGCGACGTCGAGCTCGCGGATCCGCCGCAGCACGGCCAGCACCGACCGCTCCCGCCACATCGCCTCCCTCGTCGCGGCATGGTCGAAGAACGTCGGGACGGGGAACGGGATGATGGTCGCGGCGCCGAAGGCCGAGGCGTAGGTCTGCAGCAGGGAGCCGATGTAGGGCGTGGCCGGATCCGAGGCGTGCGCCGCGCCGTTCATCTGGACGATCTGCACCCCGGAGCGGCCTCGCGGGGCCAGAGAACGGGCCACCTGGCCCGTGGTGACGCCCCACGCGATGCCCAGATTCGTGCCGTCGACGACGAGCGAGTCCAGGACGACGGCAGCCTCCGCGGCGACGGCGCGCAGGCGGTCGGCGGCAGAGGTGGTGCTGGGCACGGGCACCAGGTGCACGCGGATGTCGAACGCGTCGGCGATGCGGTGGGCCGTGGGGGAGTCCGCGCCGGGCGGCTCGGCCAGCGTGATGCGCACCACGCCGGTCTCGCGGGCGCGGGCCAGCAGTCGTGAGACCGTCGGTCGGGAAACCCCCAGCTCCTGGGCGATCGTCTCCATCGTCGCGCCATCCATGTAGTGACGCCGTGCGGCGACGTAGATGAGCGCATCCCGTGGCTCTTCGACCACGTGCATCACCCTTCCTCAATCCCTGCCCCGGTCGGGGTCGAATCTAACACGGTGATCGGGGGTGTGGGGAGGACGTTGGGTAGGATCACGGACGTGATTTTGCTGAGCATTGACCAGGTCATCTTCTGGGTCGTCGTGGGCCTCGTGGGCGCGGCCATCATCGTCGCGAGCGTCGTCGTCGCGCGCGACAACCGTCGGGCGAAGCTCGAGGCCCCCTCCGAGGTGGCCCTCGAGGCGCCGACGGACGAGGCCGAGGCGGAGGCCGACGAGGAGCCCTCGTCGGCGCCCACGCCGGCACCCGACGAGGCCGAGCCCGTCGTCGAGGCGCCGCTTCCCACGGCCGAGCCGGAGGACCAGGAGGTGCCTGCGGAGACCCCCGCAGAGGTGCCGGCGGTGGCGGTGGAGGCGCCCGAGGCCCCGCGGTCTCGACTCGCGCGTCTGCGTCGGCGCCTCGCCTCGTCCAACAATGCGCTGGCCCGGGCCCTCGCGGACTTGCTGTCGGTGGAGCGTCTCGACGAGGAGGTCTGGGACGACTTCGAGATGACGCTCATCACGTCGGATCTGGGCGTGGGGCCCACCACCGAGCTCACCACCGCGCTGCGCCAGCGGTTGGCCGTCGACGGCGAGTCCGACCCGGCCAAGGCGAAGGAGGTGCTGCGTCAGGAGCTCGTGAAGCTCGTCGATCCGAGCCTCGACCGGTCGCTGCGCCTCGACAAGGACGGCGACCTGCCGGCGGTCGTGCTCGTCGTCGGCGTCAACGGCACCGGCAAGACCACCACGGTCGGCAAGCTCGCCCGCGTGCTCGTCGCAGAGGGCAAGAGCGTCGTGTTGGGCGCCGCGGACACCTTCCGCGCCGCGGCGGCCGAACAGCTCGCCACCTGGGGTGAGCGCGTCGGGGTCGAGACGGTCCGCAGCCACGAGGGCGCCGACCCGGCGTCCGTCGCCTACGACGCCGTCTCCCGCGGCGCCGAGGTGGGGGCCGACGTCGTCATCGTCGACACCGCGGGCCGCCTGCACACCAAGACCGGCCTCATGGACGAGCTGGGCAAGGTGAAGCGCGTCATCGAGAAGAAAGCGAAGGTCACCGAGGTGCTGCTGGTCATCGACGCGACCACCGGGCAGAACGGGCTCACCCAGGCGCGCATCTTCTCCGACGTCGTGGACGTCACCGGTCTCGTGCTCACGAAGCTCGACGGCTCGGCCAAGGGCGGCATCGTCGTGCAAGTCCAGCGCGAGCTCGGCGTGCCCGTGAAGCTCATCGGGCTCGGCGAGGGCGTCGACGATCTCGCGCCCTTCGACACCGACGGGTTCGTCGCCGGCCTCCTCGGCGAGTGACCCGGCCGCCGTCGACGATCGGGGACCGCCCACCAACGGGTATCCTTGCGAGGGTTACCCGAATCTCGAAGGACTCTCCTGGTGTTTGACACGCTCCAAGACCGTTTGGCCGACGTCTTCAAGGGCCTCCGTTCCAAGGGCCGCCTGAGCGAGGCGGACGTCGATGCGACGATGCGCGAGATTCGCATCGCGCTGCTCGAGGCCGACGTCAACCTCGGCGTCGTCAAGGAGTTTGTCGCCGCGGTGAAGGCGCGGCTGGTGGGGCTCGAGGTGTCGAAGGCGCTCAACCCCACGCAGCAGATCGTCAAGGCCGTCAACGAGGAGCTCATCGCCATTCTCGGCGGCGACGCGCGGCTGATCCGCTTCGCCAAGCAGCCGCCGACGGTCATCATGCTCGCGGGCCTCCAGGGCGCGGGCAAGACGACGCTCGCGGGCAAGCTCGCGCTGTGGCTGAAGTCGAACAGCCACTCGCCGCTGTTGGTCGCCGCGGACCTCCAACGGCCCAACGCCGTCAACCAGCTCCAGATCGTCGGCGAGCGCGCCGGCGTCCACGTGTTCGCGCCCGAGCCGGGCAACGGCGTCGGCGATCCGGTGGAGGTGGCCCGACAGTCGATCGCGCACGCCAGACAGAAGCTCTACGACGTCGTCATCGTCGACACCGCGGGCCGGCTCGGCGTCGATGCCGAACTCATGCAGCAGGCGGCCGACATCAAGGCCGCAGTCGACCCGCACGAGACGCTGTTCGTCGTCGACGCCATGATCGGCCAGGACGCCGTGAACACGGCGAAGGCCTTCGACGAGGGAGTCGGCGTCGACGGCGTCGTGCTGACGAAGCTCGACGGTGACGCGCGCGGTGGTGCGGCGCTGTCGATCGCCCGCGTGCTCGGCAAGCCGATCATGTTCGCCTCCAACGGCGAGAAGCTGCAGGACTTCGACGTCTTCCACCCCGACCGCATGGCCAGCCGCATCCTCGGCATGGGCGACATGCTGACGCTCATCGAGCAGGCGGAGAAGACCTTCGACGCCGAGCAGTCGCGTGCTGCGGCCGAGAAGCTGCTGGGCGGCAAGGCGAAGTTCGGGCTCGACGACTTCCTCGGGCAGATGCGTCAGTTGCGCAAGATGGGCCCGCTGTCGAAGATCCTCGGCATGCTGCCAGGCGCAGGCCAGTTCAAGGACGCCATCAACGAGATCGACGAGCGCGAGATCGACCGCATCGAGGCCATCATTTGCTCGATGACGCCGAAGGAGCGCGACGACGTCTCGATCCTCAACGGCTCCCGTCGCGCCCGCATCGCCAAGGGCGCCGGCGTCGAGGTCTCTGCGGTGAACAACCTCGTCAACCGTTTCGTCGAGGCGCGCAAGGTGATGGAGCAGATGGCCAGCGGCGGCGGTTTGCCCGGGATGGGCGGCCTGCCCGGCATGGGTGGTCTGCCCGGGATGGGCGGCGGACGCCGGCCCCAGACGAAGCAGGCGAAGAAGAAGGCCAAGCGGGGCAAGGGGGTCTCGGGCAACCCGGCGAAGCGTGCGCAGCAGGAGCTTGCCAGGGCCCAGGGGGCCGACCGTCAGGCGCCGGCGATGCCGCAGAGCATGGACGAATTCGAACTGCCGGAGGACCTGAAGAAGATGCTCGGCGACCAGGGGCTGCGCTGAGGCCCACCCCGGCAGGGAGGACCGCGGTCAGCCACGGCGGAGGGCCGCTGCGACGTCAGGGGCCGACTGCGCCGGGATTGGTCGGCACTCGTGCGGGCGTGTCCCTGCCGCGTTGGCCCGGGCCGCGCAGACGAGGAACGGGCGCCCGATCCCGCTGGGGCAGGTGGCCGCTGAACCCGTCTGGTCGCACGGGCGGACGGGTAGACTCCGGTCCATGACTTCCGCACTGCACCTGAACGCCGTCGTCCTGCCGGGCAGTGAGCCGACCGACCTCTGGATCGTCGACGGCGTCGTCACGCATGAACCGGTGGCGGGCGCGGAGACGCTCGTCACCGGAGCCTTCGTCCTGCCGGGCCTCGTCGACGCGCACTGCCACATCGGTCTGGGCGTCGAAGGTGGCGTCGACGACGACACCGCACGCGCGCAGGCGGCCGCAGACGTCGCCGTCGGCGTCATGCTCGTGCGGGACTGCGGCGTGCCGCGTGACACGCGCTTCCTCGCCGAGGAGCGCAACGCGCCGCGGATCGTGCACGCAGGGCGGCACGTCGCGCGCAGTCGCCGCTACATCCGCCATGCCGCAGCCGAGGTGGAGCCGGAGGGGCTCGTCGAGGAGGTGCGCCGGCAGGCGCGAGCCGGCGACGGCTGGGTCAAGCTGGTCGGTGACTGGATCGACCGTTCGGTGGGGGACCTCGCGCCGAGCTTCCCTGCGGAAGTGGTGCGCGAGGCCATCGCCGTCGCCCACGACGAGGGGGCCCGCGTCACCGCGCACTGCTTCGGGGAACAGTCTGTGGCGGAGATCATCGAGGCCGGGGTCGACTGCATCGAACACGGCACGGGGCTCGACGACGAACACATCGCGATGATGGCCGAGCGGCAGGTGGCGCTCGTGCCGACGCTCATCAACCTGGCCAACTTCCCCGTCTACGCGCAGCAGGGTGCCGCGAAGTTCCCGCGGTACTCCGCCCACATGCTCGATCTGCACGCTCGACGTCACGAAACCATCGGCAAGGCGGTCGAGGCCGGCGTGCCCGTCTACTCGGGCACCGACGCGGGTACCGTCATCAAGCACGGTCGTACGATCGACGAGATCGAGGAGCTGGCGCGCGTCGGCGGCGTCGAGTTCGCCCTCGGCGCCGCGAGCTGGCGGGCCCGCACGTGGCTCGGTGCCGACAACCTGAGCGAGGGCGCGAGCGCGGACCTCGTCGTCTACGCCGACGACCCGCGCCGGGACCTTTCCACCCTGCACAGACCCACCCACCGAATCCTCCGAGGAGTGTTGCTGACCGATGACTGACGACCAGACCACCCCCAGCCCGGACGAATCCCGCGACGAGGCGCGCCCCGCGCGTCCCGACCACGTTCCCCCGACGCCGATGCCTCCCTCGGTGCCGGCAGGCTACGCGCTGCGCCCGGAGCGCAAGTCCGGCGGCTTCGGCCGTGGATTCGGCACGGGCCTCGGCTTCGCACTCGGTGCCGGGGCGGTCGTCGTCGCTGGCTCGGTGCTCTCGCTCATCCTCATGGTCGTGTCGGCGGCGTCGCTGGCCGGAGGCGCAGCCCCCGGCGCGTCGACGGCGCTGTCCACCGTGTGGGGCGACGCGGGCGCGAAGCATTCGCTGCGTGCGATCCCGATCCAGGGCGCCATCATGGCCGACGCCTCCGACGGCTCGGTGCTCGCCGGCGGCACGTACGGCTACGAGGTTGCCGACACGATCCGCGGCCTCGACAAGGAGGACGCGGCCGGCATCGTCCTGCTCGTCAACACGCCGGGCGGCTCCGTCGTCGGTTCGGCCGCCATCGCCGACGCGGTCACCGACTATCAGCAGCGCACCGGCCAGAAGGTGCTGGTCCACATCTCCTCGATGTCCGCCTCGGGCGGGGTGTACTCGACGTCGAGCGCCGACGAGATCTGGGCCGACGAGGGCTCGCTCGTCGGTTCGATCGGCGTCATCTCGGGTCCGTTCCAGCGGTACACCAACGTCACCCGCATCGGTGACACCCTCTTCTCGGCCGGCGTCGAGGCCGAGCGCATCGAACAGGAGTACCTCGCGGCCGGCCGCGGCAAGGCCTTCGGTGACCCCTTCAACGACATGGATCCCGAGTCGCGGAAGCAGTGGATCGAGATGATCAACGCCTCCTACGACCAGTTCGTGGCCCGCATGGTACAGGGGAGGGGCATGGACGAGCAGACCATCCGCAACGAGATGGGCGCCGGAATCTTCGACACCGCCAAGGCCAAGGAGTACAAGCTCATCGACGGGGTGTCCGGACGCGACGCGTTCTTCCGCCACGCCGCCGAGGCCGCGGGTCTCGACCCGGAGGACACGAAGGTGGAGCAGTTCACGCAGGATGCGGGACTGCTCGGCCAGATCCTCGGCGTCGAACGCACCTACGGCCAGGCCCCCGCGGCAGTGCAGGGGGAGGGCGTCACCCCGTCGCTCAGCCAGTCCATCTGCGGGGCGCAGGCCATCGTCGCGCTCCATGGGCCCAAGGCGGCGCTCTGCGGCTGACCGTCGGGCCCCGACGGCACACGGCTGGGGCGGGCGAGCGGACGCTCAGCCCCAGCCGAGCTCGTGGAGGCGGTCCTCCTCGATGCCGTGGTAGTGGCCGAGCTCGTGCACGAGTGTGATGGCGATCTCCTCGTACAGCTCGTCCTCGTCGGCGCAGAGCCGCGTCAGCGGCCCCTTGAACAGGACGATCCGGTCGGGCAGTTGCCCGAAATAGGTGCTGTCCCGCTCGGTGAGGGAGAATCCCTCATAGACGCCGAGCAGCTCCGTGCCGTCCTCCGGCTCGTCCTCGACGACGAAGATCAGGTTGTCGATGTTCTCGAGCAGCGCCTCGGGGATCTCCTCGAAGGCCTCCTCGACCAGGGCATCGAACTCCTCGTCGGAGATCTCCAGGGCTGGGGATGCGTCGTCGGCCATGCGGAGAGCCTACCTCGAGCCATTTCGCGAACCCGGCGGGTTCTGGCACAATGTCCGATGCACCTTTTTGTCCGGAGCCCTCTCTCTTCCGGGCGGGAGGCCCACAGGTTTGCAGGAGTTGCGTGCCCCACACGCAAGGCCTGCCGCCCCGAACTGCAACACCAAGGAGTACCACAACAGTGGCAACCAAGATTCGTCTCAAGCGCATGGGCAAGATCCGTTCGCCCCACTACCGCATCGTCGTCATGGATTCGCGTCGCAAGCGCGACGGCCAGGCGATCGAGGAGATCGGCATCTACCACCCGAAGAACGATCCGTCGGTGATCCGTGTCAACTCGGAGCGCGCCCAGTACTGGCTCTCCGTCGGCGCGCAGCCCACCGAGGCCGTCGTCGCGATCTTCAAGCGCTCGGGCGACTGGCAGAAGTTCACCGGCGACGACTCCCCGTCGGGTATCGACCCGCAGCCGGAGCGTCGCGACCGTGAGGCGGAGTTCGCCAAGGCCCTCGCCGAGGACGCCAGCGCCACCGCTCCCGCGATCACCAAGGCGCAGGAGAAGAAGGCCAAGGCCGAGGCCGAGGGCGCCGCCGAGGAGGCCGCCCAGGCTGACGAGGCCGCGGCCGACGGGGACGAGGCTTGAGCATGCTCGCCGAGGCGCTCGAACACCTCGTCGCGGGGATCGTCTCCAACCCCGATGACGTCACGGTGCGCGACAAGGACCTCCGCCGCGGGCGGCTGCTCGAGGTCCGCGTGCATCCTGACGACATCGGCAAGGTGATCGGTCGGCAGGGCCGCACGGCCCAGGCGTTGCGCACCGTCATCGGCGCGCTGGCCGGGCAGGAGCAGGTCCGCGTCGACTTCGTCGACGTCGACCGCCCGCGCCGTCGCTGATGCGCGTCGAGGTCGTCGTCGGGAAGGTCGGACGGGCCCACGGCATCCGCGGTGACGTCTTCATCGACGTCATCACCGACGAGCCGGCGCGCAGGTTCGCTCGCGGTGCCACCGTCCGGCTCCACGACGGCACCACGCTTGAGGTGGCCTCCGTGCGTTCGCACGGGGGCCGCCTCGTCGTGTCCTTCGACGGGCTGCGCGACCGCACGTCCGTCGAGGCCCTGACCGGACGCGAGCTCCTCGCCGACGTGCCCTCCGACGAGCGACCAAGCGGCCCGGAGGAATACTTCGACCGGCAGCTCGTCGGTCTCGAGGTGCGCGACGCCGCAGGGCACCCCGTCGGCACGCTCGTCGCCGTGCAGCACATGCCGGCCCAGGACCTCCTCGTCGTCGATGTCGACGGCGAGGACCGGCTCGTCCCGTTCGTGGCGGCGCTCGTGCCGGTGGTCGACGTCGAGGCTGGGTATTTGCAGCTCGCCGACGTCGGGGGGCTGCTGGAGGATCCCGCGTGAGGATCGACGTCATCTCCATCTTCCCCGACTACTTCGCCCCGCTGTCGCTCAGCCTGGTCGGCAAGGCGATCGCGCGCGGCGTCGTCGAGCTGGGCATCCACGACCTTCGACGGTGGACCCACGACCGTCATCACACCACCGACGACACCCCCTACGGCGGAGGCGCGGGAATGGTGATGAAGCCCGAGCCCTGGGGGGAGGCGTTGGACGCCGTCGAGGCGCTGTCCCCGTCGCGTCCGACGATCGTCATCCCCACGCCCGCGGGGGAGCCGTTCACGCAGGCCCGGGCCTACGAGCTGGCGGCGCGAGACCACCTCGTGTTTGCCTGCGGGCGCTACGAGGGTATCGACCAGCGCGTGATCGACCACTGCCACGACACGTATGACACGTTCGAGGTGAGCCTCGGCGACTACGTCCTCAATGGCGGCGAGGTGGCGGTCCTCGCGATCACCGAGGCAGTCGTGCGCCTCATCCCGGGGGTGATCGGCAATCCGGAGTCGCTGTTCGAGGAGAGTCACTCCGACGACAACGATCGGCTGCTCGAGTATCCCAACTACACGAAGCCGCCGGTGTGGCGAGGCCGCGCGGTGCCCGAGATGTTGCTCTCCGGAAACCACGGAGCCATCGCCCAGTGGCGTCGTGAGCGCGCGCTGGAGCGCACCCGTGAACGCCGTCCTGACCTGCTGGCCGAGCGTCCGCCGTCGTGAGGCCCATTTCGGCATATTGTCAACTACAGTGTGTCGAAAATTCCTAGTCGCGCCGAGAATCACGGGTTCGCGACAACACCGACCCCAACGGCACGGAACGCGCATTTCTTGGATAAAGTACGCCCCGTGACGACAACATTGACGATTCATCAGCGAGCGGCGCGCTCGACTGTGGTCAAGAAGTTCACCATGGCGGTGACCGGCTTGATCATGATCGGCTTCCTGCTCATGCACATGTACGGCAACCTGAAGATGTTCATCGGTGCCGAAGCCTTCGACCACTACGCACACTGGTTGAAGGGCGCAACGGAAGACGGCGGCATCCTGTACCCGATCATGCCCGCGGGCACGTTCATCTGGGTGTTCCGCTTCGTCCTCGTGCTCGCGGTCATCCTGCACATGTACTGCGCGCTGGATCTCACGCGGCGCTCGCGTCAGGCGGCCGGTCGCGGGTACCAGCACAAGACCCGCCTGGCGCAGACCTACGCAGCGCGCACGATGCGTTGGGGCGGCGTGATCGTGCTGCTCGGTCTGATCGTGCACCTCCTGCAGTTCACGATCATCCCGTCGTCGTTCTACGAGGGTGGCGCCGAGAGCCCCTACAAGATGGTGCTGCACGCGTTCGGCCAGGTCTGGTTCGTGCTCATCTACGCGGTGTGGATGGCGCTCGTGTGCCTGCACATCCGCCACGGTTTCTGGAGCGCGTTCGCCACGCTGGGCCTGAACCTCTCGCCGCGTTCGCGGGGCATCCTCAACGGCCTCGCGGTCTTCGTCGCAGTGGTGCTCTACGTCGGCTTCATGATCATGCCGGTGTCCGTGCTCTTCGGTTGGATTGGGTGAAAACATGACTGACGTCGCATTGAACTACTACACGCTCGGCGAGGACATCGCCGACAAGAAGGCCCCCCAGGTGGCCATCGACAAGGTGTGGGAGACCCGCAAGTTCCAGGCCCGCCTGGTCAACCCGGCCAACCGCCGCAAGCTGTCGGTCATCATCGTCGGTACCGGCCTCGCAGGTGGCGCCGCCGCCGCGACGCTGGGCGAGGCGGGCTACAACGTCCTGAACTTCTGCTACCAGGACTCGCCGCGTCGTGCCCACTCCATTGCGGCCCAGGGCGGCATCAACGCCGCGAAGAACTACCGCAACGACAACGACTCCACCTACCGCCTCTTCTACGACACGGTCAAGGGCGGCGACTACCGCGCCCGCGAGACCAACGTGTACCGCCTGGCGGAGGTCTCCGCCAACATCATCGACCAGTGCGTCGCGCAGGGCGTGCCCTTCGCCCGCGAGTACGGCGGCCTGCTCGACACGCGTTCGTTCGGCGGCGTGCAGGTGCAGCGCACCTTCTACGCCCGTGGCCAAACGGGTCAGCAGCTCCTCATCGGCGCCTATCAGCAGCTTGAGCGGCAGGTCGCGGCCGGCACGGTCAAGATGTACCCGCGCCACGAGATGGTCGAACTGATCGTCGTCGACGGTCGCGCTCGCGGCATCGTCACCCGCGACATGATCAACGGCAAGGTCGAGACCTGGACGGCCGACGCGGTCGTGCTCGCCACCGGCGGCTACGGCAACGTCTTCTTCCTGTCGACCAACGCGATGGGCTGCAACGTCACGGCGAGCTGGCGCGCGCACCGCAAGGGCGCCTACTTCGGCAACCCGTGCTACACGCAGATCCACCCGACCTGCATCCCGGTCCACGGTGACCAGCAGTCGAAGCTGACGCTCATGTCGGAGTCGCTGCGCAACGACGGCCGCATCTGGGTGCCCAAGAAGGCCGAGGACTGCGCCAAGGATCCGCGGCAGATCCCCGAGGAGGACCGCGACTACTACCTGGAGCGCATCTACCCGTCGTTCGGCAACCTCGTGCCGCGTGACATCGCGTCCCGCCAGGCCAAGAACATGTGCGACGAGGGCCGTGGCGTCGGCCCCGCCATCTCGGAGCAGCAGGCCGACGGCACCGTCGCGCAGGTGCGCCGCGGTGTCTACCTCGACTTCTCCGACGCGATCAACCGCATGGGGCAGAAGGCGGTCGAAGCCAAGTACGGCAACCTCTTCGACATGTACCAGCGGATCACGGGCGAGAACCCCTACGAGGTGCCCATGCGCATCTACCCCGCGGTGCACTACACGATGGGTGGCCTCTGGGTCGACTACGACCTGATGTCGTCGATCACTGGCATGTTCGTCTGCGGCGAGGCCAACTTCTCCGACCACGGAGCCAACCGCCTCGGTGCCTCCGCGCTCATGCAGGGCCTGGCCGACGGCTACTTCGTCCTTCCGAACACCATCAACGACTACCTCGCCGATGCCCCGTTCGAGAAGCTCGACGAGTCGCACCCGGCCGTCGTGGAGGCGAAGCAGTCGGCACAGGCTCGCATCGACAAGCTGATGTCGATCCAGGGCTCCCGCTCCGTCGATTCGTTCCACAAGGAGCTCGGCCACATCATGTGGGAGTACTGCGGCATGGAGCGCACCGAGGAGGGCCTGCAGAAGGCCATCGGTCTCATCCGCGAACTCCGCGAGGAGTTCTGGCGCGACGTGCGCGTCACCGGCAAGGCCGAGGACTTCAACCAGGCGCTCGAGAAGGCTGGCCGCGTGGCCGACTTCATGGAGCTCGGAGAGCTCATGTGCATCGACGCGCTGCACCGCCGCGAGTCCTGCGGTGGCCACTTCCGCGCCGAGTCGCAGACCGAGGAGGGCGAGGCGCTGCGTCACGACGACGAGTTCCTCTACGTCGCGGCCTGGGAGTGGGCCGGTGAGGGCGCCAAGCCGGTGCTCCACCGCGAGGATCTCAACTACAAGGCAATCGAACTGAAGCAACGGAGTTACAAGTGAAGCTGAAGCTGCGTATCTGGCGTCAGGCCTCCACCAATGCTCAGGGCAGCATGGTGGAGTACCGCCTCGACGGCGTCTCCGAGGACATGTCGTTCCTCGAGATGCTCGACATGCTCAACGAGCAGCTGACCGAGAAGAACGAGGAACCCGTTGCGTTCGACCACGACTGCCGTGAGGGCATCTGCGGCATGTGTTCGCTCGTGATCAACGGTGTCGCACACGGCCCGGAGGTCACCACGACCTGCCAGCTCCACATGCGTTCGTTCTCCGACGGAGCGACGATCGACATCGAGCCCTGGCAGGCCGGACCGTTCCCGGTCATCAAGGACCTCGTCGTGGACCGCACGGCCCTCGACCGGATCATCCAGGCCGGCGGGTTCATCTCGTCGAACACCGGTTCCGCCCCCGACGCGCACGCCACCCCGGCGCCCAAGCGCGAGGCGGACACCGCGTTCGACAACGCGACCTGCATCGGCTGCGGCGCCTGCGTGGCGGCGTGCCCGAACAGCTCGGCGATGCTCTTCACCTCTGCGAAGATCTCGCACCTGGCGCTGCTCCCGCAGGGCCAGCCCGAGCGCTACCGTCGCGTGAAGTCCATGATCGCGGCACACGACGAGGAGGGCTTCGGCAACTGCACCAACATCGGCGAGTGCGCGGCGGTGTGCCCCAAGGGCATCCCGCTGGAGTCCATCTCCCGCCTGAACCGTGACCTCATGAAGGCCATGTTCAAGGGCGACGGCAAGTAATCGCCAGCAATCTGCTGCGCGAGGGGCGGCGGGCTTCGGCCCGCCGCCCCTCGCGCCTCCCTGCCCCTCGATGCGGCGAGTTTCGCCGTCGCGGCCCAGATCTGGCAGAATGGCCCATCGGTGCTCGTCGAGCACCCGACGATGCGTTCGGCTCCTGCCGCAGGGGGGTCGTCCGGCGCATCGGGGACACGACTGACGCGGTGGCCTGCGGCACTGACGAGGACACATCATGACCAACCAGATCATCCGGGACCTGGACAAGCGCTCCATGCGCGACGACCTGCCCGAGTTCCGCGCCGGCGACTCCGTCAAGGTGCACGTCAAGGTCGTCGAGGGCAACCGCTCTCGCGTCCAGGTCTTCGCTGGCGTCGTCATCGCGAAGAACGCGGGCGGCATCCAGGAGGCCTTCACCGTGCGCAAGGTGAGCTTCGGCGTCGGCGTCGAGCGCACCTTCCCGCTCCACAGCCCCATCATCGAGAAGATCGAGGTCGAGCGTCGCGGCGACGTCCGTCGCGCGAAGCTGTACTACCTGCGCGGGCTGCGCGGCAAGGCGGCCAAGATCAAGGAGAAGCGCGTCTGAGGCGCACTGCCGGCAGATCCATGCGGGGCCACGGGGAGCGATCCCTGTGGCCCCGTCGTTTCCGGCTACCATGGCTTCTTGTGAACGACGAGCAGCCCGACGAGACCAGCGACACCACCGGCGCCAACGAGCGGCCGCGAAGCCTGGTGCAGCGGCTGGTCGGCTGGGTGGCCGAGGGCGCCATCATCATCGTCGGGGCCGTGATCATCGCGGCGCTGCTGCGGACGTTCGTCGCGCAGATGTTCGTCATCCCGTCCGGCTCCATGGAGCACACCATCGAGGTCGGCGACCGGGTCGTGGTGTCGAAGTTCGGGGGTTTCCAGCGCGGGGATGTCGTCGTGTTCCGCGACCCGGGCGGCTGGCTCAACATCGAAAAGCAGGAGCCGGGCCCCGTCCAGCAGGCGCTGGAGTTCGTCGGGATCCTGCCAAACAGCGGTCAGGATCACCTCATCAAGCGCGTCATCGGTCTGCCCGGCGACCATGTCCGGCTCGGCGACGACGGCCGGATCGAGATCAACGGCGTGTCGATCGACGAGTCGGCCTACCTGTATGCGCAGGACGGGGTGCAGGTCGCGGCGGCGACGGTGCCGTTCGACATCGTCGTGCCGAAGGATCGCCTGTTCGTCATGGGCGACCACCGCAACTCGTCGGGTGATTCGCGGTGCCGCCTGGCGAATGTCACGCAGGGCGAGGCCCCGGGATCGGCGGCCTTCGTGCCCGTCGATCACGTCGTCGGGGCGGCAGTGGCGATCGTCGCCCCGCTCGATCGGTTGGCGACGTTCAACGTCCCGCTCGTCTTCGCGCAGGTCCCTGCCCCCGCCGAGCCGGCCCCCGATCGGCCGGTGCTGAACCACGTCGAGCCGGGCTGCTGATGCCCCGGCTCGGACGCGGGGCCTACGCGTACGAGCGGCTCCTCGAGCGTTCGGGGCTGGGCCCGGTGGCCGGTGCCGACGAGGCGGGCCGCGGCGCGAGCGCCGGCCCGCTGGTGGCCGCGGCCGTCGTGCTGTCTCCGAAGCACCCCATCGCAGGGCTGGACGACTCCAAGCGGCTCACGCGCGCGCGGCGCGAGCGGCTGCACGACGAGATCCTCGAGCGTGCGGCCGCGGTCGCCGTCGCGCAGGTCTCGCCTGCCGAGTGCGACCGCCTGGGCATGCACCACGCCGACCTGCACGGCCTGCGTCGCGCGGTCGGCAGGCTCGCGGTGCGGCCGGGCTTCGTGCTCACCGACGGCTTTCCCGTCGACGGGCTCGGCGTGCCCGGGCTAGCCATGTGGAAAGGCGATCAGGTGGCGGCCTGCGTGAGCGCCGCGTCCATCGTCGCGAAGGTGACCAGGGATCGTCTCATGGTGGCCTTGGCCGAAGAGTTCCCAGGCTACGGCTTCGAGATCCACAAGGGCTACAACACGGCCGTCCATCAGGAGGCGCTCGAGAGGCTGGGGCCGTCGTCGCAGCACCGTTGGTGCTTCGCCAACGTTCGCGCGGCCGCCGGTGCGCCACTAGACTCGGGCGCATGAGCGCCGAGGACCTGGACGAGTACGAATCCAAGCTCGAACTCGAGCTGTATCGCGAGTACAAGGATGTCGTGGGCATCTTCACTTACGCGGTGGAGACGGAGCGTCGGTTCTACCTCTGCAACGCCGTGGACCTCAAGGTGCGTACCGAGGGAGGCGACGTGTACTACGAGGTGTCCATGGGTGATGCCTGGGTGTGGGACATGTACCGGCCGGCCCGCTTCGTGAAGTCGGCGAAGGTGCTCACCTTCCGTGATGTGTCGATCGAGGAGATCGCGCACCAGGAGCTGGAGATTCCCGAGCGCTGACGCCTCCGGGCACACATTGCTCGATTTTCCCCTGTGGAAAAGCGGGTGAAAGGCGGTCCAGGTCACCCATCACGATGATGGAGGTGGCCAATGGTTCGGCAAGGAAAGGTGTCGCGGGCGCTCGGCTCACACGGAGAGCAGCTCGCGGCGGAGTATCTGCAGGCGCAGGGGATGGAGATCCTCGAGCGCAATTGGCGATGTGCCGAGGGTGAGCTCGACATCATCGCCTACGACGCCCCCGCGGATGCGCTGGTATTCGTCGAGGTCAAGACGAAGTCGGGGCCCGGTTTCGGGCATCCGCTGGAGGCGATCACCGTCGCCAAGGCGCGGCGGCTGTACCGGCTTGCGCTGTTGTGGGTCGACGACCGGCGTCGGCGGGCTCGCGTGTTGCGGGTGGATGGCGTGGGTGTCCTGTTCGGTGGGCAGGTGCCGGAGATCACGCATGTCAGGGGGATCGCAGCATGAGCGCCACCACCTGGTGCATCGCGCTGCAGGGGCTCGAAGGGGCCCGCGTCGAGGTCGAGGCCGCGACGACGATGAACCTGCCGCGCACGATCTTCGTGGGCCTTCCCGACGCCGCTCTGAATGAGGCGAAGGAGCGCGTCAAGCATGGCGTGAAGGCGGCGGGTCGGAAGTGGCCGGACGGCGTCGTCACGGTCAACTTGTCCCCGGGCTCCGTGCACAAGCACGGGACGCATTTCGATCTCGCGATCGCCGTCGCAGCGATGTCCGTCGACGAGCGCAACGAGGTTGCGCGGCCGCTGCTCGCCGACACCGTCTTGTTTGGTGAGTTGGGTCTGGATGGTCGGGTCAGGCCGGTGCGCGGGATCATCCCGTTGCTGCTGGCAGCCTCGCGGCACGGCTTCGAGCGAGCCGTCGTGCCCGCTGCCCAATTGGCGGAGGCGGAGCTGGTCCCCGGCATCACGGTATGGGGGGTGGCGCACCTGCACGAGGTGCTGGAAGTCCTCGCTGGCCGGCCGGTGCTGCACTCCGTGCCGCAGGCGCAGCCGGACGAGGCTGCGCCCGCGTCGCCGGACCTGAGTGACGTGCGCGGCAACGAGGAGGCCCGCTTCGCGCTGGAGGTGGCGGCCGCCGGCAGGCATCACCTCTTCCTGCACGGCCCGCCGGGTGTCGGCAAGACGATGCTGGCCTCGCGACTGCCCAGCATCCTGCCGCCCCTGGCGCCGTCCGAGGCGATCGAGGTCTCCGCCATCCACTCGCTGGCCGGCGAGCGGCTCGATGGCGGGCTGATCACGCGACCACCATTCCAGGATCCCCACCACACCGCGAGCCGCCAGAGTCTCGTCGGTGGCGGCGGCGGAGGCGAGATCAGGCCAGGAGCCGTGAGCTTGGCGCACCGGGGTGTGCTGTTCCTCGACGAGGGTCCCGAATTCGGGCAGAAGACCCTCGAATCGCTGCGCGTGCCGCTGGAGAATGGGTATGTGAGCATCGGGAGGGCGATGCAGCAGGTGCGGTTCCCCGCACGGTTCCAGCTCGTGCTGGCTGCGAATCCGTGTCCGTGCGGTAGCCATGGGGTGGCGGGCAAGGAGTGCTCCTGCCCACCATTTCGAGTGCGCCAGTACCAGGACCGCCTCAGTGGGCCCATCCTCGACCGCGTCGACATCATGCTCCAGATGCCCGCCGTCACCCGGTTCATGGAGGTGGACGGGCCGGTGCCGGAATCGAGCGCCGTCGTGCTGTCCCGCGTCCTGGAGGCGCGCGAGCGGCAGGCCCGACGCCTGGCGGAGACGCCGTGGACCACCAACAACGAGGTCCCCGGATCCTACCTCCGCTCCGAGCTCCCGCTGCCCGATGCCAGTCCGATCAACAGGGCCCTGGCGCTCGGGAAGCTCACGTCGCGGGGCGTCGACAAGGTGCTACGAGTGGCGTGGACGCTCGCAGATCTCGCGGGCAAGGAAGCGGTGGGCAGCACCGAGCTCATGGCTGCGATGCGGCTGCGCCTGGGCGATGCGGCAAGGGCGGCGTGACATGGACGAACGTGTGGCACGCATGGCGCTGTGCGCCGTCGGGCATCTCGCGTCGCCGGCGTTGGCCGAGCTCGTGGCGCAGGAGGGAGCCGAGTGGGTGTGGGCGTCGCTCAAACAGGCGGGGGAGTCGAGCGCGTTGTCGCGGCGGGCGCAGGTCGTCGACCTCGCGGAGATCGAGCGACTCACGGTGCGGTGCGGGGCGCGTTTCCTGATCCCGGGCGACGACGAGTGGCCGGCCGGATTGGCCAGCCTCGCGTCTGCGCTCGTCGGGCAGCAGGGCGGCGAGCCCTCGGGGCTGTGGGTGCGGGGGCGCCGGCTCGAGGATACGGACAAGGGCGTTGCCCTGGTGGGGGCGAGGGCGGCGTCGCAGTACGGGGAGCACGTGGCGATGGAATTGGCGGCGGACCTGGCCGCGCTCGGACGCCCGATCATCTCGGGGCTCGCCTACGGGATCGACGCCGCCGCCCACCGTGGCGCGCTCTCCGTCGGAGGGCCGACGGTGGCGGTCGTCGCCAGCGGGGTGGATCAGCCCTACCCGGCGGGCAACGCCGGGTTGGCGACGATGATCGGGCGACGGGGGACCATCGTCTCCGAGGTGCCGCCCGGCACCAGCCCCACCAGACCCGCGTTCCTGGCGCG
Organism: Propionibacteriaceae bacterium P6A17; assembly: GCA_000619965.1. Lineage (GTDB taxonomy): Bacteria > Actinomycetota > Actinomycetes > Propionibacteriales > Propionibacteriaceae > Arachnia. The sequence continues at coordinate 113,663 of JHVD01000008.1, forward strand.
CAACCGGTTGATCGCTGCCCTCGGTGCGGGCATCGTCGTCGTGGAGGCGGCGCTGCGTTCGGGGGCCAAGAACACTGCGGCGTGGGGCAATGAGATCGGGCGCGTCGTGATGGCGGTGCCCGGGCCCGTGACCTCGTCGACGTCGCAGACACCGCACCGGCTGATCCGCGACGGGCAGGCGGTGCTCGTCACCGATTCCCGGGACGTGCGGGAGTTGCTCGACCCCCTGGGCACCGTCGAGGAGGCGCCGCGCAGGGGCGAGGACGTGCCGCTGGACCGCCTCTCGGAGGACCAGCGCACGGTCCGTGAGGCGTTCGAGGTGGGCGAGGAAGTGGGTGCGGGGACCATCGCCCGACGCACGGGCTTGCCGATGGCAGTGTGTCTCGCCACCTTGGAGGAGCTGGCCCAGGACCGGTGGATCGAGGAGGGGGAGTCCGGTGGCTGGTGCCTACCGCATGCGTGAACGGGCGATGTCAGCGCGCGGGCGCTGCCACGTCGGTGGTGACGCGCGCCATCCCCGATGCCCGACGCAGCACCACCAGCAACGGCCTGCCCAAGATGAGCAGCGCCAGCGTCGTGGCAATCGCCCGGCCGGTGTCCCATCCGCCCGTCGAGGTGAGCAGGGTGAACCAGCCGAAGGCCAGCAGGTTCTGCGTGATCGGGGCCCCCGGCACGTAGTCCAAGGAGCCCGCGGGCACGCCCTCGACGCCGATGCCCGTGATCGTTGGCCAGAACCACAGGTTCATGAGCAGGCCGTACACGTAGGCGCTGATGATGCCGAGGCCGATCAGCATCGCCAGCTCGGCTCGGCCGCGCACGCGCCGGGGCAGCAGCCCTGCGGCGAGTCCCACCCAGCCCGCACACATCATCTGGAAGGGCAGCCACGGCCCGACGCCCGCCGTCAACAGCGCCGAGGCGAACAGCGAAGTGTGCCCGAGCATGTAGCCGAATCCGGGGCCGAACACGCGTCCGGAGAGGATCAGCAGGAAGAAGACGCTCTCGAAGCCTGCGGTGCCCGCGCCCAGCGCCGGGCGGATCACGGCATTGATCGCGGAGAGCACCCCCAGCATGGCAAGTGCCTTCGCGTCCAGCCCGCCGTCGGTGATCTGGGCGAGCACCAGCAGGAGGATCAGTGGCAGCATCGCCCCGAGGATGAACGGGGCGTCGGCCTGATGGTCGGGGGCGACATCCACCGCAGGCAGGATCAGCGGCCAGCCCAGCGCGAACAGCCCGAAGAAGGATGAAACGGCGATGAGCAGCCACGAACGCCACCCGAGCCGGACTCCGACGATGGGTGCTGGGATGTCGATCCGGTCATCCACGCGCGGCATTGCAGAACTCCTCCACCGTGAGCAGCGGGACGGGACTGGTCACCTTCGACACCTGCGTCGCCAGCAACTGGCTGGAGGCGAGGACGTCGCGGGCCGGGCCGTCGGAGACCACCTCCCCCTCGGCCATGACGACCACCCGGTGACAGGTCGTCGCCGCCATCTCGACGTCGTGGGTGGCCACCAGCACCGCGCGCCCCGCCTGCGCCATGTCGTCGATGATGCGGGCGAGCGTCGCCTTGGCCTGATAGTCGAGGCCACGTGTGGGCTCGTCGAGCAGCACGACGTCGGGGTTGCCCACCAGCTCGACGGCCAGCACGACGGCGATCTTCTGCCCCTCGGAGAGGTCGCGCGGATGCGAGGCCATGTCGATGGTGGGCACGAGCGAGCGCAGCAGCGCCGCGGTCGTGCCGGGGGCGAGATCCGCCGCGGCGTCGCCGGCCCTGCATTCGGCCTCCACCGAGGTGAGGTAGAGCAGGTCCGAGGCGGTCTGCGGCACGAGGGAGATACGACGGTCGCTGACGACCCGCCCTGCCGACTTGGTGCCGGCGCCTTGGATGGCCCACATGAGGCTCGACTTGCCGCAGCCATTGCGGCCCATCAGCGCGGTGACCTCCCCGCGATGCAGGGTGAGGTCCACGTCGCGCACGGCGACCACGCCGGGATATTCGACGACGATGCCCGTCGCCTCGAGCACCGGGTCGCCGGCCGTCGGGGCGGGCGGCAGCGGCGGAGGACTCTGCGTCCAGTCTCGACGCTGGGGCGCGGCCAGTCGTCGACCCTCACGAATCGTCAGCGGCAGCGGCTCCCATCCTTGGCGCACCCCGAGTTCGACCAGCGGAGGCTTGATGGGGGCCTGGCGCAGAATCTGACGCACCGGGCCGTGGTGGACCGTCGCGTCGGGCTCCACCAACAGCATGCTGTCGGCGAACTCGATCACTCGCTCCATGCGGTGCTCGGCCAGCAACACGGTGGTGCCGAGGTCGCGGACGAGCCTGGAGATCAACGCCAGCACCTCCTCTGCCGCGATCGGATCAAGGGCAGACGTGGGTTCGTCCAGTACCAACACCTTTGGTGCGCTGGCAATGACGCTCCCGATGGCCACCCGCTGCTGCTGCCCGCCGGAGAGGGTGCGCAGCGGGCGCCGTCGCAACTCCGCGATGCCGAGCAGATCGAGGGTCTCCTCGACGCGGCGGCGCATCTCCGCCTCGTCCACGCCGAGCTGCTCCATCGAGTAGGCGAGCTCCTCCTCGACGATGTCGGTCACGAATCCGGCCAGCGGGTCCTGACCGACGTATCCCACCGTCGTGGCGAGTTCGCGGGTGGGCAGGGTCGTGGTCTCGACGCCGTCGATGGTGATGCGCCCGGTGCGGGTGCCGCCGGTGAATCGGGGGACGAGATTGTTGACGCAGCCCAGCAACGTCGACTTGCCGGAGCCAGTGGGACCGATCACGAGGCACAGCTCGCCCTCCTCGATCTCGAAGGTCGCGGAGTCGAGCCGCAGGAGATCGCTGCTGGGATAGCGCAGAGTGACATCCTCGAAGCGGATCATGAGAGTCCCTCCTCGTTGTTGGTGGACGTCGACAACACCGGTGGCGGCGTCAGGAAAGCGGGAAGTGCGCCGATCAGCAGAGCCAGCGCGAGCGGACCCGTCACCACCGGCCATTGGTGCTGGGGAATCGACGGGTCGAGCACTGACGGATCGGGCCCATTGGCGACGAGGTGGACGAGGTACGCGGGCAGCAGCCCACACACGAGCACCACCGTTTCGGGCAGGCGCCACCGGTCGCGACGATACCTCGTGCGTTGTACGTGCCGGCCGATGATGCCCATGGCGACGACGATCCCTGCGACGCCCATGATCAGCAGACCGACCTCGAGTACGTTGACCCGCCCGAGGTGGGGGCCGATGCCGGGTTGCGCAAGCAGGAAGTAGGACCACACGGACAGCACGATGATGCCGCCCATACCCAGCAGCGTCGACGCGGCCCGCTCCGCGCCCGACGCCTGCCCGCCACGGCCGTAGCCCCGGACCTCCATGCTGGCGGCCAGTGCGATGGAGCGGTCGAGCGCGTCGGACAGGACGGGCACGATGATGGTCTCGACGACGCCGAGCCGTCGTCGCCGGGATTTCGGCGTCGTTTGACCGCCGCGCAGCCTCCGCACACGCATGACGCGCACCAGCGACTCACCGAGCTGTGGGAACACGCTGAACGACACCACGAGGATCGTGCCCAGCTCATACATCGCCGCCGGCAGTGCGGCCAGCAGTCGTTTGGGGTTGACGAGCGAGTTTGCCGCTCCCAGGCAGATGATCATCGTCGCCAGCCGCAGGCCGTCGTACAGGCCGTAGAGCAGCGACTCCAACGAGACCGGGCCCAGTAGGCGGATGCCGGCCACCCAGCTCGGCAAGGGCACCGTCGGCAGATGCAGGAGCACGGTGGGCCCATCTCCGCCGCCGAAGACGATCCTGAATGCCACGCGCAGCAAGACGATGAAGGCGCCCAGGATCAGGTAGAGCTTGAATCCCTTCGCCCAAGGGTTGTCGCCGCAGCGCGACACCGTCACCAGGCACACGACGGCGATGATTCCGGCGAGCAGGAGAGGGTTGGTGGTGCCGCTGGCCATGACGGCGAGCCCGATCGCCCACAGCCACCACACGTAGGGATGGAGCGGTCGCGGCAGGAAATAGCGTCGGATCATCGGCGGCGGCGCCACCAGACAACGCCGGCCGTCGCCGCCACACCCGCGACGGCCCCGACGCCGATCAGGGTGCCACTTGGGTCATCGGCGACCAGCTCTGCGGGCACTGGTGGGGCAGACACTGCTGAGGGAGATGGGCCGGAGGCTGCCGAAGCTGTGGTCCCCTCGTCGACCGCGCTGGGAGCGCTGGTCGCCGACTGTGACGGCCCAGCATCGGAGGCGAGCGCTGACGCCGGGTCCCCGGGCGAGGCCGAAGCGGTCGAATCGGGGGTGGCCGTCGGACCCGCAGCGTCGGCGTGGGTGTCCCCACGCGGACGATCTGGATTCCGAGAAGGGCTCGGTGCCGCCGCCGTCGTCGACGGGGCCGGCTGCCGGGTGCGGGCTGGGCGCGTGCCCTCCGACTTGGGCGAGGCAGTCGGCGCGCTGCCCGTGGGGGTGCTCTCGGCCGGGACCGTCGGGGTGCGCACCGGGTGGGAGGGCGAGACCCGAGGCCTCGGGTTCTCGTGCTCATCCTTGTTGAAGGAGAACGACCAGCCCTCATACCCCCCGGGGATGACGGTGCGGTTTCGGATGCCGAACTGGGAGAACGTCCATTGGCCGCCGTTGGGGCTGTGCCAGTACGACCAGAACGCCTCCGCGGGCGGGGTCTGCACGCAGCGCTCGCGGAACCCCGGCCGGCCAGCGACGTCGATGTCCTGGTCGGGAGCGGGCTTCCCGTCGATGCGGCAGACGAAGTCCTCTCCGTCCTTGACGGTGCCCTGCAGACCGAAACCGGCCGCCACCATGGCGTCGTAGCCGGTCGAATCGGCGCCGAGACCGCTCACGCAGCGGACGACGGTGCCGCCGCCCAACTGTTGGAAATCGACGACGACCGTCACCGAGATCTCGTCCGAGCAATGACCGTCGCGCACCGAAGTCTCGGCGCGCGCCGTGGGCGAGGTCAGGGTGAGGAGGAGGCCGCCGAGCAGGATTGCTGCCAGGCGTCGCACGGTCACACTCCCGTGGGAGGAAGGCCGGCGGTGATGCCAGCGGACGCCGTCGGCTGCGGCGAGGCGAGTGGGTCCGTGCGAGGAGCGACCGCTTGCACGTTCCAGTCGGGCTCGAAGCTCCAGGCGACGACGCTGCCCGCTGCGGGGGCGAGCACGTCGGCCCCCTGCTGCGCGAGCACCCAGTCGCCGTCGGAGGACTTCGTCCACAGCGCGTACCACTGGTTGCCGGAGGTGGTGTGGCCGTCGACGGTGGTGAAGAAGCCGTTCGAGCCCTCGAGGGCGATGCCTGCGGAGCGGGTCGCGTCCGCGGCGGTGGCGAAGTCGGAGGCGCATCCTCCGTTGGTCGAGTCCTCGTGCTGCACGTGTACCCAGACCTTGCCCTGCGCGACACAGTCGGCGGGGGTCACGGGTTCGGCGTGAGCGGGGAGACCGAGGCCGATCGCAAGCGCGACGATGACCCCGGTAGCCAGCGTGGGGAGAGTTTTCGCCATGAGGCTGCCTTTCTGCATGTGTGGAGCCGAAGGTCCGACTTGCCCGTTGGGCATCACGGTTGCGCGACAGTGTCGGTTTCCCACCGAACTTCCCCGGCTCGGGCGATCACTCTACCGTCCCCGACCCCGCTCTGCGAGAATGGAGCGATCCGACGGAAAGGACGGCGACGTGCCCAATGCAGTGATGTTCGATCTCGACGGCACCCTCACCGACACCGAGGGAGTCTGGGACGAGGTGCGACGTCGTCTCGCGGCGGAGGCGGGGCTTGAATGGCGCGAGGAGTACTCGCGCGTGATGATGGGGATGTCGACGCCCGAGTGGAGCCGATACCTCGTCGAGGAGGTGGGGCTGCCCGTCGTGCCGGAAGAGGCCGCCCGGATGACGGTGCAGGGCATGGTCGACCACTACCTGTCCGGCGCACAACCCATGCCGGGCGCCGCGGATGCGGTGCGGCGCATGGCGTCGAGGTATCCCGTCGCGATCGTCTCGTCGTCGCCCGCGCTGCTGATCGAGACGGCCGCGCAGGTCCTGGACATCGGTGACGCTCTGGCCGCGATCGTATCGACGGAGGAGTGTGATCGCGGCAAGCCCGCGCCCGACGGGTATCTCCTGGCCTGCACGCGGCTCGGGGTGCGGCCGGGTGACGCGGTCGCCGTCGAGGACTCGCAGGCGGGGATCACCTCCGCGCTCAACGCAGGGTTGACCGTCGTGGCCTGTCCGAGCACGTTTCGTCGCCCGCCGGAGTCGATCCTGGAACGCACGACGGTGGTGGGCTCGCTCGATGAGCTGACCCTCGAGCTGGTCGAGGGCCTTTCCTGACTCGAGGGCTGGTCAGCGCAGCGGGACGAACAGGTACTCGCCGTAGCGTTGGATCTGCGGCTTGCCGTCGTCGCCCTTGCGCACCTGCCACATCTGCCCGGCCACCGGCATCACGAGGACGCCGCCGACGCGCAACTGCGCGAACAGCTCCGGCGGCATGCGGCGCGCGGCCGCCGAGACGAGGATCCTGTCGAAGGGGCCCTTGCCCGCGTGTCCGAGCTTGCCCTTGACCGCCTGCGCAATGCTGGCCCAAGGGCGATCGAACTTGGCCAGGTTGGCCTGGCCAAATTGGACCAGCTCCGGCTCGATCTCGAGGCCGAGCACGCTGCCCTCCGGGCCGGTCAGCGCCGCGAGCAGCGCCGTCGTCCAGCCGGACCCGGCACCGACGTCGAGCACCGAGGCGCCCTCAGGGACGTCGAGCAGGTAGAGCATGTCGTGCACCGTCGAGGGCTGCGAGTTCGTCTGGTTGCGGCCGATGGGCAGCGGGCGGTCCTCGGCGGCGCGCTCGCGCACCTTCTCGGGCAGGAACTCGGCGCGGGGCGTCGCGTCGAAGGCCGCGTCCACGCGCTGGATGATCGGGTCGAGTTCGGGCGAGTCGCTCATCGTGGTCCTCCGGGGTGGTCGTGGTCGAGCAGGGCGTCGATGGCCGACAGGAGTCGCGCATTCAGATCGGCGACGGGCGCGAAGTCGTCAGGAGGCGTGCCGCGGAACAGCGGTCGGATGCTCGTGCCGAGGTCGAAGACGTCCTGTCTGTCGAACGTCGACGCCTTCGCGAGGGCGTCGACCTCGCAGCGGGAGCGGGCGAGATCCTGGATCCGACCCTGCCAGCCGGGGTTGTCGACGGGGAATTCGTCGTCGCGCATGCGGCGCGTCAACGCGTGCAGCGCCGACGACAGCTCCTCCAGCTGACGCCGCTTGGCGTCGACGTCGAACGGCGCCGCCTGGGGCGTCGCGTCCGCGCGGGCCCCACCGAACAATTTGTCGAACAGTCCCATCGGGATCACCTCCTTGGGCCAACCTAGCGCATGGGCCCGGGGCGGGCGTCGGGGCAACACTCGGATTCCGGCCGGGGGAGGGCTGCCCGGTAGGCTGGGTGTCGACTTCGGGAACGCTGCCGCAAAGTGAGGTTGGGATTTGCGGCCCGATTCGCGTCCCGGGAGGAATCCATGACCAGTGGCCCGTCGCTCGTCGCGCACGGTGGGCTCGCCTTCCTGCTCACCTCCGCCATCGGTCGTTTGCCTGCGGCGATGGTCCAGCTCGGCCTTCTGATGTACGTCACAGCCTCGGGCCTCGGGCTCGAGCTCGGAGGGCTCACGGTGGCGGCCGTGGGCATCGGCACCGCCGTGGGCGCCCCGGTGATGGGGCGGTTGGTCGACGGCGTGGGACCCCTGCCCGTGGTGGTGGGGGCGACGGTCCTCCAGTCCGCAGGGCTCTTCGCGATCCATCTCATGACCCCCGCACTGGTCGCCGGTGGGCTCCCGGCCGTGGCGCTGCTCGCGGTGGCCGCAGCCTGCGGGTTCGCGAACCCGCAGATGGGACCGATCGTGCGGGCGCACTGGTCCCACTTGAGCCGCACCGCCGGGCAGCCGGCCCTCGTCGGCAGGGCACTGGGCTACGAGGGAGCCATGGACGAAATGAGCTTCATCGTCGGCCCCATCGCGGCCAGCTCGCTCGTGGCCACGCTCGGCCCGACGCGGGCCATCCTCGCGCTGATCTCGATCATCGTCGTCGGGCAGGGCGTGTTCGTCGCGCACCTCGTGCTGGCGCGCAGCCAGTGGCGGCATCGAGTCGGGGCGGAGCCGGCGTCGTCGACGGGGCGCATCCCGTTTGGCACGCTGGCCGCACCCATGCTCGTCCTGCTGGCCGTCGGCATCACCTTCGGCGCCACGCAGACGGCGCTGACGGCCGTGAACGCCGAGCGCGGCACGCCCGAGCTCACCGGCATCATCTACGGCTCCGTCGGGGTGGGCAGCGCGCTGTCGTCGCTGCTGGTGTCCCGCATGGCGCTGCGTTTCTCGGCCGGGGCTCGCCTGCTGTTGGGCTCTGCCGCGCTGTTGCTGGCAGGGCTGGGCCACATGCTGCTCCCCGGCCTCATCGGTTCCCTCGTGCTGGCGGTGGTCGCGGGGCTCGGGATCGGTGTGGTGCTGGTCACCGGTTTCGCGCGGGCGGAGGCGGTCGCGCCGTCGACGCGGATTGCGTCGGTGATGACGGCCCTCACCATGTGCCTGACCCTGGGAGTCTCCGCAGGAGCGGCGACGGCGGGTCAGTTCACCGCCAACCTCGCGTGGGGCTTCGTCCCGGTCGTCGCTGCCGGGGTGCTCGCCCTGCTCGGCTCCTGCCTGGTGGCGCTGGGGGAGCGTCGCGAGGCGAGCACGCGTCGTTGACCCTCGATCAGACGACGCCCTGGGTGCCCAGCAGCCAGCCGATGAGGAACGTCGCGCCGAGCGCCAGCGCGCCGCCGACGACGGTGCGCACCATCGCCCGCACGGGCTGCGCGTCGCCCAGCTTCGCCCCGGTGTACCCGGTCAGGGCCAGGGCAGTCAGCACCGACAGGAAGGTCACGGGGATCTTCGCCGGGCTCGGCACGAGCACGGCGACGAGGAACGGCAGCATGGAACCCACGATGAACGCGATGAACGAGGCGACGGCCGCGTGCATCGGGCTGACCACCTCGTCCTCGCTGAGGTGGAGTTCGACGTCGAGGTGCGCGGCCAGCGCGTCACGAGCCGTCAGTTCGCGCGCGACCTGCATCGCCGTGTCGTCGGACAGGCCCTTGTTGGCGTAGAGGCTGGCCAGCTCGCGGAGCTCCCCCTCGGGATCCTCGGCGAGTTCGCGCTGCTCGATCTCGATGAGCGACTTCTGGGCGTCGGAGCTCGACGACACCGAGACGTACTCGCCGAGGGCCATCGAGATCGCCCCGCCGGTGATGCTCGCGACGCCAGCCAGGACGAGGGGTCCCATCTGCGGCGTGGCCCCGGCGACGCCGACGAGGACCGCGGCGACGGAGACGATGCCGTCGTTCGCGCCCAAAATGCCGGCGCGGAGTCGGTTGAGTTTGTGGGCCGTGTCAGAGGCTGCGTGTGGTTCGACAGGCGTGGTCTGCAGGGTGTCCATGGATCCATGCTAAACGCGTTTGACTAGGCATTCCAGTAAGGCTAGGCATACCTTGAGCGTTGACGGGAGCCCGACGGGTGGGCGGTCTGCGACGATGCGCGCCCGCTCGCGGTAGGGTGCGGGATTGATCCTGGAAACTGGTCGATGAGGACGGTGGCGTGAGCTGGGAAGGATACGAGCCGGGCACGGGCGGCTACCGGCGGGTGCTCGTCGCGTTGCTGTGCGCAGGCATCGCCACGTTCGCGCAGCTCTACTCCGTCCAGGGCGTGCTGCCGCTGCTCCAGCGAGACCTCGGCATCACGCCGGCGCAGGCCGCGTTGTCGGTGTCCGCTGCCACACTGGGGTTGGCCGCCGCCGTCGTGCCGTGGTCGGCGGTGTCGGACCGGCATGGTCGGCGACGTACGATGATCGTCGCGATCCTCTGCGCGACCGTGCTCGCGGTGGCGAGCATCTTCGCGCCCTCCTACCCGCTGCTCGTCGGGGTCCGCTTCCTCGAGGGCGCGGCGCTGGGCGGCATCCCGGCGGTCGCCATGGCCTACCTGGCCGAGGAGGTGCACCACGGCCACGCGACGGTCGCCGCCGCCACCTACATCTCGGGCACCAGCATCGGCGGACTGTCGGGGCGCATCGTCGCTGCCCCGGTGGGGGACCTGTTGGGCTGGCGGGCCGGGGTCCTGGCCGTGACGCTGCTGGCAGTGGCCGCGACGGTGGCGTTCATCGTCGTCTCGCCCCAGCAGCGACGATTCGTGCCCCAGCCGGTGCGCCTGCGGTCCCTGACGCTGCGGATCGTCGCGACGCTCACCGATCGTCGGCTGCTCGTGCTCTATCTGCAGGCCTTCCTGCTGATGGGGTCGTTCGTCGCGATGTACAACTACCTGGGATTCCACCTGGGGGCCCCGCCGTTCAATCTGTCGCCCGGGTGGGTCTCGCTGCTGTTTCTCGCCTACCTGTCGGGGACATGGTCCTCCTCGACGGCCGGTCGCATGGCCGCCCACTGGGGAAGGCGGGGGGTGCTCGTCGGGTCCTCGCTGACCATGCTGGCCGGAGCCCTGCTCACCCTCGTCGGATGGCTGCCGGTCATCATCGTGGGGCTCCTGCTGTTCACTGCCGGATTCTTCGCCGCACACGCCATTGCCAACGGCTGGGTGCCGACGCTGGCGCACGACTCTCCGGCGCAGGCGGCCTCCTTCTACACGCTGGCCTACTACACGGGCTCGTCGGTGGTGGGCTTCGGGGGCGGGCTCGTGTTCGCCGACGGTGGCTGGCCGGGCTTCGTCGGGCTGCTCGCAGCGCTGCTGGTGGCGGGGGTGGCGGTCGCGCTGCTCGGCCTCCCGGGCCGGGGGCGCCACGCGGGCGACGCCCGGACGCAGTGAGCGCGCGGAAGGCGTTTTGCCTCCCGCGCGCTCGGCGCACGTCCCTGCCGGGCTCGGGTCAGAGTGCGTCCTCGCCGGTCTCCCCGGTGCGGACCCGCACAACGGTGTCGACTGCGGTGGACCAGACCTTCCCGTCACCGATCTGGCCGGTGCGGGCGGCCTGGACGATCACGTCGATGACGTGCTGCTCCTCGTCCTCGGCGGCGAGCACCTCGACCTTGATCTTGGGGATCGTGTCGATGCGGTACTCGGTGCCGCGGTAGATCTCCGTGTGGCCGCCCTGGCGGCCGGAGCCGACGACCTCGGTGATCGTGACGCCGTGCCCGCCTGCCGAGCGGAGCGCCTGCACGACTCCCTCGAGGGCGTGGGGCTGGATGATGGCGGTGATGAGCCTCATGCGTCGGCTCCCTTCTTGGCGGCGGCGCCGACGGCGAGGTCGACCCGGGTGGTGGTCTCGGACACGGGGCGCAGACGGCGCGTGGCCAGGCTGCCCGTGGCGAAGTCATAGGCGGTTTCGAGGTGGCGGGTGACGTCGATCCCCTCGAGTTCCTCGGTCTCGGTGACGCGCCATCCGATCGTGTACTTGATGGCGAGAGCGATCACGGCGGTGAGGGCGGCGGAGATCGCCATGGCGACGATCGCGACGATCGCCTGGACTGCGAGCTGTGCGAAGCCGCCGCCGTAGAGGAGGCCACCGTCGACGGCGAACAGGCCGATCAGGATGGTGCCGCTCAGGCCGCCGACGAGGTGCACGCCGACGACGTCGAGCGAGTCGTCGAAGCCGAAGCGGTACTTGAGCTCGAGCGACATCGCGCACAGGCCACCGGTGATGAGGCCCAGAGCGACGGCGCCCACGGGGCTGACGGCCGCGGCGGCGGGGGTGATGGCGACGAGACCGGCCACCGCACCGGAGGCGGCGCCGAGGGAGGTGGCGCGACGCTGGCGGAGCTTCTCCACGCCGAGCCAGCCGAGGATGGCCGTGGCGGTAGCGACGGTGGTGTTGACCCAGGCGAGGCCCGCGGTGCCGTCTGCGGTGCCTGCGCTGCCGGCGTTGAAGCCGAACCAGCCGAACCACAGGAGGGCCGAGCCGAGCATGACCAGCGGAAGGTTGTGGGGCTTCATCGGGGTGGAGCCGAAGCCGATACGGGGGCCGACGATGATGGCCAGCACCAGCGCGGCGACGCCCGCGTTGATGTGCACGACGGTGCCGCCGGCGAAGTCGATCGGGTCGGCGATGGCGGCGAACGGGCCGCTGGCGGACAGCAGGCCGCCGCCCCAGACCATGTGTGCCAGTGGTGCGTACACGATGAGCGACCACACGGCCGCGAAGATCAGCCAGCTGCGCATCCGGACGCGGTCGGCGATCGCGCCGGAGATGAGCGCGGTGCTGATGATCGCGAAGGTCATCTGGAATCCCGCGCCCACAAGGAACGGAACGCCCGACCCGGCCAGCAGCGACTGGTCGTCGGTGCCGGCGAGCCCGAAGAACTGGAACGGGTTGCCGATCAGCGAGGCGATGTCGTCACCGAAGGCGATCGAGTAGCCGAAGAACGTCCAGGTGAGGGCGACGACACCCATCGCGCCGAACGACATCAGCATCATGTTGAGGACGGTCCGGGCGCGGACCATGCCGCCGTAGAAGAGCGCGAGGCCCGGGGTCATCAGGAGGACGAGCGAGGCGCTCGTCAGGAGCCAGGCGGTGGCTCCGGTGTCGAGTTCGAGCAGGTACATGCGAGCTCCTTGGTGCTGGCACGGGCGGTTGCCCATGCGGGGGACTGGTGGCTAGCCATGACCTGTTGTAGCGCCCGAGGGCGGCGCGGGCGTGGGGGTGGTCCATGCAGCAGGAGGGGGTCTTGCGAACCCTCGATTGACGTGCTATTCGCGCGCAGTATGAGTTGTGCCCCGACGTGACCCGGCGCCCTGGCGCAGCGCAAGACCAACCTCCGCGCGGCCATCGAATTGGTGCTGGAAAAGTCGACGGACCCGCTCCTGGGCGGGTCCGGGGAGGGCTGCGCTCAGCCCAGCCGGCGATGCAGGACGCTCTCGAGATGCCGGCCCATGGGCTGACCGACCGCCTCCATATCGAACTGGGTCCGCAGCAGGTCGCCCTCGATGATGTAGGTCCGCTGTGTGGCCGTCACGGGCTTCGCGGTGGCGGAGTTGAGGATTCGGCCGGTGAGCTCGAGGACCAGGGTCTCTTCGTCGTGGACGGTGCCCTCGCCCAGCTCCGCCTGCCCGGTGGGCAGGGCCAGCACGAACTCCGCGACGGGGGCGGCGATGCGCAGGTAGCCGGTCTCGACGTGCATCGGCCGCCCCTCGGGCGACCAGGTGCGTTGTTCGTAGTGCAGGAAGGGCCGACCGACATCCACGAACGACAGGTGTTCGCGATAGCGGAAGTCGCGGATCGTGGGGTACGTGCCGAGGCCCTCGCCCTCCCAATCGCCGATGAGACGGGCGACCGGCTCCAGTGCCGCTGCGATGCTCATACGGCGTAGTCTACGACGCGGGCGTGACGGCGGAGGCGATTGTCAGGAGCCGGATTGGGACCTGCGCCGCTCGGCCAGCCGGGTCAGCTCGTCGCGTTCCTTCGCGGTGAGCGAGCCGAAGCCGGAGCGGTTGATCTTGTCGAGCAGCTCGTCCATGCGCTCCTCGTCGGACGGCCCACGGCGATGGCTTGGCGCACGATGTCGCCCGGAGGTGGCGGCTGGGGCCTGCGGGGTCCGGGCGGCCGCGGTGGGACGACGTTCCGCCTTCTTGCGTCGCTGCCTTGGGCGGCCGGGGATCCAGTCCTGGTCGGTCAGTAGGCCGTGCCTCCTCGCGACGACCGCGGCCCCGACCAGCGTCACGAGCTCCGCGACCAGGGCGCCCCATGCGCCCAAGGCCAGGTATTGGAGGATCTGGAGCCCGAGCAGGATCGCGCCGAAGACCCACGCAGGGATGCCGAACAGGAAGGGCCTGCGGGGTGCCTCGGCGATGAACAGCAGGAGCAGGATGAACTGGAACGTGCCCAGCCCGAAGAGCAGTGTGGAGCCGGGCAGGATCAGCCCCACGAGCAGGTGTGCCGCCGTTGCCATTGCCCAGATCTCGAGGAGGAAGCGAAGCATGGCCTGTCGCCCGAGTTCGCGTTCGACCAAGTTGCCGAAATACCAGAAGACCAGGAACGTCAAGATGGTCCACGCGGACAGTCCGTCCACCCAAGGCCAGGTGACCACGCGCCACAGCTCCCCGGAGAGTACCTGCTGGGCCGTGAAGACAGTCCTGGCCCCCCAGCCGCCGAAGGCGCCGAGGACGGTCGCGATCGTGGCGAGCAGCGTGACGCCGATGGTGGTGGTGACCTCGAGGCGACCGATTCGGAACCAAGGGTCGCCACCGGACCAGATGGGGGAGCTCATGGGTTCAGTTTCCCACAGGCGCCAAGGGGGTCCGAGCCGACGGGCGTGACTGAATGCACTCCAGATGGTGCTGGGGGCTGCGACACGCCGAGCTGAACGAATCTGGATCGCAATCAGTCGCGCCGTCGGGCTCGGCCACCCGAGGCAGGAGGGGATCAGCGGGCCGCGCGGCCCTCACAGAAGTGCGCGGATGGAAGCGCGTCGAAAGAGTGCCGGCCAGGCGCCATGGCGGTGTATGGCGTGACGTGCCTCAGCTTCTTTGAGCGCGAACCTTGCCGAGTGGAAGTCAAGATTCCGATGGCCGCGAGACACCAGGTGACGAACAAGCTCAGGGCCGCGTATGCGCGGGCATCGAAGACAGATCGGGGACGGATCCTTGACGAGGTGATGTCGACGACGGGAATGGGGCGGTGCACGGCCCGGCGGATGCTCACCGGCCCAGCGCTGCCAGCGCCCGCCGAGCAGATCGACCGGCGCCGGTTGCGCACGAAGGCAGCGACGATTCCCGGGCGTTGCTGGAGCACGTCTGGGCGCTGATGGACATGCCCTGCGGCAAGTACCTGACCGTGATGCTGCCGATCTGGTTGGGTCCATTCCCTTGTAGTGTGAGTTGCCCCGGAAGATAGACGTTCCAGAGTTGCCCGCCGAGAGACTCCAGCGCTGCCTCGACGCGACGCGTGCGCCAGTCGATGAGCGCCGTGGCGTGGGCCGCGGCACAGACGGAGACGACGACCTGCGGCTCGCCGAGCTCGACGTCACCCTTCGTGGTGAACACGAACGCCGGGCCATGCCGCAGCGCCGACTTGATGGCTTGCATCTCGACCCACGACGCATTCGACTGCCGGTAGGCGTCGATCACCGCTTGGGCGAGCTCGCTCTCCGCGGAGACGCTGAAGGACATCCCGCTCGCCTGAGGTCAGCAGTCGCGGCATCGGCAAATCCTCCTTCCGATCATCTGGTGGTGAACTTGCGGTGGTGCAGGCGTCTGGTCTTGCGCTCGCGGGGCGTCCGGGCGAATCCGGAGCCGATCGCCTCGATCCGTACCCGCCAAGCAAGGACCGCCGCATAGGCCGCGTCGATCTTGCGATGCGAGTCCGGGAACTCCTTGTAGAGCAGGTAACCGGTCCGGGTCTGTCGACGCTCGGCGTTGAGGACGTGCCGGGTCAGCGCCGGGGAGCGGTCGTGCTTGGCCTCGCCTGCAGCCACCGCCTGACCGAGCCGCTCGACGTACTCCGTCACCCGCGAATCCTTGCCGCGCGGCCACGTCCTGATCGGAGCATCACGCGAGACGCGCACCGAAGCCGCCTGCGGAACTGCGCCTCCCACCGGGCGACCTGCTCAGACTTGCCAATCGCTCGCAGTACCACGGGGCCTCCCTCGACCGTCGTTGAGGGATGCTCTTGAACGGGATTCCCTGGCGCGTCGTGTCGCGTCATCGCGCAGTTGGAGGAAAGGGAGAACCCCCGCTGACTTGGCGTTTCGCCTTGTCAGCGGGGGTCCCGTCGACGTGTCCGAGAGAGGACTTGAACCTCTTTTGAAATCCGTTTGACTACGAAGTACGCCTAGGGCGTGTTGCTAAAGGGGGATCGTCGGCACGCGGGCCACGATTGAGGGTGTGGCGCGTAACGAGATCTCCGATGAGGCCTGGGCCGTGATCGGTCCGCTGTTTCCGGCTCCGAAGGCGACGGGCCGTCCGCCGGTGGAGCGCCGAATGGTGGTGGAGGCGACCGCGTGGCGGTACCGCACGGGCGCTCCGTGGCGGGATGTGCCGGAGCGGTTTGGGAACTGGAACACGATCTACAAGAACTTCAATCGCTGGTCGGAGCAGGGCGTCTGGGCGCGCGTGCTCGAGAAGGTCCAGTCCCTCACGCATCAGCGCGGGGAGCTGGACTGGGTCGCG
>JHVD01000009.1 GCA_000619965.1 Propionibacteriaceae bacterium P6A17
GACCGGGTCGTCGAGCTTGGCGCAACACCCTCGACGGGAACCGTCGGGGACTCGTATGACAACGCCCTCGCCGAGGCGGTCAACAACCTCTACAAGACCGAGCTGATCCGCCAGCGCGGCCCCTGGAGGACCGTCGAGCAGGTCGAGCTCGCGACGCTCGAATGGGTGTGGTGGTGGAACCATCAACGCCTGCACGGCGAACTCGGCATGCGCACCCCGATCGAGATCGAGGACGCGTACTACGCTGACCTCGAATCAGGCCTCCCGGCGACCGCCGGACAGGGAAACCGATAGGAACGAAACCCAGGCCGATTCAGGCAGACAAGCTCCTCGAAGCCCACTTCGCCGACGCCATCGACCTACCCACGTTGAAACGGCACCAAGACCGGATCAGGATCGCTCTGGTCGATGTCACCAAGCGCCTGGAGGCCGAGTGGCACGACCATGAAGGCCCCCGACAACTCCTCGCTACCGCGCTACGATTCTTGGCCGACTGCGGCCGGACGTACGAGCGCACCGATGAGTAGGGGAAACGGCTCGCCAACCAAGCCTTCTACCAGCACAGCCTCATCACCGAAGACGAAAAAGCGGCGATCCAGCTCAACGAGCCGTTCGCCGCCCTCACACCCAACGATGTCAGGTGTTCTACTACGTCCGATCTGGTGGAGCTAAGGGGATTCGAACCCCTGACCTTCTCATTGCGAACGAGACGCGCTACCAACTGCGCCATAGCCCCAGGCGAGGCACCAAACTACCACCTCTGAGCTGATGCTCCAAACTGGCCTGTCGGCAGTCTGCGTGGGTTACGGGTCAGCGACCTCTCGTCCGGCCATCCCAACCGTGGCGAGGTCCGACCACACGCGTTGAAGCGCAGGCCGATCGAAGTTTCCGGGGTGCGAATCAACCTGATCTGTGGAGAACTCCAAGAAATGACCCCGTCGCTTGCAAAGGTGGCCACGGAACAATGCTTCACGATCAGGGGGCCAGACGATGAGACCTCAACGTGGATGGGCAGCACTGCCCATGAGCGTCATGGTGATGTTGCTCGCCGGATGCGCGGCACAGTCCGGCGAAGGGCAGGCTGGCGTAGCGACGGTCAGCCCGACGAGCGCTCCTGCCGAGGGATCGCCGTCGGAGCCCACGCCGTCGCCGAGTGCGAGACCGTCGCCGAGCTCGAAGCCGAGTCCCAGTCCTTCGCCGAGTCCGTCGGGGCATCAGTCGTTCCCTCCGGCACCTGAAGGGGAGTCCGAGGAGGCGGCGGCGATTCGTGAGGGTTGGGAGGAGTATGAGCGGCAGCTCGATCGCTACATGCATGATTCGACGATCGAGGATTTGTCGGACCTTGTCGCGACGACCACGGGTGCTGAATCGACGTATGTGGTCGATCAGATTCGTATCCACCGTGACGAGGGTGTCGTGAGGATCGGTGACTTGTCCTTTAGGAATGTCGAGATCGGGGTCCCCACCAAGGCTCCGGATGGTTCGATGCAGGCTGTGGTGCGTCCGTGCAAGGACTTCACTGCTCAGCAGTTGATCATTGAGTCCACTGGCGAGCCGCGGCGGGTGTCTGGGGCTGAGACGGCGGATTTGGTGCGGATCGAGTTGACGATGCAGCAGGCTAGTGGCGGGAGATGGGTTGTCGCCGACGGCAAGTCGCTGGGGAAGTCGTGTTGAAGTCCGCCGCGCGAATCGCTCTTGCCGCCATGCGCTTGGCCGGATCAGGGGTGCCGGCGATTGCCGACCCCCAGCTCCCACAGGAGAGGGATCGACGGAGCGGACGTCGTCGGCTGTGGGCAGCGACCGTCCCTTGGGACTGGCGATTCGTGGTCAGGTGGTCGCCGTGTCGGGACTCTCTCCAGTGGGGAGCGTGCTTGTCAGAGTGCATTCGTGAACTGGGTGCGGGGCCATCAGGGGCCGTTGCGCCAATCTGAACTGCCAAGGGCGAAGGTCGACTCGATCCAGCCTGGCCATGAGGGTGTGGAGGGCGTCCACCGCTGCGCGCGACGCCCTCGCGCGGATGGCTGCTCCCGCCTGCCATCCCGCCCCGGCTCCACGGTCGATAGCGGTGCCAATTTGGGTTGGCCCTCTTGTGTCCGAGATCCGACGGCGCTGTTCCCGATCGTCGTCGGATCGTCGACGGGTTGCCGTCGGGCGATTGCGTTGGGACTGGGTGTGGAGAACTCCGAGACGTGACCCAATCGGTTGCAAGGGTTGTCCCGTACTCCCGATCTTGAGCGGAAGGGCCTTGTGATGACGCTTCGACTCTTCTGGGCAACGTTGCCCGCGACTACTGCCATTGCCTTGTTGATGACTGGATGTGGAGGGCAGCCCCGTGATCCGGGTGAGGATGCGTCGGTGCCGACGACGCCCTCGGCTTCGGCGTCTGTGCCGGAGCCGGCTGCTTCGTCGGAGGCGGTGAGCGCGACACCGAGTGCGAGCCCGTCGCCGAGTCCCAGTTCTTCGCCGAGTCCCAGTTCTTCGCCGAGTCCGTCGGGGCATCAGTCGTTCCCTCCGGCACCTGAAGGGGAGTCTGAGGAGGTCGCTGCGATTCGTGAGGGTTGGGAGGAGTATGAGCGGCAGTTCGACCGATACATGAAGGACCCCAGCCTCAGCGATCTTTCGGCGCTCACCGCGACAGCAACAGGCAAGGAAGTCGACTTTCTTGTCCAGTCGATGCGGAAGTACCGAGAGGCTGGAATGGTGCGCGTTGGCGATCTGGCCTTCAGGGATGTCGTGATTCGACGCACAGGGCAGGACGAGCAGGGAGCCAAGACAGCCCTGGTCACGGCCTGCAAGGACTTCACCGCGCAGCGGACAATCGTCGAGGCCACTGGCGAGGACTACGCCACTGGTGATCTTCAGCAAGCACCGACGATGCTGATCGAGCTGGAGATGGTGGAGTCGGCTGCTGGACGTTGGGTGGTCGCCGACGGCCGGATCCTGGAGAACTCATGCTCCGGGTGATAGCGCTTTGTCTAGTGGCCATCCTCGTGCTTTCCGCGCCATTCACCGCACGGGCGGACGGGGGAGGGCGCGCTGACCGAGGCACGGGAGTCATCGTCATCATCGGCCAGGGTGGCGAGTATCTGGTACCACCTGGCTCCGGAGGCTCCTCGTCAAGCGCTCGTCGTGTGTGTACGTTTGCTGGCAAGGAGATCGCTTGTCAGAATGCGTTCGGTACCTGGCTGCAGGGCTATCAGATGTGGTGTCGGAAGGCTGACCCCCAGCCTCCGAAGACCGACCCAATCTGGCGCGGACATGAGGACGAGGAAGGTGCCGTCTACAGCTGCGTCCGCCCCGAGGGCGGGATGGTGCCAGATTCGGGGATGACGTTCCTGACGTGGTTGCCCGCTGGCGCGGATCAGCCGGCACCGGACCCGGAGGCGATGGCCTGGCAGATCATGGCGAGCATCAACCTGCAGCCGATCGATCCGGTGACGATCCCGAAGCCGCTCGAAGTCGATCCCGATGCGCTGGGGATCGTCGGGATGCCGTTGTGGATGTGGCCTGCCAAGGAGTCGCCCAACACGACCGGGCCGATCTCTGCGCGCGCCACGGATCGCGGCTACACGGTCTCGTTGACTGCTCGGCTGCACTCGATCCAGTGGGATCTGGGAGACGGGAGCAAGCCGGTGGTGTGCAAGCGGTGGAAGAAGTTCAACCCGCGCACGATGGATCGCCTCACCCCCGTGGTGTGCGGAAGCCAGTTGGGCTTTGAACGGGAAGGCGAGTACACGTCGACGTTCACCTCCCGCTGGATCGTGGACTGGCAGGGGGTGGGCGCCAGCGGCTCCTTCGAGTTCCCGCGGGTGACGACGAGGACCCTGCGCATCGGTGAAGTCCAAGTGCTTGCCACAACTACCAAGAACCGGTGACGTGTCGGCGGGAATGGCATCTGCCGACGCTGACACGGCCTCTCGCTCTACGCGTGCGCAGCAGTGCGGCCGTGTGGGTCCGGGCTGTGCAGCCCTCGGTGATGTGACCCCATCGGTCGCGCTGCTTCTTCCATGTGATGGCTTGTCAGGAAGGATGTCGTGATGTTGTTTCGCGTGCTCCGGGCCGTGCTGCCCGCGGCAATGGCCGTCGCGCTGACGGCGTGCGCTGGCTCCTCGGGGGAAGGCGGGGGCGCCTCGTCGTCGGTGCCGACGACGACCTCCGCCTCCGTCAGGCCTTCGGCGCCGGAATCGGTGAGCGCGTCACCGAGCATGAGCCCGTCGCTCAGCCCTGATTCGAGCCTCGATCCGAGCCCCGATCCGAGCCCCAGCGCTTCGTCGAGCCTGTCGTCGGGGCATGAGTCGTTCCCCCCCCCGGCTCCTGCGGAGGAATCGGAGGAAGTCGCTGCGATCCGCGAGGGATGGGAGGAATATGAGCGCGAGGATGATCGCTTCCGGAAGGATTCGTCGCTCAGTGACTTCTCGTCGTTGGTCTAGACGACGACGGGGGTGCGTACGGAGCGCGCGATCAGCTCGATCCGTTCGTGGCGGGAAGCTGGCGTGATCCGGGTGGGGGACCTGAGCTTCCGCGACCTGGCCATAGAGGCTCCACGGCAGGGTGCGTCGGGAGAGTGGCAGGCGCGTTTGACCATGTGCAAGGACTTCACGAAGCAGCAGCGCGTCGTCGAAGCGACCGGCAAGGAGTACCGGGTGGAAGGGAAGGAGAACGTCGCGACGATGCGAGGCCACTACACCATGCAGCGGACCGACGACGGACGGTGGGTCGTCGCCGACGTGGAGGGCCAAGCCGAACCCTGCTGAGGCCGTTCGAGATGCCCCCGATCACCGCCCTCCCACGCGGTCGCCGCGAGGTCCTCGTCGCAGCTTTGCACCCCCAGCCGCGGAAACCGGCGCGAGCCTCACCTTCGAGCTTCCTCGTGGGGCGACGAGGACCCTGCGCATCAGGGAAGTCCGGGTGCTTGGCACGGAGAGGCACGGCAGGCCACGCGCGCAGGGTCAGCACTCGATGACGTTGACGGCCAGCCCGCCCTCCGAGGTCTCCTTGTACTTGCTCAGCATGTCCTTGCCGGTGTCGCGCATCGTCTTGATGGCGGTGTCGAGCGGCACTTGGTGCCGGCCGTCGCTCCACATCGCCATGCGTGCGGCATTGATGGCCTTGACCGCCGCGATGGCGTTGCGTTCGATGCAGGGGATCTGGACGAGGCCGGCCACCGGGTCGCAGGTGAGGCCGAGCGAATGCTCCATCGCGATCTCCGCGGCGTTCTCCACCTGCTGCGGCGTGCCGCCGAGCGCCTCGGCCAACCCGGCGGCAGCCATCGCCGACGCCGAACCCACCTCGCCCTGGCAGCCCACCTCGGCACCCGCGATCGACGCATTCGCCTTGATGATCGCCCCGATCGCCGCGGCAGCGAGCAGGAAGCGTCGCACACCGTCGCGATCCGCCCCGGGCACGAACCGCTCGTAGTAGCGCAGCACCGCAGGGATGACGCCGGCCGCACCATTCGTCGGGGCGGTCACCACCCGCTGCCCGGCCGCGTTCTCCTCATTCACGGCCAGCGCGTACAGGTTGACCCAATCGATGCCCGCCATCGGGTCGTTCGACGACTGCCAGCTCGGCCCCCGCTCGAAATCCCTCGTCATGAGCTGCTCACGCAACCGGCGCGCCCGACGGGGCACGTTCAGCCCGCCGGGAAGGATGCCCGTGGCGTTGATCCCCGCCTCGATGCACTCGTTCATCGTCTTGTGCACGAGGTCGAGATACTGGTCGAGGTCCTCGCCGGAGCCGTCGTTGGCGCGCGCGATCTCCGAGATCGACATCCCCTCCGCCGCGCAGATCCGCAGCAGCGCCCCCGCATTGTTGTACGGGAACGGCTCCGGGGCGGCATCCTCCGGCAGCGCATCCAGCGAGACGACGTGCCCGTCGTCGATCTGCTCACTGACGAAGCCGCCGCCGGTCGAATAGTACGTGCCGTGCGCCAACTCCTCGCCGTCGGCGTCGAAAGCGTTGAAGACGAGGCCGTTGACGTGGAAGGGGAGGAGGGTGCGCGGCTCGAACACGACGTCGCGGTCGATCTCGAACGGCACATCGCGCCCCGCGACGACGATCAGCCCGCGCTCCTGGGTGAGCCGGAGGCAATCCGCGACGACGTCCGCCGGCACCGTCTGGGGCGCATACCCCTGGAAGCCGAGGATCACGGCACGGTCGGTCATGTGGCCGCGGCCGGTAGCGCCGAGGCTTCCCGTCAGCCGCGCCGTCATGCGCGCCACGGGCAACCCCTCGAGCCGGGCCGCGAACAGTGCGGCCGCACGCATGGGGCCCACGGTGTGCGACGACGAGGGGCCGATGCCGATCTTGAACATGTCCGCGACGCGCGTGGCCGAGGACAACTGCACGGTGGTGGTCACCCCAACACCCTACTCGCCGTACCGGATGCCCGGCGGGGGCGGTCGACGGCAACCCGGGCCCCCCGAGACGCGACCGTCCGGCATCCCGGACGAGGCGGGCGCGGCCTCAGAGACCCGTCGGCGGGACGGAGTGAAACATGCGCAGATGATATGACAGCGACGCATCCCCCAGCGTCAACGCATCGTCACACATCCCCAGCACGACGGTGTGGTCCCCGCCGGGCAACGCGGTCACCTCCCCACAGTGCACGAACGCCGCCACCCCGCCCAGCCGAGGGACGCCGTCGTGCACCTCCCAGGCCACCGACTCGAAGCGGTCCACCGGCGACGCGAATCGACGGGCGAGCTCCGGCTGATCGCCGCCCAAGATGTTGATGCCCACCCGGCCTGCGCTCAGGATGCGGTCCTTCATGCCGCCACGGTTGTCCAGCGCGAACACTACCATCGGGGGCGTCAACGACAGCGATGCGAACGCCGAGACCGTCGTGCCGAACGGGACCCCGTCGAGCATCGTCGTCACCACCGTCACCGGCGCCGGGACACGCGCCATCGCGTCGCGGAACCGAAGCTGGAGATCGTCCATGTCGCCCTCTTCTCGCAGGTGTCCCCGGAATCCTAGCCCGACGTCGGTAAACTGCAGCACATGATGCACGACGTCGTCGTCCTCGGGGCCACCGTCGCAGGACTCACCGCGGCGCGGACGCTCGCGCGCGAAGGATTCGACGTCGTCGTCCTTGACCCCAACATGGAGCACCGCAGCGCCGCCATCGGCCACGGGGTCGCCGCCGCAGGCCACGCCAACACCGTCGCCGACATGCGCGCCGAGTACGGCGACGGCGTCACCATCGAACACATCGAACGCAACGTCCGCGGCACCGCGTTCATCCGCAGCGTCCTCTCCGAAGCCAACGAGCGCGGCCGCCAACTCGGCTTCGTCGACCGCTCGATGGGCGACGCGAGCCTCACCGACCTCGCAGCCCTCGCACGGCTCTTCGAACAAGCCGGAGCCGAGGTCGACGTCGCCCAGGGCGCCCTCACCTCCCAGGCGCTCGTCGTCGACCCCCTCGCCTACGCGAAGGAACTGCGGCGGCAAAGCGTCGAGGCCGGCGCGCAGGTGGTCCACGGCGTCACCGTCACGCACGTGCGCCGCAAGGAAGGCGCGACGGGGGTGGCGTTCCGCAACAACCTCGCCTGGGCGCGCGAGCCCGGCGCCGTCGCCGCCTCCGCCTGCATCGACACCCTCGGCATCTCCCCGTGGGGCCGCATGGCACGCGTCGGCCCAGCCCAATGGATCCCGACGGTGACCGCCCGGCTTGCCGAACCAATCGGCTGGGTCGAACTGCGCGCCGAAGGGCCAGCCTGGCTGATCCGCCCCGACGGTGACGAATGCCTCGTCGTCGGGCAGAAGTCGACGCTCGGCAAGATCGAGGACGCCTGCCGGGAGCTCGAACAGGAGCTCGTCGAGGCGGGAGCCGAGGTGAGGGCGGTCGGCAGCCTCGCCATCGACCCCTCCGACCACGGGCGGCCCGTCGTCGGTGTCTCCGCCATCCCCGGCGGCTTCTACGCGCGCGGCAACGGCCGAGGCGAGCTCATGAACGGCACCGCCTCCGGGCTGTGGCTCGGCGAGACGCTCGTCGGGCTGCGCCGCGACGGGCGCGCACTGCCGATGACGCGCCGCATGCGCGCCGGCGTGCGCAGCTGGGTACTCCGACACCGCCGATGATCGCCGGCCCGCCCACCGGCGCGCTCCGACGATCCCCGGCCGGGCTCAAATCCAGGTGCCCAGCCACATGCGCAACATCCACTCCGGCCTGGTCAGCAACTCATTGGTGAGCACAGGGTGGATGAAGGCGAAGTTGAGGATGATGAGCCCGACGAGCACCCCGACGACGATCGCCCGGCGCCGTCGCAGCGGGTGATCGGCGGGGCCAAGGAAGCGCACCAGGACCATGGCGAGGATCGTCGTCGTGAACGGGATCAGCATGATCGAGTAGAAGAAGAACGTGGGCCGGCCGGCGTACCGGAACCACGGCAGCCACGTCGCCATCACCGCCAGGATCGGCAACGCGAAACGCCAGTCGCGGCGCGCGATCCACAGCCACAGCGCGTAGACCAGCGCCGCAGCGGCCGCCCACCACAGCAGCGGCGTGCCCATCGCCGAGACCACCCGCAGACAGGTGGTGCCGACCGCGTCGCAGCCCTGCTGCCCGGCCTCGATGCCGTTCTCGGCGGCGAACC
Organism: Propionibacteriaceae bacterium P6A17; assembly: GCA_000619965.1. GTDB lineage: Bacteria > Actinomycetota > Actinomycetes > Propionibacteriales > Propionibacteriaceae > Arachnia. Next base: position 8,598 of record JHVD01000009.1, read on the forward strand.
CCGTCGTGCGGATCATCAACGGCCAGCCCGCCGGATGCGCCTCGTAGGTGTGCGTGGCTTCGCGCATCATGTGGTCGCCGGTGTGGAACTCGTACATCTTCACGTGGTAGTTCCACAGCGACGACAGTCCTTCGCCGAACGTCTTCGTCACCCAGTTCTCCGGGTGCCGCGCGCCCCAGTCGCGCCCCCAGCCGCCGTCGCTGCCCAGCCAGCGGTACCACGTCGCGACGTAGGTGCCCAGCCCGACGACGACCAGCGCGACGAACGCACGCGGCGCGTCGACCAGCAGCGACCGCCACGCATGCCGCGCACCGGCCAGGCGCCGCGCACCCCAGTCCCAGCACACCGCGACGATCCCGAACACGGCGACGATGAAGATCGAGTTCCACTTCACCGCGCACGAGGCCCCGAGGAGTACGCCCGCGGCGAGCCGCCAGGGCCGCCACCACACCATCGGGCCGAAGGCGCCGTCGAGGTCCGGCAGCTCGTGGCGTCGTAGATGGTTGGCCAGGCGGTGCCTGAACCAGTCGCGGTCGGCGACCAGCGCAGCCAGGCCCGCGACGGCGAACGTGGCCTGGAAGATGTCGAGCAACGCGATCCGGCTCATCACGAACGCGAGCCCGTCGACCGTCAACAGGATGCCCGCGAGCGCACCGACGAGCGTCGAGCGCGACAGCCGCCTGGCCAGACGGATCGTGAAAAGCACCAGCAACGTGCCCGCGACGAGCGCGGAAACCCGCCACCCGAATGACGTGAACCCGAACAACTGCTCGCCCCAGCCGATCAGCAGCTTGCCCAGCGGCGGATGCACGATGAACGCGGCCTTGTCGGTCATCTGGTCGATGTTGCCGAGCACGATCTGCTCGTTGGCGTCCTTCTTCCAATCCATCTCGTAGCCGTGCTGCATGATCGCCCACGCATCCTTGGCGTAGTACGTCTCGTCGAACATCAGCTTGTTCGGATTCGCCAACCCCGCCAACCGCAGCACGAACGCGAACGCCGTGATGGCGAGCGTCACCAGCCAGGCGACCACCCGATCCTGTCGCAGGCGGCCGTCCTCGAGCGCGTCGATCGTTGTCATCACGCAGGGAAGTCTAACCAAGCACTGTCCACGCCCCACCGACGACGACCCGCGGCCCCCGCGTGCTGGCGATAGGCTGGGCCCATGTCTGCCGGAGCCCTGATCCTCGCGGCCACCCCCATCGGGTCGAGCCGCGACGCGAGCGATGCGCTGCGTGAGCTTCTCACCAGCGCAGACATCGTCGCGGCGGAGGACACGCGACGGGCGGTGACGCTCCTGAGGCGCCTCGGCATCACCGCCCAGGGCCGGATCGTCAGCTACTTCGAGGGCAACGAGTCCGAGCGCACCCCGGAGCTCGTCGCCGCGGCGCAGTCGGGGCAGATCGTCGCACTCATCACGGACGCGGGTATGCCGTCGGTGTCCGATCCGGGCTACCGGGTGGTCGCCGCCTTCCTCGACGCGGGCCTTCGGGTCACCGCGCTGCCGGGCCCGTCGGCGGTGCTGACCGCGCTGGCGGTCTCGGGGCTGCCGGTCGACCGCTTCTGCTTCGAGGGGTTCCTGCCCCGCAAGGCCGGGGAACGTCGTCGCCGACTGGACGCGCTCGCCACGGAGGAACGCACGATGGTGTTCTTCGAGGCCCCGCACCGGCTAGAGGACTTCCTGGCCGACGCGGCCGCCACGCTGGGCGAGGGCCGCCGCGTCGCCGTCTGCCGGGAGCTCACGAAGCCGCACGAGGAGGTCGTGCGCGGCACGATCGCGCAGGCACGCGCGTGGGCCGCTGGCGGGGTGCGCGGGGAGGTGACGGTCGTCGTCGACGGCGCCACCCCCACCCAGACCTCTCCCGACGACGCCCTCGGACTCGTCCGGGCGCGGATGGCCGACGGGATGGCACTGAGCGCTGCCGTCGCGGAAGTGGCGGCACTCACGGGTGCCAGGCGCAAAGCACTGTATGCGGCCGCGGTGGCCGACAAGGAGGGCCGAGGATGACCGTGTTGGATGAGTTGGGGCTGCCAGGCCTACCCGAGGCGTTGCCGAGGGGCATCGTCGACAATCACACGCACACGCTGTCCACGCAGCGCCACTCGGGGTTGAGCCCCGACGACTCGATCGCGTTGGCCGCGCAGGTGGGGGTGACGCATCTGGTGGACGTCGGCTACGACATCGAGAGCTGCCGGCACGTGCTCGCGCTCGCCGCGGCGCACCCGACGGTGGCGGCCGCCGTCGCGCTGCACCCCAACGATGCGGCCCTGATCTTCACGCGGGAGGGCGACGAGCCGCTCGAGGCGACGCTCGCGGAGATCGAGGCGATGGTGCCGGAGGCGACGGCCGTGGGGGAGACCGGCCTCGACCACTACCGCACTCGCGACGAGGACGGGAAGCTCGCGCAGGAGCGGGCCTTTCGTCGGCACATCGCGTGGGCGAAGCGCCACGACAAGACGCTCGTGATCCACGACCGCGACGCGCACACCGACATCCTTCGCATCCTCGATGACGAGGGTGCGCCCGAACGCGTGGTGATGCACTGCTTCTCCGGCGACGCCGACTTCGCCCGCGCGTGCGTCGACCGCGGCTTCTGGCTGTCGTATCCGGGGGTGGTGACGTTCGGGTCTGCGGGCAGCCTGCGCGAGGCGGCGCTTGCCACGCCGCTGGCGAAGGTGCTCGTCGAGACGGACGCGCCGTACCTGACGCCGAAGCCGCAGCGCGGCAAGTCGAACGCCCCCTACCTCGTCGCGCACACGACGCGCTTCCTCGCCGACCTGCTGGGTGTCGAGCTGGGCGAGTTCTGCGACGCCGTCACGGCCAACACCTGGGCTGCCTACGGCGGACGGTGGGGCGACGATGCCTGACCTCGGCCTCCTCGACCCTGCCTCCATCCGCCGCCTCGCCGACGAGCTGAGCCTGCGTCCGACGAAGCAGCGCGGCCAGAACTTCGTCCACGACCCCAACACCGTCCGGCGCATCGTCGGCCTGTCCGGCATCACCGGCGACGACCAGGTGCTGGAGATCGGCCCCGGCCTTGGGTCACTGACCCTCGGACTGCTGGAGACCGGGGCGAGTGTCACGGCCGTCGAGATCGAGGACTCGCTGGCCGCGCGGCTGCCCCGCACGGTGGCGGAACGGCTCGGAGACGACGCGGCCGCCCGGCTGCAGGTGGTGCATGCCGACGCGCTCGAGGTGGAGGCGCTGCCGGGGCGGCAGCCGACGGCGGTCGTCGCGAACCTGCCGTACAACGTGTCCGTGCCGGTGCTGCTGCGGCTGCTGGAGCGCTTCGACGAGTGGGACCGCGGCCTGGTGATGGTGCAGCTCGAGGTGGCCGACCGACTCGTCGCGCAACCCGGGACGAAGATCTACGGGGTGCCGTCAGCGAAGATGGCGTGGTACGCGGAGGCAGTCCGCGCAGGCACAGTCGGGCCCGCCGTGTTCTGGCCGGTGCCGAACGTCGACTCCGGGCTCGTGCGGATCACCCGACGAGAGCCCCCGCCAGGCGACAGGAAGGCGACGTTTGCCGTCGTCGACGCGGCCTTCGCGCAGCGCCGCAAGATGCTCCGGGCGGCGCTGTCGGGGCTGTTCGGCTCGTCGACCGCGGCCAGCGCGGCGATGGAGGCCGAGGGCATCTCTCCCGAGGCTCGCGGGGAGACGCTCGACATCCGCCAGTTTGCGGCGATTGCCCGGCACCTGCCGTCGCCTAAGGCGTGACGTCGAGGACACCGCAAGGCGTTTCCGTGGCCCCGACTTGCCCTGGACGGGATAGGTTGGGGCCATGACCCCAGTGCATGTCCGCGTACCCGGCAAGGTCAACCTCGCCCTGTGCGTCGGTGGCACCGACGAGCAGGGCTACCACGAGCTCGGCACTGTGTTCCAAGCAGTGTCGCTGTGCGACGAGATCGTCGCCGAGCCCCTGCCCGCGGGGGAGTTCCGGCTCGCCTTCCAGGGGGAGGGCGCGGCCTTCCTACCCGTCGACGACACCAACCTCGCCACCCGGGCAGCGAAGCTCGTCGCCTCCCACTACGGCGTCGACTCGGGCGTGGCCCTGACGATCCGCAAGCGCATCCCCGTCGCCGGCGGCATGGCCGGCGGCTCAGCCGACGCCGCAGGCACCTTGCTCGCCTGCTCGGAGCTGTGGGGCATCCACGCGCCGCGCGAAGAGCTCCGGACGCTCGCCGCCCAGCTTGGCTCCGATGTGCCGTTCCTCCTCGTCGGCGGCACGGTGCACGGCACCGGCCGAGGCGAGAAGCTCGCCCCGATCCCCGCGCGCGGCACCTACCACTGGGTGTTCGCGCTGTCCCACGGGGGCCTGTCCACGCCGGCAGTGTTCCGAGAGTTCGATCGGCGGTCGTCGCCGCGGCCCACGCAGTTGCCGGAGGCGCTCGTCGGGGCGCTGCTTGCGGGCGATGTGCCGGGAGTGGGTGCCGCGCTGATGAACGACCTGCAGGAGGCCGCGATCAGTCTCCAGCCCACCCTCCAGCGGACACTGCAGCTCGGCCTCGACGCGGGCGCGCTCGGCGCGATCATCTCCGGCTCCGGCCCCACCTGCGCCTTCCTCGTCGGCGACGAGGACGAAGCGCAACGCCTCGGGCAGACCCTGGCCGTGTTCTCCGGCGTGCGGGCCGTCAGGAGCGCCACGGGTCCCGTCGCCGGCGCCCAGGTGATGATCGAGCAGTAGCGGCCGTCAGCCGTCGGCTGCGCCGGTGCCGTCTGCGTCCGTGCCGTCTGCGTCGGTGCCGTTTGAGTCGTTGGCTCGTGCGGCCCTGGACTTCTCCACGATCAACTGCGGGTCGGGTTTCAGGTGCGCCATGCCGTTCCACGCCAGGTTGATGAGGTGGCGCGCGACAATCTCCTTGTCGGGCTCGCGATCCTCCAGCCAGCGGTGGCCCGTCTGCGCCACCAATCCGACGAGCGCCTGGGCATAGAGGCCTGCGTATTGCGGGTCGTGCCCGCGGCGCTTGAACTGCGCGGCCAGGATGTCCTCCACCTGAGCGGCGATGTCGGAAAGGATCGAGGCGAACGACCCCACTGGCTGCGTGGCCGACGAGTCGCGGGCGAGGATACGAAAGCCGTCGGGGCACTCGTCGATGTAGTCGAGCAGCGCCAGCGCGCCGAGCTCCAGCAACTCGCGCGACCGCGCGCCCGTCGTCGTGAGTGCGACACGGATGGCGTCGTGCAGGCGGCGGGTCTCCCGGTCCACGACGACGGCGTACGCGCCCTCCTTGCCTCCGAAATGCTCGTAGACGACGGGCTTCGACACCCCGGCGCTGGCCGCGATCTCCTCCACGCTCGTTCCCTCGAACCCCTTCGCAGCGAACAACTCCCGCGAAACGGCGATGAGCTGCTCCCGGCGCTCGGCAGAGGTCATGCGCACCCGGGTGCGCCGGGCTCGGGGGCGAGTGGGAGAGGCAGCCATGCCTCCCATCTTCTCGCATTCGTCGCGTCATCGCACCGGTGACCTCGAGCCGTCCGTCCGACGGCGGTGCGCGTCGTGGAGCCAGCAGTCGGCGGCGTGGTCGTCGACGATGCCGACGGCCTGCATGAGCGCGTACATCGTCACCGGGCCCACGAACGTGAAGCCGAGCGCCTTCAGTCGCTTGGCGAGCGCCCGCGACTCCTCGGACTGACTCAGCCCTTCGCCGGCGGTGACCGGCGCGAGGTGCTCGTCGGGCCGATGCTCCTCCAAGATGGACTCGAGCCTGCCTCCGGCCTCGTGGAGCGCGACGAGGGCCTGCGCATTGCGGATGGTGGCGCGGATCTTGAGCTCGTTGCGGATGATGCGTGCGTCGCCCAAGAGCCGCCTGACGTGCTGCTCGTCGTAGGCCGCGACGACGTCGGGGGCGAATCCGTCGAACGCCTCCCTGAACGCCGGCCGCTTGCGCAACACCGTCAGCCAGCTCAACCCCGACTGGAAGCCCTCCAGCGCCAACCTCTCGAGCAGCTCCCGCTCGTCGGCGCTGACCTCCAGCGGGCGGCCCCACTCCTCGTCGTGGTAGCGCTCGTAGAGCTCGTCGCCCGTGCCGAAGCAACGCGTCCGTGCCGTCCCCATCGTCTCTCCGTCCGTTGTGCCGTCGTTTCCCTCAGTATGGACACGAAGGCTGACGAATTCCCACATCTGAGCGAATCTGTGGAAAAGTTTGTCGGGGGTGCTTGCTCGCGTTTGTGGGGTGAGTTCGGGTTTGGCGGGGCTCTTCGACGGTTTGCCCGGGTTCTTCGGTTTGGCCCGGTCTATAGGCCGGGCAAGGTCGAAGAGCGCGGGGTCGGCCGTCGGGGCCGGCCCGGCCGCCCATGCGGGCGAGTGTGTCGTCGGGCGGGCGTGTCCGGCCACCCATGCGGGCCGGCCGGGCGTGTCGTCGGGGGCGGTTGCTCGTGTTTGTGGGGTGAGTTCGGGTTTGGCGGGGCTCTTCGACGGTTTGCCCGGGTTCTTCGGTTTCGCCCGGTCTATAGGCCGGGCAAGGTCGAAGAGCGCGGGGTCGGCCGTCGGGGTTGGCCGGTCGTCCGGCCTGACCGGCCCGGCCACTCAGGCAGACGAGCCTGCCGTCGTGCGGGCGTGCCGCCGAGGTGGCGGACCGGCCCCGCCACCCAGGCAGACGGGCCTGTCCGCCACGAATGGCCCGCGGGCAGTCGGTGTCCTAGAATGATCCGAGCCCCACCCGGTGGGGCGTACCCGGGTTGGTCTTCCGGCAGGGCCCGCCTGACTTTGAATCAGGATTAGCGAAGTGGGTTCGACTCCCACCCCGGGTGCCACGCCTCGCGCTCCGCCAAGCGTCCCCGCGGCGGGCGCCCCTACAGCAGCTCGGCCAGCCGCGCGACGCCAGCCGCGCCCATCACCGATCCGGCCAGCAGCGGCAGCTGTTCGACGGCAGCCTCCGGCACTGCGCGGTGGAGGGCGGCCAATTGTTCGTCTTCCAGACGCCGTTTGTCGGCCAGCCATTGGCCGGCGTCGGCGGGGGAGCGGCGATTCACCACGAGCGCGGCGAGGTCGATGCCCAAGCGCTCGAGTTCGCCGGCGAGCGCCAGCGACTCCGCCACCGGCATCGGCTCCGCGATCGTGACCAGCACGAACGCACTCGACGTCGGATCCGCGATCTGGTCGCGCAGCGTCGCGAACCGCTCCCGGCGCCGGATGAGGGTGCGCCGCAGCCGGGCGTCGCGGTCCCCGGCGGCCACCTCGCGCCCGGTCACCAGCGACGACATCGCTGCGGAGAACCGCTCCGAGCGGTCGCGGTTGCGCAGCAGCGACTCCGCCCAGCCGGTGAGCTGCTCGGGCAGAGCAAGCAGGCGCAGCGTGTGCCCAGTCGGTGCGGTGTCGTAGATGACGAGGTCATAGTCGTCGCGGCCGAGCGCAGCAGTCTCCGCGACGCGCTCCAGCACCGCCGACTCGTGGCTGCCCGGCGACGTCCGCGCCAGCTCCAGATGCCGCCGCGCCGGAGCGTGCAGGCGCTCGGGAAGCATCTCCATCATCAGATCATGCACGGCAGCCAGGTGGCGCTCGACGGTGCGCTCTGGGTCGACCTCCACCCCGTCGACGAGCCCTCGGCCCGCGTCGAGCAGCCGCACGGGTTCGTCGCCGAGCGTGCATCCCCAGAGGTGGCCCAGGTTGTGGGCCGGGTCGGTGGACACGAGCAGCACCCGCGCCCCCTGCTGGGCTCGGGCATGCGCGAGCGCCGCGCTGACCGACGTCTTCCCGACGCCGCCCTTGCCGCCGACGAAGATCAGTCGACGTCCGACGATGCGTTCTAGCAACATGGCATGTGATCCAAGGGTGAGCGTGGCATGCCCATGCGTCGGTGCCACTGGTGGAAATCGTCGAACAAGTAGGGCATGAGTTCGGCGGTGTAGTACGCGGCCGGGTCGGGCACGCCCAAGGCCTCGCCGAGCACGACGAGCGTGAAGAAGTCGTCCTCGTCGCGCTTCTCGCGGGCCAGCATCTGCCGGTAGGGGCCGGCGTAGTAGATCTCGAGTTGCCTCGAGAACGCGCCGAGGCGGTGGGAGGCCCGCCCCCACCACCCCGGCGCGCGGTCGTCGTCGGACAACTACACGAGCTCCCGCTCGGCCTCGAGCAGCTCGTCGGCATTCTCCGGCTCCGGCGGCTCCGTGGCCGCCTTGCGCATGTGGATCACGGCCTCCACCGCCACCCAGATCGAGCACACGATGATGACCAGATCGACGGCGAACAGCAGCCACTGCGGCTTCTCCGGGTTGGTGAAGCTGACCGCCTGCTGGATCGCAGCCCAGAAGGACATGACGAACAGGAACAGCAGCGGTAGGATCGCCGGCAGCGGGTTGCGGCGCTTGCGGATCAACATGACCGAGATGATCGACAGCGTCAGGGCCGCCAAGAGCTGGTTCGACGTGCCGAACAACGGCCAGATGAGCAGGCCGCCGGAGCCGTCGCCGCCCTGCGAGAACGTCATCGCCAGGCCGATGACCACGACGACGAGCGTGGCAACCAGCTTGTTGACCTTGAGGCCGGCGCGGTTGCCCGCCTCCTGCACGACGAAGCGCATGAGGCGCATGCCGGTATCCATCGTCGTCGCCGCGAACAGCACCGCCATGGTGGCCAGCACCGTGGCCGACAACGACTGCGGCAGGCCGATGCCCTGCTCCATGAGATTGCCGCCACCCTCGACGAAGGCCTTCACGCCGCCCTTGCCGAACGCGTCGTAGACCTCCTCCCAATGCGCCAGGGTGCCGAAACCGCCAGCGACCGCAAGGATCGTGCCCAGCGACAGGAGACCCTCGCCGATGGCACCGAAGTAGCCGACGAAGCGGGCGTCGGTCTCCTTGTCGAGCTGCTTCGAGCTGGTCCCGGAGGCGACGACGCCGTGGAAGCCGGAGATGGCGCCACAAGCGATCGTCACGAACAGCAGCGGGAAGATGCTCGGGGTGCCCTCGGGGAGGTTGGTGTTGATCATCGGCGCAACGATCTGCGCCGCGTCGCCGCCGAGGATCGTCGCCATGATGACCGAGCCATACAGCAGCGCCAGACCGACGAAGAGCTGCACGCCGTTGATGTAGTCGCGCGGCTGCAGCAGAATCCACACGGGCAGCAGCGACGCGATCGCGCCGTAGACGAACAGGACGAGGATCCAGAACGCGGCCGGGCCGATGCCGAGGAAGTTCTCGGGCAGCACCACCGGCACGCGGTCGCCGAGCACGATGAGCGCGTAGAGCGTCACGACGCCGACCACCGTCACCGGCAGCAGCGGCAGCTTCAGACGGTAGATGGCGATGCCGACGAGCAGCGCCACCACGATCGCGCCCCAGGTGGGGATGACCGAGCTGGGGGTGCCGATCAGTAGGCCCGTGATGACGACCGCGAACGCGGTGACCACCATCAGCAGCAGCAGGAAGATGACGACGAGGAACAGGTTGGAGCCGCGCTTGCCGATGTAGCGCTCCGAGAGCGCACCGACCGATTGGCCCTTGTTGCGCTGTGAAGCCCACAGCGCGCCCAGGTCGTGCATGCCCGCGAAGAACACGGTGCCGAGCGTCACCCACAGGAAGGCGGGCAGCCATCCCCAGATGATCGCGACCGCGGGCCCGACGATCGGGGCGGCGCCGGCGACGGACGTGAAGTGGTGTCCCCACAGGATGAACTTGTTGGTGGGGACGTAGTCGACGTCGTCGCGCATGGTGTGGGCGGGGGTCTTGAAGTCGTCATCGAGCTTCAGCACACGATTGGCGAGGTACTTCGAGTAGACGAGGTAGCCGAGCGCCATGATTGCGAGGCCGATGACCATGAGCACGAGGGAACTCATCGCAGGGGTCTCCGTTCTTGACTTGCATCATTGCAATGCCTGCTCAAGGTAACAGCTTCTGGTCCCCGACGGAACCCCTCGGCACCTTCGGGGCTTGCGGCAATGCTCCCAACTCGATTGCGTCGCCTGGACTGCACGCGCAGGGGACAAGCCCGGCGCGGTCGCAGTAAGGTGGCCTCAGCACGCTCGTTCCAAAGGAGACCCCCTTGACCGATCTGGCACCCGTGGCCGCAGTCGTCGTGCTCGCGGCAGGCGGCGGCACCCGAATGAAGTCGAAGAAGGCGAAGGTCCTGCACGAGGTGGCGGGCAAGTCGATGCTGAGCTACGCGGTTTCCGCGGCCTCGGCGCTCGTCCCGGACCATCTCGTCGTCGTGGTGGGCCACCTACGGGACCAGGTGGAGGCGGAGCTCGAACGCCTCGACGAGTCCGTCACCTCGCAGGTGCAGGAGGAGCAGCGCGGCACCGGGCACGCGGTCTGGTGCGGCCTGCGCGGGCTCGAGGACCTGGAGGGCGACGTCGTCGTCACCTACGCGGACGTCCCCATGCTCACCGGCGACACGCTGCGGCAGCTCGTCGCCGTCCACCGCGCCAAGGGCAACGCGATCACCGTCATGACCGCCAACGTGACCGACCCGACGGGCTATGGCCGGATCCTGCGCGACGGCGACCAGGTGCGCGGCATCGTCGAGCACAAGGACGCCACCGACGAGCAACTCGCCATCCGGGAGATCAACTCCGGCATCTACGTCTTCGACGCGGCCACGCTGCGCGCCGGCCTGGACAACCTCTCCACCGACAACGCCCAGGGCGAGCTGTACCTCACCGACGTGCTCACCCACGCGGGCGCCAACGGCGGCCAGGTCGGTGCCTACGTCACCGACGACCTGTGGCAGACCGAGGGCGTCAACGACCGCATCCAGCTGGCCCGCATGAATGCCGAGATGAACCGTCGCATCCTCGACGAGTGGATGCGTCAAGGAGTCACCATCGTCGACCCCACCTCGACGTGGATCGACGTCGACGTCGACCTCGCGCCCGACGTGCTGCTGCACCCCGGCACGATCCTCCAGGGCGCGACGACGATCGGCGAGGGAGCCATCATCGGCCCGTCCACGACGCTCATGGACGTCGAGGTGGGCGCGGGCGCCGAGGTGATCCGCACGCACGGCTCCTTCGCCGTCATCGGCGAGGGCGCCTCCGTCGGACCGTTCAGCTACCTGCGTCCCGGCACCGAGCTCGGCGCGGGCGGCAAGATCGGCGCCTTCGTCGAGACCAAGAACGCGAAGATCGCCGAGGGCGCGAAGGTGCCCCACCTCACCTACTGCGGCGACGCGGTGATCGACGAGGGCGCCAACATCGGCGCGGGCACGATCTTCGCCAACTACGACGGCCAGCGGAAGGCGACGTCGCACGTCGGCCGCAACGCGTTCGTCGGCTCCAACTCCGTGATCGTCTCCCCGGTGGACATCGGCCCGGGCGCCTTCGTTGCCGCAGGCTCCGCCGTCACCGAGGACGTACCCGCTGGTGCGCTCGCCGTCGCGCGCGGCCGCCAGCACAACTCCGAAGGCTGGGCGGCCAGGCGCCGCCCTGATTCAAAGTGGGACAAGGCTGCTGCGGCGCACGACGGTTCCATCCACCCCAAGGTCGCCGCGTCGAGGGAGAACTGAAGCCATGCAGGATGCGTTTGCATCGAACAACAAGCACCTGATGCTCTTCTCGGGGCGTGCCTTCCCCGAGCTCGCGCAGGAAGTGGCCGAGCTGATGGAGCAGGAGCTGGTGCCCACGCGCGCCGTCACGTATGCCAACTCGGAGATCTACGTGCGCTTCCAGGAGTCGGTGCGCGGCTGTGACGCCTTCGTCATCCAGTCGCACACCGCGCCCGTCAACGAGTGGCTCATGGAGCAGCTCATCATGGTCGACGCCCTGAAGCGCGCCTCCGCGAAACGCATCACCGTCGTCGCACCCTTCTACCCCTACGCCCGCCAGGACAAGAAGCACCTCGGCCGGGAGCCCATCTCGGCGCGGCTGGTCGCCGACCTGTTCAAGGCCGCCGGCGCCGACCGCATCATGTCGGTCGACCTCCACGCCGCGCAGATCCAGGGCTTCTTCGACGGTCCCGTCGACCACCTGTGGGGCCTGCCGGTGCTGTCTGCCTATGTGAAGAACAAGTACGGCGACGAGGACCTCGCCGTGGTCTCGCCCGACGCAGGCCGCGTGCGGCTCGCCGACATGTGGACCGACAAGCTGGGGGCCCCGCTGGCGATCATCCACAAGCGCCGCGACCCCAACAAGGCCAACACGGTCGCCGTGCACGAGGTGGTCGGTGAGGTGGAGGGCAAGACCTGCATCCTCGTCGACGACATGATCGACACGGCCGGCACCATCGCCCAGGCCGCCATCGCGCTGAAGGAGCGCGGGGCGAAGCGCGTCATCGCCGCGGCGACGCACGCGATCTTCTCCGACCCGGCTCGGCAGCGGCTCAACGACTCCGGCATGACGGAGATCATCGTCACCAACACCCTGCCCATCCAGAATGCCGAGGAGATCAACAACCTCACGGTCCTCTCGATCGCCCCGCTGCTGGCGCAGGCCATCCACGAGGTGTTCATGGACGGCTCGGTGACAAGCCTGTTCGACGGTCAGGCCTGACGTTGGCCGCACCTGTGCCCAGGTGGGCGCGGATCGGTCTCGTGTTCGTCGGCGGCGCCGTCGGCACCGGCCTGCGGCACCTCGTCGGGCTGCTCGCCGACGGGCACCCCGGCGGCACACTGGCCTGCAACCTGCTGGGCGCCTTCGCGCTCGGGTTCCTGCTCGCCCGGCTCGGTCGGGCGGCCGGCGCCCGCGCCGCATCGGCGAGGCTGCTCGTCGGCACGGGGCTGCTGGGCTCGTTCACGACGTACTCGGGCCTCGTCGCAGCCATCGCGACGGGTCCCGTCGCCTTCGCGTGGCCTGCGGCGGTGCTCTCGCTGGGGCTGGGCGTGCCACTCGCGTGGGCGGGGCTGCGGATCGGAGCACGGCGTGCGTGACCTGCTGCTGGTGATGCTCGCCGGAGGCGTCGGCGCGACGATGCGGCTGCTCGTCGACGAAGCGTTCGCCCGCGCCAACGCACGCTTTCCCGTCGGGATCCTGGTGGTCAACGTGCTGGGTTCCGCGCTGCTGGGGGCAGTCGTCGGGTGGGGCGCTGCGGGGGTCCTGGCTCAGCGCTGGCAGCTCGTGCTCGGCGTCGGAGTGTGTGGAGGGTTCACGACCTTCTCGACGGCGGCCGTCGACGCCGCCCGCATGGCGCGGGCCGGCAGGCGGGTGGCCGTCGCCGTGCAATGGCTGGGTGGCTTCGGTATCTGCCTGCTGGCGGCGTGGCTGGGCCACGAGGCCGCCCGCGGCTGATCGACGACTTCCGCCGGTATCTCGCACCGCCGGTTTCGGGCCGTTAGACTGCGGGGATTGTGAACTCGTACTGGGGGTTGTTGAAGACCAAGGGCGTGGCCAGGATCATGGCATCGCAGCTCACTGCGCGCCTGCCCAGCGGCATGATCGCGCTCGGTCTGCTGATCCACGTCGAGGGCATCTTCCACTCCTACGGTTCCGCGGGACTGGTGCTCGCGGCGACGTCGATCGGCCAGGCCATCGCGGGGCCGATCACGTCGCGGCTCATGGGCCGACTCGGCGCCCGGCGCGTGCTCATCGCCACCACGCTCGTCTGCGCGCTCTCGCTCGTCTGGCTGGCACTCGTGCACATGCCCTTGTGGGGCTATATCGCGGTGGGGTTCCTCGGTGGCTTCAGTTTCCCGCCGGTGCAGCCGGCCGTGCGCACCATGTACCCGAAGCTCGTGGAGCCCGCCCGGTTGCCGCGGCTGTTCTCCCTCGACGCCTCGGCGCAGGAGCTCATCTGGGTGGGCGGGCCCCTGGTGATCACGCTCGTGGCCATGCAGATCTCGTCGGTGGCGGGGCTGCTGTTGTGCGCAAGCCTGCTCGTCGTCGGCGGCGCCTGGTTCATCGCCTCCCCGGAGCTGGGGGAGGTGAAGTTCGCGACGAGCACCGGCCGATTTGGCGCGGTGCTGGGCCGTGGGGCGGTGCTGCTCGCGGTCGTCACGGGCTTCCTCATGATCGGGTCGACCGCCGCGATCGAGGCGGCCGTCGTGCAGCGCTTCGGGGAGGGCGGGCTCCGGGCGGGCCTGATCCTCGGCGCGATGTCGCTCGCGTCCCTCGTCGCCGGCTTCCTGTTCGGGCATCGCGAGGGCGGTCGCGCGGTGCTGTCGCTGTGGATGTGCACCCTGATGGCCGGCTCCCTGGCCGCGACGATGGTGCAGTCCTTCCCGGGCACGCTCATCGCCATCGGGTTCGCGGGCCTCGGGATGGCGCCAGCGCTGGCCATCATGTTCAGCCTGATCTCGTCGCGCGTGCAGTTCTCGGAGTCCGCGGAGGCCTACGGCTGGGCCAACACCGGCCAGCTCGTCGGCGCGGCCATCGGCTCCGCCGTCGCGGGCTTCCTGATCGACGCCCACGGCTCCAACGGAGGCTTCCTCACCGCGGCGATGTTCGCGCTGCTCGCGGCGATCGTCCCGCTTGGATTCGTCCAGCTCCAGGAGGTGCGGGGGCGTCGTCGCCGGCGCGCCTGACGCATCATCCCGCAGGCTGAGTCGGGCTGGGTCCCCCAGGAGGATCCGGCGGCCCTGCCGCCCCTCTAGACTCCTCAGCACAGCCGTGGAAGGAGCGCGATGACGACGATCACCCGCCAGCCCGCAGCCGCGCCGGGCCCCGCGAACCAGCCGATCTGCGGAGCCCACGGGTTGACGAAGGTCTACGACACCGACGCCGGCCGCGTCGTCGCCGTCGACAACGTGAGCGTCGGCATCGCCCCCGGCAGCCTCACCGCGATCATGGGCCCGTCCGGCTCCGGCAAGTCGACGCTCTTGCACCTCCTCGCCGGCCTCGACCGCGCCACCGCGGGCACCGCATTCGTCGGGCCGCACGTGTTCGCGCGCATGTCCGAGAGCCAGATCACCAAGGTGCGACGAGACCACCTCGGCTTCGTCTTCCAGCAGTTCAACCTGCTGCCCACCCTCAACGCCGAGCAGAACATCCGCCTCCCGCTCGAGCTGGCCGGAAGGAAGGCCGACGAGGAGTACTTCCGCTTCGTCGTGGACTCGCTGGGCATCGCCGACCGGCTCACGCACCGCCCCAGCCAGCTCTCCGGCGGCCAGCAGCAGCGCGTCGCCATCGCCCGCGCGCTCATCACCCGGCCGCACGTCGTCTTCGCCGACGAACCCACCGGCTCCCTCGATTCCAAGGCCGGGCACGCGCTGCTCGGCTATCTCCAGCGCGCCGCCAGGGACCACGGGCAGACCATCATCATGGTCACGCACGATCCGCTGGCCGTCGCGTACGCGTCGCGGGCGTTGATCCTGCTCGACGGGCGCATCGTCGACGACATCGCCTTCCCCTCGGCGCAGCAGGTGATGGCTCGCATGGCGGAGCTCACCTGATGTGGCGGCACGCACTGGCCGAGCTGCGCCTGAGGCCCGGGCAGTTCGCGGCGACGTGGGCCGCCATCGCATTGTCGGTGAGTTTCCTCGTCGCGCTCTCGGCGATGGTGCGCACCGAGATCCACGCGATGGCGATGCAGGCCACGGTGGGGATGTCCAAGGCGGACCTCGTCGTCACCGCCCGCAACTTCGAGCAGGGCGACGCGCTGCTCACCACCGTGCGTGGCGTGGAGGGCGTCACTGCGGCGATCAAGATGGACGAGGGCGAGTCCGACACCGTGAGCTTCGACGGCACCGCGGTGTTCGTTCGCTCGTGGGTCACCCCGCCGGAGGAGTTCCGCTGGGCGGAGCTCCGCGAGGGGAGATACCCGCAGCGCGCTGGCGAACTCGCGCTGTCCGAGTCGGCGCGCAGCAAGCTCGGCGCCAAGGTGGGCGACGTCGTCGAGACCGGCCAGGGTCCGGCGCGCGTCGTCGGCATCACCGACGATGCCCGCGCGCTGACCGAGCAGGTGGTCTACTCCGCGACGCGACAGTGGAACTTCGACACCGGCACGGTGCTCGCGCGCGTCGACGGGGATCCGCGCACGGTGGGCGACCGGATCCTCGCCGCAGCCCGCGCCGGAGCGACGGTCGAACTGGCCGACGACTTCCGCACGCGTTCCGTCGACGACAGCGTCCGGGATCTCGCGGCCGCCGGCATGCTGGGCTGGGTATTCGGCGGGCTCGCACTCATCATCGGCGGGCTCATCATCGCCAACACCTTCACGATCCTGGGCGCCCAGCGTCGACGACAGGTGGCGCTCCTGCGCGCTGTCGGCGCGTCACCCGGGCAGGTGCTCGGCAGGCTGCTCGTCGAGGGCTTGCTCGTCGGGGTGGTCGGCGCCGTCGGCGGAGTCGTCGTCGGACTGCTGTTCGCGCTGGTCGGAGCGCTGATCACGGGCTCGGTCGCGTACGGGCTGCAATGGCACGTCGGGGACTGGCTGTGGCCGGTCGTCGTCGGTGTGGCGCTCACAGTGCTCGCCGCGGTGGCCCCGTCGGTGCGCGCCTCCCTCGTGCGCCCCCTGGAGGCCCTGCAGACGGTGCCGACGCCGCGGGAGCGCCGGGTGGCGGGCACCGCGCGGTTGGTCGTCGGCGTCCTGCTGCTCGCCGGCGGCGCGCTGTGCTTCGTGGCGAGCCGCTCGGGCACCTACGCTGCGGTGTGGGCTGTGGGGGCGCTCGGCTGCCTCGGCTTCGCGATGTTCGTGCTCGCGCCCTTCTACGTCGCCCCGTTCCTGCGGCTCATGAACCGTCTGCTGGGGCGCATCCATCCGACGGTGCGCCTCGCTCTCGAGAACGCGGCCCGCAACCCCCGTCGGGCCGCGGCCACCTCCGTCGCGCTCATCCTCGCCGTCGGCGTGACCGTCTCGCTGCAGACCACCCTCGCCACGGTGCGGGAATCCGGCCGGGCGATCATCCAGCAGTCCTTCCCCGCGGAGATCGAGGTCGTCGCCGACGACCGACTGCCCGACGGGCTCCAGGACCGGCTCGACGCACTGCCCGCGGTGCGCGGTGCCGTTGCGGTGCCGTCGAAGCGGGTCAGGCCGGTCAGCCAGCCCGACTTCCCGGTCCACGAGGTGATGACCGTCGATGCCGCGCACCGCGCGCTCGAGAATCACTCCCGCCCTGCCGTCGCCGACGGCATCTACCTCACGTGGGGTGACGGCACCCTCGTCCTGCCCACCACCGACGGCGGCTCGCTGAGCCTCAAGCCGTCCTCGGCGGGGCTGCTCCTTTCCAGCGATTCGATGGCAGTCGTGTCCGAGGCCGACTTCGCCAAGATCGACGGTGACCTCATCCACCGGCGCCTGTGGGTGGGCCTCGGCGACCGCACCTCTGGCAGGGATCTCGCGCAGGTGCTCGATGTGCTGCGGGAGTATCCGTCGCTGGAGGTGCGCAGCGACGGCGCGTCGGCGCTCATCATGCTCGAGAACGCGCTCGACATCGCACTGGTCGTGCTGACGGTGCTGCTCGGAGTGGCGGTGTTGATCGCGCTCGTCGGCGTCGGCAACACCCTCGCGTTGTCCGTGCTTGAGCGGCAGCGCGAGTCGGCGCTGCTGCGGGCCGTCGGGATGCAACCCGGCGGGCTGCGCACCATGCTGCTCGTGGAGGCGCTGTCGCTGATGATCGTCGGGGTCGGCATCGGCGCTGCCGGAGGCGTCTTCTTCGTGTGGATGTTGATGACGTCGCTGAGGGCCACGCTCGGCGAGTTCAGCGACGACGTGCCCCTCAGCTTCGGCGTGGACGTGGGCGCCACGGCGCTGCTGCTCATCGTGTGCGCGGTGGCGGCGGCGCTCGCGTCGATCCTGCCGGGCCGGAAGGCGGCCTCCGCTTCGCCAGCGGAAGCGCTCACCGTCGAGTAGGCGCGCGGGACAGATATCGGCCAATGCGCCTCCCGCGATTTCGCGGGTGTGGAATCGCCGGGGTACAGTGGCGGGGTTGCCTGGCGAGGGACCACTTCGGTCCGTGATCGACGAGCTCCTTTCGTGAGGCGTGCTGTCCACACAACGATGAAGGAGCCAACCATGGCAGACATCCAGATCAAGGCCGCCAAGCGCACCGAGTTCGGCAAGGGCGCTGCCCGTCGCGCCCGCCGCGAGGGCCTCACCCCCGCCGTCGTCTACGGCCACGGCGCGGACCCGATGCACCTTCTCCTGCCCGCGAAGGAGCTGTTCCTCGCGCTGCGCACCGCCAACGCGCTGTTCGAGCTCACGATCGAGGGCGAGAAGAAGCCGATCCTCGCGCTGCCGAAGCAGGTCCAGCGCCACGCCATCCTCCCCGAGGTCGAGCACGTCGACTTCCTCATCGTGAAGGCTGGCGAGAAGGTGTCCGTCGAGGTGCCGGTGGTCATCGTCGGCGAGCCGCAGTCCGGCCTGCTCGTCAACCACGACCTCGTCTCGCTCGCCGTGCTCGCCCCGGCCACGCACATCCCGTCGGAGATCGAGGTGTCCGTCGAGGGCCTGGAGCTCGGCGCCAACGTGCTCGTCTCCGACGTCAGCCTCCCCGAGGGCGTCGAGGCCGACATCGACGGTGAGACGCTGATCGCCTCCATCGTGGCCCCGGCCGCGGAGGAGCCGGCAGAGGAGGAGTCCGCCGAGGCCGAGGGCGCCGAGGCCGAGGCCGAGTGACCGATCGGATCGTGCTCGTCGTCGGGCTCGGCAACCCGGGCCCGACGTACGAGGCAACCCGACACAACGTGGGTTTCTGGGCCGTAGCGGACCTCGCGGACCGCTACGGCTCGTCCTTTTCGCTGCAGTCCAGGATGAAGGCGGAGGTCGCGACGATCCTGCGACCGGAGGCGAAGTACGTGGTGGCGCGGCCGACGACGTTCATGAACCTCTCCGGCGAGGCCGTCGGCGCGCTGGTGCGCTTCCACAAGTTGCAGCCGGCGGATGTCGTCGTGGTGCACGACGAGCTGGACTTGGCGCCGTCGCAGCTTCGCCTGAAGCTGGGTGGGGGCGACAACGGACACAACGGCCTGAAATCCATTCGGGCGCACTTGGGTACGGGGGACTTCCACCGGGTCCGGGTGGGGATCGGGCGCCCGCCGGGGCGTCAGGCGTCGGCGGACTGGGTATTGCAGAAGATGCGACCGAAGGAGCTCGAGGAGATGCGGGTGGACGCGGCGGTCGCGGCCGATGCGGTCGAGTACCTGGTCGCGCACGGGCTGGCCCAGGCGCAGAACCGCTACAACTCGTGACGTGCTCGGCAGGTGCCTGCCACGCACGCTGCCCCCGGCCCGTCGACGTCCCCGGTGTCCGCGCGGCCCTGCTTCGTCGCTGCCCCCGGCCTGTCGACGTCCCCGGTGTCCGCGCGGCCCTGCTTCGTCGCTGCCCCCGGCCCGTCAGCGGCCCCGGTGTCCGCGCGGGCGCGCGTGAACGCCGCGGGAGATCGGACTTCCTGGATGTGAGTGGCCACTCACTAGCAGGTTTTGGTTGGTCTACCCACCAAAACCTGCTAGTGAGTCGTCACTCACCAGCAGCCCGGTCTGCTCGGGCCGGTCGAGACCCGCGACACGTGAGGCATTGCTGGCCGATCGCGAGACCGATGGACCACCCCTGTCGCTACCTTGGAGGACATGCGCAGTCCTCAGCGTCGCCACCCCCACAGTGCTGGACGAGAGGGTGGACCCGTGGCCCCATCGAGCGAGCCCGGCCGCACCCGGAGCCCGTCGTCGGGACCCAACGCAGGGGCTGATGACGAGGCGGCGCGCGCCAGGCGCAGGGCGATCTCGCTGACCAGGCGCGTGGCGATGGCCGTGATCATCGTGGTGAGCTTCATTGGCACGATGTGGAATCTCTGGCGACCCGCGGAGGTGGTGCATCGGCTGGAGGCGCAGTTCGATGTCCGGCCCGATGGGAAGGTCGCGGTCCGTTACGAGTTGGACTGGGACTTCGGCAAACCGGGTCGCCACACGTTCGGCTTCCAGATCCCGTTGCGTGATCGCTGGAACGGCGATGGCTTCCGACACGTCATCTACGAGGCCACGGACCTCAAGGTCTCGTCCCCCACGGGTGCCCCCGCGGAGTTCACCACCCACGGCGGGTCCGACACGACGAGCGGGGCACTCGATGTGCACGTCGGCGACGAGAGCGTCACCCTCTTCCGGAGCCGGCACACCTACGTGATCGAATACGTGCTCTCGGGGGCCGTCTACATGGTCGACGGCGCCCCCGAACTGAAGCTCGACCTCACTGGTTACTCGTTTCCGGAGGTCAAGCGCTTCGACGCGGTCGTCACCGGACCGCAGGGGGTCACCCATGCCGTCTGTGCGCATCGGGGCGGCCCCTGCCGTGCGGAGGTGACGAACGGGCGGGCCCATCTTGAGGGCACGCATGTCGAATCCAAGTTGGTCTTCGCCGCAGCGCTGCCCGCCGGGTCGGTCTCGCCCCCGCAGCCGAAGCTGGCCGATCGCCGGGCCGCAGCCGATGAGCCCTGGAGCGCCGAGGTCGCGCACGAGATCCAGCCCGACGGCACCGTGGCTTCGCAGGCGACGCTGCGGAGGCGTCTCGCGGCGGGGCAGGAGGAGCACGAGGCAGTCGTCGACATCGCGCAGCGCCGGCCCTGGAATGACGAGTCGGACCTGATCCTCACCGAACATGACGTGCGGGTGCGCGTCGACCAGGGACGGGAAATGACGGTCGCCGAGCCGTGGATGTCGGGAAAGTGGAGCACCCGGGACGCGCGACGGACCGTGTCCTGGAAACAACTGGGCAGGTCGTCGTTGATGCAGGTGGACTACGCGTTGACTGGCGGGGTCGTCGTCGACGGCGACAAGGCGACGGTGGTGGTGCCACTGGCTCCCGCCGAGCTCCCCGCAAGCTGGAGCGTGCGCCTCGCCGCCCCGGCACCGATCGAGGAGGCCCGCCTGGTCGTCGCGGACGGCTCTTCGCGCGAGCTGGAGGTCTCGGGCAGCACTCTGACGCTGAGCTCGCGGGAGCAGCTCGGCGTCGACGGCGGCCTGGTGCGCCTGACGCTCCCGGCCAGCGCATTCGGCGACGTTGCGCCGACGCTGGAGCCCAGCCTCGACACGCATCTGCAACGACGGTTGCTCACCGGCTGGGCCGGGGGAGCGGGCGTAGCCGTGCTGATCGTCGCCCTTGCGCTGCTGCTGCGGGGGCCGAGGACCGGAGGCGATGAGCGCTACGTCGACGTCCCGCCGGGCCAGCGAGGCACGGTGGTGGGGCGCGGCAAGCCGCGCATCCCGGCACGATTCGAGCCGCCGCAGGTGGACCTCGCCACGGCGGGGCTGGTCTGGCGTCGTCGCCGGTCCTCGGCGCTGCTCTCCGCGGTGCTGACCCAGCTCGTCGCTGTGGGCAGCGTGCGGGTGGGTCGCACGCGCTTCGGGCGTCTCACGGTCGAGCGGCTCACGCCACCGGCGGACCCGTTCCTGGCCCGGTGCCACGCGAAGCTGCCGTCGAAGGGCGTGGTGAAGCGCAGCCACATGCAGTTGATCCGCGAGTCGGTCCAGGCCCAGCAGGAAGCATTCGCGCCGGTGCTGGTGCAACACCGGCGTCGGCCGCTGCACTGGATACTCGCCATCGCGCTGCTCTTCGGCGTCCCCGCCGCCGCCATCGTCAACCTCGGCGTCGCCCAGGGCCGCGAGGAGTCGCTGTTGGCCGGCAACTGGGTCTTCGTCGCCTTGGTCTCACTCGGGGCGTTCATCGGCGCGATCATCCTTCCCACAGGGCGAAGCACCAGGCTCACCGCGGAGGGCACCATGCTGCGCGACCAGCTCGTCGGGTTCCGCGACCACCTTGTCGACGTTGGGCGCAAACCGGTGGCGACGGCGCCGGGCCGGGACGTCGCCACCGAGTACCTGCCGTGGGCCATGCTGTTCGGCCTGACGCGTCGCTGGCTGCGCGCGGCTGGTCAGATGGCCGGGCCGGGGCATGGCCTCGACTCCCTCACCCGGGCGCATCTCGCGCGCAGCGCGCGGTGCTTGGGGTGGCTGACCGTCGCCGGCGACTTCTCGGCGAACGTCGACGACTGACGCGGCGGGAGCGGACGAGCCCGGCTTGCAGGCGCCGTAGGATGACGGGGTGAGGTTCCCCGGACTGTTTGCTGCCCTCGACGCCGACGAGGCCCTTCGTCGCACGCTCGACGACGTCCGCCTGCCGGGGGTGAGCGCGCTCGACCTCACCGCACCGCCGACGACGTTCGCCGTCGTGACCGCCGCCATCGCAGGTGAGGGGCGGACGGTGCTCGCGGTGACGTCCACCTACCGCGAGGCCGAACAGCTCACCCAGGAGCTCGGCACGTGGCTGGGTGAGGAGCAGGTGGCGTACTACCCGGCGTGGGAGACGCTGCCCCACGAGCGCCTGTCGCCGCGGGCCGACACCGTCGGGCGCCGCCTCGCCGCACTGCGTCGACTGGCGTCCGACGCCCCGCCCCGGGTGCTCGTCGCACCCGTGCGGTCGCTCCTGCAGCCGCAGGTCAAGGGTTTGGCCGCGATGCGGCCGGTGAGGATCGTCGTCGGCGAAGAATACGAGCTCGGAGCCCTGCTGCAGGACCTCGTGGCCGCCGCCTACACGCGCGTCGACATGGTGGAGCGGCGCGGCGAGTTCGCGGTGCGCGGCGGCCTCGTCGACGTGTTCCCGCCGACGGCCGACCACCCCGTCCGCATCGACTTCTTCGGCGACGACATCGACGAGATCCGCACCTTCCACGTCGCCGACCAGCGCTCCACCGGCGAGACGGTCCGCGAGATCGTCGCAGCCCCCTGCCGCGAGCTCCTCCTCACCGACGAGGTCCGCGCCCGCGCGAAGGCCCTCGCCGCCCAGCATCCCGAGCTTTCTGACATGCTCGACCGCCTCGCCGAGGGGCAGGCCGTCGAGGGTATGGAGGCGCTCATCCCCGTCCTCGTCGACGGGCTGGAGCTGCTCGTCGACGTGCTTCCGCCGGAGTCGATCGTGCTCGGCATCGCGCCCGAGCTCATCCGCACCCGCGCGGCCGAGTTGGTGGCCACGAGCCGCGAGTTCCTCGACGCGAGTTGGGCCGCGGCCGCGGGTGGCGGCAAGTCGCCCATCGACCTGGACGCCTCCGCCTACTGGGAGCTGGATGACGTCCGCGCCCACGCACTCGAGCTGGGCCACCGTTGGTGGCAGCTCACCCCCTTCGCCAGCACCGACGACGACCCCTCGGCACCAGAGGGGCACAGGATGCTGGATGCGACGCCCGCCGAGAGCTTCCGCGGCAACTCGGAGCACGCCGTCGAACACCTCAAGGGCGTCGTCGCCGGCGGCTGGCGCGTCGTGCTGATGGTCGAGGGCAAGGGCCTGGCGCAGCGGCTCGTCGAGCTCTGCGGGGAACAAGGCGTGCCGGTCAGCCTCGGCGCACTCGATGACGAGCCGCGCCCGGGTTCGGTGACGGTCGTCGTCGGGGCGGCGCGCGCCGGGTGGCGCATGAAGGCGCCGAAGTTGGAGCTCATCACCGCCTCCGAGCTGACCGGCCAGCAGACGCCAGACCGGGCCGAGCGGCAGCTCCCGAAGCGCCGCAAGCCCCGCATCGAGCCCCTCGAGCTGAAGAAGGGCGACCTCGTCGTCCACGAGCAGCACGGCGTCGGGCGTTTCGTGGAGTCGCAGCAGCGCGTCGTGCACGGTGCCGCGCGCGACTACCTCGTCATCGAGTACGCGCCGAGCAAGAAGGGCCAGCCCGGCGACCGGCTGTTCGTGCCGATGGACCAGCTCGACCAGCTCTCGCGCTACGTCGGGGCGGAGTCGCCGTCGCTCGATCGCATGGGCGGCGCCGACTGGAACAAGCGCAAGGCCAAGGCCCGCAAGGCCGTCCGTGAGATCTCCGAGGAACTCATCAAGCTCTACGCTGCCCGGCAGGCGACGCAGGGCCACGCGTTCGCGCCCGACAACGAGTGGCAGCGCGAGCTCGAGGACGCGTTCTCGTTCGTCGAGACCCCCGACCAGCTCTCCGCGATCGAGGAGGTCAAGCGCGACATGGAGTCGGTCGTGCCGATGGACCGCCTGATCTGCGGCGACGTCGGCTACGGCAAGACGGAGATCGCGGTGCGTGCGGCGTTCAAGGCCGTCCAGGACGGCAAGCAGGTGGCGGTGCTCGTGCCGACGACGCTGCTGGTGGGGCAGCACTACGAGACGTTCGCGTCGCGCTTCGCCGGCTTTCCCGTGCGGGTGGCGCAGCTCTCGCGCTTCCAAACCGACGCGCAGGCGAAGCAGACGCTCGAGGAGCTCGCGAAGGGCCGCGTCGACGTCATCATCGGCACCCATCGGCTGCTGAGCAAGGAGGTCCAGTTCAAGGACCTCGGGCTCGTCATCATCGACGAGGAGCAGCGCTTCGGCGTTGAGCACAAGGAGCGTCTGAAGGCGATGCGGCTCAACGTCGACGTGCTCACCATGAGCGCCACCCCCATTCCGCGCACACTCGAGACGTCCATCACGGGCATCCGTGAGATGTCCGTGATCGCGACCCCGCCGGAGGAGCGGCATCCGGTGCTGACGTTCGCCGGGCCCTACGACGACGGGCAGGTACGCGCGGCGATCCGACGGGAGCTCGCCCGCGAGGGACAGGTGTTCTACGTCCACAACCGCGTGAGCACCATCGAGAAGACGGCCGCGCACCTGCGCGAGCTCGTGCCCGAGGCGCGCATCGTCACCGCGCACGGTCAGATGAGCGAGAAGCGGCTCGAGCAGGTGATGCTCGACTTCCTCGAGCGGCGCGCCGACGTGCTCGTGGCGACGACGATCGTCGAAGCCGGCCTCAACATCCAGACCGCCAACACCCTCATCATCGACCGCGCCGACAACCTGGGCCTCTCGCAGATGCATCAGTTGCGCGGCCGCGTCGGACGCTCGCGCGAGCGCGGCTACGCCTACTTCCTGTACCCGGCGGACAAGCCGCTCAGCGAGACTTCGCACGAGCGTTTGTCGACGATGGCCGCCAACACCGACCTCGGCGCAGGCATGGCCATCGCGATGCGCGACCTGGAGCTGCGTGGAGCGGGCAATCTCCTGGGCGAGGACCAATCGGGCCACATCGAGGGCGTCGGCTTCGACCTCTACCTGCGCATGGTGGGGGAGGCCGTGCAGGCCTTCAAGGGGGAGATGCCGGAGCTTGAGCCGCTGATGCGGATCGACATCCCCGTCGACGCCAACATCCCCGACGACTACATCGCCTCCGAACGACTCAGGCTCGAGATGTACAAACAGATTGCGGAGATCCGCACAGACGAGGACATCGACGGCGTGCGGGCCGAGTTGCTCGACCGCTACGGCGAGTTGCCGGAGCAGGTGGAGGCGCTGCTCGGCGTCGCGCACTTGCGCAACCGGGCGAGGGCGGCGCACGTCGAGGAGATCGTGCCCGCGGGCAAGTACGTGCGCTTTGCACCGGTGGTGCTGCCGGAGTCGCGAAAGCTTCGCCTGCAGCGGCTGTACCCGGGATCCCAGATCCGCGACGGCTTCATCCAGGTGCCGAAGCCCGACGGCGACCACCTGCGGTGGGCGACGGAACTCGTCGGGCAGATCTTCGGCGTTGATGGTCCAAAATAGTCGCTCGAGCTGAACGAGGACGCCACTCTCAAGGCTCACTTCAGTAGACGTCTTCTGCGATGAATGGCCTGGTGACTTTGGCAACTCGCGCCCTGTCCACTGCCGTCCACAGCCTCCGATTCGCGCTGCGACGCACCCCGCGCTCGTCGTCGACGCCTCCCACCACCTGTGCGCGCCCAAAGCGATCATGCGCGCCACGTCGCCGAGCGACCTCGGAGTCGCCATGCGCGTGGCCGGGGCGGTGCGGGAGCTCGCCCGCTGCGCGGGGCTGACTCGAGGAATTGGCGGCACGGGTCCGGGATCGGTCGGGCACCCGCTGAGGGCCGGTACGCCGCGGGATCGGCGCGACGGCGACTGCTAGGGTGGCGACTGTGAAGAAGTCTCTCATCGCACCTCTCGCTGGCGCCGTCGCCGTCGCGCTGCTCTCCGCCTGCAGCCCTTCCTCCAGCACCGCTGCCCTCGCGGGCGGCGAGACGATCACCGAGACGCAGGTAGATGCCCTGGTCGAGGCCTGCGAGGTTGCGGGACAGCCGCTCGTCGATGGCCGCAACACCCGCGCCGACGTCGTGTTCTTCCACGCGCTCGGCAAGCTCGCCGCCGCAGGGGCGCTCGGCGAGGGCATGGGGCCCAGCGCCGAGGAGGCCCGGGAGATCGCGGCCGTGCAGTTGCCGCCGTCGGTGATGAACGACTCCCTGTGCGGCGAGTTCTTCGCGGAGAACATCCAGCTCTCCGGAGCCCTCGAGGCAGTGCAGTCGGACGTCGGCGACGAGGGCTTCGTCGAGGTGCTGAACGGGCTCGTCGGACAGGTGAAGCTCAACCCGAAGTACGGCCGGATCAAGGTGCAGGACAACGGTCAGCTCCAGCGCGACTCCGGCTCGATGTCGACCGCGGTCGACATGCCCGTCGGCTGACCCGTCGGTGTCCGACGACCAGCTCGCCCGCCTGCGGGCCATCATGGTGCGCCTTCGCGCCGAGTGCCCCTGGGATGCCGAGCAGACCCACGAGTCACTGCTGAACCACCTCCTCGAGGAGGCGTGCGAAGTCGTCGACGCCGTGGAGGACGGGTCCGACGAGGACCTGCGCGAGGAGTTGGGCGACGTGCTGCTGCAGGTGTTCTTCCACTCCCGCATCGCGGAGGAGGAGGGCCGGTTCACGCTCGACGACGTAGCCCGCGGCATCTGCGACAAGCTGGTGCGCCGCCATCCGCACGTGTTCTCCGACGAGCCCGTGCCGGCCGACATGTGGGCCAATTGGGAGCAGCGCAAGGCCCGGGAGAAGGGCCGTTCCTCCGCCCTCGACGGCATCGCGTCGTCGATGAGTGTGCTTGCCCGCGCGCACAAGGTGGCGTCGCGTTCGCGCTCGCACGGCGTCGACGTCGGCCTGCCCGACGCGCCGATCGGCGAGGTGGAGGTGGGGGAGGAAATCCTCCGCCTGGTGGCCCGAGCTCAGGCCAACGGCATCGACGCCGACGCGGCCGCCCGCAAGGCGCTCCGAGCGCTCGAGGCGAGGGTCGTCGTCGCGGAGCAGCGCACGCGAGGCCAGTGACCCGGGAGGTGCGCAATGCCTGCCCGACGACGCCCCACGCCTTTCGCATGACCCGGCGAAGTGCCGCGCAATGGCCTAGTAGGCTAGGACTCGTCCGATTCCCAATTCCGAAGGGACCTTCATGGCTTACATCGAATTCATCCAGGCTCGCCAGATCCTGGACTCCCGCGGCAACCCGACCATCGAGGTCGAGGTTGAGCTCGACTCCGGTGCGCTCGGCCGTGCCGCAGTCCCCTCCGGCGCTTCCACCGGCGCCTTCGAGGCAGTGGAGCTCCGCGACGGTGACAAGAGCCGTTACCTGGGCAAGGGCGTCCTGACCGCAGTGCAGAACGTCGCCGCGATCTCCGACGAGATCGAGGGCCTCGACGCCGACGACCAGCGTCTGGTCGACATGGCCATGATCGAGCTCGACGGCACCGACAACAAGGGCAAGCTCGGCGCTAACGCCATCCTCGGCGTCTCGCTGGCCGTCGCGAAGGCCGCCGCCGACGAGGCCGGCCTGCCGCTGTACAAGTACATCGGTGGCCCCACCGCCAACGTCCTGCCCGTCCCGATGATGAACATCCTGAACGGCGGCTCGCACGCCGACTCCAACGTGGACATCCAGGAGTTCATGATTGCCCCGCTCGGTGCCGACTCGTTCGCCGAGGCCCTGCGCATGGGTTCCGAGGTGTACCACTCGCTGAAGGGCGTGCTCAAGGAGCGCGGCCTGTCCACAGGCCTGGGCGACGAGGGCGGCTTCGCGCCCAACCTCGAGTCCAACCGCGCCGCGCTGGACCTGATCGTCGAGGCCATCGAGAAGGCCGGCTTCGTGCCGGGCAAGGACGTCGCGCTGGCGCTCGACGTGGCCGCGAGCGAGTTCTACTCCGACGGCTCCTACACCTTCGAGGGCGAGGCGAAGTCCACCGAGCAGATGGTGGCCTACTACGCCGAGCTCGTCGAGGCCTACCCGCTGGTGTCCATCGAGGATCCGCTGAACGAGGAGGACTGGGACGGCTGGAAGGCCATCACCGAGGCGCTGGGCGACAAGGTGCAGCTCGTCGGCGACGACCTGTTCGTCACCAACGTCACCCGCCTGCAGAAGGGCATCGACACCGACACCGCCAATGCGCTGCTGGTGAAGGTCAACCAGATCGGCTCCCTCACCGAGACGATCGACGCGGTCAACCTCGCCCACCGCAACGGCTACGCCACCATGATGTCGCACCGCTCCGGTGAGACCGAGGACACCACCATCGCCGACCTGGCGGTGGCGCTGGGCTGTGGCCAGATCAAGTCGGGCGCGCCCGCGCGCACCGACCGCGTCGCGAAGTACAACCAGCTCCTGCGCATCGAGGAGGACCTGGACGACGCGGCGGTCTACGCCGGCGCCGGGGCCTTCCCGCGTTTCAAGGCGTGAGGTCTTGACGCTGGGCGCATAGGATTGCCGGGTGGCGAAACGACATCCGGCAGGCAGTGGTCCGGGACGCGGCACCCCGCGTTCCCGGGCCACTGCGCGTCCGGGGGCCGGCGGCCGGCATGCCCGCGCGACGGGACCGGTGCGGCGCGAGGAGGTGCCCGAGGGCATCGCGGATGAGCCGACGCCTCGTCGGTTGCCCGCCGCGGGCGCCATCACCTGGCGGCTGGTGGTGCTCGTCGTCGTGATCCTCGGAGTGGGCATCGTGCTCGCGCAGAGCCTGCGCATCTATTTCATGCAGGCGGCCCAGATCGCCGAGACGCGTCAGCAGATCGCCGACACCAAGGCGACGATCGCGGACCAGCAGGACGAGCTCGCCCGCTGGGAGGACCCGGAATTCGTCCGCTCGCAGGCGCGGGTGCGGCTGGGCTGGGTGATGCCGGGCGAGGTGGGCTACCGCGTGATCGGTCCCGACGGGAAGCCCCTCGACGGCTCGGAGAGCGCCGAGGACGCCGCCGACATCTCCCAAGG
This sequence comes from Propionibacteriaceae bacterium P6A17, assembly GCA_000619965.1. GTDB lineage: Bacteria > Actinomycetota > Actinomycetes > Propionibacteriales > Propionibacteriaceae > Arachnia. The sequence continues at coordinate 37,376 of JHVD01000009.1, forward strand.
CCCGTGGTTCGAGCGCATGTGGCGGTCGGTCGAGGTGGCCGACGAGCCGGCGCCGGCCCCGTCGGGTGCTTCGTCGCGAGACCCGGATGTGGTCATCGGCACCGAGGCGCCGTCGCCCAGCCCCACACACTCCTGAGCACTCCCCACACGAGAGGAACAGCGTTGAGCGTCACCGACGAGGACCTGGCCGTGATGGCCGCGCAGCTCGGCCGAGAGCCGAGGGGCTGCGTCGACGTCGCGTGGCGCTGCCCGTGCGGCAAACCTGCCGTCACGACGACGGCCCCCCGCCTGCCCGGGGGCACGCCCTTTCCCACCACCTACTACCTGACGTGCCCGCGTGCCGCGTCGCTGATCGGCACGCTGGAGGCGTCGGGGCTCATGGCGGAGATGTCGCGTCGCCTCGAGGACGACGAGGAGCTCGCCGCCGCCTACCGGGCGGCCCACGAGTCCTACCTGGCAGACCGCGAGGCCCTGGGCCACGTCGAGGAGATCGACGGGATCTCCGCGGGCGGGATGCCGTCGCGGGTGAAGTGCCTGCACGTGCTCGCCGCGCACTCCCTCGCGAAGGGGCCGGGCGTCAATCCGCTGGGCGACGAGGTGGTCGAGCTGCTCGGCGAGTTCTGGAGCCAGCCGTGCGGTGCGGAGGCGGCGCAGTGAGCCGGACCGTCGCCGCCATCGACTGCGGCACCAACTCGATCCGGCTCCTCGTGCTGCGCTCGCACAGCGCCGACGTGGAGGAGCTGGCCCGCGAGGTGCGGCTCGCACGACTGGGGCAGGGGGTCGACGCCACCGGCGAGTTCCATCCGGACGCGCTCCAGCGGGCGTTCGTGATCTTCGACGAGTTCGCTGCCATCATCGAGGCGCTCGGCGGGGCGGAGGTGCGGGTCGTGGCGACGTCGGCCGCGCGCGACGTCTCCAACCGCGGCGTGTTCGAGGAGGGGGTGCGTGCGCGCCTGGGGGTCACTCCCGACATCATCGATGGCGCCGAGGAGGCGAGGCTGTCGTCGAAGGGCGTGCTCTCCGGTGTCCACGCGCCGGCCCCGACGTTGGTGCTCGACATCGGCGGCGGCTCGACCGAGCTCGTCGTCATCGACGCCGACGCACGCATCCGGCACGCGATCAGTATGAACATCGGCGCGGTGCGGGTCCGGGAGCGCTGCCTGCCCTCCGATCCCCCCACCCCTGCGCAGGTGGCCGAGGCGCGGGAGCTCGTTCGTCGCGAGCTGGACGCTTCTGGTGTGCGCTTCGACGAGCTGGCCTCGGCCGTCGGGGTGGCAGGCACGGTGACGAGCGTCGCGGCGCGCACACTGGCCCTCGTCCAGTACGAGCGAGAGGCGGTCCACGAGACGCTGCTGGCCCGCGCGGACATCGTCGAGGCCACGGAGCACTGGCTGGCCACCTCGTCGGAGGAGATTGCCCACGAGCCGTGCATGCATCCGCTGCGCGCCCAAGTGATCGGCGCCGGCAGCATCATCCTCGACGAGCTGTCCGCGCGCATCCCCGGCGGGGCCGTGCTGGTGAGCGAGACCGACATCCTCGACGGCATCGCGCTGGAGATGCTCGACGGGTGACCCTCGGCCCCCGTAGCCCAACGGCAGAGGCAGGCGGCTTAAACCCGCTCGAGTACGGGTTCGAATCCCGTCGGGGGCACCGGACGCGGGCGCGCGAGATCGTCGGGAGGCGACGCTGCTTGGCGGACGCGGTATCATGGGCATGTCGACAATCGCACAGACTGCGCCGCAGTCCGACGCAGCCCGAGGAAGAGATCGCACATGGCAAACCCCATCTTTGGTCGCGGTGAGGGATTCACCAAGCACCGGGAGGCCCCGCAGTACCAGCCGCAGCCGTCCTACGACCCGTACCTTCAGCAGTACCAGCAGCAAGCCCCCATGCCGCAGGGGCCCGTGATGACGTATGACGACGTCATCGCCAAGACCGGCCTCTCGCTCGGCCTGGTGTTCGTGATGGCCGCGGCGGCCTTCATGCTGGTGCCGCTCGAGCTGGCGATGCCGGTGATGATCGGTTCGTCGATCGCGGGCTTCATCACCGTCCTGATCGTGTCGATGCGCCGTGTCGTCTCCCCGGTGGGGCTCGGCATCTACGCCGTGTTCGAGGGGCTGTTCGTCGGCGCTGTTTCCAAGTTCTTCGAGCTCCTGTGGCCGGGCATCGTCGTCACCGCCGTGCTGGCCACCTTCGTGACGGCTGCGGCCACGCTCGCGGTCATGAAGTTCGCGAAGATCCGCGTCAGCGCCAAGTTCCGGCAGATGGTCACCATCGCCACGTTCGCGTTCGTGGGCGTCGTGTTGGTCAACCTCGTGCTCGCGCTGTTCGGCATCGACACCGGCATGCGCGACGTCGGCGGTGGCGCCAGCATCCTCGCGATCGGCGTGTCCGTGATCGCCATCGCGCTGGCCGTGTTCAACCTGGTGATGGACTTCGACGCGGTGCGCGTCGGCGTCGAGCAGCGCGTCCCCGCCTCCGAGTCGTGGCGGGCGGCGCTGGGCATCACCGTCACCATGGTGTGGCTCTACGTCGAGATCCTGCGGGTGTTGTCCTACTTCAGGGACTGACGTCTCGGTCACCTGCAACACGGCCCCGTCGGCTTCGGCCGGCGGGGCCGTGTTGCATCGCTCGGGCGCGGGCCGGCGTCGGGTGGGCACCTGCGACTTGTTCCGCGACTGAGCCGCACAGGTTGGAGGTGCCGGGCTGGGCAGGGTGGCAGGGGGGAGTGGGGATGTGGAAGGAGGAATGGGGACGGGTTTCTCGCTGGCGGCGTGACTGGTTGAGAACCAGATTGTCCCGAGCCGGCGTGTCGCGGGTCCTGGAGCCATCTGGTTGTCAACCAGTCACGCGGAGCGCCCGGGCCGGCGCGCGAGCAACCACGCCGCGCCGAGCCACAGGGCCCAGCCGACCGCCCGACGACCAACCCGCCTCCCAGCTGCACGGGATCGGGCTCCACTGCGTGCAGGGCTGGTCAGGCCCAGACCCAGAGCTTGCGCGCGTACTGGGCGAGCAGCGTGCGGGAGCTGTTGGTCCAGTGGTGCTGGCGCCAAGAGCGCAGCGGCACCCAATAGGCCAGCTCGGTCGAGCCGCCGACGTCGTGGACCACCGGGTCGGTGGGATGCTCGCAGCGGCCGCCGTAGATGAGCCGCAGGGCATGGAAATCCTCCAAACGCCCACTGAGCGACCGGCCCACCCAATGCTCGGACTCGAGCGCGAGCAGACGGTCGATCACGATGTGCTGCCCCGTCTCCTCGTGGATCTCGCGCAGGAGACCGTCGGAGGGTGACTCGCCGCGGTCGATGCCGCCGCCTGGGAGAGTCCAGATGCCCGCGGCATGCGACTGGGCGGAGTTGACCGTGCCGAGGAGACCGCGCTCGGAGAGGATGAGGCCGTAGGCGGCGATGCGCTGCACGGGCACGAGGGTGTCGTCGAGGTCCTCCACGTGGATCCGGAAGCGATCCTTTGGGCGGTGGTCTGCCGGGACGACCTCCCGGACGAGCGCGGTGTAGACGATCTCGTCGTCGACAAGCGTCGCCGACAAGGGGCGAAGCTGCACATAGCCGTGGTCGAACAACGTGATGGCGGGGTGCGCGCCGTGCTCGACGTGGAAGTCCACGACGGGACCACCCACGGGGCTGGTGATACCTACGACGCGCATTCCTCCACCATACCCGCGCCCGGAGCAGGCGGGCCCGACGGCGGTCCCCGCGGGAACTGCGTCAATCCGGCCGCCCCTCGCTACGATTGGGGGAACGACGAAGCCGGAGGCGCACCATGGAGTTCAGGGACAACGCCAACATCGACCAGTCGCGCGTGCGCTACGGCGGTGGTGGCGGGCGACGCGGCCGCGGCGTGGCCGTCGGAGGAGGCATCGGCGGCGTCATCATGCTCGTGCTCGTGCTGATTTTCGGGCCCGCGCTCGGCATCGACCCGGCCAGCGTGCTCGGCGGCTCGGGCGGCAGCGACTACACGACGGGCGAGGTCTCCGACAACCCGAGCTGCACCAAGGGCTCCGACATCGAGCGCGATCCCGACTGCCGCTGGCCCGCCTACGTGACCGCCGTCGACGGCTTCTGGGAGACGCAGGTCAACGGCTATCGACGCAGCCCCACCCAGCTCTACAGCGGCGCCATCCAGACCGGTTGTGGCGCGGCAAGCTCGCAGATGGGCCCCTTCTACTGCCCCGGCGACGAGACGGTCTACATCGACACCGAGTTCATGGGCCTCCTGCTGAAGCAGCTCGGCGCCCAGGGCGGGTACGCGGCGGAGGCGTACATCGTCGCCCACGAGTACGGGCACCACGTGCAGCAGCTCACCGGCGCGCTGTCGAAGGGGCGCCAGGGTGCGCAGAGCGGTCCGAAGTCGGGCACCGTCCGGCTCGAGCTGCAGGCCGACTGCTACGCCGGCGTGTGGTTCTACAACACCGTCCGCGACCCCGAGTCGGTCATCGAGACCGTCACCACCGAGGACCTCAACATCATCCTCGACGCGGCCCGTGCCGTCGGCGACGACCACATCCAGCGCCAGCAGGTGGGGCAGGTGATCCAGGAGGACTGGACGCACGGGTCCTCGGAGCAGCGGCAACGCTGGCTGCACAAGGGCTTCACCACCGGCGACCCGATGGCCTGCGACACCTTCGCCACCGACAACCTCTGAGCCGCGCGATGGCGGCCGCGCCGGCTCCCTGCCTCAGGCGGGGCCGAGCTCGTCGTCGAGCGAGCTGCCGTCGGGTGCGACGAAGTGCACCTGGCCCTGGCAGTCGATGCGGGCCGAGGGCGTCGTCAGCGGTGCCCGCACCTGCACGATGACCTCGCACTGCTCGTCGGGGGTGCGCTGCCGTTCGGCGATGGCCCGGGCCAGCACGACCGGGTCGAACAGCGTCGGGTCGAAGGCGCTGCGCTGATCCATGCCGACGGCCTGGGCCGGCGCCTCGAAGGTCGGGATGCCGTCCTTGCGGGTGCGTACCCGCGTGCCGTCGGCACCGTCGACGACGGCCCAGTAGCCGCGCACGGGGCTGAACCCGAGCTCGAGCACCGCGGGGGCGCCGTCGACGACAGCGTGGATACCCATGAGCATGTCCGGTGCAGTCATCGTCCCCAGCACGGGCACCGCGGTGGCGTCGCTGCGGAAGAACACCGTCGTCGTCTCGGGGGCCGACGACACCGTCTGCACCACCTGCTGGCCGCGATAGTCCTGCACCTGGTAGACGAGCTGGCCTGCGACGCCGAGCAGGTCGGCGATGTCGAACATCTGCGCCACGGCGTCGAGCGGAAAGTCGTCGGGATCGAACGTGTGCTGGCCGAGGTACTGGAGATCGCTGGTGGCCTGGTCGATCACGCCGTCGGACCACTGGTAGGTCAGGACGCGACGCTGTCCGTCCAGCACCGACAGCCTGGCCGACGAGACCGTCACGTCGAGTTTGAGGGCGGGCAGATCGCCGGCGACGGCGTGCAGCGCCGCCGTCACCCGTCGGGCGTTGCCGGATTCGAGGAGCGAGCCGGTGACGGGGAACTGGCGGGGCAGCGCCGGGGGAGTCAGGGCAGAGGTGGAGGCGCCGGGCTCGGGCGAGGCGGACGTCGAACCGGGCGAGGACGCGGGGCCCGTCGGCGCCGCAGTGGGGGCGCAGGCGGCGAGGGCGCCCACGAGCGCCGCTGCCGCCAGCTTTCGAATCCTCACGCGAGCAGTCTACGACCGGGCTCAGTCACCGTCTCCGCCCGGGAACCAGCCCGGGTGTTCGTGCGCGTCGCGGCCGCGGAGGCGGTCGATGTCGCGGCGGTCCTTCTTCGTCGGGCGACCGGCACCCCGATCACGGCGGGCGACGGGCGCGCTCAGGTAGGCGGGGCGGGGCGGAGAGTGGTCGACGTAGCAGGTTGCGGCGATGGGGGCGCCGACCCGCTTGGTGATGACCTGGACCACCTCGAAGCGCCGTTCCCAGCCGGGCTCGCGGACGGTGACGACGTCGCCCGGCTTCACGACGTGCGCGGGCTTGACGGGGAGGCCGTTGAGGCGCACGTGCCCACCCGAGACCTCCTTGTTGGCCAGCGATCGCGTCTTGAAGATGCGCACCGACCAAAGCCACACGTCGAGTCTGCCTGCCGTCATGCGACTGCATGCTACCCCGAAGCGACCCGTAGGGTGGGGGCATGACGTTTCCGCCACGGGCGGTGCTGTTCGACCTCGACGGCACCCTCACCAACACGGTCCCACTGATCGCCAAGCACATCGCGCAGGTCCTTGCCGCGCACGGCACCTTCATCGACCCGGTGCAGGTGCACCCCTACATCGGCCAACCCCTCGCGACTGCCTGGATGGGCCTCGCGGGCATCGCCCCCGACGACCCGCAGTCCGAGGAGCTGGGCGCGCAGTACCGCGCCAGCGTGAAGGGTGACATCGAAACCGCAGGGGAGGCGCTCGTCCTTCCGGGCGCGAAGGCGCTGCTCGGCGCCCTGCACGACGGCGGGGCCAAGGTGGCCGTCGTCACCGCGAAGACCTCCGACCAGGCCCGGCACCTGCTGCACCACGCGGGGCTCGGCGACGCCGTCGACGTCCTCGTCGGCACCGACGATGTCGTGCACGGCAAGCCTGCCCCCGACTCCGCGCTGCTCGGCGCCCAGCGACTGGGCGTGCCGCCGTCGGAGTGCATCTACGTCGGTGATGCCGCCACCGACGTGCTCATGGCCGTCGCCGCGGGGATGCCGTGCTATGGCGTCACGACCGGAGCCTCCGACGCGCAGCAGCTCGGCGAAGCCGGGGCGGTCGCCGTCGTGGAGAGCCTGGACGAGCTGCTCACACTCCTGCGCGGCTGATGATACGGGCCGCTGCCCCGCCCCGAGGCTGCCGTAGCATGCGCAGGTGCCCGATCTCGCCCCCATCGCCGACTGGCTGCCCGTGTCCTGGCCGGTGCTGCTCGCGCTCGTCGTCGCCGCCGGCTTCGCCGGATGGATCGACGCGGTGGTGGGCGGCGGCGGGCTGATCCAGCTTCCGGCGCTCGTCATCGGGCTGCCGAAGGACGTGCCCACCCCCTTCGTGCTGGGCACCAACAAGCTGTCCTCGTTCGCCGGCACGCTCACCGCGAGCTGGGTGTACGTGCGCAAGGTGACGGTGCGGTGGGCGTTCCTGCTGCCGTTGGTGGCCGGGGCATTCGTCGGCTCCGCCGCGGGCGCGAGCGTGTCGCGGTATCTGCCGCGCGCCGTGCTCACCCCGGTCGTGTTGGTGGCGGTCGTTCTCGTCGGGGCGTACGTGTACCGACGCCCGACGCTGGGCCTGCAGCACGCGCCCCGCCACGACGGCCTCGCCGCGGGGCTGCGCTCCGGTGGGATCGGGGTCGTCGTAGGGATCTACGACGGGCTGCTCGGGCCCGGCACCGGGTCGTTCTTCGTCATCCTCATCGTCGCGCTGCTCGGCTACGGCTTCCTCGAGGCGAGCGTGAACGCGAAGCTCGCCAACCTCACCACCAACGTCGCCGCCATCGCCGTCTACGGCATCCACGGCGAGTTGCTGTGGGTGCTCGGTGGCGCGATGGCGTTGGCCAACATCACCGGGGGACTCGTCGGCGCCCACATGGCGGTCAAGCACGGCAACGCGTTCATCCGCCGGGTGTTCCTGATCGTGCTCGGCATCCTCGTCGTGAAGCTCGGCTGGGACACCGTCGCCGCCCTGATCTGACCAAGCCACGACGGGTTTCGCGCAATTCGCGCACGTCGCGACGTGGGCGGTGCTGCCGAAGTCCGAGGTGCGCCGGCCGCCCCGCACGAGACCCAGCCCGCGCGCTCGTTGCCCCCAACCGCCGACGACGCGCGTCAGGCGACCCGGCGGGACTGATCGATGATCTGGAACTGCGCCCCCTCCGGGGACGCGACGGTGGCGAGCCTCCCGAATGGGGAATCGAACGGGCCGTCCACGACCGTGCCACCCAGCTCTCGGGCGCGACCGGCCGCCGCGTCGCAGTCGTCCACGGCGAAGTAGACGCGCCAGAAGGAGCCGACCTCCGTCGGGAGGAACGAGCTGGCGTCGCAGATGCCCGACGAGGCCCCGTCGCCCGCACCGTTGGTGGCGTAGCGCATGTCGCCCTCCTCGGCGCCCGCCATGGGGACGATATCGAACCCGAATGCGTCACGGTAGAAGGCCACGGCGGCGTCGTAGTCCTGGGTCATCAGTTCGTACCAGACCGGGGTGCCGGCCGTGCCGGGGGTGTCGAATCCCTCGAGGGAGCCCGCCTGCCACAGCTGGATCGTCGCGCCCGTCGGGTCCAGCAGCCACGCGAAGCGGCCGAGGGCGTCGGCATCGCTGGGGGCGATGACCCCGGTGCCGCCGAGGGCCAGCGCCTTCGCGTAGGCCGCGTCGATGTCGTCCACCGCCAGGTAGAGGTGCACCGCAGACGGGATGGGTGCGCCGTCGGGGTCGGTGTGCCCACCCATGTCCATGAAGCCGCCGACGAGTGCGTCGCCGCTGCGGATCAGGGCGTAGTGGCCGGGCTGCGGGGCCTGGTCCTCGAGCGTCCAGCCAAAGAGCTGCGTGAAGAAGGCACTGCTCGTCGCGACGTCGTTGACGCCGAGGTCGAGCCAGCAGGGGGTGCCGTGGGGGCGGGGCATGGGGTCTCCTCGTCGGTCGACGGTCGTGGTGCGGCCAACACTACGCGATCATCCGGCGCGCCCGACGCCTCCCAAGAGTGCTCGATAGGATCGACGGCGAATCGTCTGCGGAGCACGGAAGGAGCCATCGTGCCAAATGAGGTCTGCGCGCCCGTGCATCCCGCCCCGCCGCAGGCCGCCGTCGGCGTCCGTGGCCGTGACGACGGGGGCGAGGCCCGATGACCGCCGAGTACCGCGTGCGCGTCGACGACGCCGACGAGCTGGCCCGCGAACTGCTCGCTGCCCTCGCGGCCCGGGGCGACGTGCGTCGCCTCGACGAGGCCCCCTCCGGCCGGGTGCTCGTCCTCGGCGGGGCCCGCTCCGGGAAGTCGAGCTGGGCGGAACGCCAGCTCCGGGACCGTGAGGCCTGCTACCTCGCGACCTCCGAGGCCGACCCGAGCGACGCCGAGTGGATGGAGCGCGTGCGCCTCCACCGTGAGCGCCGCCCTGCGCACTGGACGACCGTCGAGACCCTCGACGTCGCCTCCCACCTGGGCCACGACGGGCCGCCGCTGCTCGTCGACTGCCTCGCGGTCTGGCTCACCCGCAACCTCGACGACGTCGGCGCCTGGGAGGACCGCGACGGCTGGCGCGCGGCCCTCACGCAGCGCACGGCGCGGCTGGTCGAGGCGGTGGCGGACTCGCCGCGGGAGGCGTTCCTCGTCAGCAACGAAGTGGGCTCCGGCGTCGTGCCGGGCACCCGCGCAGGCCGACTGTTCCGCGACGAGCTGGGGCGCCTCAACGCGGGCGTGGCGAGCGCGTGCGACCAGGTGTGGCTCGTCGTCGCCGGGATCCCGAGGCGGCTCAAGTGAGACCCCTCACCGCGCTGGGGCTGTTCACCGTCATCCCCGTCCCCCCGCGCGACATCGACGCGCGGGCCGCGGCCGGCGCGATGGCGGCGCTGCCGCTGACCGGCCTCATCCTCGGGGCGCTCGCCGGCGCCTGCGTGTGGCTGGGCGCGACGATCGGGGCGCCCGTCGTCGGGGCCATCGGGGGACTGGCGCTGCTGGCGGGGCTGACCGGCGGGCTGCACCTCGACGGGGTGGCCGACACCGCCGACGGGCTCGGCTCCCGAAAGCCTGCCGACGAGGCCCTGGCGATCATGAAGCGCTCCGACATCGGCCCGATGGGGGTCATCGCGCTCGTGCTCGTGCTGCTCCTGCAGGCTGCGGCGTTGCTCGATGTGGCGACGGCCCTCGCCCCGTGGGCGGCGGGGTGCGTCGTCGCGGTGGCGGCAGCGGCGGGCCGCACCGCCGTCCTGTTCGCCTCGCGCGGCCCGTCGGCCAGGCCGGGCGGCTTCGGGGCGCTGCTGTCCGGGGTGCCGTCGACGCCGATCGTCGCGCTGAACGTGGCCGCGGTGCTCGCCCTCTCGACGGGGCTCGGCTGGGCCGTGCGCGGGACGTTCGGCGTGCTCGGCTTCGTCGCCGCGGCGGGGGCGGCGCTGCTCGTCGGCGGCGCCTGGGGAGCGCGGGTCCGACGTCGGCTCGGCGGCACGACCGGCGACGTGTTCGGCTCCATCGCGGAGGTCACCCAGACTGCGGCGCTGGTGGCGTTCGCCGTCGCGGCTCACCTGCTGTCGTAGCACCCGGTGGTGAGGTCGAGTTCGCCGACGACGGTCAGCGGCCCGGCGATGTCGTGGGTGTCGTAGCTCAGCAACTGCAGCGTCGGCACCACCCACGAGGCCGGAACCGGCACGTCGGAGAGCCTGCCGAGCGGCACATCCAGCGGCACCTCGACCGAGTAGAAGCCGACGGTCACGTGCGGCCGATAGGGGCTCGGGATGCGGTCGGGAAGCCCCTCCGACAACGCCAGATGCGCCTGCGCAAGCCAGCCGCCGTCGAGCTCCAGCATCGGTGAGGGCGTGAACGACGCCCAGCCGCGCGGCCGCACCGCCACCGGGCCGCGCGCGAGGGGGGCCAGCCGCTCCAGGTCGAGCCGGAGGCGCTCGTCGTCGAAGTCCCGCCCCTCCAGCCCGCAGTAGGCGACGGTGACGTGCGGCTGGCGCTCGTAGCGAGGCAGGAGGAGCCCGGCCAGCGCGGCGCGGGCCGGGGCAATGTCGACCGGTGCCAGCACCCCCCACAGGTAGGCGCGCGGGATGCCGCGGTGCCACTCGGGGAAGTCGCGGTCCTCGCAGGCGAGAGTCATGGAGGGCACTGTAGCGCCCCCGGACGTGGGACGATGGCTGCGCAATCTCATCCCACGAGGAGGCGCCATGCGACGGGTGAGCGTCGTCGGTGCGGGCCCCAACGGGCTCACCGCCGCCGCGGTGTTGGCACGCGCCGGCATCGAGGTCGACGTGTTCGAGCGCGCCGACCGCGTCGGCGGGGCCTGCTCGTCGGCACGGCTGTTCGGGGACGCGACGGTGGACCTCGGCGCCGCAGCCCACCCGTTCGGCGTCGCCAGCCCCGCGTTCCGGGCGCTTGGGCTCGAGCGGCACGGGCTCGAGTGGTGCCACCCGCCCATCCCGATGGCCCATCCCCTCGACGATGCCCCTGCGGCCCTCCTCCTGCCGGACCCGGCCGCCACGGCCGACCAACTCGGCCGCGACGGCGATGCGTGGCTGGCACTGCACGCACACCTCGTCCGGCACCTCGACCGCCACCTGGCGAACGTGCTGGCACCGCCCCTGCGGTGGCCGGCCCACCCGGGCGCGATGGCGCGCTTCGGTGCGACGGCGTGGCCGTCGGCGTTGGCGCTCGGGAGGCGTGTATTCGGCCAGGAACCGGCTCGTGCGCTGCTCGCCGGCTCCGCCGCGCACGCGGGGGTGCCACCGTCGTCGCCGCTGACGGCCGCCTTCGGGCTGCTGTTCGGGGCGCTGGGGATGACCCGTGGCTGGCCGTTCGCGCGCGGCGGATCTGGCGCCATCACGAGGGCGCTGGCCGCCGAGGTCGAGGCCCACGGTGGCCGCATCCACGTGGGCCAGCAGGTCCGTGATCTCGGTGAGTTGCCGCCCGGGCCCGTTGTCCTGTCGCTCACCCCGCATGCCGTGCTCGGCCTGCAGGGGCTCGAAGTGCGGCCGGCGGTGCGCCGCCGGCTCATGCGGTGGCGGCATGGCGTGGCCTCCCACAAGGTGGACTACCTGCTGGATGGGTCGGTGCCGTGGGCGGACGCGCGACTGGCCGACGCCGGCACGGTGCACGTCGCGGGCACCGTCGCCGAGCTGGAGGCCGCCGAGCGGGCGACGGCGCGCGGGGAGATGCCGAGGCACCCGTTCGTGCTCGTGTGCCAACCCGGTGCCGCCGACGCGACGCGCAGCCGCAGCGGGGTCGTCGTGTGGGCCTACACGCATGTGCCCGCCGGCTGGCGCGAGCCCGAACCCGGCTGGGTGACCAGCCTCGTCGAGGCGCAGCTCGAGCGCTTCGCGCCCGGCTTCACGAGCCGAGTGCGTTGCCGGGCCGAGCGCACCCCGTCGCAGCTCGAGGCGTGGGATGCGAACCTCGTCGGCGGCGACATCGCGGGCGGAAGCATGGCCGGGCTCCAAGGGGTGCTGCGGCCCGGCCTCACGCTCGACCCGCACACGCTGCGGCGCGGGGGCGTCTACCTGGCGTCGAGCGCCACATCACCGGGTGCGGGCGTGCACGGGATGCCCGGCTGGTGGGCCGCCCGGGCCGTCATCCGAGATGCGAGTAGGCCTTCCCCGATCTGGGATGCTCGGGCGCGAGGAGCTGATCGACGGTGACGAGCGTGTAGCCCTTGGACTGCAGGTAGTCCACCACTGCGGGCACGGCGTCGACCGACGTCTTGTGGATGTCGTGCATGAGGATGATGCCGCCGGGCTGGACGCCCTGCTTGACCGCGGCGAGCGTCTTGGCCGGGTCGTGGTGTTTCCAGTCGAGCGTGTCGACGCTCCACAGGATGACGTGCGCGTTGGGCTCGCCGGCCAACACGCGACGCACCTTCTTGTCGACCGCGCCGTAGGGCGGGCGGATCGACTCGGTGCCGCGGCCGGTGGCCTGCTTCACGGCGGCCGACGTGGAGCGCACCTCCTTGCGGATCGCGCCGGGGGAGAGCTTGGTGAGGGAGGGGTGCGACCACGAGTGGTTGCCGATCTGATGCCCCTCGGCGACGGCGCGCTTCACCAGGGCGGGATTGGCCTTCACGTTGGGGCCGACGACGAAGAACGTCGCCTTGGCGTGGCGCTGCTTCAACATGTCGAGCAGCCGGGCCGTGTGGGCGCCGGGGCCATCGTCGAAGGTCAGCGCGACGCACTTGACCTCCGAGCAGTCGGGCCCGTTGGGGTCGAGGTGGAGGGACGCCGGGGCGCCGTCGCCGGAGGGGGCCTCGTCGGGCTGCTTCGTCGGCGTGGGCGATGCCGTCCTCGAGTGGGCGTCGGCGGGGGCGCTGGGCTTCGCCTCGGGCGCGGGGGCGGCGGTGTAGTCGGGTGACGCGATGGGAGTCGTGGGGGATGGCGCGGGCGCGCCCGGCTGCGACGGGTCCGTGGGGGGAGCCGACGAGGCTGCCGGCGTTGGCGTCGGCGCGGTGGGGGAGGACGGGGCGACGGTGGCCGTCGGCTGCTGCGAGGGCGCGCTCGGCGGGGCCGCGGGAGCGCCGCCGCTGCCGGAGCCGACTGGCCCTGCGGCGGTGATGGGTGCGGTGGCGCACGCGCCTAGGCCCAGGAGCGGGACGAGCGCAGCAATGATGATCGCGGTTCCCCTTCGCATGCGGCCATCATGCCACGCCCGACGCCCAACCCCCACCCCGGCCTGCGCTCGGGAGCGCGGCGGCCTTGGCATCCCACCTACGATGGGCACCATGAACCCCGTCACGATGTACGGCGCCGACTGGTGTGGCGACTGCCGTCGCACGAAGGCGCAGCTCGACGCGCTCGGCGTCGACTACGAGCTGCTCGACGTGGCGGCCGACGCGCAGCTCGCCGAACGGGCCCGCGAGATCTCCGGCCGCACCAACATCCCCGTCGTCGTCTACCCCGACGGCGCCTACCAGGTAGAGCCGAGCAACGCCGACGTGCTGGCGAAGCTGACCGCACTCGGATTGGTGGCCCAGCCATGAGCCGCCAGCCCGGTGCACCGCTGGCGCGCAACGCGGCGAGCCTCGTCGCCGCCGCCCAGGAGCGCGTCGAAACCATCTCCGTCGAGGACGCCCAGCAGTTGCTCCACGACGACGCCTGGCTGTTCGTCGACCTGCGCGACCCGCGCGAGCTGGCGAAGCTCGGCACCATCCCCGGCGCCTTCCGGGCGCCGCGCGGCATGCTGGAATTCTGGATCGACCCGGAGAGCCCCTACCACAAGCCTGCCCTCGACGACGGCCGTCGGCTCCTGCTGTACTGCGGCTCCGGGTGGCGATCCGCGCTCGCGGCGGCAGCCCTCGCAGACATGGGCCGCGACGACGTCGCACACTTGGACGGCGGGTTCACCGCCTGGCAGCGAGCGGGAGGCCCCGTCGAGACCGTGGGGGTGACGGCATGAACAGCGCCACCGAACGTGTGAAGCGCATGACGTTCGCGAGCATCCATCCCCTGTACGTGCAGAAGGTGGAGCGCAAGGGCCGCGCCGCCGGCGACGTCGACCACGTCATCTCGTGGCTCACCGGCTACGACGAGGCCGGGCTGCGCGACGCGATCAACCGTGAGGTCACGCTGGAGGAGTTCTTCGCGGCCGCGCCCGCCATGCACCCGAACACGTCGCTCATCACGGGCGTGATCTGCGGGGTGCGGGTCGAGGAGATCGAGGATCCGTTCATGCAGCAGGTGCGGTGGATGGACAAACTCGTCGACGAGCTCGCCCGCGGCAAGAAGATGGAGTCCATCCTCAGGCATTGAGCTCAGTCCCGGCGGGCCAGGCGGACGTCGAGCAGCGCCACCAGCAAGGAGGCGACGACGATCGCCGCGATCACGCCGTAGGCCACCATGAACGCCCCATCCCAGCCGATCTGCGGCTGCAGCACGAAGAACACGGCCGTGATGAACGCGATGCCGACGGCCGTGCCGACGCGCTGCCCCGTCTGGATCAGTGCGCCGGCCGCGCCGGAACGCTGGTGCGGCACGGCCATCAGCGACAAGGTCTGGTTCGGGGAGACCACCATGCCCTGCCCCGCGCCGAGCAGCGTGAGCGTCGCCGCGAGCCACCAAGGGCTCACGCCGTGCGTGTGGTGCGCCCACACCACCGCGATCGACGACAAGACGGAGACCAGCACCAGCACGATGCCCAACGCCACCACCTTGCGGCCCATCTCCAGCACGACCCGGCCGGACCACGTCGAACACAGACCCGTCGCGACCGCCGAAGGCAGGCCTGCCAGCCCGACGGCGAGCGCCGACGCCCCGAGCCCATTTTGCAGGTACAGCGCCAGCACCACCCACACGCTCGTCACGCCCAAGAACTGCAGCGCAATCAGCAGCACGCCCAGCGCGTAGCTGCGCACCCGAAACAGGCCCAGATCCACCATCGGGATGCCTCCGCTGCGCTCATGGCGGCGCTCCCACGCCAGCCAGAGCCCGACCAGCGCCAGCCCGACGGGGACGAGCAGGAAGATGCGCGGGCCGGCCGAGCGCTCCAGGAACGGCAGCATGAACAGCAGCACTGCGGCGGTGAACAGCAGCGTGCCCACCGGGTCCAGATCCACGCGGCTGCCCTCGGGGCGACGGGCGAAGGTCTGGCGCGGAAACCACCACCAGGCCAACCCGATCGCCAACAGCGCGATGGGCACGTTGACCAGCAGGCTGAGCCGCCAACCCCAGTCGGGGCCGCTGAACTCGACGAAGGCGCCGCCCATGATCGGGCCGATCGCGACGGAAAGCCCCACCGCGGCCCCGAACGACGCGAAGGCGCGCGCCCGTCGTCGGCCCTCGAAGTATTGCTGGATCATGCCGATTGGCTGCGGGTTCAGCAGGCCCGACCCGGCACCCATCAGGAATCGGGAGGCGACGAGCAGCTCCCCGCTCGTGGCAAGGCCGGACAACAGCGAACCGAGCCCGAACAGCGTCAACCCCAGCACGAACAGGCGCCCGCGGCCCAGCGCGTCGCCGGCGCGCCCGGCGGGCACCAGCAGGGCACCGAAGACGAGCGTGTAACCGGAGAGCACCCACTGGAGCTGGCTGTCGGTGGCGTCGATCGACTGTTGCAACGTCGGCAGGACCACGTTGATGCTCGACACCGCCAGCAGCGTCATGAACACCGGCACGAGCACCGCGGCGAGGATGCGGCGCTGCTGCTTCGTCATCGGCTCATCGCGCGGGGTCGTCACGGATTCAACCTACCCCCGGGGCCAACGCCCACTCGATCCGTCCGCCGGGCACCGCGTAGAGTGTCGGCCGTGTACGTCCCGCAGCACTTCCGCCTCCCCGACGAGCACCTCGGCTCCGTGCTGGGCCAGGCCCGCGTCGCCAACCTCGTGACCGTGCACGCGGACGGCCCCCGCGCCACGCTCGTCCCCGTCCACCACGAGCTGCGCGACGGCCGGCACGTCTTCACCACGCACCTCGTGCGCAACAACCCGCAGGTGCTCGAGCCCATCACCGGGCCGGGCATGGTCATCATCGACGTCGCCGACGCCTACGTCGCGCCCGAGTGGTACGCGACGAACGACGAGCTGCCGAACGTGCCCACCTGGGACTACGTCACCGTCCACGCGACCGGGCGGGTCGTCGTCGACGAGGACCCCGCGGCGGCGCTGCGGGCGGCGGAGGAGCTCACGCGGCGCATGGGGGAGCCGCAGGTGATGGAGCAGGTGGGTGCGCAGCGACTCGAGCGCATGGCGCGGGCCATCGTCGCCGTCGAGCTCCACGCCGACCGCATCGAGGCCAAGGCGAAGATGAGCCAGAACCGCCACCCCGACGACGTGGCGAGCGTCGCGGACGCCTTCGAGAGGGAGGGCCACGACTACCTGGCCTCCTACCTGCGCGACGTCAGCCTGCCATACGCCCGCGCCCGGCTCGCGCTCATCGAGGAGACCCGGGCCGCGAGGGCCTGAACCCACGGCGGAGCCTCAGGCCCTCGTCGGGCGTGCGGGCCGATCAGCGGGTGGGGTACTCCAGCCCTGCCGCGTAGCGGTCCTCGATCTCGGGCGTGAGCGCGCCAGCGCGGATGATCTCCGACAGCATGCGCGCCGACGGCTTCACCGTCCGCCGCTGCGTCTCGTAGTCGTTGTGCACGACGCCGAAGCGCGGGACCTCGCCCTCGGACCACTCCCAGTTGTCGACGAAACACCAGTGGTAGTAGCGCTCGATGGGCACCTTCGAGCGGAGGATCGCCGCCAGATGGTCGACGAGGAACCGCGGCCGGAAGCGCTCGAGACGCTCGTCGTCGCCGTTGTCCGCGGTGCCGTTCTCGGTGATCCACACCGGCACGCCGAGGTGTGCGTGCAGGCGGGCGGCGCAGTCGACGAGGCCCTGCGGGTACACCTCCCAGCCGAGATCCGTCACCGGGACGCCGGGGAACACCCCGTCGGCAGGCCCGCTCACGGCGGTGCGCGAGTAGTAGTTGAGCCCGATGACGTCGACGTAGCGCCCCGCGGGGACGGGGGAGCGGCCGAGCACCCACGGGAACACGCCGCGTCCGAACGCGTCGGTGAGCATGTCCTGGAACGCCCACGAGTCGAACCGGGTGAACAGCCGGTGGACGGGGTTGCGCGGATTTCGTGGCGCGAACTCCCGCAGGTGGTGCGCGATGGTCACCGTCGCCTCCGGCTGCAGCTCGTGGATCGCCTCGTAGGCCCGCAGGTGCCCCATCGCCATGTGGCGCAGCACGAAGCGCAGGTCACGCACGGACACGTTGCCGGGCGGCGCCTCGCGAAACAGGTGGGCCTGCGTGGCATACACGTTGGGCTCGTTGATCGTCACCCACTCGTCGACGATGTCCCGCAGCGCGCCCACGGCCACCCGCGTGTACCGCTCGAACGCCCCCACCGCGCCGAGATTCGTCCACTGGCCGGCATGCTGCAGCCACAGCGGGTTGCTGAAGTGATGCAGCGTGACCAGCGGGCGGATGCCCCTGTCGACGAGGTCCCCCAGCTCCTCGCGGTATCGGTCGAGCGCGGCGTGGTCGAACTCGCCGGGGCGCGGCTCGATCCGAGACCACTCCAGCCCGATGCGCGCGATCGGATAGCCGAGCTCGGCCATGAGCGCGTTGTCCTCGCGCCACCTCAGCCAGTGGCCGTCGGCGCGCACGGGCGAGGAGCCGTCGGCCACGTTGCCCGGCGACTCGGCCCACTCGTACCAACTGTTGTTCCGGTCCCCGCCCTCGATCTGGGTGGCGGCGGAGGCGGTCCCGATGAGGAGGCCGCGCAGGGCAAGCGGAGCATCGACGGTTCGCATGCCCCCATCCTCGCCCACGGCGGGCCGGGGGGCGTCGTCGGGGTGCCCCATGCCGACCCGACGGGGGAAGCCCACCCTCGTCGAGTGCTTGAATGAAGCCCATGCTGCTCGAACCGCACGTCCTCGTCCTCGGCCTGGCTGCGGTACTCCTCGGCATCTGCCTGCAGCGCGTGGCGGGCATGGGGGTGGGGCTCATCGTCGGCCCGGCGCTGGCCGTCCTCATCGACCCCCAGGTGGGCATCCTCGCCACCAACGCGATCAGCATCGGGTCGGCCGCCATCCTCACCGTTGTGCGCTGGGACGAGATCGACTGGCCGCGCGTGGCGTGGATCGTGCCCGCGGCCGGCCCGGGGGCGGTCGTCGGAGCGTGGCTCGTCGGGCGGATCCCGTCGGCCTGGCTGCAGTTGGTCATCGGAGCGACGGTGCTCGTCGCGCTCCTGCTCACGATGGCGCTGCCCGACCTGCCCCACGCCGACGGACGCCCGCACCTCGTCGCCGCCGGGGCCATCGGCGGCATGCTGAACTCCGCCGTCGGGATCGCCGCGCCAGCGATGGTCATCCAGGCGCGGTTCGCGCACTGGCACCAGCCGCGCTTCGGGGCGTCGATGCAGCCCGTGTTCCTCGCGATGGGGGTGTTGTCGGTGGGCGCGAAACTGTCGATGCACGTCGTCGCGCCGGGGGCCGCGCTGCCGCACTTGGGATACCTGCTGCTGGCCTGGGCGACGATCGCGGTGGGGGCCGTCGTCTCGGCCCCGGTGGCGAAGCGGGTCACGCCGGCTGCCGCGCAATGGCTGGGCGTGGCGATCGCGGCGGCGGGGGCGCTCGTCGTCGCGGTGCGTGGATTGGGGGGCCTGCTGTGACCCGGCGCGCGGCTGCTAGGCTGTGGCCCATGAAGACGAACCGGATGTGGTGGGCCGCCTGAGGGCGGTTTGCTTGGTTCGTCACCGACGAGGATCGCCCCGATGGAGGCGGTCCTCTTCTCGTCTCCGGGGCACGATGAGGTAAGGAGACCCCATGACCAACTTCAACGAACAGCAGTTCCTGGCAGACGACGAGGGCAACTTCGGCGCCTACGGCGGAGCCCATCTGCCCCCGTTCCTCGTGGAGCCCATCGCCGAGGTGCGTCGCGCCTACGACGAGGCCCGGCTCGACCCCGAATTCATGGCCGAGTACGAGCGCCTGCTGCGCACCTACGTGGGTCGCCCGTCGCTGCTGTACCACGCGGAGAACCTCAGCCGCCAGCTCGGCGGCGCGAAGATCTACCTGAAACGCGAGGACCTCAACCACACCGGCGCCCACAAGATCAACCACTGCCTCGGCGAGGCGCTGCTGGCCAAGCGCATGGGCAAGAAGAAGCTCATCGCGGAGACCGGCGCCGGGCAGCACGGCGTCGCGCTCGCCACGGCAGCCGCGCTGATGGGCCTGGACTGCGAGATCCACATGGGCCGCATCGACGTCGAGAAGCAGCACCCCAACGTGCTGCGCATGCAGCTCCTGGGCGCCACCGTCGTGCCCGTCGACGAGGGCGGCGCCTCGCTGAAGGAGGCCGTCGACTCCGCCTTCGCCAAGTACGCCGAGCACTACGACGAGTACTTCTTCGGCATCGGCTCGGTGGTCGGGCCGCACCCGTACCCGTCGATGGTGCGCGACTTCCAGTCGGTCGTCGGCCGCGAGGCCCGCGAGCAGATCCTCGAGGCCGAGGGCCGCCTGCCCGACGTGCTCGTCGCCTGCGTCGGCGGCGGCTCCAACGCGCTCGGCCTGTTCAGCGCCTTCCTCGGCGACGAATCCGTGCGCATCGTCGGTGTCGAGCCCGCCGGCAAGGGCCTGGCCAGCGGCCGCCACGCGGCGACGATGACCCTCGGCACCGACGGCGTACTGCATGGCATGCGCACCCGCGTGCTGCAGGACGAGGCCGGCAACCCCGCGCCCGTCCACTCGATCGCCTCCGGCCTCGACTACCCGGGCGTTGGGCCCCAGCACGTCCATCTCGCCGATCAGGGGCGCGTCGAATACGTGTCCGTGACCGACGACCAGACCCTCGACGCCTTCCAGCGCCTGTGCCGCACCGAGGGCATCATCCCGGCGCTGGAGTCGTCGCACGCTGTCGCGCAGGCCATCGAGATGGCGCCGACGATGTCCCCCGATTCGATCCTCGTCTGCAACCTCTCCGGACGCGGAGACAAGGACATCGACTACGTCGCCGAGGTGCTCGCCGCCCGCGGGTGAGGCGAGGTTCGTCGTCGTTCCCGCTGCGCCGGGACCCGCGACGAAGTAGGTTCTGGGGCATGCAGTACCAGTCACTGGAGGATTCCCCGCTGTCCGTCGGCGAGTTCGGCCCGCACACGTGGGCACTCTCGCTCGACGGGCAGGTCGGCCCCGACGAGGTTCCCCGGCTGGCCCACCTGCTGGCGCTGAGGGCACCCGAGGGCACCGACCTCATGCTGTGGGACGAGACCGACGACGACCCGCGCGTCGCCATCGCGACCGCGGCTGGTTGGCGGCGGTTCAGCGGCAAGGTGTTCGTGGACGGCGACCTGGACGACGTCGGGGAGGTGCGCATCCCCGACGGCTGGGTGCTGGAGACGTACGCCGAGCTTGGCGAGGAGGAGTTCGCGGCGCGCATGCTGGCCGCCGCGGCCGGCGACCCGAGCAGCCCGTCCACGCCGGAGACCGCCGTCGCGGACCTGCGGGAGTTGGTGGCGTTCGCCGGTGACGCGTTCGACCCGCAGGCCTGGTTTGCGATCCGTGACGCGGCCCCGATCGGTGTGTTGCTGCCGCAGCCGTACCCGGAGGACCCGCTGGAGGGCACCATCTTCTACCTCGGCGTGGTGCCCGAGCGCCGGGGCGAGGGGCTGGGCCACCGCCTCTACGAGCTCGGGCGGCAGATGCTGCGTGAGCGCGGAGTGGTGCGTCAGGTCGATTCCAGTGAGGAACGCAACCTGCCGATGCTGAAGGTGTTCGCCCTCGCTGGCATGCGCGTGGTGCGCAGCCAGGGATTCTTCCGGCGTCCGCAGCGGGTCCGCTGACGAAGGCGTGACTGGTTGCGATCCAGATGCCTCCCAGGCTCCGTGCCAGCGCCGTCTGAAGCATCTGGATCGCAACCAGTCACGCCACCCACGGGTGCGCGGACGCAAGTGGGGGGGTCCAGACGGATCACCGTCTGGACCCCCACGCGGCCGAATCGGGTCAGTTGCTGATCTTGTTGTAGCGCCAGCCCTGCTTGTTCCAGTAGCTGGTGCCCCAGGGGCGCACCTGCGCGATCGCGCCGACGCCGCCCTGCTGCTCCAACGAGTAGAACTGCGTCTGGTTCGTGCCGGGCACCCAGCCGTTGAACACCACGACGTGGCCGTAGGCGCCGCCGGTGCCGGGGCCGAGGTTGCCGATCAGGTCACCAGGGCGCAGCGACGACTTCGAGATCGCGTACACGTACTGCGTGAGCGACTCGGTGTTGGGGCTCCACGACAAGTGCAGGGCCATCGACACGAGGCCCGAGCAGTCGGCACGGTAGTACTTGCCCTGCGGGTCCGGGTAGGACACGTTCCAGTTGTAGGGGAGGCGCTGGTTGGTCCAGAACTTCGCGCGGGCGATGACGAGCTCGCGGCTGATCGGCGCACCGACGGTGTGGGGAGTCCAG
Source organism: Propionibacteriaceae bacterium P6A17 (assembly GCA_000619965.1). GTDB lineage: Bacteria > Actinomycetota > Actinomycetes > Propionibacteriales > Propionibacteriaceae > Arachnia. The sequence goes on from JHVD01000009.1 coordinate 58,914, forward strand.
GCCGAGACGGTGCCGGAGGTGGGCGGGGCCGAGTCGGCGCAGGTGGGCACGTTGACGCCCACGGGGACCCGGATGTAGGCGCGCGAGGCGTAGCCGGTCTTCCCTGCGTAGGTGAGCTTGGCCCACCAGTCGGTGCTGTAGGTGCCGACGATGGCCTGCCCCTTGGTCTGGCACTGGAGGGTCAGCGCGGCGCCGTCGGGAATCGTGGCGAGGATCGCGCCGCTGGTGGAGGCGGTGGTGCGCAGGCTCAGCGGGCCGCCGACGACGGTGGCGCTGCCCGTCGAGGTGCCCGTGGTGCCGCAGGTGGGCACGTTGACGCCGTAGGGGACGGTCACGTAGGCGCGGGAGATGTAGCCGGTCTTGCCGCCGTAGGTGAGCTTGGCCCACCAGTCGGTGTTGTACGTGCCGGAGATGGCCTGTCCCTTGGCCTGGCACTCGATGTTGATCGTGATGCCGCCGGGGACGGAGCCGATCGCCGCCGTCGAGGTGGAGGTGCCGGCGCGGAGAGTGACGGTGGCCGTCGTCGTGGCGGTGGCTGCCTGCGCGGGCAGCGCGAGGCCTCCGACGCCCAAGATGGCGGCGAAGGCGCTGATCGCGGCCCGACGAGCCCAGGAATGACGTCGCATTGCTCGGGTCCTTTCGGTTTGGGGGTGGCACGGACCCTAGGGAGATCGCCGGCGCAAGTGAGGTCCAGGCGACGCCTCGTGACCTAAAGTTGCCCGTCGGGTGTCCGAAGGTGGACCAAGCGGGGATTGCGACGCACACTGATCGGTTGGGCGGGGACGATCACGCCCCGCCCACAGCCTGTTGGCCGGGCGGCAGGGCCGGGCGGTCCGCTGTCGCCCCGAGCTTGGCACAGGCATTCCTCCGGCGGCGCTCATCCCAGCGGGAGGGGTGCCGCACCCGCAGCCAACCCGAGATTCGCCCGCGCAGGATCAGGCGAGGGTGATCGTCGCTCGGGCGGGTTGCGACCTTGCTGGAGACGCTCGCGCTGCTGGAATTCGTCATGATCTGCTGGGTATCGACGCCCCACCCCTCGGGCACGACGACGGTGACGCTGCCGCCCCAACCGTCGGCGACGATGGCGATGTCGATGAGTCCGTTGAGGGGCCGGGCGAGCTGGCAGTCCAGCACGATCGAGTCGGCGCCGACGAGCAGCTCCATGAAGGGCGGCATGTCCCAGACGCCGAGGGTGCGGGCGTTGTCCTGGCCGGCGCGCAGCACGAGGGGCTGATCCCAGCGGAAACCGGGGCCGGTGCCGAGGACGTTCGGGTCGGCGATGACGCGGTCGAGGTCCTCCTCCGGTACCAGGTCGCCAATGAGCCGGACGAGGTCGCCGCGGGTGATGGCGGTGAGTGCGGCGGCCACGCGTTCGGTGACCTCATCGAAGGTGAGGCGCCCATCGCCTGCGGCGTTGCGGAGCACGAGCACGGCGTTCTCGCGTTGCAGGTGGCTGACTCGCAGTTGATCGTTGGTGGGATTGCGTGGCATGCGCTAAAGCCTACGGGCAGGCGCTCAGTGCTGGCCGTCGGTGAGTTGCGCGAGCAGCGCGCGGACGCGGGTGTCGATCTCGTCGCGCACCAGGCGCATCCGTTCCTCGCCCTCGATGCCGCGCAGGGACGGCTCGTCGAGGACCCACGTCTCGATCGGTGCCCGCTGCCCGTCGACGGGCTCGACCGTCGCCTCCTCACCGAGCACGACCACGCGGTCGACGGCGCGCAGCAGCTCGGGGGTGACGGGGCGCGTCGTCGCCCGTGACATGTCGGCACCCAGCTCCGCGACGGAGGCTGCGGACTGGAGGTTGATCGTCGGGCCGGGGTCGGTGCCGGCCGACAGGGCCTCGACGGCGTCGCCCGCCCGCAGACGCATCAGGGCCTCGGCCATCTGGGACTTGCCGCCGTTGCGGACGCAGACGAACAGGACACTGGGGACGGGACTCATCGACTGCCTTCCTCGAGATGATCGGTGCGGAGGCTCCGCGCCTCCAGCCTACTCAGGCGGGGGAGTCTGGGCGTCGTCTCGGCGGGTGGACGGCACCGACGTCGTCGGTTGGTGGGTTTGGGCTGAGGCGCTACAATTTCTTCGTTGTCTTTACGACCGCCATCGGAGCCGTTCGTCGTCGCGCCGAGGCCCACTCGACGTCACGTCGGGCCCGCCCCGCACCCGGTCCACACCTGGCCTTGCCAGGACGCTTCCCCCTCACCCCGCAAGGGGTGCCGCCGCCTGTCAGAAGAGTTGCCCATGGCCAAGAACTTGACGGTCGGAGCCCCGCTCCGGCTCATCGTCGTCTTCACGCTCCCGCTGCTGATCGGCAACCTGTTCCAGCAGGCCTACGCGCTCGCCGACACCATCGTCGTCGGACGCATGATCGGCGTCGACGCGCTGGCCGCGGTCGGCGCCTCGGGCAGTCTCCAGTTCCTGCTGTTCGGGTTCGCGATGGGCGCATCGGCAGGCCTCGCGATCCCCGTGGCGCGCGCCTTCGGGGCGGGCGACCTGCCTGGGATGCGGCGGGCCGTCACGACGGGGGCCTGGATCAGCCTCGCCATCGCGGTGGCGATCACCCTCATCGGCACACTCGGGGCGCGCTGGCTGCTGTCGCTGCTGGGCACGCCGCAGGAGCTGATGGCGCAGTCGACGACCTTCCTTGCGGTCTTCTTCGGTGGGTCCTTGGCGACTGTCGCGTTCAACTACCTGTCGGCAGTGATCCGCGCGCTCGGTGATTCGACGACACCGCTGCTCTTCCTCATCCTCGCCTCCGTGCTGAACGTCATCCTGGTGATCGTGTTCATCGGCCCGGTCGGGATGGGGGTCGGCGGCGCGGCGCTGGCCACCGTGGTCGCGCAGCTCATCTCGGTGCTGCTGTGCCTCGTCCTCATCTGGCGACGGATGCCCGTGCTCCACCTCGGCCGCGCCGACTGGGCGATCGATCCGCCGCTCATGCGGGCGTCGACCAACCTCGGTCTCACCCTCGGCTTCCAGATGTCGATCATCGCCATCGGCACCGCGCTGCTCCAGTACGGCATCAATCAGCTCGGCACCGACGCCGTCGCGGCGTTCACCGCAGCGATGCGCGTCGACCAGACCGCCGTCGTGCCGCTGGCGAGCGTCGGCGTGGCGATGACCACCTACGTCGCGCAGAACGCAGGCGCGCGGCAGGCGCGGCGCATCCTCGTCGGCGTGCGCCAGGCGACCCTGCTCGCCGTCGGGCTCTCGTTGCTGCTGGGCGTCGCGATCTTCTTCGGCGGCACCGCGATGGTGAGGGTGTTCGTCGGCGACGGCTCTCCCCGCGTCGTCGCGATGGCCCACGAGTACCTCATCATCAACGCAGCCCTGTACGCGGCGCTGGCCGTCCTGTTCGTGATCCGCAACGTGCTCCAAGGACTCGGCTCGACGGCCGCGCCCACCATGGCAGGGGTGGCCGAACTCGTAGCGCGAGCGATCATCGGATTGTGGGTCGTCGAACGAGTCGGCTTCATCGGGGCCATCCTTGCCGCACCCGTGGCGTGGTTCGCGGCGCTGATCCCGCTGCTCGGTGCCTGGTACTTCCACCACCGGCGTCTCGTGGCGCAGGCACGCACCGAGCAGGCGGAAGCCGTCGCGACGGAGATCGCCGCAGCCCCGCAGCCCTGCCACGCCTGCTGACCGGACGTCGCGGGTTCACAACACGTCCCTCGATCCTGAAATCGCGCCATGATCGGGCTCTCATGAAATCTGGACGCGCGTTGTGAAGAGCCGGGCGTTCAGCCCTGTCGCGGGCCACACTTCACACCGGTGGCGTGGACGGGGCAGTAGCCGTTCGGGTTCTTGTGGAGGTACTGCTGGTGGTCCTCCTCGGCGTAGTAGAAGGTCTGGCCGGGGGTGATCTCCGTCGTGATCTCGCCGTAGCCGGCCTCGGTCAACGCCTCCTGGAACTCCGCCTTCGAGCGCTCCGCCGCGGCGAGCTGCTCGTCGGAGACGGGGAAGATCGCCGAGCGGTACTGGGTGCCGATGTCGTTGCCTTGGCGGTTGAGCTGGGTGGGGTCGTGTGCCTCCCAGAAGAGGCGCAGGAGCTCGTCGTACGTGACGCGCGACGGATCGAAGACCACCTGGACCGTCTCCGTGTGGCCGGTGCGGCCGGTGCAGGACTCGCGGTAGGTGGGGTTGGGCGTGAAGCCACCCATGAAGCCGACTGCCGTGTTGACCACGCCTTCCGTCTCCCAGAACAGGCGCTCCTCGCCCCAGTAGCAGCCGAGCGCGAAGTAGGCGACCTCGCAGCCGGCCGGGACCTCGTCGAGTGGGAGCCCGAAGATCGCGTGATTCGGCACGGGGTCCAGGATCGGCTGGTCGCGGCCGGGAAGGGCCTCGTCGGGGGAGACCATCTGCGGGTTGATGTTGCGCTTGATCCAGCCCATCACGTCGATGTCCATGCGCCCAGCGTAGGCGACCAGTCAAGGGGCTAGCCGCGCTCGTGATCGCCGTCAGGCGTCACTCCAAGGGCCCAGGAGTTCGAAACCAAGGCCCTCGAAGTCCCGACGGTGGCGCGTGGCGAGTGCATGACCTCGGGCGGCACAGATGGCCGCGTTGAGTGCATCCACGCCGAGTCGCAGCTCCGCGAGCGTCAGAGTGGTCGTCGCGAGTGTCTCGTGGTGCCGACGATCAAGCCAGTCGATCACTCGCGGTGCCGGTTTCGGGCGCAGCGGTTCCGAGAGGACGTTGGTGTCGAGGTCGATCATCGGAGGCCGACCGGCCGCTCGCGCCGCACCGCCTCGTCGAGGATCGCGCGGATCAAGGCTTCGGTGCTCCTGCCGTGCTTCAGCGCGCGGTGAGTCTCTGGTTTGAGGTTGCGAACGACGACTGCGCTCATGGCAGCCTCCCGATATCGGTCGGTGAAATTGATTTCAGGTCCGTATCGGGATCACGCCGACGGCAGCCGCCAGTCGATCGGGTCGGCGCCTTGGGCCTCGAGGGCGGCGTTGACGCGCGAGAACGGCCGGGAGCCGAAGAATCCCGCGCGGGCCGACAGCGGCGACGGATGCGGCGACTTGACCACCGGAACGCCCGGAAGCAGGGGCTCGGCGCCTTGTGCGTCGCGGCCCCACAGCAGCGCGACGAGCGGCCCGCCCCGGCGAGCCAAGGCCTCGATGGCGCACGTCGTCACCTGCTCCCAGCCCTTGCCGCGGTGTGACGCAGGCGCACCGGGGCGGACGGTCAGGACCCTGTTGAGCAGCAGCACGCCCTGCTCGAACCAGTGGGTGAGGTCGCCGTGCGGCGCCGGCGGGATCCCCAGATCCGATTCCAACTCCTTGTAGATGTTGACCAGCGACTTCGGGATTGGCCGCACATCGGGCGCCACCGAGAAGCTCAGCCCGACGGCGTGGCCCGGCGTCGGGTACGGATCCTGCCCCACGACAAGCACCCGCACCTTGGCGAGAGGGAGCGTGAACGCGCGCAGCACGTCGCGCCCTGCCGGGAGGTAGCCGTGGCCGCTGGCCAGTTCGCCGCGCAGGAAATCACCCATCGCGTGAATCTGCAGCTCGACGGGGGCGAGCGCCTCGGCCCAGTCGGGGACAATGAGCTCGGTCAGTGTGGCGGGCATGCGCCCACTGTGCCACGGAGTCGTCGACGGGGCAGGCGCGGGTCACACAGCGCTCGCCTCCACCGCGCAGACCTCACAGAATGGAAAACGACCCTTTACAATCTGATACATGGCGAAACTCAATTTCGAACCCATCCTCAACGAGCTGGCCGAAGGCAAGATCACCGCCGACGAGGCCAGCCGCCGTATCGAGGAGCTGAAGAAGGTGGCCGCGCTGGCCGCCGAGGCGCAACAGCAATACGGCGACGCGGCGCCCACCGCGGGTGCCGACCACGCCGAGCCTTCCGAGGGATCGGCCGCCGCAGGGCAGGCGCGCACGGGCGGTCTCGAGCGTGTCCGCATCCAGTCCACCGGGCGGCGGGTGCGCATCGTCGGCGATCCCGGCATCACGACCCTGAGCGTCGAGGGGCAGCACATCCTGCGCCGCACCGGCACGATCATGGAGGTCACCGCCAACGGCGAGATCGGCCCGCGCTTCGACGGATTCTCGATCATCCGCCCTCCCCGCAGCATGGGCGACCTCGGGGACATCGCGCTGGGCAAGGAACTCGTCGTGCGTGTCAACCCGCGGCTCGTCGTCGACGTCGAGCTCACCACCGGCGGGCTGCGCGTCGAGAAGGTGCCGCATCTCGGACGCATCCGCGTGACTGCGGCGGGTTCCACGATCGAGGGTGTCGTGCAGGTGGAGGACCTCCTCGCCCAGGCCGGGGGAGTCACCGTCGAAGGCCCAATCTCGCGGGGACGTTCGAGGCTTCGGGTCGAGTCCGGGTCGCTGGGAGTCACGCTCACCGCGGGGGCGAACGTCGCGGTCAGCGGCGACGCCAAGCTTGGGCGCATTTCGTGGCCCGAAACGGCCGGCGACGTGCACGAATACGTCGTCGGCAATGGTGCTGCCCGCCTGGAGCTCAGCGTGCTCATGGGCATGGCCACGCTGAAGGTGGAGGAGTGACATGCCCAGGCTCTACCACGCCCCATCCGACTGCCCCGTGTGCGGCGACGAGCTCGTCATCGTCAGCAAGGGCTGCCGCCAGTGCGGCACCGAGCTGCGCGGTGAATTCAGCGGCACCGAGTTCGACGCCCTGGACGAACGCGAACTCGACCTCCTGCGCGTCTTCCTGAGCTCGCGCGGCAACCTCCGCGAGGTCGAGAAGCATCTCGGCGTCTCCTACCCGACGGCGCGCAGCCGCTTCGACGCGGTGCTGGCGAAGCTGGGCCTCACGCCGAGAGCCGACGACGAGGCCCGCGGCCCTGTGCCGCAGCGCGCCGACGAGTGGACGCCCGAGGTGGAGGACTCGGAGTACGGCCTTCCGGTCTCGGAGCAGGACGACATCCTGGGGCGTGTCGCCCGCGGCGAGATCACCGCGGAGGAGGCCGCCAAGCTGCTGCAGAACTGACCGCGCCCCTATCAAGGTGGGCCGGACACAAAGCGATCGCGCCGGGGGGTTGTCCCTCCGGCGCGATCGCCCATGTCTGAGTGGCGGGGCTAGAGGGTTTCCACCTTGAGGATCGTGACGTGGATCGTCTTGCCGTTGGGCGCAACGTAGGAGACGTCGTCGCCGACCTTCGCGCCGTTGACGGCGGCCCCGAGTGGCGCCTGGGGCGAGTAGACCTGATAGTCGACGGAGTCGTCGACACCGAGCACTTCGCGGGACCCGAGGAGGAACGTGTCGGTGTCGTCCTCGTCGCCGTCGAAGGCGATGGTGACGAGCTTGCCCGGGGCCACCTCGTCGGCGCTGCCGCTGGCCTCGCCGACTTGGGCGCGGCGCAGCAGGCTCTCGAGCTGCGCGATCCGGGCCTCCATCTGGCCCTGCTCCTCCCGTGCGGCGTGGTAGCCGCCGTTCTCGGACAGATCACCCTCTTCGCGTGCCGCGGCGATGCGGGCGCTGACCTCGGGCCGGCCGACGGTCTTCAGCTGGGTGAGTTCGCTTTCGAGCTTGTCGTAGGCGTCTTGCGTGAGCCAGACGACATCAGTTGTTTCAGACATTGCACAAGCCTAGCACCACCCCCGGACGGCCCTCGTTCCTCGCCTCGGGCCCTATTCGTCGACCAGTCGGCACCCGCGCTCGTCGATGGCCACCGGTTCCTTGACCGTCGTCACCGTGAATGTGTAGGCCCTCTGCCGCTGGGTGTCGGGCGGGACGGTGACCGTCGCCTCGCCGACGACCTCGTAGCTGGAGGCCTGCGCGACGAGCTGACATTCCGCTGCCACGGACGGGTCCTTGCGTTGGACCACCAGCTCGACGGAGATCTGCGTCGGCGAGTCGACGGTGAAGCTGCGGACCATGGACACGACCGGGGGATCCGAACGAACTGCGCCGGAGACCGTCGCCATGACGATCACGAGGCCGACGCCGACGGTGAGCCCGCCGAACAACAGGTAGTCCCACAGGGTGCGCTTCGGGTAGCGGCGGCGGATGCGTTCCTCGTCGGTGGTGGTCACGCGGCCCATTGTGCCCTGTCGCGCCCGCGGCGGTGGCGTCCGGGATGCATCCACCAGGCGGCGAGCACGCCGCCGACGGCGCCTCCCAGATGCGCCTGCCATGAGACCCCCGCGGCGGTGGGCAGCACACCCCACAGGACGCCCCCGTAGACCATGAAGACCACCACGGCCAGCAGGATTTGCCCGATCCGACGGTTGAAGAAGCCGCGCACCAGCAGATAGGTGACGAAACCGAACACGACGCCCGAGGCTCCGAGCGTGTTGGTCTGTGGTGGGGAGATGAGCCAGACCGTGAGACCGGAGGCGAGGATGCTGAAGACCAACGTCGTGAGGTATTGGGCTCGCCCCGAGAGATAGATGAGCGTACCGAGCACCAGGAAGGGCACCGAGTTGCCGATCAGGTGCGCCCATCCGAAGTGGAGCCAGGGCGCCAGAAGGATGTCGAAGAAGTCGCCGAAGTTGCGCGGCGTGATCCCGAACTGGTCGAGGCTGTGCAGCGTGGCGTAGTCGATGACTTCGAGCCCCCACATGCCGGCGACGAGGCCACCGTTTACCACGGTGGCCTGCGTGAATGTGGGCTTCGAGGTGGTCTGCGGCATCGTCATGCCTCCAGTCTCGCACGGGCCCCAAGCACGTCGGCTGGACGCGCGACGACTGGGTCAGGGAGCCGGGGCCGTCAGGACTGTGTGTCCGCGACCTCGGCGATCACCGCGAGGGCGCGCATGAGGCTGGCGTCGTCGTGGGCGCCGAATCCGAAGACGATGCCGTTCTCCGACGACTCCCCGCCCCAGTACGCGCCCAGCGGTACCACCCCGACGCCTCGCCCCCGGCAGCGCGCGACAAGCTCGGCCTCCGGTCGCTTGGTCACGAGGACCGCGTGGAGGCCTCCGTCGAGCGGGCGCAACTGCGCGCCCGGCACGTCGCCCAGCATCTGGAGCACAATCTCGCGTCGACGCCGGTACACCCGACGTTGCCGCTGGGTTCGTCGTCGCAGCTCACCGCTGGCGAGGTAACGGGCGAGCGCGCCCTGGACGACGGCTCCCACAGGCTGGCCGAGCACGCCGCGCAGATCCCGCACGGCGGCGACCAGTTCGCCGGGCAGAATCAGGTAGCCGCAGGCGATCCCGGGGGAGATCACCGAGGAGAACGTCCCGAGCATCACCGTGCGCTCGGGTTCGAGAGCGGTGAGCGCGGGCACCGGCGCGCCGACGTGCCGGATCTCGGAATCGTGGTCGTCCTCGACGATCAGCCAGCCCTGTTCCCGTGACCGGGACGCCAGCTCCACGCGTCGCCCTGCGGCGAGCGTCCCGCCGTGGGGAAACTGGTGGCTGGGCGTCACGAGGACGAGATCCAGATCAGGCGTGGTGGAGGCGGGGTCGAGGCCGTGTTCGTCCGCGTGGAGATCGGCGATGCGGTGGCCGAGCGCGACGGGGACTCGCCTGAGGCTGGGATACCCGGGGCTTTCGACGCCGATGGTGAGGGTCCGGCCCGAGGAGCCGCGAGGCGGCTGTTTCTCGACGATGGTCGCGCCGACTGCGAGTGCGCGCAGCAACAGCGCGAATCCCTCGCGGGCGCCGGCCGTCACGACGACGCGGTCCGGCTCGGCGACGACGCCACGCATCTGGCGGACGTGTTCGGCGATCTCGCGACGCAGTTCCGGGCTCCCGAGGGGGTCCGTCCTCGCGTCCGCGACCCGCGTGGCGGCCTCCCGCCACGCGGTGCGCCACGCGGGGGTGGTGAGGGTGTCGACGTCGGGGGCTCCGGGACGGAGGTGGAGGACGTCGTCGGCCGACGGTGGTGGAACGGCGGCCGGGGGCCGCACCGTGCTGTGGAGACGCGCGAGGGCGGGGTTGATCCTCGTCCCCGAGCCGCGCTCGCCGACGAGGTACCCCTCGGCCTGGAGCTGTTCGTAGGCCTGGACCGCTCCGCCACGTGCGATGCCGAGCTGGGCCGCGAGCACGCGGGTGGAGGGGAGGCGGTCGCCGGGGTGGAGCACGTCGGACGCGAGGAGGGCACGCACCGCGTCGCAGAGCTGTGTGGGCAGGGGGCGGGAGTCCGTGCGGTCGAGGCGCACCGGCAGGTCGACGACGAGATCGGAGGGCATGCCTGCCGTCATATCCCGGAAAGTGGTCCATTGCAACTCGCTGCTCTTGGATCCTGACATAGGCCACTTTTCGGTGTGGACTGAGCCCCATGACTGAGACACACGCAGCAATCCCCCAAGCCCGAGCCAAGCGGGGCATCGTCGACCATCTCAAAGGCGGCGTCATCATGGATGTCGTGACGCCGGAGCAGGCGCGCATCGCGGAGGAGGCGGGCGCCGTCGCGGTGATGGCACTGGAGCGCGTCCCCGCAGACATCCGAGCGCAGGGCGGGGTGGCGCGCATGAGCGACCCTGATCTGATCGACGGCATCCTCGCCGCAGTCTCCATCCCGGTGATGGCCAAGGCGCGCATCGGGCACTTCGTCGAAGCGCAGGTGCTCGACGCGCTCGGCGTGGCCGTCATCGACGAGTCCGAGGTGCTGTCGCCGGCCGACTACGAGCACCACATCGACAAGTGGGCCTTTGAGACTGCGTTCGTGTGTGGGGCCACCAACTTGGGGGAGGCGCTGCGTCGCATCACCGAGGGAGCGGCGTTGATCCGTTCCAAGGGCGAAGCCGGCACCGGTGACGTCTCGGAGGCCGTGCGCCACCTGCGCACGATCCGCGCCGAGATGGCGGCGCTGCGCATGCGCGACGCGAACGAGTTGTACGTCGCAGCGAAGGAGTTGCAGGCGCCCTACGAGCTGGTGCGCGAGGTGGCGGAGACCGGCGAGCTGCCGGTGCCGCTGCTCGTCGCGGGCGGGGTGTCCACTCCCGCCGACGCCGCGTTGGTGATGCAGATGGGCGCCCAGGGTGTGTTCGTGGGCTCGGGGATCTTCAAGTCCGGCAACCCGGAGAAGCGGGCGAAGGCGATCGTGCGCGCCGTCGCAAACTTCGCGGACGCGGGGGTGATCGCGGACGCGTCGCGTGGGCTCGGGGAGGCGATGGTCGGGATCAACGTCGCAGACCTCCCGGCCCCGCACCGCTTGGCCGAGCGCGGCTGGTAGGCGATCTGGGCCGCCTCACGGGAGGCGCTGCGGGGTCGAGCGGGAGCAGCGCCAAGGGAGGGTCGCGACCACCTCGCACCCTCGCGAGCTACGGACGGGGCCGGCCGACGGACCGGCGTACTCGATGTCCACGCCGGGTACGCCGCTCAGCAACTCCACGGGCCCGAACACGTCGAGAAGCTGGAAGCCGTCGAACAGCAGCACGGTGACTTGTCGCGACGATCCGGCGGCGTGTTCCTGCATACGCTGACCCTACCGGGCGGGGCCCTACCCGCGCGGAGCGGAAGGGATGTCGTCGTGGCGTCGGAATAGGCAGACCGCGACGGCGGCTCCCATCAGGACCGTGCCCATGAGCGTCGGACGCAGCAGCGAGCCGTCGACGACGTCGGCACCGTTGCTCGTCCCCGCAAGGACCATGCCAAACGGCATGCACAGGAACAGCCCACCGAGCACGGCGAGCGCCAGCGTGATACTCGCGCGCATTGCGGACTGCGTCGAGACTCGCAGGCTGGCGAACAGCAGCAGGGGCAGGAGCGCGTAGGCCAGCGGAGGGAGGGCGTTGGCCACAACGCTGGGCCACCCCGGGACAGTGTCGGGGAACAGCAGCGCCTGCAGCGCGCCGAGGACGAGACCGATGCTGCTTGCGACGATCCACCCCCGTGCGCGCAGGCGTTGGCGCAGGACGTCCCACGTCAACATTGAGCCCAGTCCGATGACCCAGACCATGACCACCACCCTCATCGCGAGCAATGCCGCAGAGTATGTCTGCCAAGGCAGCGGAGCCCACACCACGACGAGCATCAGCAGCATGGTCAGCGACGACGCTGCGCCCAACGTCCGAGTCAACAGGCTCTGCGTCAGTCGCGAGGCGGGGCGCATCTCAGCCTCAGAGGGGAGCATCGGGGAAATGCGAATCTGTGCAGGTATTGATTGCAAAGACGCGGCTACCCGCCAAGTACATGGCGGCGTTGATGCAGACAGTCATTCGGCCGGTGGCCGAAGAAACAGTGACCGTCGCGCCGTCTTGAACCTTGATGGCTTTGCATCGTCCCCAAGCCCTTCGGCAAATGCCATCGATGTGTTGATTGTTTCCTGCTGCCCAGGCGAGATTCGGGCTGTCTTCGGGTAAGACGGAGAAAAGATTCGTGCTGCCACCGGGATTGGAAATATTCCAATTCACTTCGCCGTAGAAAGTGATAGGCCGAATGCAAACCGAAGCAACTTGCAGCGGTGGGATGAGTGTTTGGGAAGCATTCGGTGCAAAGGCTCCACCGCCGGCTACCTCGATCTGCACTCCGAGTTCGTTGGCCCTCTCTGGAGGGAGCGTGTCCGTGATGGCCTTGGCCACCTCATCCGGAGTTGCGCGGATGTCTTCCAATGCGGTGACGACCTTGGAAACGTCATTGGCCAAGGCGCCGTCACTCTTCATCTTGTGCACGAGGTCCGTGCAGACCAACTCTTTGGGCTGGGGGTTGCGCGTTGGCGGGGTTCCCAGCCCCCAATACAATCAGCCCGAGAGGGGTCTGTCCGGTAAACGGTGTGTGGGGTCCGGTGGTTTTCATTCGTGGGTGGTTTTCTCGAACCGTCCGGCGAAGGTGATCGCGAACGCGTTCAGCGCGGGCTTCCATCTCATCACCCAGCGTGCCCTTCCGCCGCCAGTCGGGTCAAGCGACCGCGTGACGAGATACAGGCACTTGATCGCGGCGGCCTCATTCGGGAAGTGCCCGCGCGCCCGGACGGCCCGCCTGTACCGGGCGTTGATTGACTCGATCGCGTTGGTGGTGCAGATCACCCGCCGGATCTCGATGTCGTACTCGAGGAACGGCACGAACTCCGCCCAGGAACTGTGCCAGAGATGCACGATCGCCGGGTACCTCTCGCCCCACTCGGCGGCGAACTCCTCGAACCGATCCTTTGCCGCTTGCTCCGACGGGGCCGTGTAGACAGGTTTGAGGCAACGGACGATCGCGTCGCGGTGTTGCCGCCCGGCGTAGCGGAAGCTGTTGCGGATCAGGTGGACGATGCACTGCTGGACCACCGTATGCTCCCAAGTCGTGTTGATCGCCTCCGAGAGACCCTTTAACCCGTCACAGACCGCGATGAGCACGTCCTCGACGCCCCGGTTCTTCAGCTCGGTGAACACCTGCAGCCAAAACCTCGCACCCTCCTGACCATCACCGGCCCAGATGCCGAGGATGTCGCGTTCCCCGTTCACGGTGACGCCCATCACGACATAGAACGGGGTGTTCCTCACCTGCCCGTCACGGACCTTCACGACGATCGCGTCGACGAAGATCACCGGGTAAAGCGGATCCAGCGGCCTGCTCGACCATTCGGCGAGTTCCCCGGTGACCTTCTCGGTGATCCGGCTGATCGTGTCCTTGGAGACCTTCGCCCCATAGACCTCGTCGAAGTGCGCGGCGATCTCACCCGTGGTCAGCCCCCGCGCGGTCAACGAGAGCACGATCTGATCGACCCCGTCCAGCCGGCGCTTCCTCTTTGGGACGATCACCGGTTCGAACGAGCCGTCACGGTCTCTGGGCACCTCGATCTCGACGGGCCCGATCTCGGTGAGCACCGTCTTGACCCGCGTCCCGTTACGCATGTTCTCGCCGATTGGGGTCCCGCCGTGCTCGTGGGCGAGGTGCTCGGTCAACTCGGCATTCAGCGCGGTCTCGAGGACGTTCTTCGTGAGCTGGCTGAGCAGGCCGCCCGGCCCCGTCAAGCTCACGCCCTGCTCCTTCGCCTGCGCGAGCAAGCGTTCTGCGAGTTCCTTCTGATCGATGATCTCCCCGGTCACGGGATCAATCATCTCGTCGTCAACAACGACAGTGGTCGTGTCAGCCACGGCCATCTCCTTTCGGATCAGGCCGGACCCTCACACACCATTAGTCAGACAGTCCCCCGCCAGACTCAGGGTTTCGACCGAAGGTTCGGCACTGACTCATCATCCCACTCGGTGTTAGCGGTGCCGGAGCTTTGGGTCAATCGTTGCTGCTGATGGACACATCGCTAATCGGACTCCCGGAGGAGATGGCCTTAACGACATCGGAGGTGTCAATTGCGTCTGGAAGCGGCTCGTATGAGTAGACGTAAACATCTCCGGTGGTGGCGAGTTCCTTCAAGCTTTCAGCATCCGCTCGGTCTGACCGTGACAAAGGAACGGGCGAAGCGGACGCGCTGGCCGGACTGGGAGCTGCCGGTTGCCCTTCCTCGGGGTTGCCGGTTGAGGACCGATAGGGGTTGACCTTGCCGGGATGAGTTAGGGAGTATGTGACCCACTTTGGGCATCGGACTGTACCCTTGCAGTAGCCCGTCACAACGCCGTATGTCGTTTGATTGGTCGCTATTGGAACGACCACATTCTTTCCGGTAAGGCGGGATTTGTAGGTGTACGATTTCTGGTAGTAGGGGGCTACGGCAAGGGTCAGCTCTACCTGTGCCGTGACCTTGCACAACGGGTTGCACGTGAGCTTTCCTGCCCAAGTTGCGAGGTTGTAGCGTTTACTGCCTGCCGATTGCTGTGTCGCGGACGGCGAAGCAGCGAGCACCTTGACGGCGTTGGCGTCCCAGATGTTGTGTTTGTTCCATAGCTTGTCCCACCCGAAGCCAGCGTCTTGGTCAGCATCGTAGAATCCGCGCCGTAGCGGGATGCCGACGCCAAGCCGTGTGTTGTGGGTCACGCTGATGACGGTTGCGGACGGGTATCCGGCGGGGGGGTGGAGCGGCAACCGCCGGTGATGCAAGGGTCGCGACGGACAGGGACAAGGCCAGCGTTGCGACCACGAGGCGCGTGAGCCAAGGCATGTGGTTCCCCTTTCGATGGTGTTAGGCTCATGATTACACACAGGAGGGTGCCGTGCGGGACTTCGAGGAATTGCTGGCGATTGTCCATGAGGTGCGGGCGCTGGCTGATGATATTGCGTTTCACGCAGGGGCGGTCATACACGATGTGCAACTCCGCGGTGATGCGCAAGGTGAACCGTTCCTCCGGGTGGTCTATAGCCTCCCTGGGCATAGCGCCCGCCTGGGGACCGAGTTGTACTTGCCTCAGGACGGCAGTTTCCAAGAGATTCGGGACATCCTGGAGAGTTTTTTCTCTGAGATTGTCTACGAACCAAGTGACATGAGTAGGGGCTTGTGGGCTGATGGGGTTTGGTGGTGGTCGCCGGGAACCGTGCCACTTCCTCGCCTCGACCCGTAGTTATGCTGAAGGGACCCTGACTAGGCGTGACATGTGGTTCGGTCAGCGGCGGCGCACCGCACGGGACTGGGCTGTCTCTTCTCCCGCTGGTCATTCGATGGTTCATTGAAGCGCGCCCCCGATGCCGCCGTCCACCGCGTCCGGTCGCTGACACTGTAAGGGCATGAACCAGATCACCGGGCAGCTGCTCATCACCGTCTACGAGCTGAATCGCCCTGGGTTTCGTTCCGTTCTTCAAGCAAGGATGGAACCGATGAATCAGAAGTACTCGCCCGAGATGCGCGAGCGCGCGCTGCGGATGCTGGATGAGGCCAAGCCCGCGCATCCGAACCTCATGTCCGCGGTGCGACATGTCGCGGGCCTGCTCGGCATGAGCCCGGAGACGCTGCGCGTGTGGCACCGCCGCCGCGAGATCGACGCCGGGCAGCGCCCCGGCGTACCGACCGACGTCGCCGAGGAGAACAAGCGACTTCACCGTGAGAACGCCGAGCTGAAGAAGGCGAACGAGGTCCTCAAAGCCGCGAGCGTGTTGTTCGCGAAGGAACTCGACCGTCCCTGACGAGCATGATCCGCTTCATCGACGAACACAGGGATCAGTTCGGGGTCGAGTTCCTCTGCCGCGTCCTCCGCGACGCGGTGCCGGGGTTCCTCACCTCGCGCGGGTATCGCGCGGCGAAGACGCGCGTGCCCTCCGCCAGGCAGCTGAAGGACGAACTCCTCGTCCCCGAGATCCAGCGTCTTCACGAGGAGAACTACGGCGTCTACGGCGTCCGGAAGATGCATGCTCTCCTCCGGCGGGAGGGACGGGACATCGGGCGTGACCAGACCGCGCGGCTCATGAAGCTCGCCGGGGTGCGCGGCGTGAAGCGGTCGAAGAAGGTGTTCACCACGAAGTCCGACCCGACCATCGCGCAGCCGATGGATCTCGTCGAACGCGACTTCACCGCTCCCGCGCCGAACCGGTTGTGGGTCGCGGACATCACGCATGTCGGAACGTGGGCGGGGATGGCGTATGTCGCGTTCGTGATCGACGTGTTCTCCCGCATGATCGTCGGCTGGAACGTCGCCGGGACGCTGCGCGCGGAGGTGCTGCCGCTGCAAGCGCTGGACATGGCCGCCTGGGGCGCGGACGGCCCGCTGGACGGGCTGATCCATCACGCCGATCACGGCTCGAACTACATGTCGATGGTCTACACCGACCGGGTCGTCGAGCTTGGCGCAACACCCTCGACGGGAACCGTCGGGGACTCGTATGACAACGCCCTCGCCGAGGCCGTCAACGGGCTCTACAAGACCGAGCTGATCCGCCGGAAGGGCCCATGGCGGACGGTCGAGCAGGTCGAGCTCGCGACGCTCGAGTACGTGTGGTGGTGGAACAACGCTCGCCTCCACGGCGAGCTCGATTACCGCACGCCGGTAGAGGTCGAGGAAGCGTACTACGCTGGCCTCGAATCAGCCCAGCCAGCGCTCGCTGGACAGGGAAGCAGGTAGGAACAAAACCCAGGGCGATTCATCCTGCGGTGCCCTCCACACCTGGCCAAGGCCCGGGCTCCCGAGCACCGGCTACTGACATGCGCCCCTACCGATCGCGGCGCCAGTCGCCCGGCCCGCTAGCCTTGCCTGCATGGTGAACCGTCTCGCAACTTCGGCCAGCGACTACCTCCGCATCCACTCCGGGCAGCCGGTCGACTGGTGGGAGTGGGGCGACGACGCGCTCGCCGAGGCCCGTCGTCGGGACGTGCCGATCCTGCTCTCGATCGGGTACGCGTCGTGCCACTGGTGCCACGTGATGAGCGAGGAGTCGTTCGACGACGTCGAGATCGCGAAGACGATCAACCACCACTTCGTGCCCATCAAGGTGGACCGCCAGCAGCTCCCCGACGTCGACGCGGCGTTTATGACCGCCACGCAGGCGATGAACGGCGGCGCGGGCGGCTGGCCGATGACGCTGTTCGTGACCCCCGACGGGGCGCCATTCTTCGCAGGCACGTACTTCCCGTCGCAGCCGCGGCCGGGCCAGCCGTCGTTTGCGCAGGTCCTTGACGCGATGGTGCTCGGTTGGAAGAACCGCCGCTCGCAGCTCACCTCTACCGCCGAGTACGTTGCGGAGCAACTGAAGCAGGTGACGATCCCCGTCGCCGACGAGGTCCCGGACCTCCGCGCGGCGATCGACGCCGTCGAGGAACGCTTCGACCTCGTCCACGGCGGCTTTGGGACCGCGCCGAAGTTTCCGGCACCAACGCTCATTGACGCCCTCCTCGTCAAAGGCGACCGCAAGTCGCTCGAACTCGCGCAGCGCACCCTCGAGTCGATGGCGCGCGGCGGCATCGTCGACCAGGTGGGCGGCGGCTTCCACCGCTACTCCGTCGACGCCGCGTGGGTGGTGCCGCACTTCGAGAAGATGCTCTACGACAACGGCCTTCTCCTCGGCGCGTACGTGCGCGGCTGGCGTCGCACGGCCGACCACGACGGCGCGCTCCGGGCGCTGCTCGAGCGCACGGCGTACGGGATCGTCGAGTTTCTCGCGCGCGAGATGCTGACGGCCGACGGAGCCTTCGTCGCGGGTCTCGACGCGGACTCCTCCGACATCCGCGGCTCGGTCCACGAGGGCATCTACTACGTGTGGACGCCGGAGTTGCTCGTCGACGCGCTCGGCGAGGAGGACGGCGAGTGGGCAGCCGAGACGTTCCACGTCACCGCCGGCGGCACGTTCGAGCACGGCCTCTCGACGCTGCAACTCCGCGGCCGCCCCGACTGGGCGCGCCTCCAGCGCGTGTGCGACCGCCTCCTCGAGGAGCGTTCGCAGCGCTTCCGCCCGGCCACCGACACGATGGTCGTCGCCTCCTGGAACGGCTGGACGATCTCCTCGCTGGTCTGGGGCGCGATGGTCTTCAACGAGCCCCGCTGGCTGGAGCTCGCGAAGCGCGCGGCACAGTACCTCGTCGACGTGCATCTGATCGATGGCGGGCTCAGGCGCTCCTCCTACGACGGCGAGGCGTCGCCCGCCGACGGCGGTGCGGAGGACTACGGCGCCGTCGCCGAGGCGTTCTCCCTGCTGGCCGGCGCGACGGGGGAGCCGGCGTGGCTGGACCGCGCCGTCGCGCTCCTCGAGGCCGCCCTTCCGCGCTTTGGCGCGGACGACGGCGGCTTCCACGACTCGGTCGACCAGGGGCTGTTCCTGCGAGCCCGCTCGGTCACCGACAACGTCACCCCGTCGGGCACCAGCGCCATGATCGCGGCGCTGCGCCACGTCGGGCTGCTCGCGAACCGGCAGGATTTCGTCGAGCGGGCCGACGAGGCCGCGCGCACCACCTGGGGCGTGGCGACGGAGATGCCGATGTTCGCCGGGGCCGCGCTGGCCGACCTCTTGATCGCCGACGAGGCCCGCCGGGGGCTCAAGCCGGCGGTGGCCGTCGTCGTCACCGACGATCCCTTCGACGAGCTGGCCCGGGCGTCGTGGCGGCTGGCGCCCGCGGGCTCCGCCGTGCTCGCCGCACCCGCGGGTGCCGACGGGTGGGGATCGCACCTCGAGGGCCGCGAACGCCGGGCCGTGTACGTCTGCCGGGGCGAGCACTGCTTCGACCCGGTCGACGACTACACCCTGCTCAAGACTCCGCTGTGGAGCCGCGCCTGATCGTCGGGTCCTGGGAAGCGGCTGCGTCACCCGCGTCCGGCGAATGGACGTCGTCGGGGTAGGTGCCGGTGCCGTAGTCGTAGTCGACGGGGTTGCCGTCCTCGTCGGTGCGTGCGTACCACTGGGTGAACTCCTCGGCGGTGGAGTCGAACTCCGCGCCGACGGCCCGCTCGCTGTCCGGCGGCACCGGGGCGACGCTGAGCTCGAAGTTGTCGCCGTGCTCCTCGATGCCGTGCCGGACGGCCTTCGCGATGGCGACGTGCTCGAATCCCTCGCGGATCATCAGCGGATCCTTGCGCATCTCCTTCACCAAGGCGATCGCCATCAGCACGAGCACCACCGCGAAGGGCAGCGCGGTGATGGTGATGAGGTTCTGCAAGCCCTGCAGCGCGTCGCGTCCGCCCATCAGCAGCATGACGACGGCGATGCCCGCCATGCAGACGGCCCAGAAGGCGGTGATGAGCTTGTTCGGGTGCGGATTGCCGCGCTGCGAGAGCTGCGAGTTGACGAGCGAGGCGGAATCGGATGTGGTGATGAAGAATACGGCGAGCATCACCATCACCAGCGGGATGATGATGTTGCCGCCGTCGATCTGGTCCAGCACCTTGAAGAAGACCGCCTCGGGTGCGGGCACGTTGGCGGGATCGTTGCCCGGCACCAGCACCCCCGTCTGCCGCTGGATCCAGATGGCGGTGCCGCCAAGCACCGTGAAGGCGAGCACGATGATGCTCGACGGAATGAGCAGCACCCCGAGGATGAACTGCCGCACGGTGCGGCCGCGGGAAATCTTGGCCGTGAAGACGCCGACGAACGGCGCCCAGCTCACCCACCACGCCCAGTAGAACGTCGTCCAGCTTTCGAGGAACGCCCGCACCTCGGGGCTGTCTGCGGTGGTGGCGCTGAGCATCGCGGGCATGTTGCCGAAATACTCGACGATGACGCCCGGGATGATGTTCATCAAGAACACGGTGGGGCCGACGATGAAGAAGAAGATGGCGAGCCCGATCGCGAGCATCAGGTTGACATTCGACAGCCAACGGATGCCCTTGGCGACGCCGGAGACGGCCGAGACGATGGTGCCGACGGTGAGCAACACAATGATGCCGAGCGCGAGGGCGTTGCCGGCCGGGGACCAGCCCGTGACCAGCTCGAAGCCGCCCGCGATCTGCAGGGCGCCGATGCCGAGCGAGGCCGCGGTGCCGAACAGGGTGGCGATGATGGCCAGCCCATCGATGATGCGCGCGCCGGGGCTCTTGGCGTCACCGCCCCACAGCGGGGTGAGGATCGAGCTCATCAGCGGGACGCGGCCCTTGCGGTAGGAGACGTAGGCGACGGCGAGCCCGACGATCGCGTAGATCGCCCAGGCGTTGAGGCCCCAGTGCAGCGCGGCCTGCGCGAGTGCGCCCTTGACTGCCTCGACGGTGCCCGGCTCGTACAGTCCGGGCAGCGGGCTCACGTAGTAGGTGAGCGGTTCCAGCGGACCGAAGAAGATGATGCCGATACCGATGCCGGCGCCGAACAGCATGGCGGCCCAGGAGATCGTCGAGTACTCGGCGGGCTCCCCGTCGAGGCCGAGAGGGATCCGTCCGAATCGCGACGCGGCGATGGCCAGCAGGAACACGACCATGCCGATCGCGAGACTGTTGAAGATCCAGCCGAGGTTGGTCATGATCCACTCGAGGCCGGCGCCCGAGACCGCGAGGACGCTGTGCGGGGCCGCGACGCCCCAGGCGACGAAGGCGACGATGGTGAGACCCACGACGACGAGAATCGGCTTGTCGATGCCGTAGCGCACCTTCTGGTCCTCGATGCTGACGCCGGGGACGAGGGCCGGGTGGAGGCCGTGCGGGTACTGCATCTCCTTGAAGACCTGCCCGGCGCGACGGGCTGTGGCCCGTGCCGCCGCGGCGGCGGGATTGCGGTGGGGCGACCGCGGCTGGCCTTCGTGGCCAGGGCGGGTCGCGTCGTCGTTGGGTCTCTTCTTGGGGGTGGATGCCATCTCGGCAAGCCCTTCGGTAGCGGACGATGTCCGTCCACCCTAGCGGAGCCACTGTCCGCACCCCTTGCCAACCGTGCCGACTGTATATATGCTGTATATACAGAAAGGACGGAGATTGTCGTGGATGTGGTGCTGTCCAACACCGCCGGGGTGCCGATCTATGAGCAGATCACCCGGCAGATCAAGGAACAGATCCTCTCCGGTGTGCTCGGGGAGGGGGAGGCGCTGCCGTCGATCCGCTCGCTGGCCAAGGATCTGCGCATCAGCGTCATCACCACGCAGCGGGCCTACAACGAACTCGTGGCCGAGGGCTTCGTCGCCAACGTGCCCGGCAAGGGCTTCTACGTGCTTGCCGCCGACGTCGAGTTGGCGCGCGAACAGGTGGTGCGCGCCGTCGAGGAGCTCTTCGACGAAGCGGCCGCCAAGGCGCGGCTCGTGGGACTGGGGCGCGACGAACTGCACGTCATTCTGGACACGATCATGGAGGAGGGAGCATGAATCCGCTGGTCATGCGAGGGCTCGTCAAGCGCTACGACGACTTCCAGTTGGCGTGCGATTTCGAGGTGCGCCGAGGCTACGTGACGGGGCTCGTCGGGGCCAACGGCTCCGGCAAGACGACGATCATCCGCTGCGCGCTGGGTGCCACGAAGCCCGACGCCGGAGAAGTGGAGCTCGTCGACAAGGCGCGCGTCGCGGTGTGCTGGGACACTCCGCCGTAAAGGCAGGATTGGACCGTCCGCGGCACTGGCCGGCAGCTTCGCCGGTTCTACCCGACGTGGAGCGACGACCGCTTCGCCTCGTGGTGTGCGCGCTGGGAGCTGCCCGCGAAGGCGAAGGTCAAGTCGCTCTCGCGAGGGCAGGGCATGCGTCTGCAGATGGCCGTCGGGTTGTCCTACGATGCCGAACTGCTCATCCTCGACGAGCCCACCTCGGGCCTCGACCCCCTGGCTCGCGACGAGCTCGTCGAGCTGCTCGCCGACCTCATGATCGACGAGCGCCGCTCGATCCTCTTCTCATCACACATCACCTCGGATCTGGAGAAGATCGCCGACTTCGTGACGGTCCTCGACGACGGCCGCGTCCTGGAGAGCGCCCCACTCGACGAGCTCAAGGCGCGGTACCGCGTCGTCCGGGGCGGCGGCGTCGCCCCGGAGGGTCTGATCGGCACGCGTCAGACGGGCGCTGGCTGGGAGGCGCTCGCGACGACGACCCTCGCCACCACGCTGGGGCCGGGGGTCGTCGTCGAGCCTCCGACGCTCGAGGACATCGCGATCCGCCTCGCCAAGCGCGGGCGGGCGTCGCGGCGACATGGAAAGGAGCACGCCGATGCGTAATCTGCGCGCGATGCTGGGGTTCGACGTCCGCAATCTCGCGGGGCTTGGCTGGGGTGCGCTCGCACTGCTGGGGCTGGCGATCGTGCTGCGGATCGCGGGCAGCTTCCAGACGGCCCTCCCGATGCTGACGACACTGGGCTTCATTACGGTCCTGCAGCCGTTCACCGCCGATGCGCTCCCCGGGCTGAGGAGGCTTTATGTAGCGGCCCCGGTGTCGCGGCGGACGGTGATCGCGTCGCACTACCTGACGGGGGCGGCCGTGTACGTCGTCACCGTCGCGCTGCTCGTGGTGATCGCGCTGCCCTGGGGTGATCCCGCACTGGTGGGGGCGGACGAGGCGATGGCGGCAGCCGTCGGGGCCGCGCTGATCGTCGGCTCCCTGCTCGCGTCGCAGATCCCGTTCACCGTGCGGTTTGGCTCGCGGGCTGGGATCTTCCTGTTGCTGTTTCTCGGTGGCGTCGGGGCGCTCATCGGCTGGTTCACGATGGACGCCCACGACGAGCGCACGAGCTGGATTGTCACCACGGCGACGTGGCTCAGCGCGCACCCGGGGTTGGCGGTGCTGGCGGGCGCAGCGGTCGTCGTCGCGCAGTGGCTCGTGTCGTTCGTGGTGAGCGCGGCGATCTTCGAGCGCAAGGAACTCTGAGCGTGGAGCCAAACTGTGAGGAAGTGGTTGGTGGTCCAACCACTTCCTCACACCCAACGCCGAGTCGCGGCGCCGGTCAGCCGTCGAGCATGTCCGAGACGAGCCCCGCGATTGCCGAGCGCTCCGAGCGCTGCAGGGCGACGTGCGCGAACAGCGGGTTGCCCTTCAGCTTCTCGATGACCGCGACGATGCCGTCGTAGCGGCCCACGCGCAGGTTGTCGCGCTGGGCGACGTCGTGGGTGAGCACCACCCGCGAGTTCTGGCCGATGCGGCTCAGCACCGTGAGCAGCACGTTGCGCTCGAGCGACTGGGCCTCGTCGACGATGACGAAGCAGTCGTGCAGTGAGCGGCCACGAATGTGGGTCAGCGGGAGCACCTCGATCATGCCCTGCTCGACGATCTCGTCGATGACGTACTTGTTGGTCACCGACGACAGGGTGTCGAACACCGCCTGACCCCATGGCTGCATCTTCTCCTCGGCCGAGCCGGGCAGGTAGCCGAGCTCCTGACCCCCGACGGGGTACAGCGGCCGGAAGACCATCACCTTCTGGTACTTGCGGTGCTCCAGCACCTCCTCCAGCCCGGCCGCGAGCGCCAGCGCCGACTTGCCGGTGCCCGCCCGTCCGCCCAGGGAGACGATGCCGATGGACTCGTCCATCAGCAGGTCGAGTGCGACGCGCTGCTCCGGAGAGCGGCCTCGGATGCCGAACACCTCACGATCCTGCTTCACCTCACGCACGCGGCCGTCCGTGGTGACACGGCCGAGCACCTTGGACGACGGCCCCACGAGATGCACGCCGCAGTGCGCGGGCAGACCTGCGGCGGCGGGCACGTCGGCCGCGAACGCGTCGTAGACGGCGGCGACCTCCTCGTCGGTGACCTCCAACGTGGCCATGCCGTTGTAGCCCGCCTCCAGGGGCAGCTCATTGCGGTATTCCTCGGCGGCGAGGCCGACGGCGGCCGCCTTCACGCGCAGCGGGAGGTCCTTCGAGACCAGGACCACGTCGTGCCCCTCCTGCGCGTAGTTGAGCGCGACGGCGAGGATGCGCGTGTCGTTGTCGCCCAGCCGGAAGCCGGCGGGCAGGCCCGAATCGTCGGTGTGGTTCAGCTCGACGCGCAGGTTGCCGCCCTCGTCGTTGATCGGGACGGGGGCGTCGAGGCGGCCGTGGGTGACGCGCAGGTCGTCCAGCAGGCGCAGCGCCTGACGGGCAAAGTAGCCCAGCTCGCCGTGATGGCGCTTGGCCTCGAGCTCGGTGATCACCACGATGGGCAGCACGACGTTGTGCTCGGCGAAGCGCAGCATCGCCTTCGGGTCGGACAGCAGGACGGAGGTGTCGATCACATAGGTCTTGATGGCCTGCTCGTGGGCGGCAGGCTGGGCCACGGATTCGTGCGCGGAGACGTCGAGCACTGTTGCTCCCTTCAAGGGGGCGGCCGGTGCCCTGCCCCCATGGTGGTTGGCGGGGGGTTACCTCGTCGGTGTGGAGACTCTCTCCATGGCATGAGGCTAGCTCGGGGTGCGTCCTGTCGGGGCAGCCACACGAAGACAAGGGCGGTTCGTCACCGAGAATTCAACTTGTGCGTCAACCGCCCGCGGGCGGCGGGACCGGGTGGATCCGCCCGGCGGGGTGGGTGGCGTGCGGTGCGGGTCAGGCGAAGACGGCCAGCCAGATCGCGACCGCGTGGCAGATGGCCGCCAGGATCGTCGCAGAGTGGAACACCTCGTGGAAGCCGAACCACTTCGGGTTGAGCTGCGGCCACTTGGTGCCGTAGGAGACGGCGCCCAGCGAGTAGATGATGCCGCCGATGAGGACGAGGAGCACGACGGCGGGCCCGCCGCTGGTCCATAGCTCGGGGAGCCACCAGAGCGCGGTCCAGCCCATGGCGACGTACAGCAGCGTGTAGAGCCAGCGCGGGGCGCCCAGCCACAGCAGGCGGAAGGACACACCCAGCACGCCGAGCGTCCAGATGACCACCAGCAGGGTGATGCGGCTCGCGCCGTCGAGGAGGGCGACCGCCAGCGGCGTGTAGGTGCCGGCGATGAAGACGAAGATGTTGGAGTGGTCGAGCCGACGGAACACGTCGCGGGTGCGAGGGGACCAGTTGCCCCGGTGATAGGCCGCGCTGGTGCCGAAGAGCTGGACCGCGGCGAGGGTGTAGACCGCGCACGCCATTCGGGTCTCGAGAGTGGGCGCGACGGCGGTGAGTACCAAGCCGGCGATGAACATGATGGGCGCCATGCCGAGGTGCAGCCAGCCGCGCATCAGCGGCTTCGGCGGCGCGGCCTCAGGGGTGGGGACGGCGGAGTTCGAGGTTGCTTCGACGGTGGTCATTTCTGTACCTACGCTCTAGTAACTTACGTAAGCGTAGGTTAGCGCGATTTGCGACGCATGCCAAGCCCCGCGAGGCAGGTCGATAGAATCCCCTCATGTCGCGGCTGCAAGACGCCATCAACGGTTGGTGGCCCCCGAAGTGGATGTACTCGACCTACGAGTCGCTGGAACTCGGACGGCTCGACCGCAGCCTCCTGCCCAAACACGTGGCAGTGCTCGCCGACGGCAACCGTCGGTGGGCCAGACTGAACGCGCCCGGCCAGCCACTCGTCGCCGGCTATCGCGCGGGGGCAGCCAAGCTGAGGGAATTCGTCGAGTGGTGCGACGAAGCCGACCTCGAAGTCGTCACGCTATGGGTGCTCAGCACCGACAACCTCCAGCGCTCCAACGACGACGAGCTCCTTCCCCTGCTCGACGTCATCCAGCAACTCGTCGCCGACCTCGCCGACACGAGACGGTGGCGCGTCCAGGCCGTCGGCGCCCTCGACCTCCTGCCGCCGGAGATCGAGGAATCGCTTCGGGCCTCAGCCCAGCGCACCGAGGACGTCGACGGGATGCACGTCAACGTCGCCGTCTCCTACGGCGGGCGCCACGAACTCCGCGACGCCGTCCGCTCGCTGCTGAGGGACAAGGCCGAACAGGGGGAGACGCTCGAGTCCGTCGCGGCGACGCTCGAGATCGACGAGATCGCCGACCACCTCTACACCAAGGGGCAGCCCGACCCCGACCTCATCATCCGCACCTCCGGCGAGCAGCGCCTGTCGGGGTTCCTGCTGTGGCAGTCGGCGCACAGCGAGTTCTACTTCTGCGAAGCCCTCTGGCCCGACTTCCGCCGCACCGACTTCATCCGCGCCCTGCGCTCGTTCACCCAGCGGGAGCGACGATTCGGCCGCTGACTCCCATCGTGGGAAGATAGCGCGCATGGCAAGGCCCAACCCGAAGTCCCGCGCGCGCGACATGGTGATCTCCATGGCGGTGCTGCTCGTCCCGATCGCGCTGCTGCTGTGGTTCTTCACCATGGAGCCCGAGGCGAAGGTGGAAGCCATCGACGTCGCCCCGCAGCTTGCGCGCGCCGAGGCCGAGTCGCCGTACCCCGTGCTCAGGGCCACGAATCTGCCCGACGGGTGGACGCCGGTGCGCGCCGCCTGGGCGAAGGATGGGTCGAAGTGGATCGACGAGCAGCCCGCCGTCGGCAACGCCTGGCTGGTGGGCTACATGGGGCCCGACGGCTTCTACTACGGCGTTGAGCAGCGCGACCGGGCGGCCGACGCGGTCATCGAGCGACTGACGCGTCAGGGCCGCGAGACGGGCGAGACGGTGCAGGCCGCAGGGCTGGAGTGGAAGTCGTACGAGTCGAAGGACGGGCGGACGAAGAGCCTCGTCGCCCAGAAGGACGGCATGGTGGCCGTCATCGCCGCCGATGCGGAGCTCGAGGCCGTGAAAGCCTTCGCGACGACGCTGTCCGCTGACTGAGGCGCGTCGCGCGATCCGAACGAGGCCCTCGGCGCATCACACCGTGACCCTGACCGCCGACGAGGCGCTGGTCCTGCTCGACTGGTTGGGCCGGCACGAGAATCCCGGCGATCTGCCTGCCGACGACGCCGAGCAGCGAGCGTTGTGGAACCTGGCGGCCTCGCTGGAGTCCGTCATCTCGGAGACACTCGATCCCGAGTACGCCAGCCGTCTCGCCGAGGCCCAGGCTCGCCTGACCGCTCAGTGATCGCCCGCCGCGCCGCGCCTCTCAGCGATCGGCGTCCTCGCGGGCCTTGGCGACCTGCTCCTTCGCGCCGTCGAGGTGGGCCTGACAGATCTTCGCCAGCTCCTCCCCGCGCGACCACAGCTCCATCGACTCTGCGAGCGGCACGCCGCCGGACTCGAGCTTGCGCACCACCTCGACGAGCTGCTCGCGGGCTGCCTCGTAGGTGAGCTGGTCACTCATCGCGGTTCCTTTCGGTGATGTGCGTGACGTCGAGGGCGAGCTCGCCGTCGGAGAGGTAGGCGTGGACGCTGGCGCCGACGGCGGTGTCCTTGATTGACGAGACAGTCCCGTCGTCGCCGACGAGGACGGCGTAGCCGCGTTCGAGGGTCTTCTTCGGCGACATCGCGCGGACCCCGGCCAGCAGGCGCTGGAGCTCGCCGGTCTCATCGCGGAGGCGGCCGTCGATGGCGCCGCGAAGTTGGTGGCGAAGCAGCGCGAGGCGGTCGTAGTGGGCGACGAAGGCGCTGGTCGGGTCGAGGAGTACGGGGCGGGAGCGGAGGTCGTCGAGGAGGCGCTGTTCCTGCACCAGCCGCTGCTCGACGGCCTGCCGGAGGCGGGAGCGGGCCTCGTCGACGAGCGCCAGCTCCTGCGCGACGTCGGGCACGACGAGCTTCGCCGCGTCGGTGGGCGTGGAGGCGCGGACGTCGGCCACAAGATCGAGGATGGGGGAGTCGGCCTCATGGCCGATGGCGGAGACGACGGGGGTGCGCGCGGCGGCGACGGCCCGGACGAGGCCCTCGTCGGAGAAGGGCAGGAGGTCCTCGAGTGCCCCGCCGCCGCGGGCGATCACGATGACGTCCACCAGCGGGTCCTCGTCGAGGGCCTTAAGCGCGCGCATCACCCCGGCGGCCGCCTGCGGGCCCTGCACCAGCGAGTGCTCGACGCGGAACTGCGCCGCGGGCCAGCGGCGCCGGGCATTGGTGAGGACATCGCGCTCGGCGTCGGAGTTGCGGCCGGCGATGAGGCCGATGCAGCGGGGAAGGAACGGGAGTCGTCGCTTGCGGAGCGGGTCGAACAGCCCCTCGGCCTGCAGCTTGCGCTTGCGCTGCTCGATCTCGGCGAGCAGCCGCCCCTCGCCCGCGACGTGTACCTCCAGCACCTCGAGGGAGAGTTGCGTGCTGCGTTCGTACACGCGGGGCGTGACGCGGGCGACGACGCTCGATCCCTCGGGCAGCGGGCCGGCCACGTCGAGGACGCGGGCGGTCGTCGTCGCAGTGCAGGAGAATTCCCCGTGAGGGTCGCGCAACGTCAGGAACTGCGTCGGCGCGTTGCGGCGCTTGATCTCCACCACCTGCGCCTCGACCCACACCTCGCCCAATCGCTCCACCCAACCCTTGACGGCCTGGATGATGCGGCCGAGGGGCTGGGGCTCGTCGCGGGAGCTCGTGAGCGCCATCTACTGCCGATCCCACAGGCCGGACGAGGCCGTCAGCGTGAAGGTGCCGAGGACGACGTTGCCTGGCTGGAGATCGAAGTGGGCGGGCATGGCGAACGCCAACGGCACCACTGATCGGCCGACCCCATACCAAAACGGCTTGCCGGTGAGCTCATTCGTGCGCCGCCAAGCGCTCTCCACCGTCATTCCGACGAGCGCCCTCGGCGACAGCTGTTCCGGCGGAAGGATGCCCTCGGCGACGATCGATGTCGACGCCAGCGTGCGCGACGACCAGATCGCATCCTCCTCCGGGCGGCGGGCCCGGAAGTCGTCCTCGTCGGCGTAGACGTCCGCGCGCACGCAGATCGCGCCGACGAACAGTTGCGCGATCAGCGCCACGGTGCCGTCGTCGCCGGGCTTGCGCTCGGGATACTGCGTGGGATCGTCGACGAGCATCAGCAGCTCGATCGACTCGCCCTCGGCCGGCAGCAGCGTCACCCGCGCCAGCCGCTCGCCGACGCGGTGGACCGTCGCGCGCTGGTGCTCCGCCGACGCCAACGCGGGCATCGTCGTCACCTCGGACCCCTTGCGGCGGACGACGGAAAGCCGGGCACCCGAAGGGTCGGTGAACGCGGCCAGCAGATCGAAACCTGGCACCTTCTGCAAGCCGCGCACGTGGCCGGTGGCGACGGCTGCGGAGAGGAGCTTCGTCGGATCATCGGTGTCGAAACCGAGAGTCTGGTACTCGGGAGCCTGCATGTGCCCCAGACTACTTGCCCCCACCGACAGCGGGCGCCGACGCCGGCCCACCACCTACACTGGGGGGCATGTCCGAGAAGCGAGTTGTCGTCGCCGCTCCCCGCGGGTACTGCGCGGGCGTCGACCGAGCCGTCATCACCGTCGAGAAGTCACTCGACCTCTACGAGGGCCCCGTGTACGTGCGCAAGGAGATCGTGCACAACAAGCACGTCGTCGAAAACCTGGAGGAGCGCGGCGCGATCTTCGTCGACGAGCTCGACCAGGTGCCCGAGGGCTCGACCGTGGTGTTCTCGGCGCACGGCGTCTCACCGGCGGTGCGCGACGAGGCCGGCCGCCGCATGTTGAAGGCGGTCGATGCGACCTGCCCGCTGGTGACGAAGGTGCACCACGAGGCGAAGCGGTTCGCGAAGGACGACATCACGATCCTGCTGATTGGCCACGACGGCCACGAGGAGGTCGAGGGCACGATGGGCGAGGCGCCCGAGCACACGATCCTCGTCGAATCGCCGTCGGACGTGGACTCGCTCGAGCTCCCCGAGGGCGCCAACGTGGCGTGGCTGTCGCAGACCACCTTGTCGGTGGACGAGACGATGGAGATCGTGCGGCGCTTGCGGGAGAAGTTCCCGCAGCTGCAGGACCCGCCGTCGGACGACATCTGCTACGCGACGCAGAACCGCCAGATGGCCGTGAAGCAGATCGCCTCCAAGGGTTGCGACCTGATGATCGTCGTCGGCTCCAACAACTCCTCCAACACGAAGCGCCTCGTCGAAGTGGCATTGGAGGCCGGCGCGAAGGCGAGCTACCGCGTCGACAACCACACCGAGATCCGCGACGAGTGGCTCGACGGCGCCGACGTGGTGGGCGTCACCTCCGGCGCGTCGGTGCCCGACCGGCTCGTGCAGGGAGTGCTGGAGTTTCTCGAGTCCAAGGGCTACCCGAAGGCCGAGGAGGAGCGACTGACCGAGGAGACGCTCCACTTCGCGCTGCCGCCCGAACTGCGCAAGGACATCCGCAGCGCCGTCCGGCACTGACGGGGCTGATCCAGCGTCGGCGGGTGCGGGCGGGTGCTGGCGGGGCTGACCCAGCGGTGGCGGGTGCAACCTGTGCGGCTCAGACGCGGAACAAGTGACGGATGAATGGTTTCACCTCGGGGTAATTCACGCGTTCGTCACACGACGTTCAGGTGGGACGGGAAGACTGACCAGGTCCGTTCGTAACTGGAGGCAACCCATGCGCCTGACCCGCCGAGCATTCCTCTCCGTCGCAGCGACGGTCGTCGCCGCGAGCGCCGTCGTCCCGCCCGTGTCCCATGCCGACGACCCGTTCACCGTCCTCGTCGCCACCAACGAGCCCTATGGCACCTACCACATTCGCGGGATGGTCGACCATGTCGAGTCGCAGGGCGGCCGGATCGCGCTCGTCGCGCCCGACCTCGACCACCCCACGGCTGATCCAGTGGAAGTCATCACGCTCGATCAGGCAAAGGCGTGGGACGCCGACCTGCTCGTCGTCAACGGCGCCACCGAGTGGCCGGCGACGGTGGTCCAGTCGCTGCCCGAGCGCGACGTGGTCGCGAGCTCGCTCGCCTACCTGAAGCCCGAGGAGGCCCCGGGCGCGGCCGCGATCCGCGAGCGTCTCGTCGGGGCCACGGCCCAGTCGAGCGATGAGGCGAAGGTGTTCGCGGCGCACTTCGGGATGCCAGCGTCCGAGATCTCCGTCGTCGGCAACGTCAACCTCGACAACGTCCCCGCCTACCAGCCAGCGGGAGGGACGGTCCTCGTCGCGACGTCGGTGACGAAGTCGTCGACGACGGGCGGCTCCGCGCCGGGCACCCAGCTGTTGCTGGACACCGCCGCTGCGCTCGAGGCCGAGGGTTACCACATCCGCGTCGGACTGCACCCGCGCGAGGATCGCACCTTGTGGGAGCAGTACGAGATCGCAGAGGAGGGCACCATCGCCGCCTCCGCGACGGCCGAAGTCGTCGTCGGCATTCCCGGCTCGGTCTTTCCGCCGGTCGCGGCCGTCGGTGCGCCGCTCGTCGGCATCACCGACCCCGCGCTCACCGTGCCCGACTACCTGCTGAAGCTGTCGGCCACCGCGTCCACCGTCGATGAGGTCGTCGCGGCGGTGAAGACTGCATGGAAGCCGGAGCCGTTAGAGCTCGAGGCTGTGGTGGGGCCCGTCGGTGGGTCCGCCGAGCGGCTCTGGGACTACTGGATGACCGCCGCCGCCAAGGACGACCAGCCGAAGCCTTCGCCGTCGGCTACTGCGTCCGCCCCGGCTCAGTCCGCCTCGCCCTCAGCGCCAGTGAAACCGGGTCTCCCTCATACGGGCGTCGCGGGCGTCGGCCTGGCAGTTTGAGCGGGGTGTTTCGGGGTTGGCGTGACGGGTTGCGGTCCAGTTTGGTTGTCTGCGGTGTGTCGGGGCCTTGGGAGTGATCTGGTCGTCAATCCGTCACGCCGCGGCGTGACGGCGCGCACCCACGGGGCGCCCCGCGCCGGCGCAACCGGCGGGTGGCGTCCCGGGCACCGACCTAGATGAGGAAGCGGAACAGCGGCGAGCCCGGCGTGATGAGCTCGACCTCCATGCCCACCTCAGCGATGCGTTGCATGAGAAACTCGTAGTCACCCGGGTTTCCGAGCTCGATGCCGACGACGGCCGGCCCCGTCTCGCGGGACGACCGCTTGATGTACTCGAAGTGCGTGATGTCGTCGTCGGGGCCGAGCACCTCGTCGAGGAAACGGCGCAGCGCGCCGGGCTGCTGCGGGAAGCTCACGAGGAAGTATCGCTTGCGCCCCTCATGGATCAGGGACCGCTCGACGACTTCCGCGTAGCGAGCCACGTCATTGTTGCCACCCGAGACGAGGACGAGGACCCTCGCCGCGGCTGGGAGCTGGACTCGGTTGCCGACGCCGCCCGTCGGCAGAGCCGCCGCGGCGAGCGCTCCCGCAGGCTCGGCGATGATGCCGTCCACCTGGTACATGGCCAGCATTTCGCTGCACACCTGACCCTCCGGCACGCGGATGAGCTCCGGCTTGGCCTCGCGGATCACCTCGAACGGGATGTCACCCACGCGCGACACCGCAGCCCCGTCGACGAACGTGTCGATGTCGTGCAACTGCACCGGACGTCCGGCGGACAGCGCCGCCGCCACGCACGGCGCTCCTGCCGGCTCGACGCCGATGATGCGCACCTCGGGATGATTGGCGCGCAGCCAGGCCGCTCCGCCGGCGAGGAGACCGCCACCGCCGACGGGGATCAGCACCACGTCGGGCACGAACCCGAGCTGCTCCACCGCCTCCGCCACACTCGTCGCCTGCCCGGCGATGGTGCGCGGATCGTCGAAGGCCGGCACCAGCACCTTGCCCTGCTCGGCGGCGAACCGCTTCGACGCGTCACTCGCCTCGTCGTAGGTGGAGCCGGCCATCACCAGTTCGACGGCGCCCTGCCCGATGGCGAGAATTCGCTCACGCTTCTGCCGCGGTGTGGTGTGCGGGACGAAGATCGTTGCGCGGATGCCGAGCCTCGCACACGCGAACGCCACGCCCTGCGCGTGATTGCCGGCCGAAGCGCACACGACGCCGGCGCGCTGCTCGTCGTCGCCCAACTGCGCGATCAAGTTGTAGGCGCCGCGCAGCTTGTACGAGCGCACAGGCTGCAGATCCTCCCGCTTCAGCCACACTTCGCAGCCCGTCAGCGACGACAACCTCTCGTTGCGCTGGACTGGGGTGCGCTGGGCCACGCCGTCGAGGCGCGCGATCGCGCCGGGGAGGAGGGAAGCGAGGTCGGTCAATGCCGTCATGCCGGTCATTCTCCCACCGTCGGCACCTCCTGCGCAGCCTCGGGTTCGGGAGCTGAGGGTGTCGTCGGCACCTGCTGTGCAGCCGTGAGCTCCGGAGCCGACGGCGCGTTCGGCACCACCTCCACCGGCCCCAGCTCGGCGAGTTCGGCGCCCGTGCCGGTGAGCTCCCCAAACCGCCGCGCCTGCACGAGCACGCGTGACTCGAGACTCGCGATCGCTTTGTTGTAGTTGGTGACCGCCTGCGTGAGCCCGCGTCCGGCAGCCGCGAAATGCGTCCCCATCGTCGCGAGCCGACGGTGCAACTCGCGCCCCAGCTCCACCACCTTCGCCGCCGACTCCGCCAGCGACTCCTGCGTCCAGCCATGCGCGACGATGTGCAGCATCGGGATGAGGATGCCGGGGGAGGCGAGCATCACGCGCCGTCTGGCGGCGTAGTCGTGGAGGTCGGGAATTCGCTCTTGCGCGAGCCGGTACGACTCATCGGAGCCCAGATACAGCACGACGAATTCCGGCGAGGCGAGGCTCAGATCCCAGTAGCGCTTGTCGGCCAAGGCGTCCACGTGCTTGCGGACGTGCCGGGCGAAGTCGTCGAGATGCCGCTGTTGCTGTGCCTCGTCATCGGTGTTGTAGGCCTCGAGCAGGGCCGCCAGCGGCACCTTCGAGTCGACGAAGATCTCCTTGCCGCCGGCCAGATGCACGACCATGTCGGGGCGCTGGGCGTTGCCGTCGGACGCGGTGGCCTGGGGCTGCTCGTCGAAGTCGACTCGCTCGGTGAGGCCCGAGACCTCCACCATCCGCCGCAGGCTCTGCTCCCCCCACGAGCCGCGCACCTGCGGCGTGCGGAGCGCGTTCGACAGCCCGCGGGTCTCGAGCCGCAACGCCTCGCCCGACGACTGCACCGCGGCCACATGGGTGCGCAGCTCGGCCGTCATCCGCACACGCTCCCTCTCGACGGCCTCGATCCGCTCCTGCAACACCTTCAGGCCCTCCGCCACCGGCGCGACGAGGTCCTGCGCCGTCTGCTGGCGCTGCTGGGCGAGCTGCTCGGCCGACAGCGCCCGGAACTGCGCCTGCAGCGACTCGCGATCGGCGGTGACCTCGCGGGCCCGCTGCAGTGCCGCGTCGCGCTCGCCCTCCGCACGCGCGAGCCGGGCGGTCACCGTCGCGACCTCCGCCCGCGCCTCTGCCACGCCGGCACGCACTTCCGCGACCGTGGCGTCCCTGTCTGCGACGTCGGCCCTCAGCTCCGCGAGCTGCGCGGCAGCGCGCGACCGGGCCAGCCACCAGCCGCCCAGCGCGCCGACGACCACGGCGAGCAACACCGTCGGGATCATCCAAGACTCCATGCCAGCCATGGTGTCAGCCAGCACCGACAGTTTCGGACGCTAGGCTGGCGGGCATGCAGTCGCACATCCAGGATCTCGCCGACTTCGTCGTCGCCTCACCCACCTCCTACCACGCTGCCGCCACCATCGCCCAGCGCCTGCGCGATGCCGGGTTCGAGGAGCTCGACGAGCGCCGGCCGTGGGAGAGCGTCGCCGGGAAGCGGTTCGTCGTGCGGCACGGTGCCGTCGTGGCCTGGCTCGCGCCCGAGACGCTCGCTGCGGACGCTGGCGCGCGCATCGTCGGCACCCACACGGACTCGCCTGCATTCAAGGTCAAGCCCGGCGAGTTGCTCACCAGCGCGGGCTGGACCCAGGTGGGCGTCGAGATCTACGGCGGGCCGCTGCTCAACTCGTGGCTCGACCGAGACCTTGGCATCGCCGGCCGACTCGTCACCACCGACGGCACCCAGCACCTCGTGCGCACCGGCCCCATCTGCCGCATCCCGCAGCTCGCGATCCACCTCGACCGCACCGCCAACGACGCGCTCACCCTCGACAAGCAGCATCATCTCCAGCCCATCCTCACCATCGCACCCAAGGGCGGGCTCATGGACCACCTCGCCGCGCTCGCGGGCATCGAGAAGGCCGACATCGCCTACCACGACCTCTACACCTTCGACACGCAGCGTCCCGAGGTCATCGGCCTCCACGACGAATTCCTCGCCTCCTCACGACTCGACAACCTCGCCTGCACCCACGCGGCCCTCGTCGCCATCGAACAGGCGCAGCTCGGCAACGACCTCCAACTCTTCGCGGCCTTCGACCACGAGGAGGTGGGCTCGGCCACCACCTCTGGCGCCGCCGGCCCCCTGCTGGAGGACATCCTCGTCCGGCTCGCCGCAGGCTACGGGCTGGGCGTCGATGCCACCCGCGCGCTCTACGCCCGCTCCACCTGCGTCTCCGCCGACACCGGCCACCTCGTGCACCCCAACTATCCCAACCACCACGACCCCGTCGTGCGCCCCCAGCCCGGTCAGGGGCCACTGCTCAAGCTGAACGCACAGCAGCGCTACGCCAGCGACGCCGTCGGCTCCGCGCTCTGGATGGATGCCTGCGCACGGGCCGGGGTGCCCACGCAGCCGTTCGTGTCCAACAACTCCATGCCCTGCGGCTCGACGATCGGCCCCATCACCGCCACCCGATTGGGTATCACGACGGTCGACGTCGGCGTGGGACTCCTGTCGATGCACTCCACCCGCGAGCTGTGCAGCGTCGACGACCCCGCGTATCTCTCCCGAGCCCTGGCCTCCTACTGGGCGGGCTGAACGACCGGGATCGGCGCGCCGGCGGGCTGGCCAGCCGTCACCAGCGAGCGCGCCCTGTTGGCGCCTCCGGTGCGCGGCATGTAGAAGTACGCGATCGGGCAACCGGCGCACTCGCCGATCTCCATCTCGACGTCGAACACCTCGCGCAGCAGGTCCTCGCGCACGATCTGGTGCGGCGTCCCCACCTCCACCACGCGGCCGTGCTTCATCGCGACGATCTGATCGGCCCAGCACGAGGCGTAGTTGATGTCGTGCACGACGATCACCACCGTCTTGCCGAGCTCGTCGGCGGCGCGGCGCAGCGTCTGCAACATCCCCTGCGAATGTGCGACGTCGAGGTTGTTGAGCGGCTCGTCCAGCAGCAGGTACTGCGTGTCCTGCGCGAGCACCATCGCGACGAACGCCCGCTGGCGCTGGCCGCCGGACATCTCGTCGAGGAAGCGATCCCGCAGGTCCGTGAGATCCATCCACTCGATCGCCTCGTCCACCTTGCGCTGGTCGTCGGCGGTCATCCGCCCCCCGGAGTGGGGGTAGCGGCCGAAACTCACGAGGTCGTGCACCGTCAGGCGAGCGGCGAGGTCGTTCGATTGGCGCAGGATCGCGAGCTTGCGGGCCAGCTCCTTCGAGTCGGTCTTCTCGACGTCGAGGCCGCCGACGGAGATCGTGCCGGCGTCGGCGCCCAACAGGCGAGCCACCATCGACAGCAGCGTCGACTTCCCGGCGCCATTGGCGCCCACGATCGCCGTGATGCCGCCGGGCGGCAAATCCAGCGATACCCCGTCGACCACCACGGACTTGCCGTACGTCTTCGTGACTCCGGATACCTTGATCACTTGCTGCTCCTCACTACGAGCACGATGAACACGATGCCACCGACGAATTCGATGATGACGCTGAGCACGGTGCCCATCCCGAAGCCGTGCTCCAGGATGGCCTGCCCCGCGACGAGGACCGCCGCGCCGAGCGCCCCCGCCATGGGCAACAGGTGGCGGTGCTTGCCGGACCCCGTCACCAGCCCGGCGATTGCGGCGATGATGAGTCCCAAGAACGTGATGGGGCCGACGAGCGCCGTCGAGACCGCGACGAGCAACACCGCCGCCAGCATCACCTGGCGCACGAACCGGCGGTGGTCGACCCCCAGCGAGACGGCCTGGTCTCGGCCGAGCAGCACCACGTCGAGTGTGGCGGAGCGGCGCAGCAGCCAGACGGACACGATGACGATGATCGCCAGCGCAGTCCACATCAACGACGGATCCACCAGCGTGAACGACGCGAACAGTCGGCCCTGCAACACCAGATAGGACGTCGGATCCATGACTCGCTGCAGCAGGGTGGAGCTCGAGCGCAGCACCGTGCCCAGGACGAGACCGGCCAGCACGACGACGTGCACCGATCGCTGCCGCTTCCCGAACAGCAGCCCGACGAGGGCGAGCGTCGCGGCCATGATGATTGCGGTGTTGAGTGCGAACATCGGCACGGCGCCCACCTGCGTCACGAACGTCGTGCCGAGGACGAGCAACAGCAGCGTCTGCACGAACGCGTACAGGGCGTCGAGGCCCATGATCGACGGGGTCAGCAGCTTGTTGTGGGTGACGGTCTGGAACGCGACGGTGGCCACGCCCGTCGCCCAGCCCACCATCACCATGCTCAGCACCTTCGGCAACCGCAGCCCCATGACGAACTGCAGGTTGGTCGCCACGTCCACAGTCAGGTACGCGAGCGTCGCGAGCGCGAGGAGGGCGACGACGAGCGCGATGCGACGCGGGGGCGAGAACTGTCGTCGGAGGTCAACGGCGGCGGTCACTGCTTGCCCATCCTTCCGCTGAGGAGGAGCACGAGGAACGCGACGCCGCCCAGCACGCCCGAGATGGTGCCGACGGGCACCTCGTAGGGCGGGTTGATGACGCGGGCGAGCAGGTCGCACACGAGCACGAACAGGCTGCCGAAGAGCGCGCAGGAGGCGATGTTGCGGCGGAGGTTGTCGCCGAGCCACATGCTGACGAGATTGGGGACGATGAGTCCGATGAACGGGATCGAGCCGACGACCACCAGCGTCACTGCGCTGGC
This sequence comes from Propionibacteriaceae bacterium P6A17, assembly GCA_000619965.1. Classification (GTDB taxonomy): domain Bacteria; phylum Actinomycetota; class Actinomycetes; order Propionibacteriales; family Propionibacteriaceae; genus Arachnia. The sequence continues at coordinate 96,581 of JHVD01000009.1, forward strand.
GATCGCGACGAGCGTCAAGCCGAGGTTGACCGTCGTGCGGTAGTCGAGGCCGAGGCCCGTCGCAAGGTCCTTGCCGAGGGAGGCGACGGTGAACCGGTCGGCGAAGAGCCACACGAGCAGGCCGACGCCGGCGAGCAGCCAGAGCAGCTCGTAGCGCCCGCGCAGCACCCCCGCGAAGTCGCCGGACATCCAGGTGCCGAGCGCTTGGAGGAGGTCGTTGCGGTAGGCGACGAAGGTGGTGCCGGCCGAGACCACGCCGCCCAGCATGATGCCCACCAGGGGCACGGCGACCACCGGCGCCGTCGGCGGCAGCGAGCGCACCAGCGACGTGAACACCCAGGTGCCGACGAGCGCCGCAGCCATCGCGACGAGCATCTTCACCACCACGGGGGCGCCGGGGAAGAAGATCAGCAGGAACAGCATGCCTGCGGCCGCAGACTCGGGGGTGCCGACGGTGCCCGGCTCGACGAAACGGTTGCGCACCAGCATCTGCATGAGGAGGCCCCCGAGTGCGAGGGCCGCGCCGGCGAGGACGACTGCGATGGTGCGCGGGATCCGTGCCGCGAACAGGACCAGCCGCTGCTGCTCGTCGAGGCCTGAGAGCAGATCGGTGGGGGAGATGTCCTCGGCGCCGACGAAAAGACTGACGAACGCGAGGACCACCAGCACGGCGAGACCGCCGACCCGGCTCAGACGCTGGGCGGCGGTACTCGTCGTGGGGGTGTCCAGGGTGGTGGTCATGCAGCCTGGAGCAGGTCGTCGAGCATGCGGCTCGTCGCGTCGATGCCGTGGGAGATGAGGTACCAGGTGGGGCCGTCGAGGTAGACGACCTTGCCGTTCTTCCAGGCGTTGGTGTTGCGCACGAGCTCGTTGTCGAGGAGCTGCTGGGCGGACTGGGAGCCCTCCTGGCCGATGGCGGCGTCGCGGTCGATGACGAATGCCACGTCGGGGTTGGCCTTCTGGATGGCCTCGAAGGACAGGGGGTCGCCGTGCGCGTTGGACTCGCCGCTCGGTGCCTCGACTGCGGAGGTCAGGCCGAGGGAGTCGAAGCCGAGGTCGAAGCGGCCGTTGGGGTGCACCGCCGTGACCTTGCCGCCGGTGGCCATGAGGGTGAGCGCACGGGTGCCGGCGGGGAACTTCGTCTTCGCGTCGGCGATCTTGGCCTCGAGCTCGTCGAGCTTGGCCTTGGCCTCCGACTCCTTGCCGATCGCCTTGGCGGTCAGCAGTGCGGAGCGCTCCATCTCGTCGAGGTAGTCGGCGTTGGCGTCGATCGAGTTGTCGATGGTGGGGAAGAGCTTCGAGAGCTCGGGCACGAGGGAGCTGCTGCGGCCGCCGGCGATGATGAGGTCGGGGCCGAGCTGGGCGATCTTCTCGAGGTCGGGTTCCTTGAGGGATCCGACGTCGGTGACCTTGTCGGTCTCGAAGGCGGAGAGCTGCGTGGGCAGAGCGGTGCCCTTCGGGACTCCGACGACGACGTCGCCCATGCCGAGGGCCTGGATGGTGTCGAGTGCGGCGAAGTCGAGGACGACGACCTTCGTCGCGGGGGCGTCGAGCTCGGTGGTGCCGGCCACGTGCTCGAGGACGATCTTCTCGCCGGTGGAGGCGCCGGGGGTGGCGCTGGTGCCGTTGGTGGCGGCGTCGGTGGTCTGCCCACAGGCGGTGAGGGCCATGAGACCGGCGGCGCAGAGGGCCGCCAGGCGCTGTAGCTTCATCTCAGTCTTTCGTGTCGATCGGTCGAGGGTCGTCGCGACTTAGGTGAGCCTAACCTACGTATTTTGGTGACGCAAGCCTGAGGTAAACATTTTTGCAAACTGGACGTTGTCCAAATTGGAAGGGTTGTGGCGACATGGCGGTGACAGTGCGGTTCGCACGGCAGGACGAGGCGGAGGCCGTCGCAGCACTCGCGACCGACACGTTCCCGCTGGCCTGCCCGCCCACGCTCGGTCCCGACGATATCCGCGACTATATCGCCACCCACCTGACCGGTGCGCACTTCGCCGAGCACCTGGCCAGCGACCAGCGCGAGGTGCTCGTCGCGGAGGAGGACGGCGAGTTGCTCGGATATGTGCTCCTCTTCTTCGGTCCCGACGGCGAACCCTCGGCCGAACTTGGGGTCACGCTCGCGCCGGCCGGGCTCCTGTCGAAGCTCTACGTGCGACCCGGGCACCACGGCGCCGGCGTCTCGCGGCTGCTCATGGATGCGGCGATCGAGCGCGGCCGAGTGCGCGGGTGCGACGGCCTGTGGCTCAACGTCAACTACGCCAACCTGCGAGCGCAGCGGTTCTATGAGAAGTCCGGCTGGGTGCGCGTCGGCTACGTCGACTTCGTCGTCGGTGGGGCCGTACACCGCGACCCGGTGTACCAGTTGTCGATCTCCTGACGACTGGCCCTATTCGTTGACGAGGCTGGTTTCCGGGGCTGCGTGTTCGTTGAGGAGGCTGGTTTCCGGCGCTCCTGTGCGTTGAGGAGGCTGGTTTCCGGCGCTGCGTGTGCGTTGAGGAGGCTGGTTTCCGGCGCTCCTGTTCGTTGAGGAGGCCGCGTAGCGGCCGTCTCGAAACGCGTCGAGGGGTTCGTTGTGGGGTGGGGGTTTCGACTCGGCCGCTTCGCGGCCGGCTCAGCCATCGGGGGCGGAACGAGCGCGGGACGGCGCCCAAGCCGGAGCGCTGGCGCTGGGTGAGCCGGAACTGCTCGTCGCATTGGGCGCCCATCAGCGCGGGCACTAGACTTGCGCCTCGTGGCACTCACCATCGGAATCGTCGGTCTCCCGAACGCAGGCAAGTCGACCCTGTTCAACGCGCTCACGCGCAACGACGTGCTCGCCGCGAACTACCCGTTCGCGACGATCGAGCCGAACGTCGGCGTCGTCGGTGTGCCCGACCCGCGGCTCAAGCGCCTCGCCGAGATCTACCACTCCGAGCGAATCCTGCCCGCGACGGTGAGCTTCGTCGACATCGCCGGCATCGTCAAGGGTGCCAGCGAGGGCGAGGGCATGGGCAACGCGTTCCTCGCCAACATCCGTGAGGCCGACGCGATCTGCCAGGTCACGCGCGTGTTCGAGGACGACGACATCCTGCACGTCGACGGCAAGGTCGACCCCGCCAACGACATCGACACCATCTCGACCGAGCTGATCCTCGCCGACCTCCAGACTGTCGAGAAGGCGCTGCCGCGCGTCGAGAAGGAGTCGCGGATCAAGAAGGAAGTCCGCCCGAAGTACGAGGCCTTCGTCGCCGCGAAGGAGGCCCTCGAAGCCGGCATTCCGGTGCGCAAGGCCGACGTCGACCTCGACCTCATCTACGAGCTCCACCTGCTCACCGCCAAGCCGTACATCTACGTCTTCAACTGCGATCAGGACGAACTCGGCAACGAGGAACTCAAGGACAAGATGCGCGCGATCGTCGCGCCGGCCGAGGCGATCTTCCTCGACGCGAAGTTCGAGTCGGAGCTCGTCGAGATGGACGAGGAAGACGCGCGCGCGTTCCTCGAGGAGATGGGTGTCGAGGAGCCCGGCCTCGACGTGTTGGCGCGCGTTGGCTACGACACCCTCGGCCTCCAGTCCTACCTGACCGCCGGCCCGAAGGAGGCGCGCGGCTGGACCATCAAGAAGGGCTGGACCGCCCCGGAGGCCGCAGGCGTCATCCACACCGACTTCCAGAAGGGCTTCATCAAAGCCGAGGTCATGAGCTTCAACGACCTCGACGAGCTCGGCTCCGAGGCCGCCGTCAAGGCGGCCGGCAAGATGCGCCTCGAAGGCAAGGACTACGTCATGGCCGACGGTGACGTGGTGGAATTTCGTTTCGCCGTATAACCTCTCGCGTCGATTGAGCGGTCTGACCTGCCGATGCGATGACCAAAATAGGTCAGCAGTCACTGTATAGTTCAGTGCATGCTGACCATTGCTTCACGCCTCGACGTCATGTACCGGCTCGGCCGAGCCATGGCGGACCCGACGCGATCCCGGATCCTGATGACCCTGCTCGACGGCCCGAGCTATCCGGCGGTGCTGTCGCGCGAGCTGGAGCTGACCCGGTCGAACGTGTCGAACCACCTGACCTGTCTGCGCGACTGTGGCATCGTGGCCGCCGAGCCCGAGGGACGGCAGACGCGTTACGAGATCGCCGACCCGCACCTCGCTGCGGCGCTCACGGCGCTCGTGGATGTGACGCTGGCCGTCGACGAGCACGCGCCATGCGTTGATGACCAGTGCCCGGTGCCGGGCTGCTGCGGGACGGGGGCAGGCGCATGAGCGCGGCGTGCGGCTGCGACGAGCCCGAGACCACGGTCGGCGAAGCAGTTGAGGAGGTGCAGGAGCGACCCTGGTGGCGGGACCGCGGGATCATGGTCCCGGTCCTCTCCGGCGTCGCTTTCCTGACCGGTCTCGTCCTGGAGTGGTCCGGGCTCGAGATCCTGGCGCTGGTGCTGTTCTGGCTCGGTCTGCTGCTGGGAGCGTCGACGTTCACCCCGGGCGCGATCCGCAAACTGTTCAAGGGCAAGCTGGGCATCGGCCTGCTAATGACGATCAGCGCGGTCGGCGCGGTCATCCTCGGCTACGTCGAGGAGGCCGCGGCGCTGGCGTTCCTGTACTCGATCGCCGAAGCGCTGGAGGACAAGGCCATGGACCGCGCCCGCGGCGGGCTGCGGGCGCTGCTCAAGCTGGTCCCGGAGACCGCGACCATCCGGCAGGATGGCGCGCCCGTGGAGGTCGCCGCGAAGGATCTGGCCGTTGGCCAGCTGATGCTCGTGCGTCCGGGTGAGCGGATCGCGACCGACGGCATCGTCCGCACGGGCCGATCGAGCCTGGACACCTCCGCGATCACCGGCGAGTCGATCCCGGTCGAGGTCGAGCCCGGCGACGCGGTGTCGGCCGGGGCGATCAACACCGCCGGTGCCCTGGAGATCGAGACGACCGCGGCGGGCACGGACAACTCGCTGACCACGATCGTGGAGCTGGTCGAGCAGGCGCAGGCCGAGAAGGGCGACCGCGCCCGCCTGGCCGACCGCATCGCCCGCCCGCTCGTGCCCGGTGTGCTGATCCTCGCCGCTCTCGTCGCGATCATTGGCTCGCTGCTCGGCGACCCGGAGCTGTGGATCACCCGCGCCCTCGTGGTGCTCGTCGCCGCGTCGCCGTGCGCGCTGGCGATCTCCGTCCCGCTCACCGTCGTCGCCGCGATCGGCTCGGCGAGCCGGTTCGGCGTGATCATCAAGTCCGGTGCCGTGTTCGAGCGCTTCGGCGTGATCCGCCACGTCGCCGTCGACAAGACCGGCACCCTCACCCGCAACGAGCCAGCCGTCACCGCCGTCCTCACCGCCGACGGCGTGACCGAGGCGCAGGCCCTGGCCTGGGCGGCATCCCTGGAGCAGCACAGCACCCACCCGCTGGCCGCCGCGATCACCGCCGCCGCACCCGGAGCCCCCGCCGCCCTGGACGTCACCGAGCAGGCCGGGCACGGCATCGAAGGCACCCTCGACGGGGCCCGGGTCACCGTCGGCAGCCCTCGCTGGCTGGACTCGGGGGCGCTCAAGGACCAGGTCGCGGGCCTGGAGGAGCAGGGCATGACCGTCGTCATTGTGCACCTCGACGGGGTCCCGGTCGCCGCGATCGGGGTCCGCGACGAGCTGCGCCCCGAGGTCCCAGAGGTCGTGCGCACCCTCGCGGCCCAGGGCGTCGGGATGACCATGCTCACCGGCGACAACGCCCGCACCGCCCGCGCGCTGGCCGCGCAGGCCGGGATCGGGGACGTGCGCGCCGAGCTGCGTCCCGAGGACAAGGCCGCCGCGATCAGCGAGCTGGGCAGGCACGGCTCGGTCGCGATGATCGGCGACGGCATCAACGACGCCCCCGCCCTGGCGGCCGCGGACATCGGCATCGCGATGGGCGCGACCGGCTCCGATGCCGCGATCGAGTCCGCCGACGTCGCCTTCACCGGCCACGACCTGCGGCTCCTCCCGCGGGCGTTCGACCACGCCCGCCGCGGCAGGCACATCATCAACCAGAACATCATCCTGTCCCTGCTGATCATCACCGCCCTGCTCCCGCTCGCCCTCTTCGGCGTCCTGGGACTCGCTGCCGTGGTGCTCGTGCACGAGATCGCGGAGGTCATCGTGATCCTCAATGGCTTGCGCGCGGCCCGGACCCGGAAGGAGCAGATCGTATGAAGGTCGAACTGCTGCACATCGTCGACTGCCCGAACACGGCCATCGCCGAAGCAAACGCGCGCGCCGCGCTGGATGCCGCCGAGCTCGCGGAAGTGCCCATCGAGCTGGTAACGATCCACACCGAGACCGAAGCGGTGAACACCCGATTCGGAGGCTCGCCCACGATCCTCGTCGACGGCGTCGACCTGTTTCCGACGCAACCGGTTCGCTCGCTCGCGTGCCGGGTCTACGCGACTGAGCGCGGGTACGCCGGTGCACCGACTCCGTCTCAGATCGAGGAGGCGTTGCACGAGACCTATCGTTGACGTCGAACGCAAGCTGTCGGTCCCGGACGCGGGGCCGAGCGCTTCACTGCACACCTCAAGAGGGTGGTATGTACCGGAAATCGGTGGAGTTCCGCTTCAATGTGTGAGGCGATTGGCTGCCTATCGCGTTGACCAGCGGGGGGTCAGTCGTCCAAGAGTGGGTTGTATCTCATGCTCAGCCCTCGTTCGATCGCCGCGAGGCCTCCGGCGATGACGACGAGGAGGTTCTGCCAACCCGCGAGGCGGATCGCCGGGATCTCGAATACTGGGAGCCCGACGTACGACGTCAGCAGACCGACGAGGTTGATCAGCTGAGGAAGCTCGAGCAGAAGCACCCCCACGACGATGAGGGTGGCAACGATTCCGACTGCTCGACTGGTTGCGGGGTGCTGTCGGTCGAGGTTCGCTCGCCAAGCCTCGGCGGTGCCCGCAGCAGGGGTCAGCGGCTGGGTCTCCCGTGCCTTCGCCTCGCGGATGCGTACGTACTTCATCCCGAGCTTTGCGACAGCTGCCTCGATGTGCGCGCCGTCTTCGATGGGGAAGGAGGCCTTGCGTCGCGTTGTGTCGACGAGGCGACCGTCGCGGTACAGGGAGATGCGCTCATCGAGATCGAGGTACCCGGAGTCGACGACGTAGTGATGTCCGTTCCGGTGCACCTCGAATCTCCCCCGGATGAGGCCGGCTCCCCACCGGAGGGGCCTCAGCGTCGTTGATGATTGCGTGGTCACGATGCGACTCCTCGAAACATGTCGTCGATGGATGTCTGCAGCAGCGCGAGCGCCCGATCGGGCGAGGACTGGCCGAGGAGAACCTGCCCGCTGAGCCCTTCGGCCGTAGCAAGGAGTCCCTGAAGAGTGCCTTCGGTGTTGTTCGAGTCAAGGCGGATCCTGCTGGATTCCAGGAGGCGTTCGAGGAAGGCGAGAAGTTCGGCGTGCCCCTCGCGGATCCTCGTCGCCAGGATGTCCTCCGTGAGCGCCAGCGACTCGAACTGTGCCACCACCCGCAGTCGTCGCATCGCTGTGTCGTCGGTGGGAATCATCGCGCGCAGGACGGCGGTCAACACCTGTTCCGGCGCGGCGGCTTCCCCGACGGCCGTGGTCACCTCTGCGGCAACGGCGTGCTGTACCGAGTCGAAGGCCGCGAGCATCAGAGCAGTGCGGTCGGGGAAGTAGTGCTGAACCCGGCCGGGCGAGACCCCAGCAGCGGCAGCAACTCGTCGCACCGTCAACGCGCCGGCACCTTCCTCCGCCACCAGTACGCACGCTGCGGCAGCGATAGCGCCGCGCACTGTCTCGTGGTCCCGCCCCACACCTCGGCTCACTGGCACCTCCTAATCGATACGAGTGTATCGGATTGCGAGGCAGGTGTGCCAGATGTTCGTCCGTGCCGGAACTCGGTGGAGTTCAAGTTCGCTCCGGTCACGCCAGGGAAGAGCTAGACCCCCTCGGCCGAGACCGTCGTCGGGCCTCGATGCGCGGCGTGAGGCGGGAACCCCTAGCGGTAGACTCAGCCAATCGCTGAACTGCCTTGGAGAAACTCATGCCGTACTTGCCTGAGACCACGATCGCCGCGACTCTACGAGAAGTAGTGGGCGGTGATCTGGTACTCCCTGCAATTCAGCGAGAGTTCGTCTGGCGCCCGGAGCAGGTCGTCCGCCTGTTTGACTCAGTCATGCGCGGCTATCCGATCGGCAGCTTCTTGAGTTGGAAGGTGAGCCCCGAGACCGCCAAGCAGTTCAAGTTCTACGGCTTCTTGCGCAGGTACAGCGAGTTCGACAGTCGGCACAATCCGCAACTCGACTTGCCGCCGTCTCGCGACGTGATTGCTGTGCTCGACGGGCAGCAGCGCCTGACGTCCCTGAACATCGGTCTGCGTGGGTCATTCGCGTGGAAGCGGAAGTACACCCACTCACGCTTCCGCGAGAACTTCCCTGAGCGCACGCTATATCTCAATCTTGCTGGGAAGGCTCCAGAGAATGCTGCTGGGCTGGAGTATGACTTCCGGTGGCTCGAGGCTGGCCAGATTGGTTCGATGGAGGAGGGCGAGCGCGCCTACTGGCTTTCGGTCCCCACCGTCTACGAGTCATCCACGATGAGAGAGCTGTGGAGAGAACTTGGCAGGCGTGGCCTCGCGAATGAAGAATCGCCAGCTGACCTGGCGCAACTGCTCTGGGAGAGGGTTCATTCGCACAACTCCATTCAGTTCTTCCAAGAGACTGACCAAGACATCGAGCGCGTGTTGGACATCTTCATCCGAGTCAACTCTGGCGGCACCGTTCTCGCGTACAGCGATCTGCTGCTCAGCATCGCCACGGCCCAGTGGAAGGATCGCGACGCCCGCCAAGAGGTCCACGGGCTCGTGGACGAACTGAACGCGGTCGGCGCAGGATTTTCGTTTTCCAAAGACCTGATTCTGAAGTCTGGACTGGTCCTATCGGGGATCCCCGATATTGGCTTCAAGGTCAAGAACTTCACCACCGAGAATATGGCGAAGCTGGCGGACCAGTGGGACGAGATCGCTGCGTCGCTTCGCGTCGCCGTTGGCCTGTTCAGCGACTTCGGTCTGTCTGGGGCTACCCTGTCGGCCAACAGCGTGCTGATTCCCGTCGCTCTCTACCTCCATCACCGCCGCGCCGCCCAGACCTACCGCGGGGACCCACGCATGACAGATGAGCGGGCGGCCATCAAGAACTGGGTCCTGAGGTCTCTCATCATCCCCGGCGTCTGGGGTTCGGGCCTCGATGTCCTGTTGCGTGCTATACGAGAAGTGATCGAGCAGTCCGCTGCTCGCGGGTTTCCCGTCGCGGATCTTGAGCGCGTGATGGCCAGTCGCGGCAAGTCTCTCCGCGGCAATGACGAGATCGTTGACGGACTTCTCGACCTCCGATATGGGGACCCGAGGACTTTCCCGCTGCTGGCTCTGATGTTCGATCACGTGAACACGCGTAACCAGCACCACGTGGACCATGTGTATCCGACCGCCCAGCTGAAGCCCGGCGTACTTCGCGACGCCGGTGTTAGTCCAGATGAGCGAGCCTTGATCGTGGATCGGAAGGATCGCCTGCCGAACCTCGAACTGCTCGAGGGGCTCGAGAACATCTCCAAGTCCGCGAAGTTTCCGGCAGAGTGGGTGGCGGAGGCCATGCCCGACGAATCTTCGCGGACCGCCTACATCAGGAGGAACCTTCTTCCGCCAACCCTCCCGGCCACGCTGGCGGACTTCGACGCGTTCTACCAAGCGCGACGTGATTTGTTGCGGGCTCGCCTGCGTGAGCTCCTCGGGGTGCGGCGGGACGAGGAAGTGAACGCGAAGGAGGGCAGTTTGCCCGCGCTTGATGAGGCCATGGAGGCTGAGGTCCGTCTTTGAGCGGCGCTGACGCGTCGTCACGGCCTGGAGGAGCTTGAATGGTGGGGCGGGGTGCTTCACATCTGAGCCTCACGTTAGTCCTGTCCTGAACGTCGTGGAGTTCCGGTTTAACGTCTAGCGTTATTGACGGACTCCGTTATGCCCTGTGAATCGGCCTGGGTTTTGTTCCTATCGGTTTCCCTGTCCGGCGGTCGCCGGGAGGCCTGATTCGAGGTCAGCGTAGTACGCGTCCTCGATCTCGATCGGGGTGCGCATGCCGAGTTCGCCGTGCATGCGTTGATGGTTCCACCACCACACCCATTCGAGCGTCGCGAGCTCGACCTGCTCGACGGTCCTCCAGGGGCCGCGCTGGCGGATCAGCTCGGTCTTGTAGAGGTTGTTGACCGCCTCGGCGAGGGCGTTGTCATACGAGTCCCCGATGGTTCCCGTCGAGGGTGTTGCGCCAAGCTCGACGACCCGGTCGGTGTAGACCATCGACATGTAGTTCGAGCCGTGATCG
>JHVD01000010.1 GCA_000619965.1 Propionibacteriaceae bacterium P6A17
CGCAGACCGACTTGCCGGAGCGTTCGGTGTCGGTCCTGTATGAGAGCGACGTTTGGGCGCCCTCGAGCAGGGTGTGCGGGTCGTAGTCTTGGATCCGGTAGTAGCTCATCTCGGCCTCCCTCGTCTGTGTCTGTATGACTATCATACATTAGGTTGTGTGATGATGCAACACCGGGAGGGGAGAATTTTCGGACCAGTCCCCCGCGCCTGCTGGGTCTGCTAGCGTGACTCTCGCGATCGCACGTCCCCCACCATCGGTGGGGATGATCCCTTGATCAGCACGACGATCGCGTGTTCCCCGCCGTCGGTGGGGAGGCACAGGGCCCCGGCGTGACAAGCGCCGGGGCCCTGTCTCATCACGAGTGGTCGAAAATTTGGGTCGCGCCCCCGTCGGTGAGGGTGTAGCCGTCGACCCGCGTCTCCTCGATGACAGCGGGAGTGCGGTAGGCCTGCGGCCGGACGGCCTGGGCGATACGCTCCTCGACGATCTCCTCGGACTCCGCAGGGGTATCGAGCTCGGGCACCTCGGCGATGCTGCCGTAGCGCGCCAGCTCCACGCCATCCTTGACCACGGCGACCATCGCCATGCGCCGGTAGCGGGCCGCGCCAGTGGGGCGCACCCGCACGATCTGCATGCCCTGCGCTTCGTAGGCCGCCTTCTTGGCCTCGGCGCTGGCGATCGCGGCCTCGCGGTCAGCGATCCACTGCGCGGCCTCGGCGCGCAGGATGCGGGAGGCGACGAGGCGGCCTGCGAGGTCGATGTCGACGTAGCGGCCGTCGTCGGGGCAGGTCGTGAGCTGGTAGGTGCCGTAGTTGGTAGTGATGCTGGTCATGTCGCCCTCCTTGCTGGTGTAACTCCATCATACACCATGTGCGTATGATGATGCAACACCGTGGGGCAGATTCTTTGGGGCCTGTTCAGGGGTGGTCGTCGGGCTGTGCGTGTGCGCTGTCTGTGCGCTGTCGCGCCGCGAAAGCGGCCGTTTTGCGCTGCGTTGCGCTACGAAATACGACATTTCCAGCTATTTCGCGCCAGTCCCGATGGATGCGATAAATCCGCTCCGACTACGGGAAACGGACGCGGTAAGCGCCTGCGTGTCATTGGTGGGTGGACGAGCCGGCCTGTAAGCCGGGTTCTGTGATCGATGACCATCTCTCTGAGGCGCCGCGTCGCCGCGACGCTCGTGCGACCTACCCGGGCACCTCGCGCGAGCAGCGCTCGAACGGTGTCCGCGGCCAGCGGGCTGGCCTTCTTGGTCTTGCTCCGAGTGGGGTTTGCCTAGCCGCCCCAGTCACCTGGGGCGCTGGTGGTCTCTTGCACCGCCGTTTCACCCTTACCCGTTGCCGGGCGGTCTGTTCTCTGTGGCACTGTCCCGCGGGTCACCCCGGGTGGGCGTTACCCACCACCCTGCTCTGCGGAGCCCGGACTTTCCTCAGCCCCGAAGGGCCGCGGTCATCCGGCCGACTCGTCCAAGGGACCATCCTACACCGCGGTTGCGCTCCTGCCTCGCAGGCGTACACTCGTGCTTCGTGACCCGTCGCATGAGGGTGCCGCGCCCGGCGCGGACGATCCTGATCGGCTTCCTGCTGGCCCTCCTGTTGGGCACCGCGGCGCTGATGTTGCCCGCCGCCACGGTGAAGCCCGGCGGCATCGGGCTGCTGCCCGCACTGTTCACGGCCACCAGCGCCCTGTGCGTGACGGGGCTGAGCGACGTCGACGTCCCCACCTACTGGTCCACGTTCGGCCACGTCGTGATCGTCGTGCTGATCCAGATCGGCGGGTTCGGCGTGATGAGCTTCGCGACGATCCTCGGCTTCAGCGTGAGCCGACGGGTCTCCTTGGGCCGACGAGTCACTGCGGCCACCGAGTCCCACGGCTCGGTGGGCGACCTGCGTGGGATCCTCCAGCGGGTGCTGCGCACCGGGCTGATCGTCGAGGCCGTGGTGATGCTGCTGCTGACCGCCCGGCTGCTCGTGCTGGGCTATGGGCCCGGGCAGGCGCTCTGGTACGGGCTGTTCCACTCCGTGTCCGCGTTCAACAACGCAGGCTTCGCCCTGTTTCCCGGCAACATGGTGCCGTTCGTCGGCGACTGGTTCCTGTGCCTGCCCATCATGGCCGCCATCGTGATCGGCGGCCTCGGCTTCCCGGTGATCCACCAACTGCTGACCACCTACCGCTGGCCCAGGAAGTGGTCGATGAACACCCGTCTCGTGCTGTTCGGCACCGCCACGCTGCTCGTCGCGACCAGCGTGTACGTCACGGCGCTCGAATGGGACAACCCGCGCACCCTCGGCGCGCTGCCGTGGGACGCCCGCGTCCTCGCCGGCGTCTTCCAAGCCATCCAGACGCGCACCGCAGGCTTCAACTCGGTCGACATCGGCGCCATGCACGACGCGACCCTGTTCGGCATGGACTTCATGATGTTCGTCGGCGGCGGCCCTGCGGGCACCGCAGGCGGCATCAAGGTGACCACCCTGCTGGTGCTGCTGTTCATCGCCTGGACGGAGATCCGCGGCGAGGACGCCGTCAACATCTTCGGCAAGCGGCTCTCCCGCTCGGTGCACCGCCAGGCCATCACGGTGACTCTGCTTGCCTCCGCGCTCGTCGCCCTCGCCACGCTCGCGCTGCTGCTGATCTCTCCCTACTCCCTCGATCAGACGCTGTTCGAGGCCGTGTCCGCGTTCGGCACCGTCGGCTTGTCCACCGGCATCACGGCCTCCTTGCCCCCTGCGGGCCAGCTCGTGCTCATCGTCCTCATGATCGTCGGGCGGCTGGGGCCCATCACGGTCGCCACCGCGCTCGCCGCGCCCACCGTCAAACGCAGGTACCAACTGCCCAAGGAAAGGCCGATCATTGGCTAGGTTGCCCCGACTGTCCGTCCACGACGCCCGCACGGACCTCGTCGCCGTCATCGGCCTCGGCCGATTCGGTTCCGCCGTCGCCCTCGAGCTCATGTCCATCGGCGCCGACGTGTTCGGCATCGACGCCGACGAGGAGCAGGTGCAGCGTTTCGACGGGCAGCTCACGCACGTCGTGCGCGCAGACACCACCGACGAGCTGGCCCTGCGTGAACTGTCGGTGGCGGACTACGACCGCGTCGTCGTCGCCATCGGCTCCAACCTCGAGTCGAGTATCCTCACCTGTTCCCTGCTGCTCGAGCTCGGCGCCCAGGACATCTGGGCCAAGGCGACGAGCACGGCCCACGGCCGCATCCTCTCGCAGCTCGGCGTCCACCACGTCGTCTACCCGGAGACCGAGATGGGCCGTCGCGTCGCCCACCGGGTGCGCGGCGCACTGCTCGACTTCATCGAGATCGGCACCGACTTCGCGCTGGTGCGCACGACGGTCCCCGACGAGCTGGCCGGCGGCACGATCGACGAGGGCGCCATGTGGCGACAGCACCGCGTCAAGCCCGTCGGCGTGAAGTCGCCCTCGCTCGGCTGGCTGCCGATCGTCGCCGGCACGATCGTCAACGCGGGCGACCTCATCCAGGTGGTGGGCCGCACGGCCGACGTCGAGGCCTTCGCGCAACTGCGCTGAGGGCCCGAGGGGTCACGACACCCGGGTGAGGCCCACCTCGCCGCGTTCGACGTCCACCCGGTCGATGCGCACGACGATCCTCCGCCCGACGTGCTCCTTGCGTGCCCGCACCGCCAGCTCCACCGCCGGGTCCGCGATCTGCACGGTGCCTCGGCCCGTCCGCGGGTTGACGTCGACGAGCACTCCCTCGAGGGTCTGGCCGCGGAATCGTTGCAGGACGAGCGCCTCCGCGAGGTCCATCACGCCCCGCTCGTAGGCGCTGGCGTGACGGCCGGACTCCGCCATCGTGGACGGCAGCGTCGGCAGGGCATCGACGACCCACTGCGGCACGGGCTGCCCGGCGGCGTGGGCGACGCAGATCTCCAGCACGTACCGGTCCACGAGGCGCCGCAGGGGCGCCGTCGAGTGCGCGTAGTGCGCGGCCAGCGCCGCGTGCCCAGGGGGTTCGTCGGGTGCGCCGTCGGTGAAGGCGACGTAGCCGGCGCCGCGGAAGAGTCTCGTGCACTGCATCAGCACGGCGAGCTCGCGGGGGTTGCCCGGGTCGAGGCGACGAACGAAGTGGGGATACGACTCGCCGTCGGGCCACGGCACCCCGATGGTGGCGGCCGCGCGCCGCAGCCGGCTCACCGACTCGGCGTCGGCCGGGGGCAGCGTGCGCAGGATCCCCACCCCGGCGTCGAGCTGCCGCTGCGCCGCCTGGAAGCCTGTCAGCAGCGAGATCTGGGCGTTCCAGTCCTCCACCGCGCCCAGGCGCCGGTACACGAGCTCCCAGTGGTCGCCCCGCTCCTCGATCTCCTGCTCTGGGAGGTTCAGCGAGATGCCGCCACGTTCGCGCTCGAGTTCGAGCCTGAGCCGCCCGACCTCCGCCAGCAGCGCGATGCTCGGGTGCGCACGCCCGGCCTCGACGTCCGCGCCGACGCTGGCGTAGTCGAGCTTCGCCCGGCTGCGCACCAGCGCGCGCTCGACGCCGGTCTCCAGCACCTCGCCGCGTGCATCGAGATGGTGGGCGAACACGACGGCGGGCCGGGGCTGCCCGTCGTCGAGCAGGGAGGCCACGCCTTCGGACAGCGCCACCGGATGCAGCGGGATGCGGGCCCCGGGCGCGTACAGGGTCTGGCCGCGTCGGTGCGCCTCGACGTCGATGGGCGAGCCCGGCTCGATCCAGTGGCCCACGTCGGCGATGGCGTAGCGGACGAGGTAGCCGTCGCCTGCACGCTCGATGTGGATGGCCTGGTCGAGGTCCATCGACGACGGCGGGTCGATCGTGACGAACTCGACGTCGGTGCGGTCTGCGTGCCGATCGGCGGGAGGAGGATTGCGACGCAGCTCCTCCGCCTGGGCGAGCACCTCGGCGGGAAACGTGTCGTCGAGCTCGAGTCGCTGCTGCAGCGCGCGGATCGAAGCGCGCACCGGCGCGGGGACCCGCCCGAGTCGGTGGTGCCGCATCAGGGCTGGCCGGCCCGGACGAGGATGCGGTCGCACTCGGGGCAGCGCACGACTTCGTCGGCGGGTGCCTTCGCGATCTGCTGCAGGTCCGTGACGTTCAGTTCGAGCCGGCAGCCGCCGCAACGCCCCTCGGTGAGCGGTGCCGCGCCGAGCCCCGTCGATGCGCGCAGCCGCTCGTACAGCGCGACCAGCGGCTCGGGCAGTTGGGCGACGACGCCGGGGCGTTCCGCGGCGACGGACTGCGCCTGCTGCTTCAGGTCCTCGACCTGCTCGTCGCGCTCCGCGACGGCGGCCCGCAGGCGCCCCTCGACGTCAGCCTTGCGCTGGGACAGTGCCTCGCGGGCGGCGACGGCGTCCTCCGCCTGGCCCATGACCTCAAGCTGCGCGTCCTCGAGCACCCCAATGCGCCCCTTGAGGTGCTCGATCTCGTCGATGAGCCCCTGCAGCGCCTTCGAGTCGGTGATGGTGCCGCCATCGAGCCGGGACTGGTCCCGCTCCAGACGCGCTCGCACCGGCACGAGGTCCTGCTCGGCACGACGCGCCGCCACCTCGAGGTCGTCGACGTTGGTCGTCGCGGCCGTGAGCGCGTCCGTCGTCCGCCGCCGCTCCTCCATCAGGTCCCGGATGGTGTCGTGCTGCGGCAGCGTCCGGGCGGTGTGCGTGATGCGGGCGAGCCGTGAATCGAGGTCGGCCAGACGCAACAGCGTGCGCTGCGCGGTGGGGTCGGCGAGCATGGGGTCCTCCTGTGTGTACTTGTGTGGCTGAAAGGCGGTGGTCAGAGCGACAGCCGCGCCTGGACGATCTCCGCGAGGCCGGCGGCGATCTCGTCGGCCTCCGCCTGGGTCTGCGCCTCGACCATGACGCGCACCACCGGCTCCGTGCCCGAGGGCCGCAGCAGCACCCGCCCCTCCCTGCCGAGCCGGCGCGAGGCCTCGGCGACGGCGTGGTTGACCTCGTTGTCGATGCCGGCGCGAAGCTTGTCGACGCCGCGCACGTTGATGAGCGCCTGCGGCATCACCGTCATCACGGACGCCAGCTCGGCGAGCGTCTTGCCCGTGGCCACCATGCGGGCTGCGAGGTGCAGACCGGTGAGGGTGCCGTCGCCGGTGTTCGCAAATTCGGAGATGATGACGTGCCCGGACTGCTCGCCGCCGAGTGCGAAACCGTTGGCGTTCATGGACTCGAGCACGTACCGGTCGCCCACCTTGGTGTGGTCGACGTGGATGTCGTGCTCGCGCATCGCGAGGGTGAGGCCCAGGTTGCTCATGACCGTGGCCACGAGCGTGTCGGAGATGAGGCGGTGGTCCTCCTTCATCGCGATCGCGAGGATGGCGAGGATCTGGTCGCCGTTGACGATCACGCCGTCGGCGTCGACAGCCAGGCAGCGGTCGGCGTCGCCATCGAGGGCGATGCCCAGGTCCGCACCCGTCTCGGTGACCTTCGCGACGAGCGATTCCATGTGGGTCGAGCCGCAGGCGTCGTTGATGTTGTTGCCGTCGGGGTGGTTGTGGATGGGCACGACGGTGGCCCCCGCGGCCTCGAACGCCTGCACGGCCGTCGTCGATGCGGCGCCGTTGGCGGTGTCGATCACGACGGTGAGCCCGTCGAGTCGAGCCCCGCGCAGCGACCCGACCAGGTGGTCGACGTAGCGTGCGATGAGGTCGGGGTCGCGGCGGACGCGACCGACAAGGGAGCCGGTGGGCCGATGCCAGTCCTCCCCCATGCGCTCTTCGATCGCGTCCTCGAGGTCGTCGGCCAGCTTCACGCCGCCGCGGGAGAAGAACTTGATGCCGTTGTCGGGCATGGCGTTGTGGGAGGCCGAGATCATGACCCCGAGATCGGCGTTCGTCTCGTCGACGAGGAATGCGACCCCGGGCGTGGGCAGCACGTCGAGCAGCGTGACGTCCATGCCTGCCGATGCGAGCCCCGCGACGACGGCCGCCTCGAGGAACTCGCCGCTGGCACGCGGGTCCCGGCCCACGACGGCGAACGGCTTGGTGCTGCGCAGTGCGCCCACCTCCCCCAGCACGTGGGCTGCGGCCACGGACAGGTCGAGCGCAAGCTCGGCGGTGAGTTCCACGTTCGCGGTGCCGCGGACGCCATCGGTTCCGAAGAGACGTGCCATGTCCACGCACTCTACCGATCATCGAAGGCCGGGGGAAACGAACGAGGGCCGGACCTCGTGGTCCAGCCCTCGTAAGATGCCGTGGCGGCGATCAGCGCTTGCTGTACTGCGGCGCCTTGCGGGCCTTCTTGAGGCCAGCCTTCTTGCGCTCCGGGACGCGGGCGTCGCGGGTCAGCAGTCCGGCCTTCTTGAGCGCGGGGCGGGAGGCCTCGGCGTCGATGGCGTTCAGCGCGCGGGCGATGCCCAGGCGCAGCGCACCGGCCTGGCCGGAGGGGCCGCCGCCGACGATGCGCGCGATGACGTCGTAGGAGCCGACGAGGCCCGCGACGACGAACGGCTCGTTGATCGACTGCTGGTGCAGCTTGTCGGGGAAGTAGTCCTCGAGGGTGCGGCCGTTGATGCTCCACGAGCCGGAGCCCGGGACGAGCCGGACGCGGGCGATGGCCTGCTTGCGACGCCCGACGGCCTGGCCGGGGGCGACGACGGCGGGACGCGACTGGGTGCCCTCGGCGACGGACGGGTTGGAGTCGGAGCGGTACGCGATCTCGCGGTCCTGCTCGTCGGTGAACGGGACGAAGTCCTCGCCCGCGGTCTCCTCAACAACTTCAGTGCTCATGTGTGTCCTGCGCTCTCGTTACTGGGCGATCTGGGTGATCTCGTACGGCTGCGGCTTCTGGGCAGCGTGCGGGTGTTCGGGGCCGGCGTACACCTTGAGCTTGCCGATGAGCTGACGCGACAGCTTGTTCTTCGGCAGCATGCCCCACACGGCGCGCTCGACGGCCTTGCGCGGATCCTTCTCGAGGAGCTCGCCGATCGAGACCTCCTTCAGGCCACCCGGGCGACCGGAGTGGGTGTACCGCTTGTCCTCGGTGCGCTTGTTGCCCGAGACGGCGATCTTGGAGGCGTTGACG
This sequence comes from Propionibacteriaceae bacterium P6A17, assembly GCA_000619965.1. GTDB lineage: Bacteria > Actinomycetota > Actinomycetes > Propionibacteriales > Propionibacteriaceae > Arachnia. The sequence continues at coordinate 8,024 of JHVD01000010.1, forward strand.
ATGATGACGAAGTCGCCACCGTCGACGTGGGGGGCGAAGGTGGCCTTGTGCTTGCCACGCAGCAGCGTTGCGGCGGCGACTGCAAGACGCCCGAGGACGACATCCTCGGCATCAATCACGTGCCAGTTCCGGGCGATCTCGCCAGGCTTTGGGGTGTACGTAGTCACGGACGTAGACCAACTTCCAACTTGTGTACTTCTCTGACCTTGGGATTGCTCGCAGGGGGCACGTGAGCCAGCCCACACGGCGCGCAACAGCTACCTACCTTAGAACAGGGACGCCCCCCGGTCAAAATCCAAGGCACCACCCGACGGCGTGCCGCCGGACCGGGCCTCACCGACGCCCCTCCTGCGCTGGATCGGCGAGCTGCCTCGTGCCCAAGCGCACGTCGATCGTCACCCATGTTGTCACGTATGTCCCACACGGGGAGGCCGCTGCGACTTCGCGAACCGCCAGCTTCGCCTGGTCGCCAGCAAGCGCTGGTGCCGGGTCGATCGGCCGGCGGCTGCAGCGAGGCGGCAGAGACGGCATGCGAACGGTGCAGCACTGGCCCCACCGTCCACGACGCGGACCTGGCAGGCGGCGCAGCCGGGCGACGATGTGCTTCGGCGCGGGTGAGGGCCCACCGACGCGGCGCGGCCCAGCAGGGCAGGTTCGGGATGAGAACCTCCGATGGGACAGTCAGCGGCGCCGAGGATGCGCGACGAGCAGCGCCGCCGTCGCGAGCGCCCCGGCCGCGGCGGTGGCGATCCCGACGAGCCTCGTCGAGCGTCGCACCGCGCGCGCATCCGGGCGGGGCCCGTCGCCGAGCAGGCCGCGCTCCTCCACGCGCCCGCCGTAGTAGATGTTGCGTCCCCCGAGCTGCACGCCGAGCGCGCCGGCCATGGCCGACTCGCACCAGCCGCCGTTGGGGCTCGGGTGCTTCGCGTGATCGCGGGCGAGCACCCGCCACGCGGCACGAGGCTCACCCCCGGCGAGCCCGGCCAGCGTCGCGAACAGCGCGCCGGTCAGCCGCGCCGGGATGAGGTCGAGGGCGTCGTCGAGGCGCGCGGCCACCGTCCCGAAGCGCTCGTAGCGCGCGTTGTGGTGACCGATCATCGCGTCGAGGGTGTTCGCGCCGCGGTGCACGACGAGCCCCGGCACGCCCAGCAGCGCTCCCCAGAAGATCGACGCGACGGCCGCGTCGGCCGTGTTCTCGGCCATGGACTCGATCGTCGCGCGGGCGAGCTCGGGCGCATCCAGCGCGTCGGCATCGCGGCCGCAGAGGTGCCCCAACCTCTCACGGGCGCGCGCGAGGTCGTCGACCTCCAGCGCGTCGGCCATGAGCCGGCCCTCGCGGGCGAGGCTCGTCGCGCCGACCACGGCCCAGGTCGCGGCAGCCGTCGAGACGACGCGCCACCACGCTCGCCCGCGGCCGAACCCCTCGACGACGGCACCGGCCAGCGCGAGCGGAGCCAAGGTGGCCGCGACGTGTACCGCGCCGGCGGCGACGGTGTCGTCGTAGATGTGCTCCTCGACGGCCGCCGCCGCCTGCCCGAAGCCCGCGACGGGGTGCCCGTGCTGCGGGTCGGGGACGAGTCGGTCGAGGATCAGCCCCAGGGCCAGCCCCAGCGCGCGCCACTTCATGGTCGTGCTCCTTCCTTGCCCTCCCGCAGCGAAGCGATCGCGGCGGCGAGGCGGGCGTGGGCGTCGGGCGTGCGAACGGCGATCCGCAGCCACGCGGGCCCGAGCCCCGGAAACGTCTCACAGCGTCGAACGGCGAAGCCGAGCCCGGCGAGCGGCTCGCGCAGCGACTCCCCGGCGCGGATGGGCGACGTGTCGACGAGCACGAACGGGCTGGCCGACGGCGCCACCCACAGCCCCAGCGCCTCGAGTCTCCGCACCAGGTCGTCGCGGGCCTCCACGAGCGACGCCGACCCGCGCCGCACGAAGGCGAGGGCGTCGTCGGAGGTGCAGGCCCGCATCACGGTGATCGCCGGCGACGAGACCGACCACGGGGTCTGCTCGGCCCGCAGCCTAGCGACGAGCTCCGGGTCCCCGACGATGTACCCGGCCCGCACGCCCGCGATCGAGAATGCCTTCGTCAACGACCGCGTGACGAGCACGCCCGGCATCTCGGGCGCGATGAGCGAGTGCTCGTCGCCCACCTCGTCGAGGAACGCCTCGTCGACGAGCAGGACGCGCCCGGGCCGCGCGAGCCGCCGCAGCACGTGCGCAGGGTGCAGCCGGCCGGTGGGATTCGTCGGATTGCCGACGACGACCAGGTCGGCCGCGTCGGGCACGAGTCCGGGCTCGAGCGCGAACGGCCGGCCGAGGACCACGCGGGCCACGTCGTGGCCGGCCCGGCGCAGCGCCGCCTCCGGCTCGGTGAACTGCGGGTGCACGACGGCGGGCCGCCGGATGTCCAGGGCCCGGGCCACCAGCGTGAACGCCTCCGCCGCGCCGCTGGTGGGCAGCACCATCTCCTTCGCGACGCCCCACCGGCGAGCGATGGCGGCCGCGGCCGGAGCCCAGTCGGGGTAGGCCGACCAGCGCGGGATGTCGCAGGCCAGGGCGCGCTGCACGAACTCGGGCGGGGTGCGGGCGCGGACGTTGACGGCGAAGTCCTCGAGGCCGGCGCGCAAGTCGGCGTCGCCGTGATGCCGCAGGTCGTGGCCGGCGCCTTCGGTGGGCGTGCCAGAATTGCCGCGATGTCTCACTTCGCCTCTCCCGTCCCGGGTCTGCCCGACGATGCCTTCACCCACGACGGCCTCATCACCAAGCGCGTCCTGCGCGCGGCCGCGCTCGCGCACCTCCGCCCGGCCCCGGGCGAGCTGCTGTGGGATCTCGGCGTCGGCGCCGGCAGCGTGCTCGTCGAGTGGCTGCGCGCCCTGCCGGACACGCGCGCAGTGGGCGTCGAGCGCCGCGACGACCGCCTCGCCAACGCGCGCACCAACGTCGAGCGCTTCGGCGTGGCCAGCCGCGCGACGCTCGTCGCGGGGGACGTCGCCGACGAGGTGGCCTCGCTCCCCCGGCCCGATGCGGTGTTCATCGGCGGCGGGCTGAGCTCGGGAGTGCTGGATGCGTGCGTCAGCAGGCTCCCCGACGGCGGCCGTTTCGTCGCGCACGGGGTCACCGTCGAGGCGGAGGTCGCGCTGGCCGACGCGCATGCGCGCCACGGCGGCGAACTCACCCGGATCTCGGTCGAGCTGGGCGACGCGATCGGCAGCTTCCGCGGCTGGCAGCCGCTGCGCGCCGTCACCCAGTGGGCCCTCACGCGCTGAGGCACTCGGCCACCTCCTCGAGCGTGCGGGGGCGGATGCCCAGCCCGAGGCGGCCTGCGAGCTCGAGCGGCCACGGCCGCCGCAGCCGGGCCCTCGCGAGCCGAGGGGCGTCGTCGAGGACCACCACCGGATCGTCGACGACCACCCTGCCGTCCACGACGAGCCCCACCCGGTCGGCGAGGGCGAGCGCCAGTTCGAGGTCGTGGGTGGACAGCACCACGGTGATCCCGGCCTCGCGCACGATCTCGAGGATGTCGCGCACCTCCGCCACCCCTGCCGGGTCGAGGCCGGCCGTCGGCTCGTCGAGCAGCAGGACGTCGGGGCGCATCGCCAACGCGCCCGCGAGCGCCACCCGCTTGCGTTCGCCGTGGCTGAGGTGGTGACAGGGCCGGTCGGCGAGGTGGGTGATCGACAGCAACGCGAGGGTTTCGTCGACGCGGGCGAGGACCTCGTCGCGGGCGAGCCCGAGGTTGGTGGGCCCGAACGACACGTCCTGGCGCACGTCGGCGCTGAAGAGCTGCTCGTCGGGGTCCTGCAGCACGAGCTGCACGCGCCGCCGGTGGGCCCTGAGGCCACGCCGGTCGTGGCGCAGCGGTTCGCCGTCGACGAGCACCTCCCCCTTCGTAGGGCGATGGCTGCCGCACAGCGCGCGCAGGAGGGTGGTCTTGCCGGAGCCGTTCGCGCCGATGAGGACGGTGCGGGAGCCCCGCTCGATGGCCAGCTCCACGTCGGCCAGCACACTGGGGCCGCCGTGGTCGAGGCACAGCCCGCGGGTGGCGAGCAGCGCCGTCATGCGAGCCACCACCCCGCGGCCCAGAGCCCGCCCACGGTGCCCAGCGCGCCGACGATCATCGGCCAGCTCCGCGCCCGCGCCGGCGCCGTCGTCGCGAGGGAGTCTTCCATGCCGCGCGCGGCGAGGCCGGCGTCGAGACGGACGGCGCGGTCCCAGGCCCGCACCAGCAGCGTGCCGGCGGCATCCCCGGCGGACCGGATCGTCACCCGCCCGAGGCGGCGGCGCTGGGCATCGAGGATGGCGGCGGCGGTGCCGAGCAGGATGAACAACAGCCGGTACGTCAGCGACGCGATCTCCACCAGCGGGGCCGGCACACGGTGCTGCTCGAGCCAGGTGAGCAGATCCGACATCGGCGTCGTCAGCGCGAGCACCATCACGCCCAACGTGCCGGCGATCGCGTGCGCGAGCACCGCGCCCGCCATGGCCCATGATTCGGGGCCGACGGACAGCAGCCCCCAAGACCACCACGCGTCGACCGGCGAGCGGCCGACGGAGAACACCACCGACAGCGCCCCGACGAGGATGAACGCCATCGGCAGCGCCATCACGGCCACCAGTCGGCGCGGCGCGATGCGGGCCGGCCCGACGAGGACGACGACCGCCACCAGCCCGACGAGCCACACCCCCGCCACCGACGGCACGGCGAGTGCGGTGGCGACGAGCCCGAGGCTCCACAGCAGCTTCTCGCCGACGCGACGGCGCCGCCACGGGCTGGCCCAGGCGGCGTCGTCGAGCGCGATGCGGGCCATCGTCAGCCCGCGCCGGGAGCCATGTGCTGCGCCTTCGCGGCCGCGTCGCGGGCGGCCTTGCGGCCACGCAGGTTGCCGAAGGCGTAGCCGACAATGCCCGCCCCCACGGCCGCCTGCAACGCGAAGAGCCCGGACTCCAGCTCGCCCGAGCCCGGCTCGAAGACCGGCGCGAACCACGGCTGCGCGCCCTGCTCGTCCAAGATGTCGACGACCGCGGAGTCCGTGCCCGCGAACCCTTCCCCTCCGTCAGCCGCCACACGGCCCCCGACGACGAAGGACACGGCGAACAGCACGACGACGGCGACGAGGCTCAGCACGACCAGCCAGGGGAACCGCCGCGCAGGGGACTGCCCCGGGACCTGCTCAGACATGGGCGGCCTCCTTGACCGGCTCGGGGCGCAGCACGTGCAGCCGCACCAGTTCGGAGCTGGCCACCTTCCTCAGGAAACGCAGCACGACGATGCCGAGAAAGCCCTCCATGACGGCCAGGGGGATCTGCGAGAGCGCAAACACGGACAGGAACTTGACCGCGGCCCCGCCGAGTCCGCTCGTCGGATCCGGATAGGCCAACGCGAGCTGCAGCGAGGTGACGCAGTAGGTGCCGAGGTCGGCGAACAGCATGGCGAGGAAGATGCCGACGTCGGCGCCTCCGCCCAAGCGCTGGACGAGCGACCACACGCCGAAGCCCAGCCACGGGCCGACGACCGCCATCGAGAAGGCATTGGCGCCGAGCGTGGTCAGCCCGCCGTGGGCGAGCAGCAGCGCCTGGAACAGCAGCACGACGGTGCCGAGGAACGCCATCACCGGCGGCCGGAACAACACCGCACCCAGCCCGGTGCCCGTCGGATGCGACGAGCTGCCGGTGACGCTGGGCAGCTTGATGGCGGACAGTACGAATGTGAAGCCCGCGGCGGCGGCGAGCAGCAGCTTGTTCTCGGGATTCTTGCGGGACTCCCTGACGACCGCGACGGCGCCCTGGACGACGAACGGCGCGGCGACGACGGTCCAGCCAACCGCGTGTGCGACGGGGAGATACCCCTCCGCGATGTGCATGACACATCCTTTCTCGGGATCGTGCGTCCCGGATCGGGCCGGAGGGCGAGTTCCTGACTCCCGTCCGCGTCGCGGACGTCCACAGTGGCGCGACCGTGCTGGCTCTGCCCAGCTTCCTCGTTGGCCCCCGGCGGTGGTGACGCACTCACGCTATCCCAGCCGCCCGCGGAGAAAGAGGGCGCCCTCCCCTATCGTTCCCACCGACTGTCGCCGCGGCCCGACGTAGGCCCTCGGCCACGCCGCGGGCTGCCGTCGGGCCCCGACCGCCACGTCCGGCGACGTCTGGCCGCGCGGGACTCGTCGCCGCTGCGGGGCCCCGCGGTCGCCGCACCGACGGCGGCGGCTAGCGTGGAGGCGTGGAGCACGACTACTTGCAGCTTGGGGGCGACATCTACGCCCGTTCGTTCGAGATCATCCGCGCCGAGACGGACCTGGCGCGCTTCCCGCAGGATCTGGAGCCCGTCATCGTGCGCATGGTGCACGCGGCGGCCGACCCTGCGATCGCGGACATGGTGGCCTTCTCGCCGAACGTGGCGACTTCGGCCCTCGCCGCACTCGAGAACGGCGCCCCCGTGCTGTGCGACTCGTCCATGGTCGCCACCGGCATCATCCGCAGCCGCCTGCCCGAGGACACGCCCATCGTCTGCCACATCAAGGACCCGCGGCTGGCCGACCTGGCCCGGGCGCGCAACACGACGAAGACCGCCGCCGCCGTCGACCTCTGGGCGGACGACGGGCTGCTCGAGGGCGCCGTCGTCGCCATCGGCAACGCCCCCACCGCGCTGTTTCGCACCCTCGAGGTCATCCGGCGCACCGGGCAGCGCCCCGCGGCGATCGTCGGGATCCCGGTGGGTTTCGTCGGCGCCGCCGAGTCCAAGCAGGCCCTCGTCGACGACCCGCTCGGCTGCGAATACCTGACCGTGCTCGGCCGACGGGGAGGCTCGGCCATGGCGGTGGCGGCGGTCAATGCGATCGCGAGCCGCGCCGAGACCACCAATGACCGCTAGCGGCAACGACCCCGCGCTGGCCGCCGAGGGGCGCGAGGCGCTGCGCCCGCGGGGCCGGGCCGCGCAGCTCGCCCACTCGGAGCTTCGCCCCGGCTGGACGACCGGCGCTTGCGCCTGCGCCGCCGCGACCGCCGCCACCGCCGCCCTGCTCGGCGACGCGTTCCCGGACCCCGTGCAGATCACGCTGCCGGGCGGGCGCAGCCCCTCCTTCGCGCTCACCCAGGAGCGGCGCGGCGACGGCTGGGCGATGGCCGCCGTCACCAAGGACGCCGGCGACGACCCCGACGTCACGCACGGCGCCGTCGTGCGCGCCACCGTGCGCCGCGGCGCCCCCGGCTCCGGCATCACCTTCGTGGGCGGCGACGGGGTCGGCACCGTCACCCAGCCGGGGCTGCCGCTGCCCGTCGGGGAGCCCGCGATCAACCCCGTGCCGCGCGAGTACATCGCCGCCAACGTGCGCCGCGCCGCCGAGGCGCTCGGGGACGCGGGCGACCTCGTCGTGACCATCTCCATCGACGACGGGGCCCGCATCGCCCTGCGCACCTGGAATGCCCGCATCGGAGTGCTCGGCGGGCTCAGCGTGCTCGGCACCACCGGCGTCGTCGTCCCCTACTCGTGCTCGGCGTGGATCGCGTCGATCCAGCGCGGCATCGACGTCGCCATCGCCAAGGGCGCCACGCACGCCGCAGCCTGCACCGGATCGACGTCCGAGCAGGTGGCCGAGGCACTGCACCCTGGGGTGGAGCTGCTCGACATGGGCGACTTCGCCGGTGCGGTGCTGAAGTACCTACGCCGCCATCCGCTGCCGCGGCTGACCATCGTCGGGGGCGTGGGGAAGCTGTCCAAGCTCGCCGCCGGGCACCTTGATCTGCACTCCCACCGCACCCGCATCGACCCGGGGCACCTCGTCGCGCTCGCCGCCGAGGCCGGGGCCCCGGCTGCGCTGCGCGAGGCCATCGCCGGCACCACCACCGTCGCGCACGCCGTCGCGCTCGCCGCCGCCAGCGGGATCGACCTCCCCGCGCGCATCGCCGCCGCCGCCCGCGACGAGGCCCTCGCCGTCCTCGACGGCGCACCCGTCGCGGTCGACGTCGTCGTCATCGACCGCGCGGGCACCGTCCTCGCCCGCACGGACGCGTGAGCGGCAACCTCAGCCCTGCAACACCTTCAGCAGCTCGTCGCGCACCCGCACCGACCGTCGCGGATTGCGGTCGCCCACCACCGCGACGGTGAGGCCGCCGGCCGACGCCGTCGCCGGCGTCGCCGCCGACCCGGAGGCGGACTGGTCGGCTCGCACGCAGAACGTGTGACGCCGCTCGGCCTCCGCCGCGATCGCCGCGTTGACGTCGGGATCGTTGCTGGCGGCCAGCACGTACCAAGCCCCGGCGACGTCGTCGGGGCGGGCCGGCCGCCGCTCCAGCGCGACGAGGCCCTGCGCCGCGAACCGGCCCACCGTGATGCCCGTGTTCGGGGCGACGACCCGCACCTGCGCCCCCGCCGCGAGCAGCGCCGGGATCCGACGAGCAGCCACGGCCCCGCCACCGACGACGAGCACGTCCCGCCCCCGCAGGAACAGGCTCGACAGGTAGCCGGGCGCCGCCTCGTCGAGCCCCTCCACGTCGAGCTGCTCCGCGAAGCGTTCCACGACGAGCCGCGCCAGCTCGTCGCAGTCGCCGATGACGTCCGCGACGCGCACCTCCACCTCCGGATGCTGCTGCGCCCAGGCGCCGGCCTGGTCGAACGTCCAGGTGCGCAGCCTGCCCGGGAACAGGAAGTGCTGCGCGACGATGACGCGGCGCGCACCCGCGGCGGCCGCGGCACTCAACGCCTCCGGGATCGACGGCCGCGTCACCTGCACGAACGCCGGCCACGCCTGCCCCAGCCCCTCGGCCTCGAGCAGCGACCGGGTGAGCGCGCAGTGCTGTGCGTTCGCGTCCGACACGAGGTTGCCGCGCCCGACGAGCACCACCGCCGTGTCCTTGGGGCGCCAATCGCCCAGCTCGGCGCGCACGCGCTCCCTCAGCGCGGTGAACAGGTGCTCACTCGGCAGCAGCGGCCGGGCGTAGCGCACGTCGGCCTGCGCGCGCCCCTCGTCGATCGACTCGGGGATGTCCTCGCGCACGTGCCCGCCGGTGGCGAGCATCAGCGGCACGACCACCGCGTCGGTGTCGCCGGTGATCTCCCTCCCCTCGAGTGCCTCGGCCACCGCCTCCGCGATCGTCGGCTCCGCCAGCTCGACGAAGCCGAGGGTCACCCGTCGGCCGGGCAGCATCGCCCGCACCCTGTCCACGAGCGCCCTGCAGGCGCCCACGCCGTCGGGGTCCCGGGAGCCGTGGGCTGCGATGACAAGCGGGGTGTCGTCGGTGATCTCTTCGATGTGCATCAGCAGTTGCCTCCCTGGAGCGTGCCCATCCACTGGTAGTCGCGTGGCGTGACGATGGCCTCGGCCCCGTCGCCGGTGGGTACGACCTTCGTCGTCGACGATCCCACCAACACGATCGTGTGCATGTCCACCCACTCCGGGTCGAACGTCTCGAACGTCCCCCAGCGGATCCGCTGCTTCGGGCGGAACGCCTCGTGGACCGCCATGATGGGAGTGTCGGCCGGCCGATGCTCGGCCAGGATCTCCAGCGCGCGCGGCAGGTGCATGGTGCGCTTGCGCGAACGCGGGTTGTAGAGCGCGACGGCGAAGTCGCCCTCCGCGGCCGCCTTGAGCCTGCGCTCGATGTCCGCCCACGACGTGTGCAGGTCGGACAGCGAGACCGTCACGTGGTCGTGGCCCAGCGGCGCCCCCAGCAGCGCCGACGCCGCCAGCTCCGCCGTAACGCCGGGGATGCAGCGCACGTCGATGCCCTCCGTGCCGCGCTCCAACGTCGGCGAGGCCATCGCGTAGATCGACGGATCCCCCGACGACACGAACGCCACCGCGTGCCCCTCCCGGGCCCGCTGGATCGCGAGGGCCGTGCGCTGCTCCTCCGTGCCCATCTTCGTCGCCGCCACCTCGGCATGGGGCGAGATGAGGTCCTTGATCTGCCGCACGTAGGGGATGTAGCCGACGACGACCGTCGCCGTCTCGATGGCCTCCCTGGCCATGGGCGTCAGGAGGTCCCGGTGGCCGGGGCCGAGGCCGACGACGCGCAGCTCGCCCCGGGCCGGCAGGCGCCCGATCGCGCACGTGGCCTCCGGGCACTTGCGCTTGCCCACCACCAGTCGTGCCCCGTACTGGAGCACCGACGCCTCCGACACGCTCGGCGTGCCCACCTCGCTCGCCACCAGTTCCGATGGGTTCGGCACCTCGTGGGCCGCCAGCTCCGCCGCCTCGTACGTGACGAACGGGACGCCGAGGTGCTTCGCCAGCCGGATCAGCCCACCCTCGTGCGCCTTGGCGTCGACGCTGGTGATCGCCGCGAGCGAGTGGATCGAGAGGCCGGCCTCGGCCAGGGTGCGCTCCAGATGCGCGCGCAGCACCTCCTCCGACGTCCCCCTGTTGCAGCCCATGCCCGCCACCAGCGAGCGAGGATGCAGCACCACCCGCGGCCGGGCTGCCGGCTCGAGCGCCGACTCGGCCCGGTCGGTGACCACGATCTCACCCGCGGGCTCTCCGTCGGGCTCCTCCGAGACGTTCCCGGGCAGCGGCGGCAGAGGCCAACGCTGCTCCCGCCGCACGACGACGGGCCGCCCGTCCAGCATCGCGCCGGTGACCTGGGCGACGTCGCCTGAATGCGCCCACCCAAGGGTGTCCAACGCCGGGATGCCGAGCGCATCCGTCGCCGTCGTGAGCACCGGCAGCCCTCCCAAGGTCGCGGCGACCCGTCGGGCCAGCTCGTTCGCACCCCCGACGTGCCCGCCCACCAGCGGGATCGCGAAGTGCCCCGCCTGATCCACGACGACCACCCCCGGGTCGACCTTCTTCGACTCGAGCAGCGGCGCGATCAGGCGGGTCGTCGCGCCGAGCGCGAGATGCGAGATCACGAGGTCGCAGTGCGCCCACGCCTCGGTGAGCGCCGGCCCCGCGGGACCCTCGAAGCGCAGCGTCTCGACCCCGAGCGCGGCATCGATCCGGGCAGCGTTCGCCCGCGCCGCCGCGGAGCCGGCCACCTGGCCGATGCGCAGGGAGGCGAGGTCGTCGTCGAGGCGCTCCGAGGCCACCTCCGGTGGCGCGGCCGGGCGGGGCAACGTCGTCGTGACGGCCTCCTCATCCCAGTCGTCGTCCGGATGGCGTTCGAGGACGAGCACGACGTTGGGCTGGCGTACGTCGTCGGCCGCGGCGAGCTCGTCGCCGCCCAGGATGCGCACCCGCTCGTCGGGCTCCCCCAGCCGCTCGGCCAACACGAAGGTCCGTCCGAGGTCGGCGAGCGGCTCGGTGAGCTCGCGAAGGGGCTGACGCGGATCCGTCATCACAGCCACCTTCGCATACCGGCGCGCCGCCTGCACCGCCGCGTCGATCGGGCGGCCGTGCGCAGAGACGGTGACCGCGTCGTCCCACGGCAGCCCGACGCGCGCGAACGCCTCCGCCACCGACGACGCCCGCGTCACCACCTTGGGGCGCAGCCCCGCCGCGCGCAGCCGTCGGACCACCCCGAACCACAGTGGATCGCCCGAGGCCACCACGACCACGTCCGTCCCCTCGGGCAGTGCCGACACCCGCTCGACGGCCGGGCCGAGCGCCCCCAGGACGATACGACGGTCCTCGTCGACGCCGAGTTCGTCGAGGTGCCGGCGCCCGCCCACGACGACGTCCGCTGCCGCCGCGGCGCGACGAAGCTCCTCGCTCGGGGCGCCCAACAGGCCGTGGACGGAGATCATGCTTGGTCCTCCAAATCGATGGGTGTCGCGCCCGAGGCGCGAAGTTCGGCCTGCGCCCGGCTGTCGGCGGCGCGGAATTCGTGCCGGAAGCCCGGGTGGTACAGGTGCGAGCGCTTCACCGCCCTCTCCTCGGAGAGCGCGGGCCCCACCAAGACGATGGTGTGCTTCCACAGCTTGTGCTCGCGCATCGTGGCCGACAGTTCGCCGAGCTCGCAACGCCAAAGGCGCTCGTCGGGCCACGTCACGCGGTGACCGACGATGCAGGGCGTCGTCGGCGCGTAGCCGCCCGCGAGCAACTCCTCCTGGAGCTGCTTGTTGCGGGCGGCCGACAGGTACAGGGCCATCGTCGTGCCGTGGGCCGCGAACGAGCGCACCGTCTCGCCGTCGGGCATCGGCGTGCGGCCCCCCTCGAGGCGGGTGAGGATCAGCGACTGCGCCACCTCCGGCAGCGTCAGCTCCGCATCCATGCGCGCCGCCGCAGCACTGAACGCCGAGATGCCCGGCACCGTCTCGGTGGCGATGCCGATCTGCGCGCAGAGGTCTCGCTGCTCGGCGGTGGCGCCGTAGATGTCGGGATCGCCCGTGTGCACGCGCGCCACCAGGAGGCGCTCGTCGCGCGCCCTGGTGTAGAGCGGCACTAGGTCCTCGAGCGGGAGGGCGGCCGAGTCGATGAGCTCGGCGCCCTCCTTGCGGTCGGCGACGATGCCCGGGTGCACCAGCGAGCTCGCCCAGATGATGATGTCGGCCTGGGCGATGACGCGGGCGCCGCGCACGGTGATGAGGTCGTCAGCGCCGGGGCCCGCCCCGACGAACACCACCAGCCCCTGGGCCGGGTCGAGTCTCAGTCCGCTCACAGTCGTCCTCCGGTCGTGGTACGTGGTGCCGGGCAGAGCACCGTCGAGAAGTAGGGGGCGCGGTCGTCGGCCCAGTCCGTCAGGGGCGCGACCGACTCGTCGGGCAGCCCCACGTCGTGCCCCAAGATGGCCGTCCCCGCTCGCTCACCCAGCGCCTCGCGCACCGCGGCGAGCTGACGTCCGCCCTTGTAGATGGTGAGGGTGTCGGCCACGGCCGCCACGTCGCGGATGCGCTCGGGCCCGACGGTGGCCGGCACGAGCGCCAGAATCTCCTGGCCCTCGACCAGCGGGGTGCGGCTGGCGGCCGCCAGTGCCTGCATCGCCGTGATCCCCGGGATCACCTCGACACGCACCTCGCGGTGGCGCAGCACCTCCTGCGCGAGGTACGAGAACGTCGAGAACACCGAGGGATCCCCCACCGTCGCGAACGCCACCAGTCGCGCACCGGCGGCGAACTCGTCGAGTGCCGCCCGCGCGGAGGTTTCCCACGCTTCCGCCCGGCGCTCCCCGACCCCGCGGCGCTGCGCCATCGAGAACGGGACCCGCCGCAGCCGGTCCGCCCGGTGCGGAAGGTGCGCGAGCACGATCTCCTCCGCCCGTCCCACCTGGCCCTCGCGTTGCTCCGTCGTGGGCACCAGGATCACGTCGGCGCGTTCGAGCACGCGCAGCGCTGCCATGGTGATGAGTTGCGGGTCGCCCGGACCCACCCCCACCCCTGCGAGGGTGCAGGCGTCGTGCGATTCCATGTGGCCTCCTCGGGTGCATCGCCCAACCACCGTCGAAGCGAGAGTGTCTGGCTCCCACGAGCGTGGTCACAGTGGCGGCACCGCGTCCGGATTCTCACCGGATTCCTCAACACTTCGAGCGTCAGTCCATTTGTCGCACCCGAGTCTATGGCGCGGCTCGCGGACGGCGCTCGCGGGGGTACTCAAGCCATCCGCGTGACTGATTGCGATACGGATTCGCACGCCACGGCGTGTCCCCATTGCGGAAGGGATCTGCATCGCAATCCGTCGCGGCGCAGCATCTCGAGCATCCGCTGAATGCTCGAGATGAACGTGTCCATGTGCGCCGCCGCGAACCGCAGCACCGTCCATCCGCGCAGCGCGAGCTGGACGTCGCGCTCGCGGTCGGCCACGAAGCGCTCATGCGTGCGGTGGAACTGCCAGCCATCGATCTCGGCGGCCAGCCTGCAGTCGCGCCAGGCGATGTCGAGGAAGACGGTGGCCCCTTCGAGACGCACCGCGTGGTTCGTCGTCCAGCCATCGATGCCTGCCCTGCGCAGGCGGCGGTGGGCGTCTCGCTCGGCCTCCGACCACGGCTCGTCGCGGGAATCCTCCAGCAATCGGGCGATCGCCACGTTGCCGGGCCGGCCCGGCATGAGACGCAGGGCGTCCCACATCTGCTCCAGCGTGGCGGCCCGGCGCCGCAGGGCCTCGTCGATGGCTTCCCCGCCCAGCTCGCCGGCGAGCTGGATGGCGCTGGCGGCCGGCGTGACGCAGTAGAGGCCATCGACGGGTTGGCCGAGCTCGGGGTGGATCCGCTGGAGGGAGAGCGCATAGCCGGAGCCGACGCGGCTCGGGTTGCGGCGCGTCGCGGCGTGCACGTCGCCGTCGGGCAGCGTGTCCCACCAGGACAGCTTCGCGGCCGTAGGGCCGGTGAGACAGGCGTTCGGGTCCCACTGGCGCAGCGCCGCGATGCGGTGCCAGGCGGGGACGCCTGGGCCGTAGATGCCCGGCAGGAGCCGGACGAGCAGGCCGTCGCGGACGGCCCTCGCGACGCGTTGGCGCAGCCTGCGGTACTTGCGGATGTCGATCGCGCCCTCGGACTCGAGGATGTGGAGGAGTTCTTGGTCCATACCCTCGTGATGGGCACGCCGAGCCCGCGGCGTCCCGCCGGAGTCCGAACCTGTGGAAAACTCGCAGGCGTGACTGGCTGCTGACCAGATCCGTTGGCAACGGCGTGTCGCGGCGTCGCAGACCAACTGGATCGCAATCCGTCACGCCAGCGGCGGCACCCCGTTGCGCGCCAGTCCCAGGAGGGCGTCGAGGTCGAGGTGCGCGTCGCAGGCGTCGGCGAGGGACTCGACCATGGCCTCGCGCCGCTCGGCCATGCCCGGCGCCCCCGGCGCCGGGCGCCACTGCGCCCCGGCCACGCGGGCCACCTCGGTGAGGTAGGCCCTGCGGAAACCGTCCGATTCGAGCGAGCCGTGCATCATCGTCCCCGCGCACGCCCCGGCGCCGACCCCGTCCAGGAACGGCTCCGCTCCGGGCCGCGGGACGCAGATCCCGTGGTGGATCTCGTACCCCTCGACCTGGTGTCCGCGCCAGCTCGAAGTGGTGCGGGCCAGCACTTTCTCCGCATGGAACTCGGTGTCCACCGGCAAGAGCCCAAGCCCCGTGCTCCGCTCGCCGGCCTCCATGCCGTCGCGGATGTCGTGGCCGAGCATCTGGAAGCCGCCGCAGATGCCCAGCACCGGCAGCCCGCGCTCGGCGCGCTCCGCGAGCGCGCCGTCGATGCCCCGTTCGCGCAGCCACGCCAGGTCCGACAACGTCGATCGTGAGCCCGGGAGCACCGCCAGGTGCGCGCCCGCCACCACCCGCGCATCGGTGGTGACGACCACCTCCACCCCGGGTTCCTGGGCCAGCGCGTCCACATCGGTGGCGTTGGAGATGCGCGGCAGCCGCACCACCGCGACTCGGAGCGCACCGTCGGTGCGCTCCTCACCCCGCCACCGACCGACGGTGAGCGTGTCCTCACCGTCGAGCCAGACCCCCCGCAGCCAGGGCAGGGTGCCCAAGTGCGGCAGCCCACACCGGCGGGTCAGCTCCGCCAGCCCCGGCGCCAAAATGGTGTCGTCGCCGCGGAACTTGTTGATGACGTAGCCCGCGAGCAGGCGGCGGTCCTCGTCGCCGAGCAGGCCCCAGGTGCCGAAGATCGAGGCCAGCACGCCGCCGCGGTCGATGTCCCCGACGAGCACCACCGGCAGGCCAAACCGCCTCGCCAACCCCATGTTGACGTAGTCGCCCTCGCGGAGGTTGATCTCGGCCGGGCTGCCCGCTCCCTCGCAGATCACGAGTTCGTGGGCGCGGGCGAGCTCCTCGTACGCAGCCCAGGCGGCCTCGGCCAGCGCGCGGCGACCCGTCGCGTATTGCCCAGACTCCAGTACCCCGCCCGGCCTGCCCCTGACGACGATGAAGCTGCGCCGGTCCGTGCCCGGCTTCAACAGCACCGGGTTCATCGCCGACGCGGGCTCGACCCCCGCCGCCAACGCCTGCAGGTACTGCGCGCGCCCGATCTCCGCGCCGTCGCGGCAGACCATGGAATTGTTGCTCATGTTCTGCGCCTTGTAGGGGACCACGTCGATGCCGCGGCGTCGCAGCGCGCGACACAGCCCGGTCACGACGAGCGACTTGCCCGCATCCGACGAGGTGCCGGCCACCAAGATCCCAGCCATGCCCGGGAGCCTAGTGCAGGCCGGCCCTGCCGGCCCGCCCCCTCCCCCTCGGAGCGCCCCCGGCCCCGGCTTCGGATGAGACAGCGCAGGCACTCGAGACAGGGGGGACGACCCCTCCCCCCGGCCCCGGCTTCGGGGCGCTGTGCAAGGATTGCGGCGTGCCCGAGGCCCCACCACCCACCACCGCCGAACTGCGACGGCGCCCCGTCGTGCTCGTCCACACCGGCGACGGGAAGGGCAAGACGACCGCCGCGATGGGACTGGCACTGCGCACGTGGGCCCTTGGGGAGTCCGTGGGGGTGTTCCAATTCGTGAAGTCGGGGCGTTGGCGCACGGGTGAGCGCCTCGCGTTCGAAGCACTCGACACCGCCGGCCCCGGCCGCATCCAGTGGGAGGTGCTGGGCCAGGGCTGGTCGTGGATCCGCAGCCCGTTCGATGAGGAGCGCAAGGCGGAGGCCGCACTGGAAGGGTGGCGCCACGTCGCCGCGGGGCTCGAGGCCGAGCGCCACCGTCTGTGGGTCCTCGACGAGTTCACCTATCCGATGATCTGGGGCTGGGTGGACCCCGCCGAGGTGGCGCAGGCGCTGCGGCGGCGCCCCGGTCGGCAGCACGTCGTCATCACGGGCCGCAACTGCCCGCAGGAGATCGTCGAGGTGGCCGACCTCGTCACCCACATGAACAAGGTCAAGCATCCCTTCGACACAGGCCAGCGGGGGCAGGCGGGCATCGAATGGTGACGCTGCCCCGCCTTCTCATCGCCGCGCCGGCCTCGGGGCACGGCAAGACCATGCTCACGATCGGCCTCATGGGGGCACTGCGCCGCCGCGGGCTCGTCGTCGCGCCCAACAAGGTCGGCCCCGACTACATCGACCCCGGCTACCACGCGCTCGCCACGGGGCGCGTCTCCCGCAACCTGGACCCGGTACTCTGCCCGCCCGAGCTCGTCCCCCGCCTACTGCTGCGCGGCGCAGCGTGGCCGACGCCGGCCGACGTCGCTGTCGTCGAGGGCGTCATGGGGCTCTTCGACGGACGCATCGGGCGCGACGGCGAGGGCTCTGCGGCGCACGTGGCCGCCTTGACCCACACGCCGGTGGTGTTGTGCGCCGACGCGTCGCGCACGTCGCGCACCATCGCGGCCACCGTCGCCGGCATCGCGCACTTCGACGATCGCGTGCGCATCGCGGGAGTCATCTTCAACAAGGTCTCCTCACCCCGCCAGTGGGCCGAGATCGTCGACGCCATGCGTCGCGTCGACGTGCCGGTGCTGGGGTTCCTGCCGCGAGCTTCGGGTGTGGAGGTGCCGTCGCGGCACCTGGGCCTCGTGCCGGCGGCGGAGCGCCCCGACGCCGTGGCGAGCTTGGAGGGCCTCGTCGACCTCGTCGAGGAGCACCTCGACCTCGACGCCATCCTCGCCATCGCGCGCAGCGCGCCGCCACTCGACCAGACCGCGTGGTCGCCGTCGGAGGTGGTCAGCACCCCGCGCGGGCGCCGGCCCGTGGTGGCGGTGGCGGGCGGGCGCGCCTTCACGTTCCGCTACGCGGAGACCGTCGAGCTGCTCGAGGCCGGCGGATGCGAGGTGGTCGAGTTCGACCCGATCACCACCCCCCGTCTCCCCGCTGGAACGGCCGGGCTGCTGCTGGGCGGCGGCTTCCCCGAAGTCCACGCCGCCGACCTCGCCGCCAACCGCACCCTGCTCGACGACATCCGCGACGCCATCGGCGACGGGGTGCCCACCGTCGCCGAGTGCGCCGGGATGCTCTACCTGTGCGAAAGTCTCGACGGCGTGCCGATGGCCGGCGCGATCCCGCTGACGGCGACGATGCACCCTCGCCTCACGATGGGCTACCGGGAGGCCGTGGCACAGGTCGACTCCCCGCTCGCGCAGGCCGGGCAGCGGGTGGTCGGCCATGAACACCACCGCACGGTCACCACGGCTTCGTCGAGGCCTGCGTGGCTGATCGACGGGCGCCCCGACGGCATCGCCACCGCCACCTTGCACGCCAGCTACCTGCACGTCCACTGGGCCGGGCACCCGAGCCTCGCCCAGCGCTTCATCGACGCCTGCCACGAAAGGATCTCGTGATGGAATTCGCCCCGGGAACGGTCACCCTCGTCGGCGGAGGGCCGGGTGACATCGACCTCCTCACGCTCGGTGCCCTGAAGGCGCTGCGCGCCGCGGACGTCGTCCTCCACGACCGGCTCGCCCCCGAGGCGGCGCTCGACGAGTGCCGCGACGACTGCTTGCTGGTGCCGGTTGGGAAGGTGCCGCGCGGGAAGTGCACACCGCAGGAGGAGATCAACCGCCTCCTGGTCGAGCACGCCCGGGCCGGGCGCGTCGTCGTGCGCTTGAAGGGTGGCGACCCGTTCGTGTTCGGCCGCGGCGGCGAGGAGTGGCAGGCGTGCGTCGAGGCGGGCGTGCCCGTGCAGGTCATCCCAGGCGTGACCTCCAGCGTCGCGGCGCCCGCGCTCGCGGGGATCCCGGTCACGCATCGCGCGGTCTCGCGCGGGTTCACCGTCGTCTCCGGCCATGTGCCTCCGGGCGACCCCCGCTCCGACGTCAACTGGTCCGCGCTGGCAAGGACCAACACCACCATCGTGATCCTGATGGGTGTGAAGTACCTGCCGGAGATCACCGCCGAGCTGCGCGGCGCGGGGCTGCCCGACGACGTGCCCGCGGCCGTCGTGGAGGATGCGGCGAGCCAGCGGATGCGCGTCGTGCACGCCACGCTCGCGAGCGTCGCCGATGAGGCCGTCGCCGCCGACGTGCGCCCCCCGGCGATCACCGTCATCGGGCCGGTCGCCGCCGGACTCAGCAGCCTCCACCCGGCCCAGTAACCCAGGCGAGGGCCTCGTCGGGCGTGGCGCAGCGCTCCCCTGGGCATTCGGGGCGACGGATCATCACAACGGCCACCCCCGACTCGGCCGCGGCGGTGAGCTTCGCGGCGGTCATCACCCCGCCCGAATCCTTGGTGACGAGGACCCCGATCCGGTGGTCGGCGATCAGCCGCGCCTCGTCGTCGGGGCTGAAGGGCCCGACGGCCTCGACGAGCCGCCAGGTGTCGGGGAGCTCGAGTCCCGCGGCGAGGGCCACCCTGCACACGACCGTGCGCCCGGCGAGTGGGGCCACGTAGGTGCCGGCGTGCTGCCGGCCGACGGTGAGCCAGACTGCCCCGTCGCCGCGGCGCGCGGCCTCCGCTGCCTCCGTGTGCGAGGCCACCCACGTCCATCTGGATGCGTCCGGATGGCCGGACCAGCCCGGGCGGTCGAGTCGTAGCAGCGGGACGTCGGCCTCGGCGCAGGCTTCGTAGGCGTTGCGCGACATCCGTTCGGCAAACGGGTGCGTGGCGTTGACAACCTTGTCGATGCGTTCGCCGCGCAGGTAGGCGAGCAGGCCAGGGACGCCGCCGAAGCCACCCACGCGCACCTCGCCTGCGGGCAGCAGCGGCGTCCGCGTGCGACCGGCAAGGGACGTGACGACGTCGACACCGCGTGCGGCAAGCCCATCGGCGACGGCCCGGGCATCCGCCGTGCCGCCGAGCACCAAGATCCTCATGGCCCAAGGCTAATCGCGCGCCACGCGCGGGGATACTCGCACGAGACGTGACTGATTGCGGTCCAGATTCGTCAGGCCCGGCGTGTCGGGGCCTTCCGCGCCAACTGGATCGCAACCAGTCACGCCAACCCTCGGGGCCCCGGTACCCTGACCCCATGCGAATCGTCCTGCAGCGCGCGAAGTCCGGCCGGGTGAGTGTCGACGGTGAAGTGGTGGGCCAGCTTCCCGCGCCGGGGCTGGTGTTGCTCGTCGGGATCACACACGACGACACGCCCGAGATCGGCGCGAAGCTCGCTGCCAAGCTGTGGGGGCTGCGCATCCTGGACGGTGAACGCTCAGCCAGCGACATCGACGCACCGATCCTCGCGGTCAGCCAGTTCACGCTGTACGCGGATGTTCGCAAGGGCCGACGCCCCTCGTGGTCGAAGGCTGCCCCCGGGCCGGTGAGCGCGCCGCTGTTCGACGCCTTCGTGGAGAGTCTGCGGGCGCTCGGGGCACACGTCGAGACGGGGCAATTCGGTGCCATGATGGACGTCGAACTCGTCAACGACGGCCCCGTGACGATCCTCCTCGACTCCGACGATCTGGTCCGTTGAGCCCCACGGTGGGCTGTTCGCGTACCGCGTAAGGGGTAGCGAATGGTCCGTTCGTCCCGTAGCGTCGGGGCCATGAGTTACGTGAACATCGGCGGCCCCGTCGCCCTCGGCATCCTCGGCGCCATCCTGATCTGGGCGGTGGGCGACTCCGTCTCCGGCGTGGACCTCGGTCTGATCGGCACCATCCTCCTCGCAGGTGCTGCGATCTGGCTCGTCCTCGGCCTCATCTTCAACAGCCGACGGTCGGTCCGCTCCACCCAGGCCACCACCTACACTGACCAGGGCCACGTCACTGACCGCGAGACCCGCGCCTGAGCCCACCGGGAACCACCCACCCAGCGACCGGACGCGACGGAGGCCGCCCCTTTTTCGGGGCGGCCTCCGTGGTCCTTGGCGCAGCTCAGAAGGTCGAGTCGACGATCTGCTTGCCGAACGGGAAGCAGCTCACGGGGATGAGCTTGATGCTGACGATGGCGTTGGTGATGCCGACGATGGTCAGCGCCTGCCCCGCGGCGGCGACGATGTGGACGAGCGCGAGCGCCCAGCCGACGAGCACGAACCAGATCACGTTGATGATCGTCGAGCCGGCGCCGTAGCCGGGCTTCTTCACCACGGACTTGCCGAACGGCCACACGACGTAGGCCGCCATCCGCATGAACGCGACGCCGACGGGAATGGTGACGATGAAGATACAGCTCACGATACCGACGAGCAGATAGGCCAGGGCCAGCCAGATGCCGCCGAAGAGCAGCCAGATGATGTTGAGCACAGTACGCACGCGTTCCTCCTCAGGTCTGCCCTCCAGACTACCCGCAGCCCCAAGCAGCAGCGTGCCCTCCGACGATGTCCCTCCGGCTGCTGCTCGGTACAGTTGGCGGGTGACCGAGCCCCGACCCCACCGCGACATCGTCAGCTTCGTGCGGCGCAGTGCCCGCATGAACGACTCCCAGCGCGCCCATCTGACCCGCCACGGTGGGCGGTTCATCGTCGAGGTCCCGACGGGCGAGCTCGACACGTCGATCGCCGACGACGCGCACGTCGACTGGGCCGAGGTGTTCGGGCGCGAGGCGGACCTCGTCGTCGAGATCGGTTCCGGCGCCGGCGACTCACTCGTGCCCATGGCGGCGGGGCGCCCGGCGAGCAACGTCGTCGCGTTCGAGGTGTTCGAACGCGCGGTGGCGTCCACCGTCGGTCGGCTGGCCCGCGAGGAGGTCGACAACGTCCGCATTGTGATGGCCGACGGCGCGCAGGGGCTCCGGCAGCTTTTCGACGACGGCCAGGTCTCGGAGCTGTGGACGTTCTTCGCCGACCCGTGGCACAAGGCCCGCCACCACAAGCGTCGCCTTGTCAGCCGGGAGTTCGGCGACGTCGTCGCGGCGAAGCTCCGCCCGGGCGGCCTGTGGCGGCTGGCCACCGATTGGGAGGACTACGCGCTGTGGATGCGCGAGCAGCTCGACGACCACCCGCGGCTGGAGAACGTGCACGGCGGCTGGGCGCCGCGCCTGGCGGAGCGGCCCGTCACCAAGTACGAGGCTCGCGGGCTCGCCGCAGGCCGCACCGTCTTCGACCTCACCTACCGGCGGCGATGATGCGTCTGCGAATCGACCTCGCCTACGACGGCCGCGACTTCCACGGCTGGGCCGCGCAGCCGGGGCTCCGCACCGTGCAGGGTGAGCTCGAGGAGTGGATCACCCGCGTCCTGCGCCTCGACGACCCGGCGCAGCTCACCGTCGCCGGCCGCACCGACGCCGGCGTGCACGCTCGCGGCCAGGTCTGCCATCTGGATGTGCCGGGCGCCTCGGAGCAGACGGCGCTGGATCTGCTGCGCCGCCTGCACCGCGTGCTCCCCGACGACGTCGTCGTCGCCGACGTGCGCCCGGCCCCCGCAGGCTTCGACGCCCGGTTCTCCGCGATCTGGCGCAGGTACTCCTACCGCGTCTGCCCCGCCAGCCGCACCCCCGACCCGCTGCTGCGTGGGCACGTCGTCGCGCTGCGCCACGACGTCGACCTGCGGCTCCTCGACGAGGCCGCTCCCCTGCTGCTGGGCCTGCGCGACTTCGCCCCGTTCTGCAAGGCGCGCGAGGGGGCGACGACGGTCCGCGAGCTGCGTGAACTCCGGGCCACCGGGCACGACGACGGCACGATCGAGATCCACCTGCTGGCCGACGCGTTCTGCCACTCGATGGTGCGCTCGCTGGTGGGGGCGCTCCTCGCGGTGGCCGGGGGGCGTCGCGACGTGGCGTGGCTCGAGCGCGTCGCCGCGCACCCCGAGCGCCACAACGAGGTGCCGGTGATGCCCGCGCACGGCCTGGTCCTCGAGGAGGTCGGCTATCCGCCCGACGACCTCCTCGCCTCGCGTGCGGCCGAGGCTCGTGCCGTGCGCACCCTCGATGACCTACGACAGGAGCGGGCATGAGCCACTACTTCGAGACCGCCGACGGGCCGCAGACCACGCGTGAGGTCGAGGCGACGATCTTCGGCCACCACCTCACGTTCGCCGCGGGCAGGGGTGTGTTTTCCGGATCCCGGCTCGACCCGGGCACTGCGGTGCTGTTGCGCGAGGTCGACCCGCCCGAGGAGGGCCACGTGCTGGACCTGGGCTGCGGGTTTGGGCCGATCGCCGTCGGATTGGCCGTGGCCAGGCCGCGGGTGAGCGTCGAGGCGGTCGATGTGAACGAGCATGCGCTCGAGCTCACTCGGCTGAATGCGCAGCGCCACGGCGTCGCCGACCGGGTGCGGGTGGGCACGTCGGCACAGGGACCGTTCGACGAGATCTGGAGCAATCCGCCGATCCGCATCGGCAAGGAGGCGCTGCACGCGCTGCTGCTCACGTGGCTGCCGAGGATGAAGCGCGACGGCATCGCTTGGCTCGTCGTCAGCAAGAATCTGGGCGGCGATTCCCTGGCGCGTTGGCTCACGGATCAGGGGTGGCCGACGACGAAGGTCGCCTCCGCGAAGGGCTTCCGGATCCTCAAGACCACTTGGGACGGGGAATAATCCGGCTAGGGTTGACGTTGTACCGGACGAACTCGAAAGGACTTCCCATGACCTACGTTCTCCCCGATCTGGACTACGACTACGGCGCACTCGCCCCGCATATCGCCCCGGAGATCATGGAGCTGCACCACAGCAAGCACCATGCCACCTACGTGAAGGGCCTCAACACCGCACTGGAGCAGCTTGAGGAGGCGCGCGCCACGGGCAATCTGGGTGCCGTGAACAAGCTGGCCAAGGATGTCGCGTTCAACCTCGGCGGTCACGTCAACCACTCGGTGTTCTGGAAGAACATGTCGCCCGACGGTGGCGGCGAGCCCGAGGGCGATCTCGCGGCCGCAATCCAGGAGGGCTTCGGCTCCTTCGAGGGCTTCAAGAAGCAGTTCAACGCCACCGCGCTCGGCATCCAGGGGTCCGGCTGGGCCATCCTGGCGCTCGACACCCTCGGCGGCCAGCTCCTGGTGCACCAGCTCTTCGACCAGCAGGGCAACCTGCCCACCTCGCAGGTGCCGCTGCTGCAGATCGACATGTGGGAGCACGCGTTCTACCTGCAGTACAAGAACGTGAAGGCCGACTACGTCGACGCCTGGTGGAACGTCGTCAACTGGAACGACGTCGCCGCCCGCCTCGAGAAGGCCAAGGCCGCGCAGGCCGCACTCGCCTGATCGTCACAGCCTCGACGGCGCCCCCGCATTGGTTTGCGTGGGGCGCCGTCGGCGTGTGCGCGCGGTCCCCCGACGGGCGCCCGCGGCTGGTTGCGGGCGCTCAGTCGGCGTCTCGCACGCCGTAGACCCAGTCGGGCACGCGACGGCCGGTGAGCCACGCCCACCACACGCGTCCGACGACGAACGGCGCGAGCGCCAATCCGACGGCCCAGCGGGTGCGCACGAGCAGCGGCAGCTCCTCGGTGAGGGGCACGAAGTTGATCTCGCCGGCCTTGTTGGCAGCCGATGAGGCGCACGCGTCGAGCCAGCGGTCCTCGACGTAGACCTTCACCCACGTGTGGCCGCTCAGGAACCACGGGAAGCCGAAGCCCCGCACCCTGGCGGCGTGGACGAGCCGGGTGTCGAATCCGAGGTCGCGCAGCACCAGCAGCAGGACGGTGTTGTACTGGTGTGCCCAGCCCGCGCCGCGCTGGAGGGACGTCGTCGGGCGCTCCCACAGGTGCCAGGCGGAGTGGTATGGGATTGCTTCGGCGACGGCGACGATGGCCGCGTCGACGAGTGCCCGCCCGGTGAGTCCGGTGCCGCGAAGTTCCCAGACGAGGTCGGCGACGGTGCCGCCGTCGCGCGGGTAGCGGGGGGCGGCCGCCGCGACGAGGCCGAATGCCGCCGCCATCGTCGCTGCGGCACCGAGTGCCAGTCGTCGCCTACGCATCCTTGCTCCTCACGAATCCCTGCAGCGAGCGGTAGGGCGCCTCGTCGGCGAGCCGCTCGTGCAGCGCCAGCATCTGTCCGACGGCCCGTTGCCAGCCGTACTGTTCTGCCCGACGACGGGCTGCGGCCCTGAGGTCGGGTCCGAGCCGCGGGCGGAGGCGCTCGACGGCGTCGGCCAGTGATCGCGGGTCGGGCGCCCCCCAGGCCCCGCAGGTCTCGTCGACGAGCTCGAACGCCCCGCCGCGGTTCGACGTCACCACCGGTGTCCCGGAGGCGAGCGCCTCGAGGACGGCGAGCCCGAAGGTCTCGGCCGGGCACACGGACAGCGAGACGTCGGCCGACGCGAACCTGCGGGCCACCTCGTCGCGGCCGCCGACGAAGCCATGGAACACGACGGGGGCGTCGCCGGCGATGGCCTCCAGCTCGGCCTGGTCGGGGCCGGTGCCGTAGAGGTCGAGCCGGACGGGCACGCCGCGGCGGTGCAGTTCGACGGCGGTCGCGACGGCGAGCTGCGGCGACTTCTCGTGGCTGAGCCTTCCGACATAGGCGAGCTTCAGGATGCCGTCGTCGGCCGGGGTGCCCGCGCGGGGGTGGAAGGTCTCGAGGTCGACGCCGAGCGGCACCAGCTCGAGGGCGGCGCCGGTGCCGCGGAACTCGTCGGCGGCGAAGCGGCTGGTGACGACGACGGTGTCGAACTCCTTGGCGAGCCGCCGGTTCATGGCGCCGACGGCGGCCTCGACACCGAAGGTGCGACGGGCCCACATGGCGAGCATGTCGGAGAGTCGCTCGTGGCTGAACAGCACGGATCCGACGGCCCGCTTGCGCGCCCACCTGCCGGCGGGTGAGAGGGTCCACTTGTCGGAGACCTCGATGTTGGTCGGGCGGAAGCGCGCGAGCACGTCGAGCGCCCGCCACGGTTGGAAGATCATGCGGTACTGCTCGGTCACCTTCGGCGCGCGCACGGAGACGAGGATGCCGTCGGCGGTCTCTCTCACGCTGTCGTGTTCGCCGGGAGCGACGAAGATCCGCTCGTGGCCTGCTGCGACGTAGCCGGCGCCAAGTTGCTCGATGACCACTTTCATGCCGCCGGAGGTGGGGCCGACGAAGTTGGCCAGTTGGGCGATGCGCATGCGCCCATCTTGGCACACGCGACGTCGGCCGCTTCGTCGCGGCGGCTCAGGGGCGCAGCCCGTTGAGTTTGGCGACGAGCTGGGAGCGGCTCCCGACGCGCAGCGCCCGCATGAGCTTGCTGGCCCGCTTCTTGACGCCCGAGACGCTCATCCCCACCTCGGCGGCCATGTCCTGGTAGCTCTGGCCCGCGCTCATGAGCGTGACGATGTGGCGGTCGAGGTCATCGGCGCCGATCTCGCGCAGCCCCAGCTCGACGTCATCGCGTTCGAGGGCGCTGAGGGCCATGCCGGGCGCCAGCACGGTGTAGCCGCTGTGCACGCTGCGGATGGCCTCACGCAGTTCGCCCGGTGCGGCGTCCTTGTGGAGGTAGGCGGTGGCCCCGCATGCGAGGGTCTCGCGCACTCGTTCGTCGCCGAAGGCGGTGAGGATCATGACCTTCACCGCGGGGTTGGCCTGGATGAGGCGCTGTGCGGTTTCGCGGCCGTCGATGCCGGGCATGCGCAGGTCGACCAGCCACACGTCGACGTCCACCTCGCTCGCGAGGGCTTCCTCTCCCGAGCCGCACGTGACGACCACGTCGATGTCGTCGGTGCGCAGCGATTCGGGCAGCAGGCGCCGGACGAGGTCATCGTCGTCGCACAACCCCACGTTGATCATGTTCCCCCTGGTTCGGCGTCGGGCACGTTCCTCCAAGGCCCGACGGTGTGTTGGCCAGTCTAATCCGGGAGACCCATGCCTGCCCCACCGGCCCCGACTCGAGGCTGCCGCCGAAGGCCCGCAGGCGCTCGGCCATCGCGCGGGTCCCGAGGCCCATGCCTGCGGTGGCGGCATGCCCTGGGCGGCGTGTGTTGCGGACGATGAACTCGATGTGCTGGGGGCCGCAGGTCATGTCGAGGGTGACCGTGCCGATGCCGTGTTTGACCGCGTTGTGGAGCGCTTCGGCGAGGACGCGGCCGGCGACGGCGTCCTGCAAGCGCGAGCCGCAGCCCGCGATGCGGTGGTCCTCGAGCTCGCGTCCCTGGGCGGCGAGGGCTTCGCGCGCCGCCTCGACGGCCGATGCGACGGTGACCGCCCGGTACTCCCGCTGCCCGGCAGGGTCCTCGATTTGTTGCGCGGTGTCGCGCAGGAACTGGTTGGCGCCGCGGCTCAGCAGCCCGATGGACTGGAGATCCTCGAGCGTCGCTTCCCCTCGGGCGATCGCGGCGTCGGCGCGAAGGGTGATGACGGTGAGGTCTCGCGCGACGAAGTCGTGCAGGTCCCACAGGAGTTCCATGCGCTCGCGCTGGGTGCGCTCGCGTTCCCGCGCGGCGGAGAGCTGCGCGTGGAAGCGGAAGCCGATGCCGATGGCCCACGTGCTGAGCCCGGCGGTGAACCACCCGAAGACGGGTTCCTCGAGCGATCCCCACCCGCTGGCCTCCCAAGAGAGGAGGGACCCCAGCACGAACGTGACCGCCGTGTGTACGAGCGCGAACCGCAGCAGGCCTCGTCGCAGCAACGTGACGACGAGCAGGAAGGAGAAGACGCCGACGAAGCCCTGCTCGCCGTGCTCGGATGCGACGGCGGCCAGCATGAGGAGCATGAGCGCGATGGACGCGATCCTCGGGTGCCGCACGCCGACGACGAGCGCCACGGCGGCGAGGCAGTCGACGATCAGGCAACGGAGCTCGAAGTAGCCGCGGGCGAACGCGAAGATGCTCGCCGACAGCCAGATGGCGCCGAGCGTCAGCTCGATGCCGCCGCGGTCGACGACGCGCGAGACCCAGTCGTCGTTGAGACGTCGGAGGGCACGCTGCATGGACACACGGTACCCCTCCAGTGGTGCGCCGCGGGTATCGACGTCAGTCGCCTTCGAGGAGCGTCCTCGGCTGGACTCCCCGCGGCGTAGTCCTGGTGTGGCGCCGCAGGTATCGACGTCAGTCGGCCTCGAGGAGGGTGCGGTCGGAGAGTTGCGCGCCTCGGGTGCGGGAGAACGCCTCGGCGAGTTGTTCGGCAGTCACGTGCCGCTTCTCCTCCTCGCCCACCTCGAGGATGATTTCGCCCTCGTGCATCATGATGAGCCGGTTGCCGAGGTCGATGGCCTGCTGCATGTTGTGGGTGACCATGAGCGCGGTGAGGCCGTGCTCCTCCACCAGGTCCTTCGTGAGCTTGGTGATGAGTTCGGCACGCGACGGGTCTAGGGCGGCAGTGTGCTCGTCGAGGAGGAGGATGTCAGGTCGCTCGTAGGCCGCCATGAGGAGGCTGAGCGCCTGTCGCTGCCCGCCGGAGAGCATGCCGACGCGCATCGCCAGGCGCCGTTCGAGACCGAGGTCGAGCTTCTTCAACGCCTGCCGGAAGGTTGCCCGGTTGCGGTCGGTCACGGCCAGGCCGAGTCCGCGACGGCGTCCGCGCGCGAACGCGATGGCGAGGTTCTCCTCGATGGTCATGCGCGGGGCGGTGCCGGCCATGGGGTCTTGGAACACCCGGGCGACGTACTTGGCCCGGCGGTGTTCGGGCACCCGGGTGACGTCCTTGCCGTCGATGCGGATTTGTCCGGTGTCGACGGGGTACCGGCCGGCGATGCAGTTGAGCAGCGTCGACTTGCCGGCGCCGTTGGAGCCGATGACCGTGACGAAGTCTCCCTCGTCGAGTTTCAGGGACAGCCCCTTGAGCGCGAGCCGCTCGTTGACGGTGTCCGGGAAGAAGCGCTTGGTGATGGAGGTCAGTTCGAGCATCAGGCTGCCCCTCCCTGTGCGACGGCCTGCGCCTTCCAGCGACGTCGGCGCCACCGCTTCATGGGCGACAGCGCCGGGATGGTGAGCGCCAGGACCACCAGCACTGCCGAAATGAGCTTCATGTCGTTGACGTTCAGTCCGGCCTGCAGGGCTGCCTGGATGATGCCGCGGTAGATGACCGAGCCCAGTGCGGCCGCCAGCACGGCCTGCCAGACGGCGGTCATGCCGAAGATGGCCTGGCCGACGATGACCGACGCGAGGCCCGCGACGATCAGGCCGATGCCCATGGAGATGTCGGCGTAGCCGTTGTACTGGGCCATGAGCGCACCGCACAGCGCCACGAGGCCGTTCGACAGCGCCAGTCCGACGATCTTCATCTGCCCGGTGTTGATGCCCTGGGCCTTGGCCATGTCCTCGTTGTCGCCGGTGGCGCGCAGCGCGACGCCGTACTGGGTGCCGAGGAACAGGTAGACCAACAGTCCGACGACGGCCGCGACGAGCGCGAACGCCCCGACAGAGATCCAACTTCCCATCACGCCCGCCTCCCGCAGGGGCGTGAACAGGGTCTCCGAGCGCAGCAGCGGCACGTTCGCCTTGCCCATGATGCGCAGGTTGATGGAGTAGAGCGCGATCTGGGTGAGGATGCCGGACAGCAGCGGGTTGATGCCTGCGAACACGTGCAGGGCACCGGTGACGACGCCGGCCAGCGCGCCCGCGACGAACGCGCAGGCCACCGCCACCCACGGGTTGATGCCCCCGACGATCATCACCGCCGCCACCGCGGCCCCGGTGGTGAACGAGCCGTCGACGGTGAGGTCGGGGAAGTCCAGCACACGGTAGGTGAGGTAGACGCCGATCGACATCACTGCGAACAGCAGGCCGAGCTCGAGGGCGATGATCATGGGAGCTGCAACTCCTTGTGGAGGTGGTTCAGAACTTCTTGGCGGCGCGGTCCACGACGGCGGCGGGCAGCTCGATGCCCTGCGCCTTGGCGGCGGCCTCGTTGACGAACAGGTCGAAGTTCTTCTGCGTCTCGACGGGCAGTTCGGAGGCCTTCGCGCCCGCAAGCATCTTGAGCGCCAGCGCGGCGGCGTCCTTGCCCTGCTGGGTGTAGTTCACCGAGAGTCCGGCGGCAGCGCCCCGGCCGACGGTGTTCTCGTCGGAGGCGAACACGGGCACGCCCTTCTGCTCGGCCACCTGGATGACGGACTCCGCGGCGGAGACGACGGTGTTGTCCGTCGGGATGAGGAACGCATCGGCCTCGAGCGCCTGCGCGGCCTGCTGCACCTCGGAGGAGTTGGTGACCGTCTTCGTCACGACGGAGATCCCGTGGGCCTTGGCGGCTTCCTCGGCCTCCTTGACCTGCACCTCGGAGTTGACCTCGCCGGAGGAGTAGACGATGCCGATGGTGGCCACGTCGGGCATGACTTCCTTGATGAGCGCCACCTGCGCATCCATCGGGTTCATGTCGGACACGCCGGTCATGTTGCCGTCGGGGGCCTCCCAGGAGGCGACGAGCTGGGCCGCGACGGGGTCGGTCACGGCCGCGAAGACGATCGGCTTGTCCGTGATGACCTGCGCGAGCGCCTGGGCGGTCGGGGTGGCGATCGCGTAGAACAGGTCGTTGTCGCTGCTGGCGAACGTGTTGGCGATGCTGGTGAGCGTCGACTGGTCGCCAGTGGCGTTCTGGAGGTCTAGGGTGAGGTTCTTCCCCTCCTCGTAGCCGGCCTCCTTGAGGGCGTCGATGAAGCCCTGCTGGGCGGCGTCCAGCGCCGGGTGGCTCACGTAGTTGACGACCCCGATCTTGATCTCGGCGGGCGCGGAGCCCTGAGTCGCATCGGAGGCGCCGCCGGAGGCTGCCGGGGAGGACGTGCCGCCACAGGCCGTCAGCGTGAGGCTGAGGGCAGCGGCCGCAGCCACGAGGGTTTGGGACAACCGCATGGGAACTCCTTGTCGAATCCGAAGGCCGTCTGGCGTGGCGGCTCTTCGAACCCTACTGTCGGGAGCTCGCAGCGCCCGACGCTGTCCATCCCTCAGACGGTGCGGTCGGCCGAGGCGAGCACGTCGGCGGGGATCTCGACGCCCATGCGCTTGGCGGCCTCGGGATTCACGGTGAGTTCGAGGCTGGTCTGGATCTCTGCGGGCACCTCTGCGGGGTTGGCACCCTCGAGGATGCGCACGATGATCCCGGCCGTCTGCACGCCTTGGGCCTTGTAGTCGGTGGCGTAGGATGCGCCGGCGCCGCGGGCCACGGAGTCGGCGTCGGAGGTGAACACGAAGCTCTGGTGTTTCTCGGCCACTTGGATGAGCGATTCGATGGCGCTGACCACTGCGTTGTCGTTGCCGGTCCAGTAGGCGTCGACGTCGAGGGACTCGGCGGCCTGACCCACCTCGGAGGAGTTGACGATGGTCTTGGTGAGCACGGTGATGCCTGCGGCTTCGGCCGCCTGCTGCATCGCCTTCGCCTGTACCTCGGCGTTGACCTCGGACGACGAGTACACGATGCCGAGCGTCTTGAGCTCGGGCAGGATGCGCTGCAGTTCGGCGAGCTGCTTGTCCGCGGGGATTTGATCGGAGGTGCCGGTGATGTTGCCGCCGGGCGCCTCCATGGACTCGACGAGGCCCGCGGCGACGGGGTCCGTCACGGATGCGAACACGATGGGCTTGTCGGTGATGACCTGCGCGAGCGCCTGGGCGGGCGGCGTCGCGATGGCGACGTAGAGGTCCTCATCCCCGCCTGCGAAGGTGTTGGCGATGTTGGTGAGGGTCGCCTGGTCGCCCTGCGGGTTCTCGAGCCGGATGTCGAGGTTGGTGCCTTCGACGTAGCCGGCCTCGGCGAGGCCCTCGACGATGCCCTCGTAGATGAGGTCCAGCGAAGGGTGGGAGACGATGGTGGCTGCCCCGATCTTCACCGCGGGCTTCTGCGAACTCGTCGCCTGGCCCGACGACTCACCCGGCTCCGGCGTCGCGGCGCCTCCGGAGCAGGCTGCGAGCAGCGTGGAGAGCAGTGCGGCTCCGACCAGCAGTCGACGCTTCATCGATGGATCCCTTCCGATTGGTTGACGGTTCACTGTAGCGGCACTTCGGCAGCCGCCGGCGCGGCGGTCCACCTCCGGGGCAACGGCTGCCTGCGGTGGGCCGGGCATGGCAAGAGGGGCCCCTCGGGGCCCCTCTCGTCAATGGGTCACTTGGACTCGGCGTCCTCGGCGTCGGCCTCCTGCTCGGGGGCCTCCTCCTGGGCGGCGTCCTCGGCCTCGACCTCTGCGGTCTCCTCCTCGACGACGTCCTCCGCCTCGTCGGCCTTGGGCTCATCCTCGACCTTGGCGGCCGGCTCGGCCTTGGCCTTCTTCTCGACCTTCTCGGTCACGAGCTCGATGACCGCCATCGGGGCGTTGTCGCCCTTGCGGTTGCCGATCTTGGTGATGCGGGTGTAGCCACCCTCACGCTCGGCCATCAGCGGCGCGATCTCCTCGAACAGCTTGGCGACGACACCCTTGTCGGTGACGTCCTTCAGGACCTCACGACGGGCGGCGAGGTCGCCCTTCTTGCCCTTGGTGATGAGCTTCTCGGCCACCGGCTGCAGGCGACGGGCCTTGGTCTCGGTGGTGGTGATGCGGCCGTGCTCGAAGAGCTGGGTGGCCAGGTTGCGCAGGATGATCCCCTCGTGGGTGGCGTTGCCGCCCAGGCGCGGGCCCTTGGTTGGCTTAGGCATGTGTCATTTCTCCAGAAGTTGTGTCGAGCCGTCGGCTCGCGCGGTCAGTACTGCTCGGTCTCCGCGAAGTCCTCGTCGCCGTCCTCGTCGTAGCGCTCGATCGCCTCCATCGGGTCGAAACCCGGGGAGGAGTCGCGTAGCGCCAGGCCGAGACCGGCGAGGGTCTCCTTGACCTCGTCGATCGACTTCGAACCGAAGTTGCGGATGTCCAGGAGGTCCTCTTCACTGCGGGCGACGAGCTCACCCACGGTGTGGATGCCCTCGCGCTTGAGGCAGTTGTAGGAGCGCACGGAAAGGTCGAGATCCTCGACGGGGAGGTTCAGCGACTCGGCAATCTGCTCATCGACCGGCGACGGGCCGATCTCGATGCCCTCGGCGTGCACGTTGAGCTCGCGGGCGAGCCCGAAGAGCTCGACGAGCGTCCCGCCAGCCGACGCCATGGCGTCGCGCGGCAGGATGCACGGCTTCGTCTCCACGTCGATGATGAGGCGGTCGAAGTCGGTGCGCTGGGCCACGCGGGTGGCCTCCACCTTGTACGTCACCTTGAGCACCGGCGAGTAGATCGAATCCACCGGGATGCGGCCGATCTCGGAGTCGGGGTCCTTGTTCTGCGCGGCGGACACGTAGCCGCGACCGCGCTCGACGACGAGCTCCATCTCGATCTTGCCGTCCTCGGAGAGCTGCGCGATGTGCATCTCGGGGTTGTGGATCTCGACCCCTGCAGGCGGCTGGATGTCCGCGGCGGTGACGGCACCGGGGCCGGCCTTCCGCAGGTACATCACCACGGGCTGGTCCTCCTCGGAGGACAGCACGAGGCCCTTGAGGTTGAGGATGATCTCGGTGACATCCTCGACGACGCCCTCCAGCGTGGAGAACTCGTGCTGGTTGCCCTCGATCTTGATGCTCGTGACCGAGGCACCGGGGATCGACGACAGCAGGGTGCGACGCAGCGAGTTGCCGAGCGTGTAGCCGAAGCCGGGCTCGAGCGGCTCGAGCACGAAGCGGGAGCGGTAGTCGGAGACGACCTCTTCCGAAAGCGTGGGACGCTGTGCGATGAGCATTGGGTTTCCTTTCCGCACCAACCGCCATTTGATGGTGCGATAGCGGGGGCCGGAGCGGTTCCGGCCCCCAGGGGATCACTACTTCGAGTAGAGCTCGACGATCATCTGCTCCTGGACGTCCACGACGATCTGTTCGCGGACGGGGAGCTGGTGGACGAGGATGCGCATCCGGTTGGGGCGGGCCTCGAGCCAGGCCGGGACGGTGCGCTCGTGGTGAGTCTCACGCGCCACGACGAGCGGGTGCAGGTTGAGCGACTTCTCGGCGACGTCGATGATGTCCTTGGCCTGCACGCGGTACGACGGGATGTTCACTCGCTGGCCGTTGACCAGGAAGTGACCATGCACGACGAGCTGGCGGGCCTGGCGACGCGTGGCCGCGAAGCCAGCGCGGTACACGACGTTGTCGAGACGCGACTCGAGGATGCGCAGCAGGTTGTCGCCGGTCTTGCCGGGGACGCGGGCGGCTTCCTCGTAGTAGCGACGGAACTGCTTCTCCAGCACGCCGTACGCGAAGCGGGCCTTCTGCTTCTCCTTGAGCTGCAGCGAGTACTCGGAGTCCTTGGTGCGGCCTCGACCGTGCTGTCCCGGGGGGTACGGACGGCGCTCGAAGGACTTGTCGCCTCCGACGAGGTCAGTCCCGAGGCGACGAGACTTCTTGGTGAGAGGGCCGGTGTAACGAGCCATGATTCCTAGATGTCCTTATCTTCTCGAGATGACTAGACGCGACGACGCTTGGGCGGACGGCAGCCGTTGTGCGGCACCGGCGTGACGTCCGAGATCGTGCCGACCTCGAGGCCGATCGCGCCGAGCGAACGGATGGCGGTCTCCCGGCCGGAGCCGGGGCCCTTGACGAACACGTCGACGCGCTTCATGCCATGCTCCATGGCGCGACGACCGGCCGCCTCGGCGGCCATCTGGGCGGCGAACGGCGTCGACTTGCGCGAGCCCTTGAAGCCGACGGTGCCGGCGGAGGCCCAGGCGATCACGGCGCCGGACGGGTCGGAGATCGAGATGATCGTGTTGTTGAAGGTGCTCTTGATGTGGGCCTGCCCCACCAGCACGTTCTTCTTTTCCTTGCGGCGCACCTTGGTCTGTGCGCCCTTGCGGCCTGCAGTAGCCATGTGTATGTGTTCTCCTACGGTCTTCTATCGAGGCTCACCGCGAGGGTCAGCGTGCCTTCTTCTTGCCGGCCACTGCCTTCTTCTTGCCCTTGCGGGTGCGCGCGTTGGTGCGCGTGCGCTGGCCGCGGACGGGAAGGCCTGCGCGGTGGCGACGACCCTGGTAGTTGCCGATCTCGACCTTGCGACGGATGTCGGCGGCGACACTACGACGGAGGTCACCCTCGATCTCGTAGTGCTGCTCGATGTGGTCACGGAGCGCGATGAGCTGCTCCTCGGTGAGGGCGTGGACGCGGGTGTCGCCGCTCACACCAGTGGCGGCGAGGGTCTCGGCAGCGCGGGTCTTGCCAATGCCGAAGATGTAGGTGAGTGCGACCTCGAGGCGCTTTTCGCGCGGGAGGTCAACACCGACGAGGCGTGCCATCAGGCGGTACCTTTCTGGGTTTCAACTGGATTCCAGCCAGTTGCGAAGGTGTGTGGCGTGTCGCGTCCCCGCTGCCTTGGCTGGCCGGTACTCCGACCGCGGGGCCCCGGCCTTCGTCCGGGGGTGAGGGCCGGTGCACCGGCCTTTTGCGAACACGTTGCTTCAGTTGTCGGCGGATCGGGCGAAGCCCTCCCCGCGGCGGTCTTCGATCAGCCCTGGCGCTGCTTGTGGCGCGGGTTCTCGCAGATCACCATCACACGACCGTGCCGGCGGATCACCTTGCACTTGTCGCAGATCTTCTTGACGCTCGGCTGAACCTTCATTCGAGCAACCTTTTCAATCAGCGACTGGACATGCGGATGCCCAATCTTGTGGTGGGTAAGTGTCGGACGCCCCTACCGCGCGTACTCCGGGCACGGAACACCGAGCGGACACAGACGACCGAGGGTCAACTCTACGTGACGAGCACAGGAAAGACAAAACGCCCGGCACGGGGCCGGGCGTCGTCGGCTTGGAGGTCTCGACCGCGCGAGCATCCCGCGCCGCTCGACTTGCATTTTCGCGGAACCTCGCGGGGGTCTCGACTACGCGCCTATTCGGCGCTGCTCGACCTGCATTTTCGCGGAACCTCGCGGGGGGTCTCGACTACGCGCCTATTCGGCGCTGCTCGACCTGCATTCTCGCGGAACCTCGCGGGGGGTCTCGACTACGCGCCTATTCGGCGCTGCTCGACCTGCATTTTCGCGGAACCTCGCGAAAATGCATCACTTGTGGCGGTAGACGATCCGCCCGCGGCTCAGGTCGTAGGGGGACATCTCCACCACCACGCGGTCGGCAGGCAGGATCCGGATGTAGTGCTGGCGCATCTTGCCCGAGATGGTGGCGAGCACCTTGTGACCGTTGCCGAGCTCCACTCGGAACATTGCGTTGGGCAGCGCCTCCACCACGGTGCCCTCCATCTCGAGGGCGCCTTCCTTCTTAGCCATAAACTCTCAATCTGTTCTGGACGCAGTTCGCAGTCCGCGTCAATTGTACGCGTGCACACATGGGCACCCAAATCACCGACCCGCCAGTGCGCCCCTCCGCCACGCGAACGGGCGGCTACGCTCGAGCCATGGCTTTCTTCGCAGTT
The DNA here is from genome assembly GCA_000619965.1 of Propionibacteriaceae bacterium P6A17. Classification (GTDB taxonomy): domain Bacteria; phylum Actinomycetota; class Actinomycetes; order Propionibacteriales; family Propionibacteriaceae; genus Arachnia. The sequence continues at coordinate 43,814 of JHVD01000010.1, forward strand.
TCGTACACCTACTCCACCGACGTCGACCGGCTCAACGCGCTCCGGCCCGAGCACAGGGCCTTCCTAGGCTCCCTGGACGCGATCGTCGCCTCCGGACCCCTCTCCCCCACCGATCCGGGGAGGGCGCTGCTGGTCCTGCGCGCGGGAGACGCCGCCGAGGTCGAGACGCTGCTGGACGACGACCCGTTCCACAAGGCTGGTCTGATCGCGCAGCGCGAGGTACTCGGCTGGAACCCGGTCATCGGAGTCTTCGCCGGCGAGGACTGAGCCCAGCGGCTGTCCCGCTCGGTGCCGGTCAGTCGCCGAGCGGGCCGAAGAGATCCCCAAGGAGGGACTGCCCGCCGTCGGGTTCGGTCAACACCCACAGACCGCGCTCGGTGAGCGCCACCGTGTTCTCCCAGTGCGCGCCGCGGGACCCGTCGCGGGAGACGACGGTCCACCCGTCGTCGAGGTCGAGGGTGCGGTGGGTGCCGCGGGTCACCATGGGCTCGATGGCGAGCACCGTGCCCGGTTCGATGACCGGCGAACGCCCGCGCACGTGATAGTTCGGCACGTCTGGGGCCATGTGCATGGCGTCCCCGATGCCGTGCCCGGTGAAGTCGCGCAGGACGCCGTAGCGGCCGTGGGCGCGGATCGCCTGCTCGATGGCCTTGGAAATGTCCGACACCTTGCCACCAGCACGCATCCGCCGCGTCCCAGCCCAGAAGGCGTCCCGGACCACGTCGATGAGGTCGAGGTCCTCCTGCGCGGCCTGCCCGACGACGACCGTTCGTGCCGCGTCCCCGTGCCAGCCCTCGACGACGGCGCCGAAGTCGATGCTCACGACGTCGCCGTCGGCAAGCACCCGCGGCCCCGGGATGCCGTGGACCAGTTCCTCGTTGACGGAGATGCACGCCACCGCAGGGAAGGGCGTACCGTACTCGGCTCCATAGCCGAGGAAGTTGGACGTGGCCCCGCGGCGCGCGAGCACCTCGCGTCCGACGGCGTCGATCTCCGCGGTGGTGACGCCAGCACGGACGGCGGCGGTCATGGCCTCGAGGCCTTCCGCGACGACCAACCCCGCGCGGCGCATGAGCAAGATCTGCTCGGCGCTCTTGAGCTGGATCACGCTGGACGTCCGACTGCCGCCGCGCGGGCGTCGAGCGCCTCGAACATCCGCCGCTGGACCTCCTCGACGGTGCCGGTGCCGTCGATCTCCACGAGCAGGCCCTGGGCCTCGTAGTGCATCAGCAAGGGTGCGGTCTGCCCGGCGTAGACCTCCATGCGACGGCGGATGGTGTCCTCGTTGTCGTCGGCCCGGCCCTCCTTCAGGGCCCGGTCCAGCAGGCGCGCGACGAGCGCCTCCGGGTCCACGTGGAGGCTGACGACGGCGTCCAGCCCGCCACCGTGGGAGGCGAGGTACTCGTCGAGGAAGTGCACCTGGTGGAGAGTGCGCGGGAAGCCGTCGAGCAGGAAGCCCGGCTGGCAGTCGTCCTGCTGGAGCCGGTCGGCGACGATCTCCTCGGTGATCTCGTCGGGAACGTACTCGCCGGCGTCGATGATGGCCTTCACCTTGAGCCCGAGCGGCGTCTGCCCCTTGATGTTGGCGCGGAAGATGTCGCCGGTGGAAATGGCCGGTACACCGTATCGAGCTGCGAGCCCGGTGGCCTGCGTGCCCTTGCCCGCACCCGGGGCACCCATGATCAAGAGCCTCACTTGAGGAATCCTTCGTAGTTGCGCTGCTGAAGCTGACTCTCGATGCGCTTGATGGTGTCGAGGCCAACACCCACCATGATGAGCACCGACGTGCCGCCGAATGGGAAGTTCTGGTTGGCCTTGACGGCCATGAAGGCGATCGTGGGCAGGGCCGCAACGAGGGCCAGGTAGAGCGAGCCGGGTGCCGTCAGCCGGTTGAGGACGTAGCCGAGGTATCGCTCGGTGGGCTTGCCCGCGCGGACGCCGGGGATGAAGCCCCCGTACTTCTTCATGTTGTCGGCGACCTCTTCGGGGTTGAAGGTGATCGACACGTAGAAGTACGTGAACAAGATGATGAGCACGAACTGGGCGATGTTGTACGGCACGGAGAACTGCGCGTTGCCGCCGCCGAAGTAGCGGCCGACCCACACGCTGAAGGCGCTGTCGGGGCGGAAGGTGGCGAACAGCACGGGCAGGTAGAGGATCGAGCTGGCGAAGATGACGGGGATGACGCCTGCCTGGTTGACCTTCAGCGGGATGTAGGTGGTGGAGCCACCGACGAGGCGCCGCCCCACCATCCGCTTGGCGTACTGCACGGGGATGCGACGCTGGCCCTGCTCGATGAAGAGGATGGCGCCCATGACGACGAGGCCGATGAGGATGATGGCGACGAGGTAGAACCACCCGATGGCGCCGGGGTTCTGCTGCTTGACGGCCCAGATGCCCGCCGGGAATGTGGCGGTGATCTGCGTGAAGATCATGATCGACATGCCGTTGCCGATGCCGCGCTCGGTGATGAGCTCACCCATCCACATGATGATCGCGGTGCCCGCGGTCATGACCAGCACCATCGTGATGAGCGCCATCAGCTCCTGGGTGTAGAGAATGCCGCCACAACCCGGCAGGAGCTGCCCGGTGTTGGCCAGCGTCACGAACGCCGTCGCCTGCATGATGGCCAGCACGAGGGTCAGGTAGCGGGTGTACTCGGTGATCTTCTGCTGGCCCGCGCCGCCCTCCTTCTTGAGGGCCTCGAGTCTCGGGATCACGACGGTCATGAGCTGCAGGATGATCGACGACGTGATGTACGGCATGATGCCCAGCGCGAAGATCGTCAACTGCAGCAGTGCCCCGCCGGAGAACAGGTTGATGATCGAGTACAGGCCTGCCGCGTCGCTGGTGCTGGTCAGCGCCACGCACTCGTCGATTCGGGCCATGTTGACGTTGGGTGCGGGCACCGACGAGCCGAATCGGAAGATGGCGATGATGCCGAGCGTGAACAGGATCTTCTTGCGGAGATCCGGCGATCGGAGAGCATTCGCGAAAGCGCTGAGCATCCAGCCCCTACTTCCCTTGCAGACGTGACAAGACTGGCCACGAGATATGTGGCAACTTGGGCAGCCTACCAACTGGCGGCGTCCGCCCCAAAGTCGCCGGACCACGAATGTGACAGACGACGCGCATGATGCGCGCTTGGACGGCGATGCGAGAGGGCGGTCTCCCCTGTCCGGGAAGACCGCCCTCTCGTGGTTCGGTTGGCTCAGGCCTCGCTCACGGAGCCGCCTGCAGCCTCGATCTTCTCCCGCGCAGAGCCGGAGAACTTGTGTGCGGTGACGTTCAGCCTGACGTTGACGTCCCCGTTGCCGAGGACCTTGACAAGCTGACCCGAACGCACGGCGCCGGCAGCCACGAGGTCCTCGACGGTCACGTCGCCGCCCTCGGGGAACAGCTCGGCAATGCGCCCGGCGTTGACCACCTGGTACTCGACGCGGAACGGGTTCTTGAACCCCTTCAGCTTCGGGATGCGCATGTGCATCGGCATCTGGCCGCCCTCGAAGTTCTCCGGGACGTTCTTGCGAGCGCCCGTACCCTTCGTGCCGCGACCAGCGGTCTTGCCCTTCGAGCCCTCACCACGGCCAACACGGGTCTTCGCCGTCTTGGCACCGGGAGCGGGGCGAAGGTGGTGGATCTTCAGTGCCATGTCACTTCACCTCTTCGACGGTCACGAGGTGCGCCACGACGTTGATCATGCCGAGCACCTCGGGACGGTCCTCACGGACCACGGACTGGCCGACGCGCTTGAGGCCAAGCGAGCGCAGCGAATCCTTCTGATTGCTCTTGCCGTTCACGCCGGACTTGACCTGCGTGATCTTCAGCTGTGCCATTTAGCTCGCCACCTCTTCCTTGCTGGCGCGGAGCAGCGCGGCCGGGGCCACGTCCTCCACGGGGAGGCCGCGGCGACGGGCCACTTCCTCCGGCTGCTCGAGCTGCTTGAGCGCCGCAACGGTGGCGTGCACCACGTTGATGGCGTTCGGCGACCCGAGCGACTTCGACAGCACGTCGTGGATGCCCGCGCACTCGAGCACCGCACGGGCCGAGCCACCGGCGATCACGCCGGTACCGGGGGTTGCAGGACGGAGCAAAACGACGCCAGCCGCCTTCTCTCCCTGCACGGCGTGCGGGATGGTGCGCTGCACCATGGGGACACGGAAGAAGTGCTTCTTGGCCTCCTCCACGCCCTTGGCGATGGCAGCCGGCACCTCCTTGGCCTTGCCGTAGCCGACGCCCACGGTGCCCTCGCCGTCGCCCACCACAACGAGTGCGGTGAAGCTGAAGCGACGGCCACCCTGAACGACCTTGGCGACGCGGTTGATGGCAACCACGCGCTCGAGGTACTGGCTCTTCTCCTCGCGAGCATTGTCACGGCCACGACGATCGTCACGGCCACGACGATCGCCACCTGCGCGGTTGCCGCGCTGCTGGGTTTCAGTCATCGTTTCCTCTTTCGTCGGGTCAGAAGTCGAGGCCGCCCTCACGAGCAGCATCGGCCAGGGCCGCGAGGCGGCCGGTGTACTTGTTGCCTGCGCGGTCGAACACGACCGCCTCGATGCCGGCGGCCTTCGCGCGCTCGGCCACCAGCGAGCCGACCTTTGCGGCCTTCTCGGTCTTGGTGGCGGTGAGGTTGCGGAGGTCTGCCTCCATCGTGGACGCGGACACGATCGTGCGGCCCTGGGTGTCGTCGATCACCTGCACGTACAGGTGCCGCGGGGAGCGGGTGACGACGAGACGGGGACGCTCGTTGGTGCCGTTGATCTTCTTGCGAGCACGCAGCTGGCGCCGCGCACGCGACGCAGCCTTCGACGACAGCGACTTGCTCGTCTTCAGCGAGATGGCCATTACTTACCAGCCTTTCCAGCCTTGCGGCGGACGTGCTCTCCGGCGTAGCGGACACCCTTGCCCTTGTAGGGCTCGGGCTTGCGCAGCTTCCGGATGTTGGCAGCCGTCTCACCGACGAGCTGCTTGTCGATGCCCTGGACCGAGAACTTGGTCTGGGACTCGACGTTGAACGTGATGCCCTCGGGGGCGTCGACGATGACGGGGTGCGAGAAGCCGAGCGCGAACTCGAGCTGCTTCGGACCCTTCGAGATGACGCGGTAACCGACGCCGACGATCTCGAGCTTCTTCTCGTAGCCCTCGGTGACACCGACGATCATGTTGCTGATGAGGGTGCGGGTGAGGCCATGGAGCGAACGGTTGAGACGCTCGTCGTTGGGACGCGAGACCTCGATCTGGCCCTCGTCGTTGCGCGCGACGGAGATCGGAGCCTTGACGGTGAACTCGAGCTCACCCTTGGGGCCCTTCACGCCGACGTTCTGACCGTCCAGCTTGACGTCCACGCCAGCCGGAACGGTGATGGGGAGCCTGCCAATACGCGACATTGTTCAAATCCTCCTCATCACCAGACGTAGGCGAGCACTTCGCCGCCGACGGACTTGGCCTTCGCCTGCTTGTCGGTCAGCAGGCCCTGCGACGTCGAGATGATGGCGATGCCGAGACCGCCCAACACTCGAGGGAGCTGGTCGGCCTTCGCGTAGACGCGCAGACCGGGCTTGCTGATGCGACGCAGCCCAGCGATGGAACGCTCACGGGACTCGCCGTACTTGAGGGTCACCTTCAGCACCTTGCCGACCTGGCCCTCGGCCTCGGTTAGCTCGTAGTCAGCGATGTAGCCCTCCGACTTCAGGATCTCGGCGATCCCGACCTTGATCTTGGACGACGGCATGGAAGCCTGGTCCAGATACGCCTGATTGGCGTTGCGCAGACGGGTCAGCATGTCTGCGATGGGGTCAGTCATTGTCATGACTTATGCCTCTTTCTCGCGCCGGTTTCCCGTTGGGGACCTGTCGCGTTGATGTTCTTGGGTTCGAAAGGACTCACCAGGACGACTTGGTCACGCCGGGCAGCTCGCCGGCGTGGGCGAGCTCACGCAGGCACACGCGGCACAGGCCGAACTTGCGGTAGACCGACTTGGGTCGGCCGCACTTCTGGCAGCGGGTGTAGGCGCGCACACCGAACTTCGGCTTGCGGGCCTGCTTGACCTTGAGCGCAGTCTTAGCCATGCCTCAGCCTCACTTCTTCTTCTTCTTCTTGGCGTAGAAGGCGGGGCCACGCTTGACCTTGGCCTTCTTGGGATCGTCCTGGGCCTTGAACGGGAACCCGAGGTGCTTCAGCAGCGCACGGCCTTCGACGTCGTTGGTGGCGGAGGTCACGAACGTGATGTCCATGCCACGGACGCGGTCGATCTTGTCCTGATCGATCTCGAGGAACATGACCTGCTCGTTGAGACCGAAGGTGTAGTTGCCGTTGCCGTCGAACTGGCGGCCGTTGAGGCCACGGAAGTCGCGGATGCGGGGCAGCGCGAGCGTCAGCAGACGATCAGCGAACTCCCACATGCGGTCGCCGCGCAGCGTCACGTGGCAGCCGATCGGCTGGCCCTCGCGGAGCTTGAACTGGGCGATGGACTTGCGCGCCTTGGTCACGGCCGGCTTCTGGCCGGTGATCGCGGTCAGGTCGCGGATCGCGCCGTCGATGATCTTGGAGTCACGCGCGGCCTCGCCCACACCCATGTTGACCACGATCTTGGTCAGCCCGGGCACCTGCATCGGGTTCGCGTACTTGAACTCCTCCTGCATCGCAGGGGCGATGGTCTCGCGGTACTGCTTCTTGAGACGGGGCATCTCGCTCATCAGATCTCCTCCCCCGTCGCACGGGCGATGCGCACGGAGCGCTCGGCCTTGTACTCGGAGCCGTCGGGGCGCTTCTTGGTGACCTCGACGCGCTTGTGGCCGACGCGGGTCACGACTTCCTTGCCGTCCTTCTTCACGAGGAGCTGGACGTTGGACACGTGGATGGGAGCCTCGGACTCGATGACGCCACCCTCGATCTTGCGGCCGCTGGGCAGCTGGGCCTCGCGACGGTGACGCTTCACGATGTTGACGCCCTCGACGGTCACCTTCTGCGCCTCGGGGTAGACGGCGATGATCTCACCCGTCGCACCCTTGTCCTTGCCTGCGATGACCTTGACGCGGTCACCCTTCTTCACATGCAGCGACATGGTCAGATCACCTCCGGGGCGAGCGAGACGATGCGCATGAACTTCTTCTCGCGCAGCTCACGGGCCACGGGGCCGAAGATGCGAGTACCGCGAGGCTCACCGTCGTTCTTGAGGATGACGGCGGCGTTCTCGTCGAACTTGATGTAGGAGCCGTCGGGGCGACGACGCTCCTTGCGCTGGCGGACGACGACGGCCTTGACCACGTCGCCCTTCTTGACGGTGCCGCCAGGGATCGCGTCCTTGACGGTGGCGACGATGGTGTCGCCCAGATATGCGTAGCGACGACCGGAGCCACCGAGCACACGGATGCAGAGGATCTCCTTCGCACCAGTGTTGTCGGCGACCTTCAGCCGCGACTCCTGCTGGATCATTCCTTCTCCTTGTCCCACTGGTTCCAGACATCTGGCCTTGTGAAACTAGAAACGTCCCCCCTGGATTTTGCCAGGGGGCAGCACCCAGCCCAAGAGAGTGGATGCCATGGCGATGTCCGGGAGAGGTCCCCTGCAAAGGGCACAGACCCAAGACAACTTGACCAGCTTACCCCATGTGTGCCAGCCGGAGGAAATCACGGGGCATGGGAGAATCGTCGCGTGATCACCCGCGCCTACTTCTCCGATCCGGACCCCGCCCAGAGCCTACAGGAAGCGTTGACGGCACTCGGCCACGAGGCCGAGGTGGTGGCCGAACGCTTCGCCGGCGAGGACGACGACGAGGCCATCGAATACGCCGTGTGCACCGACGCTCCCAGTGCCACCGTCACGCGGCTCGTCGACCCCGACACGTTCATCGTCGAGGACGACTGAGCACGAGGCCGCCCCTCGCCTACTCGCTGCGCAATGCCTGCACAGGGTCCTTCCTGGAGGCCGACGACGCGGGCAGCAGCCCTGCGACGGAGGTGAGCGCCATGCTGATGAGCACGAGGATCCCCGCCGCGCCCAGCGGCAGCACGGCGACGTTGGGCACGTCGAAGCGGTCCAGCACGATCGCGTTCGTGGGAATGGTCAGCAGCCAGGTCACCACCACGCCGAGCAGGCCCGCGGCGGCACCGACGATGAGCGTCTCGGCGTTGAACACGCGGCGGATGTCCCGACGGCTGGCCCCCACCGCGCGCAGGATGCCGATCTCCTTGGTGCGTTCGAGCACCGAGATGGCCGTGATGACCCCGATCATGATCGACGACACCACCAGCGAGATCGCCACGAACGCGATGAGCACGGTGCTGATCGTGTTGATGATGTCCGTCACCGACGTCATCAGCGCGCCGACGAGGTCCGAGTAGGTGATGACTCGATCCTTGTGCCCTTGGTCGCGCATCCGCTGGTTGTAGTCGTCGAGAATCTGGGTGACCTGTTCCTTCGCCTCGAAGTCCTTCGGGTAGATGCTCACCGACGAGGGCTCGTCCTCGGAGGCGTAGCCGAGGCTGGTGAGGTTCGACTCGTAGGTCGCTGGCCGCGTCGACGCCACCGACATCAGCAGTTGGGACAGCTCCTCCGGCGACTTCTCGAACGAAAAGGCCTTGGCGAACGCCTCCTGGTCGACGCTCATCGCGCCCCGCAGCCGCTCGGCCATCCCGGAGCCCATCGACGAGAACGCCTCGCCGAGCTGCGTGCGCAGCGTGCTGCCCAGCTGGGTGGCGAGGTCGCCCATGACGCTGGTCATCGCCTGCTGCATGTACTGCCCGAGCGCCTCCTGCAGCTGTTGCCCGACGCGCTGCTGAAGCGCGCTGGTGTCCACCGACGCAGCCACTTGCGTCAGCGCCTCGCCCACGGCACGCGCCTGCACGTCGGCCACGTATCGCTGGAGGTTGGTCAGCACGTCGCTCTCGTCCAGGCCCTGATCTGCGACGAAGCGCTGGTAGTCCTGCACCAGCTCGGCAGCCTCGACGGGGTCGACCCCCGAGGCCCCCACGGCACCCGCCACCGCGGCGAGCCCCGCCGGTGTGTCCAGGAAGGCGGGCAGCGCCGTCGCGACATCGGTGGGGTCGAGCCCGGATTCGCCCGCAAACTGCGTGTAGGCGGCGACGAGGCCCGGGACCTGCGCGGCGAGCTGCTCGGTGTCGATCTCGGGGAGGGTGGGCTGGGCCTGCGCCATCGCCTCGGCGAGCGCCGTGGCGTCGGGCAGCATCGACGTCGGGTCCAGCTCCCCCACGAGCGCGCTCAGATCCAGTGGCGGCAGCGTCGACGGATCGATCTGGAAGTCCCGTGGGTCGATGTCGAGTTGGAGATCGAGGCCCTCGAAGCCCGACGACAGCGCGTCCTCATCGAACGTGAAGGCCTTCGCGATGGCCTCCTCGTCGACGGTCACCAGCTTGCTGAGATCGACGTCTCGCCCCGCGGTGACGTCGCTGAATGGGCGCCCGGTGAACACGTTGGTCTCCGGATCCGCCAGCTGCTGGCGCACGATCTCCGCGTCCTGCGCCTCTTCCATCAGCTCGAGCGTAAGGTCCCGCGTCCAGTAGATGCCGGGGCTGAGCGCCCCACTGCTGCCCTCACTCGGCTGGACCACCCCGACGACCTTCAGCGGCTTGGCCTGCCGCACCAGTTGGGCCATGTGCGCGGTGTCGTCGCTGCGGTCCGTCCAGACGCCGAAGTCCTCGTCGTAGACGAACTGTTGGCTCGCCTGCACCAGGCGCAGCTCGGTGCCGAGCACGTCGTCGTAGTCGAAGGCCCGGCCCCTGGTCTCCACCTCGACGGACTCCCTGTTGCGCAAGCTCTCGAGCATGTCGTCGAGCTCCGCCGGATCCAGGAGGCCGAGGGAGTACAGCGCCAGGTCACTCAAACCGCCGGTGGAGCTGAGCACCACGACGAGCTCGCTCGCGTCCTCGGGCCAGGCGCCGGCGACGACGTCGTACTGGCCGCGCACGAGGTCCAGGTCACCCATCAGCTCCTCGAAGGCACTCGTGCGCATGCCCGGGGCCATCGCCGCGGACATGGACGACGACTGTACGCCGAGCGCCTCGAAGGCCGGGTCCGGATTGACCCGGCGGGGACCGTCGGAGAGGTCGGCCGAGTAGATGAGCGGATCGACGTCGTAGCCGTAGTCGATGGCGCTCACGTGCTCGTCCATGCCGCTGGCGGGAGAGTCGAGGAACTCCTTGAGGGAGCGCAGGTCGTTGGTGCCCACGCTCGCCACCATCGACTTCATCATCGGCACCTCGCGGATGACGTCCTCTCCGGCCTCGTCCTGCGACAGCGCCTCGGACGACGTCCCCAGCAGGGCACCCATGTCGAGGCTCTGCTGTTGGATGACCAGTGGGTACTGCGAGAGCGTGTCGCGCTCGACATCCTTGATGTAGCCGTTGACGCCGTTGGCCAGCGCCAGGATCGCCGCGATGCCGATGATCCCGATGCTGCCGGCGAACGACGTCATGAGCGTCCGCCCCTTCTTCGTCATGAGGTTGTTGAACGACAGCCCGATGGCCGTCAGGAATCCCATCCCGACGCGACGGTTGCGGCGCCCCTCCTCGAGCTCACGGGACGCGGGCACGTACGGATCGGTGTCCTCGACGACGTGTCCATCGGTGAGCCGGACGATGCGCGTCGCGTACTCGTGGGCGAGCTCCGGATTGTGGGTCACCATGACGACGAGCCGGTCGCGGGCGATCTGCGTCAGCAACCCCATGATCTGCACGCTCGTCACGGAGTCCAGTGCGCCAGTGGGCTCGTCGGCCAGGAGGATCTCCGGATCGTTGACCAACGCCCGGGCGATGGCGACACGCTGCATCTGCCCACCCGAGAGCTGGTTGGGCCGCTTGTGCACATGCTCGCCGAGCCCGACCGCCTCCAGCGCCTCCCGCGCACGCCGACGACGCTCGGCTCGCGACACGCCTGCCAGCGTCAGCGCCAGCTCGACGTTGGCGAGCACACTCTGGTGCGGGATCAGGTTGTAACTCTGGAACACGAATCCGACCCGCTCGTTGCGGTACGTGTCCCAGTCGCGATCGCAGTACTGCTTCGTCGAGACCCCGTCGATGACAAGATCCCCGGAATCGTACTGGTCGAGGCCCCCGACGATGTTCAGCATCGTCGTCTTCCCCGACCCCGACGGGCCGAGCACCGCCACGAACTCGTTCTCGCGGAAGGCGATGGACACGTCGTCCAACGCCACTTGCGTGAAGTCACCGGTGGAGTAGGACTTGCGCACTTCGCGCAGCTCAAGCATGTGGCCTCCGAGAAAATCGCTCGCCTCCAGTGTGACAGTCGCGCGCAACCCTCCCACCGACGGGTCCACCCGGCCGACGAGCGGGTACGACGAAGGCCCGCCCCACGAGGGGACGGGCCTTCTGGAGCTCAGCGAGCGTCGATCACTTGGCGCGCTCGACGATCTCGACGAGACGCCAGCGCTTCTGCGCGGACAGCGGGCGGGTCTCCATGACGCGGACGCGGTCGCCGATGCCGGCCGTGTTCTCCTCGTCATGCGCCTTGAGCTTGGACGACTTGGTCATGACCTTGCCGTACAGCGGGTGCTTCACGCGGTCCTCGACCAGGACGACGATGGTCTTGTCCATCTTGTCGCTGACGACGACGCCGGTGAGGACCTTGCGACGGCCGCGCTCCTCGGTCTGTCCGACCTGGGTGTTCTCTTCAGTCATCACTTCTCCTCAACAGGCTCTTCGACGATGCCCAGGTTCCGCTCCTGCAGCACGGTGTAGACGCGGGCGATGTCCTTGCGGACCTCGCGCAGACGGCCGTGCGACTCGAGCTGACCGGTGGCAGCCTGGAAGCGGAGCCCGAACAGCTCCTCCTTCAGCTCCACGACCTTCTCGGTGAGCGCCTCGCGGCTCATGCCGCGCAGCTCGGCAGCCTTCAGTGCGTTGCTCATCAGATCTCACCTGCCTCGCGCTTGATGAAACGTGCCTTGAACGGCAGCTTGTGGATGGCGAGACGCATGGCCTCGCGGGCGACGTCCTCACCGACGCCGGAGAGCTCGAAGAGCACCCGGCCCGGCTTGACGTTGGCGACCCACCACTCGGGAGAACCCTTGCCGGAACCCATGCGGGTCTCGGCGGGCTTCTTGGTGATCGGGCGATCGGGGTAGACGTTGATCCACACCTTGCCGCCACGCTTGATGTGACGGGTCATGGCGATACGGGCCGCCTCGATCTGACGGTTCGTCAGATACGAGGACTCGAGGGCCTGGATGCCGTAGTCACCGAAGGCGAGCTTGGTGCCGCCCTTGGCGGCGCCGTTGCGCGCGGGATGGTGCTGCTTGCGGAACTTCACTCGACGAGGAATCAGCATTGTCAGGCTCCTGCGTTCTGGGTCTCGACGGCCTCAGCGGGCTTCGCTGCGGCCTCGGCGCGACGGCGACCGCCGCGCTCGGGACGGTCCCCGCGCTCGCCGCGGCCCGGACGACGGCCGGGACGCTGACGCCCACCGGGGGCCTGGTTGCGGGCGGCCTTCTGGGCGGCGCGCTCGGCGCGGGTGCCCGTGACGTCGCCCTTGTAGATCCACACCTTGACGCCGATGCGGCCGAAGGTGGTGCGGGCCTCGAAGAAGCCGTAGTCGATGTCCGCGCGCAGCGTGTGCAGCGGGACGCGACCTTCGCGGTAGCCCTCGGAGCGGGACATCTCGGCGCCGCCCAGACGGCCGGAGCACTTGATGCGGATGCCCTTGGCGCCGGCGCGCATCGCCGACTGCTGGGCCTTGCGCATCGCGCGGCGGAAGGCCACGCGGGCGCTGAGCTGCTCAGCGATGCCCTGGGCGACGAGCTGCGCATCGATTTCGGGGTTCTTGACCTCGAGGATGTTGAGCTGCACCTGCTTGCCGGTCAGCTTTTCCAGCTCGCCGCGGACGCGCTCCGCCTCGGCGCCGTTGCGGCCGATGACGATGCCCGGACGGGCGGCGTGCAGGAAGATGGTGACGCGCTCGGAGCGACGCTCGATCTCGATGGTCGAGATGCCCGCGCGCTCGAGGGTCTTCAGCAGGTACTCGCGGATCTTGACGTCCTCGCCGACGTACTCGGCGTAGTTCTTGTCTGCAAACCAGCGGGTGGTGTGATCGGTCGTGATACCGAGGCGGAAGCCATTCGGATTAATCTTCTGTCCCACGATTAACCCTCCTTGCCTTCGCGGGGCTCGACGACGACGGTGATGTGGCTCCCACGCTTGAGGATCCGGCTGGCGGATCCCTTCGCACGGGGGCGGATCCGACGAAGGGTGACACCCTCGTCGACGAATGCCTGGGACACGTACAGGTTCTCCGCACGCAGTCCCTCGGTGTTCTCGGCGTTCGCAGCGGCGGAGGCCACCACCTTGTACACCGGCTCCGAGGCAGCCTGCGGCGCGAACTTGAGCGCGGTCAGGGCGTCGGTGACGTCCATGCCGCGGACCAGATCGACGACGCGACGGACCTTGCGGGGGCTCATCCGGATGTGGCGCGCAGTGGCGAACGAGCCAGGACGATCCCCGAGCAGGACCTCGCGACGACGGCTGTTGCCGTTCTCGTTGCTCATGAATTCAGTTCCTATTTCTCGAAGTGCCTCAGCGGCGACGTGACTTCTTGTCTTCCTTCACGTGCCCCTTGAAGGTGCGCGTGGGAGCGAACTCGCCCAGCTTGTGGCCGATCATGGCCTCGGTGATGAACACCGGGACGTGCTTGCGACCGTCGTGGACCGAAATGGTGTGACCCAGCATGTCCGGCACGATCATGGAGCGGCGGGACCAGGTCTTGATGACGTTCTTCGTGCCCTTTTCGTTCTGAGCGTCCACCTTCTTCATCAGGTGGTCGTCGACGAAGGGGCCCTTCTTCAGACTGCGTGGCATTGTTCAGGCTCCCTGTTAGCGCTTCTTGCCGGTCTTGCGACGGCGGACGATGAGACGGTTGCTCGCCTTCTTCTTGCTGCGGGTGCGGCCCTCGGGCTTGCCCCACGGCGACACCGGGTGACGGCCACCGGAGGTACGACCCTCGCCACCACCGTGCGGGTGGTCGACCGGGTTCATGACGACACCGCGGACGGTCGGGCGAATGCCCTTCCAGCGGTTGCGGCCCGCCTTGCCCCAGTTGATGTTCGACTGCTCGGCGTTGCCGACGGCACCGATGGTGGCGCGGCAGCGGACGTCGACCATGCGCATCTCGCCCGAGGGCATGCGCAGGGTGGCGTACTTGCCCTCACGGGCGACGAGCTGGATCGACGCACCGGCCGAACGGCCGAGCTTGGCGCCGCCACCGGGGCGGAGCTCGACGGCGTGCACGACGGTGCCGACGGGGATCTGACGCAGCTCCAGGTTGTTGCCCGGCTTGATGTCGGAGCCCTCGCCTGCGACGACCTGCGCGCCCTGCGCGAGCCCGTTCGGGGCGATGATGTAGCGCTTCTCGCCGTCCGCGTAGTGCAGCAGCGCGATGCGGGCGGTGCGGTTGGGGTCGTACTCGATGTGAGCGACCTTGGCCGGCACGCCGTCCTTGTCGTAGCGCTTGAAGTCGATCAGACGGTAGGCCTGCTTGTGGCCGCCGCCGATGTGACGCGTCGTGATGCGACCTGCGTTGTTGCGTCCGCCGGTCTTGGGCTTGGCAACGAGCAGCGACTTCTCGGGCGTCGAGCGAGTGATCTCAGCGAAGTCCGAGACGCTCGAGCCGCGACGGCCCGGCGTGGTCGGCTTGTACTTACGGATACCCATGAAAGTTCAGTTCCTTCCTCGACGCGCGATCACTCGACGGGGCCGAAGATGTCGATGCGGTCGCCCTCGGCCAGGGTCACGATCGCACGCTTGGTGTCGACCTTCTTGCCCGTGCCGTAGCGGGTACGGCGGGTCTTGCCCTGACGGTTGGCGGTGTTCACGCTGACGACCTTGACGCCGAAGATCTCCTCGATGGCGATCTTGATCTCGGTCTTGTTCGCGTCGGGAGCGACGATGAACGTGTACTTGTTCTCGTCGAGCAGGTTGTAGCTCTTCTCGCTCACGACGGGGCGCAGGATGATGTCGCGATGGTTGCGGATCTTCAGGCCGGTCACTTGTCCTTCTCCTCAGAGTCGTTGGCGACCGCGTTCACGAAGCCCGCGGCCTCGGCGGCCTCGATGCTGTCGAACCACACCTCAGCCTTGGTGCGGGCGTACCAGGGGGACGACGGGGTGTGGAACTTGCCCGAGTCGGCGTTGCCCTTGATGTCGAAGCCCGCCGGCGGGTTGCTGCCCTTGTAGGAGCCATCGGCCTCGAGCTGGACCTCGGCGGCCTCGGACTCGGTGGCGACGGCCTTGACCGACTTGCCCTGGGCGGGGCCGGCGACGAAGGCTGCGAGCGCGGCCTCGGTGAACACGACCTTGTCGTTGACCAGCACGTCGTAGGTGTTGAGCTGGTCGACGGCGAGCGCGTGGACCTCGGCGATGTTGCGGACGGAGAGCCAGGCGACGTCCTCGAAGCGGTCGAGCACGACGAGGACCTTCTGCAGGTCGCCGAACGGCTTCAGCGCGGCGAGGGCGGCCTTCGTGGAGGGCTTCTCCCCCGCGACGATCTCCTTGATGACGAAGACCTGGCCGTCACGTGCGCGATCGGAGAGCGCGCCGCGGAGCGCGGCGGCAATCATGCGCTTGGGGGTGCGCTGTGCGTAGCTGCGCGGCTGAGGGCCGTGCACGACGCCACCGCCGGTCCACTGCGGAGCGCGGGTGGAACCCTGGCGGGCGCGGCCGGTGCCCTTCTGGCGCCACGGCTTCTTGCCGCCGCCGCTGACCTCACCACGGCCCTTGGTGGCGTGGGTGCCCTGGCGTGCCGCCGCGAGCTGCGCGACGACGACCTGATGGATCAGCGGGACGTTGGTCTGGACGCCGAACAGCGCCTCGGGGAGCTCGACCTGGCCGGCCTTCTTGCCCTTGGAGTCGAGAACGTCGACGGTGTTGGTGCTCATGCTGCGTCACCCTTCCGGGCAGCGCTGCGCACGACGACGAGCGAGCCCTTGTTGCCGGGGATCGCGCCGCGCACGAGCAGCAGGCCCCGCTCGGCGTCCACGGCGTGGATCTTGAGGTTCTGGACGGTCACCTTGTCGTTGCCCATGCGGCCCGCCATGCGCAGGCCCTTGAACACGCGGCCCGGGGTGGAGCAGCCACCGATCGAGCCCGGCGAGCGGTGCTTGCGGTGCACACCGTGGGAGGCGCGGAGGCCCTTGAAGCCGTGGCGCTTCATGACACCCGCGGTGCCCTTGCCCTTGGTGGTGCCGGTCACGTCGACGAACTCGCCGTCGGCGAAGACCTCTGCGGACAGCTCCTGGCCCAGCGTGAACTCGGAGGCGTTCGCGGTGCGAAGCTCGACGAGATGCTTGCGGGGGGTCACGTCGGCCTTGGCGAAGTGGCCCGCCTCGGGCTTGGTGACCTTCTTGGCCTTGACGGCACCGAAGCCGAGCTGGACGGCCGAGTAGCCGTCGGTCTCGGGGGTGCGGACCTGGGTGACCACGCACGGGCCAGCCTGGATCACGGTCACGGGGACGACCTTGTTGTTCTCGTCCCACAGCTGGGTCATGCCGAGCTTGGTGCCCAGAATGCCCTTCACAATACGTTCACTCATCCCTGACACCTCACGGAAGCTTGATCTCGATGTCGACGCCCGCAGGAAGATCAAGGCGCATCAGCGAGTCGACCGTCTTGGGGGTCGGGTCGAGAATGTCGATCAGACGCTTGTGCGTCCGCATCTCGAAGTGCTCGCGGCTGTCCTTGTACTTGTGGGGCGAACGAATGACACAGAACACGTTCTTCTCGGTCGGCAGCGGCACGGGGCCAGCCACCTTGGCACCGGTGCGAGTCACAGTGTCGACGATCTTGCGCGCCGAGCTGTCGATGACCTCGTGGTCATACGCCCGCAGCCGGATGCGGATCTTTTGTCCCGCCACAGTTGTTCCTTCTTCTCGTCCCTATTGAACTGGAGTTCCAGTGGGGCAAAACCCCTTGTCGCTCCCACCCCCGCGGACGGGAGTGTCGCGCCTGCCCCCGGGATGGAGCCGCCTTCCCCTATCGGAAGGCCATCCAACCACTGGGTGCCTGCTCGACCTCTTGCAGCATGGCGAGCGTCCACAGGGCAGACGTCGCCCCGCGGAGCAACCTGACCATCTTGGCATGGATTCGCGCCCTGACCAAATCCCCGCACGCCCACGCAGCCAGACGGGCCCATTGACACGTTTGGGTAGTCTGGCCGCGACCGACAGGAGGATCATGGCCATCACCCCCAGGGCTCCCCGCCCGGACCGACCCATTGTGCATCTCACCGTGGTGCGACGCGAGGAGCTGTCGCCGTCGATGGTGCGCGTCGTGTTCTCCGCCGACGGGTTCCAGTACGCCGGCCACGCAGACTCCTACGTCAAGCTGCTCTTCGACGGCGAGTCTCCGGTCACGGAGGCACCCCCGGAGCGCCCCACCACCCGCACCTACACGGTGCGGCGCTGGGACGAGTCGCGCCGCGAGCTCACCGTCGACTTCGTCGTCCACGGCGACGCGGGCCTCGCCGGCCCTTGGGCGGCGCGCTGCGAGCCGGGCGACGTTATTCTCGCGCGAGGCCCCGGGGGCAAGTGGTCGCCACCTGCCGATGCGGACTTCCACCTCTTCGTCGGCGACGAGTCTGCGCTGCCCGCCATCGAGTCGGGACTCGACCGACTCTCCCCCGACGCCAAGGGGCTGGTGCTCGTCGAGGCCGCCGCCCACACCCGCGACCTGCCGGCGCCGCCCGGTGTGGAGGTGCGCTGGCTCGTGCGGGGCGAGCAGCCCTACCTGGAGACGCGTTTGGCCGAGGCCGTGGCGGCCCTGCCCTGGGAGTCGTTCGGCGACGTGTCCTTCTTCGCGCACGGCGAGCGCGGGGCCGTGAAGGCCCTGCGAGCGGTCTGCCGGTCTCGCGATCTGCCCCCATCGCGGACCTCCCTGTCGGGCTATTGGGCCCTGGGCCGCGTCGAGGACGAATTCCAGGCCGAGAAGCGCACCGCCCCCGAGCTGAGCTGAGACCGGCCCCGTCGCCGGTCAGGACGGCCGGCTGGGGACGTCGTCGTCGGTCCAATTGCAGCGGTGCAGCAGCGCGGTGTCGAGCCAGCCCGGGAAGTCCGGACGGTCGGCCTCCAGGTTCCAGCGCCGCTTCGCCGGAGCGCCCAGGACGTGACAGTCGAACTGCTGGCGCAGCGACGGCCGCTCCGCCAGCTCGGGCTGCAGCGCCACCGCCTGTGCCCAGCCCTCCTGCTCGAACGCGGCGCGCGCCCCTGAGGCACCGAGCGCTCCCTCGAGCAACGCGTGCCCGAATGCGGTCCGTGCCACCGAGGAGCTGGGCAGCCCGCCCTCCGACTCGCCCCGCTCGACCGCCTCGACGAGCCGCAGCCCGGCCCAGAGCGTGAGCCGAGGCTCCTCGTCCAAGCCCTGCGCTGGCCGCGGGCGCAGCACCAACAGGCGGCCCTCCAGCGCCATCGCCACCGGAACGACGGCGCCGCCGCCCGTGGTCAGCGTCGGCGGCGCCACCAAGGCGACCAACCGTCCGTGCTCGCTCACGCGGGCGAGGCCCGCTCCGACGTCCACCGCGACGCCCGGTGGCCCCAGCTCGACGGCGATCCCGCGTGCCCAGTCGGCCTCCTCGAGACGCACCTCGACGCGCACGGCGTCGGCCCCCGCGTCCCGGACCTGCACGCCGCCGCCTGCGGGCACGAATTCGAGCCTGTCCGCATCCAACGCCCCCACCGCCCGCGCCGGCTCCGAGGCCGGGGACGTCGAAGCGGGCGCGGAGCCGGTCGCAGACGCCGACGACGATGGCTGCGGCGACGGGACGCACCCGGCCAACACGACCAGCGCCAGCGCCGCCGCACGTCGGGCGGCCGGCCCGCGCACCCTCAACGCCCTTTGAGCTCGGCGGCAAGTTCGTCGGCGGCCTGCCGCAGGTGCGTCTGCACGCCGGCGAAGCACTCGTCGAGCCCGAGCCCGGGCGGATTGATCGAGCGGACCGAGGCGATCCCAAGCGACTCGGCCTCCACCTCCACGTCCTCGGTGACCCTGCCTGCCAGCACGTGCACGGGCACCCCGGCTCGGCGCGCGTGGCTGGCGATACCGCTGATGACCTTGCCGCGCAGGGATTGCGAGTCGAAACTCCCCTCGCCCGTGACGATGACGTCGGCCTCGGACAGCAGGCGGTCGAAATCAACGGCGTCGAGCACCACGTCGATGCCCCTGCGCAGCCGCGCGCCCAGGAAGGCCACCAGTCCGGCCCCCACACCGCCGGCGGCACCCGCGCCGGCCGAGGACTCCACGTCGACGCCGATGTCGCGCCGGATGAGCTCCGCGAGATGCCGCAGCCCGTCGTCGAGGCGCGCCACGCACTGTGCGTCCGCTCCCTTCTGCGGCCCGAACACCGCCGCCGCACCGTGGGCCCCGGTGAGCGGGTTGTCCACATCACACATCGCGACGATGTCGAGATCGGCCACCCGCTCGTCGAGCGGATCCACGTCGATGGCCGCCACGCGCGCGAGGGTGCCGCCGACGGGCACGAACGGCTTGCCCGAGGCATCCAGGAACTCCACCCCGCAGGCCCCGGCGAGCCCGCAGCCACCGTCGTTCGTCGCGGATCCACCGATGCCGACGATCAGCTCGGCGGCGCCCTGGTGCGCGGCACGGCGGATCTGTTGGCCGACCCCGAAGGTCGTCGCTTCCTCGACTCGCAGGTCCCGCCCCATCAGCGTCAGCCCGGCGGCCTGCGCCAGCTCGACGACGTGGGTGCCGTCGGTGAGGATGCCGCGCGTGGCGACCACCTCCTCGCGCAGCGGACCCCGGACGGTCTCCTCGACGAGGCGCCCGCCGGCGGCGAGCACCATGCACTCCACCGTGCCCTCGCCCCCATCCGCGACGGGGATCGCCCGCGCCCGCAGGCCCCGGGCACGCAGCGCCTCCGCGATGATCGCCGCCGCGTGGGCGGCCGAGATCGAGCCCTTGTACGAGTCGGGGATGACGATCGCGCGCATGGCGCACACCTCCTTGCCGTGATGCCGTCACGCTACCCCTCCGGAGCCGCGGTCGTCGCCGAAATCCGGGTGAAACCCGGCCCGAACCACGCGCGATCATGGCCCGTCGACGACACCCAAGGAAACGTTTCAGTAACAATTCCCACACTCGCCCACCAACGGGTCACGTGAGTTGTAATGTCCTGCCCAATCGAGTCGTTCGCGAGGGCGGGTGTCACTGTGGAAGGTAGTCAACGCGGGACCGTCATCCTGGAGATGCGCGGAATCACCAAGGAGTTTCCCGGCGTCAGGGCACTGGACGACGTGTCGTTCTCGGTGCGGCGCGGCAGCATCCACGCACTGTGCGGCGAGAACGGTGCGGGCAAGTCCACCCTGATGAAGGTCCTCTCCGGAGTGTGGCCCCACGGCACCTACTCCGGCGACATCGTCTTCGAGGAGCAGACGTGCCGCTTCGCCACGATCCGTGACTCGGAGGCGGCCGGGATCGCGATCATCCACCAGGAGCTGGCGCTCATCCCCGAGCTGTCCATCGCCGAGAACATCTTCCTCGGCAACGAGATCCGTCAGGGGCTGGGCATCGACTGGACCGAGACCCGACGGCGCGCCGCGATGCTCCTCGCGGAGGTGGGCCTCGACAACGACCCCGACACGCCGGTCAAGGAGATCGGCGTCGGCAAGCAGCAACTCGTCGAGATCGCGAAGGCCCTGTCGAAGAACGTGAAGCTGCTCATCCTCGACGAGCCCACCTCCGCACTCAACGAGGAGGAGTCCGCACACCTGCTCGACCTGATGCGCAAGCAGCGCGAGCGCGGGATCTCGCAGATCATGATCTCCCACAAGCTGGGCGAGATCGCCGAGATCGCCGACGACATCACCGTGATCCGCGACGGCCGCACCATCGAGACGATGCACGTCACCGACCACGACGTCGACGAGGACCGCATCATCCGTCTCATGGTGGGGCGGCCGCTGGACAACCGCTTCCCGGAGCGCCATCCGAAGATCGGCGACGTCTTGTTCGAGGTGCGCGACTGGACGGTCCGCCACCCGGTCAACACCGAACGGCTGATCTGCAAGGGGTCGAACATCCAAGTGCGCTCCGGCGAGGTCGTAGGGCTCGCCGGGCTCATGGGCGCGGGCCGCACCGAGCTCGCGCGTTCGGTGTTCGGTCACTCCTACGGCATCTACGAGCGAGGCGAGGTGCTCGTCGGGGGCCGGCGGGTGTCCACCGACTCGGTGCCCAAGGCCATCGCCGCAGGCCTGGCCTACCTGCCGGAGGACCGCAAGACCCAGGGGCTCAACCTCCTCGACGACATCAAGGGGCAGGTGGTGTCGGCGAAACTCAAGAAGGCTTGTCAGGGTGGCATCAGCATCGACTGGCACCACGTGCGCACCATCGCCCAGCAGTACAGGCAGGACATGCGCATCAAGGCGCCGTCGGTGGACACACCCGTGGCCAGCCTCTCCGGCGGCAACATGCAGAAGGTCGTGCTCGCGAAGTGGATCTACAGCGACCCCTTGGTCCTCATCCTCGACGAGCCCACCCGCGGCATCGACGTCGGGGCCAAGTACGAGATCTACCAGCTCATCGGCCAGCTCGCCGCCGAGGGCATGGCGGTCGTCGTGATCTCCTCCGAGCTACCGGAGCTGCTCGGCATCACCGACCGGATCTACACCATCTTCGAGGGCGCCGTCACCGGCTGCCTCCCCACCGACCAGGCCGATCAGGAGTCGCTCATGCGGCTCATCAACCCCACCTCTTCCCGACCCGCCACCGTCTGAGCACAAGGAGACACGTACCGCGATGTCCGAACAATTCAAGCAGCTCATCGGCGGCAACATCCGCCAGTTGGCGATGGTTGCCGTGCTCATCGCCGAGATCATCTTGTTCCAGATCCTGACCGGCGGCACGGTGCTGTCGCCGCAGAACCTGCAGAACGTGATCTCCGGCAACGCCTACGTGCTCATCCTCGCGATGGGCATGGTGCTCGTCATCATCGCCGGCCACATCGACCTCTCCGTGGGTTCCGTGGCGGCCGTCGTCGGCATCGTGCTCGCAGTGCTCACCACGTCGATGGGCCTGCCCTGGTGGGTGGGCGTGCTCGGCGGCCTGCTCGTCGGCGTGCTCATCGGGCTCTGGCACGGCTTCTGGGTGGCGATCGTCGGCGTCCCGGCGTTCGTCGTGACGCTCGCCGGCATGCTCTCCTTCCGGGGCCTCAACCAGTACATCGGCAAGTCCAACTCCATCCCCGTCCCCGAGGAGGTGCGCACCCTCGGCGCCGGCTACATGAACTTCCTCCCGCCCATCGAGACCGGCAACTGGATCATCAACTCCCCGACGATGCTCCTCGCGGCCCTCGGCGCCGCGGCCGTCGTGGTGCTGAAGCTGCGCAGCAGGGCCAAGCTCGTCGCCGCCGGCGCGTCCGTGCCCAAGGCCTGGGTGATGTGGGTGCAGATCGTGTTCGCGTCGGCGCTGCTCATCGGCCTCGGCTGGGTGTTCGCCACCGGGCGGCCCGGCACGTCGTTCCCGATCCCCGGCCTCATCGTGATCGTGCTGTTCCTGTGCTACAACTTCCTGGCGCGCAACACACCACTCGGTCGCGGCGTCTACGCCGTCGGAGGCAACCGCACCGCCGCAGCGCTGACCGGCATCTCGGTGCGCAAGGTGAACTTCTTCGTCATGTTCAACTCCTCCGTCCTCGCCGCCATCGCAGGCATGGTCTTCGTCGGCCGCTCCACCGCCTCCACGCCGTTCGACGGCAACTCGTGGGAGCTCGACGCCATCGCCTCCGTGTTCATCGGCGGCGCATCCGTCTGGGGCGGCATCGGCACCGTCGGCGGCACCATGGTCGGCGCACTCGTCATGGCCTTCCTCAACAACGGCCTCCAGCTCCTCGGTGCCGGCGCCGACTGGACCCAGATGATCAAGGGACTGGTGCTGCTGCTGGCCGTCGCCTTCGACGTGCTCAGCAAGGTGCAGGGCCGCCCGTCGATCATCGGGCTCCTCTGGAAGCCCAAGCCGAAGCCCGAGGCCGAGCAAGCGACGAAGGAGGCATGAGCGTCGGCAATTCCCAATCCCTCGACCACCAACCAGTCAACGACGACTGCCAGGGCTCCTGGCACCAACACAACCCAAGGAAAGGGCAATTCACCATGCGGATCCTCAAGACCATCACGACCATCGGCGTCGCGGGCGCCATGGCCCTCACCCTCGCCGCCTGCGGCGGCAACGCAGGCAATGCGGGCAACGCGGGCAGCGACGGCGCATCGAGTGGCGGCAGCATCGAGAACCTCAAGATCGGCATCTCGCTGCCACAGAAGACCTCCGAGAACTGGGTGGAGGCCGACGGCTTCTTCAACGACACCTGCACCGAACAGAAGCTCGACTGCACGCTGCAGTTCGCCAACGGCGGCGTGGCCGAGCAGCAGAACCAGATCGACGCGATGATCACCTCCGGCGTCAAGGTGCTGATCATCGGCGCCATCGACGGCACCTCGCTGGGCACCCAGGTGGAGAAGGCGAAGGACGCCGGAATCTCCGTCATCGCCTACGACCGACTGCTGCTCGACACCGAGGCCATCGACAACTACGTCGCCTACGACAACTTCCAGGTGGGCGTCAAGCAGGGCGAGGCACTGCTGGAGGGCCTCGCGAAGATCAAGGGCGACGGCCCCTACAAGATCGAGCTCGTCGCGGGCTCGAACGACGACTCCAACTCCTCGCGCTTCTTCAATGGCGCCATGTCGATCCTCCAGCCGAAGATCGACGACGGGACCCTCGTCGTCGGGTCTGGCCAGACGCAGCAGTCGCAGGCCGCCACCCAGGGTTGGGACCCGAAGAACGCGCAGTCGCGCATGGACGCCATCCTGGCGCAGAACTACCCGGGCAGCGAGGTGCCCGACGGCATCCTCTCCCCCAACGACACTCTTGCCCGAGCCGTGCTGACCTCCGTCGAGCAGGCCGGCAAGGAGCAGCCGGTCGTCACCGGTCAGGACTCGGAGGTCGAGTCGCTGAAGTGGATCATGCAGGGCAAGCAGTACTCGACCATCTCCAAGCCCACCCTGCCGCTGGTCCAGAACTCGATCGCGCTGGCCGTGAAGCTCGCCTCCGGTGAGAAGGACATCAAGGAGCTCAACGGCATCCAGGTCGACGAGGAGCAGTACAACAACAACAAGAAGAACGTCCCGTCGTTCCTGCTGGAGCCCATCGTCGCCACCAAGGACAACGCCAAGGACGTCTACAAGGACGAGCCGAAGAAGCTCGAGGCGGTCAACTCCGTGGGCTGATCCCCTCACCACCTTGACGGGGTCGCGGTCGTTGACCGCGGCCCCGTCTCGCCTGTTCACCGGCGGCGCTACCGTGGGGGCATGGAAGAGGAGGAGATTTCCCTGGACACCCCGCTGGGCGCAGCCTCCAGTCAGCTCCTCGTCGAGATGGAGACCGGACTGGTGCTCATCGACCGCGCCCCCACCGGGCACACCTGCACGCTGACCGCCTACCTGCCCGACGGCCGCAAGGTCATCACCAAGGACGTCCCGCGGGAGCGCAGCCTGCGCCAGGCGGTGGCCGCAGCCGCATCGTCGCGGCCGCTGCGAGCCTTCCACGCGGGACGCGAGCGGGTCGTCGCCCACCACCGGTTCTGGGCGACGGCGGCCAACGTCGTGCCCTTCGCCGTCGGCTGCGCAGCCGGATTCGCGGGGATCATCTTGGTCGACGAGCACCCGTGGACGATCGTCCTGCTGATCGTCGGCATTCTGACGGTCGTGGTGGCGCAGCACGTGTGGAGCAGGACGATGCGATTCCGGCAGTGGCAGATCGTGCGCGGCGACGAGCGGCTTTCCCCCGAAGAGCTCCCCCTCCCGCCGCTGAAGGAGGAGGCGGACGTCGACGACGTCAAGGCCGAGTACGGGCGGCTGCTGTCCGACATCGCGTACCGCATCGAATTCCCGGCGCTGTTCGACCCCCAGGAGCCGACCAGCAAGGCTTTCACCCTCGCGCTGCTGCAGTGGGACAACAACGACGGCATCATCACCGCCGACGAGCGCCACGAGCTGGCGGCCCGGGTGCGGGCGACGTTCCAGGCGGCCCGCGCCAACGCCGAACGATTGGGCATGGACTACCTCCCCGACGAGGTACGCGACCGCGCTGGCACCGCGCTGAAGGCAGCGCGGCTCGCCGCCGACGAACACGCGGCCGACGCCGAACGCACCGTCGCCTTGACCAATGCCGTCCGCATCCTCGACGAATTGGGCCTCTACTACCTGCCTTCGGGAGGGCAGGCGCGCAAGGCCATCCTCGGCCACGCGCCGCTGGCCCTGCCGGGGCGGCGAAGCCGATGACGGTGGAGCCCTGGCAGCAGGTGTACCCCGGGCTCGCGTGGCGCGACGTCGCCCCGGGCGCGGTACTGGCCTACGACGAAGAATCCGCCGTCGTCATCGACTCGCGGGTGAAGGACCAGCACAACGTGACCCTCAAGATCCAGCGTCTCGACGGGGAGCGCTTCACGACGAAGGTCAGTGCCGCCGAGACCGTGCAGCTCCGCGCGGAGAAGCTCATCCACGGCCCGGGCGGGGTACGCGTCGTCGCGCTGCCGGCTGTGCTGTGGAAGGAGGACGGCCTGTTCGCTCCGCGCAACTTGGCGGCGATCGGAATGTCGGCCACCGTGGCGACGTCGCTGATCGCCGGGATCGGGCCGGGGCAAATCTACATCGCGTTCCTGGCCGCTGGCGCGGCCGGCATGGGGGTGCGGCGGCTGTTCAAGCAGGGCAATGAACTGTCCTTCCTCGCCCCCGACAGGCTCGGCATCACGCTCGAGACGGTCCACGACTACGCGCTCGCCCGAGAGCAGGGGAAGCTGTGGGTGCCGCCGACGGTCGGCGCCGATCGTCGGCAACTCGCCCGTCGTCGGGTGCAGACGATCCGCGAGCACCATCTCCAGCTGCGCGAGGACATCGCCTACCGCATCGAGTGCTCGGCCCTGTTCGACCCGCTGGAGCCCGCGACGGCCGCGTTCGAGGCGGCGCTGGTGGCCTTCGACGACGTGGACGACCAGACGCCGACCGACGTGCTCGATCTCAAGGCCTCCGAGGTGGAGATGACGTTCAACGTCGCCCAGGCCAACGCCGAACGGCTCGGCCTGGCACACCTCCCCGAGACGGCCCGCGACGATGCCCGTCGCGCCGGCAAGGCTGCCCGGCTCGCGGCTGGGGCTGCCAGTGAGGGCGAACGGCTCGCGTCCTTGGCGCAGGTGCGCAAGATCCTCGACTCGCTCGCGATCTACTACCTGCCGAGCCTCGACGAACGCCTCATGCTTGAGCCGGGGCGGGGTCCCGAGGCGCCGACTGGGCGCTGAGCGTCACAGCGTCGCCCGGAGCGCGCGCAACCGCCGAAGGGTCTCGTCGCGGCCGAGGATCTCCATGGATTCGAAGAGCGGGGGCGAGACCTTGCGCCCCGAAATGGCCACCCGCAGGGGGCCGAACGCGAATTTGGGCTTGATGCCCATCCCCTCGCAAATCCGCTCACGGAGCCCGGTCTGGATGGCTGCGGCGTCCATGGGGATGTCCTCCAGGACGGCGATGGCCTCGTCGAGCACCGCGCCGGAGTCCTCCTTCAAGGTGGCGCGGGCGTCGTCGGCGATGGTGACGTCGGACGCGAACAGGTAGTCGAGCTGCGGCAGCGCGTCCTTCAGCGTGACGAGGCGCTCCTGGATGATCGGCACCGCCTGACGCAACACGTCGGTCCTCATCGTCTCCGACCACTGCCCGTACTCCCTCGCCCAGGCGACGATGCGATCGGCCAGTTCGTCAGCCGTGAGGGAGCGGATGTAGTGGCCATTCAGCCAGTCGAGCTTCTTGAGGTCGAAGATCGGGCCGACGGTGTGCACCTTGGACCACGCGAAGTCCGCGACGAACTCGTCGAATGCCTTGACCTCCGCGTCCTCGTCGCCGGCGTAGCCGAGGAGCTGCAGGAAGTTGACGACGGCCTCCGGCAGGTAGCCCTCCTCCTTGAACCACATGAGGCGCGCGGCCGGGTTCTTGCGCTTCGAGATCTTCGACTTGTCGGTGTTGCGCAGGAGTGGCATGTGCGCGAATGCGGGGACCTCCCAGCCGAGCCACTGGTACAGGAGGATGTGCTTCGGCGTCGACGAGATCCACTCCTCGCCGCGCACGACCGTGTTGATGCCCATGAGGTGATCGTCGACGACGACGGCCATGTGGTAGGTGGGGAACCCGTCGGTCTTGAGGATGACCTGGTCGTCGGGACGGGGGGCCTTCACCTCGCCGCGGATGATGTCGTGGAAGGTGAGCGGCACGTCGTCGGGGATCAGCATGCGCACGACGGGCGTATCCGAGAAGCCGGGCAGCTTGGCGCGTTCCTCCTTCGTCTTGCCGTGGCAGAGGCGGTCGTAGCCGGTGACGGACTGCTTCGTGCGGGCCTGCTCGTCGCGCATCTCCTTCAGGCGCTCCGGCGAGCACCAGCAGTAGTAGGCGTGGCCGGCCTCGATGAGCCGGTCGACGAACGGCCGGTACGTGTCGAGCCGCTCGGACTGCCGGTACGGGCCGTGGTCGCCGCCGACGTTGGGGCCCTCGTCGGGCTGCAGCCCGAGCCACGCGAGCGAGTCGTAGATCTGCTGCTCGCTGCCCTCGACGAGGCGGGCCTGGTCGGTGTCCTCAATGCGGAGCACGAACTGGCCCCCCGTGCGGCGCGCCCACGCCTTGTCGAACAGCGCCATGAAGGCGGTGCCGACGTGCGGGTCTCCGGTGGGCGACGGGGCGACGCGGGTACGGGCGGGGGTGAAGTCAGCCATAGTGGCCCCAGCCTACTCGGCGGCGCCGGGGCACGCATGCCGCGACGACGCCCCTCGGCTCCGTCGCCCTCGGCGCCACGCGGCTCGGCGCCGCAACGGGGCCTGACGGACTCACTGCTCGTCGGCGATCTTCCGCACGACGTCGAGGTCGAGGCCGGTCTCGCGGGGGTTGCGGAGACGGCCCGACGGGTCGACGAGGACCAGCCTGCGGCCCTCGCCGAGGCGTGCCATCGCGTCGAGGAGCATGCGCCGACCGATCGGGTTGATGTGGGCGACCTCGGTGAGGTCGACGACGAGCGCGTCGCCTGGCGGAATGTCGTCGAGCTCGCGCAGCAGCCGCTCCACCGAGCCGAAGTAGAGCGCACCTCTGAGCTGCACGTGCCGCGCCGTGCCGTCGCGCAGCTCCACCTCGCCGCTCGACTGCAGGATGCGCACACGCGCCTCCTGGACCTCCATGAGGTGCAGGCTGAGGTCGCGCGAGAGGCGCTCGAAGATGCGGACGCCGCGGACGCTGTGGCCGTGGTCGTCCACCTTCGGGGAGAACGCGGCGAGCCCGACGTGGCCCGGCAGCGCGCCGAGCACTCCCCCGGACACGCCCGACTTCGCCGGGATCCCGACGGACGTCATCCAGTCACCGGCGGCGTCGTACATGCCGCAGGTCATCATCACCGACAGCACCTGCCGGCACACCCACGCGGGCACGACCCGCTCGCGGGTTCGCGGGTTGACGCCGCCCATCGCGAGGGTGACGGCCATCACGGCCAGATCGCGCACCGACACGCGGATCGCGCACTGACGCGTGTACTCGCGCACCACGTCGCGCGGCTCCTGGGTGATGACGCCGACGCTGCGGAGCATGTTGGCAATGCCGCGGTTGCGAAACGACGTCTCGAACTCGGACTCGAACACCGCGTCGTCGACGTCGAGCCTGCGCCCGGCGAAGGCGGAGATGCCGTCGAGGATCCGACGGGACCGCTCGGCGTCCGACGCGTCCGGCCCGCCGATCAGCGAGTGGACGGCGATCGCGCCCGCGTTGATCATCGGATTGCGGGGGCGGCCGTCGCGGCCGAGGGAGAGCTGGTTGAAGGCGTCCCCGGAGGGCTCGACGCCGACCCGCGCCGCCACCTCCCGCTCGCCCAGATCGCGCAGGGCCAGCGCGTAGACGAACGGCTTCGACATCGACTGGATGGTGAACCGATGGTCCACGTCGCCCGCCGCATAGATCGTGCCGTCCGCCATGCACACGGCCGCGGCCAGCAGCGACGGGTCCACGCAGGCCAGCTCGGGGATGTAATCCGCGAGGGCGCCGTCGGTGTTGTCTCGGCAGCGGGTCAGCACGTCGGCGAGGTAGTCGTCCACGGGAGTTCGCATGGACACGAACCTATCCGGTGTGGACGGACGCCGGTCCCTCCGCGGCCGGACCGGGGCACGATGCTCGCCCCGATGCGCCGGCGAGCCCGGGTGGGCGCGTCCCGGCCGCGCACGCGTGGCGCCTGCGCGGGTCCGCTGTGCGCGAACCGATGCGTCGCCGGAACCGGCGAGCGGGCATGCTGGACGCATGGAGGCCAACGAGATCGATGTTCGTCGTGCCAGAGAGTCACTGGCGGCGGTCCCGCCGTCGCGCCCCGCGCAGCTCACACGCTGGCTGACGCGGCTGCTCGACGACATGGCGACCGTCCCCGGCACGAACATTCGCGTGGGCCTCGACCCGCTGCTCAGCCTCATCCCCGGCGCGGGCACCACCGTCGGCACCGTGTTGGGCGTCGTGATGATGGGCGACGCGATCCGCTTGCGCATGCCCATCCCCGTCCTCGCCCGCATGGGCGCCAACTTCCTCATCGACTGGTTGATCGGTCTCATCCCGTTCCTCGGTGCGTTCGGCGACATCGCCTTCCGCGCCAACCGCCGCAACCTGCGCCTGCTCAACCGCACCATCCACGATCGCGATCAGGTCCGCAAGGCGAGCGTCCAATACTGGATCGCCGCAGGCGCGATCATCGTCGCCGGCCTCATCCTCGTCGTGGGACTCACGCTCTGGCTGCTCGGCTGGGCATGGGGGCGCCTCGCCGCAGCGTGACCGCGTCGGAACTCGATATGCTCGGACGCATGACTGCACTGCCCACGAACTACCTGTACGAGGCCGTCAAGGCCGACATCGCTGCCGGACGCTACGGCCAGCGCGTGCAGACGCGGTTCCCACCCGAACCCAACGGGTACCTCCACATCGGCCACGCGAAGGCGATCGTCACCGACTTCTCGGTGGCCGAGGACTTCGGCGGCACCTGCATGCTCCGCCTCGACGACACCAACCCCGAGGCCGAGGACGAGGACTACGTGCAGTCCATCATTGAGGACATCCGCTGGCTCGGCTATGAGCCGGCGGACGTCAGATTCGCCTCCGGCTACTTCCAGGAGCTCTACGACTGGGCCGAGCAGCTCATCGAGCAGGGCCTGGCCTACGTCGACGACCAGAGCGCCGAGGAGATCTCCGCCACGCGCGGCTCGTTCGCCGAGCCCGGTACCAACAGCCCGTACCGGGACCGCTCCGTGGAGGAGAACCTCGACCTGTTCCGACGGATGCGGGCTGGCGAGTTCGCCGACGGCACGCACACGCTGCGGGCGAAGATCGACATGTCCCACGAGAACATGCAGATGCGCGATCCCCTGATGTACCGGATCCGCAAGGTCGAGCACCACCAGACGGGCTGGGACTGGCCCATCTACCCCACCTACGACTGGGCCCACGGCCAGTCGGACGCCATCGAGGGCGTCACGCATTCGCTGTGCTCGCTCGAGTTCGAGTCCCACCGTCCCCTCTACGACTGGTTCCTCGCAGCGCTCGGCTGCGAGCAGGCCCCGCGCCAGATCGAGTTCGCGAGGCTCGAGCTCACGCACACCGTCACCAGCAAGCGTCGGCTGCTGAAGCTCGTCAACGACGGCGTCGTCGACGGCTGGGACGACCCCCGAATGCCGACGATCCGCGGGCTGCGTCGTCGCGGCTACCCCGCCGCCGCCATCCGCGACTTCTGCAAGGCGGTCGGCATCACGCGCGTCAACTCGCGCAAGGCCATCGAGGAGCTGGAGAGCTTCGTGCGTCGCGAACTCAACGCCACGGCGCAGCGTCGCATGGCGGTCCTGCAGCCGTTGAAGCTGACCCTCACGAACTGGCCCACCGACGACGACGGCCGGCCCGTCGTCGAGTACTTTGAGGTGGGCAACAACCCCGAGCGCGCCGAGGACGGCACGCGCCTCGTGCCCTTCACCGGCGAACTGTGGATCGAGCAGGACGACTTCCGCGAGGTGCCGCCGCCGAAGTACTTCCGCCTCTCCCCCGGCAGGGAAGTGCGTCTGCGCGGCGCCTTCCTCGTGACCGCCACCGATGTCGTCACCGACGCCGACGGCAACGTCGTCGAGGTGCTCGCTACCTACGATCCCGCCTCCAAGGGCGGCAACGCCCCCGACGGGCGCAAGGTGAAGTCGACGATGCATTGGGTCTCCCGTCCGCACGCGGTGCCCTTCGAGGCGGCGCTCTACGAACGCCTGTTCACCGCCGAGGCCCCGGGCAGCGCCACGGGCGAGGCCCTCGACGACCTCAACCCCGATTCGCGCTCGGTACGCACCGGGTGCTGGGCCGAGCCCGCGCTGGCCGAGACTGCGGCCGGTGAGGTCGTGCAGTTCGAACGCCTCGGCTACTTCGCGCGCGACCTCGACGGCTCCATGCACTTCCACCGCACGGTGGGGCTGCGCGACGAGTGGGCGACCCTGGTCAAGCGCGGCCAGTAGCGGAGGGAGACGCGGATGCTGCCCATGGAGGAGACGACCACCGAGGTGGCGCTCGACGTCTTGTCGATCGTCGCGCATGCGGCCTTCGGCTTCGCCGCCGGCGCGCTCCTGTCGATCCTCCTGGGCGCCATCGTGCGGCTCATCGTGCGCCGACGACGCCACCTCGCCCCCTTCAGCCGCAGGTTGAAGCTCCCCTCACGCATCCTGCTCATCATCCTCGGGGTGGGGCTGGGGGTGCTCGTCGCGATGGGCTGGCCCGCCCGCACCGCGAGCGTCGCCTGGCTCGGCACCTTCCTCCACGCCTGGACCATCCTGCTGATCCTCTCCGGCGCCTACCTCCTCACCGGCGTCATCAACGCGATCCAGGACAGCGTCGTCGCCAGCCGCAGCGGCGCTGAGGAGACCACCCACGCACGCAGGGTGCGGACCCAGACCCAGGTCATCACCCGGGTCGGGGTCGCGCTGGTCTGGCTGTTGTCCATCGCCGGCGTGCTCCTCACCTTCGAGCAGTTCCGGGCGATCGGCGCGTCCATGCTCGCCTCCGCGGGCCTGCTGTCGATCGTCGCCGGCCTGGCCGCCCAGTCGTCGCTCGCCAACATCTTCGCCGGCGTCCAGCTCGCCTTCACCGATGCGCTGCGCGTCGGCGACCTCGTCATCGTCGACGACCACTGGGGCACCATCGAGGAGATCACCCTGACGTACGTCGTCGTGGCGAGCTGGGACGGGCGCCGCTGGATCGTGCCGTCGACGGTGTTCATCTCCAAGACGTTCGAGAACTGGACGAGGAGGGACCCGCAGCTCCTCGGCACCGTCGAGCTGGACCTCGACTGGCTCGTCCCCGTCGAGGCCATGCGCATCGAGCTGCAGCGCATCGTGCGCGCCACAGACCTGTGGGACGGCCGACGGGTCAACCTGCAGGTCACCGACGCCACCGGAGGCCACGTGCAGGTGCGGGCCACGGTGTCCGCGGGCACCTCGGGGGACCTGTGGGACCTGCGCTGCTACGTGCGCGAGGAACTCATCGCGTGGGTGCAGGAGCAGGCGGTGTACGCGCTGCCCCGCATCCGTCTGGAGCCGGAGCCGACGCCCGCCCCGTCGGTGGAGGAGCGCGAAAAGTTCGTCGAGCGCACGAAGCAGGCGTGGGAGGCGGAGAAGTCCGACGAGACGACGCAGGAGCTCGACATGAGCGATGTCTTCGACGACGAGGGGCCGCTCGAACCGCTGGTCACCGACCATGGGCCGCGCAGTTGGCTGCAGGCGATCCGCGACCGTCGGGCAGCCACCCGCGAGGTGGGCCGCCACCGGGACATGGACGAGCTCATCGCCTCCGTCGTGCGCTCCGACGGGCCGGCGCCCGCCGAGTCGGGCTCCGACGGCGACACCGCCACCCTGCCCCGCGTCGAGACCACCGACGGTCGCGGCGATTCGCTGAGCCCCAGCGCCCGCATCTTCTCTGGGTCGCCGGAGGCCGATGAGCTCAACCGCAAGTACGCCGGCCCTTCGCGCGAGGACCTCGAGGAGCGCAAGCGCCTGGCCGTCCAACGCGAGCGCAACGCGACCCCGCAGGCCGACGACGCCGACGACGCCCGCTGAGGCCAAGCCGAGGCCCCACGTCGACGGCGGCTGACCGTCGCCCTCCACCCCTGGGTGGCGTGTCCACCCCGACGACGTCCCCCAGCACCCGTCCAGCCCGACGACGTCCCCTAGCCTCAGAGCCTCCCGGCATGCGACGAGGCCCCCAACCCTGACGGGGTGGGGGCCTCGCTCGACTGGTGCAGGCTCGGCTGCGTCAGATCACTTGAGGATCTTGGTGACGGTGCCAGCGCCGACGGTGCGGCCGCCCTCACGGATGGCGAACTTGAGGTTCTCCTCCATGGCGATCGGCTTGTTGAGGTGCACGGTCATCTCGGTGTTGTCACCGGGCATGACCATGTCGGTGCCCTCGGGGAGCTGGACCACGCCGGTCACGTCCGTGGTGCGGAAGTAGAACTGCGGCGAGTAGTTCGAGAAGAACGGCTTGTGACGGCCACCCTCCTCCTTGTTGAGCACGTAGACCGAAGCCTCGAAGTCGGTGTGCGGGGTGGTCGAACCGGGCTTGATGACGACCATGCCGCGCTCGACGTCTTCCTTCTTGGTACCGCGCAGCAGCAGGCCGACGTTCTCGCCAGCGCGACCCTCGTCGAGGATCTTGCGGAACATCTCGACACCGGTGATGGTGGTGGTCTGCTTCTGCTCGCGGATGCCCACGATGTCGACGGTGTCGCCGGTCTTGACGATGCCGCGCTCGATGCGGCCGGTCACGACGGTGCCACGGCCGGTGATCGTGAAGACGTCCTCGACGGGCATGAGGAACGGCTTCTCGGTGTCGCGCTCCGGGGTGGGGATGTACTCGTCGACGGCATCCATGAGGTCGAGGACGCTCTGGCCCCACTTCTCGTCGCCGTTCAGCGCCGGGAAGGCGGCAACGCGGACGATCGGCAGGTTGTCGCCGTCGAACTCCTGAGCGCTCAGGATCTCACGCAGCTCCATCTCGACGAGGTCGATCAGGTCCTCATCCTCGGGATCGATCATGTCGCACTTGTTGAGGGCGACGACGATCGCCGGCACGCCAACCTGGCGGGCGAGGAGGATGTGCTCGTGGGTCTGCGCCATCGGGCCATCGGTGGCGGCCACGACGAGGATCGCGCCGTCCATCTGGGCGGCACCGGTGATCATGTTCTTGACGTAGTCGGCGTGGCCGGGGCAGTCGACGTGCGCGTAGTGGCGCGCCTCGGTCTGGTACTCGATGTGCGAGACCGAGATGGTGATGCCGCGCTGGCGCTCCTCGGGAGCCTTGTCGATCTTGTCGAACGGGGACGCCTCGTTCAGATCGGGGAACTTGTCGTGGAGCACCTTGGAGATCGCCGCGGTCAGAGTGGTCTTGCCGTGGTCGACGTGTCCAATGGTGCCGATGTTTACGTGCGGCTTCGTCCGCTCAAACTTGGCCTTTGCCACTTGGGCTCCTTCTAGGTGTCGCCACGCACTCTGCGCAGCGCTCTGGATTGTGGCCCCTGATCTTGACACAGGGGACTCGCTCATTCTTGTGCAGCCATCGCCGATAGTCAAACCAACGAGGGCGCATCGTCGTGAGAGTCTACCCGACGATCTCCCCGCCCGAAAGCCCGCTGGCGGCATCGGCCGGGCGGACCATCATCCGGTGCGGGATCCCGGCCTCGACGTAGACCTCCCCCACCTCGGTGAATCCGAACCTGCGGTACAGGGCCCGGACGTAGTCCTGCGAGTGGATCACCATGTCCTCGTGCCCGAACTGCTCGATCACCGGCTCGATCAGGCGCTGCGCGAGCCCCTCTCCCCGGCGGTCCGCCCGCACGACGACCCTGCCGAAGGACCTCGTCGCACCCTCCTCGGGCTGCGCCAAGGGGTAGGTGCGCAGGTAGGCCGCGACCCCGTCGTGGTCGCGGATGAACAGGTGCAGCGTCCCGGGGGCCCGGTCGACGTCGTCGAAATCCTGCTCATCCACCCGTTGCTCGACGAAGAACACCTCGCAGCGCAGGCGCGCGATTTCGAAGAACTCGTCCTTGGTGAGCGTCTCCCACGACTTGATCTGGATCGTCACGAACGGTGAGCCTACTCGGACGCGGACACCTCGTCGGGGCACTGCCCGCCTGCCGGGCCGTGTAAGGAGGGCGTCGGGAGGTCCGCGCTCGTCGCGCATGGAGCCTCGTGCTTCCTCGGCGCCCCGAGCGACCTGAACGCCTGCTCCTCCGCCTGGTCCAGGAGCAGCGAGCGGACGAAATCCGCTGCCAGCGAGCCCACTACGCCTCAGGGTGGATCGGCATGGAGCACCTCCGGCAGACGTGCACCCTGGCGAAGCGCCGCCGCATCTCCTGCTCCAGCTCCAACGGGGCGTGGAAGTGGGCCGAGATCAGAGCCCACGCCCCCTTGGGCACGCTGAAGTCCTCGGCGGAGTCCGACCACGACTTGTAGACGTGCAGGTAGTGCTCGGACTCCCGGAAGCCGCGCGCGTGGTACCAGGCCAGGGTATCGACGTCGTCGCGGGTCCACGCGTCGAGCGTTGTGACCGCCGGCGGCAGCTCCGCCCGGGCGCGATCGAGCAGCGTGCTGGCGATGCCGAGTCCGCGGAAGTCCGGATGTGTGGCCACCGAGTCGATGGTGGCGAGCTCGCCGTCGATCGCCACGTCGATGAGGCCGACGACCTGCTCCCCCTCGACGGCCACCCACTGGATCTGCGCGTCGGTGGGTCTGGCGGTGCACACGTCGTCGAAATAGGCGCTGTGCAGGAAGGACAGGGCGCGGCAGCGCAGCCAGGATTCGGCATCGGATGGCTGGTAGTGACGGAAGGTGGGCATGGTGATTCCTCTGATCGGTCAATAGGGCGGGAGACGGATCACAGGATGCGCACGGACATGACCTTAGTCGGAGCAGGTTGGCCGCGCAAGGAACGGGGCGAGCCCGGGCTTCGACACCCGGGCTCGCCCCACTGTTGCGACGGTCAGCGTCCGGTCTTCGGCAGACCCGGTCGCTGCGTCGGGACGTCGGTCGGATCGTCCGTCGGCTCACCCGTCGGGACGTCCGTCGGACCGTCCGTCGGGGCGTCCGTCGGCCCATCCGTCGGCCCACCCGTCGGGTCGTCCGTCGGGACGTCAGTCGGCTCACCCGTCGGGACGTCGGTTGGAACGTCCGTCGGGACGTCCGTCGGATCATCCGTCGGCTCACCCGTCGGGACGTCAGTCGGCTCACCCGTCGGGACGTCGGTTGGAACGTCCGTCGGGTCGTCCGTCACCAGCGCCCGCAGCCCCAGTTCGGCAATCGAGGCGAACGTCGTGCCCGACTGGTCCCCGTAGGTCGACAGGATGCGCAGGCACACGTGCGTCGCGTCCTGGAGCAGCGGCACACTCTGCACTTCGGCCGAGTTCGCCCACTGGCCCGAGGCCACCACGGCCAGGGAGTCGGCGTCGGTCCCTGTCAGAATCTGGTATTCGCGGATTCGACCATTGACTCCCGTCGGACGCGGCGTGTGCACCAGCGAAGCCAGCCGCACCGGCTCGTCCCCGACGCGCAGGCACACATCCAGCGGCAACGACACCGAGCTGCCCCACGGGCTGTGCCACAGCGACTCGACATCCCCGTCGAACATGTTGGCCGCCTCCTCACCAGGCTGCGCGGGCAGCGTGCCCACGAGCTCGACGTCCAGAGGCTCGGTGGGATGCTGCCCCTCACGCAGGGCGACGGTCAGCGGCAGGGACCCGGCAGAGCGCAGGTCACCCTGGACAGCCGCGACGGCGAGCCTCACCTCGGACGGATCTGCGATCACCGGGACGGTCACGTCCAGCTCGACCTGCTCCTCGGCCCCCGGCCCCAGCACGACCTCGGACGGTCCGCGGACCTCCCAGGCAGTGGGGGCGGTACCGACGACGGCCACCCGCCGCTCCTGATCCGAGAGGTTCGTCAGTGTCACCTCGACGGTGTTCTCGCCGCGATGGACGACCTGTGGCTCGCCACTGACCTGCACCGGGAGGGCGCCGAGCCAGTCGAGCGACACCTGCATGTAGCGGATGCTCGGCCCCTCGCCCTCGTACAGGAGCCCGTACGTGCCCGGCGTCGACAGCGGGGTGAGCGTCGAGTAGGCCATCGCGCCCGGCGCGAACACCTTCTCCCCGCTCCAGGTGCGCCCGTCGTCGTAGGAGATGCGGATGGTCCCGTTGACTCGGCTGCCCGCATTGTTGGCGTTGCTGAACAGCAGAATCCTCGCCTCGGGGCTCCCCTGCGCAGCGTCGGGGAAGGCACGAATGATGGAGGCGTTGTTGATCGGGTCGACCAGCGTCTGGTCGACGGTCACCTCGCCGTAGGTCTCCCCACCGTCGGTGGACAGCGCCACCTTGCGGCCTCCGCCAGCGTCCGAGCGACGGGAGTTCAGCATCACCGTGCCGTCGGAGAGCTCGACGACCTTGTTCTCGTCCATTCCCGTACCGACGGCCGTCCCCGCCTGCCACGTGGCGCCGTGGTCGTCGGAGAAGACGGAGACGGCCTGGAAGGCGTTGTCGGAGGCACGGCGCATGGTGTACTGCTGGAGCAGTCGTCCCTTGTGCGCGCCATAGCGGAGCTGGATGCCCTCGCCGGAGGCGGCGAAGCGGCTACGGAACATGGAGACGTCCTCGGTGATGTCCGCGGTGATGTCGCGCGGCTGGCTCCACGTCGCGCCGTTGTCGGCAGACTCGACGACGACCGCGTGCAATACATTGCGGTCCGCGGGATCGACGCCCACGACCGAACCTGCGAATCCCTGGTCGTAGGACTTGACGAAGAAGGCGAAGATGCGGTCGGTCTCCCGGTCCACAACATAGGACGGATCCGAGAAACCGACCTTGCCGCCGGGGGCCGTCAGCGAACCGGCGGCGATCGTCGTGGGTGCCCCCACGACTTGCCGCCGTCCTTCGAGACTCGCTGGATGATCGAGTTGTGCTGCGGCGCGTCGGCGCAGTTGCCCGGGCGGCCGTCCCACGCCGCGAGGATCCAGCCGTTGTCGAGCTGGGTGAGCGCAGGGATGCGATGGCAGGCGAAGCCGAAGTCCGCGGGGTTCGCCAAGGTGCGCGGGATGCCGTCGACGACGTCCTCCCACACCACCGGCGGCGCCTCCCCCGTCGGGACGGTCACGGACACGGTGATCGGCTCGTAGACCTTCCCCGACGTCAGCCCCGTGGGCTGCCACGTGGTCTCGAACGTGGCCTCACCCGCGGCCACGTCCTCGTCGGTGATCGTGTAGGTGACGTCCTTGGGCTGGGTGGCGATGTAGCCGCAGTTGTACTTGGCCGCGGCGCCTGCGGGCAGGCCCGTCCAGTTGCAGTAGCTGGCGCCCTCGATGGTGGTCGACACGACCCGCATGTCCGCCCTCTCCGGCATGTTGCCTTCCATGCGGTAGGCCAGCCTGAGGACGTCGCCTGCCGAATAGCTGCTCTTCGCGCCTGCGATCGACGTCAGGCGGACCTGCCCCCATTCGCCTCTGACCCACTCGCCGACCGCCGCTGCCTGCGCGGAAAGCGGAGTGCCGGCCACGACCATCGCGAGCGCGACGATCAGCGCGAACAACCCGGAAGCGGAGCGTCTTTGCCGCACCATGTGCCCTTCCTCTCTGAAGATGACTGAGAACGCCAGTCAACAGACATCAGACATCAATTGCGATGGTTTGGGTCTGCTCGCTCACGCGCACTGCGCGATTGCCTCCGCGAGGGGCGCTCCATCCTCGGACCCCCTCGCGGCAGCCGTCGCTGCCTGCCAGGGGCCCGAGCGCCACGACGGCGCCCCGGCAAGCCGGGACGCCGTCGTGGCTGGCAGTGGCAGGTCAGGCCTGACCGCCGCGGGCCTTCGCAACGATCTCGTCGGACACGTTCTTCGGGGTCTCCGCGTAGGAATCGAACTCCATCGAGTACGACGCCTGGCCGGAGGTCTTCGAACGCAGGTCGCCCACGTAACCGAACATCTCGGACAGGGGCACGAGGGCGCGCACGACGCGGTTGCCGTGCAGCTCGTCCATCGACTGGATCTGGCCACGGCGAGCGTTGAGGTCGCCGATCACGGTGCCGAGGTAGTCCTCGGGCGTGGTGACCTCGACGGCCATCATCGGCTCAAGGATGGCCGGATCCGCCTTGCGGGCCGCCTCCTTGAAGGCCTGGGCGCCAGCGAGCTTGAACGCGAGCTCGGAGGAGTCGACGTCGTGGTAGGCGCCGTCGAGGAGGGTCACCTTCACGTCCTCGACGGGGTAGCCGGCGAGCACGCCGAACTGCATGGCCTCGCGGATGCCGGCATCGACGGAGGGGATGTACTCCTTCGGGATGCGGCCACCGGTGACGGCGTTGACGAACTCGTAGCCCTTGCCGGCTTCCTGCGGCTCCAGGTCGATGATGACGCGGCCGAACTGACCGGAACCACCGGTCTGCTTCTTGTGCGTGTACTCGACCTTCTCCACCTTGCGGCGGAGGGTCTCGCGGTAGGCCACCTGCGGCTTGCCGATGTTGGCCTCGACCTTGAACTCGCGCTTCATGCGGTCGATCAGCACGTCGAGGTGGAGCTCGCCCATGCCGGCGATGATGGTCTGGCCGGTCTCCTCGTCGGTGTGGACACGGAAGGTCGGGTCCTCCTCGGCGAGACGCTGAATGGCGTTGGAGAGCTTCTCCTGGTCGGACTTCGTCTTCGGCTCGATGGCCTGCTCGATGACCGGCGTAGGGAAGGTCATGGACTCGAGCATGATCGGGTTGGACGGGTCGCACAGGGTGTCGCCGGTGGTGGTGGCCTTGAGGCCCATCACCGCGCAGATCATGCCGGCGCCGATCTGGTCGATCTCCTCACGCTTGTTGGCGTGCATCTGGTAGATCTTGCCGATGCGCTCCTTCTTGCCGGTCGAGGAGTTCAGGACCGACTCGCCGGAGTGCAGGATGCCGGAGTAGACACGCACGTAGGTGAGCTTGCCCAGGTGCGGATCCGCGGCGACCTTGAATGCGAGGACCGACAGCGGCTCGTCGTCGCTGGGGTGACGCTCGAGGTGCACGGACTCGTCGCCGGGCTTGAAGCCGTCGATGGCCGGAATGTCGACCGGGGACGGCATGTACTTCACGACGGCGTCGAGCAGCGGCTGCACGCCCTTGTTCTTGAAGGCGGTGCCACACAGGACGGCGGTGAACTCGTTGCCGACGATGCCCTTGCGCAGGGCGCGCTCGATCTCCTCGACGGAGACCTCCTCGCCCTCGAGGAACTTCTCCATGACGTCGTCGTCGACATCGGCGCAGCGCTCGATCAGCTCCTGGTGGCGCTGCTCGGCGAGCTCCAGCAGGTCGGCCGGGATCTCCTCGACCTCGTAGTCCTCACCCATCGCGGTCTCGCCGCGCCAGGTGAGGGCACGCATGCCGACGACGTCGACGACGCCGAGGAAGTCCGACTCCGCACCGATCGGGATCTGGAGGATCACCGGGTCGGTGTTGAGACGCTCGCGGATGGTCTTGACGGCGTGGTCGAACGACGCACCGGTGCGGTCCAGCTTGTTGATGAAGCAGATGCGCGGAACGTTGTACTTGGTGGCCTGACGCCACACGGTCATCGACTGGGGCTCCACGCCGGCGACCCCGTCGAAGACTGCGACGGCGCCGTCGAGCACGCGCAGCGAACGCTCCACCTCGACGGTGAAGTCGACGTGGCCGGGCGTGTCGATGATGTTGATCAGGTGGTCCTTCCAGAAACAGGTCGTCGCGGCCGACGTGATCGTGATGCCGCGCTCCTGCTCCTGTTCCATCCAGTCCATGGTGGCCGCACCATCGTGCGTCTCACCGATCTTGTAGTTCTTGCCGGTGTAGAAGAGGATGCGCTCGGTCGTGGTGGTCTTGCCGGCGTCGATGTGGGCCATGATGCCGATGTTGCGCACCTTGGACAGATCGGTCACTGTTGCAGTCCTTCGTGTTTGCGTGAAGCTTCGGTGGGTGGAAGGTGAGCGCCCCCGTGCACTGGGCACGGGGGCTGCAGGTCACCAGCGGTAATGCGCGAAGGCGCGGTTGGCCTCGGCCATCTTGTGGGTGTCCTCGCGACGCTTCACCGAAGCGCCGAGGCCGTTGGAGGCGTCGAGGATCTCGTTCATGAGGCGCTCGGTCATGGTCTTCTCGCGGCGAGCGCGGGAGAAGCTGACGAGCCAGCGCAGGGCCAGCGTCGTCTGACGGGCCGGCTTGACCTCGACGGGAACCTGGTAGGTGGCGCCACCGACGCGGCGGGACTTCACCTCGACCGAGGGCTTGACGTTGTCGAGCGCACGCTTGAGGGTGGCGACGGGGTCGTTACCCGTCTTGGCCCGGGTGCCCTCGAGGGCGGCGTAGACGATGGTCTGCGCGGTGGACTTCTTGCCGTCGAGCAGGATCTTGCTCACGAGCTGGGAAACCAGCGGCGAGCCGTAGACCGGGTCGGCGACGATCGGACGCTTCGGAGCGGGTCCCTTGCGAGGCATTACTTCTCCTTCTTCGCGCCGTAGCGGCTACGGGCCTGCTTGCGGTTCTTGACGCCCTGCGTGTCGAGAGCGCCACGGATGATCTTGTAGCGGACGCCCGGGAGGTCCTTCACACGACCGCCGCGGACGAGCACCATCGAGTGCTCCTGGAGGTTGTGGCCCACACCGGGGATGTAGGCGGTGACCTCGACGCCCGAGCTCAGGCGCACACGGGCGACCTTGCGAAGCGCGGAGTTCGGCTTCTTGGGGGTGGTGGTGTACACGCGAGTGCACACGCCACGGCGCTGCGGCGAGTTCTTGAGCGCGGGCGCGTCACTCGTCTTGACCTTGTCCTTCCGGCCCTTGCGGACCAGCTGCTGAATAGTTGGCACCTGTCGGCATCTCTTTCGTTGTCTGTACGGAATGTTTCATCCCTGGCGTGCGACGCTTCCTCCCCGGGCCCAGGTCACCGTTTCTGTTCCTGCAGGTTGGTCGTGCCGCCGTGCGAACTCCGCACGAGGCCGGACTCCTCCGCAACGAATGAGGGCCGACGGTCATGCCAGGGCACGCACAAGGGTGCCCGAGCAACCGAGCACACCCGACAAGGGTAGATCAGCGCGTGCCTACGGTCAAAACCGTGACGTCGCTTCGGCTCCGCCCCGCCCATGCCAACGCGCATCCGGCCGGCACCAACACGAACGCAACCGCCAATCCTGCAGGCAGG
Organism: Propionibacteriaceae bacterium P6A17; assembly: GCA_000619965.1. Classification (GTDB taxonomy): domain Bacteria; phylum Actinomycetota; class Actinomycetes; order Propionibacteriales; family Propionibacteriaceae; genus Arachnia. The sequence goes on from JHVD01000010.1 coordinate 86,073, forward strand.
CCGTAGGCGAGTGCCCCGGCGATGCCCTGAATCAGGGTTGCCACCAACGCAATGCGCACCGGGGCGCCCTTGGCAACAACGAGCCGCTGGACGGCAAGGGCGACGATGAACGCGATGATCGCCGAGGCCATCTCCAACGCCAGAGGGGACGCCACCGGCACCAAAAGGACATCAGGAACCCGACGAGGGCCATCAAGGGCCATATGAGCCACGCCGTCACCCAGGCGCCCCTGGGAATGCCCTCCTTGCGGTCGCTGGGCCGTGGGGAGGGCGGCAGAAGCTTGGCGGGGGTCACGAGACACCCGATCCTGTGATCGCCGCCCTGGGGCATCCTCCTCCGATGAGACACAACACGGAGGCTTCTTGGTTCCGGTGCACCGGAAACCAGTTTCGCTGTCCGTTCCTGTAGATATGGATTTCGTGGGCGGGCATTTGGCGGTGATCGCCCTGCGGGGCGGTGTCGTCGAGGAATTCGAGCGCCGTGGTTTCGCCAATCGTGACTCCGTCGCGCATCACCACATGTCGCGCAGCATCGCGCTGATCCCACGACAGCATCAGACTCCCGGCCCAGATTCGGCGCCAAGCAGCCGGGGTTCCTTGTGGACGGGCGATGAACTCGCCAAATCATCGTACAAGGTGACACGTGTGCCAGATGCCACGTCAACCCCGCTCAGCACACCGTCTCGCACACGCTCCATGGCGAAGGCTCCGGGCGCTGCATCCGACGAGCTCAGCGTGATGTGCTCCTCACGTGGCCCGGCTACCGCGGCCCCCGAAGCTGCCCCCAGCGCGAGTGCGACACGAGCACAAGGATGCGTCGAGACAACATCCAGCTCCCCTCCCAGACTGGTTTCAAGTCGTGACCAACCACCCTGAGGGCGAGGCTCGCGGCAGGTGGAGTCCTTCGCGGGAAAACGGCAACCTGCCCTTGTTCCGGATTCCGGCGCTGTCTTCCGAAACCTGACGGGGCCAACAACCGGCCATGGCCACGCCCATCAACGACGAGGGGCGCCGAGCCGAAGCCCGACACCCCTCGTCGATGGGACCAAACCGATCAGCGAATGTCGCCGAAGTCGAGGTCGTCCAGCGCGACACCGACGCCCGAGACTTCCGAGCCGAACGAGTAGTCGTACGGGTCGTAGGTCATGGTCATCGCCTGCGCGCGGGCCTCCTCCGTCGGCTCCACCCGGATGTTGCGGTAACGGTCGAGGCCCGTACCGGCCGGGATGAGCTTGCCGAGGATGACGTTCTCCTTCAGGCCCTGCAACGTGTCGCCCTTGCCCTGGATGGCGGCGTCGGTGAGCACCTTCGTCGTCTCCTGGAACGAGGCTGCGGACAGCCACGAGTCGGTGGCCAGCGACGCCTTCGTGATACCCATGAGCACCGGGCGGCCCTCCGCGGGACGACCGCCCTCGGTCACGGCCTTGCGGTTCTCCGCCTCGTAGACCTGACGGTCGATCAGCTCGCCGGGCATCATCGTCGTGTCACCCGACTCGATGACCGTCACGCGACGCAGCATCTGCCGGATGATGATCTCGATGTGCTTGTCGTGGATGGGCGCACCCTGCGTGGCGTACACCTTCTGCACACCATCGACGAGGTACTCCTGCACCTTGCGCAGACCCCGCACGCGCAGCACGTCGTGCGGGTCGACCTGACCGGCGGTGAGCTGCTGCCCAATGGACACGTGGACACCGTCGGCGATGCGCACCCGACGGCCGCTGCCGTCCTCGAACTCGAGACGGGTGCGACGGGCGATCGGGTACTCCAGATCCTCGCCGCCGTCGTCACGGACCAGCACGAGCTTGCGAGTACGGTCGCCGTCCTCGATCCGGATCGTGCCGTCGGCCTCGGCGATCGGCGCCTTGCCCTTGGGCTGGCGCGCCTCGAAGAGCTCCTGCACGCGCGGCAGACCCTGCGTGATGTCGTCACCGGCCACACCACCGGTGTGGAAGGTACGCATCGTGAGCTGGGTGCCGGGCTCGCCGATCGACTGGGCGGCGACGATACCCACCGCCTCGCCGACGTCCACCGTCTTGCCGGTGGCCAGCGAACGGCCGTAGCACATGGCGCAGGTGCCCGTGTGCGACTCACACGTCAGCACCGAGCGCACCTTGAGCTCGGTCACGCCGGCCTGCACGAGCCGGGCGATGATCTCGTCGCCGAGATCGGCACCGGCCTCGGCCAGGACCTGACCGTCCGCGTCCACCACGTCGACGGCGAGCGAACGCGCGTAGACCGCCGTCTCGACGTTCGGATCCGTCTCGACGCTCGCCCCCTCCTCGAAGGGCTCCGCCGGCACCGCGACGGACTTGCCCGTCTCGTCGACGCCCGGCTTCGTCCACCGCGCGATGGTCTTCACCAGGCCACGCGAGGTGCCGCAGTCCTCCTCACGGATGATGACGTCCTGCGACACGTCCACCAGACGACGGGTCAGGTACCCGGACTCGGCGGTGCGAAGCGCCGTGTCGGCCTGGCCCTTACGGCCACCGTGCGTGGAGATGAAGTACTCCAGCACGGAGAGGCCCTCGCGGAAGTTGGACTTGATCGGGCGGGCGATGATGTCGCCCTTCGGGTTGGCCACGAGGCCACGCATGGCCGCGATCTGGCGCATCTGCGTCATGTTTCCTCGGGCGCCCGAGTCCACCATCATGAAGATCGGGTTGGTGCGCGTGAAGTTCTTGCGCATCGCCTCGGTGAGCTCGGCCGTCGCATCCGTCCAGATGGAGATGAGCTCCTGGCGACGCTCGTCCTCCGTGACCGAGCCGCGCTCGTAGAGGTGGTCGATCTTGGAGGCGCGCTTCTCGTAGGCCGCGAGGATCTCCGCCTTGTCGCCGGGCGTCTGCACGTCGTGGATCGAGACGGTGACACCAGAGCGGGTGCCCCAGTAGAAGCCGAGGTCCTTCAGCGCGTCGAGCGTGCGCACGGCCACCGACGTGGTGTGGCGCTCGGCGAGGTCGTTGACGATCCGCCCGATGCCCTTCTTGCCCACGTGCTCGTTGACGTACGGGAAGTCGTCGGGCAGCACCTCGTTGAACAGTGCACGGCCCAGCGTCGTGTCGAGCACGACCGAGCCGTCGGCGCGGACCTTGTCCTCGTAGCCCGCCGGCGGGATGATGCCCTGCAGACGCAGCTTGATGGGCGCGCCCACCTTCAGCTCACCCGCGTCGAAGGCCATGAGGGCCTCCGCGAGCGACGAGTAGGCGTTGCCCGCACCCTCCAGCTCGGGACGTTCCATCGTCAGCCAGTAGGCGCCGATGATCATCTCGTGCGACGGGACGGTCACGGGGCGGCCGTCGGCCGGCTTCAGGATGTTGTTGGTCGACAGCATCAGCACGCGCGCCTCGGCCTGTGCCTCGGCCGACAGCGGCAGGTGGACGGCCATCTGGTCGCCGTCGAAGTCAGCGTTGAACGCGGCACACACGAGCGGGTGGAGCTGGATGGCCTTGCCCTCGATGAGCTGCGGCTCGAACGCCTGGATGCCGAGTCGGTGCAGCGTGGGTGCGCGGTTCAGCATCACCGGATGCTCGGCGATGACCTCCTCGAGCACGTCCCACACCACCGGGCGCTGACGCTCGACCATGCGCTTGGCCGCCTTGATGTTCTGCGCGTGGTTCAGGTCGTCGAGACGCTTCATCACGAACGGCTTGAACAGCTCGAGCGCCATCGCCTTCGGCAGACCGCACTGGTGCAGCTTCAGCTGCGGGCCCACGACGATGACCGAACGGCCCGAGTAGTCGACGCGCTTGCCCAGCAGGTTCTGGCGGAAGCGGCCCTGCTTGCCCTTCAGCATGTCCGAGATCGACTTCAGAGGACGGTTGCCCGGGCCGGTGACGGGACGGCCACGACGGCCGTTGTCGAACAGCGAGTCGACGGCCTCCTGCAGCATGCGCTTCTCGTTGTTGACGATGATCTCGGGGGCGCCGAGATCCAGCAGGCGCTTCAGGCGGTTGTTGCGGTTGATGACGCGACGGTAGAGGTCGTTGAGGTCGCTCGTGGCGAAACGGCCACCGTCGAGCTGCACCATCGGGCGCAGGTCCGGCGGGATCACCGGGACGCAGTCGAGCACCATCGAGCTCGGGGCGTGCTTGCCGGCGATGAACGCACCCACCACCTTGAGGCGCTTCAGCGCGCGGGTCTTGCGCTGGCCCTTGGCGGTGGCGATGGTCTCGCGGAGCTGGCGCTCCTCCTCGACGAGGTCGAACGACTGGAGGCGCTTCTGGACCGCCTCGGCGCCCATGTAGCCCTCGAAGTAGCGGCCGAAGCGCTTCTGCATCTCGCGGTAGAGGGTCTCGTCGCCCTCCAGGTCCTGCACCTTGAGGCCCTTGAAGCGGCTCCAGACCTCCTCGACGCGGTCCAGCTGGCGCTGGGCGCGCTTGCGGATCTGCTCGCACTCCTTCTCGCCGAGTTCGCGCACCTTCTTGACGTCGGCCGCGCCCTTGCCCTCGGACTCGAGCTGCGCCAGGTCTTCCTCCAGCTTCGCGAGGCGCGCCTCCACGTCGGCGTCGCGACGCTTGGCGATCTGCTTCAGCTCGACCTCGACCTTGGCCTGCAGCGACGACAGGTCGCGGTGACGCGCCTCCTCGTCGACGGAGGTGATCATGTGCGCGGCGAAGTAGATGACCTTCTCGAGGTCCTTCGGCGCGATGTCCAGCAGGTAGCCGAGCCGGCTCGGGACGCCCTTGAAGTACCAGATGTGGGTCACCGGGGCGGCGAGCTCGATGTGGCCCATGCGCTCGCGACGGACGTTCGAGCGGGTGACCTCGACGCCGCAGCGCTCACAGATGATGCCCTTGAACCGGACACGCTTGTACTTGCCGCAGAAGCACTCCCAGTCCCGGGTGGGGCCAAAGATCTTCTCGCAGAAGAGGCCGTCACGCTCGGGCTTCAGGGTGCGGTAGTTGATGGTCTCGGGCTTCTTGACCTCACCGTGCGACCACTCGCGGATCTGGTCGGCGGACGCGAGGCCGATGCGGATCTCGTCGTAGAAGTTGACGTCCAGCACGTGTTCTTCTCTTTCCCCTACTGCTCAGTAGGTGGTGTGGTTGGTGTCTGAGTTGTGATTCGGATGGTGAAGTGAGACTCAGACTTCGCCAACATCCATGAAGTTGTCGCTGCCGGGGCGGCGCCCCAGGTCGATGCCGAAGTCCTCGGAGTGACGGATGTCGTCCTCGGATTCGCGAAGGTCGATGACTCGGCCGTCGCCGGAGAGCACCTCGACGTTCAGGCAGAGGGACTTCATCTCCTTGACGAGAACCTTGAACGACTCCGGGATGCCCGGCTCGGGAATGTTCTCGCCCTTGACGATCGCCTCGTAGACCTTCACGCGGCCGGGGACGTCGTCGGACTTGATGGTGAGGAGCTCCTGCAGGGCCCACGCGGCGCCGTAGGCCTCGAGGGCCCACACCTCCATCTCACCGAAGCGCTGGCCACCGAACTGCGCCTTGCCGCCCAGCGGCTGCTGGGTGATCATCGAGTACGGGCCGGTGGAACGCGCGTGGATCTTGTCGTCGACGAGGTGGTGCAGCTTGAGCATGTACATGTAGCCCACGCCGATCTTCTCCGGGTACGGCTCGCCGGAGCGGCCGTCGAAGAGCCGGGCCTTCCCGGTGCCGTCGATGAGGCGGTCGCCGTCGCGGGTGGTGAGCGAGTGCTCCAGCAAGCCGGTGATCTCGTGCTCCTCGGCGCCGTCGAACACGGGCGTCGCGACGCGCGCGTTGCCCTCGATGCGGCCGATACCGACCTCGGTCAGGCGCTCGGCCCAGGCTTCCTTGACGTCGGTGACGTCCCAGCCCGTCTTCGCGAGCCAGCCGAGGTGGTTCTCGAGCACCTGCCCGACGTTCATGCGCGACGGCACGCCCAGCGGGTTGAGCACGATGTCGACGGGCGTGCCGTCCTCGAGGAACGGCATGTCCTCTACCGGCAGGATCTTCGAGATGACGCCCTTGTTGCCGTGGCGTCCGGCGAGCTTGTCGCCGTCGGAGATCTTGCGCTTCTGCGCCACGTGGACGCGCACGAGCTGATTGACCCCCGGCGGCAGCTCGTCACCCTCGGAGGCGTCGAAGACGCGCACGCCGATGACGGTGCCCTGCTCGCCGTGCGGCACCTTCAGCGAGGTGTCGCGGACCTCACGGGCCTTCTCACCGAAGATCGCGCGCAGCAGGCGCTCCTCCGGGGTGAGCTCCGTCTCGCCCTTCGGGGTGACCTTGCCGACGAGAATGTCGCCGGCGCCGACCTCGGCGCCGATGCGGACGATGCCGCGCTCGTCGAGGTCCGCCAGCATCTCGTCGGAGACGTTGGGGATGTCGCGGGTGATCTCCTCGGCGCCCAGCTTCGTGTCGCGGGCGTCGATCTCGTGCTCCTCGATGTGGATCGAGGTGAGGACGTCGTCCTGCACGATGCGCTGCGACAGGATGATGGCGTCCTCGTAGTTGAGGCCCTCCCACGGCATGAACGCGACGAGCAGGTTGCGGCCGAGCGCGAGCTCACCGTGGTCGGTGCAGGGCCCGTCGGCGATCGGCGTGCCCACCTCGACGCGGTCACCCGGCTTCACCAACGGACGCTGGTTGATGCAGGTGCCGGCGTTGGAGCGGACGAACTTCTCCAGACGGTAGTTGGAGTAGGTGCCGTCGTCGTTGGCGATGTCGATCATGTCGGCGGTCACGCCCGTGACCGCGCCCGGCTTCTTGGCCAGGGTCACGTCGCCGACGTCGACGGCCGCCCGGTACTCCATGCCGGTCCCGACGAAGGGTGCCTCGTTGCGGATCAGCGGCACCGCCTGGCGCTGCATGTTGGCACCCATGAGGGCGCGGGAGGCGTCGTCGTGCTCGAGGAACGGGATCAGCGCGGTGGCGATCGACACCATCTGGCGCGGCGACACGTCCATGTACTGGACGTCCTCCCGCGGGACCTGGTCGACGTCGCCCTGCTTCAGGCGCACCAGCACGCGCTCGTCGACGAGGTTGCCCTCGGCGTCGACGGCGGCGTTGGCCTGCGCGATCGCGTAGCGATCCTCCTCGTCTGCGGTGAGGTAGTCGATCTGGTCGGTAAGCTTGCCGCCCTCGACCTTGCGGTAGGGCGTCTCGATGAAGCCGAACGCGTTGACGCGGCCGAAGGACGCGAGCGAGCCGATCAGACCGATGTTGGGGCCTTCAGGGGTCTCGATGGGGCACATGCGGCCGTAGTGCGACGGGTGGACGTCGCGGACCTCCATGCCGGCGCGATCGCGCGAGAGACCGCCGGGACCGAGCGCGGACAGGCGACGCTTGTGCGTCAGGCCGGCCAGCGGGTTGTTCTGGTCCATGAACTGCGACAGCTGCGAGGTGCCGAAGAACTCCTTCAGCGCCGCGGTCACCGGGCGGATGTTGATGAGCGTCTGCGGCGTGATCGCCTCGATGTCCTGGGTGGTCATGCGGTCGCGCACGACGCGCTCCATGCGCCCAAGCCCGGTGCGGAGCTGGTTCTGGATCAGCTCGCCCACGGTGCGCAGGCGGCGGTTGCCGAAGTGGTCGATGTCGTCGGCCTCGACGGGCACGCCGTCGATCTCCTCGCGGTGCTCGTGGAGGGCGCAGACGTAGCGGATGGCCGCGGCGATGTCCTCCATGGTGAGGACCTGCTGGTCGAACGGCAGATCGAGGCCGAGCTTCTTGTTGATCTTGTAGCGGCCGACCTTGGCGAGGTCGTAGCGCTTCGGGTTGAAGTAGTAGTTCTCCAACAGCTGCTGGGCGGCGTCGCGCGACGGCGGCTCACCCGGGCGGAGCTTGCGGTAGATGTCGAGCAGCGCCTCGTCCTGCGTCTTGACCGAGTCCTTCTCGAGCGTGAGCCGGATCGACTCGAAGTCGCCGAACTCTTCAAGGATCTTGTCCTCGCTCCAGCCGAGCGCCTTGAGCAGCACGGTGACGTTCTGCTTGCGCTTGCGGTCGAGACGCACGGAGACGAGATCGCGCTTGTCGATCTCGAATTCGAGCCAAGCGCCACGCGACGGGATGACCTTCGTCGAGTAGATGTCCTTGTCGGAGGTCTTGTCCGGGAGCTGCTCGAAGTAGACGCCGGGAGAGCGGACGAGCTGCGAGACGACGACGCGCTCGGTGCCGTTGATGATGAAGGTGCCCTTGTCGGTCATGAGGGGGAAGTCGCCGATGAACACGGTCTGCGACTTGATCTCGCCGGTGTCGTTGTTGACGAACTCGGCGGTGACGAACAGGGGCGCCGCGTAGGTGACGTCGCGGTCCTTGCACTCCTCGACGGAGTACTTCGGGGCCTCGAACCGGTGATCGCGGAACGAGAGCGACATCGTCTCGTTGAAGTCCTCGATGGGCGAGATCTCCTCGAAGATCTCCTCGAGGCCCGAGCGCGTGTTCACGTCGGTGCGGCCGGCTGCCAGGCGCTCCTCAACGGACTGCTGCCATGCCTCGCTCCCGATGAGCCAGGCGTACGAGTCGATCTGCAGATCGAGAAGGTTGGGGACCTCGAGAGGCTCCGAAATCTTCGCGAACGAGATTCGACCACTGGGCGAGACGACATTGGTGTTGAACAACGCAGAGCGCGAGGTGGCCAAGATTCGGTCCTTCCAAGAACGCTTGGGGCGGTTTTCTGCACGCCGAAGCGCCCGTGTCAAATACGGGCGCGAAAGCACACAGGGGCAAACAAACACTTTAGGACAAACTCCCGCGTTGCGCAACCCTGCATCGGTCACCACGACGACGCCGTCGCGGCACGCAGCCTAGCGCACCTCCCCTTCCGCCCGCCACGACGCACCCAGGCCGGGAGATCCGCGTCGCCCCTCCCCGACGGCGCGACGGCCCGGCCCCACACGGGAGCAGGCCCGCCCCACGAGGGGACGGGCCTGCTGGAAGCGTCGCGCCGAAGCGCTGGGCTCACTTGATCTCGACGGAACCGCCGGCGGCCTCGAGGGCCTCCTTCGCCTTGGCAGCGGTCTCCTTGTCGACCTGCTCGAGCACCGGCTTCGGGGCGCCCTCGACGAGGTCCTTGGCGTCCTTGAGGCCGAGCGAGGTGAGCGCGCGCACCTCCTTGATGACGGCGATCTTCTTGGAGCCGCCGTCGGTGAGGATGACGTCGACCTTGTCGGAACCGGCGTCGGCGGCCTCCTCGGCATCGCCAGCGGCGGCCGGGGCGGCAGCAGCGGCAACGGCGACCGGGGCGGCGGCGGTGACGTCGAAGGTCTCTTCGAACAGCTTCACGAACTCGGAGAGTTCGATGAGGGTCATCTCCTTGAAGGCGTCAAGGAGCTCTTCGTTGGTGAGCTTCGCCATGATGTGGCGTCCTTTCGTGTTGGTCGCAGCAGCAGCGGCTGCAACGGATCATTCCGCAGCGACTGCTGCTTCGGTTGCCGCCTCGGCGGCGGGGGTCTCGGTGGCCTCGGCGGCAGGCTTGGAGCCGGCACCGCCGATAACGTCGGGGTTCTCCTTCGCCTTCTCCTCGAGCGCGCCCATGACGCGGGCGAGCTTGGAGGCGGGTGCGGCGAAGAGGTACGCAGCCTTGGACAGGTTGGCCTTGAGGCCACCCGCCAGCTTGGCGAGCAGGACCTCGCGGGATTCGAGATCTGCCAGCTTGAGCACGGCCTGGGCGTCGAGGACCTTGCCGTCCATGACGCCGCCCTTGATGGCCAGAGACGGATTGTCCTTTGCGAAGGCCTTCAGACCCTTGGTCACCGCCGCGACATCGCCCGAGATGAAGGCGATGGCGGTCGGGCCGGTGAGCGACTCGTCGAGCCCCTCGATCCCGGCCTGCTTGGCGGCGATCTTGGTCAGGGTGTTCTTCGCAACGGCATAGGTGGCGTCCCCACCGAAGGACCGACGCAGGTTCTGCAGGTCCTTGACGGTGAGACCGCGGTACTCGGTCAGCACAGCAGCGGCGGAGTTGTTGAACAGCTCAACAAGCTCCTCCACCTTGGCGACCTTGTCCGGCCTTGCCATTGGGTCTCCTTCCGGTTCATCAATCCGAAGCTTCGGCTTCGGTGCCGAAGGACACGTGGCGACCACACGAAAAAAGCCCCGGCCGGCGGCGCGGGGCGGCCCAGCTCCTAGCGGAACGGGCTGTCACGGTCACCTGCGCGGGTGCCTTTCGGCGTCATGGCTGTGCCACCTGCGGTCTTCGGCTGCATGAACTATACGGCGTGCGCGCGCCCCGGCCAAATCGCAGTCGAGGACACCGCGGCCGACGGCGGACCCGATTGGTAACTATTCCATTTCAGGAAGTACTATTCATCCGTCGCATCCCAGCAAGGAGACAGAACATGCGCAAGCTCATCGTCGGCGGCCTGGTGGCCGCGCTCGCACTGACCGCCTGCGGCTCGGGCCAGACGGACACCACGCCCTCCGAGAGCGGATCGGCCCCGGCCGGGGCCACCGGCAACGACCGCAGCTACGACGTCTCGGGCGTCCAGAAGGTCGACGAGATCGCGGCGCTGCTCCCCCAGGCGGTCAAGGACAAGGGAAAGCTCGTCATCGGCGCCTCCATCGACTACGCGCCCGCAGAGTTCCGCGCCGACGACCTCCAGACCGCCATCGGCTACGACGTCGACCTCGGCAAGGCGCTGGGCAAGGTCCTGGGCGTCGAGACCGAGGTCAGCGCAGGCGAGTTCGCCTCCCTGCTGCCCGGCATCGGCTCCAAGTACGACCTCGGGATCTCGTCGTTCACCATCACCGACGAGCGCACCGCCAACTACAACATGGTCTCCTACGTAATGGTGGGCTCCGCCTACGCCGCCAAGGCCGGCAATCCCAACGGTTTCGACGCCGCCGACATCTGCGGCAAGGCCATCGCCGTCCAGAACGGCACGTGGCAGCAGGAGGATCTCGAGACCAAGAACAAGGAGTGCACCGACTCCGGCAAGGAAGCTATCAACGTCCTCGTCTACGGCTCGCAGGCCGACGCTACCACGAACGTGATCGGCGGCAAGGCCGACGCCTTCTACGCCGACTCGACCGTCGCGGGCTACGCCGCCCAGCTCACGAACAACCAGCTCGAGATCGTCGGCGACGTGTTCGACTCCGCGCCGCAGGGCATCGTCGTGGCGCAGGACGATGCCGAGCTCACCAAGGCCGTGCAGCAGGCCGTGCAGCACCTCATGGACGACGGCACGTTCACGAAGATCATGGAGAGCTGGGGCACCGAGGACGCCGCGCTCGCCACGGCCGAGATCTTCCCGAAGCAGTAGTGATGCAGCCCCAGGAGATCGAGCTGATCGACGCTCGGCCGGTCCCCCGGCCGGGCACGTGGGTGGCGGCGGTCGTCGTCGGGCTCGCGGCGCTGGCGCTGGGCACGTCGCTCGTCACCAACCCGAACTACCGGTGGGACGTCGTCGGGCAGTACCTGTTCGACCCGCGGGTCGTCGCCGGCGTCGGCTGGACGCTCGTGCTCACGGCCGCCTCCATGGTGATCGGTGTGGTGCTCGCGGTCACGACGGCCGTCATGCGGATGAGCACCAACCCGGTGCTGCGCGCGGTGGCCTATGCCTACATCTGGTTCTTCCGGGGCACCCCCATCTACACCCAGCTCATCTTCTGGGGCATCATCGCCATCCTCTACCCGACGATCACCCTCGGCATCCCGTTCGGTCCAGAGTTGTTCTCCTTCGACACCCAAGCGGTGATGGACGGCTTCGTCGCCAAGGGCTTCCTGCCCGCCCTGCTGGGGCTCGGGCTCAACGAGGGCGCCTACCTCTCCGAGATCGTCCGCTCGGGCCTCAACTCGATCGACCGCGGCCAGTGGGAGGCGTCGACCGCGCTCGGCATGAAGCGCTCGACGACGCTGCGCCGCATCATCATCCCCCAGGCCATGCGAGTCATCGTGCCCCCCACCGGCAACGAGACCATCTCGATGCTGAAGACCACCTCGCTGGTCACCGCCGTGCCCTTCACCCTGGACCTGACGTTCGCCACCCAGGCGATCGGCAACCAGAGCTTCCTGCCCGTGCCGCTGCTGCTGACCGCCGCCATCTGGTATCTGCTCATCACGTCGGTGCTCATGGTCTTCCAGGCCCGCATCGAGGCCCACTACGGCAAGGGCTTCGACCCCGAGCACCCCAAGCGCCTGAGCCGGCGCCAGCAGTCCATGCTCACCGCCCGCACCGCGGGCGACGACCCCTTCCTGGACGTGACCCCATGACCGCCATGATCGAAGCCGTCGGAGTGCACAAGTTCTTCGGCCACCTGCACGTCCTCAAGGGGGTCGACCTCACCGTCGAACGGGGCGAGGTGTGTGTCGTGCTCGGCCCCTCCGGCTCCGGCAAGTCCACGCTCCTGCGCTGCGTCAACGAGCTCGAGCAGATCTCGGCCGGGCGCATCACCGTCGACGGGGAGCTCATGGGGCTGCGCGAGGTGGTCAAGGGTGGCGCGACCGTGCTCCACCGGCGCACCGACAAGGACATCGCGAGGCAGCGCGCGAAGATCGGCATGGTCTTCCAGCGATTCAACCTGTTCCCCCACATGACGGCCCTGCAGAACGTGATGGAGGCACCCGTACAGGTGCTCGGCCTCACGAAGGCGAAGGCACGCGAGCGTGCCCTGCAGGAGCTGGAGCGGGTGGGGCTCGCCGACAGGGTCGACCACTACCCCGGCCAGCTCTCCGGCGGGCAGCAGCAGCGGGTCGCCATCGCTCGGGCGCTGGCCATGGACCCGCAGCTCATGCTCTTCGACGAGCCCACCTCCGCGCTGGACCCCGAACTGGTCGGCGAAGTGCTGGCGGTCATGCGAGAACTCGCAGACTCCGGGATGACGATGATGGTCGTCACCCATGAGGTAGGCTTCGCGAGAGAAGTCGCCGACCAGGTGGTCTTCATGGACGAGGGGGAGATCGTCGAGCGGGGGGCCCCGGCGCAGCTCATCGACACTCCACGGCACCAGCGCACTCGGGATTTCTTCGCCAAGGTACTCTGAGGCCAGGCCACGCCACGGCCGAGCTGGTCCAGCCCGCCCACGACGGCCCGGGCCGAGCCAAGTTGCCACACCGAGGAGGACATGTGCGAACGCCGTCCGGAGCGATCCGCGAGGTCGGGCCCCACGAGGTACTCTTCTCCGCCACCGACAGCCGGGGACTGATCGCCGAATCCAACGCGGCGTTCGCCAGCTACACGGGCTATCCGCGCAAGCGGCTCACCGGCTCCGACCACGACCTCCTGCGCCACCCCGACCTCCCCGGCGGCATTGCACTCGGCATCCACCGCAGCCTCGACGAGGGCCACACGGTCTGCTGCTACCTCGACCAACTCTCCGCCGACGGCGACGTCTTCCGCGCCTTCACCGTCATCACCCCGCACGCCGACGGTCACGTGACGTTGCAGGTCAGCCCCACCGTCGACGAGGAGGCCGCGCGCATCGAGGGCCTCGCCGAGAAGGTGGCGCAGATCGAGCAGATCTTCCGTTCCGCGGGGGCCGACGACGACACCGTCGCGCAGGCTGGGCTCGCCCAGCTCGAGGCGCTGCTGGCCGACGACGGCCACGCGTCGATCGCGAGCTTCACCCGGGCCGCGCTCCCGCTGGAGATGCGCCGTCGGGCCCAGGCCCGGGGCCGTCGCCAATGGCCGTCGGCCACCGACGGGCACCAGCGGGTCCTGCTCGCGGAGATCCGGTGGCTCGACGCCCTCCTGCTGCGCTGGCTGCCGCAGGTCGACGCGCTGCAGGGCCTCGCGACGACACTCGTCGGCGTCGCCCACCGTCTGGGCGTGGTCGCCAACTCCGCCACGGTGCAGGCGCGAGCCTTCGACGACATCCTGCGGCGTGGCAATCCCGGCCAGCAGGCCTGGGCCGTGCAGCAGTGGGTGGGCAGCGCCGCGGAGCAGGAGACGATCACGCGCCGCTATGCCGAACGCTCCCTGGAGCTGAGGCCGCCCATCGAGCGCGCCCAGTGGAGCCTCGCACTCGCCGCCCTGCACTCCGAGGCCCTCGCCCAGGAGGCCGCCGAGCTGGCCGCGGGAGAAATCGGCCCGAAGCCGTCGAAGCGCGCCATGCGGCTGTTCCTCCGCACGATCGACGCCACCCTCGCCGACGTGCAGCACAACGTCGCCGAGGCGCTCGCCTGCTGCCGCGACCTGGGCGACCTCGCCGGCCACCTGACCGACCTCACCGACACGCGCATCGACCTCTTCGAGGGCTGGCAGCGGCGCACCCAGGGCCACGACGGCGACGTGCTCGAGCGCCTGCGCCCTGAAGTGGCCGATGCGCTCCGCGAGGACCGCAGCGACCGCGGGGTCCACACCCACATCGCCGAACGCTGCCGCGACGCGCACGCGGTCGCCGCCGACGAGACCTTCGCGCAGCTCGCCCGCGTGCACGAACTGGTCGACGCGCTGCCCTGAGGTTCACCACCCGAGCGTGCGGAATCGCTCTCGGCGCGCCTCGAGCCGCTGTTTCGTGGGCATCGCGATGACGCGCAACACCGCGTCGTGCAGCACCCGGCCCAGCTCCCGGCAGAACGCCTCGCGGTCGGCGGCCGGGTCGTCGGGTTCGGGCACGATCCGGTCGACGATGCCCGCCTCGAACAGATCGACGGCGCGCACCCCCTGTGCCCTGGCCAGGGCCGCCGCGTGCGTCGTATCGCGGTGCATGATCGCCGACGCTCCCTCGGGAGGCAAGGGCGACAGCCAGGCGTGCTCGCTGCACACCACCCGGTCGGCGGGTGCGAGCGCCAACGCGATGCCACCGGTGCCCTGCCCCAGCAGCAGGGACACCGTCGGGGTGCGCAGGGTGAGCAGCTCGCTGAGCGTGCGGGCGATCTCCGACGCCATACCCCGCTCCTCCGCCTCCTTCGACAGGGCGGCGCCGGGCGTGTCGATCACCGAGACCAGCGGCAGGTCGAGCTCCTTCGCGAGCCGGATGCCGCGCCGGACCTCGCGCAGCGCGGCCGGGTCGAGGGGACGCCCCTGGTCGACGCGGTCCTGGCCCACGACGACACACGGCGCATTGCCCCAGCGGGCGAGCGCAAGCACCTGGCCGGGGTGGGTCTCGCCGTCGCCGGTCCCGTTCAGCATCGTCACGTCGGAGGCGGCCACCTCCAGCAGGTCGCGCAGGCCGGGGCGGTCGTCGCGGCGGGTGCGCGTGATGGATTCCCAGGCGTCCCAGTCGCGCAGCCGCTCAGGCGCGTGCGACTCGTGCCGCTCGTGGCCACTCGGGCGGTCGCAGACCACGTCGAGAATGCGCGCCAGCTCGCCCGCGAGCGCCTCGGGGGGCAGCACCCTGTCGATGACGCCGCGCTCGGCGAGGTTGTCGGAGAGCTGCACCCCCGCGGGGAACGGCATCCCGTAGATGGCCTCGTATACCGGCTCTTCGTACCTGAGCGTGGGGTGAGCGTGGATCCGACGGCGGGCGTGTCGGCGGGGTGATGGGCGTCGAGGCCCTCAAGAATCGGGGTTACCACACCAACTGATCTTCAAGGACCTCGACGATGCCCGATTCTACTTCCTGCTGCCGTGCCGGCGGCGGCTACTGTCAGCGCTGCGACCTTCTGCTGGGCCTGCCCGGGCTCCACGTGGTCGGCGTCCAGCGCGACGACGCGGGGCTTCGGGTTGAGGTCGAATCCGTCCGGCCGGAAGTGATGGG
>JHVD01000011.1 GCA_000619965.1 Propionibacteriaceae bacterium P6A17
CTGCGCCCAACAGCTGCGCTCGGTCTATCACCAGTCCTGTCATGCCGACGGGCGCAGGGTCGCGGAGAAGATCCTGGCCACGTTCCCGTCGTGTCCGATCCCGGAGATCGCCCGCCTCGGCCGGACGCTGAACCAGTGGCGCGACGCGTTCCTGGGCTACTTCACCACCGGCGGCGCGAACAACGGCGGAACCGAATCCATCAACGGGTTGATCGAACTCGCCCGCCGCGTCGCCAGAGGGTTCCGCAACCCAGACAACTACCGCCTCAGAATGCTCCTCATCGGCGGCGGTCTACGACTATGACCCCACGCTCAGGTACGAAGAGCCCGTATACCCTGGGCCCGAGGAACCCGACGAGCGCCCCCGGCTCCGCGAGGGTCACGTGGCCGAGCGAACCCCACGACGCGAACACCCCGCCCATCGTCGGGTTGCGCAGATAGACGAGGTAGGGCAGGTGCTCGCGCTTGTGGGCCATCACCGCGCCGGTGATCTTCACCATCTGCAGGAACGCGACGGTGCCCTCCTGCATGCGTGTGCCACCCCCGACCGGCAGCGCGACGATCGGCAGCCGGAGCGCAGTGGCGCGCTCGATGGCGCCGGTGAGGCGTTCCCCCGCGGCCACCCCGATCGAGCCGCCGAGGAATTCCGCGTCGCCGCCGACGACGACCACCCGGCGTCCCTGCAGGCGCCCTTCGCAGGTCACGACGGACTCGTCCCGGCCCGTGCGCGCACGCGCGCGTTCGAGCGACTCGGCGTAGGCTGCCGCCAGCGGCGGGTCCGCGGTGGGCGCATCCCACGAGCGACGCGAGCCGTCGTCGAGTATCGAATCGATCAACTGGTCGAGGCTGAGGGACATCGTCGTCGTCTCCCTGGCGAAGGTGTGCTGCGACCAGCCTATCCCTCCTCGTCAGCCGACGGATACGCTTCGACGACGGCGGCGGGGGCTCCCACAGGGGGCTGCGCTCCCCCGCCGCCGGTCGTCGGGTGGGACGGTCAGTGCTGCGGCTGCCAGAACACGGCGACCGTGCGCGCCGGCACGTGCGCGGTGGCCGTCGCCGGATCCCAGGTGGATTCCTTCACGCGCTCGTCGGAGCCGTTGGCCTGCACGTCGCTCAGCGTCAGCGCGGCGCCCTCGAGGCCCGGCACGCGCTGCTCGACGTCCTCGCCGGAGGCGTTGAACACCACGACGACTTGGTCCAGCGTCGGATCCGCGTCAATGCCCGCGGTGTCGTCGATGCGCATCACGATCACCTGCTCGTCCCCAAGCTCCGTGCCCGAGACGGGGAACGACACCTTGGCCATGATGGCCTCCGCGCTGCCCAGCCGGAACAGCCTCGTCGACTGCCTGAGCCGCAGGAGGTCCTTCGCAGCGTCGGCGGCGGCGCGGATCTGCTGCGGGCTCGGCTTGTTCGCCGCGTCCGCCAGCAGCGGCGCCATGATGGACCACTTCGCGCCATTCTTGCCCTCGGGAGGCAGCCCCCGGCCGAAGCCGTTGTCCTGCATCGAGAAGTCGAGCACGTTGAACCAGTCACCCGAGTTGTACGAGTCCCGGTCGAGGCTCTTGCTGCGCAGCAACTCGGCGCCCGCATGCCAGAACGAGACACCCTGCGAGAGGGCCGTCGTCGACAGCGCCAACGTGTTGAGCCGGACCCGCTCGTCCATGGGCAGCGAGCTCGGCACCTTGAACGTGATCGTGTCGAACAGGGTCTCGTTGTCGTGGGCGTCGACGTAGTTGACCACCTCGTCGGGCTCTGCGGCGTAGCCTGCCGGCTGCCCGTTGTAGTCGATCTGGGAGCCCTTCACCACCTCGCCGGTCTGCTGGCTGCGCAGCCTGAACTCGCGAAGATTGCCCACGAGCCCGATCTGGACGAGGTCGAGATCGTTGGCGGAGTCACCCGTGGTGGCGAAGCCCTTCTCGGAGCGCGGATCGTCGTCGAAGGGGCCGCCGCCGCGCGCGCCGTCGCGGAGCCGGTCGTTGAACGTCGCGATCGAGGTCCCGGCGAGCTGGCCCTGCTTGGCCTGCTCGAACCGTGCGTTGCCGGCGACCTCGCCGAAGTCCCAGCCCTCGCCGTAGAGCGTCACCGCCTTGCCGTCGACGCCGTCCTTGGCCACCGTGAGCTCGTCGAGCGCCTCGCGCACGGCCCGCAGGTTCGCCGTCGAGTGGTGGCCCATGAGGTCGAAGCGGAAGCCGTCGACGCGGTAGTCCCTGGCCCACACCACCACGGAGTCCACCATGAGCTTCTGGGCCATGACGTGTTCGGTGGCGAGGTTCTCGCAGCACGTCGACGTCTCGACGCGGCCCGAGGCGTCGAGCCGGTGGTAGTAGCCGGGCACCACCTTGTCGAGCACGGACTTCTCGCCCTGCCCCGACTGCGCCGTGTGGTTGAAGACCTGGTCGAGCACGACGCGCAGGCCGATGTCGTGCAGGCCCATGACCATCTGGCGGAACTCGAGCGTGCGACGGCCACCCTCGGCATTCGCGGGGGTCGAGGTGTAGGACCCCTCGGGGGTCATGAAGTGGTACGGGTCATAGCCCCAGTTGAAGCCGTCGGTGTCGGCCTGGGCGCTCACGCACTGCTGTTGTTGCGGGGAGTCCGGCGCGAACGAGGCGAGGTTGCAGTCGGGCTGTGTCTGCTTGGCCGGGTCCTCCTCGATGGTGGCGATGTCGAACGTGGGCAGCAGGTGCACCGTGTTGAGTCCAGCGTCCGCCAGTTCGGCCAGGTGCCTGCGTCCCGCGCCGTCCACGGCGAACGCCGCATAGGAGCCCCGCAACTCGGCTGGGACCTGCTCGTCCGAGATCGAGAAGTCGCGCACGTGCAGCTCGTAGATCGTCTGGTCGACGCCGCTGGCCAGCCGCGGGCCCACGGAGGCGTCCCAGCCCTTCGGCTTGAAGGCCGCCCCGTCGAGGTCCACCATGACCGAGCGCCGCGACCCGAGGGTGAGCCCCACCGAGTAGGGATCGGTCACGACGTTGGTCTCGACGCGGTCCGTCGACGGCACGTAGACCTCCACCTCGAACTGGTACTGCGCCTCACGCCACGACTGGGCGCCCTGCGCCTGCCAGATGCCGGTGCTGGGGTCGACCGTCATCGCGACGCGCACCGGGCGGCCCTTCGCGGACTTGCCCGGCCACACGAGCAGCGTGACGTTGCGGGCTGTCGGGGCCCACAGGCGCACCGTCGGCTTCTTGCCCGGCACGTACCCGAGTGGGACGTCGGCCGCCGTCGCGTAGAGGGCGTCGAGCACGCCGGCGATCTGGATGCCCGTCGCATCCCGCAGTGAGCCGTCGGCGGCGAATCGCCCGACGGCCACCTGCCCCTGCAGCAGCTCGCCGGCGCGGGCCGCGGTGGCAGCGTCGAGACGCAGCAGCGCGTAGGAGGCGAGGTGCGGGTACCGCCTGCCCAGCTCCTCGGGCAGCCCGACGGCGTCGAGGGTGAGCGTCGCACGTGCTCCGCCCGTGAGGTCCTCGGCGTCGACGGCGAGCCCGCCGTCGCGCGCGGCGAAGAGTGCGAACCGGTCCCCCGCGACCGCGGCATCCGCAGGGTACGCGATCAGCTCCGGCGTGAGCCAGAGCGCCTTCGCGGCCCGCAGGTCCGGGGCCACGCCCGCCTCGGAGGTGAGCACCTCGATGGCGTGCGTCGCAGCCGTGTATCGGATCGCGACCTGGGTGCCGGGCTTCGGCACGGAGAACGTCACGTTCGCTCCTCCCGGGGCGCCATCGGCGCCGTAGTTCTCATCCCAGGAGAGCCCGTGGGTGATCTTGAATTCGTGGTTGCCCGCGGGGACCTGGGTGGACGACCACGTGTAGACCCCGTCGCCGTCCGGGTCGATCAGCCACGTCGCCATGCAGGCAGGATCCCAATCCTTCGCGCAGCCGAGTGCGGGCTGCATGGTGCCGGGGGCGGTGATGATCGGGCCCTGGGTGCTCGAGGTGACGTAGTGGCGGGCATGATCGTAGTAGAAGGTCACCGCCTGGCCGGGCGCGGTGTAGGGGATGTCGGCCCCGCCGGGCACGCCGCCCGCGCCGTAGTTCTCGTCCCACGAGCGGTTGATGGCGGCCTTGTAGGCGTGCTCGCCGGCGGGGATGGTGGTGAAGGTGCCCTTCCAGATCTGGTCGTTGGCGTCCAGCGTGAGCTGTGCCTCGTCGCAGGCGGGCATCCAATCGCCGGCGCAGCCCATCTCGCTGTTGTGGGTGCCGGGCACGGAGACCGCCTCGGGTTGCTGCACCGGCCCGACCGGATCGACGCCGCCACCGCCCGCGCCGGTCGCCTCGCCGACGACGGCCGCGCTGGCCGCGACGGAGCGATTGCCGGAGGCGTCCTCGACGACGACCCGGTACTCGAGCATCGTGCCCTTGGCCAGCGCGGAGACATCGTGGAAGACGCGGTAGGGCGCGTTGTCGTCGGTGCCGAGGACCTGCCACTGCTCGGTGCCCAGCGGCCGGACGGCGAATGTCGCCTGGACGAAATCGTCGGCGTCGATCGTCGCCGCGATCTCGGCCCGCCCGCCGACCGTGCCCCCGATCTGGGGGGAGGCGACGGTGACCGTCGGGGCCGACGAGGTGGCCGGGAGCGCGGCGGTGGCCTTGAGGACCATCGTGTGCAGCGCGGGCACGGTCACCGCGACGCGGCCCCCCTCGCTCGTCAGCCGGCCCGACCCACCGTGGATGACCTCGAACGAGCCGCCGTACGTCGGCACCTGCACCGACTTCTCCTCGGTGGCGTTGTTGGACACCACGAGGTACTCGACGTGCTCCCCCGCCTTGATGCGGCTGAAGGCGTACACACCGGCGCCGGAGCTGGCGTACCGGTGGATCTGCGCGCCGTCGACGAGGGCCGGGTGGGCCTTGCGGAGGGCGGCGAGCTGCGCGATCTGCCGGTAGAGCGGGTGCGACGTGTCGTAGCGGTCGCGGGCGCCCGAGGCGGCGCCGACGACGGGCTCCTGCGCATACTGGGCGGTCTTCGTCGCGAACATGTCCTGGCGGGCGTCCTTGTCGCCGCCGGAGCCTGCGAAGCCCTGCTCGTCGCCGTAGTAGACGACCGCGTGCCCGCGCGTGAGGAACATCAGATCATTGGAGAGCCGGACTCGCCGCAGCAGCTCGTCGCCAGAGAAGCCCTGGCCCGCGAGCATCATCGCGGCCCTGCCCAGGTCGTGGTTGCCGGTGAACTTCGCGAGCTGGTACGCGTTGGAGTCGGCGTCGATGTAGTGGTCGTCGAGGCGGAACAGGTCGCGCACGCCCGTGGTGGGCTTGCCTGCCGCAAAGTCCACCGCCCGTCCCTGGAAGGGGAAGTCGAGCGCGGATTGGAGTCGGCCGCTGGTGGTGTAGGTCGACACGTACCGCGGATCGCCGTCGTAGATTTCGCCGAACATGAAGAAGTCCTCGTTGCCCTCGCGCGCCGCCTCGAGCACGCGTGGGCTGAACTCCTGCCAGAACTCGAGGTTGACGTGCTTCACGGTGTCGATGCGGAACCCGTCGATGCCCATCTCGGCCCACGCCCGATAGATCTCGATCATCCCGTCGACGACCTCCTTGCGCTCCGTGAAGAGGTCGTCGAGGCCGATGAAGTCGCCGTAGGTGCTCGACTCGCCGGCCCACGTCGAGTCGCCTCGGTTGTGGTACATCGTCGGGTCGTTCAGCCACGCCGGCAACTTGGCCGTCGCATCCTCGGGATTGCGCCACACCGGCACGTACGGGAACGACGTCGCCGCGTCGAGCGTGGGGAACTCCTTGCCCGCAAGCGCGGCGTCGTCGAAGGCGTTGCCGCTCGCGTCGCGGTATGGGCGGGCCTCCTTCGAGACGTAGGCGTACTGGTCGCCCTCGTAGGCGATGACGTCTGCGGTGTGGTTGGTGATGATGTCGAAGAACACCTTGATGCCGCGCGCGTGTGCGTCGTCGATGAGCGCGCGCATCTCCTCGTTGGTCCCCAGATGCGGGTCGATGCGGGTGAAGTCGGTGGTCCAGTAGCCGTGGTAGCCGGCGCTCGCGTCGTCGCCCGCGCCCTGGACGGGGCGGTTCACGAAGCTCGGCGTCAGCCAGATGGCGGTGGTGCCGAGGCCTTCGATGTAGTCGAGCTTCTCGCGCACGCCAGCAAGGTCGCCACCGTGGTAGAAGCCCTTGTCCGACGGGTCGAAGCCCGTCACGAGGCGGTCCCCTTCGAGCCCACCGGCGTCGTTGGAGGGGTCGCCGTTGGCGAAGCGGTCGGTCAGGATGAAGTAGAACTGCTCGCCGGTGAGCGCCTCCCTGAGCGAGTCCTGCGCGAGCGCTGCGTCGGCCGGCTTGGTGGTCAGCGTCGCGGGGCGCACGGCGACGCGATCCGTCGCGTCGTCGAAGGAGAACTCGAGCGTGGCCGGGCCCTCCAGCACCAGGGGCACGTTCGACGCCGGGTACGACTCTTCCCAGGCCCCGTCGAGGGCGACCTTGTACTCCCACCGACCGGCGGGGACCTCGAACGTGCCCCGGTACTGATCGCCCGAGTCGAGCGCGAGGCGCGTCGCCTCGCAGCCGGGCTGCCAGTCACCGGGGCAGCCCAGCTCACTTTGCAGGCTGCCCACGAGCGTCACGATGCGCTCCTGCGCCGCCGAGACGACGGGCTGGAGCAGGGAGGTCCCCGCGCTCATTGCAAGAGCTGCGGAAACCAGCACGGCGATGTTGCGCTTCACTGCGACTCCGTTCAGGTTCGGCCGACGCCCTAGTCGGCGCCGAATATGGAGCACGATAGCGGAGCGGGAGGGCACGCGTGGAAGGTTGCGGAATGCAATGGCTTACCACGAAGTCGGAGACGAAATGCCGGCGTTGCGCAAGGTGTTGCAATCGGCTCGGGCGGGCGCGGGTGCCGCAGCACACGGGAACGGGCGGGGGCCCGGCACAGTTTCCTGTACCGGGCCCCCGCCCGTCAACTGCGTCGGGTGCGTCAGCTGGCCGGCTTGACGGCGGCCGGGTCGACGCTCACCGCAGGGCTCATCGTCGCGGACATCGCCACCTTGCGCAGGTAGCGGCCCTTCGACGCGGCCGGCTTGAGGCGCAGCACCTCGTCGAGCACCGCGAAGTAGTTGTCCGCGAGCTGCTCGGCGGTGAAGGAGGCCTTGCCGATGATGAACTGCAGGTTCGAGTGGCGATCCACGCGGAACTCGATCTTGCCGCCCTTGATGTCGGCGACGGCCTTGCCCGTGTCCATCGTGACCGTGCCGGTCTTCGGGTTGGGCATGAGGCCACGCGGGCCGAGGACGCGGCCGAGACGGCCGACCTTGCCCATCATGTCCGGGGTGGCGACGACGGCGTCGAAGTCGAGGTAGCCGCCAGCCACCTTCTCGATGAGCTCGTCGGTGCCGACCTCGTCGGCCCCGGCCGCGAGCGCGGCCTCCGCCCTCTCACCGCTGGCGAAGACGAGGACCCTTGCCGTCTTGCCGGTGCCGTGGGGGAGGTTGACCGTGCCGCGGACCATCTGGTCGGCCTTGCGGGGATCAACGCCGAGGCGCATCGCCACGTCGATCGACTCGTCGAACTTGGCGGTGGCCATCTCCTTGACGAGGCGGATGGCTTCCTCGGGGGTGTAGTGCTGGTTGGCGTCGCGCTTGGCGGCTGCCGCGCGGTAGTCCTTGCCGTGCTTCATGTCTGGTTCCTCAAATCGTTGTCTGCCGGGCTCGTGACCCGGTCCACCAGTCCTGGTGCGGGGGCACTCCCCTACCAGTGGAGTTGGTCGAGCGTCAGTCGGTGACCGTGACGCCCATCTGACGTGCGGTGCCCTCGACGATGCGCATCGCGGCCTCGACGTCGTTGGCGTTCAGATCGGGGAGCTTCGTCTCGGCGATCTCACGCACCTGCGCCTTGGTGAGCTTGCCGACCTTGTCGGCGTGCGGCTTCGAGGAGCCCTTCTTGAGGCCGGCGGCCTTCTTGATGAGCTCGGCAGCGGGCGGGGTCTTCGTGATGAAGGTGAACGTGCGATCCTCGTAGATGGTGATCTCGACGGGGATGACGTTGCCGCGCTGGGACTCCGTCGCGGCGTTGTACGCCTTGACGAACTCCATCATGTTGACGCCGTGCGGACCGAGAGCGGTACCGACCGGCGGGGCAGGCGTGGCTGCGCCGGCCTGCAGGGCGATCTTGACGATCGCCGACACCTTCTTCTTGGGAGGCATGGTGGGTCCTTACCTGGAAATGGATTGTTCGGACGCCGAGCGGACTCGGCGCAACGACCTACTCTAGACGACCTTGTCGACCTGACGGAATTCCAGATCGACCGGGGTCTCGCGGCCGAGGATCTCGACCAGTGCCCGCAGGCGGTTGGAGTTGGCGTTGATCTCGGTGATCGTGGCGTGCACACCGGTGAAGGGGCCGTCGGTCACCATGACGGAGTCGCCGACCTGGAAGTCGACGACCTCGACCTTCTTCTTCAGCTTGGGCTGCTTGCCGACCTGCTCGGCCGCCACCTTCGCCCTCACGGAAGGAGTAAGCATCTTGATCACTTCGTCGATGGACAGCGGGACCGGGGTCTGGCCGCTGCCGACGAAGCCGGTCACCGACGGCGTGTGGTGGATGACGCCCCACGACTCGTCGGTCATCTCCATGCGCACGAACACGTATCCGGGGAGGACGCTGCGCGTCACCGTCTTGCGCGCGTTGTTGCGCACCTCGACGACTTCCTCGGTGGGGACGATGACCTCGAAGACGTAGTCCTCCATGTCCATCGACTGCGCGCGCGCCTCGATGTTCTGCTTGACGCGGTTTTCCATGCCGGAGTAGGTGTGCACCGCGTACCAGTCGCCCCACTTGCCCTCGAGCTCCGTGCGAAGCTCCTCGAGTGCTTGCGCGACGGCCTCGTCGACGTCCTCGGAGGGCTGGGCGCCCTCCGGCGTCTCCTCCTCGTCCGAGGCGCCGAGGCCCAGATCGATCTCTGCGGCCTCGATGGCCGAGGAGACGGCGTCATCGTCGCCGCCCAGGTCGATCTCGACGTCGTCGGCAGGCTCCTCGGGCTCGAAGGAGCCGAGGTCGATTTCGAAGTCGCGCTCCTTCGAGGCGGCGTCGTCGAAGCCCAGATCGAGCGCGTCGGGCTCGCGTGCGTCGTTGGCGGGGGTGTGGTTCTCGGTCATTACTGCTTTCCTAGCAACTGGAGCAGGCTCCATCCGAACAGGGAGTCGAGCGCTGACACGTACACGATGACGAACAACACGAACGCGAGCACCGCGAAGAAGTACCGGACCAGCGCGGGCCACGTCGGCCAGACGACCTTCTTGAGTTCGTCGGCGGACTGGCGCACGAAGTGGGCCGGGTTCTTGGCCTTGTAGGGGTCGACGTGCTCATGCTCGGCCTCGGCGTCCTTGCGCTTGCGCGTCGGGGACGCCTTCTTGACCGGCGCCTGGGCCGTCTTTCGCCGGATCGGCGCGGGGCCGACGGCGGCATCGTCGGCGGGAAGATCCTGCTCGAGTGCGGCGATCGTCTCGTCGTCGCCGACCGGGCCCTGCTCCTCCTGCGCGCTCGCGGGCGCTTCGTCGGCCTCGGGTGCGGGATCTGCGGGCAGGGTCTCCTCAGGAGTCTCCTCGGGCGACCTATCGCTCACGTTCGATCCCTTCGCTGACAAACAAAATGCCCTGCGGCCGAGGCCGTAAGGCGCATCGACGGCCGTTCGACCGTCTCGCAGGGCAGGAGGGACTCGAACCCCCAACCTGCGGTTTTGGAGACCGCTGCTCTGCCAATTGAGCTACTACCCTTGGCCCGACTAGCTGCTTGGGGACAGCTCGACGGTGGCAACTGGGTTGCCGATGGACCACTATAGCCGATTCCCCCGATCCGCGAAAACCGCGGGCAGCGCCGTCGCTCAGGCCAGCGACGCCAGCCAGGCACGGTGCAGTTCGGCGTAGCGCCCCGCTCCCCCGACGAGCTCCGACGGCGCACCGTCCTCGACGACGGTGCCGTGCTGCAGGACGAGCACGCGGTCGGCGATCTCGACGGTCGAGAGCCGGTGCGCGATGATGATGGCCGTCCGGTCGGCGAGAATCGTGCCGAGCGCGGCCTGCACGAGCCGCTCACTGGGGATGTCGAGGGAACTCGTCGCCTCGTCGAGGATGACGACGCGAGGGTCGGCGACGAGCACCCGCGCGAAGGCGACGAGCTGCCGCTGCCCCGCCGACAGTCGGGAGCCCCGCTTGCCCGTGTCGGTGTCGTAGCCCTCCGGCATCTCCTCGATGAAGCGGTCGGCGCCGACCGCGCGGGCCGCCGCGACGATCTCGTCGCGCGTCGCGTCGGGGCGCCCGAAGGCGATGTTGTCCGCGATCGTACCCGCGAAGATGAAGTTCTCCTGCGTGAGCAGCGTCACGTTGCTGCGCAGCGTCTCCTCGGCGAGATCGCGCAGATCCACCCCGTCGAGCAGCACCCGACCGGCCTGCGGATCGTGGAAGCGCGCGACGAGCTTCGCGATGGTCGTCTTGCCCGCCCCCGTGGTGCCGACGAGCGCCACCGTCTGGCCCGCGGGGATGTCGAGGTCCAGCCCGGGCAGCACCACCTGCTCCTCCAGGTAGCCGAAGCGGACCTCGTCGAAGGTGACCCTGCCCTGCACATCGGTGAGCGCGACGGGATGCTCCGGCTCGGCCACGCTCGGCTCCTCGGCCATCACCGACGCCACCTTCTCCAGCGCCGTGAGCGCCGACTGCAACGACGAGATGAACTGCCCGATGTCCTGCATCGGGTCGAAGAACATGCGCAGGTACAGCACGAAGGCGGCCATGGTGCCGATGGTCATGGAGCCGTCGATGACCATCCACCCGCCGACGAGCACCACCAGCACCGCACCGACGTGCCCGACGAACTGGATGGAGGGCATCGCGCGAGCGAACACCCGCATCACCGAGATGTTGGCGTCCCGGTACTCGGAGGCGACCTGCCGGAACTGTTGCCGGGAGCGGCCCTCACGGCGGAACGCCTGGATCGCCTTGATACCGGTCATGGTCTCGATGAACTGGACGATCGTCGTCGCGGATTTCGTGCGCACGACGCGGAAGCCCGTCGTCGATGCGCGCGCGAACCACCGCAGCAGCAGGAACAGCGCCGGATAGGTGCAGAACGCGACGAGGGCCAGCCGCCAGTCGAGGCTCAGCAGCAGGATCGTCGCGCCCACGACGGTGAGCCCGGAGGCGACGATCACGTCGAGCCCCTCGAACACGAGCTGCTGCACGGCCTCGACGTCGGAGGTCATGCGGGAGACGGCCCGGCCGGAGGTGTACGTGTCGTGGAAGCCCACGTCGAGCCGCTGGAACTGGCGGTACAGCCGTCGGCGCAGCGTGAGGAGGATGGCGTTGCCTGCCCGGCCCGAGCCGCGGATGAACACCACCCGGCCGGTCGCCTGCACCAGCACTGCGACGCCGATCGCCACCAGCAGCGTGCGTAGCAGCGCACCGTCGCCGGCGATGAGCGCGGGGATGGCGTCGTCGAGGATCTGCCGCACGAGATAGGGTACGGCGAGGCTCGCGAGAGAGCCGGCCAGGATGGCCACGGCGAGCCCCAGCCCGACCCAGCGATACGGCATGACGAGGTCGAGCAGGAGGCGGCGGCTCGCCGGGCGCAGGGCCATCGTCGTGTCCTGTTCCTCGACGATCTCCTGCTTGCGGCCGAGCCAATCGGTGGTGTCGCTCATCGGGTCACCCCCAATCCCGGCTCGATCTGGAAGTCCGCCGACAGCAACTCCCGGTACTCGGGGACGGTGGCGAGCAGCTCCGCGTGCGTGCCGACGTGGGTGATGCGGCCATCGACCAACATCGCGACGCGGTCGGCCAGCAGCACGGTGGACGCACGGTGTGCGACGACGATGCCCGTCACCCCGACGAGCGTCGACTTCAGCGCCTCCTCGACCTCGGCCTCCGTGTGGATGTCGAGGGCGGAGAGGGTGTCGTCGAGCACGAGCACCTTCGGGCCGCTCAGGATGGCGCGCGCCAGCGCGAGCCGCTGACGCTGACCGCCCGACAGGCTGAGCCCCTGCTCTCCGAGGCGGGTGTCGAGGCCCCACGGCAGGTCGTGCACGAACTCCGCACGCGCCACGCGCAGCGCCTCCTCGAGCTCCTCGTCGGTGGCGTCGGGGCGTCCGAGCGTGAGGTTCTCGCGCGCGGACATGGAGAACAGGATCGGGTCCTCGAACGCGACCCCCACGAGGGAGCGGAGCTGCGACAGGTCGAGCTCGCGGACGTCCACGCCGTCGACGAGCACCGCCCCGCCCGTGACGTCGAACAGCCTCGGCACGAGCGCGACGACGGTGGACTTGCCGGAGCCCGTGCCGCCCACCAGCGCGACGGTCTCGCCCTGCTCGATCACCAGGTCGACGCCCCGCAGCGTGGCCTCGGTGGCGTCGTCGAAGCGGAATTCGACGCCGCGCAGCTCGACGCGCCCCCGCGGCTGCTCGATGCGCCGGCTGCCCGAGACGATCGTCACCGGCTCGTCGAAGATCTCCATGACGCGCGCCGACGCCGCCGCGGCCTCGCCCGCGAAGCTCAGCAGGAAGCCGAGCGACGCGACCGGCCAGGCGATCGACAGCAGCAGCGTCACGAACGACACCACCTGACCCAGCGTCAGCGCGCCGGTGGCGGCGCCGTGGGCGGCCACGCCGAGCACGACGAGCATCAGCGCCGTCGGGAAGGTCTCCAGCAGCGTCCACAGGATCGACGCCAGGTTCATGCGCTGGACGCCCAGGTCTCTGAGCCGCACCGCCTGGCGATCGAACTGCGCGAAGGCGTGTCGCGCGCGCCCGAAGGAGCGGATGACGCGCACGCCCTGCAGGGACTCCTCAGCAAGGCTCGCCACGTCGCCGGTGGCGTCCTGCACCTGCCGAGACAGCGTCGTCGAGCGGGTGACGAGCATCCACGTCGCCACCACCACGGGCACGATGAGGGCCAGCACCAGCAGGCCGAGCTGCCAGTACATCGTCACCATGATGCCCAGCACGACCACGATCTGGATGCTGTTCATCAGCAGCATGAGGACGCCGAAGGACATGAATCTGCGCAGTAGGCCGAGATCGCTCATGATGCGGCTCAGCAGCTGGCCCGACTCCCACCGCTTGTGGAACGCGATCGGCAGCTCGAGCAGCTTGTCGAACAGGTCGAAGCGGATCGTCGCCTCGATGCGGCTGGTCCGGTCGGACAGCAGCCAGCGGCGCAGCATGTTGATCCCCGAGTCGACGGCGCCCGCGAGGAGGATGAGCACGGCCGTGACGACGACACCGCGCACGTCCCCGCGCGCGATCGGCCCGTCGACCACCTGCCCCAGCAGCATCGGGATCAGCACGGCCATGCCGACGCCCACCGGGGCGAGCAGCAGGACCAGCGCGAAGGTGCGCCAGTGGGGGCCCAGGTACGGCAGCAGCCGAAGCAGCGCCGGGCGGCGTCGGGGGGCTGGGGATTCGACTGGAGGCACGGGCAGAGACTCTACCGCCCCGCACCGACCCCGGCCTCAGAGGCCCAACAGGCGTCCCCAGGTCATCGTCGCGACGGTGCCCGTCACAGGCAGCCCGTGCCGACGCTGGAAATCCTCCACCGCGCCGCGCGTCTGCGCGCCGAAGATGCCGTCGACGGTGAGGCTGCCGTACCCGGCGGCCCGCAGCTCGTGCTGCAGCGCCACCACCTTCGCGCCACTCGCCCCCTGGCTGAGGGTGGGCACGAGCGCCACCCACGTCGCGCGATCGACGTCGCCGGTCTGCTTGGCGAGCTTCATCGTCTGGTATTGGAAGTCCGCGACGGCGGCCTGGGTCTGCCAGCCGTACTTGCCGTCGACGGGGATGCGGCGGCCCATGCGGTCGTTCAGGAGGCGCTGCAGCGTGCCGACGTGCGGATTTGCGTTGCCCCAGGTGAGCGACTTGTACTCCCCCGACGCCGTCGGCAGCGTCGAGCCGCCGACGCCTGGCGCCGGCGCCGTCGAGCCCGGGAGGTCGTATTGGTAGAGGTTGTAGTTGCGCATGATGCCGGTGACGAGCTCGGTGTAGCGCGGGTCGGTGGCGTAGCCGGCACGGTGCACCTCGCGCACGAACGCGTCCGGATCGTCCTTGTGGTTGAAGGCCCCCGCGTAGCGGCTCAGCTTCGTGAGGAACAGGCCGAAGTCCTTCAGCGAATCGCCGGTGTTGGCATAGCTTCGGAAGCTCGACACCTTGAGGTAGCGCGTCCCGTCCGAGCGGTACTCGTAGCTCGGCACGTCCACGCAGCCCTTCTGGTACGGCGACGGCGTGGCGGTGCACTTGATGTTGAACAGCGTGTTGATGGGGTCCTTCGCCATCGACGAACGCCCCCAGCCCGTCTCGAGCGCGGCCATGCCGATGGTGACCGAGGCGGGGATGCCGCGTTCGCGCTGCGTGGCCTGGGCCGCGCTCACGAGCGAGCGGATGAAGTCCGTCTGCGTCGTCGCGTGGGCCGGCGGGGCGACCAACGCCCCCAGCGCCAGCACGACCGTCACGATTCCGGCGATCAACGCCCGCGGTGTACGCATCCGAACTCCTCGACTCGACCAGTTGGTCGCGAGACTAGTCAGGCCGCGAGGCGCGGGGGAAGTCCCTCAAGTTGAGGTTGAGGGTGGCTGCCACCGCGCCCCTAGAGCTGGCAGCCGATGAGGTTGACCTCGGGGACGAGCTCGATGCCCGTGCGCTCGGCCACGCGATCGCGCACCTCACGGGCCAACGCGACGATCTCCTCGGCACTCGCGCCACCCCGGTTCGTGAGCGCCAACACGTGCTTGGTCGAGAGCCCCGCGCGCTCGCGGGCGTACCCCTTCTCGAAGCCGGAGTGCTGGATGAGCCACGCCGCGCTCGTCTTCACCATGCCCTCGCCCGCCGGAAAGCGGGGGGCGTCGTCGGGCAGCGTGGCCGCGACCTCCTCGGTGACGATGGGGTTGGTGAAGAAGCTGCCGGCCGACCAGGTGTCCGGATCCGCGGCGTCGAGAACCATGCCCTTGCCCGCCCTGATCGTCAGCACCGTCGAACGCACGAGGGCCGCGTCGGCGCGCCCGCCCACCGCGACGCCCACGCGCCCGGCGAGCTCGGCGTAGCGGATGGGCGCGGACAGCGAGCCGAGCGGGAACTGGAACGACACCTCCACCACGACGTAGCGCCCCGGCGTGCGCTTGAAGATCGAGTTGCGGTAGGAGAACTCGCAGTCGGCGGCGGCGAACGTGCGGAAGGCCCGCGCCTGGCGGTCCCACGTGCGCACGGAGTAGATGTGGTCGGCGACTTCCGCGCCGTAGGCTCCGACGTTCTGGATGGGGGTGGCGCCGACGCTGCCCGGGATGCCCGAGAGCGCCTCCGCGCCACTCCAGCCCTGCTCGACGGCGTGGGCGACGAAGTCGTCCCACACTTCGCCCGCACCCACATTGACCACCGCGCCGCCGCAGTCGGAGACGTTGCCGTCGAGCCCGGTGATGGCCACGCGCACGACCAGCCCGTCGAACCCGTCGTCGCAGACGAGCATGTTGGATCCGCCGCCCAGGATCAACACCGGGATGCCCGCGTCGTCGGCCTCGCCCACCAGCCGCGCCACCTCGTCGGGGGTGCGCGCGACGACGAAGCGCGACGCCGGGCCGCCCACCCGCAGCGTGGTGTGGTCGGCGAGCAGCACCGAGTACGGCGAGGGGACGGGCACGGGCGCCTTGGACACGCGCTGGACCGCACACTCGCTCATCGCGGCTCCTCCCCCACGTGCACCCGCACTCTCGCCGCGCCGAGCACCGCGTCGCCGTCGCAGGTGACCGCGAGCCCGACCGTCGCCACCTCGTCGACGACGTCCTGCACCGTCGCGACGACGACCACCTCGGCGCCCTCATCGGTGTCGGGCACGACGACAGGCTTCGTGAAGCGCACCTGATAGGCGAGGATGCGCGCCGGATCCCCCACCCAGTCGGTGACCGCGCGCAGCGCCGCACCCATCGTCCACATGCCGTGGGCGACCACGCCCGGCAAGCCGATCGCGCGGGCCCGGCGGTCCAGGAAGTGGATCTCGTTGAAGTCCGTCGACGCGCCCGAGTAGCGCACGACGTCGGCGCGCGTCACTGGCACGCGCAGCTCGCGGGACTCGCCCTGGATCATGCCGCCTCCTCCCGGGTGTGGATCAGCGTCGAGCGCGCCGTGCAGACCGTGGCGCCATCGACGGCGAGGTCGACTTCGACCGTCACCATGTCCATCGCACCGCGCGTGCGCACACGCTCGATCGACAGTGTCGCGACGACGACGTCGCCGGCCCTGAGCGGGCGGACGAAGTCGAACTGCTGGTCGGCGTGGATCGTGCGGTTGAGCGCCAGGCCGAGCTCCTCGTCGTCGAACAGCGCGTCCCAGGCCTGGGCAGCGATGATCGCCGCGAACGTGGGCGGGGCGACCGGATCGAGGCCGAAGTAGGCGGGGTTGTCGTCGCCGAGGGCACGGGCGAACTCCGCGATCTTCGCGCGGCTGACCTCGTACGGCGCCGACGCGGGAAACGTCCGTCCGGCGTGTGCAGTCGTGATGGGCATGGGGCCAAGGCTATCGCGCGCAAACGCAAAACGGCCGCCTTGGAGGCAGCCGTTGCGTGGGGGAACCGTGGTTCAGCGGGTCTCGCGATGCACCCGGTGGGTGCGGCAGCGCGGGCAGAACTTCTTCAGCTCGACGCGGTCCGGCGTGTTGCGGCGGTTCTTCTTCGTGATGTAGTTGCGCTCCTTGCACTCGGTGCAGGCAAGCGTGATCTTCGGACGGACGTCCGCGCCCTTCTTGGCCATGATGCTCTCCTTGACTCTGCGCGTCGTGCGCTGGATCGACGGTGTGGGATTGTGGTGACGAGGGCGGGACTTGAACCCGCGACACAGCGATTATGAGCCGCTTGCTCTACCGACTGAGCTACCCCGTCGTGGCCCCTCCCCGAGCGAGGAGGGATCGAGCCCTCACGCAGAGTCGAACTGCGGACCTCATCCTTACCAAGGATGCGCTCTACCACTGAGCTATGAGGGCTGGCGACGGTTAAACATACACGGCCGGGCACCCCACTGCAAATCGCCACCGACCGTCCCGATCGCGGCGGCGAGAACACTTGAGCCCCGGATCCATCCGATCCGGGGCTCAACGTGGCAGGTGTTGGATTTGAACCAACGTAGGCTACGCCGACGGTTTTACAGACCGCTCCCTTTGGCCACTCGGGCAACCTGCCGTGTGCGCTCTCGCGCCCAGCAAGGCTAGCACCAGCCGGGCGGGCACGGCAAAACGAGGGATCCGTCGCGACCGGCCGCGAGCACGTAGGCTGGGCAGGAGCAGACACATCTTGAGGAGGTATCCGTGGCATCCGAGAGCTCGTTCGACGTCGTGAGCAAGGTGGACCGGCAGGAAGTCGACAACGCCATCAACATGGCCGCCAAGGAGGTGCGCACCCGATTCGACTTCCGCGACACAGGCGCGCAGATCGCCTGGTCCGGCGACAACATCGAGATGGAGGCCGTCTCCGAGGAACGCGTCAAGGCCGTGCTCGACGTGTTCCAGTCGAAGCTCGCCCGCCGCGGCGTCAACCTGAAGTCCCTCAAGGACGGCGAGCCGCGCTCGTCGGGCAAGGTGTGGAAGATCACCGCCCACATGGAGGAGGGCATCAGCCAGGAGAACGCGAAGAAGATCTCCAAGCTCATCCGCGACGAGGGCCCCAAGGGCGTCAAGGCGCAGATCCAGGGCGACGAGCTGCGCATCTCCAGCAAGAGCCGCGACGACCTGCAGGCCGTCCAGAAGCTCATCCGCGACCAGGACTTCGACTTCGCCACCCAGTTCGTGAACTACCGCTGAGGCGAGGGTCGTCGTCGGGGCTGCTCCGACGACGACCCGCCGGCCGCCAACGGGGTACGCTCGTCCCCATGCGCATCGCCACCCACAACGTCAACGGCATCCGAGCGACGATGAAGCGCGGCTTCGCGCCGTTCTGGGCCGCATCCGGGGCCGACGTCGTGTGCCTCCAGGAGGTGCGCTGCCGCGCCAAGGATCTTCCGCTCGAGGCCTTCGACGGGTGGCACGCGACGCTCGAGCTAGGCCAGCTCGCGGGGCGCAACGGCGTCGCGGTCCTCACCAGGCAGCCGCCGGAGGCAGTGCGCACGCTGCACGGGGGCGAGGCCCACGTCGTCGCCGACGGCACCCTCTCGGCGATCACCACCGAGGCCACCGGCGGACGCGACCTCGTGCCCGCCGCGACGCATGGCCGCTACCTCGAGGTGGACTTGGCCGATGCGCCCATCACCGTCGTCTCGCTGTACCTGCCCAAGGGTTCGGCGTTCCCCTACGACGGCGAGGACGAGCCGAAGTACCAGTTCAAGATGCGCTTCCTGCGCGGGCTGGCCCGGCAGCTCACCCAGGCGCGACGCGCCGCCGCTGCGCGGGGACGGGAGTTCCTCATCGTCGGCGACTTCAACATCGCCCGCTCCCGGCTGGACATCCGCAACTGGCGCAGCAACCAGAAGTCGGAGGGCTTCCTGCCCGAGGAGCGCGACTGGTTCGCGTCCATCCTGAGCCCGCGCTCACTCGTCGACGTGCAGCGCACGCTGGCGGGCGACGTCGAGGGGCCGTACTCGTGGTGGAGCTGGCGTGGGCAGGCGTTCGCCAACGACTCCGGCTGGCGCATCGACTACCACCTCGCCTCCCCCGGTCTCGCGAAACGAGCCACCGCGGCGTGGACCGCGCGCGAGGCGAGCTACGACGAGCGGATGAGCGATCACTCACCGGTCATCGTCGATTACGACCTGTGACGAGAGTCCGCCGGAGGCAACCGTCACTTGTTCCGTGACTGAGCCGCACAGGTTGCACCTGCCGGCGCGGCCAGGAGCGGGAGCCCGACGACTTCCCTCGGCTCAGCCGGCGATCGCGTTGATCGTGGCCAGCACTTCGCTCACGACGGCGCGCGGCGCCTGCGACCACGGCACGTGCTCGATGGGCCCGAGGAAGGTCGGACTCGCGAACCTGGGGTCGGCCCCGTGGTCGAGATTCTGAGGATCGAACTCGCCGCGCAGCAGATACACCGCGCTGAGCGTCTGCTCGTCCTGTTCGCTCATCGGCCCCATCCACAGGCCCTCCTCGAACTGGATCACGGCCGTCACATCGCCCGCGACGAAGTACTGCCCGAACAGGCGGTACACGCCGGCATCCAGCGCGGCTCCACGCTGCCAGCCATGCTTCGTGCACGCCCCGACGAGTCGGCCCGGATCGATCCCAGCCGAGGGAACCCCGGCCAGGCAGAGGTCGTCGCCCTGCTCGGCGGGCAGCGCGAACCGTTGGCGGGAGAGCTGGGGGAACGCCTCGACCAGCTCGTAGTCGGCCTGCACCTCGCTCCAGCGCGCGATTTCGTCGTCTGCGAGATCCACCGGGTGCACGATGCACACGCTGCGGCCCGTGACGTCGATGGGCGCGTCGTCCACGTCGACGAGCGCACCGTCCTCGTCGAGGCGCCCGAGCGCGACGCGCGTCTCGCCCTCGAGCACACCCCAGATCACCGACTTCAGCAGCCCACGAAGCAACGGATGCGGGCGCAGGTACTGCTGGAACTCGTCGGCACTCCAGCGCCTGCCCGCGACCATCGCCTGCTCGAAGCGCAGCCGCTGGATCTTGGCGATGTCGGCGACCGTCTTCTTCAGCACCTTGAGCTCGTCCTTGGCCTCGGCGGCCTGCCGCGGGTCGTCGGACTGGTTGGGTGCGGGCAGGGCGGTCCTGGGCTTGCCCGTGGGACGTCCGTCCGCGCCGAGCGGGCGCACGATCACCTTCCCTTCGGGCGTCACGGACGCGAGGAACCGTCGGGCCCCGAAGCTGAACTCCCGCGTCCCGCGCTCGTCGAGGCCCCCGTCGGGGATGATACGATCCTCGAGCTGCGGCCGCGTCAGGCCGAGCGTCGACGCGATCTGCTCCATCTCCTCCCCTGCGCGCTTCTTGATGGCGGCGAACTTCACCTTCGACGCAACGCCCGCGATGGCCTGGAGCGCGACGTCGGAGCCGACGTTGCGCAGGGCGGCGAGCCCCTGCACCGCGCGCTGGTGCTGGGCGACGCCGGGCCACTCGCGCACCATCGGCGTCAGGTGGTGGACGAAGCCGTCGCCGGCGATGCAGCCCGAGCCGACCATCAGCCATTGCTCCTTGCCGGCGGCCCCGCGGGCGAGCCACGTGTCCAGCAGTGCGATCGTGAAGCGGTCGCGCACCGTCGCCGGCACCTGATCGCGGAAGGCGACGAGGAGCGGATGGTCGCGGTCGGCGGTCATGAGCGCCGTGAGGAGCACCTGCGCCTCGGCGTCGGCGAGCCTGAACCCCTCCTCGACGACGACGGGCGGCAGCGTCTCGACGAGGCCCTTCGGCAGCCGCGCCACCGTGATCCCCTGGGCGGCCTGCGCCCACCACGGCGTCGCCGGATCGAATGGCGCGAGGTCCTGCTCCGCGAGGATCTCGTCGATGACCGCCCGCACGCCCTCGGTGGTGTGCCCGACGTGGGCCCGCAGCTCCTCGACGGGCGCGGCCCGCAGCACGAGCGCGAGCGGCGCCGCGTCCCGGGCGGACAGGGTGGCGGCGTAGACGAGCCCCCGGTGTGCGTTCAGCCATTCGAGTGCGGTGGATGCGTGCCGGCCGCCGAGGAGGCGGGCGAAGACCTGCACGGCGCCCGGCCCACGAAGGCGGGTGGTGAGGATGTCGAGCCCCGGACGGGCCTCGTCCTTGCCGAGGCCGTTGAAGCGCCGCTTCAGCGCGGCCGACATCTCGTTGACCCCACGGTCGCGACTGTTGGCGGTGGCGATGACGTTGAAGCCCCGGAGCGCGTGGACGCTGCGCGCATCGCCGTCGAACTCCGGAATGGAGAGGACCCGCTCGGAGAGGATCGACAGGAGCGCATCCTGCACCTCCGGGGCGCAGCGCGAGAGCTCCTCGAAGCGGACCACCTTGCCCTCCGACATGCCGCGGTGGACGGGCGCAGGTACCAGCGCGCGGGCCGTCGGCCCCTCGGCAAGCAGCAGCGCGTAGTTCCACGAATACTTGATGGCGTCCTCTGTGGTGGCCGCCGAGCCCTGGATCGTGAGGGTGGTGTCGCCCGAGATCGCCGCGGCCAACAGCTCGCTGAGCAGCGACTTCGCCGTACCCGGCTCGCCGATCAACATCAGGCCGCGGTTGGTGGCGAGCGCGACGACACACCGCTCGACGAGCGAGCGCGCGCCGACGAACTTCGCGGAGATCTCCTCGCCGTCGCCCAGCACGAATTCCACCACCGCCGGGGCCGAGAGCCTCCAGCCGTCCGGGGCGCGGCGGCCGAGCCGCGCGTCCCGCTGCGCCAGCCGCGCCAACTCGTCGGCGTACCTCACTTCGGCCGGCGGCCGCTGCACCGGTGTCGTCATGGAGTCCCTCCTCGGCGGCCAGCCTAGCCAAGCCCCGTGGCAGCCGAGGGTCGTCGTCGGGGCCTCTGGAACCGGCCCCGTGGCCCTGCGAGGCGCGTCAGCGTCGGGGCGCCGGTGCCTCCCTGGACGCGGGGTCCTCCTCGTCGAGGGGAAGCCGCAGCTCGTGGGTGTGGATGGTCCAGTAGATCGCCACGAGCAGGCTCAACATGACCACCCACAGGCCGTTGCGCAGCCCGAAGTTCATCGCGTTGTAGCCCAGCAGTGCCACCGTCGCGACGATGGCCGCGCGCATCATGCGGCGCGTCGGGTGCGACATCGGCAGCAGCACCCCGCCCCAGAGCAGGTACCACGAGTGCAGCGCGGGGGCGCACAGCGAGAACCAGATCAGCGACCACGACACGAACCGCACCGGCATCCGGCCCAGGTAGCGGATCGCGAAGACCACCATCCCGACGACGATCGCCACCACGCCCGCCTTCCGGACGAGGTTGAACGCCAGCTCGCCCTGGACGGGATGGCCGGCGAGCACGAACGGGAATTCCAGCATGCGGCCCAGCAGGATCACCGGCGAGAACGTGTCCACCTTGCCGGGCACGTCCGTCGCACCCATCCAGCCGAAGCCGAGCCCCGTCGCGAACGTGATCCCGACGAACGCCGCCACCGCCACCAGCAGCGACCCGACCGAGCGCAGGAATGCCAGCGCGAGCGGCTTTGGCCGCCACGACGTCCACGGCACCACCATGAACGGCAACGCCACCGCCGCCAGCAGTGCCGGCTGCTTCACCGCCGCCGCGGCCCCGATGACCAGCGCACCGACGATGACCCACCGGTGGCGCAGCGTGATCCAGATGCCGAGCACCATGAGCCCGGTCATCAGCGAATCGTTGTGGGCGCCGCCCACGAAGTCGATCACCAGGATCGGGTTGAGGGTCGCGAACCACGTCGCCGTCGACCGGGAGACCCCCACCAGGCGGGCGATGCGCGGCACGAAGTACCCGATGAGGACGACGCCCGCCAGCGCCGGGATGCGGTGCAGCAGCGTGGCCAGCAGCGGATCGAAGCCGGCCAGCAGGACGAGCCCGTGCGAGATTCGCAACGCGAGCGGGCCGTAGGGCGCCGGCGTCTCACGCCACACCCACGCCACCTGGTCGGCGAAGTAGCCGGGCAGGACGCCTGGGCCGACGACGTATGGGTCCAGGCCGTTGTGCAGCAGCCAGCCGTGCGCGACGTAGGAGTAGGCGTCGTGGGAGAACACCGGCGGCCCGAACAGCAGCGGCGACACGATGATCGCGAGCACCGCCCAGTTGCGCAGCAGCGGACGGCCGCGGCGTCGACGATTGCTGGGGCGCAGCCGAAACCAGGACTCGAGCAGCAGCGCCAGCCCGACGAGGGTCAGCACCGTCCCCGTCCAGCGCAGCACCTCGATGCCGACGGCCGACTGCGGCAGCCACGCCCAGATCGGGGATGCCTGCGGGAGGTAGGCGGGCGAGAGCGACCCGAGCAGGATGCAGAAGCTGCCCGCGAAGCCAGCCCAGACTGCGCGCGAGCGCGCCGCCGCCGCGAGGTCGCGGACCCAGCGGCGCTCAGTCACCGCCATGCCCGTTGGCGAGCCGGCCGCGCTCGTGCAGCAGGTCGCCCAGACGCTCGGCCGCCGGCACGTGCGCGCCCGCCCACTCGAGGGCCTCGTGCGGGCACTGCTCGATGCAGATGCCGCAGTACATGCACAGCCCCCAGTCGATGCTGAACGTGTCCAGCACGTTGTGGGTGCGGGGCCGCGCCCCCGGTGCGGGCACCGTCTGCTCCTGGTGCGAGGTGAGCCGGATGCACCACGTCGGGCACTCGCGCGCACAGATCATGCACGACGTGCAGCGCTCCTCGATGAGGCGGATGGAGCCGTGGATCATCTCCTGAGCCTCACCCTCGTCCCCGTGGCGCTGAGCGCGATGTCCGATTCCGTCGCGGCGGGGTTGTCGACCACCGCCGGGTCCGGCACGCCGACCGGCAGCAGCTTGCGCCCGCTCGGGGCGGACTGCCCGGGCTCCAGCGCGCCCGGCCACGACGACGCCGACCGCGGCTCGAGCAGGAACTCCTTGCGCAGCGGGCGATCCTCCCCGTGCACGATGAGAGGGGCGTCGTCGCAGGCCGTGCCGTCGGGGCGCACGAAGCGCACACCGAAGGATTCGTGGACGTGGCGCTGCAGCCATGCCGCGCCAGCCCACAGGTCCTCGACGCCGGGCGCGACCGGCTCGTCGCGCGGCACGAGCGCCTCGACGGTCACCCTCGCGTGATCGGTGGGGCGCTCGAGCATCAGCACGACACGGAATCCCCCGTCGCGGCCCAGCTCGTCGACCGCGGTGAGGTGCAGCAGGAACGTGAAGCCGTCGCGCAGGGCCGCCTCGGCGTCGGCACGGTAGTCAGCCACGGCGCACCGCCTCCACGATCTCGACGAAGGCCTCGGGCGGCGGCGGGCAGCCCGCGACGAAGTGGTCCACCGCGACGGCCTCCCCCACGCCCTTGGCCACCGAGTACGAATCCCAGTAAGGGCCGCCGACGCACGCGCACGCCCCGAAGGCGACGACGACCGGCCGCCCGGGCAGCGCGGCCACCGTCTCACGCAGGGCGGGGGTCATGGCGTGCGTCAGCGTCCCAGAGGCGGTCACGATCACCCTGGCGTCGCCAGGCAGCTCCGCCGCGGGCACCCGTCGGCGCTGCGCCAGCGCGGCCTGCGATTCGAGGGCGCAGCACGCCAGCGCCAGATCGACGACGTACACCGACCCGTCCCCGCACCAGTCCACTGCCTGCACCATGCGTGTCAGCGTACTCGTGCGGGGCCCACGGGCCGGAATCGGCACCTCAGGCGAAGCGCTCCTGGCGCCCCGTCGTGCCGACGAGCAGGCGCGCATCCGGCGTGGCGGCGCGCAGCCGCTCCAGCTTCTCGGCCAGCCCGAGCCGCTCGGCCGCCTCCGCGTTCGACGGCACCGCCACGAACTCCTCGATGGCCGCGATCGAGCGCTGCAGGAGCTGACGCTCGGCGTCGGCGGCGGAGGCCAGCCGGGCTGCGTACCAGTCGGAGGAGAGCACGTGCTCGCGGGTGAACATGGCCCGGAACTCCGGCGAGTGCAGGGTCAGGCCCTCGTACTCGCCGTGGGCCATGATCGCAAGCAGCGCCTTGATCGGCGGGATGGCCAGATTGACCGTGCCGTCCTCGAAGTAGCTCTTGGCCACGCGCTCGTGCGTGGTGAGGATCGTCTCCACCGACGACGCGTACTCGGCCGGGTCCTGCAGCTCCGGCCGCAGCATGTCGTCGGAGAAGACGACGTGCGGGTGCAGGAAGATGCGCCCGAAGTACTTCGTGGTGAACTTCTTGTTGATGCGGTAGCCGAGCCGGCTGGCCTCCAGCGTGCGGCCCTCCCACTCGAAGTCGGGCACCGCCTCGAGCGCGCCCTCGTCGATCAGGTGCTGGGCGTCGCGCTCCTCGACGCTCATGCGCGAGAACAGCTCCGGGATGAGCAGCGAAATGTCGTGGTCGACGCGAACGTGCGGCCCCACCACACCGGCCGACGAGAGCCAACCGTCGTAGCCGGTGAGCGCGAAGGAGAGGAAGGCGGCCCCCAGATCGTAGACGGAGGGCAGCGAGTTGAACGGACCCTTGGTCATCGCCCCCTCGGAGCCGGCGCCCGTCGTCGACGGCGACTTGCCCGTCATCGACGAGATGAACTCCATCATGAGTTCGGGCAGCGGCATGTAGTGCAGCGGCCCGTAGGCGCACAGCGCGGGCACGCCCTCTTCCGCAGCGTTGTTGCGGCGGCCGGCGGCGACCACGTCGACGCTGCGGCGCAGCGGCTCCTCCGGGCGGAGGCCCTGCGAAAGCCGCTCGCCCAGCTCGGCGAGCGCGGTGGCCCTGGCGTTGACCACGTCGGGGCGCACCTGCAGGTAGCGCGGGTTCTTCGAGCGGGCGCCGTCGACGATGCGCGGATGCGCCGAGGAGACGAAGTAGGGCTCCTCGTAGCGGCCCTCCGCGAAGCGGCGGATGAGACGCCGCATGGGCTTGGTGAACTGCGAGAAGCCCACCGCGTCCTCCATGAGCGCGACCGCGTCGTCCCTTTCCAGCGGCGCAAAGTTGGAGAGGAATGCGCCGTTGGCGATGTCCATCTCGGTCTGCTTGTCGTAGCCGCGGTGGATGGCGTCGTCGGGGCGCTGGAACAGCAACCGCTCCGCGTTCTCGACGTACTTGCGGCTCGGTGCGTCGGCCCCGCCGCTGGACGGCGCGACGATGGAGGCGGTGATGTCGTCCTCGGTCTGCACCTTGGCGGCCGGGTGGAAGTCGTGACGCAGGCCGAACAGGCGCCAGGAGTCGCCGGCCTCGTAGCCCACGCGCAGCATGTTGACGCGGATCTTCTCGCCGTCGAGGCGCAGCGCGTGCCCGGTGCGACCGTTGAGGCTGGGGACCGCGAAGTGGCCCACCCAGTCCTCTCCCCACTCCGGCCGGTAGAAGCGCTTGACGACGAAGACGAGCTCCTTGATGTGGTTCGGGATCGAGTCGAGCCAGGCGTTGTACTCGTCGGTGAAGTCGGTCGACGGGCTCAGCAGCTTGATGACGGAGCCGACGGAGCGGGCGTCGGAGAGCAGCGGGCGCACGTCGTGGGCGTCGGGGTCTGCGAAGCGGTCCGAGAAGTCGCGCTCGACGATCTCGCGCACCTGGGCCATGTCGCGCTCGAAGTCCTCGACGTACACGTTGCCGACGATGAACGCGTCGGTGATCGACTTCGAGATCTCCGACTTGCCGCCGCCGGAGACGGTGGCCGGCTTGTGCGCCTCGGTGGCGACGGGCTGCGTGCCGACGAGCGTCCACTGCGAGCCGTCGACGGCGAGGTGCACCGGCTCCACCTGGTAGCCGTCGGGGAGGATGTAGGTGTGGTCGGCCTTCAGCGTGATGCGCTGCTCGCC
Organism: Propionibacteriaceae bacterium P6A17; assembly: GCA_000619965.1. Lineage (GTDB taxonomy): Bacteria > Actinomycetota > Actinomycetes > Propionibacteriales > Propionibacteriaceae > Arachnia. Next base: position 26,259 of record JHVD01000011.1, read on the forward strand.
GCTGCCATTGCGCCACGTGATGCTGGAGTCGCGCAGCGAGAACTCCGCGGTCTCCGGCACGAGCACGAGGCGGTCGATGACCGAGTCGACGGCGTACCCCTCGGGCGCGACGCGCCAGCGATCGGGGTCGCAGTTGAGGGCCTCCGCGAAGCGCCGCCGGGGCACGCGCGAGCCGCTGAAGGTCTGACCGAGGTTGTAGCGCGGGTAGGTGCGGGCGCCGCCGGCGTGCTCCTCCTCCACCAGGCCGAGGAGGTTCGTCGCGTAGCTGATCTGCGCCTTGACCTCCTTCTTGCAGTAGCCGAAGTAGTTGTCGGCGATGACGGTGACGATGACGCCACGCTCGTCGCGCAGGCACAGCTTGAAGGCGGAGCCGCCGTTGTAGCGCTCCTGCGGGTCGTTCCAGCACTGCCCGTCCCGACGCTGACGCTCGGTGGCGTCGTCGATGTGGGGCAGCCCCAACTCACGCTTGGTGAGCTTCGTGAGGTGTGGCGCCAGGATGACGGCCCCGGTGTGGCCCGTCCACGTCTCCGGGTCGAGCGCCGCGTCCCCCTCGGGGAGGAACGGGTCGCCGGCGTTGCCGAAGATGCCCTCGACGAAGTGCAGGTTCGCCATGAGGCTCGCCGGCGCGAAGAAGCGGACCTCCATCGTGCGGCGCGGGGTGAAGCCGGGCACTGCCGGCACGACGACGGGGCGCAGCAGCAGCGACGCCCAGCAGTGCAGCGGATGGGGCTCGGCAGAGGTGTAGGGCAGGAGCATGGACTCCTCAGGCGGCTGCAGGGCCGCGGCGAATATGCGGGCGGCGACCTCGCGCGGCACCGCGATCTTGTCGGCCTGGATGGGCAGACCGCCCTCAGCGATGTGGAAGACGCCCTTGGTGGTGCGGCGGTCGTTGGCGGGGTTGTGGAGCACTCCGTTGGCGAGCCGATAGCTGCTCAACTGCTCGGAGGCGAAGTGGTCGCCGCTGCGCGGCAGCGACATTTCGCTGGCCAGGCCCTCCTCGTCGAGCACGAGCGTGCGGTTGGGAAGGCGGCCCTGCCAGTCGGTGCCGTCGAAGTAGGAGTCGAGGAAGTACTGGATGCGCTGGTCCACCGGGGGGATGGCGAAGCCGAGGCGGCGGTTGAATTCGCGCTGGCGGTCCAGGATGGGCCGCACGAGCGCGACCTCCTCCCCTGATGCCGCCGTGTGCTCCATGGCGTAGCCGAGGAGCCCGAGTCGAAGTGCAATGGCCGATGCGGTGATCTTGTTGCCCATATGGGCAATTATCCCGCGCTGCGATCCGTCGCGTCCGTGGGGTCGCCCCAAGACCGCCGACGGCGGTCCCTGCGTCGGTTGCGCACCCGGTCGCGCACATCCTCCAGGAAGTGGAGGGTCTGCGGGTAGTGCTCGCTGCGTGCGAGCAGCAGACCGCCGACGAGCAGCGCCGTGATGCCGGTGGCCACGCCGCCGACGAGCAGCGTCGCCCGGGCGCCCCAATGCTCGCCCACCCATCCGATGAGCGGCGCCCCGATCGGCGTGCCGCCGAGGAAGATCGCCATGTAGAGCGCCATCACGCGCCCTCGCATCTCGGGCTCGGTGGTGAGCTGGACCCGCGAGTTCGCCGTCGTCATCACGGTGATCGCGAGCCAGCCCGTCGGGACGAGCAGGATCGCGTAGGTCCAGTAGCCGGGCGCGACGGTCAGCAGGCTCTCGAGCACGGCGAAGCCCATGAGCGCGGCGACGAGGGTGCCGATGCGCGGGTAGCCGCGGCGGGCGGCGAGGATGGCGCCGGAGAGGGTGCCGAGGGCCATCATCGAGCCGAGGAGGCCGTAGGAATCGGCCCCGAGCCCGAAGACCGCGGTGGCCATCAGCGCATTGGCCACCTGGAAGTTGAGGCCGAAGGTGCCGAGCATGAACACCATGAGGAAGATCATCACGAGGTCGGGGCGGCGGGCGACGTAGGCGATGCCTTCCCGGATGGCCCCCTTGCCGGCGCGACGGCGGGCCGGGTGGAGCTCGTCGACGCGCATGCTCGCCAGCGCCACGATGGGGGCGACGAAGCTCACCGCGTTGATCCACAGCGCCGGCGTGACCCCGACCCAACCGATCAGCAGCCCGGAGATGGCGGGCCCGACGAGGCGCGCCGCGTTGAACTGCATCGAGTTGAGGCCCACGGCGTTGGGCAGCAGCTCCTCGGCGACCATCTCCGAGACCATTGCCTGCCGTGCGGGGCCGTCGAAGGCCTGCACGGTGCCGATCAGGACGGCCAGCACGAACACGTGCCACAGCTCCGCGACGTCCAGCGTGACCAGGAGCGCCAGCGCGAGCGAGCACACCCCGAGGCCGAGCTGGGTGGCCTGGAGGACGTGGCGCTTGTTGTAGCGGTCGACGAGCGCGCCCGCTACCGGCGACAGCAGCGGCACGGGCAGGAACTGGAGGCCGGTGACGAGGCCGAGAGCCGCCGCCGAGTTGTCGGTGAGGATCGTGAGGACGAGCCAGTCCTGCGCGATGACGCTGATCCAGCCCGCGACGCTGGAGATCAGCGACGCGATCCAGAAGAGCCGGAAGTTGTGGACGCGCAGCGAGGCGAACGTGGTGGTCCTGGCCATCACAGCACCTGCTGCAGGATGCGTGCCGCGCGGGCGAGCACGTCGAGCTCCTCGTCGCCAAGGGGGCTCAGCCGCTGCTCCATCCACGAGTCGCGAATCATGGCGGTGCGCTGCAGCATGGCGCGGCCCTCGTCGGTGAGCGTCACGATCCGCCGACGGCCGTCGTCGGCGTCCCTTTCGCGCTGGATGTAGCCGAGCTCCTCGAGCCCGTCGAGGGTCTTCGTCATGGACGGCGCGGTGACCTGCTCCTCGCACGCCAGCTCGCCGGGCGTGCACGAGCCGCAGCGCTGGATCATCCACATGACCGCGAGCTGGTGGGGGGCGAGGTCCGTGTGGGTCTCGAAGCGGACCTTGCGGCTCACGAGCTGGCACGCGAGACGCACCTCGTTGGCGAGCTTCGTCATGTCGACGTCCAACGCTACTTCACCTCGGCTAGTTAGTTGCAACTATTTAACTGGGATTAAGAATATGCCGAGGGGCGACGTCGGGCAAGCCGGCGGCCGGCCCTCGCGGACTGCGCACCTCGTGGTGGGGGCCACTACAATGACGGGGAAGTCTTCTGTCAGATACGTTTCGAGGTTTCGTGTCCAAGCAACTCAACAGGGTGGTCATCCGCTTCGCGGGCGACTCCGGCGATGGCATGCAGCTCACCGGCGATCGATTCACGGCGGAGGCCGCCAGCCTCGGCAACGACATCGCCACGCTGCCCAACTTCCCCGCGGAGATCCGCGCCCCGCAGGGCACGCTGCCGGGTGTGTCGAGCTTCCAGCTCCACTTCGCCGACTTCGACATCGTCACCCCCGGGGACACCCCCGACGTGCTCGTCGCGATGAATCCCGCCGCGCTCAAGGCCAACCTCAAGGACCTCCCCAAGGGGACGGTCGTCATCGTCGACACGCACGATTTCACCCCGCGCAACCTGAAGAAGATCGGGCTCGCCACCAGCCCGCTCACCGACGGCACCCTCTCGGCCTTCACCGTGCACGAGCTGGACCTCACCGACCTCGCCCAGCGCGCCGTCGAGGGCTTCGGGCTCACCCGCAAGGACGCCTCCCGGACGAAGAACATGTTCGCGCTGGGGCTGCTGTCGTGGATGTACTCCCGGCCCACGGACGGCACCGAGCGCTTCCTCGCCGAGAAGTTCGCGAAGAAGCCCGACATCCGCGACGCCAACATCGCCGCCTTCCGGGCCGGCTACGCCTACGGCGAGACCACCGAGGCGTTCGCCGTCCAGACCGTCGTCAACCCCGCCCCCATGCCGCCGGGACGCTACCGGCAGGTCTCCGGCAACCTGGCCACCGCCTACGGGCTCATGGCCGGCGCGAGCAAGGCCGGCCTGCAGCTCTTCCTCGGCTCCTACCCCATCACGCCCGCCTCGGACATCCTCCACGAGCTGTCCAAGCGCAAGGACGTCGGCGTCATGACCTTCCAGGCGGAGGACGAGATCGCCGGCGTCGCGGCCGCGCTCGGGGCCAGCTTCGGCGGAGCCCTCGGCGTCACCACCACCTCGGGCCCCGGCATGGCGCTCAAGTCCGAGACGATCAGCCTCGCCATCATGACCGAGCTGCCGCTCGTCGTCGTCGACGTGCAGCGCGCCGGCCCCTCGACGGGCATGCCGACGAAGACCGAACAGGCCGACCTGCTGCAGGCCCTCCACGGGCGCCACGGCGAGGCCCCGCTGCCCGTGCTCGCGGCCCGCTCGTCGAGCGACTGCTTCGACACGGCCCTCGAAGCCTGCCGCATCGCCGTGACGTACCGCACCCCGGTCATCATGCTCTCCGACGGCTACCTCGCCAACGGGGCGGAGCCGTGGCGCATCCCCAACCTCGACGCGATCCCTCCGATCGCGCCCGGCTTCGCCACCGAGCTGGCCGACGGCGACCCGCACTTCCTGCCGTACCGCCGCGACGAGGAGACGCTCGCGCGCGCCTGGGCAGTCCCCGGCACCCCCGGCCTCGAGCACCGCATCGGCGGCATCGAGAAGGACGCCCTCACCGGCAACGTCTCCTACGATCCGGACAACCACGAGCGCATGGTGCGCACCCGCGCAGCGAAGGTGGCGGGCATCGTGCGCGACGTCCCGGACCTGGAGGTCGACGACCCGAGCGGCGAGGCCAAGCTGCTCGTGCTCGGCTGGGGCTCCACCTACGGCCCCATCACGGCGGCCACGCGCCTCATCCGCAAGACCGGCCGCAAGGTCGCGACGGCGCACCTGCGCCACCTCAACCCCCTGCCGGCGAACCTCGCCGACGTCCTGCGCTCCCACGAGCACGTGGTCGTTCCCGAGATGAACCTGGGCCAGCTCGCGCAGGTCCTGCGGGCGCAGTTCCTCGTCGACGTGGAGAGCTATTCGCGCGTGCGGGGCCTGCCGCTGTCGATCGCCGAGCTCGAGGAGCATCTCACCGCCACCATCGACCGCCTGGAGGGCGCCGTCGACGCCAAGGAGGAAGCACGATGACCGCCGCACCCATCGACGGGGGCCTCGCCGGGGTCCCGCTGTCGCTGACGCCGCTGAACCGCAAGGACATGGTGAGCGACCAGGAGGTGCGCTGGTGTCCGGGCTGCGGCGACTACGCCATCCTGTCGACCTTCCAGCAGGTCGCCGCCGACCTCGGCGTCAAGAGGGAGAACATCGTGATGATCTCCGGCATCGGCTGCTCGTCGCGCTTCCCGTACTACGTCGACGCCTACGGCATGCACTCGATCCACGGGCGGGCACCCGCGATCGCGACGGGGCTCGCGTCGTCGCGCGAGGACCTGAGCGTGTGGGTGGTCACCGGCGACGGCGACGCCCTCTCGATCGGCGGCAACCACCTCATCCACGCGCTGCGCCGCAACGTGAACATCAACATCTTGCTGTTCAACAACCGCATCTACGGCCTCACCAAAGGCCAGTACTCCCCCACCTCCGAGCTCGGCAAGGTCACCAAGTCCACCCCCTACGGGTCGCTCGATGCGCCGTTCAATCCGCTGTCCGTTGCGCTCGGGGCGGAGGCGACGTTCGTCGCGCGCGCAGTCGACTCGGATCGCGCCCAACTGGCCGAGGTGCTGCACGCGGCGGCCCAACACCGGGGCGCGGCCTTCGTCGAGATCTACCAGAACTGCCCCATCTTCAACGACGGCGCCTTCGACACGGTCAAGGGGCCCGAGTCCGCGGAGACGCTGATCCCGCTGCGCCACGGCGAACCCATCACGTTCGGCGCCGACGGCCACCGAGCCGTCGTCCGTGACGGTTTCGGCGGGCTGCGGGTCGTCGAGACCGCGACGGTGGATCCCTCCGAGATCGTCATCCACGACGAGACCCTCACCGACCCGTCGTACGCCTTCGCGCTCTCGCGGCTCACCGAGCCCGGCGTGCTCCAGCAGGCCCCCGTCGGCATCCTGCGTCGCGTCCAACGCCCCGCCTACGACGACCTCCTGCGCGAACAGATCGCCACCGTCCGCGCGGATGATCCGCAGGCTGCGCTAGCCTCGATCATCGCAGGTCCGGATACGTGGGAGGCAGGCACCAGATGAGCCAGTGGCGGCCGTCGGCCCCACCGCCTCCGGGGGGTTGGCAGCCGCCGGAGGCCCCCTCGACGACGCCCTCCCGCCCCGCGCCCACCGGCCCCACCTACCCCACCGAACCCGGTCCGCGCTCCGACCAGCAGGCCCCCGCGCCCCGGCCGTCGCCGCCCGCGCTCGATGGCCCCGAGGCGATGCAGTCCATCCTGCAACGCGCCCGCGACCGTTCGCGCTTCGTCGCACCCGACGTCGACGATCCCCCGCCGCCCAGACGGTTCCCGCTGCGCGCAGTGCTGACGCTGTTCGTCGTCGTCTCCCTCGTCGCGGTCGGCCTCGGCGTCGCCACCGTCTCGTGGCGCCGCAGCGGCGGCGTCGACCCGCGCACGATCGTCCAGCCCAGCGACGGCCAGTCGCAGGCCGCGAAGCGCACCCCGCAGCAGGCCGTCCGCACCTACCTGGAAGCGCTCGCCAGCGGCGACATCGCCACGGCCCTCGCCACCGGCAAGATCGGCGGCGACGAGCGCAGCAGCCGGCTGCTGCTTGCGCCCGGGGTGCAGGCCCGGGTGCGTCAGGCCGCACCAATCACCGACATCCAGGTGCTCACCCAGGACCCCAACGTCACGCAGGTGGAGGTCTCCTACCGCCTCGGCGACACCCCGGTGCGCACGATGATCCCCGTCGAGCTGGGCGACACCGGCGGCTACCAGCTCACCCGCACGACGGTCACCGTCCTGATCGAGCTCGGTCACGCCGAGGCACTGCCCCTGCTCGTGGCGGGCGTCGAGGTGCCGAAATTCCAGCCACTGGAGGTCGTGCCCGGCATCTACGAGCTCTCGACGGGGCTGCCCCTCGTCGAGTATCCGGCGGAGAACACGATCGAGATCACCTCGCTCGGCTACGGCGACCAGACCCCGTTCGCCGCCACGCCGCGGCTCAGCGCGCAGGGGCGGCAGGCCTTCCTGGCCGCGGTGCGCGCCTCTCTCGCCGAGTGCGTCGCCGAACGCGCCATCGCCCCCGAGGGCTGCCCGCAGGGGCGCCGGCCCGCGAAGGCCATCGTGCCGGGCTCGGTGCGCTGGACGCTGCTCGGCAACCCGCTGGCGACCGCCGAGCCGAAGCTCTCCACCGACGACCTCACCGTCGCCAGCCTGCCGCTGGACCTCTCGTTCACCCTGGCATTCCAGTACGCCGACGGGTCCAGCCCCGGCACGGAGACGGTGTCCGTCTCCACGCGCGCGACCGCCAACATGCTGTCCTCCAGCGATGATGCGGTGGGCGTGGTCTGGAACCGCTGACCGACGACGACGCCCGGTGCCGGTCTGCCCAACGCTGGACCGTGGGCCACGAGCCCTGGATGCGGACGGCAACCTCCGAGATCGGGGGCCCCTCCCTCGCGACGAGCCGAGCGCCTCGAAGATGGGCGCGCGGGGTCGAGGCGGCGTTCGCGGGGAATACGGGAGGACCTGCCCCTCGGAAGGGGATGCCCCGGCAGTTCCGCTCCACCGCGGAGGTCCCCCTGCCGCGTCATCGCGGACCGGGTCGTCGCGCGCCTCCAACCAACCGCTTCCGAGAGGTACAACTAGGCTGGCTGCATGAACGTACTCGACCTCACCCAGCGCGACCCGGACGTCCGCCCGCAGGATGACCTCTACCGCCACCTGCACGGTGCCTGGCTCGCCACCGCGACGATTGCCCCCGACAAGACGAGCGCAGGCTCGTTCATCGACCTCAACGACGACGCCGAGCGCAATGTGCGCGACATCGTCGAGGGGCTCTCGCCCGCATCGACGGACCCTGCCGAGGCGCGCGTCGCCCGCCTCTACGGGCTGTTCATGGACGAGGAGCGCATCGAGCGCGACAGCCCGGCCGCGCTCCAGGCCCGCCTGGCGGACGTCGAGGGGATCGTCGACGCCACCTCGCTGGCCCGCCACCTCGGCCGGTCGGCCCGCTTCGGCGGCGGCCGGCTCTTCGGGCTCGACGCCGACGCAGACCCAGGGGATCCGTCGCGCATGGTGCTGTTCACGTGGCAGGGCGGTCTCGGGCTGCCCGATGAGGAGTACTACCGCCTCGGCGAGCACGCGGACACGCTGGCCTCCTACCGCCTTCATGTGGAGCGCATGCTGGGCCTCGCGGGCGAACAGGATGCGGCCACGCTCGCCGACGACGTCCTCGCCCTCGAGACGGCCATCGCCTCCCACCACTGGGACAAGGTGCGCTGCCGCGATCTGGTCCAGATGTTCAACCCCATGTCCTGGGACGAGCTCGCCGCCTCCGCCCCCGGCTTCGACTGGATCGCGTTCCTCGATGCGGCCCGCATCCCCGCTGCCAAGGCGGCGTACGTCGTCGTGGGCCAGCCGTCGTACATGACGGCCCTCGGGCAGCTCGTCGACGCCCAGCCCATCCAGCGCTGGCGCGCGTGGGCAAAGTGGCGGCTCGTCTCCTCGCTGGCGCCCTACCTGTCGACGGCGTTCGTCGACGAGAACTTCGACTTCTACCAGCGCACCCTGGCCGGCACCGAGACCCTGCGCCCGCGCTGGAAGCGCGCCATTGGATTCGTCGAGGGCGCCGTCGGCGAGGACGTGGGCCGGCTCTACGTGGCCAAGCACTTCAGTCCCGAGGCGAAGACCGCGATGGACGAGCTGGTGGGCAACCTCATCAAGGCCTACGACCTCTCGATCCGCGCCCTGCCCTGGATGTCGGAGCAGACCAAGCAGGAAGCCCTCGCGAAGCTCGCAGGATTCACCCCGAAGGTCGGGTATCCCGGCAAATGGCGCGACTACTCGGCGCTGCGCGTCGACTCCGAGCTGCTCTGCGACGTGCTGCCCGCGGTCAACGAGTTCGACTTCGAGCACACGCTGTCCCGCGCCATGGCGCCGGTCGACCCGGACGAGTGGGAGATGCTGCCCCAGACGGTCAACGCCTACTACCATCCGCTGCGCAACGAGATCGTGTTCCCCGCCGCGATCCTCCAGCCCCCGTTCTTCACCCTCGGCGCCGACGACGCCATCAACTACGGCGCGATCGGGGCGGTGATCGGCCACGAGATCGGCCACGGATTCGACGACAAGGGCTCCACCACCGACGCGCAGGGCCGCATCCGCGACTGGTGGACCCCGGAGGACAAGGCCGCGTTCGAGGAGGCCACGGGGCGCCTCGTCGAGCAGTTCGACGGGCTGACGCTCGACGGCATCGACGGGGCCGTCAACGGCAAGCTCACCCTCGGCGAGAACATCGGCGACCTCGGTGGCGTCGGCATCGCCTACAAGGCGTGGCTGCTCGCCGGGGGCGACCCGAACGGGGAGCCCATCGACGGCTTCACCCCCGCCCAGCGCTTCTTCCTCGGCTACGCGCGCATCTGGCGGGTGAAGCGTCGGCCCGAGATGGCAAAGATGCTGCTGAGCGTCGACCCGCACTCGCCCGCCCAGTTCCGCGTCAACGAGATCCTGAAGAACGTCGACGCCTTCCACGAGGCGTTCGGCACCAAGCCCGGCGACGGACTGTGGCTCGAGCCGAGGGCGCGCGTCGAGATCTGGTGACCGCAGCCGAAACCCTTGGGGGGACCCAGCCTCGGCGGCTGGGTCCCCCCAAACGTTCCGCAGCGATCAGGCCGAGCGGGTGACGAGCTCCTCGCACACCCTGAGCAGCGCGTCCTTGGCGTCGCCATCGGGCAGCACCGCCAACCACTGCCGGGCACGGTCGGCGTGCGCCCTGACCACCGCCTCGGCCTCATCCATGATCGGGTGCGCCCGCAGCGCGGCAAGCACCTTGGCGAGGCGCTCGTCGTCGGACAGGTCCCCGTCGATCTGGGCCAACAGCGCCGCGTCGGCGGGGTCGGCCTTCGCGCGCAGCATGAGCACCGGCAGCGTCGGGACTCCCTCGCGCAGGTCCGTTCCCGGAGTCTTGCCGGTGACGTCCGAGCGGATGTCGATGAGGTCGTCGGAGAGCTGGAAGACGACGCCGATCTCCTCGCCGAAGCGGTCGAGGGCCTGCACCATGTCCTGCGGCAGCCCCGCGACCATCGCGCCGAAGGACGCGGAGGCGGCGATCAGCGAGCCCGTCTTGTCGGCGATGACCTGCAGGTAGTGGTCGAGCGCATCGGCCCCGTCGGCCGGGCCCACCGTCTCCGCGATCTGGCCCTGCACGAGCCTCGCGAACGTCCTGGCCTGCAGCCGCACGTAGTCCACGCCCAGCCCCGCGACGATGTCGGAGGCCTGCGCAAACAGGAAATCGCCGACGAGGATCGCCACCGAGTTGCCGTAGAAGCGATTGGCCGAGGGGGCGCCGCGACGCACGTCGGCCTCGTCCATGACGTCGTCGTGGTAGAGGCTCGCGACGTGGGTGAGCTCCATCACCATCGCCGCCTCCTGGAGCGCCCGCTCGTCCACGCCTTGGCCGAATTCGGACGCGACGAACACCAACATCGGGCGGAAGCGCTTGCCACCAGCACGGATCACATGGCTCGCGGCCTCCGTCACCTCGTCGGTGCGCGCCACGGCCGCAGCGGCCAGCAGCGGCTCGAAGGCCTCGAGCCGCTGCTGGATCCTGTCGTCGAAGGAAGGGCGGGTCAACGGATGAACTCCGAGAAGCCGTTCATGACGTCGAGCATGCCGCCGGGCAGCAGGCCGAGGATCACCGTCGCCAGCGCACCGACCACCACGACGGTCCACACCCACGGCGACGGCGACACGACGACAACCTCGGTGCCCTCGTCTAGAGACTGGAACCACATGGCCACGATGACCTTGAGGTAGAAGTACGCGGCGACCACGCTCATGATGATCGCGACGACCACCAGCCAGCCGTACCCGCCCTGGAAGGCGGCGACGAACACGGCCAGCTTGCCCACGAAGCCCGCGGTCAGCGGGATGCCGGCGAAGCTCAGGAAGAACAGCGTCATGACGCCCGCCACCACAGGGTTGGAGCGGCCGAGGCCCTTCCAATCCGAGATCAGCGTCGCCTCGCCGCCCGCGCGGCGCACGGACATCAGCAGCCCGAACGCGCCGAGCGTCGCCACGCCGTAGGTGAGCAGGTAGAAGGCCACCGCACCCACCGACGAGACGAACACGCCCTCGCCCGCCTCGACCGCACCGGTGACGGCCACGAGGATGAAGCCCGCGTGGGTGATCGCCGAGTAGGCCAGGAGGCGCTTCAGGTCGTTCTGCCAGATCGCGATCACGGCACCGACGAGCATGCTCAGCACCGCGACGGTGGCGAACACCGGCTGCCAGTCCCAGGCGGCGCCACCGAGGGCGACGTAGAACACGCGCAACAGCGCGGCGACGGCGGCCGTCTTCGTCGCGATCGCCATGAAGCCGGTCACCGGCGTCGGGGCGCCCATGTAGACGTCGGGCGTCCATGCGTGGAACGGCACCGCACCGATCTTGAACAGGAGGCCAACGGCCATCAGCACCAGGCCCAGAATCAGCAGCACGTGGGTGCCCTCGTTGGCCTGCGAGTCGATCGCGACGGCGACGTCGGTGAGCTTCAGCCCGCCGGAGAAGCCGTAGAGCATCGCGATGCCGTACAGGAAGAAGCCGGAGGCCAGCGAGCCCAGCAGGAAGTACTTCAGGCCGGCCTCCTGCGACAGCAGGCGGCGACGGCGCGCCATCGCCGACAGCAGGTACAGCGGCAGCGAGAAGACCTCGAGCGAGACGAACAGCAGGATCAGGTCATTCGCGGAGGCGAACAGCAGCATGCCCAGCAGGGAGAACAGCAGCAGCGGGAAGACCTCGGTCTGCTCCCGCTTGAGGCGGACGGCTTCCCGCTCCAACGGCGAGCCGGGGACGGCAGCGGCCGACGCCGCGAACGCCGACTGCCCGTCGCCGACGGCGCGCTCCGCGAACAGCGCCACGCCACCGAGGCCGAACAGCAGCAGCAACAGCCAGAACACGAGCGTCGGGCCGTCGTAGGCGATGGCGTCCATCGCAAGCTTCGCCGGCTCGAAGTCCGCGAGCGCGACGAGCACGGCCGCGCCCGCGCCGAGAATCGTCAGCAGCGCCAACGCCGACTGCAGGGCATGACGCACGCCACGCGGCACGAACGCCTCGATGAGGACACCGATCACCGCTCCAGCGAAGAGCAGGATCAGCGGGAGCAGCGGCACCCACTCGATCGTGGGGGCCTGGATCTCCAGAGCGTTGATCATCGTCCGCCTTCCTTCAACTGCGGGGTGGGATCCGTGATGCCGGCCACCGACAGGAAGCCGGTGGACGCCTCGTCGATGATCTGCAGCGCAGGCTTCGGGAAGAAGCCGAGCGCCAGGAGCAGGACGATCAGCGGGAACACGGCCGCCTTCTCACGCAGGCTCAGGTCGTGCGAGACCTGCTCCTGCACGGGCTCCGTCACGGGACCAGTCATGGTGGTCTTGTACATGCGCAGCACGTAGGTGGCGGCCAGCACCATGCCGATCACCAGACACGCGGTCTGCACCGGGTAGCGCTGCCAGCTGCCCGCCATCACGAGGAACTCCGAGACGAAGCTCGACATGCCGGGCAGCGCGAGCGCCGAGAGACCGGCCAGCAGGAAGTAGCCGGCCAGGACGGGGGCGACCTTCTGGACGCCGCCGAACGCGTGGATGTCCGCGGAGCCGCGGCGCACGACGAGGAAGCCGACGACGAGGAACAGCGCCGCCGTCGAGAAGCCGTGGTTCAGCATGTAGAAGATCGAGCCGGTCATCGACTGGGTGGTGAGCGCGAAGATGCCGAACACCATGAAGCCGAAGTGGCTGATCGACGTGTAGCTGACGAGCCGCAGCATGTCGGTGGCGTTGATCGCCATCAGCGCGCCGAACAGCATCGACACGATCGCCCACACGAGCACTACGGGCGCCGCCCACTGCATCGACTCGGGGAAGATCACCAGACAGATCTTGATGATGCCGAAGGTGCCGATCTTGTCGAGCACGCCGACGAGCAGCGTCGAGGTGCCCGGGGTGGCGGCGGCGGCCGTGTCGGGCAGCCAGCTGTGCAGGCCGACGAGCGGCGCCTTCACCGCGAACGCGAAGAACACTGCCACGAACAGCCAGTTCGCCGTCGCCGGCGCCATCTCGAGGCCGCCGAGGTCGCCGATGAGCAGGCTCGGAGTGCCGGCCTGCACGGACACCGCGTAGAGGCCCGCGAGGCCCACCAGGAGCACCAGTCCACCGGCGAGCGAGAACAGCAGGAACTTCATCGCCGCGCGTTCGCGTCCGACGCCACCGAAGCGGCCGATCATGAAGTAGATCGGGATCAGCGTCGCCTCGAAGGCGAGGTAGAACAACAGCAGGTCGCCGGCGAGGAACACGATCAGCGCGAGGCCCTCCATCAGCAGCGCCAGCGAGAAGAACCCGCTCGCGGTGCCGCGGATGTCGTCGCGACGGTCGATGTGCCACTCCGCGAGGAACACCACCGGGACGAGGATGACCGTGAGGATCACGAGCATCGCGTCCATCGGCATCATGTCGAGCGCATAGTAGGCGCCGATGGGCCGGATCCATGGCACGGAGATCGCGAGCGCGGTCGCATTGCCGAAGCTCAGGATCGCAGTGGTCACACCCACGACGAGCGTGGTCAGGGCGAACCCCATGCCCACCAGCTTCGCGACGTCGCCCCTCAGGGATGCGACGATCACGGCGCCGAAGATCGGCAGCAGGGCGAGGATTGTCAACAGCATTTCTTCATATCTCCTTAGCCCAGCTGCCCCAGTGCGACCACGGCCGCGAGCAGGATGACACCGGCGACGAGGATCAGCCCGTAGCTGCGCGAGTAGCCGTTCTGGCCCTTGCGCAGGTAGTTGCCGAGCCCTCCGGCGACCACCGCTGCCCCTTCGGGGATGCCGTCGAGCGTGGTGCGGTCGAACCAGGCCAGGCCGGCCGCGAGGCCCTTCGTCGGGCGGATGATCGCGTGCTCGTTGAAGGCGTCGCCGTAGAGGTCGTTGCGACCGACGAGCGCGAACACGTTGCGCGTCTGAGGCTCGGTCTCCGCGATGTCGTCCTTGAACATGTACCAGCCGATCGCCACACCGACGGCGACGACGGCCATGGTGAGCCAGCCGATCGGGGTGATGTGGAGGAGGCCGGTGTTGTGCACCTCGTGGCCCGTGGGGACCGCGAGCCACTCCTGGATCCAGCCGTTCATGAACAGGCCGGCCACCAGCGAGAGCACCGCGAGGATGATGAGCGGGATCGTCATCACCAGCGGCGACTCGTGCGGGTGCACGCCGGGCTGCCAGCGCTTGCGTCCGGCGAACGTCATCATCATGAGGCGGGTCATGTAGAAGCCGGTGATGCCGGCACCGATGAGCGCCAGCACGCCCAGCACGGTGTTCTGGTGGAACGCCGCCTCGATGATGTGGTCCTTCGAGTAGAAGCCCGCGGTGAACGGGAAGCCGATGATGGCGAGGTAGCCCATCGCGAACGTGAGGAACGTGATCCGCATCGGGCCCGCCAGGGCACCGAAGTGGCGCATGTTGACGTCGTCGTTCATGCCGTGCATGACCGAGCCTGCGCCGAGGAACATGTTCGCCTTGAAGAAGCCGTGGGTGATGAGGTGGAAGATCGCGAACGCCGCGCCGATCGGCCCGAGACCGGCGGCGAGCATCATGTAGCCGATCTGCGACATCGTCGAGCCCGCGAGGACCTTCTTGATGTCGTCCTTGCTGCTACCGATCCAGGCACCAGCCAACAAGGTGATGGTGCCGATGACCGCGACGGCCATCGTCGCCTCCGGCGACTGGGCGTAGATCGCGTTCGAGCGAATCACGAGGTAGACGCCGGCGGTGACCATCGTCGCCGCGTGGATGAGTGCCGACACCGGGGTGGGGCCCTCCATGGCGTCGAGCAGCCACGACTGCAGCGGCACCTGGGCCGACTTGCCGCAGGCGGCGAGCAGCAGGAGGAAGCCGATCAGGGTCGCCCACCCTCCCATCTGCGGGGCCGCGGCGTTCACGTCGGCGAAGTTGACCGAGCCGATGAGCGCGAACATCGTGAACATCGCGGAGGCGAGGCCGAGGTCACCGACACGGTTGACGATGAAGGCCTTGTTGCCGGCAGCGGCCGCCGAGTCCTTGTGCGCCCAGAACGAGATGAGCAGGAACGAGGCCAGACCGACGCCCTCCCAGCCGATGAACAGCACGAGGTAGTTGTTGGCGAGCACCAGGGTCAACATGGCCGCGATGAAGAGGTTGAGGTAGGCGAAGAATCGCCGACGCCGCTCGTCGTGGGCCATGTAGCCGATCGAGTAGATGTGGATCAGGGAGCCCACACCGGTGATGAGGAGCACGAACAGGATCGAGAGCTGGTCGATGAGCAGCCCGATGTCGACGCTCCAGCTGCCGGTGGCAAGCCACTCGTAGACCTTCACCTCGACGGCGCGCGGCTCCCCCAGCATCTGCAGGAACAGCAGGAGGCCGATGGTGAACGACACGATCGGGGCCAGCGTGGCCAGCCAGTGGCCCCACGCGTCCGAGACGCGGCCCAGCAGCAGCAGGAGGAAGGCCGTCGCGAGGGGGATCCCGATCATCAGCGGCGCGAGCGAGAAGAGCCCCACTGCTGCGGTGGTTTCCATGGTTTCGAGAAGGATCACGGTGCTGGGCCCCTTAGAACTTCATCAGGCTGACGTCATCGACCGAGGCCGAGCGGCGCGCCCTGTAGACGGAGACGATGATTGCCAGACCGACGACGACCTCGGCGGCGGCGACGACCATGACGAAGAAGGCCGCCATCTGCCCTTCGAGGTTGCCGTGCTGGCGGGCGAACGCGACGAACGCGAGGTTCGAGGCGTTCAGCATCAGTTCGATCGACATGAACGCGATGATCGCGTTGCGCCTGAGCAGGAAGCCTGCGACACCGACCGTGAACAGAATCGCGGACAGGACGAGCAGCGAACCGGTTGTCATTCCTGGTCTCCTTCAGCCTGCGCGCGCGAGGCCTCGATGGCCTTGCGCACTTGATCGGTGGGCGCACGGAGCTGGTCGACGTCGACGGCGATGCCGCGGTCCAGCAGCGTCTGCGACAGCGACGTCTCCGCGACGGAACCGTCCGGCAGCAGCGCAGGCACCGAGATGGCGTTGTGCCTGGCGAAGACGCCCGAGCTGGGACGCGGGCCCGGGTGGGCGCCGGTCTCGGCGTAGGCGCGACGACGCTCCTCGGCCGACTCCGCCTGCGTGAGCTTCTTCTGGAGCTCGTCGGCGTGCGTCAGCAGGATGGCGCCCATGGCCGCGGTGATCAGCAGGGCCGCCGCCACCTCGAACGCCAGCACGTAGTCGTGGAAGACGAGCGCCGCGAGACCCTGGACGTTGCCGTCGGCATTCGCCTCGACGAGGTTCGCCGGCTCGCCGAAGTCGGCCAGCTGGCCGACCGCCAGGACGAGCAGGGCGCCGACGCCGAGCGCCGCGAGGATCGCGGCGACCCGGTGGCCCTTGATCGTCTCGACGATCGAGTCGGTGGACTGGACGCCAATCAGCATGACGACGAACAGGAACATCATCAAGATCGCGCCGGTGTAGACGATGATCTGCGCCACGAACAGGAACGGGGCGTCCATCGCCGCGAACAGCACCGCCAGGCCGATCATGAGGCCGGCCATGTAGACCGCCGAGTGGACGGGCTTGCGGGAGATCACGAAGGCCAGGGCGCAGAACACCATGAGCGGCGCCGCCACCCAGAACGCCACGTCACCGGCGGTGGCCAGTGGAACCAGGGGGATCATTCGGCCACTCCTTGTCGTGCGGCGGTGCGGGTGTCCAGCTCGCCGGTGGGCGGCAGGCCGAGGAAGTAGTCGTCCTCGTCGTCACCGAGCCGACGCGGGTGCGGCGGCTGCTCCATGCCCGGCAGGAGCGGGGCCAGCAGCTCGTCCTTCGTGTAGATCAGCTTGCTGCGGGTCGTGTCGGCGATCTTGAACTCGTTGGTCATCGTCAGGGCGCGCGTCGGGCACGCCTCGATGCACATGCCGCAGAAGATGCAGCGCAGGTAGTTGATCTGGTACACGTGCCCGTAGCGCTCGCCCGGCGAGTAGCGGTTCTCGTCGGTGTTGTCCGCGCCCTCGACGTAGATCGCGTCCGCAGGACACGCCCACGCGCAGAGCTCACACCCCACGCACTTCTCGAGGCCGTCCGGCCAGCGGTTGAGCTGATGCCGGCCGTGGAAGCGCGGCATCGTGACCTTCTCCTCGCCCTTCTTGTGCGGGTAGCCCTGCGTGAAGGTCTTGCGGAACATCGTGTTGAAGGTGATGCCGAAGCCGGCCCACTCGTCCAGGAATCCCGTCATCAGGCTTCCTCCTTCTTCCCGGCGTCCTCGGACGCCTCGACGTCGATGTCCTCATGCCCGCCGGCGACGACGCCGGCCAGCTCCGGGATCCGCTGGCCCGGGCGCGGAGGCACCGGATAGCCCCCGGCGAATGGATCGAATGGTTCGTCGCTGGCCACCGGCGGCGCCTCCGGATCCGGCTCGCCGAGATCCGTCCGGCGCTTCATCGCGATCAGGCCCAGGACCGCGATCGTGACGAGCACGCCCAGCAGCGCGGAGGCGCTCGGGAAGATCATCACGAGGACGAGGTAGACGAGCACGATCTCGATGAGGTACTTCCAGCCGAGGTTCATGAACTGGTCGTAGCGGAAGCGCGGGAGCGTCCCGCGCAGCCACACGAAGACGGAGAGCAGCAGCTGCGTCTTCACGATGAACACGATCGGTCCGAGCCACGGGTTGTCGAAGCCGGGGATGAGGTTCAGCGGCCACGGCATCAGGTAGCCGCCCAGGAACAGCGTCGTGCACATCGCGGAGACCGTCGCCATGTTGATGTACTCCGCGAGGAAGAACATGGCGTAGCGGAAGCCCGAGTACTCGGTGAGGTAGCCGGAGACGAGCTCGGACTCACACTCGGGCAGGTCGAACGGTGCGCGGTTGGTCTCGCCGACCATCGCGATCGCGTAGACGACGAAGCAGGGGAACAGCAGGAACCAGTACCAGCCCATGATCCCGTGCTCGCCGTTCATGAACAGCTCACCGGTGAACGGGTTGGCGAACGGGATCGGCTGGTTCTGCGCCTCGACGATGCCGTAGGTGGACATGGTGCCGGCCATCATGAACACGCCCACCATGGCCAGACCCATCGACAGCTCGTAGGAGATCATCTGGGCCGTCGAACGAATCGAGCCGAGGAACGAGTAGGAGCTGTTGCCGGCCCAGCCCGCCAGGACGATGCCGTAGATGCCGATCGACGCGATCGCCATGACGAACAGCGCGGCCACGGGCAGGTCGGTCACCTGCAGGCGCGTCTCGTGCCCGCCGATGGTGACCGTCCCGCCGAGCGGCATCACGGTCCACGTCGTGAACGCGGCCATGCCGGCCAGCAGCGGCGCGAGGTTGAAGATGAACGGGTCTGCCTTCTTGGGGCGGAAATCCTCCTTGAAGATCAGCTTCGCGCCGTCGGCCAGTGCCTGTCCGAGACCGAACGGGCCGTTCATGATCGGGCCGAGACGGTGCTGCATCTTGCCGACGAGGCGCCGCTCGTACCAGACGTTGAAGATCGTCCAGAGCAGCAGGACGACGAAGAGCACGAGGACCTTCGTCAGGACGAGCCACCAGGGATCCTGGAAGAAAATGGGGTTCATGCGTCCTCTCCCCCCTCGAACGTGACGGCGGTCACCGCCACAGGCCTACCCGGGACGACGGCGAGCCGATCCTCTCCCGGGTTCAACGGAGCCCAGACCACGTCGTCGACCATGTCCGCGGTGACCACCACGGGCAGGACGAGTTCGCGGCCATTGGCGGCGACGCGCGCCACCTCGTCGAGACCGAGCCGCTCGGCGGTCGCCGGCGACACCCGCAGCACGGGCCGACGCGCGGTCGCACGCAGGGCGATCTCCCCGTCGTTACCCCTCGACGCGTCAAGCAGTTCCCGCCAGCCGGCGAGCACGAGGCCCTCCCCCGCTGCCGCGGGGGCAACGGCGGGAGCGGCGGGGCGTCCACCGTCCCAGTCCTGCAGCTCGTGGAACGCGGTCCACGCCGCGGCCGGGGTCCGCATCCCGAGCGGCTTGCCCAGCGCGTCGGCGAGCGCGGCCAGGATGCGCAGGTCCGTGAACGGGGTCTGCGTCGCAGTGGTCACCAAGCCGACGGTCAGGTCCTGGCCCTCCCAGTTGCGGAAGTGGCCCGACTGCTCCTCGACGAGCGCCGCCGGGAACACCACGTCGGCGCGCTCGGTGACCTCCGATGGCCGCTGCTCGATGGACACGACAAAGTCGGCCGCCTCAAGTCCCGCGAGCGCGGCAGCCGGATCGGCGAGGTCGCCGGGCTCGACACCCGCGACGACGACCGCCTTGAGCGTGCCCGCGGCGAGCGCCGCGAACTGTTCGTCTGCGGCAAGCCCCGGCCCAGCGGGCAGCGAGTCGACGCCCCACGCGGAGGCGACGTCGACGCGCGCGGCAACGTCGGTGACGGGACGCCCGCCGGGCAGCAGCCCGGGCAGGCAGCCGGCGTCGAGCGCGCCCTTGTCCCCGGCGCGTCGCGGCATCCACGCGACGCGGGCTCCGGTGGAGTCGGCCACGCGGGCGACGGTGCTCAGCAGGCCGGGCAGCGTCGCGGCGCGTTCGCCGACGAGGATGATCGCGGAGCCGTCGAGATCCGTGAGGGACTCGAGTGCCGCAGCCTCCCCGCCCGGGGCGGCGGCGATGAGCTCGGCCGACAGCTTGCGGGATCCGACCGACGCGAACGGTGCGATCGTCTGCACCCGGAGCCCCTGCTTGCGCACGAGCTTGCGGAGCCGGAGGAACGCGATCGGCATCTCGTCCTCGGGCTCGAACGCGACGAGCACCACGCGCTTCGCGGCGTCGAGGTCCGAGTAGCGCAGTTGGGCGCGCCCCGCGACGAACGCCCCGAGGAACTGGGCCTCCTCATCGGAGGACGGACGCGAGCGGAAGTCGATGTTGTTGGTGCCGAGCACCGCCCGGGCGAAGCGCGAGTAGCCCAGCGCGTTCTCGACGGTGAGACGCCCGCCGGTCTGCACACCGACGGCCTCCCCCGCCTTCTTGAGACCCTCGACCGCCGCGTCGATGGCCTCCGGCCACGACGCCGGCTTCAGCACGCCGTCGCGACGGACGAGCGGGTACTTGAGGCGATCCTCGCGGGCCGAGACGAAGCCGAACCGGCCCTTGTCGCAGTTCCACTCCTCGTTGATGGCCGGGTTGTTGCCCGCCAGCCGCCGCTTGACCTGATGGTGACGGTGGTCCGTGCGCAGCTCACAGCCGGCCGCGCAGTGCTCGCAGGTCGTCGTCGTCGACACGAGGTCGAACGGGCGCGACTGGAAACGATAGGCGGCCGAGGTGAGGGCGCCCACGGGGCAGATCTGCACGACGTTGCCCGAGAAGTAGGACTCGTAGGGATCCTGCTCGTAGATGCCCACCTGCTGCAGCGCCCCGCGCTCGACGAGCGCGATGAACGGATCGCCGGAGATCTGCTCGGAGAACCGGGTGCAGCGCGCACACAGCACGCAGCGCTCGCGGTCGAGGAGGATCTGCGCCGAGACGTTGACCGGCTTCGGGAAGGTCCGCTTGAGCCCCCCGAAACGAGACTCGCCACGGCCGTGGCTGAGCGCCTGGTTCTGCAGCGGGCACTCGCCACCCTTGTCACAGATCGGGCAGTCGAGCGGGTGGTTGATGAGCAGGAACTCCATGATGCCCTGCTGTGCCTTCTTCGCCACCTCGGAGGTGACCTGCGTGTTGACCACCATGCCCTCGGCCACCGGCATCGTGCAGGAGGCCTGCGGCTTGGGGAAGCCACGCCCGTTGCCGGCATCCGGGATGTCGACCATGCACTGGCGGCAGGCACCGACCGGATCGAGCAGCGGGTGATCGCAGAAGCGCGGGATGTTCGTGCCGATCATCTCCGCGGCGCGGATGATGAGGGTGCCCTTGGGCACGCTCACCGGCACCCCGTCGATGGTGAGGTTGACGAGGTCCGGCCTCGGCTGCACCTCTGCGGAGGTCTTGGCGTCGACGCTCATCACTTGGCTCCTTCCTGGGCGAAGAGGGCGCTCTTCTCATACGGGAACAGCTCCCACGCCGGCGTGTGGTACCCCTGCTCGAATTCCTCACGGAAGTGCCGCACCGCGCTCGTCACGCAGGCGACGGCGCCGTCGGCCAGCGCACAGAACGACTTGCCACCGATCTGCTCGCAGATGTCGAGCAGCTTGTCGACGTCGCCCTCCTGGGCGGTGCCCTGCTCGAAGCGCATCAGCAGCTGGACCAGCCACCACGAGCCCTCGCGGCAGGGCGTGCACTTGCCGCAGCTCTCGTGCTTGTAGAACTCCACGAACCGCAGCGTCGTGCGCACGACCGACGTGGTGTCGTCGAAGCACTGGAGGGCCTTGGTGCCGAGCATCGTGCCGACGCTGGCCATGCCTTCGTAGTCGAGCGGGACGTCGAGGTGCTCCGGGGTGAGGATCGGCGTCGACGAGCCGCCCGGGGTGAAGAACTTCAGCTCGTGCCCGGCGCGGATCCCGCCGGCGAGCTCGAGGAGCTGGCGCATCGTGATGCCCATTGGCGCCTCGAACTGCCCGGGGTTGGCGACGTGGCCCGAGAGGGAGTAGATCGTGTAGCCCTTGGACTTCTCGGTGCCCATGGACTGGAACCAGTCCTTGCCGTGCTCGATGATGCTCGGCACCGACGCGATGGACTCGACGTTGTTGACCACCGTCGGCGACGCGTACAGGCCCGCGACGGCCGGGAACGGCGGGCGCAGGCGCGGCTGGCCACGGCGGCCCTCGAGCGAGTCGAGCAGCGCGGTTTCCTCACCACAGATGTAGGCGCCCGCACCCGCGTGCACGATGAGGTCCACGTCGTAGCCGGAGCCGAACACGTTGCGGCCGAGGTAGCCCGCTGCGTAGGCCTCGCGCACCGCCTGCTGGAGGCGACGGATCACGTGCAGCACCTCGCCGCGGCAGTAGATGAAGGCCTGGTGCGAGTTGATCGCCCGGCAGGCGATGATGATGCCCTCGACGAGCGAATGCGGGTTGGCCAGCAGCAGCGGCATGTCCTTGCAGGTGCCCGGCTCCGACTCGTCGGCGTTGACGACGAGGTACTTGGGATTCGGATTGTCCTGCGGCACGAAGCTCCACTTCATGCCGGTCGGGAAGCCCGCGCCGCCTCGGCCGCGCAGCCCCGCGTCCTTCACCGTCGCGATGATGTCGGCCGGATCCATGGCCATGGCCTTGCGGGCGGCACGGTAGCCCCCGGTGGCCTCGTAGCGCGAGAGCTTCCAGGAGCCCTGCTCGCCCCAGTGCTCCGAGAGGACGGGCGTCAGCAGATCAGTCACTGCTCCGACTCCTTCTGCGCGGTGGGTTCAGCGGATGCGCCGGGCGTGGGGGCCTTCCAGCCCCGCTCCTCGGCGATGCGGCGCCCCAGCAGGGACGCCTCTCCGGCCGACGGGCCCTCGTCGGCTCGACCATCGGGGAAGCCGGCGAGCACGCGCTCGGCCTCCTTCCACGACGTGATGGTCGCGCCGCGGGGGCTGACCACCTCCTCGTCGCGCATCAGCTTGTCGAGCAGCTCGTCGGCCTTCTCCGGGGTCATGTTGTCGAAGAACTCCCAGTTGACCATCATCACGGGGGCGAAGTCGCAGGCCGCGTTGCATTCGAGCCGCTCCAGCGAGATCTGCCCGTCGGGGGTGGTCTGGCCCTCGTCGATGCCGAGCTTGCGCTTGGCGCGGTCGAGGAGGATGTCGCCGCCCATGACCGCGCACAGCGCCGTCGTGCAGACACCGACGTGCTGCTTGCCGGCGGGGCGGCGCTTGTACATGGTGTAGAAGGTGGCGACGCCGGAGACCTGCGCGGTGCTGATGCCGAGCACCTCGGCGCACGCCTCGATGCCGCGGGGGCTCACCCGCCCGTCGACGGACTGCACGAGGTGCAGCATGGGCAGGAGCGCCGAGCGCGGCTGCGGGTAGCGGCCCGCCAGCTCGCGCAGCTCCGCCATGGTGGTCTCGTCGATGTTGGTCGACTGGTCCGAGTAGTCCACGGAGCCGGACTCGGGGAAGAACGATTCGAAGTGGCCGCTCATCGGTCCACACCTCCCAGGACGGGGTCGAGGCTGGCGATTGCCACCACGACGTCGGACATCATGCCGCCCTCACACAGGTACGGCACGGATTGCAGATGGTTGAATCCGGGATCGCGGAAGTGGACCCGGTAGGGGCGGGTGCCGCCGTCGGAGACGAGGTGGCAGCCGAGCTCGCCCTTGGGCGACTCGATGGCCTCGTAGACCTGACCCACCGGCACCTTGAAGCCCTCGGTGACGATCTTGAAGTGGTGGATCAGCGCCTCCATGGACTCGCCCATGATGTGCTTGATGTGCTCGTTGGAGTTGCCCTGGCCGTCCGCGCCCACCGTGAGCTGCGCCGGCCACGCGATCTTCTTGTCCTCCACCATCACGGGCTGACCTTGCGTCGCCTCGAGGCGCTCGAGGCACTGCTTGACGATCTTCAGCGACTCCCAGCACTCGGCGATGCGGATGCGGAACGCCGCGTAGCAGTCGTTGCCCTCCCAGGTCACGGTGTCGAAATCGTACGTCTCGTAGCCGCAATAGGGCTGCGACTTGCGCAGATCCCAGTCGAAGCCCGTGCCGCGCAGGCGCGGCCCCGACATGCCGAGCATCATCGCGCCGGTGAGGTCGACCCAGCCGACGTCCTTGAGGCGCCCGATGAAGATCGGGTTGACGTTGCAGAAGGTCTCGTACTCCGGCAGGTGCTTCTCCAGCCAGTCGATGACCGTGCGCAGGTGGTCCAGCCCGCCCTCCGGGAGGTCGTTGGCGACGCCGCCGGGGCGGATGAAGGCGTTGTTCATGCGCAGGCCGGAGATGTCCTCGAAGAAGTCGAGGATCATCTCGCGCTCGCGGAACGCGATCGTCATGACCGTCAGCGCGCCGATCTCCATGCCGCCGGTACCCATGGCGACGAGGTGGGAGGCGATGCGGTTGAGCTCCATCATCAACACGCGGATCACGTTGGCGCGCTCGGGGATCTGGTCGGTGATGCCGAGCAGCTTCTCGACGGCCAGACAGTAGACGGCCTCGTTGAAGATGGGGGCGACGTAGTCCATGCGGGTCACGTACGCCACGCCCTGGGTCCAAGTCTTGAACTCCATGTTCTTCTCGATGCCCGTGTGCAGGAAGCCGATGCCGGGGCGGATGGAGGTGACGGTCTCACCGTCCATCTCGAGCACGAGGCGCAGCACGCCGTGGGTCGACGGGTGCTGGGGACCCATGTTCACGACGACGGTCTCGTCGCCGCGCTCGGCCTGCTCCGAGACGATGTCCTCCCAGTCCCCGCCGGTGGAGAAGTAGACGCGGTCTGCGGGCTTCTCGCCCGGACCTGCGAAGACGTCTTGGCTCACGAGTAGCTCCTTCGGTTGTCGGGTGCCGGGACGGAGGCGCCCTTGTACTCGACGTCGACGCCGCCCAGCGGGTAGTCCTTCCGCTGCGGGTGGCCCTCCCAGTCGTCGGGCATCAGGATGCGGGTCAGGCCGGGGTGTCCGTCGTAGATGATGCCGAACATGTCCCACGCCTCACGCTCGTGGTAGTCGGTGTGCGGGTACGTGCCGACCACGGACGGGATGTGCGGATCGTCGTCGGGGCACGAGACCTCGAGACGCACACGACGGTTGTGGGTGATCGACAGCAGGTGGTAGACCGAATGCAGCTCGGCGCCGGCCTGCTCCGGGTAGTGCACGCCGGAGACCGAGACGCACACCTCGAAGCGCAGGAAGGGGTCGTCGCGGAACTGCTGGACCACTTCCAGCAGCCGCTCGCGGGGCACGTGGATGGTCAGTTCGCCACGATCGAACAGCACGGGGAACTGGCCGAAGCCATCGACGACCTCGAGGGCCCGCGAGTGGATCGCGTCGGCGTCGCGGTCGTCGAAGGGCGCCTCGGTGAGGCCCGGCATCGATAGGGTGCGCTGCATGCCGCCGTAGCCGGACGTGTCGCCCGAGCCGCGCGACCACATGCCCGACTTCGTCGCGAACACGGGCGCCTTGGGCGCCTGGTCGGTGGGACGGTGTTCGGGGAGGATCTCGTCGGTCATCGCATGAGCCCCTTCTGCTCGATCTTCGCGGGCGCGGCCAGCGCGGCCCGCTCCAGCTCCTCGATCTCGGCGACGCGGTGCGCGCCCATCTTCGTGTGCTGGACCTGCTCACGCAGCTTGAACATCGCGTCGATGAGCATGTCCGGACGCGGAGGGCAGCCGGGGATGTACATGTCGACGGGGAGGAAGTGGTCGCAGCCCTGGATCACGGCGTAGTTGTTGAACATGCCGCCCGAGCTTGCACAGGCACCCATCGAGATGACCCACTTCGGGTTCGGCATCTGGTCGTAGACCTGACGGACGACCGGCGCCATCTTCTGGCTCACTCGCCCCGACACGATCATGAGGTCGGCCTGACGCGGCGAGGCGCGGAAGACCTCCTGGCCCCAGCGGCCGGCGTCGTAGCGGGGCGTACCGTAGGCCATCATCTCGATCGCGCAGCAGGCCAGGCCCATCGTCGCGGGCCAGAACGAGGCCTTGCGCAGCCAGCCGGCGACGGCCTCGACCGTCGTCAGCAGCACACCGGCCGGAATCTTGTCTTCGAGACCCATGAAAGCAGTCCTTACCTAGAGATTCAGTCCCAGTCCAGGCCCTTGCGGCGCAAGACGTAGAAGAACGCGACGAAGATGAGCGCGATGAAGACGACCATCTGCAGCACGACGAACAGGTCCATCTGGTCCCGGGCCACCGCGAACGGGTAGAGGAACACGACCTCGATGTCGAACACGATGAAGAGCATCGCCGTGATGTAGTACTTGACGGGGAACCGTCCACCACCGACCGGCTGCGGGGTGGGCTGGATACCGCACTCGTACGCATCGAACTTCGCGCGGTTGTATCGCGCCGGACCGAGGTTGGCGCTGAGGATCATCGAAATGGCCACGAACACCGTGGCCAGGACCACCATGCCCACGATGGGGATGTATGGATTCACGAGGACTCCTTCACTTGCTGTGTCTGGCTCAGGCCGAGGGGGCGGCTTTGGCCAAGGCGTTGATGAGGTGATCCATCCAGTCGCCCTCGTGGGCATCGCGGAGGTTCGCCAACAGTTTCATCACCAGGCGCATGAGCGTCGGGCGGGGCAGACCGTACTGGGTGCACAGTCGCATGATCGTCGGGTTGCCGATGAGATGGACGAAGATGTTGCCCATCCGGTAGAACCCCCCGAGCTCGGCACGCAGGCGGGCCGGGTAACCCTGCAGCGCGCGCTCGGCGCTGCTCGTGCCGATGCCGCGCGCGTGGGCGTCGGCGATCGCTTCGGCGGCGTATTCTGCCGCCTCCATCGCGTAGGCGATCCCCTCACCGTTGAAGGGGCTCACCATCCCGCCGGCGTCGCCGACGAGGAGCAGTCCGCGCCCGTAGTGCGGCTGCCGATTGAATCCCATGGGCAGGGCGGCACCCTGCACGGGACACGTGCGGTTCTCGTCGCGGAAGCCCCACTCCTCGGGGGTGGCGTCCAGCCAGCGCTTGAGCAGGGCCCGGTAGTCGGTCTTGCCGAAGCCCTTCGACGTGTTGAGCACGCCGAGGCCGATGTTGGAGGTGCCGTCGCCCATGCCGAAGACCCACCCGTAGCCGGGCATGAGCGTGGACTTCCCGGGCTCGCCGTCCCACAGCTCCAGCCAGCTCTCGAGGTAGTCGTCCTTGCTTCGGGGCGTCTTGTAGTAGGTGCGCACCGCGACGCCCATCGGCCTGTCGTCGCGCTTGTTGATGCCCATGGAGATGGCGAGGCGGGCGGAGTTGCCGTCGGCGGCGACGACGAGTGGCGCCCGGTACTCCTCCCCCGCCTTGGTGGTGACGCCGACGATACGCCCGCTGCGCTCGTCGAGGATGGGGCCGGTGACGTTGGTGCCCTCGAGGAGCTGCGCACCCAGCGAGACCGCATGCTGGGCCAGGAGGTGGTCGAAGTCCGCGCGGGGGCGCACGAGGCCGTAGTTGGGGAAGTCCTTCAGGTCAGGCCAGTCGAAGTGGAACGGCTCCTTGCGTCCGGCGTACACGCGCAGCCCGCGGTTGTGCAGCCAGCCCGCCTCCTCGGAGGTGTCGATGCCCAGCCGGATGAGCTGCCGGGTGGCGCGGGGCGTGAGTCCGTCGCCGCACACCTTCTCGCGAGGGAAGTGGGCCTTCTCGAGCAGCGTGACCTTGAGTCCGTGCTGGGCCAGATGGGCGGCGGTGGTGGAACCGGCCGGCCCGGCGCCGACGACGATGACGTCCGCTTCGTGAGCGGCACTGGTCATACTGCGCACCTCATTCTCGACAGTGGGGCGATGGCTTCTTCGAGGTCAGTCTAGAGCGGTCGATTGATCCGTGCCACCCGGCCCACGGGAGGCATTTAGGCAATAAATGGCTTGTGGAATACGGGGTCGCGCACGGGCCCTGGCGAGGACACCCGACGACGGCCCGCGGTCCGCCCGGCGGCCCCACCCGAGCGGATGGGCGGCGCCCCGAACGTCGCCGCGCCGCACGGCGTCAGGATGGGAGGCGTGCATCGAGGTCGGGGCCGGACCGCTATGCTCACGAGGGTGACTCGGGATTTCGGCACTGCACGGCTGCGCGCCACCACCGTGGCCATCGACGACCCCGGCCCCCTGACGCGGTTCCTGCCCGACGCCGAGCCCGGCTGCGCCTTCCTGCGCAAGGGCGAGGGCTTCGTCGGCATCGGCGAACTGGCCCGGTTCGAGACGGACTACATCGACACCGCCGACGTGTGGTGGGGCGAGGTCGCCTCGCAGATCGACCACGACTCCGAGCTTCCCGGAGAGAGCGGCGTGGGGCCGCTGGCGTTCGGCTCCTTCGCGTTCGATCCGGACCGTTCCGCCGTCGGCTCCGTGCTCGTGGTGCCGCGCATCATCATCGGCCGACGCGGCGGCCGCGCGTGGCTCACGAAGCTGGGCGACCTGCGTGACCTGCACCTGCCGCCGGTGGGCGAGCCTCCGCAGTCCCCGTCGCTGCAACTCGGCACCGGCACCGTCACCCAGAACGAGTGGGGGCGCATCGTGGCGCGCTGCGTCGAACTGATTCGCACCGGCGACGTCCAGAAGGTGGTGCTCGCCCGCGACCTCGTCGCCTCCGGCACGGCACCCATCGACCTGCGGGCCGTGCTGCTGCGGCTCGTCGAGCTCTACCCCATGACCTGGACGTACCTCGTCGACGGCATGGTGGGCGCCACACCGGAGCTGCTGGTGCGCGTCGCCAACGGCCTCGTCACCTCGCGCGTGCTCGCCGGCACCGTGTCCGTCGACCCCGATCACACCGATCCACTCGCGAAGGCCGCGCAGCTCGCGCGAAGCGCGAAGGACCTGGCCGAGCACGAGTTCGCGGTCAGCTCCGTGGCGGAGGCCCTCGCGCCATTCTGCCGGGCGATGAACGTGCCGGATGCCCCGTCGGTCCTCGCCCTCCCGAACGTCCTGCACCTGGCCACCGACATCACCGGCGTGATGGACGACGGTTCCAGTGCACTGCGCCTGGCGGCAGCCCTCCACCCCTCCGCTGCGGTGTGCGGCACGCCCACCCACCTCGCCCGGGAGACCATCGCGGAAATCGAGCACATGGACCGCGGACGCTACGCAGGACCGGTCGGCTGGGTGGACACGCAGGGTGACGGCGAGTGGGCCATCGCGCTGCGCGGCGGCCACGTCCGCCAGGACCAGCCAGAACGCATCCGTCTGTTCGCCGGGGCGGGCATCGTCGCCGACTCCGAGCCCTGCGCGGAGGTGGACGAGACGCGCGCCAAGTTCCTGCCGATGCTGCAGGCGCTGGGGCTGGAGTAGTCCACGCCGCAAGGCCGGCCACAGGCTTGTTCGAGGCCGGCCTCGACCGAGAGTGCGGCCCCGCCTCGCACCCACACCGCCTGCCAGCCACCGTCAGGGAGGAAGAGCCGGTCGACGCCGCCTCCATCGGCTTGCGATGGAGGTGGGAACTTGGATGAGCCGGCACGAACCCTTGCCCAAGCACACCCAGCCCCCTATCCTACCTGAAGGGTGCATTCCCACGAGATGTCAAAGGAGATTCTCCATGAAAAAGTTGCCCCCCCTGATCATGTGTGCGCTGGCATCCTTGCTCGCCACCACCGGCGCCATCGGCCATGCCGATGAGCAAGTTGCGTCCGAACACGTCGCTGCGCCGCCCAAATCGCTTGTTGACAAGGCATTTGCCGGAACTCTCACGGCCGAGGAACAGACCATCCTAGTTCGGCAGTATCCCGAAATCGCCGCAGTGGTCCCCTCCCAAAGCGGGCCGGAGATGGTGGTGCATGCTGTGTCACCAAGTAATGAAAGCATTGCCCCGGCAGCCACGACTTGTTCGACCTATTCCGGGTACAACACGCTGAAGTCGTTGCTTGGTTTTACCATTTACAAGTTCAGCCACGAGGCGAAAGTCTGCAGCAACGGAACGAAGACGACAAGCCATTCCAGCCCGACGTATACGTTGAGCAATATCGATCCGACCGTGGAGGGCTGGGCCGTCACCGACAAGTCGGTCAAGGGCGTCGGCACCGGCACATCAACGTCGAGGATCCAAGTCAGAGTCTCCCAGTGCATCGTGAAGTATGGCTGCTACTCATACCACTATCCCACTGGAACGATCGTTGCACGTGCCAACAACACCGCATCGATCAGCACGACGGCGAGGTAGGTGGTCCCGGTGCGATCCTTGATTCGAGCTGGGGTGGCCCTCATCATCGGCGCCCTGCTGGCCATACTCGTTGCCCACCTGCTGTCCACTTTCGGGCTCGTGTCCGGGTCCTTGGAGATGTTCCTGTGGACCACGGTGGCTACAGCCCTGATCTGGCTGATGCTCGTTCGGCGGCGGCCGAGGCGAGCACACTGACCTCGAAGCCGCTCATGGTTCGGCCGGGCAATCAGTGCTGGTTCCCCGGTCGAACCGTGAGCGTGGTGCCATGACCCACTCGGCGCAATCGACACGACGGCATTGCGGACCGGCACTGCACGACGGAGGCGCCCCAGTCAGCGGCTGCTCGCCCAGGGTGCCCGCAGGCGTCCCCGCCGCGCTCGTGGCGCGTCAGCGGCGGCCGCGCTGGATCTTCACCTTCTCCTTGGGCGCAGCGGCCTTCGCACGCTCCTCCTCCAGCAGTCTGCGCTGCTCCTTCGACTGCTCCATGAGCGCTTCCTGGTCCAGCCCGGAGCTCAGGAACATGAATGCGATGCCCGCGATCACCACCGACACCCACGCCGGCAGCCCGAACAACAGCGGGAAGGTGATGAGGGCGATCATGTCGACGCCGCGGATCATCGAGAACATCAGGCCCGGCGGCATGGCGCCGGTGCCCGTGGCCACGAGCGGTCCGGAATAGCTCGCGGGCTTCGCGGAGACCCAGCGCACGGCGCCGAGGAACCCTGCGAGCCCCGCCACGATCGCGGGTGCGATGGCCTCTCCGTAGGAGATCCGATCGTCACCGGTGACACCGGCGAAGGCGACGAAGGACCCCGCCACCCACAACGCGGCCAGGACGCCCGGTACGACCATCGTCGCGCGCCGCAGCTCGGTGGGGCCGAACGGGAACGTGCGCTCCAGGCCCTTGGTGCGGGAGATGACGCGCAGCGAGTTCATGAACGGGATCAGCGCGGCCATCAACACGATGCCGGAGATCGCGACGTTGAGCGCCTGCAGGCCCAGCGCCCGCACCGCGTAGGGGACGACGGCGGTCGTCGCGAACACCAGCAACGACAGCGGGTTGCGCAGCAGGCGCTGGACGTCGCGCATGATGATGGCCTTGCGGCCCCGCCCGACGCCGCGGGTGGGCCTGACGTGGCCCTTCTGGCGGCACTTCTCCTCCACGAGGATGTCGCGGATCAGGGCGAACTCGAGCGCGAACGCGGCGCCCTGCAGGCCGCTCAGCAGCGATCCGCCGGAGGTGAGTCGCTGGCGGCGGATCCGACGAAGACGTGCCCACGCTGCCACGCCGAAGGCGATGAGCAGGACCGCGCCGACCCCGCCCACGATCAGCGCAAGCTGCTGGTCCACCCGCGGGTCGATCGCGATCCAGCCGGCAGCGGAGGCGACGAGCACCCCGAGCGTGCCCACGGCGGCCAGGCCGAATGCCCACTGCGCCGCGAGCATGATCCAGCGCCGCTCGTGGGTCTGCTCGAAGGCCGCGAAGGCGGTGAGCCCGGCGGCGGCGACGGCCGCGGACACCGCCCACACGCCGACCTGGCCGAGCGGCTGCCCCGTCAGCGCGGAGACGAGTGCCGCGACGACACCCCCGGCGACGCCGGCGGTCAGCAGCGCCAGCACGTAGCGTCCTCCCAGCAGGCGACGGCGGTCCATCGGCGAGTCCATGAGCCAGAAGCCCTCGGCCGCGGAGGCGAGCACCGGGCCGAACATGCGGCTGACCACGAGCGTCAGCGTCAGGATCCCAGCGGCGGCCGCCCACGGGAGCAGGCCGCGGGCGGAGAGGCACCCGGCCGACGTGCACGACGAGGCCTGCTGCTGCGCGTCGACGATCGCCGACCCGATCATGGCGCCAAGCACCAGCACGGAGAACAGCAGGACGTAGGAGTCGGAGACGGCCGCCCAGAAGCTGCGGTCGGCGCGGCCGTTGCGCCAGTCGCCCATGAGGCGCTTGATGGCGCGTTCGTCGGCCTCGCCGATGGGCTCGAAGCGGGCGTTGAGCTGGTCGGCGCTCACTGTTGCGCCACCAACTGCACCTCGCGCGCACCGATCGCCTTGATGAGCGACGGCTCGTGGCTGGCCAGCACGATCGCGAGGCCCTCGCCGAGATCCTGCTTCAGCCGACGCCCCAACCACTCCACGCCCTCGACGTCGAGGCGCTGCTCCGGTTCGTCGAGCACGAGCAGCCGACGGGGACGCACGAAGGCCGTCGCCAACGCCAGGCGGCGACGCTGGCCCGACGACAGCGTCGACGGGAGCTGCCCCGCCTGCTGGACGAGCTGGACCTCCTCCAGGACGTCGTCGACGATGTCGTCCGGGTCGTCGAGGCCGTGCGCCCTCGCGAGAAGGTCGAGGTGTTCGACCACGGCGAGGTCGGGGAAGAAGTCGAGGTCGTCGATGACGGTGGCCAGGTCGCGGCGGATCTGCGCATTGGTCTCGGAGAGCCGGTTGCCGCAGATGGTGACCTCACCCTCGTCGGGGCGATCGGCGCCGACGAGGCACCGCAGGATGGTGGACTTGCCGACGCCATTGCGCCCGACGAGCGCCACTGCTTCCCCCGCGTGCACCGACAGGTTGAACCCCTCGATGATCGTCACCGGCCCGTACGACTTCTTCAGCCCCTGGACCTTCAGCACCACGTCTCTCTTAGCCACGCCCGCCATTGTCCCAGCCCGGGGCAAGTCCGGCTAATCTGGGGGGATGCACGAGGTCAACCAGCACTCCAGGCTCAGCCGAGCGACGCTCGACAAGCGCCGCGACGACGTCGCCGACATGTTCGACAACGTCGCCAGCCACTACGACCTCCTGAACGACATCCTCTCGCTGGGCCAGGACCGCGGCTGGCGCCGCGCGACCGTCCGCGCCATCGCCCCGCAGCCCGGCGAACGCATCCTCGACCTCGCGGCCGGCACCGGCACCTCCTCGCAGGCACTCGCGGACCAGGGGCCCACCGTCGTGGCCGCAGACCTCTCCTACGGCATGCTCGCGCAGGGGCGCAAGCAGTACCCGGCGATCGACTTCGTGAACGCCGACGCGCTCTGCCTGCCCTTCGCCGACGAGACCTTCGACGCCGTCACCATCAGCTACGGCCTGCGCAACGTCGAGGACACCGTCGCGGCGCTGCGGGAGATGCTGCGGGTGACCAAGCCGGGCGGGCGCGTCGTCGTCAACGAGTTCTCGACACCCACCAACAAGGTGTTCCGCACGATCTACGACGACTACCTGCTGCGCGCCCTGCCGCCGCTGGCGAAGCTCTCCCCCAACCCGGTCGCCTACGGCTACCTGGCCGAGTCGATCCTCGCCTGGCCCGACCAGGCGGCCCTCGCCGACCTCCTGGTCGAGGCCGGCTGGCAGCGGGTCGAGTGGCAGAACCTCACCGGCGGCATCGTCGCACTCCACCGGGGCTGGCGCCCGTGATCCTGCTCGACCCGTACGCAGCCAGGTCCTGTCCGGTCAAGACGTTCAACGCGTTCGACCCGACGGTGCAGGCGCCCGCGCTGGACGAGTCGCTGCACGAGGCATTCCAGGGCGGCACCGACTGGCGTCGGCAGGTCCTCGACGAGCTCGCCGCCACGCCCGGCGCCGTCGACCTCCGCGTGGACGGCGGCCTCGCCGCCACGCGGGCCGCGGTCGAGGACGGCGCCCCGCTCATCCTGCGCCCGTCACTGCCGGACGACCCGCAGGGGCATCGTCGCGGCCACTGCGATGCGCTCGTGCGGGACTGGCTCACCGAAGGGCCGAGCTATCTCCCGCTGAAGACGAAGCCGTACCGCATCTGCGAGAAGCAGATGGGGGCCGAGGATCTGCTGGTGGCGCCGGTGGACGCGCCCACCGAGGCGACACCGTTGCCCAATCACCGTTACCGTGGCCATCGCGAGGGGGCGCTGCTGGAGCTCGCGCACTCGTGGCGCATGCTCCAGGCGGCCGGCTGGGGCTCCGATCGGCGCATCGTGGCGATCGTCGGCGACTCCCAAGACGGCGCCCGGCCCGTCGTCACGTGGGTGCCGCTGGACCTCAAATTTCTCCGCACGTTCTCGCGCACGGCCGGCTACCGCTTCCGCAGCCCGCTCGAACGCTACGACCACGAGCACGGATTCCGCGTCCACGTCGCGCAGACGGCCGCACTGCGCACCGGCGTCGACGATCCCGAGCCAGTGGTCCGCCCCATCCGCATCAAGGAATGCGAGTCGTGTGCGTGGTGGCAATTGTGCCGCACCCGCATGGACGACGACGATCTCTCGCTGCGGATCGCGAAGGCACCGCTGGACGTGCGGGAGCTGCAGACGCTGCTGGGCCTCGGCATCACGACGGTGGCCCAACTGGCCGAGGCGGACGTCGAGACGCTGCTGCCGGACTACTTGCCGCTCACCCAGCATCGCGACCGCTCCGAGGCGCGCCTGCGGCAGGCGCACCGTCGGGCACGGATGCTGGCCCGCGGTGTCTCGTTGGAGCGGGTGAGCGTCGACCCGATCGGGGTGCCGCGCAGCGACGTGGAGATCGACCTCGACATCGAAACCGCCGGAGACGGCTCGGTCTACCTCTGGGGATGCCTCGTCAGTGGCATCGAGGACGACCCCGAGTTCGTGCCCTTCGCCCGATTCGAGCACCTGCGCGGCGACGCGGAGGTGGCGTTGGCGGCCGAGTTCGCGTCGTGGCTGCTGCGCCTGGTCGAGCGCTATCCGAGCCTGCGCGTGTTCCACTACTCCGACTACGAGGTGGTGCACCTGCGCCGGCTCGCAGATCGCAGCCGGCACCCCGTGCTGGCCCGGGCGGTGGAGCTGGTGCCGGAGCACTTCGTCGACCTGTACGGCTTCGTGCGCGACAACTTCGTCGGCGTCGACGGGCTGGGCCTCAAGGTGGTGGCCTCGCGCGGGGCGGGCTTCTCCTGGCGCGACGACGACCCGGGCGGCCTGCAGTCGCAGGCGTGGTTCGACGAGGCCGTCGACGGCGCGGACGAGTCCCGACGTGAGGCCTCGCGCACGCGCGTGCTCGAGTACAACGAGGACGACGTGCGCGCCACCTACGAACTCCGACGCTGGCTGACCGACCTGGATCAGGCCGACGCGCGCCCGCGCGGGTAGCGCGCGACGATGCACTCGGCGTCGCCCGCGAGCGCGGCTGCGAGGGCTTGCTCGTCGTCGACCCCCACCGTGTCCCAGCCGTAGGCGGCGGCGACGGCGGCGATGTCGACCCCCTGGGGCGTGGCGAAGACGCGCTCGAACGCATCCGCGTACTCCGGGCGGCCCTGTTCGAGCTTGTGGAACAGGGATCCCCCGTCGTCATCCCCGACGACGACCCGCAGCTTCGCGCGTGGTTCGGACGCCGGCCGGGCCAGTGAGGAGAGGTCGTGGAGGGCGGTGAGGTCGCCGACGAGGACGGTGGTGGGACGCCCGGTGCCCAGGGCGATGCCGGTGGCGGTGGCGATGGTGCCGTCGATGCCGGCCTGTCCGCGGCTGGCCCAGACGGCGGGGCCTGCGGCCGCGATGGGCGAGAGGTCGGCGTCGCGGATGAGGTTGGAGGCGCCGAGCACGAGGTTGGCGTCGGGACCTAGCGAGGCGAGGACGGCGTCGGCGACGGCCCGCCCACACCAGCCGGGTGGGCCGGGGAGGGCTCGGTCGGCCTCCCTCCAGCGCTCGAGCCACGCCTCGGCCTGGGGTGCGAGCAGGACCCGGTCGGCGACGAGCGTCGCCCGATGGCCGGTGTCGTGCCACGTGGCGCCATGGCTCACGACGACCACCTCGACGTCCTCGCGCGCCAGCAGCGCGAGTTGCGGGCGCGACAGGGTCGGATGGCCGAAGACGACCACCCGCTGGACCTCGTCGGCCAGCGGTCCCGCGAGCAGCCGACGATAGCCCGCGATGGCGCACTCGCCGGCGCGCGCGTTCGAGGCGGGCTCGGCGAGCAGCGGTACCCGCGCGAGCTCGGCGAAGGCCCGTGCCTCGGCGCCCTCGCGGGGGCTGGCCTCGCCTGCGACGACGACGGTGCGCGGCCCTTCGGCGAGCTCGACGAGGTCGTCGCCGCGGCTGGGCGCGACGCGCGCGATGTGCACTGTCGGCACGACATGGGGGCCGACCAGCGGCGGGGTGAACTCGAGGTTGACGTGCACCGGCCCGGGCTGCCGGGTGCGCGTGCCGAGCGCGAGGTGCGCTGCCCGCTGGATGGCCGCCGACCACGCCGCAGGGCCGCCGGAGCGCGACGAGAGCCGGACCACGTCGAGCACGGACGGCCCGAAGATCCCCACTTGGTCGGCTGTCTGGCTGGCGCCGGTGCCGACGAGCTCCATCGGCCGGTCCGCGGTGAGCACGAGCAGGGGCACGCCCGAGTGGCGCGCCTCGAGGATGGCCGGGTGCAGGTTCGCGACGGCCGAACCGCTGGTCACGGCGACGGCGGCGAGCTTGCCGGTCGACTTGGCGAGGCCGAGCGCACGGAAGGCCGCGGAGCGCTCGTCGAGGACCATGTGCAACGGGAGCTCTCCCGCGGCGTCGAGCGCGTGCAGGGCCAGCGACAGCGGTGCGTTGCGCGAACCGACGCCGGAGACGACCCCGCAGGCGCCGAGCCCGGCGAGGGTGTGCGCCACTACCGCACCCAGTTCGACACTGCCCATCTCGTCTCCTCCTCGGCGGCAAAGCCCGTGCGCGGGCCGTGAGGCCCAGTCTCCCACGCGCGGCTGCGTCAGAGCAGCGCGGCGACGCGGTCGTGGCGCGCGAGCCACCAGTCGGTGGTCTCGGCGTCGGCCTGCCAGCGCCGCGCGCGAGTGGGTTCGAGCCCGACGACCGGTGGCACGAGCCTGCCGGACTCGGGGATCAGGGGCCGTTCGACGACGTCGCCGGCGAGCAGCCGAGCGGTCTCGAGCCCGCACGCCCACGGGAGCTCGGGGAGCGCTCCGGCCAGCGCGACGCCGGCCTGCAGGCCGATGGAGGTCTCCACCGCGGAGGAGACGACGCACGGGAGGCGCAGCTCCTTCGCAAGGGCGAGGCAACGTCGCACGCCGCCCAGCGGCTGCACCTTGAGGACGATCCCGTCGGCGGCGTCCAGCTCCGCGACGCGGTACGGGTCGTCGGCGCGCCGGATGGACTCGTCGGCGACGATGGGCACCCCGAGCCCGAGCGAGCGCAGTCGCGCGAGGTCCTCGACGGCGGCCACCGGCTGTTCGGCGTACTCGAGGCGAAGTGGCGCCAGGGCCCGCAGCGCGACGGTGGCCTCGTCGAGGCTCCAGCCGCCGTTGGCGTCGACGCGCAGACTGACGTCGGGCAGCGCCTCCCGCACCGCCCTGACGCGCGCGAGGTCGGCGTCGAGCGACGTCTCGCCGGCCACCTTGATCTTGATGGTGTCGCAGCCGGACTCGCGGGCGCGCCGGACGGCCTCGTCGGGCGCGAGTGCGGGGACGATCCCGTTGACGGGCACGGTGTCGCGCAGTGGCCCCGGGTAGCCGTGCTCGGCCACTTCGAGCGCGGCCCGCAGCCAGTGTGCGGCCTCCTCGTCGCCGTATTCGGGGAAGGGGCTCCACTCGGCCCAGCCTGCCGGGCCGCGCAGCAGCAGGCCGGTGCGACGGGTCAGCCCCCGGAAGCGCACGCGCATCGGGATCGAGAACACCCTCATGCCATGAACACTCCGACGAGCAGCCCCAGCCCGACGCCGATGCCGGCCATGCCGCTGGCTTGGATCACGGGGATGAGCGCACGGCCGGTGGCGCCTCCGAGGATGAGGCGCAGCGGCCCGACGAGCACGCCCAGTCCGAGGAGGGCCAGCAGCGCCCACCAGGTGGTGCCCGCCGCGAACGCGACGATGGACACGACCGCGAGCGCGGCCAGGGCTGCGTAGAGCACACGGGTGCCGCCCTCACCCAACCGCACGGCGAGGGTCCGCTTGCCGGTCTCGCGGTCGGTGGGGATGTCGCGCAGGTTGTTGCCGACGAGCACGGCGCAGGCCAGGGCGCCGACGGCGGACCCTGCGGCCCACGCGTGCCACGGCGCGGTGAGCAGGCTCACGTACGTGGTGCCGACGGTGGCGACCAGCCCGAAGAAGATGAAGACGAACACCTCGCCGAGCCCGAGGTAGCCGTAGGGGTGCTTGCCGCCGGTGTAGTACCAGGCGGCGAGGACGCAGGCGGCGCCGACGGCCACGAGCCACCACTGGCCGGTGAGGGCGACGATCGCGAGCCCGAAGATGCACGCGATCGCGAACGACAGCAGCGCGGCGAGCTTCACGTGCTCGGGCCGGGCGAGCCCGGAGGCGGTGATGCGGGTGGGGCCGGTGCGGGCCTCGTCGGTGCCGCGGATGCCGTCGGAGTAGTCGTTGGCGTAGTTGACCCCGATCTGCAGCCAGAGCGCCACCATGAGCGCGAACAGCGTGAGCAGGAGGTCGACGTCGCCTTCGAAGGCCGCGGATGCGGCACCGGCGAGGATGGGGGCCACTGCGGCGGGCAGCGTGCGGGGACGCGCTCCCGCCAGGAAGATCTCGAAGGTTGTCATGTCGCGAGCAATCCTAGGAGCTTTTCGCGGTCCGGTTTGCCGCCTGGCGTGCGGGGCAGGCGTTCCACCACCACGACCTGCCGGGGCAGCGCGTGCCTCGGCAGGCTTGCGGCGAGACGCTCGCGCCACTGCGCGAGGCTCCCCGACGGCACGAATGCGACGATGCGCTGTCCCCACTCCTCGTCGTCGACGGCGAGCGCCCACGATTCCCACGCGTGGGCTTGCAGCGCCGCACGCACGACGGCGAGGTCCGCCTTGAGCCCGCCGGTGATGACGAGGTCGTCGATGCGCCCGAGCACCCGCAGCCTGCCGTCGCGCCACTCGCCGCGGTCGTTGGTGAGCAGCGTGCCGCCTACGACCATCGGGCCGGACAGGCGGATGCGTCCTTCCTCGATGGCGACGTCGACGCCGGGCAGGGGCTGGCCGTCGTAGACGACGCCGCCGCACGTCTCGCTCATCCCGTAGGTCTCGACCACGCGTACCCCGGCCTCCTCGGCCCGACGACGCAGCGCGGCCTCGAGGGGCGCCCCGCCGACGAGCACCGCGTCGATCGCGCCGAGCGGGAGGCCCGCGTCGAGGGCTCGCCGGAGCTGGGTGGGCACGATCGAGAGGCAGTTGCGTCCCGGCGCGGGATCGAGCCCCGCGAGATCGGAGCCGCAGTCGCGCACGCCCAGGCCGAGCGCGCCGCGGACGAGCACCATCAGCCCCGCGACGTAGTGGGAGGGCAGGGCAAGGTGCCAGGTGGCATCCCATCCGAAGTGGTCTCGGCTGGCCGTCGCCGCGGCCACGAGCGCGTCGCGCCGCAGCTCGATGGGCTGGGGCCGCCCCGTCGACCCGGAGGATTCGACGACGGCCCCCACCCCCGGCGCCAGCGGCTGTGCGGGCCCGGAGGCGAGCCACAGCCCGGGACCCCCGTCGAGCATGGCGGCGACGGCGTCTGGCGTGGCGGTGGGCATGGAGGCGATGCTACCCGGGACGGTCCGCGGCGACGCATCTGGCAGGTCATGGGTAGACTGGCCCGCATGGCAAGGGTGCTCATCATCATCGCGGTCATCTTGTTGACGATCTACTGCGTGGTGGAAGTGGCGCAGGCGCGCAAGTACCAGGTGCGGAGGCTCCCCAAGTGGCTGTGGGCGTTCGCGGTGATCTGCGTGCCCGTGGTCGGGCCCCTGTCTTGGCTGGTGTGGGGTCGTCCGAGCGGCCCGTCGAAGCCGCGGATTCAGCGCGCCCCCGACGACGACGAGGACTTCCTCCGCGGCCTGCGGTGATGCGGGGCCAGGGGGCCCCGGTTGCGCGCCCCGGCACGGCACAGGGAAGAATGCAGGACATGACCATCGGATTGGGAGCGCTGCAGGGCTGGATCGCCGAGGCCAGGACGAACCTGGTCGCCGCGAGGGCGCACTTGGATGCCCTGGACCGCGCGATCGGCGACGGCGACCACGGCAGCAACATGGCTCGCGGCTTCGATGCGCTGTCCACCATCTCCACGCCCCCCGACGCCAACCTGCTGCTGAAGCAGGTGGGGATGCAGCTCTTGGGCCACGTCGGCGGTGCCTCGGGTGCGCTGTACGGCACCTTCTTCCTCACGCTGGGCGCAAGCTGGCCGAGCGAGCCCAACACGCCCCGGGTCGCGGCGGTCCTGCGCTCGGCCCGCGACGCGGTGCAGTCGCGTGGCCGCGCGGAGGTGGGTGACAAGACGATGGTCGATCCGCTCGACGCCGCGGTGAAGTCGCTCGACGC
This sequence comes from Propionibacteriaceae bacterium P6A17, assembly GCA_000619965.1. Lineage (GTDB taxonomy): Bacteria > Actinomycetota > Actinomycetes > Propionibacteriales > Propionibacteriaceae > Arachnia. The sequence continues at coordinate 66,227 of JHVD01000011.1, forward strand.
GGAGGAACCGGACGCCGCACTGGGCGAGGCGCTCGCGCGCGCCGCCGTCGCCGCCGCCCGCGGCCGGGATGCGACGGGGCCGATGCTGGCCCGTCGGGGACGCGCGGCGAACTTCGGCGAGGCCTCCATCGGGCACCAGGACCCGGGCGCGGCCTCCATGACGATCCTGCTGGAGTCGCTGAGTCGCCATCTCGGTTGATCGTTTCGACCGGCGGCATCCCGCCGGTCGGTGGCGTTGCCCTACGGTGGAGCCATGACTCACACGAAGGCGGTGATCCTTGCCCGCGGGCTGGGATCGCGAATGCGCAAGGAAGCCGAGGGCGTCGCCCTCGATGCCAGCCAGGCCAAGGTGGCCAGCACCGGGGTGAAGGCGATGATCGACGTCGGCCGCCCCTTCCTCGACTACGTCCTCTCGGGCCTGGCGGACGCGGGATTCACCGACGTCTGTCTGGTCATCGGCCCAGAGCACGACATCATCCGCGACCACTATGACGCCGTCGCGTCAACGAGGATCCGCATCCACTACGCCATCCAGGAAGAGCCGCTGGGCACCGCCAATGCGGTGCTCGCGGCGGAGGACTTCGCCGACGGGCACCACATCGCCGTCCTCAACTCCGACAACTACTACCCCATCTCCGCGCTGCGCGCCCTGGCGGAGCTGCCCGGCTCGGGCCTCGCGGGGTTCACGAAGCGCGCGATGATCGAGGACGGCAACATCGCCGCCGACCGCATCGCTGCCTTCGCGCTGACGACGGTGGACGCCGACGGCAACCTCGTCGAGCTGGTGGAGAAGCCGGACGCCGAGACGGCCGCCCGTCTCGGCGACGAGGCCCTCGTCAGCATGAACTGCTGGATGTGCGGCCCGTCGATCTTCGACGCGGCGCGGGCGATCCCGAAGTCGGCGCGCGGCGAGTACGAGATCACCGACGCGGTGCGGTACGCGATCGACGCGGGGGATCCCTACAAGGTCGTCCGCATCGACGAGGGCGTGCTGGACATGTCCAACCGCGGCGACATCGCCTCCGTGCAGGCCGCGCTCCGGGGTCGGGAGGTGAGGCTGTGATCCGCTGGTTCGTGCCGGGCCGCATCGAGGTCTTCGGCAAGCACACCGACTACGCGGGAGGCCACTCCCTCCTCGCCGCGATCGACCGCGGGGTGACCGTCGCGCTGGAGGACGCCGACGAGTTCACCGCCGCCACCGAGGCGTATCCCGACGAGCGCATCCGGCTGGTCCCGGGCACGCCGCTCGACGCCCCGGCCGGCCACTGGGGACACTACGTCCAGGTGGTGCTGGACCGGCTCTCGTCGAACTTCGGCGAGCTGCGCCCGGCGAAGCTCGAGATCTCCTCCACCCTGCCGCTGGCCAGCGGGATGAGCTCGTCGTCGGCGATGGTCGTCGCGACGATGCTCGCCGTCGCCGAGCACAACGGCCTCACCGACACGGAGGCGTGGCGGGCCAACATCGGCGACGACCTGGAGCTCGCGCACTACGCGGCCTGCGTGGAGAACGGCTACGACTACAAGGCGCTCGTGGGCAGCCGCGGCGTCGGCACCCTGGGCGGCTCCGAGGACCACACCGCCATGATCTGCTGCCGGGACGGGGAGCTCACCGAGTTCTCGTTCATCCCGACGGTGCGCCACGGCTCGGCCCCCCTGCCTGCGGGCTGGGGCTTCGTCGTCGGGGTTTCCGGCGTCCGGGCCGAGAAGTCGGGGGCGGTGAAGGACCAGTACAACTACCTCTCCGCCAGCACGAAGGAGCTCGTCGAGCGCTGGCAGGCTGCCACCGGGCGCGAGGAGCGGACCCTCATGGAGATCCTCGCGCAGGAGGACGGGCTCGAGGGACTCACCGCCATCGTGGCCGACGACGAGCCGCTCACCCGTCGGCTGCAGGCCTTCGCCAACGAGGTGCTCGACTACATTCCGCGGGCGGTCGCGGCCCTCGCGAGCGGCGACGTCGAGGCGTTCGGTGCCGCGGCGAGCGACTCGCACGCCAATGCCGACGCGCGCCTTCGCAACCAGATCCCCGAGACGAACGGGCTGGTGCGGATCGCGCGGGAGCTCGGGTCGCCGGCGGCGTCCGCGTCCGGGGCCGGATTCGGCGGCTCGGTGTGGGCGCTGGTGATGGAAGACGAGGCCGAGCGTTTCGCCGAGCAGTGGCACGAGCGCTACGTGGCGGAGTTCCCCGACACGACGCCAGAGTTCATCCTCACTCGGCCCAGTTCGCCAGCACGTCCCGCGTAGCGGGGTCGGTGCCCGACGTCGAGCGCTCGCCCCGCGACCACAGCTCGATGTCCTGGTAGCTGCGGGGGTCCTCGATGGGCTCCAGGTGTCCCAGCACCTGGAGCCCCGGGAACTCCTCGACGATCTCGTCGACGATGTCCTCGAGTGCGTCGTGGCCGCGCTGGATCGTCCACGTGCCGGGGACGAGCATGTGGAATTCGAGGAACGAGCGCGACCCGGAGATGCGCGTGCGCAGCGCATGGAAGCGCACCGACGGGGACGTGTGCCTGTCGAGGATCGCACGGATCCGGGCGTGGTCCTCCTTGCTCATGGACTCGTCCAGCAGACCCCTGGAGGACTCGCCGAGGAGCTTCCAGCCCGTCCACAGAATGTTGAGGCCGACGAGGAGCGCGACGAGTGGGTCCAGCCAGGCCCATCCGGTGATCCACACGAGCCCCACGCCGACGAGCACCCCCGCCGAGGTCACCACGTCGGTCATCAGGTGCTTGCCGTCGGCGCGCAGGGTGACGGAGTTGTGGGTGCGGCCGGCCCGCAGCAGCACGAGCGCCACGCCGCCGTTGACGAGCGACGCGATGAGGGAGATGAGCAGACCCACGCCGACGGCCTCGATGTCCCGCGGGCTCAGCATCCGCTCGACGGCCGCCAGGATGATGATCACGGCGGCGACGAAGATCATGACCCCCTCGGTGCCTGCGGCGAAGTACTCCGCCTTGGTGCGCCCGTAATGGAAGGCCTTGTCGGCAGGCTTCGCCGCCAGCGACAGCGCGATCAGCGCCACGATCGCCGCGACGAGGTTGACGACGGACTCGGCCGCATCCGACAGCAGGCCCACCGAGCCGGTGACCCACCACGCGCCCGTCTTGAGGGCGATCGTCGCGACGGCGGCCGCGATCGAGAGCCAGGCGTACTTCGTCAGATTCGTGGCTGTCACGATCATCCATGATCCACCATGACCGCAGCGCGGACAATCGGCCCCTCCCCACGCGCGGCAGTCCACGTACGATGAGGGTATGCGACGTGGATGGTTCGGACTGCCCTTCTTCGGCATCAAGCCGGAGCCTGCCGTGGTGTCGTGCACCCTCTCGGGCGGCGGCTCGCGGGCGAGTTTCCAGGTCGGTGCGCTGCGCTACCTCTACCGGCACGATCCGACGTTCGCCCCGTCGGTGTTCGTCGGTGCCTCCGCGGGCTCGATCCTCGCGTCGGGGCTCGCGCAGTTCGCGGACCGCGACGAGCAGCTCGACTGGCTGGAGGGCTTCGCGCGCATCTGGGACGCGATGCCGGACTCCGACGCGATGTTCACGCCGCGCACCTGGTACCGCAAGATGCTCGACGAGGCCCCGAGCTGGCTGGAGATCGTCCAGCCCCCCGCACCGGCCGAGCGCCCCCCGTCGCGGCTGCCCCGGCCGGCGTTCTTCGCCCGCAACAAGGCGCCGGAGTCGCCGCCGTCGCCCGAGCCGGCCTTGGATCCGGTGCAGTTCGCGCTCACGCCCGACCAGGAGCTCCATTCCACCTGGTCCCTCGAACAGCTCTCGACGATCGCCAGCCACGTCGGGCGCCTGCCGAGGATGGGCTCGGACGTGTCGGCCATCTGGGCGGGTCTGGAGCGGACGCAGTCGATGTATCGCCCCGGCCCTGTGCTGCTGCAACTGCTGGAGCCCGACTTCTTCTCACCGGCCAGGGTGGCCGACTCCGGCAACAGGGTGCGGCTGGCGATGGTGGCGCTGGAGAGCGGTGAGCTGCGCTACATGACCGAGTCGGGCCAGATCGTCGACCGCTCCAACCGCGTCTTCGACGACGAGCACCACGACCTCGTGCTCGGCGTGCTGGCGTCGTGCTCGATCCCCGGCGTATTCCGGGCGGTGCCCATCGCCGACGAGACGTACGTCGACGGCGGGACGCGGGAAAACCTGCCGGCGGAGTTGGCGATCGGCCTCATGGGTGCGTCGCGCAACTACGTCGTCTCGTCGCACAACGGCGGGGTGGCCCGTCGGGAGAGCATGGCCAACGCGTCCATCTTCTCGGTCGTGATGCGCTCCACCGAGATCCTCATCGACGAGGCCGGCCGCGACGAGCTCGAGTACGCCATCTCGGCCGGTGCGCTCACGATCTATCCGGAGGTGAGCGTGCACGATTCGATGGACGTCACGCCGGCGCTGCTGCGGATCAACACCGACTACGGGTGGATCCGCGCCGCCGAGCACCGGCTCGGCCTGAGCGCGCAGGTGGCTCGTCGGCACCGCAGGATCGTCGAACAGCGCATGGTGTGCGCGAAGCGCGAGGCGGCGTGGTTCGACGAGCCCGACAACGTCAACCGGCAGACCGCCATCACGATGGCGAAGGAGCACCTGCGGACGCTGCTGGCGTCGGGGCATCCGGATGCGCTGCCCGCCGGCGCCCAGGACTGGTGGAAGGGCTTCGAGGCGCATGCCCAGCCCGTCGACGTCGAACCGTGGTGGTGCTGACGGGTCAGTCGACGTCGATCCACAGCCGACGGGGGTCGGCTGTGACGCGGATCGCCCGGCCCACCGCCGTGGGCGGCACGTAGCCCGCGCGGAGGTCGTCGGCGGTGAGGACCTGCCCGCCCGTGAGGTCGGCGATGCGAAAGAGGTCGCCGGCGTCGGCGCCGCAGGCCAGCACCGGCGTGGCGAGTGCGCGCCGGTTCGCCGCGAGGGTGCGTGCCACCTCCTCGACGATCTCGCCCGCGACGAGCAGCAGCGGCTCTCGTGGGGCCAGGACGGGCAGCAGTTGGCGCATGGTGTCGACTCGTCCCTCCACGACGAGCACCCTCGGCCGCTCCAGCAGGGCGCTCCCGGCGTCGGGGAGGAAGTCGCGATGCGCCAGTCCGGCGTCGAAGCGGGTCCCCGACGGCTCTCCCACGAATCCGGCCCCCGCGGGCAGCGCGTCGATCTCCTGTTGGGTGATGTAGCGGGGCACGTGCGCGTCGACCGCCTCGTGGCCCCTGACGGGTACGACGACGGCCTCCCGCTCTCCGCGCCGCCGCGCCCGGGCGTCGAGGCGGGAGGCGGCTGCGAGCAACGCGCCCCCGACGAGCAGCGCCCCCGCGAGCCACAGCCATTCCATGCCCCACACTGTGCCATGAGCCTGTGCACGCATCTCCCTCGCCAGCCACTAGACTGGCGAGGCCCCTATAGCTCAGTTGGCAGAGCAGTGGACTTTTAATCCATGGGTCGCGGGTTCGAGCCCCGCTGGGGGCACCAGCGCCGGGGGACGGACCACCCGACGATCAGGCTTCGGTTCGTCGCGGTGGCAGGGAAACGCGCCGCGCATCGGGAGGAGTCGAGACACACCAGCGCAGTGCCCGCGTGCCCCTGGAGTCGCCCCTTGTATGCGGGGCTCAACCTCAAGTTGTCCTTGAGCCGAGTCCTGAGAATTCGCTCAGGCTCCTCACAGCAAACGCGTCGCCGAAACAAGCGTTCGCATCTATTCACCGCCGTCCTTGTCACGGCGTGCGGAAAATCGACTTACATCCTTGTGATTTCCGGTCCCGACGCGGCGTGTCGCCTTGCCGGGGCCCGACAGAACCCTCAAGTGACCTTGAGGCCGCCTCGCCCGGGGCCTAGCGTCTCGCGAAACGGACGTGTCGGGAGCCGCAGGGCTCCGGGGAAGCGGTGCGTCCGAACCATTCCCTATGGAAGAGGAGACATCGTGAGGGCAGTCAAGGGGCTCCGCATGGGAGCCGCGATGGCCACGCTCGCCGTCGGCGTGCAGATGTTCGGCTCATTGGCCCTCGGCCCGGGCGCCGACGCACATTCCGGGACGGTGGCGGCCACCACCAGGGTCCACGTGAGGGCACAGCCCTCGACCTCCAGCGCGTCGCTCACCATCCTCTCCCCCGGCCAGCGGGTGACCGCCGCCGGCACCAGCAACGGCTGGACCAAGGTCTCGTGGCAGGGGCGCACGGCCTACGTGTATTCGAAGTACCTCACCAGCACGCAGACGACGGACCAGGTCACGACGAGCGGCTCCTCCGGCGCCGCCTACACGACCGCCAACCTCAACGTCCGCACCGGCCCGTCGACGAGCCACACCATCGTCGCCGTGGCCCCCAAGGGCAAGTCCCTGAGCCTCACCGGCAAGGTCTCGGGCAGCTTCTCGCAGATCACGTGGAACGGCTCCGCACGATGGGTGGCCACCCGCTACCTCGCCAAGAGTGCACCGTCCAGCACCGGCACCTCGTCGGCGAAGGGCTCGGTCCAGACCACCGAGAACCTCAACATCCGCACCGGGGCCTCGACGAGCTACCGCAGTGTCGCCGTCGCGCCCAAGGGCTCGATCATGGCGACCACCGGCCGCACCCAGGGCTCGTTCACGGAAGTCATCTGGCAGGGCACCGCGCGCTGGGCGGCCACCGCCTACCTGCGCACCGTCTCGACCACCGCAGGCACCTCGTCGGCCCCGTCCCTGCCCGCGACGACGAAGCGCTACGCCACCGCAGACCTCAACATCTGGTACGCCAGCACCGGCACCCGCTACAACGGCGAGATCGCCAAGGGATCCGTCGTCAACGTGACCGGCAAGATCGACAACGGTCGCGCCCAGATCGTGCACAACGGCGCCCTACGCTGGGTCACGGCACGCTACACGTCGGTGACCGCCCCCGGCAGCACCACCGCGCAGCCCATCGCCAGCACGCCCGGCAACTGGGACCTCACCTCCCCGCCCATCACGGGAGGCCCGCGCGGCGCCGACCTCAACAAGGGGTACTCGAAGGGCATGGAGCGCACCAACCCGTACGTGCAGCGCATCTCCGCCGACGCCTGGGCCCGCTTCCCCGAGATCAAGACGCACTACGGCTGGCGTCAGGACGTCACCCCCGACCACCCGGCGGGCCGGGCCGTGGACCTGATGATCCCCAACTACCGCTCCAACAAGGCGCTCGGCTGGGCCGTGGCGAACTACTACCGCAAGTACGCCAAGGAGCTGAACATCAGCTACATCATCTGGGACCAGAAGATCTGGAGTGTGGCCCGCAGCGCCGAGGGCTGGCGCGCCATGGCCGACCGCGGCGGCGACACCGCCAACCACCTGGACCACGTGCACATCAACACCTACTGAGTCCTCTACTCCTCGTCGCGACGGCGCCCGGGAATTCCCACCGGGCGCCGTCGCCCCACGTATCTGGCCCCACCCGGCGCCCCCGCTTGGAAATTCCGGCCGGGACCCGCTACAGTTTTCCCTCAGGTCCCCATCGTCTAGCGGCCTAGGACTCCGCCCTTTCACGGCGGCAGCACGGGTTCGAATCCCGTTGGGGATGCGCAAGTTTCCACCGAGAAACATGCCTGGGACAAGCGCCCGGAGGTCGATTTCACAAATCACCGAAAGGTCGCTACAGTTGCCGAGTTGGCATCGCCCAGCAGGTCAAGAAATTGGCCCCGTAGCGCAGTTGGTTAGCGCGCCGCCCTGTCACGGCGGAGGTCGCGGGTTCGAGTCCCGTCGGGGTCGCTGAGGGTCCAGGAATGGATCCGAGGTCTGATTCAGGCCACACGGCCAGGTAGCTCAGTTGGTAGCAGCGTTCGCCTGAAAAGTGAAAGGTCGCCGGTTCGACCCCGGCCCTGGCCACCACCGCCCTTCGGCACATCTCCCCTCACCACAGCCCGCGGCCGCCGTCGCCATCGCCCAGCCGGACCCTGACGTCGAGTGTGTCCTTCGGCTCCGCTCCCCCTGCCAGGCCCCGCGTCCAGCGGCGTCCCGATCGCCTCGACACCCTCGACGAGCCCCCGCGCCGACGCGAGTCCACCATCGAGCAGGACACCCATCGCTCCACCAGGTGGCGCCGAGACCACGGCGGCCACGGGACGTCGTCGCGCCCCAGGTGCCGTGACTCGGCCATCCACCCGTGCGGCTCCGCAATCACTCCCGTCGGACACGGCACGGAGCAGCGTCGGTCAGCCCTTCGCGGCGACCGCCTCACCGCCGAGCGCGTTGCGCACGAAGGTGGGAGTGATCGTGTTGGCCACGATCCAGTCCTCCCCCACGACGTAGGCCGTGCCGGCCTCGTCGAGCTCCTTGCGCTTCGCCGCGACGGCCTCGGCCGAGTCGAACCACATGATCTGGTCCTCGCCGTTGCAGGTGCCCGACTGGGTGGCCCCCTCGACGGCGTCGTCGCGCTTCCAATCAGCGCAGGCGTAGTGCTTGGCCTGGAGCTTCTCCACCATCAATTCGATGGGCTCGCCCGCCTTCTCGGAGGCGGCGCCGGTCGCAGCGCCACCTGCCTCGGTGGATTGGGTCGCAGACGTGGTGCTGTTGCCCGTGGCCGCGGTGTCCGCAGCGCCCCCTTCCCCGGCGCAACCCGTCAGGGCCACCACCAGTCCGAGAACACCCGCCAGCACCACAGAGGGCTTGGACAGCTTCCGCATCGTTGTCTTCTCCTTGTTCGATTGGTCCGTCCCCCGAGAGGGACTCTGCGCGCGGGGTCCCGCGCACAGCCAACCGGCCACGCTACCAAACCGAGGGTTGGCCGTCGGCGCCGGGCAGCGCTCACGGGTGCAGCAGCAGCGCCACGACGAGCGTCACCGGCAGCGACGCCGCGGTGGTGAGGAGGATCGTGTCGCGGGCCATCACCTCGCCCGTGTGATACCGCAACGCGTACTGGTACATGTTCTGGGCGGTGGGCAGCGCCGCCAACACCACCGCCGCGTACGTCAGGCGCGCATCGAGGCCGAAGACGACATGCGCGACGAGGTACGCCACCACGGGCATCACGAACGACTTCATCGTCGCGGCAATGACTGTGGCCCGCCTCGGCGACCCCTGTTGCAGCGGGCGCTGGCCGTCGAGCGAGATGCCGAACGCCATCAGCATCAGCGGCACTGCCGCGCCCCCAAGCAGCTCGAGGGGCTGCAGGATCGGCGTCGGCACCTGCCAACCCATGACCGCGACGAGCGCACCCGCGAGCGCACCCAGCACGATCGGGTTGCGCAACGGACCCGCGACGAGCTTCCCTGCGCTGGTGCGCCGCCCGGAGGTGAGGACGTCGAGCGCCGCCATCAGCAGGGGCGCGATCACCACGAGCTGCAGGAACAGCAGCGGCGCGACGTACTGCGCGTCGCCGATCACGTGCACCGCAACGGGCAGACCGATGTTGTTCGCGTTGGAGTAGAACGCGGTGTGCGTGTGCACGAGCAGCTCTGCCTTCCGACGGCCTCCGGCCAGCCACAACGCGCCCCACGTCAGCACCCCGACGATGAGCACCGTCGTCGCGTGGACGGCGAGGGTCCGGGTGAACACGACGTGCACGTCCGAGCGGGCGAGCACCGTGAACAACAGGGCCGGGCTGGCGGCGAAGAACGCCACCTTGTTGAGCACGATGCGGTCGGATTGCGCGACGACGCCCCCGCGCGCGAGCAGCCACCCTGCGAGGATGACGAACCCGATGATGCCGAAGCCCGTGAGGATGCCCGCCATCGTCGCGCCGTCCGATCAGGAGGCGTAGGCCGACAGGAAGCGCCGCACCTCGTCGAAGGCACGCTCCCGCACCGGCGGGGACGAGAGGATCACGTCGTGCAGGGCCCCGTCGAGGCGCACCAGGGTGACGTGGTTGCCGAGATCCGGCGCGCGCTCGGCGATGCGCCGCACGTCGAGCACGGTGTCGGTGCGCAGGAAGTCCTCCGACCACTCGCCGCCGAGCAGGCCGCGCGCGCTGCGGGCCGACGACAGGACGAGCACCGGGGCGTCGATCGCGAGGCCACGCGCGATGCGCTTCTGGCCGGCCAGCACGGCCTGCAGCCAGCCGACACGGACGAGGAACGCCTTGTCGCCCTTGAGGTTGTCGTCGTAGTTCCACTCGCCTTCCTCGTCGGCGCGCACCGACCGCCGGTAGATGCCGGTGTCGGTCATCGGCAGGACGGTCGTCGGCGCCACCCACGCCATCGTGCGCATGAGCGGATGCATCGACGGACGCAGTAGCGGCGAGCCCTGCAGCTCGATCCAGGGGGCGTTCAGCACCACGGCCGCGAATTCGCCGGGGCGGTCGTCGGCGTAGAGGGCGGCGACCAGGCCTCCGGTCGAGTGCCCGGACAGGACGACGTGCTCGTGCCCCTCCCCGCGCACGACGGCGAGGGCCGCGTCGAGCTCCACCTGATAGTGGGACAAGTCGGGGATGTAGCCGGCGAGCTGCCCGTCGCGCAACGAGCGCCCGTAGCGGCGCAGGTCCAGGGCGTAGAAGTCGTAGCCCATCGCGTCGAAAGCCTCGCCGAGATGGGCCTGGAAGTAGTAGTCGCTCCACCCGTGCAGATACAGCACGGCCCGCGGGTGTCGAGGCTCGCCATGGCGGACGAGTGTCGCGACGAGGGAGCCCGCGGGCTCCAACGCGTAGGTGGGCTCGTCGGGAAGGGGAAGCGTCGTCGAGACGTGACCGGGGAGCAGGGCGTCAGGCGCCCAGCCGGTCATGCCCGTCGCTCCTCCTCATCGTCGGCGTACGAGTCGTAGTCGTCCTCGTACTCTGCCGCCAGATCCGCGTACTGGTCGGGAACACCATCGGAACCCTCGTCGACCGATTGACCCCGAAGCTCGCGCTCCAAGGATGCGAAGTCGGTCTCGATGGAACGATACTTCAGGTCGCGTGCGACCCTCGTCTGCTTTGCCTTTGCACGGCCGCGCCCCATGTCCGGGTCGACCCCCTTGCTTGTCCCTCGCGGATTGCCGCGGAATCTGTCAGTTTCTCGTGCCGCCAAGGCTACCCAAGTTTCACCCCAAGGCCAAAGGGGACGCGACCGAAAGGTGGGATGGGTAAGCTTGTGGCGGAATGCACCCAAGCCACAGGAGAGCCACTCACGCCATGGGCAAGATCATCTACACCCTCACCGACGAGGCACCACTGCTCGCCACCTACTCCTTCCTGCCGATCATCCAGGCCTTCGCGGGGCAGGCGGGCGTCGACGTCGACACCCGCGACATCTCCGTCGCGTCCCGGATCTTGGCGCAGTTCACCGACGAGCCCGATTCGCTGACCGAGCTCGGCGAGCTGGCGAAGACTCCCGAGGCGAACATCATCAAGCTCCCGAACATCTCGGCTTCCGTCCCGCAGCTCAAGGCCGCGATCGCCGAGCTGCAGGCCAAGGGCTACGCCGTGCCGGACTACCCGGAGGCGCCCGCCACCGACGAGGAGCGTGAGATCCGCGCCAAGTACGACAAGGTCAAGGGCTCCGCGGTCAACCCGGTGCTGCGCGAAGGCAACTCCGACCGTCGCGCCCCGGAGTCGGTCAAGGCCTACGCGCGCAACAACCCGCACCGCATGGGCAGGTGGACGCCCGAGTCGAAGACGTCGGTGGCCACCATGGCCGCCGGCGACTTCCGCGCCAACGAGCAGTCCGTCGTCCTGCCCGCCGACGACGTCCTCACCATCCGCCACATCGCCGCCGACGGCACCGAGACGGTGCTGAAGTCCGGCCTGAAGGTCCTCGCGGGCGAGGTCGTCGACGGCACCGTGATGAGCGCCAAGGCACTCGATGCGTTCCTCGCCGAGCAGGTCCAGCGCGCCAAGGACGAGGACGTGCTGTTCTCGGTCCATCTCAAGGCCACCATGATGAAGGTCTCCGACCCGATCATCTTCGGCCACGTCATCAAGGCCTTCTTCGCCGACGTGTTCGCCAAGTACGGCAGCCAGCTTGCCGCCGCCGGGCTCTCGGCCAACGACGGCCTCGGCACCATCTTCGCCGGCCTCGAGCAGCTCGAGGGTGGCGCGGAGATTCGCGCGGCCTTCGACGAGGTCCTCGCGTCCGGCCCGAAGCTCGCGATGGTCAACTCCGACAAGGGCATCACCAACCTGCACGTCCCCTCCGACGTGATCGTCGACGCGTCGATGCCCGCCATGATCCGCACCTCGGGACACATGTGGGGCCCCGACGGCCAGGAAGCCGACACGCTCGCGGTGCTGCCGGACTCCTCGTACGCGGGCGTCTACCAGGCCGTGATCGAAGATTGCCAGGCCAACGGCGCCTACGATCCGACGACGATGGGCACCGTCCCCAACGTGGGCCTCATGGCGCAGAAGGCCGAGGAGTACGGCTCGCACGACAAGACCTTCGAGATCGCTGCCGACGGCCGCGTCGAGGTCGTCAACCAGGCCGGCGAGGTGCTGATGGGCCACGACGTCGAGGCTGGCGACATCTGGCGCGCCTGCCAGACGAAGGACCTCCCCATCCAGGACTGGGTGAAGCTCGCCGTCACGCGCTCGCGCGCCACCGGCTGGCCGGCCGTGTTCTGGCTGGACGAGTCGCGCGCGCATGACCGCAACATCATGGCGAAGGTGGAGCGCTACCTGGCCGACCACGATACCGAGGGCCTCGAGATCAAGGTGCTCTCCCCCGTCGAGGCCACGAAGTACTCGGTGGAGCGCATCCGTCGCGGCGAGAACACGATCAGCGTCACTGGCAACGTGCTGCGCGACTACCTGACGGACTTGTTCCCGATCCTCGAGCTCGGCACCTCGGCCAAGATGCTGTCGATCGTCCCGTTGATGGCGGGCGGCGGCCTGTTCGAGACCGGCGCCGGCGGCTCCGCCCCGAAGCACGTGCAGCAGCTCGTCGAGGAGAACTACCTGCGCTGGGATTCGCTGGGCGAGTTCCTGGCGCTGGCCGCCTCCTTCGAGCACTTCGCCGACACCGAGGGCGTCGAGGGCGCGCGCGTGCTGGCCAAGACGCTCGATCAGGCCAACGGGCAGTTCCTGCTCAACGACAAGTCGCCCACGCGTCGGCTCGGCGGCATCGACAACCGCGGCTCGCACTACTGGCTGGCCCGCTACTGGGCCGAGGCGCTCGCCGCGCAGACCGACGATGCCTCGCTCGCCGAGAAGTTCGCGCCGGTGGCGAAGGCCCTCGTCGACGGCGAGGAGCAGATCGTGGCCGAGCTCATCGGCGTGCAGGGCCACCCTGCCGACATCGGCGGCTACTACCGCCCGGATCCGGAGAAGGCAGCCGCGGTCATGCGCCCGTCGGCGACGCTGAACGCCGTGATCGACGCGCTCTGATCGCATCCGACGACGACGGCGCCCGTCCCTGCTCCAGGGGCGGGCGCCGTCGCGCTGCGTACCCACCCCACCGACGGCCGGACGCTCTTCGAGTTCGCCCGGCCTATGGACCGGGCAAACTCGAACAGCCCGGGGAAATCGTCGAATTGGGCCTTCCAAGTCGAAGACGCTAGGAAGGAGTCGTGAACGAAATCCGGGTGTCCGCCGTCCTGCTCCAGCGCTCCGACGGCGCGGTCCTGCTGGTGCGCAAGGGCGGCACGGAGGTGTTCATGAACCCCGGCGGCAAACCTGAGCCCGGCGAGACGCCCGGCGACTGCGCGCGGCGCGAGGTCGCGGAGGAGCTCGGCCTGCGTCTCGATCCCACGGCGCTGACCCCGCTCGGGCAGCGGGTCACCGTCGCCGCCAACGAGGCAGGCTTCTCCCTCCGCGCCGACTGCTTTCGCTACGAGCGTCCCGTGCCCGACGACGTGCGTCCGGCTGCCGAGATCGTCGAGGTGCTCTGGCACCACCCCGGCACCACGACGACGAGGCCCCTCGCCCCGCTGTACACGGGGTTCCTCGCCCTCGCCGCACACACCCACAATTAGTTCTTGACTGATACGAATCTCCCAGCTAGGTTGGGCACAACTTTTTGTTGCACCGACGCACAAAAAGTACCGATCGACGAAGGAGTCACAGTGTCCCTGAAACACACAGTCACGACGCTCTCGCTCGCCGGAGCACTGGCCATCGGCGCCCTCCCGCTTGCCACCGCGGACGAACCCACGCTCCGGGATGCGGCTGGCGACAGGCCCCTCATCGGCACCGCCCTCTGGGGCGAGCGCGATCTGCTGAGCGACACCCCCACCCCGCACGCCGAGTTCATCGCGGCCGAGTTCAGCTCGCTCACGCCCGAGAACGACATGAAGTGGGAGCTGATCCATCCCGAGCCCGACCGCTACGACTTCGAGGGAGGCGACGCCATCGTCGAGTTCGCGGAGGCCAACGGACAGGGCGTCCGCGGCCACACCCTGCTGTGGCACAGCCAGAACCCGCAGTGGGTCGTCGACGCCAGCGCGACGTGGACCTGCGACGATGCCCGCGCCGTCCTCAAGGACCACATCGACACCGTCGTCGGCCACTACAAGGGCCGCATCTACGAGTGGGACGTCGCCAACGAGATCATCCAGGACGACTGGGACGAGGGCGGGATCCAGTTGCGCACCCGCACCAACCCGTTCCTGAAGGCCTGCTCCGACGACCCCGTGGCGCTCATCGGCGACGCCTTCCGCTGGGCCCACGCCGCCGACCCCGACGCGGTGCTGTTCCTCAACGACTACAACGCAGAAGGCATCAACGCCAAGACCGACGCCTACTACGAGCTGGCCCGTGAGCTGCTCGCCGAAGGTGTGCCCCTGCACGGATTCGGGGCCCAGGCGCACCTCAGCCTGATGTACGGCTACGACGACTCGCTCGCCGCCAACATGCAGCGGTTCGCAGACCTTGGCCTCAAGGTGGCGATCACCGAGCTCGACGTCCGGGTGCCGATGGACGGCCGCGACGTCCCCACCGACGAGCAGATCGCCGAACACACCAAGCGCCACGTCGACGTCCTGCAGGCATGTCTGGACCAACCCGCCTGCACCAGCTTCACCCTGTGGGGCGTCAGTGACACGACCTCGTGGGTGCCGGACGTGTTCGGCGGGGAGGACTGGGCCACGATCATGGACGCCGACGGTGAGCTGAAGCCCGCCTACTACGGCATGCTCGAGGCGCTGACGGCCGGCGACCCCACCGACGACCCGACGGACGAGCCCTCCTCGGCCCCGACGGTGACGCCAGCCCCGACCCCGGGCGCGGACTCCCCCGTCGGCTTGCCGAAGACGGGAGTCTGAGGGATCCCCCAAGACCACGAGGGGTGGGCGTCGCGCTTCGACGCCCACCCCTCGTGCCCGTCACGGGGCCTCAGCCCAGCCTGACCTGCTGCGTCGCGCCCAGTTCGAAGCGCGCCTCGTCGCCGCCTGCGACGAGCGCATAGTCGCCCTTCCAGCCCTCGACGCGCACGCGGCCCTCCTCGTCGGTGCGCAGACGGTGGTCGGCAGTCCACCACTCGTCGCGGACGAGCCGACGAAGCACGTCCATGGCCGGCTTGGGGGTGCCGTCGTGGCGCAGAAGCCCCGCGGGAGCACCGAGCCAGGCGCCCTCGTCCCAGATGTTCCAGTAGGTGAAGGCCTCCACGCTCGGGTGGGAGAACAGCGTCCGCAGATGCCGTTCGAGGTCCTCCGCCTGCCGCAGCTCCCCCTCCTCCGTGCTCGGCCACGAGTCCACCTGCCAGTCGTTGAGGTCCTCGATGTGCCCGGGCATCAAGTCGCCCGAGACGAGCGTCGTCTCGGTGAAGTGCAGCGGCAGGCCGTAGCGGGCGAAGCGCTCCATGATCTCGAGCGTCTGCTCCTCCCCGCGATACCCCTGGTGCATGTGAGTCTGGAGTCCGATGGCGTCGATGCGCACGCCCGCGGCCAGCAGACCCTCGAGGAGTGCGTCGTAGGCGAAGCTGAGGTCGAAGTCGTTGATGAGCAGGGTCGCATCCGGGTTGGCGGCGCGGGCCTCGTCGACGGCCAGCCTGACCGTCTCGATCCGTCCGAGCTCACGGCTGAGCCGCGTGATGCCGTTGGGGTACTTGTCGAAGTGAGGCATGATGACCACCTCGTTGATGGCGTCCCAGAGGTCGATCACTCCCGCGAACTCGGCGACGTCGCGCCGGATCCGTTCGCGCTGGGCACGCTCCACTTCCTCCGTGCTGAGGCCGTCGAGCCACTTCGCGGTCTCGGTGTGCCACACGAGCGGGTGCCCCTTGACGCGCACTCCCCGGTCCTGCAGCCAGCGGGCGGTGGCCATGCGACGATCCCTGTCCGGCTCGCCGCGGCGCGGCTCGTACCAGCCCCAGTAGAACGGCAATGTCGCCCAGTTGAACACCTCGAACCACTCCTGCTCGACGCGGCGCGTCGCCTCAAGGAGGGCGCCGTCGAGCTCACCGGCGACGAGCGGCAGGAACTCGAAGGCCGTCGCGGCGAAGCCAAAGGCGTGCGTACGCTGCCCGACGACCACCTCGACGTCCGCCAGTGGCCGGCCGTCGGCGCCGACGACGGTCAGTTCGCTGCTCGCCCTGCGGTGGGCGAGACTCGGGTCGGCGACAGGGCCGCGCTGGGGGAACGGGTACATCTCGAAGACTTCCTTTGGTTCGGCTATGAAACCAATTCTAGCCGTCAGACCCCCTGCGTCGACCCCCGCACCACGAGTTCGGTGGGCAGCCGCACGGTGCCCTTGAGGCTCGGCTCGCCGTTGGACAAGGCGATGATCTGCCGCACTGCCGTCGAGCCCATCTCCTCCAGCGGTTGGCGCACCGTGGTGAGCTGCGGCGTGGCCAGGCCCGCGAGGAACGTGTCGTCGAACCCGACGATGCTGACGTCCCCGGGTACCCGCAGGCCCCGCCGTCGAGCCGCCTCCATCGCAGCGAGCGCGGTGACGTCGGTGGCGGCGAAGATGGCGGTCGGACGCTGCCCTTCAGGGCGCGAAAGCAGCTCGTCGGCCGCGGCAAGGCCCCCGTCGTGCATGAACGACTCGCCGACGATGAGCCCCTCGTCCACCTCGATTCCCACCATCTGCAGCGCCGAGAGATAGCCCTGCATGCGCTCGTCCGACGGCAGGGAGCCGTGCGGGCCACGTAGGAACGCAATGCGCCGATGCCCCAGCGTCAGCAGGTGCGTCGTCGCCTCCACTCCCCCGTTCCAGTTGGTCGCTGAGATGCACACGACCTCGGGCGAGATGGCGTTGGCCGGGTCGACGACGACCAGCGGCAGGGCGAGCCTCGCGGCCCTGGCCGCCTGGTCCTGTCCGACGGTGGAGGTCACGGCGATCACGCCGATGCATCCGCCGGCGGCCATCTCCTCGAACCACTCCACCTCGAGGGGCGGGACCCCTTCGACCACCCCGTCATCGGGGGTGTAGTAGGTGAGGATGCCGATCCCGGCCCGCATGCCTGCCTTCACGATGCCGCGCATGACCTCGAGGGTGTAGGTGGCGGTGAGGCTGTCGGCGACGAAGGCGATGAACCCCGGCCCGGCGGCCCGCGGCCGTCGATAGCCGAGGTGCGACGCGGCGCGCATCACCCGACGGCGCACATCCTCCGAGACGTCGGGCCTCCCGTTGATCGCCTTCGAGGCCGTGGACTTGGACACGCCGGCCTTGCGCGCCACCTCCACGAGTCCGACCTTCTCGCGCGCTGCATCCACCATGCCCCTAGACTAACCGAAACGGTTTCGCTCGCGCAGGCACTCGTCGCAGCCCGTGATCCAATCCCTCCGACAGGCGCTTTTGATGGATTTCGCTTTTGACCCTTGACAAAACTAATTGCGTCGCTAGGCTGGTTTCACCGAAACAGTTCTTGCCCGCCGGCACTCGAAGGCGGGACGAGAGAAGGGAATCAACGATGATCCACAATCGCTGGGGACGCTCCATCGGAGCGCTGACGCTCGGCGCAGCCCTGCTGCTCTCCGCCTGCGGAGGCGGCGGCGAATCGCCCACCGCCGGCGGCGACGGCGAAGCCACCACCATCACGTGGTGGCACAACTCCAACACCGGCCCGGGCAAGGACTACTACGCGCAGGTGGCGAAGGACTTCGAGGCCGAGCACGACGGCGTCACCGTCGACGTGCAAGCCATGCAGCACGAGGACATGGTCACCAAGCTCGAGGCCGCCTGGCAGAGCGGCGACATGCCCGACGTCTACATGGAGCGCGGCGGCGGCGAGTTGGCGTCGAAGGTGGACGCCGGGCTCGTGAAGGACCTGAGCGACGTCGCCAAGGACGAGATCGACAAGCTGGGCGGCAACGTCGCAGGCTGGCAGATCGAGGGCAAGACCTACGCGCTGCCCTTCTCCGTCGGCGTCGTCGGGTTCTGGTACAACACCGAGCTGTTCGAGCAGGCCGGCATCCAGCAGGCCCCCACCACGCAGGCGGAGTTCGACGACGCCGTCGCCAAGCTGAAGGCCGCCGGGATCGACCCGGTCTCCGTCGGCGCCGGCGACAAGTGGCCCTCCGCCCACTACTGGTACTACTACGCGCTACGCGAGTGCGGGCAGTCCGTGCTGGCGGATGCCGTCGGCACGCTCGAGTTCAAGGACCCGTGCTTCGTGAAGGCCGGTGAGGACCTGCAGAAGCTCATCGCCACCGAGCCGTTCAACCCCGGCTTCCTCACCACCGTCGCTCAGGCGGGTCCGACGAGCGCCTCCGGCCTGCTCGCCACCGGCAAGGTGGCCATGGAGCTCGCCGGGCACTGGGAGCCCGGCGTCATGCAGGGGCTCACCGAGGACGGCAAGGGCTTGGGCGAGAAGACCGGCTGGTTCGCCTTCCCCGTCGTCGACGGCGGTGCCGGCGACCCCTCCGCCACCCTGGGCGGCGGCGACGCGTGGGCCGTGCCCGAGGCCGCGCCGGACGTGGCCGTCGAGTTCGCGAAGTACCTGCTCTCCGACAAGGTGCAAAGCGGTTTCGCGGAGAACGACATGGGCCTGCCGACGAACCCCGCCGCCACCGACAAGGTGAAGGATCAGTCGCTCGCGGCGCTCCTCAAGGTGCGTGACGAGGCCGCCTACGTGCAGCTCTACTTCGACACCGCCTTCGGCCAGTCCGTCGGCGGCGCCATGAACGACGCCATCGCGCTGATGTTCGCGGGCAAGGCGAGCCCGCAGGACATCGTCGACGCCACCCAGGCTGCGGCCGACGCGGAGAAGTGACCGACGATGACCCACGCAGCCGCCGCGTCGACGGCTGAACGCGCCGAGGTGGTGGGGCGACATGGCCGCCCCGCCACCCCCGGCGCGGGCCACCGCCGCAAGCACGACTGGCGGCAGACGCTCGAAATCATCGGATTCACCGCACCCGCGCTGATCCTGCTCGCACTGTTCATCGCCTGGCCGATCATCCGCGCGGTCGAGTTCTCGTTCTTCCGCTGGAAGGGCCTCGGCCCCATGGTCGACTTCGTCGGCCTTCGCAACTACGTGTCCGTCCTCGGCAACGAGGTCTTCACCGGCGCCGTCGGGCACAACCTCTTCATCGTCGTCGCCTCCATCCTGATCCAGCTGCCGCTCGGGCTGGCGATCGCGCTGCTGCTCAACCAGCGCATCCGTGGGCAGGGGGTCCTGCGCACCATCGTCTTCGTGCCCTACGTCGTCGCCGAGGTCATCGCCGGCGTCGTCTGGTACCAACTGCTCCAGCCCAAGTACGGCGTGTTCGACTCGGTCATGGCCGCGATCGGCCTCCAGGGCCCGACGCAGGGTTGGCTCGGCACGGAGCAGTTCGCGCTCTGGACGGTCATGGTGGTGCTCACCTGGAAGTACCTCGGTCTCGCGATCATCCTGTTCCTGGCCGGGCTCCAGGGCGTCCCCGACGAGATCCTCGAGGCCGCCGCGATCGACGGCGCCTCGTGGTGGCAGACCCAGCGCAGCATCACCATCCCCATGCTCGGCCCGACCGTCAAGACCTGGGCCTTCCTGTCCATGGTGGGCTCACTGCAGTTGTTCGACATGGTCTGGATCCTGACCAAGGGCGGCCCCGCCAACGCCACCACGACGATGGCGACGTTCCTCATCAACGAGGGCACGAAGCGCTCCAACTACGGCATCGCCGGGGCGGCTTCGGTCATCTTGTTCATCATCGCGCTGGTCATGTCGCTGCTCTACCAGCGCTTCGTCATGCGTTCGCGTGACGACTCCCCAGCAGCCACACCGTCGAGGAGCAAGCGATGAGTCGCTCGCGCACCGTCAGCCGTCCCGGCGGCCCGCGTCCCCCGTGGTACCGGAGCCTGTTCGTCTACGCGGCGGCCCTGCTCGTCGCGGGACTGACGCTCGGCCCTGTCATGTACGCCGTGCTCGGCGGCTTCCGCACCAACGCCCAGCTCGCGGCCGACCCGTCGGGACTGCCTGATCCGTGGGTCATGGACAACTACGTGGGCGTCCTGCAGAACCCGATGTTCTGGCGCTACGGCCTCAATTCCCTCGCGATCGGGCTCCTCACCACCGCGATGGTCATGGTCTTCGGGCTGATGGCCGCCTACCCGCTGTCGCGCTACCACTTCCGCGCCCGCGAAGCGCTCTACATGATCTTCGTCGCGGGCCTGCTCTTCCCCGCGACGGTGGCCGCCATCCCGCTGTTCATCATCATCAGCCGGGACCTGCACCTGAGCAACACGTGGTGGGGCATCGCCCTCCCCCAGGCGGCCTTCGCGCTGCCCATGACCATCGTCATCCTGCGGCCGTTCCTGCAGGCGATCCCCCAGGAGATGGAGGAGGCCGCCTTCATCGACGGCGCCTCCCGGATCCAGGTGTTCACCCGCGTCATCATGCCGCTGTCCGGCCCCGGCCTCATCACCGTCGGCGTGCTCGCCTTCGTCGGGTCGTGGAACGCGTACATGCTGCCACTGCTCCTCCTGCAGGGAGACATGAAGACGCTGCCACTCGGCGTCGCCGACTACTCGTCGGAGCACGCCTCCGACACCGCGGGTGTGTTCGCGTTCACCACGCTGGCCATGATCCCCGCACTCATCTTCTTCCTCGCCATGCAGAAGCGCATCGTCAGCGGGCTGCAGGGCGCCGTCAAGGGCTGACCAGCCCGCCGAGAGAGGACCCGTCCATGCACCACCGGTGGCACGACACCACACTGACCCCGACGGAGCGCGCCGACGCTCTGCTCGACGACATGACGCTCGACGAGATGGCCTTCCAGCTCGGCTCGTTCTGGCATCCTGCGTTGCACGAGCCGACCGTGGACGACGACGCGTCGCAGCACGACGTCGCGCCGATGGAACAGGAGCTGTCGCAGGACGCCCCGCAGTGGGCCGACGTCCACCGCCTCGGGCTCGGGCACCTCACCCGCACCTACGGCACGGGACCGGTCACTCCCGACGAGGGCCGCGCGCTGCTCGACCAGTGGCAGGACGAGGTCCGATCCGCATCGCCGCATGGCATCCCGGCGATCGCCCACGAGGAATGCCTCACCGGCCTGACCGCGCTCGGCGCGACGGTGTACCCGGCGGCGATCGCGTGGGGCGCCACTTGGCGTCCGGAACTCATCGAGGAGATGGGCGAGGCGATCGGTGCCGACATGCGCTCGCTCGGCGTCCACCAGGGCCTCTCCCCCCTGCTCGACGTCGTCCGCGACTACCGGTGGGGTCGCGTGGAGGAGACCTGCGGCGAGGACCCGTACCTCGTCGGCTCCCTCGGCACGGCGTACATCCGCGGGCTCCAGCGCTCGGGCGTCATGGCCTGCGCGAAGCACTTCGTCGCCTACCCGGCCTCGCGGGCCGGACGCAACCACGCCCCCGTCTCGATGGGGCGTCGCGAGCTCGAGGACGTGATGCTGCCGCCGTTCGAGATGGCCGTGCGTGAGGGCGGGGTCGCCTCCGTCATGAACTCCTACTGCGACATCGACGGGCAGCCCGCGGCCGCCTCGCGCTGGCTGCTCACCGAGGTGCTGCGGGAGCGCTGGGGCTTCGAGGGCACCGTCGTCAGCGACTACTGGTCCGTGCGTTTCCTCACCCAAGCGCACCGGGTGGCGCCCGACGACGCCGTCGCGGCGGCGCTGGCGCTCCGCGCAGGGCTGGACGTCGAACTTCCCGCGACGGGGGCCTACGCCGCCATCCCGGAGGCGATCGAACGCGGCCTCCTCTCCGCGGACGACGTGCGCACCGCCGCCCGGCGGGTGCTCGTGCAGAAGGCCCGGTTGGGCATGCTCGACGAGGACCACGCTGAGCCGCGGGGCGTCGTCGACCTCGATTCGCGCCGCAATCGGGAGATCGCCCGACGCATGGCCGACGAGTCGATCGTGCTCCTCGCCAATGACGGCACCCTGCCGCTGGCCCCGGGGTTGCGGGCCGCGCTCGTCGGCCCGTCGTGGACGGATGTGCGCTCCTTCATGGGCTGCTACGCGTTCCCCAACCACGTGCTGGGCAAGTACGGTGGCAAGGAGACGGGCATCCCCATCCGCTCCCTGGACGACGCGCTCGCCGAGGCGCTGGGCGCGCGGGTGACGGCCGTCGCCGGGTGCGGTTTCGTCGACGGCACCGACGAGCAGCTCGCCGCCGCCGTCGAGGCTGCCAAGGGCGCGGACATCGCGATCGTCACCGTGGGCGACATCGCCGGGCTCTTCGGCGTGGGCACCTCGGGTGAGGGCTGCGACGTCGTCGACCTGTCGCTGCCCGGCCGACAGGGGGAGCTGGTCGAGGCAGTGCTCGCGACGGGCACCCCGACGGTGCTCGTGCTCGTCACCGGGCGCCCCTACGCCCTCGGCGGTCTGGCCGAGCGTGCCGTGGCCGTCGTGCAGGCATTCATGCCGGGCGCCGAGGGCGCGGAGGCGATCGCCGACGTGCTCGTCGGGCGCACCGAGCCGTCGGGGCGCCTACCCGTGGCGATCCCCCGCCACAAGGGGGGACAGCCGGGCACGTATCTGGCGCCGATGCTCGGCTGGCTCTCGGACGGCATCAGCAACCTCGACCCCCGGCCGCTGTACCCGTTCGGGCACGGCCTCGGCTACACCACGTTCGAGCTCGGAGCGGCGGAGACGTCGTCGGGGACGATGACGGTCGACGGCGACGTGCGATACTCGGTGACGGTCACAAATATTGGGGAGCGGGCCGGCTCGGAGGTGGTCCAGCTCTACCTGACGGACCCGTGGGCCGAGGTGGTGCGGCCGTTGAAGCAGCTCATCGGCTTCCAGAAGGTGGACCTTGGGCCCGGCGAATCGAAGCGTCTGACCTTCACCGTCCACGCCGACCGCCTGTCCTTCACAGGGGCGGACCACCAGCGCATCGTCGAGCCCGGGGAGATCCTCCTGGCCGCGGGGCGTTCCTCGGAGGATCGCCTCGACCCGATCCCGGTCACCGTGACGGGTGAGCGGCGCATCGTCGGTGAGGGCCGGGTCCTGACGACTCCCGTCGACGTCGCCTGAGCGATGCCGCCGATGCCGCAGCGGCCGCTGACCCGCGTCGCGCTGACCTTCGACGATGGCCCCAACCCGGGCTGCACCGACGCGCTGCTGGACCTGCTCGCAGAGCTGGGCGCGAGGGCGACGTTCTGCGTGGTCGCGAGCTCCATTTCCCGCCCGGGCGGGGCCGCGCTGCTGAGTCGGATCGTCGCGGAGGGTCACGCGTTGGCCAACCACTCGTCGGACTTCGAAGACCTCGGCGAGTTGCCGCCCGACGAGATCCGTCGCCGGATCGTGGCCTGCGACGACGCGATCCGGGCGGTGGTCCCCGACGCTCGGGTCTCGTGGTTCCGGGCGCCGAACGGTTCCTGGGGCGTCGACGCCCGCGTGGCGCGCGTGGCACGAGAGCTGGGGCTCGCCCCGCTGCCGCTCGGCAACGTGATCCACGACTGGCGCGACGACTGGCAGGACCCCGACAGGCTGGCGCGCAACCTGCGCGGGGCGCTGCAACCGGATGCCATCGTCCTGGCCCACGACGGCGGCGGCCGCCGCTTCGGCACCGTCGCGGCGTGTGAGCGCGTGCTGCCGGAGCTCGTGGGCACGTGGGAGTTCGTGACGCCGGAAGGGCTGCCGCCCGAGGCGACAGCCCTTCACATCCAGGACGAGACTCCCCCGCTCAGCCCGCAGCGGCGATGAGTCCAGCCGTCAGGCTGCGATAGCGCTCGAGGATCTGCGGTTCGGGATCCGCGTCGATCGTGACGACGTCCTTCGCCGGCCAGTCGACCGGCGCGCCCCGCAACACCGACGCGGCCTGCCGCGCAGCGCCCAACGCCACGTACTCGCCGGGCGCGGGCACGTCGACGGGGACGCCCAGCACCCGAGGTGCGATGGCACGCACCGCCTCCGATCGGGCGGCGCCGCCGATGAGCTTCACCCTGGAGATCGTCACCCCGAGCGCCTCGATGCCGGCGAGACCGGTGCCCAGCAGGCAGCACATGCCCTCGATGGCGGCCCGCGCCAGATTCTCCGGCGTGAAGTTGGCGAGGGTGGCGCCGTGCAGGGATGCGGTCACATCCGGAAGGTTCGGCGTGCGTTCGCCCTCGAACCACGGCACGAGCACGAGCCCGCCGGCTCCGGATTCGGCGGCCAGCGCGAGCCTGGACAGCTCGTCGTGCCCGACGCCCAGCATGGTGCAGGCCGCGTCGAGGATCCGCGCCGCGTTGAGCGTCGCCGTGAGCGGCAGCCACGCCCCCGCCGCGTCGGCGAAGACGTTGACTGCGCCCGACTCGTCCACGATCGGGGTGTCCGCGACGGCGGCGACGACCCCCGACGTGCCAAGCGAGATGCTCGTCTCCCCCGGAGTGAGTCCGAGCCCGAGCGCGGCCGCCGCGTTGTCTCCGGCGCCGGGGCCGACGACGAAGCCCGGAGCGTCGACGCCCTCGAGCGGGGCGAGCACCCTCGGGAGCGTGACGTCGTCGACCGGGCGCCGCAGCGCGAGTTCGAGCAGGTCACGCCGGTATTCGTCGCGGTAGGAGTCGAAGTAGCCGGTGCCCGAGGCGTCGGAGCGGTCGGTCACGAGTCGGTCCAAGGCCCCTCCGCCACGGATCCGCCACGTGAGCCAGTCGTGTGGCAGCGCGACGGCACGGACCCGGGCCGCGGACTCGGGTTCGGCGTCGGCCAGCCAGCGCAGCTTGGTGTTGGTGAACGACGCGAGCGGGAGGCTCCCTGTGACGCCGGCCCAGTCGGCGAACTCCGTCCGCAGACTGGCCGCGGCGAGAGCGGAGCGGGTGTCGTTCCAGAGGAGGGCGGGCCGGATGACCTCGCCCGCCTCGTCGAGCACGACCATGCCGTGCTGCTGTCCACCGACGGCGAGCGCGTCGACATCGTCGAGCCCGCCGGCGCGGTGGGCAGCCTCCTGGAAGGCTGCCCACCAGGCCTCGGGGTGCACCTCGGTGCCCGGGGGATGGGGCGCGGATCCGGCCCGGATGACGTCGCCGGAGTCCGCGTCCACGACGAGCACCTTGCAGGATTGCGTCGAGCTGTCGACGCCTGCGACGAGTGCCACTGCGGCGCCCTCAGCCGCGCAGCAGGTGGCGCAGCGCGGCCTGCTGAAGCTCGACGAAGCGGTACTCGCGCTCGCCCTTCGCTGCGGGGTCGGGCATCTCGGACTGCCTGAGGTCGGCGAACGTCTCGCCGGGGGCGAGCGTCGGCTCGGCGAGCTCGAAGATGGATGCCTCGCGCATCAGCTCCTGGACGGCCGGGTCCGCGCGGAAGGCCTTGGCGCGCTCGGCGAGCATGGTGAAGGTCTCCATGTTGGCCTTGGCGGAGTCCCAGATGCCCTGGATGCCCTCGGTACGGCTCGGCTTGTAATCGAAGTGGATCGGGCCGGTGTACCGGGGGGCGTTCGGGGAGGCAGGGAACCCGTTGACCAGCAGGTCGACGGTGAAGAAGGCGCTCATCAGGTCGCCGTGGCCGAACGCGAGGTCCTGGTCGTACTTGAGACCGCGCTGACCGTTCAAGTCGATGTGGAAGAGCTTGTCGCAGTAGAGCGCCAGCGCAAGCCCCTGGGTGTAGTTGAGGTTGGCCATCTGCTCGTGCCCGGTCTCCGGGTTGAGGCCGACGATGTCGCCGTTGTCGAGGGTGGCGATGAGTGCGAGGGCGTGGCCGATGCTGGGCAGCAGGATGTCGCCGCGGGGCTCGTTGGGCTTGGGCTCGAGCCCGATGCGCAGGTCGTAGCCCTGCTCCTTGATGTAGCCGGCAACGGTGTCGAGTCCCTCGGCGTAGCGCGCGTGCGCTGCGTGGAAGTCCTTCGACGAGTCGTATTCGGCGCCCTCACGGCCGCCCCACATGACGAACGTCGTCGCGCCCACCTCCGCGGCAATGTCGACGGCGTTCAGCACCTTCTTGAGGCCGAAGCGGCGGACAGCGCGGTCGTTGGACGTGAGTCCGCCATCCTTGAAGATCGGATGCGTGAAGGTGTTGGTGGTGACCATCTCGATCACCAGGCCGGCCGCGTCGGCCGCCTGCTTGAGCTGGGAGATGCGCGCCTTGGCCGTGGCCTCGTCGGCGTCGAACGGGTAGACGTCGTTGTCGTGGAAGGTGATGCCCCACGCTCCCAACTCCGCCAGCTTGTCTGCGTACTCCCAGGGCTCGAAGGCGCGACGGGTGTTGGTGCCGAAGGGATCGGTCCCCTGCCACCCGACCGTCCAGAGGCCGAACGAGAACTTGTACTCCTGCATGACTGTCTCCTCACCGAGAACATTAGTTTCATGCCACAACTTATCTCGCGAATGCGGTAGAGTCAAGCCATGTCACAACGTCGGTCCATCACGGTCGCCCGGCAGGCCAGTCTGCGCTCGACCAACCTCGCCCTCGCCGCGTCGAGGGTCTTCGCCGCAGACGAGCCGGTGGCGCGCGTCGACGTCGCCCGCTCCACCGGCATGACCCGCTCGACGGCATCCCGGCTGATCGACGAGCTGGTCGAGTCGGGGATCCTCAAGGAGGAGGAGCCCAGGACGAGCAACCATCCGGGCCGCCCCGCCGTCCCCCTGTCACCCGCCTCCGGCCACTACTTCGCCCTCGGCCTCGAGGTCAATGTCTCCCACCTTGCCGTGCGCCTCATGGACCTCTCGGGCACCGTCGCCGCACAGCAGGACCTCGACGGCGAGTTCATCGGCTCGGCGCCACGCGAGGTGCTCGGCACCCTCGCCCGCCTCGCGCGGGAATGCCTGTCGTCCCTACCCCGCAACGCGACGCTCACCGGCGCGCAGATCGCCCTCCCCGGCCTCGTCGACAGCTCCCGCAACCTGCTGCTGCGCGCGCCGAACCTTCGCTGGGACAACGTCGACGTCTTCGGGCTGCTCGCCAACGAGGGGCTCGAGGAGCTCGACACGCTCACGTGCTCGATGGCCAACGAGGCGGACTGCGCGGCCATGTTGTTCGCCCGGACCGCGCCCGGTCGACGCTCCGAACACACCAACTTCCTCTACTTGAGCGGCGAGGTCGGCATCGGCGCCGCGCTCGTCCGCGACGGGCAACTCAGCCTCGGACAACGCGGCTGGGCGGGCGAGATCGGCCACACCTGCATCGACCCGAGCGGCCCCGCCTGCGGCTGCGGCGCCACCGGATGCCTCGAGCAGTACGCGGGCACGCGCGCGCTGCTGGCCCGCGCAGGGGCGTCGACGGTCGACGAGCTGCTGGCGCGCGACCGCGCCGGCGACCCGGCGTCCAATGCGGCGCTGCGCGTCGCCGCAGATGCGCTCGCGCTGGCCGTGGCCAACGCGGCAAACCTGATGGAGGTCACGACGGTGGTCCTGGGCGGCGACCTAGCCCGCTTCGCCCACGTGCACGAGCCGCGCATCGTCGAGGAGCTCGACCGCCGTCTGTTGATCCGGCCGTTCGTCGAGCCCCGGGTCGTGTCGACGATTCCCGATCATGCGGCCCCCGCCCTCGGCGCCGCGACCATCGCGCTCGAGCGCGTGATCGCGGACCCATCCCGCTGGATCCCCGAGCGGGCCTCGTCGCGCGCCTCCTCCTGACCCGGCCGCCGCCTTGCGCAACGTTGCGCAATTTCTGCAACAGCATCGACAGGCGGCGATTCGGTGAGTACGATGCTGCCATGGCTGAACCCATGCAATCGAACGGCATCTTCCCGGCCGACGAGTCCCCGACGGTCGACCATCGGGTCTATGGACCCTCGAGCACCCCGACGCATCCGCTGGCGCTCGCACCCGTCGCCACGCCGCCGCACACCGTCGACGGCTTCGTGAAGGAGTTCCTGCACGAGCTCAACACGACGCAGGGCGTCACCCTGGAGGCCTCGAGCATCAACGACCAGTACATGGCCCTCGCGCTCACCGTGCGCAACTACCTGATGGCCCGCTGGCTCGAGACCACCAAGGCCAACCGGCGCGACGGCGGCAAGGCCGTCGGCTACCTCTCCGCGGAATACCTGCTCGGCCGCCAGCTCGGCAACGCCCTGCTCGCCACCGACCTCAGCGAGATCGCCGAGGAGGGCCTCAAGCAGTGTGGCATCGAGCTGTGGAAGCTGCGCGCGCAGGAGGTGGAGCCGGGCCTCGGCAACGGCGGCCTCGGACGCCTCGCGGCCTGCTTCATCGACTCGCTGGCGACGATGAACGTCCCCTCGATCGGCTACGGCATCCGCTACGAGTACGGCATCTTCCGCCAGACCTTCGTCGATGGCCGCCAGGTCGAGCAGCCGGACACCTGGCTGGCGCTCGGCTCGCCGTGGGAGTTCCCGCACCCCGAGGCCGCGGTGAAGATCAACTTCGGCGGCCACACCGAGCGGTACACCGATGCGCAGGGCCGCGAGCGCTCCCGCTGGATTCCCGCGTGGGACGTCCAGGCGGTCCCCTACAACTACATGGTCCCCGGCTTCAAGAACGGCTGCGTCAACACGCTGCGCCTGTGGTCGGCCGAGGCCACGAAGGCCTTCGACCTGCAGATCTTCAATGCCGGCGACTACGCACAGGCGGTGCGTGCGCAGACCTTCGCGGAGAACATCTCCAAGGTGCTCTACCCCGAGGACTCGACGCCGCAGGGCAAGGAGCTGCGCCTGCAGCAGCAGTACTTCTTCGTCGCCGCCTCCATCCGCGACTTCATCAACCACCACCTCGAGGAGGACTTCGACCTCCACAACCTGAGCGATCGCATCATCTTCCAGCTCAACGACACCCACCCGGTGATCGGCGTGCCGGAGCTCATGCGCATCCTCTTGGATGAGGAGGGCTTCGATTGGGATGAGGCGTGGGAGGTCACCTCCAAGTGTTTCGCCTACACCTGTCACACCCTGCTGCCCGAGGCGCTCGAGGTGTGGCCCACCGAGCTGCTCGGCCGTCTCCTGCCGCGCCACTTGGAGATCATCTACCGCATCAACGACGAGTTCCTCGCCGAGGTGCGCGCGAAGTTCCCCGACGACGAAGTGCGGGTGGGCCGCATGTCGATCATCGCCGAGTACCCCGAACGCTCCGTGCGCATGGCCCACCTGGCCGCCGTCGCGGGCGTCAAGATCAACGGCGTCGCCGAGCTGCACTCGCAGCTCCTGCGCGACAAGGTGCTCGTCGACTTCAACGACCTCTGGCCCGAGAAGTTCACCAATGTCACCAACGGCATCACCCCGCGTCGCTTCATCCGGATGGCCAACTACAAGCTCTCCGACCTCATCAGCGACACCATCGGCAAGGGCTGGGTCAACGACCTCGAGCGCCTGCGCGAGCTTGAGCCCTACGCGGAGGATCCGGAGTTCCGCCAGCGTTTCCGCGAGGCGAAGGCCTTCAACAAGACCCGCCTGACGAACCTCCTGCGCCAGCGCGACGGCATCGAGCTGCCCGACGGGCACCTGCTCGACGTCATGGTCAAGCGTCTGCACGAGTACAAGCGGCAGTCGCTGAAGGTCTTGCACATCGTGTCGCTGTACGAGCAGGTCCTCTCCGGCAAGATCGCCGCCGCAGACCTGACGCCGCGCACCGTCGTGTTCGGCGCCAAGGCCGCCCCCGGCTACCGTCTGGCCAAGGAGACCATCCACCTCATCAACAAGGTGGCGCAGGTCGTGAATGCCGACGAGCGTCTCGAGGGCCGGTTGAAGGTGGCCTTCCCTGCCAACTACAACGTCACCCTGGCGGAGAAGCTGATCCCGGCCGCCGACCTGTCCGAGCAGATCTCGCTCGCGGGCATGGAGGCATCCGGCACCGGCAACATGAAGTTCGCCCTCAACGGCGCGCTGACCATCGGCACGAACGACGGCGCCAACGTCGAGATTCGTGAACTGGTCGGCGACGAGCATTTCTTCCTCTTCGGCATGGAGGAGCCCGAGGTCGCCGCGCTTGGCGCCAAGGGCTACCAGCCCGGCGAATACTACGCGAGCAACCCGCAGCTCAAGGCCGCGGTCGACCTCATCCAGTCCGGCACCTTCTCAGGTGGCGATCGCTCGACGTTCGAGTCGCTGACCTCGAGCTGGCTGTACCACGACCGATTCATGGCCTTCGCGGACTTCGACTCGTACATCGCCACGCAGAAGAAGGTGGAGGAGAAGTACGCGGACCAGGAGGCGTGGACGCGCTCGGCGATCCTCAACGTCGCCCGCTGCGGGTACTTCACCTCCGACCGCTCGATGCGCGACTACATGCAGCGCATCTGGGACATCACTCCGCGCTTCTGAGCGGGCGTCAAGGCGGCGCGTCCCCTGCCGGGGGCGCGCCGCCTTCGCGTTGGCGGGCACTCGTCGCGGCCTGCGAACCCTCAGCTCACACTCGATACACAGAAACCGATTTCCGGAGTCCGATTTTGCCATTGAGTGTGAGCTGAGGGTTCGAAGCCCCCGGACATGACGTTGGCGGCGGACCCCCTCCTCGGGGACCCGCCGCCAACGTCGCGTCGATGACGAGCTCACCAGCTCGACTTCACCACTCCCGGCAGCTCGCCGGCGTGTGCCATCTTGCGGAAGCGCACGCGCGAGAGGCCGAAGCGGCGCAGGTGACCGCGCGGGCGTCCGTCGACGACGTCGCGGTTGCGCAGACGCACGGGCGACGCGTCGCGCGGCATCTTCTGCAACGCCTTCATCGCGGCTTCGGCCTCCTCGGGCGTCCCGCGACGGATGGTCTCCTTGAGCGCAGCGCGGCGCTCGGCGTAGCGCGCGACGATGGCCTCGCGTCGCTGCTGGGCAACGACCTTCGATTTCTTCGCCATCAGCGGATCTCCTTGAACTCGACGTGCTGCCGGATGATGGGGTCGTACTTGCGCATGACCAGGCGATCAGGTGTATTGCGGCGGTTCTTGAACGTGACGTAGCGGTAGCCGGTGCCGGCGGTGGACTGCAGCGTGACCTTGGGGCGCAGGTCGGTCCTCTTCGCCATCAGAGCTTCACTCCCCTCGCACGAAGATCACGCACTCCCGCCTCGATGCCACGCTGGTCGATCGTCTTGATCCCGCGCGCAGACAGGTCGAGCGTGATCGTGCGGCCCAGCGAGGGCACGTAGTACTTCTTGCGCTGCATGTTGACGTCGAAGCGCCGACGAGTCCGTCGGTGGCTGTGACTGACGTTGTTGCCGAATCCCGGCCGGGCGCCGGTGACCACGCAGTTGCGTGACATCGATTCCTCCCTATACTTGAGAACCATTCTCATTTGTACCACATGCCCCAAGAGGAGACCAATGCAACGAGACATCCATCCCCGCTACGAGCACGTCGTGTTCCGCGACCGCTCCACCGGCGACATGTTCCTCACGCGATCCACGGCCACCAGCGATGAGACCGTGACGTTCGAGGGAGCGGTGTACCCCGTCGTCAGCACCGACATCACCTCGTACAGCCACCCGTTCTGGACGGGAACGGCGCGCGAGATCGACACGGAGGGGCGCGTGCAGCGCTTCCGTCGTCGATACGGGAAGGGATGACTGTGGCGCCCATCCCCGCATTCCTCGTCACCGGCGTCGAACGCGAGCCCATGGAGGCCGCCGCGCTCGGGCTGGCCTGGGACCTGCCGTCGCCGGTCACCGTCACCCATACCGTCGACGCGCACCATCAGCTCCTTCTGCGCGTCGTGAGCGACATCTCCGGTGTCATCGAGCGCGAGGTGATCCACCTCGACCACGCGTGTGTCCACTGCGCCATCCGCGAGGACGTCGTCCCCACCCTGCTGCGGCTGGCGCATGCCCACCGATGGGAGTCGATCATCGCGAGCCTTCCCGCAGCCGCCGATGCGCGACAGGTGTGCCGGGCCATTGCTCGCACGCCTCACGAGGCGAGGCCGCTGCGCGTCGCGGGCGTGCTCGCAGCCCTTGACGACGAAGACCTCGAGTTCGACCTCACCGGCGACGACCTCCTCTACGACCGCGAGCTCGGCGTCTTCGAGCATGACTCGCGCGGCATCGCGGAGGTCAGCGCGCAGCTCATCGAGTACGCGGATCTCGTCATGGTCCGCACTCCCGAGGGCGCCGACGACGAGGCGCACCAGTCGCTGACTGCGGGCCTGACGATGGTCCGCTCGCTGGCCCGCCCGGGCGCGATGGTCGTCAGCGACTGGCCCGGCTTCAATGGCTCGCAGCTCGTGGAGGGCATCCACGACCACGACTGCGCCGAGGACTGGGTGGCCGAGGTGCCGGCCCACCACCCGGAGCCGGACGCCGCGGCCTGGCGACTCGAGCTCGTCTCCGACCGCCCGCTCCAACCGGAGCGAATGGTCGAGCGGATCGAGGACCTCGGCTCCGGCACGTTCCGTAGCCGCGGCTGCTTCTGGGTGCCGACGAGGCCCGACTGGCTCTGTGCATGGGACGGCGCCGGCGGGCAGCTCTCCATTGGGCTCGGCTCCCGCTGGAACCCCGACGACCGCCCCGTGACGCGCATCATCGTCACCGGGCTCAAGGCGCACGGCGATCCCCGCCAGCGCATCCGCGACGCCTTCGACGCCTGCCTGCTCACCGACGACGAGCTGGCCGAGCGCGGGCACGCCTGGGAAGTCTGGGACGACGGACTCGAGCCCTGGCTGGGCGAAATCCGTCAGGCCGCCTGACCCCCTTCGGGTGGCCGCACAGCGCTGCGGGTAGGTCAGTTCCCCTCGACCTGCCCGCAGCGCTGTGGCCGAGTCCGAGCGTGGCACTCCTTGGGCGTCACAATGAACCGGCCTGGGTTTCGTTCCGTTCTTGAAGCAAGGATGGAACGCGATGAACCAGAAGTACTCTCCCGAGATGCGCGAGCGCGCGCTGCGGATGCTCGATGAGGCCAAGGCATCCGGTGAGCACTCGAATCTGATGTCCGCCGTGCGGCATGTTGCGGGGCTCCTCGGCATGAGCGCGGAGACGCTGCGGGTGTGGCATCGCCGCCGCGAGGTCGACGCCGGCGCGAAGCCCGGTGTCCCGAGCGATGTCGCTGAGGAGAACAAGCGCCTGCGCCGCGAGGTGGCCGAGCTGCGAAAGGCGAATGAGATCCTCAAGGCTGCGAGCGTGTTGTTCGCGAAGGAGCTCGACCG
>JHVD01000012.1 GCA_000619965.1 Propionibacteriaceae bacterium P6A17
CGACTTCGTCGGCGGCTCAACGAGCGGGGGTGGTGGTGTCGGGCGTCCGTTGTTGGTCGAGTGGGCCCGTAGGGCCTGATCGAGACCTGGTGGTGGTGTCTGGCGGCGTTTCGACGCGCCGACTTCGTCGGCGGCTCAACGGTCTGGGGGGAGGCCGGAGTCGGCGGCTCAACGAGCGGGGGTGGCGGCATGGCCGGCTCAACGAGCGGGGTGGCGGCATGGCCGGCTCAACGAGCGGGCAGGGCCGCGGCCCGTCCGAGCCTTGGCGGGACGCGTCACACCTTGCGGATCGAGATCTCCTTGATCCGGTGGTCGCGGCCCTTGGTGAGGATCGCGGTGGCGCGGCGCTTCGTCGGCTCGATGTTCTCACGCAGGTTGGGGCCGTTGATCTCGTTCCACACGGAGTGCGCGAAGGCCACGGCCTCCTCGTCGGAAAGCCCGAGGAACTGCGTGTAGAAGTCGTCGGCCTTGCCCACTGCGCGACGCCGCAGCTCCATGAACCGCTCCGTGAACCAGTGCCGAATGTCGTCCTCGAGCGCATCGACGAAGACCGAGAAATCGAAGAAATCGCTCACCGCCAGGCCCATTCGGCTGTCGCGCTCCACTCCGGCCGGCTGGAGGACGTTGAGCCCCTCGATGATGAGGATGTCGGGGGTCTCGACGACGATCCGCTCGTCGTCGACGATGTCGTACTTCGAGTGCGAGTAGACCGGCGCCTCGACACGGGGGGCGCCGGACTTCACGTCCATCACGAACCGCAGCAGCGCCCGACGGTCGTACGACTGCGGAAAGCCCTTGCGGTCCGCAATGCCCCTACGGGCAAGCTCTGCGTTCGGATAGAGGAACCCGTCCGTGGTGACGAGATCGACCTTCGGCGAGCCCGGCGCGCGCCTGAGCAGCGCCTGGAGGAGCCGGGACACCGTCGACTTCCCGACCGCCACCGAGCCCGCGACCCCGATGACGAACGGAGTGCGCCGCTCATGCGTCTTCAGGAACGTGTTGCGCTCCTCGTTGAGCCGGCTCGCGTTCTCGATGGTCAGGTGGAGGAGCTGGGTCAGAGGCCGATACACCTCGGCGATGTCGTCCTGGTCCGTCGGATCGCCGATGCCACGCAGCTGCGCAAGGGTCTCCTCGTCGAGACGGATGGATGTCGCATCGGAGAGCGCGGCCCAGCTCTGGCGGCCCAGGGTCACGAACGGTTCGGCCACAAGGCCTCCTTCTGGTGTACGGCGATTGAGCCAGCCTATCGGGGGCCACCCAGGGCGCCGCAAGATCCCCCGACGTCGCCCTCCGGCTTGACAACACACCGGCGAGCATGTCGACGGGGCAATGTCAAGAAATGCGCAATCGTCATGTACATTTGCCAATTGTGTGTGGAATCGTTGGATATGTGGGCGCCCGGAGCGCAGGGGATGTCGTCGTCGCAGGGCTGAAGCGCCTCGAGTACCGCGGCTATGACTCGGCGGGCGTCGCCGTGCCGGTCGAGGACCGGATCGAGTGGCGCAAGAAGGCCGGCAAGATCGTCCACCTCGAGGACGAGATCGCCGTGCGCCCGCTGCCGGAGACGGGGACGGCCATCGGCCACACCCGCTGGGCCACCCACGGCGCCCCCACGGACGCCAACTCGCACCCGCACGTCGCGGGCCGGATCGCCGTCGTGCACAACGGCATCATCGAGAACTTCGCCTCGTTGCGGGCCGAGTTCGACGTCGAGTTCGCCTCCGAGACCGACTCCGAGGTGGCCGCGCATCTGCTGAACCGCGAAGTCGCGGGCGGTGCCACGCTCGTCGAGGCGATGCGTGCGGTCGCCCCGCGCCTCGAGGGTGCCTTCACGCTCGTGGCCATCGACGCGCTGGAGCCGGGCCGCATCGTCGCCGCGCGCCGCAACTCGCCGCTTGTGCTCGGCCAAGGCGAGGGGGAGTACTTCCTGGCCTCCGACGTGGCCGCGTTCATCGAGTTCACCCGGGACGCCGTCGAACTCGGGCAGGACCAGATCGTCGAGCTCACCACCGACGGCTTCACCGTCACCGACTTCGACGGCCAACCGGCCGAATACACGCAGTTCCACGTCGACTGGGACCTCTCGGCCGCGGAGAAGCAGGGCTTCGACTGGTTCATGCGCAAGGAGATCTTCGAGCAGCCGCGCGCGGTGGCCGACACCCTCCTCGGCCGCCAGAACCACCACGGCGAGCTCGTCCTCGACGAACTGCACATCCGCCCCGAGGAGCTGCGGCGCGTCAACAAGATCGTCATCATCGCCTGCGGCACCGCCTACTACGCGGGCTTCGTCGCGAAGTACGCCATCGAGCACTGGGTCCGGATCCCGTGCGAGGTGGAGCTGGCGAGCGAGTTCCGATACCGCGACCCGATCGTCGACGCGCAGACGCTCGTCGTGGCCATCTCGCAGTCCGGAGAGACCGCCGACACGCTCATGGCCATCCGGCACGCCCGCGAGCAGGGATCGAAGGTGATCGCGATCTGCAACACCAATGGCGCGACGATCCCCCGCGAGTCCGACGCGGTGCTCTACACCCACGCGGGGCCGGAGATCGGCGTCGCCTCCACCAAGGGCTTCACCACGCAGCTCGTCGCCTGCTACCTGCTCGGCCTGTACCTGGCGCAGGTGCGCGGCATGAAGTACGGCGACGAGATCGCCGCCATCATCGCCGAGCTCGAGGGGATGCCGTCGTTCATCCAGCGCATGCTCGACCGCGCCGAGGACGTGTACGCGCTCGCCGATGAGCTCAAGGAGCGCCCGTCGATGCTCTTCCTGGGCCGCCACGCCGGCTACCCGGCCGCGCTCGAGGGCGCGCTGAAGCTCAAGGAGCTCGCCTACATCCACGCCGAGGGATTCGCCGCCGGCGAGTTGAAGCACGGGCCCATCGCGCTCATCTCGCAGGACCTTCCGGTCTTCGTCGTCGTGCCCCCCGCCGGGCGCGATCAGCTTCGCGACAAGGTCATCGCCAACATTGCGGAGGTCCGCGCCCGTGGCGCCCACACCATCGTGCTCGCGGAGGAACGCGACGAGCAGGCCCGCGCCAACGCCGACACGTTCTGGCCGCTGCCGCACGTCTCGACACTGCTGCAGCCGCTCGTGGCGATCATCCCGCTGCAGCTCTTCGCGTGCGAGATGGCCACCCGGATGGGTCACGACGTCGACCAGCCCCGCAACCTCGCGAAGTCCGTCACCGTGGAGTGACCAGACCACGCCCCGGCCCGTCCGGTGCCCGCGTAGGGTATTGCGCATGATCGTGGGCATCGGTACGGACCTCGTCGTCGTGGAGCGGTTCGCGGCGGCGCTCGAGCGCCAGCCCGGGCTCGCGGCGCGGTTGCTCACCGACGGGGAACGTACGCGCTCCGCCGAATCCCAAGCCGGACGCTTCGCCGCCAAGGAAGCGCTCGCCAAGGCCCTCGGCTCGCCCGGTGGCCTGCGCTGGCTCGACTGCGAGGTGGTCGTCGACGAGCACGGCCGCCCCGGCTTCGAGCTGCGGGGCACCGTCGCCGCGCTGGCGGGGCGCCTCGGCGTGCGGACCACGCATCTGTCGATCTCCCACGACGGCGGCTTCGCCACGGCGACGGTGGTGTGCGAGTCATGAGGCCGGTGGTGACCGCCGACGAGATGCGCGCGGCCGAGCAGCGATGGTTCGACGCCCACCCTGGCGGCAACCTGATGGCCCGCGCCGCGCGGGCCGTCGCCGAAGCCGCCGGCGAGTTCGACGGCGACGTGCTCGTCGTCGTCGGGCCGGGCAACAACGGCGGCGACGGGCTGTTCGCGGCCGCCCAGTTGTCCGCGACGAGGACCCTGAGGCTCTGGCTGCCGCTCGGGGCGGCGCACGAGGCCGGGCTGGCGGCGGCTATCGAGGCCGGATGCCAACTCGTGGACGCCGCCGGCGCGATGCAGGCGCTGGGGATGTCGGGGCTGGTGATCGACGCGTTCGTCGGGATCGGTTCGCGCCCGGGACTGCCGCCGGAGGTGGCGGCGCTGGCCACTGCCTGCCGCTCCCACGGGGTGCCGGTGCTCGCCGTCGACCACCCGAGCGGCCTCGCCACGGACTCGTGCGTCGCGCACCCATCCTTCACCGCGACGACGACCCTCACCTTCGCCGCGGTGAAGCCCTGCCACGTGCTGCAGCCCGCCGCGTCGCGCTGCGGGGACGTGCGGGTGGTCGACATCGGCGTCGACGTCGGCGAGCCGGGCATTCGCGTGGCGCAGCCGCGCGACCTCGCACGCTGGTATCCCTTCCCCAAACCGACGAGCCACAAGTACAGCCGCGGGGTGCTGCTGCTCGACACCGGGTCGCTACGATACCCAGGTGCCGCGCTGCTCGGCTGCGCGGGCGCATTGTACACCGGGGTGGGGATGGTGCGCTACTGCGGCGACGCGCCCGCCTCGCTCGTCCTGGGGCGCCACCCCAGCGTCGTCGTCGGGCAGGGCCGCGCGCAGGCCGCGGTGATCGGTTCGGGCTGGGGGGAAGCCGACGACGTGCGCGTCGCCGCGGTGGCGGCGCTGGGCCTGCCCGTCGTCGCGGACGCGGAGGCGCTGCACACCTTGCCGCAGCGCAGTCTCGACGGGTGGCTGCTGACACCGCACGCGGGAGAACTCGCCAGGCTGCTCGGGGTGGAACGCTCCAGCGTCGAGGCCGATCCGCTCGGGCACGTGCGCGGTGCGGCCGCGCGCACGGGAGCGACCGTGCTGCTGAAGGGGGCGACGCAGTACGTCGCGGAACCGACGGGGCGGGTGACCATCCCCGTCGAAGGTCCGGCGTGGACGGCGCAGGCCGGATCGGGCGACGTGCTGGCGGGCATGTGCGGCGCGTTGATGGCCGGGGGGCTGCCCGCCTGGCAGGCGGCCACGCTCGCGGCGAGCCTCCAGGCGCTGGCCGCGACCACGCACCCGGGGCCCCACCCGCCCGACGAGCTGGCCCGCTGGATCCCCGAGACGCTGGTGCACCTCGACGACGTCGGCTGATCGTCGCCGCCCGGGCTCGGCGCGGACGGGCGGCGCGACGACGTCCGCCGCTCAGGCGTGGGCGATGACCTCGATCTCGACGGCGACGCCCTTCGGCAAGGCGGCGACGGCGACCGCTGAGCGGGCCGGGTAGGGCTCGCGGAAGCGTTGCCCGTACACCTCGTTGACGGCGCCGAAGTCGGCCATGTCGGTGAGGAACACGGTGGTCTTCACGACGTCGGCGAGCGTCAGCCCGGCCGCGGCGAGGACGGCCTCCACGTTGTCGAGGCACTGGGTGGCCTGCCGTGCGGCGTCGCCGCCGACGAATTCGCCGGCCGCGGTGAGCGGGATCTGCCCGGAGGCGTAGACGAAGTCGCCCACCCGCACGGCCTGCGAGTACGGGCCAATGGCGGCGGGGGCCTGATCGGTGCTGATGATGTCCATGGCGCAAGACTAGGGGAGCGCCCCGCTACGCCAACAGCTCCTGCCCGATCCAGCCGCCCTCGACCATCCCGCGCGGGATGGCGAACACGGCCGAGCCGACGGCGGTCGTCCACTGGTTGAGCGCGTCGGCGTCGTCGAGCGCGCGCTGCACGGGGATGAACTGCTTGGCGATGTTGGCCTGGAAAGCGTTGAAGATGAGGCCCGTGCCGGTGTGGTCCGAGTAGTTGATGCCGCGACGGTGCATCCGCCGGCCGTTGTTCTCGCTGGGATGCGCGAGCCGGGCGTGGGCGTCGAGGGGGATCGCTGGCTGGCCGTCGGCGGGGTTGACCGCCATCAGGTCGAGCGGTGTGGACTCGGTGCCGCCCGACAGCGGAGCGCCCGAGTCGAGACGACGGCCCATCACCTTCTCCATCTGGTGGCGGGTGAGCTTGTCCCACTCCGGCAGGTCCATCGCGATGCGGCGCACCACGAGCTGCGTGCCGCCGGCGAGCCAGCCGTCGGTGGACCAGAGGGTGCCGTCGAAGCTCGCGCCCGTCGCGTTTGCGGTGCCGTCGATCTGTCCGAAGAGGTTGCGGCCGGTCACGGGCTGGCCCTGGGCGTCGGTGCCGCGCCAGAAGCCCTGCTGCGCCCAGCGCACGCTCGCCCAAGGGGCGACGTCGCGGGTGAGGCAACGCTTGGCGTAGGTGACGGAGGTGAAGTCGTCGGCGCTGATCCACAGCAGCAGGTCCCCGCCGGTCCACTCGGGCTGGAGCGCGTCGTGTTGCATGGGAGGGATCTCCTGCATGCCCGCCGGCAACTCGCTGCGCAGGCCGTCGACGTCGAAGAAGCCCGGGCCGAACCCGACGAGCACCGACATCGACACGTTGGGCTGCGCCATGTCGGGCAGCGTGTCGCCGGCGGCGGGTCGGCCCTGCATGAGGGCCGCGATGTCGGTGGAGCACACGCGCATCATGCGCCCGAGGGCGGCGCGGTCCACGTCGTCGTGCAGCGTGAACGCGATCAGCTCGTGCGCTGCGGCCACCGGCGTGTCGACGCCCGCCTGGTGCGCTCCGAACGGCGAGAGGGACTGGCCCGAGGACTGGGGGCGAGCAGCCTCCGACGACGTCCCTCGGCCGAGTGCGGCCATGTGTGCCGCGAGGCCGAGCCCCGCGACGGCTCCGGCACCGGCTCCCAGTACGTTCCTGCGCGACACGCTCGACATGACGAGCATGATACCGGAGGGGTATCCTGCGTCGCATGAAGGCTCTCGTACCCATCGCCGTGTTCGCCCTCGCCCTCACTGGCTGCGCCCAGGCCGAGACTCCCGGAGTGCTCGCAGGGGAGGCCTGGACTCGCACCACCACCGGCACCCAGATGCCCGAGATGACTGCCGTGTTCGTCAGCCTCTCCAACCCGAGCTCGAAGCTCATCAACCTCGTGGAGGCCGACTGCGGCGACGTCGCCGCCAAGACCGAGCTGCACGAGATGGTGGAGAAGGACGGGCAGATGGTCATGCAACAGACCGACGCCATCCCCGTCCCGGCGGAGGGGCATCAGCACCTCGCGCCCGGCGGCCCGCACATCATGCTCATGGGGCTGACGAAGGAGCTCCCCGTCGGCGGTGAGGAGGTCAAGTGCCACCTCAAGTTCGACAACGGTCAGGAGATGGACATCACCGCTCCGATCAAGGAGTTCACCGAGGAGCAGGAGTCCTACCACACGCACGAGGAGATGGACTACGGCTCCGAGTCGCCGATGCCGAAGGACAACGGCTGACGTCACTGGCCGTTCACCCGGCGTTCTTCCGCCGAGGTGGGACCCGTAACCCGCGCGAGTAGCATGGGGGGCGTGAAGGTTGCCATCGTCACCGAGTCCTTCCTGCCGCAGGTCAATGGAGTCACCAATTCCGTACTGCGGATCCTCGAACACCTTCGTGAGGAGGGGCACGAGGCATTGGTGATCGCGCCGGCCGACGGGGACCGCACCCCGAGCCGCGCCGTCGGCTACCCGGTGGAGACGGTGCCCAGCGTCGGCCTTCCGGGCTACGAGGTGGTCCGCGTGGTCACCACGACGAGCGCCCACCTGCGCAGGCTGCTCGTCGGCTTCCGGCCGGACGTGGTGCACTTGGCCGCGCCGTTCGTCGTCGGCTACAAGGCAGCCTCCGTCGCGGCAGACCTGGGCATCCCGACGGTGGGCATCTACCAGACGGAGGTGCCGAGCTACGCTGCCCGCTACGGCTTCCCGGCCTTCGAGCCGGTCCTGTGGCGGCACGTCCGGCAGACCCACACGCTCGCGACGCTCAACTTCGCCCCGTCGACGTTCGCCCGTCGCCAGCTGGAGGACCAGGGCATTCCGCGCGTGGGCGTGTGGGGCCGTGGCGTCGACTCGGTGCGCTTCGATCCGGCCAAGCGCAGTGCCCAATTGCGCGCGAAGCTCGCGCCGAACGGGGAGCGGCTGATCGGCTACATGGGCCGACTCGCCAGCGAGAAGCGGGTCGAGGACCTGGCGGCGCTGCGCGGCATCCCCGGGACGCGGCTGGTCATCATCGGCGACGGCCCCGAGCGCCAGGCGCTCGAGCGCACGCTGCCCGATGCGGCGTTCCTCGGCCAGCTCACCGGGGACGAGCTGCCGCGCGCGATGGCGTCGCTGGACCTGTTCGTGCACACGGGCGAGCTCGAGACGTTCTGCCAGGCCATCCAGGAGGCGAAGGCGTCCGGGCTGCCGGTCATCGCCCCACGTCGCGGGGGCCCGATCGATCTGGTGGACCAGTCGCGCACCGGCTGGCTCTACACGCCCGGTGACCTGCGCACGATGCGCAGCCGCGTCCTCGACCTGATCGGCGACGACACGAAGCGTGCGGCCTTCTCGGAGGCGGCGCGGGCCTCGACGCTCGAGCGGACGTGGCCGAAGGTGTGCGCGGAGCTCGTCGGCCACTACCGACGGGCCATCGGTATGACCGTCCGTGGCGGGCAACTCATCGCCGGCTGAGCGGCCGCCACGCCGACGATTGGGTGAGTGCGGGCCGAGGGCGTAAGCTGGCAAGGCTGCGCATTCGCGGCCAATCCCCCTCCACTTACGTTAGGTCGCCCCCATGGCACGCGGTCCCAAGTCCCATCACGCAGACGGTTCCCCCAAGAAGCGCTGGTCCCCGGAGCAGCGCGCTGCCCGCGGTCACGCCCCGCGTCGACGCGGCGGCGCCAAGCCCGACGACGTCCCTGCGCGCAACCGTGCCGAGCGGCGCAGCGAGCAGTTCGCCGACCGCAGGGGTGACGACCGCGCCCGCGGAAGTTGGGAGCGACGGGACCAGTCCCGACGGTTCGGCGTCGTCGACGAGCGCCGCTCGTCGCGCACCGGTGGGCAGGGGCGTGGCGGACGTGACGATGACCGTCGCGGGTCCGAGCGTCGCTTCGAGGGCCGGGGGGATCGCCGCTTCGAGGGCCGGGGGGAGCGTCGGTTCGAGGATCGGGGGGAGCGTCGGTTCGAGGATCGGGGGGAGCGTCGCTTCGAGGGCCGGGGGGATCGCCGCGACTTCTCGCGCAACTCGCCTCGCGACTCTCGCGATGAGCGCCGTGACGACCGTCGTCCGCGCTTTGACCGTGACGACCGCCGTTCGCGCTTCGACCGCGAGGACCGTCGTCCGCGCTTCGACCGTGACGACCGCCGCCCGCGCTTTGACCGTGACGACCGTCGTCCGCGCTTTGACCGTGACGACCGTCGCCCGCGCTTCGAGCGCGACGACCACCGGGCAGAGAGCGCCGAGCCGGATCAGATGTCCTGGGAGGCCACGACGATCGAGGGCGAGCAAGGCGTGGTGAATGGCTTCACCGAGCTCGGCGTCGCCGAGCCGATGGTGGGCGTGCTCGCCGCGCAGGGCATCACCCAGCCGTTCGCCATCCAGGAGGCGACGATCCGCGACGCGATCGCCGGCCGCGACGTTCTGGGCCGAGCCCGCACGGGCTCCGGCAAAACCCTCGCCTTCGGGCTCTCACTGCTCACGCGGCTGGCCGAGGGCTCGGGCCGCGGGCCGCGGGCGGTGATCCTCAGCCCCACGCGCGAGCTGGCGCTGCAGATCGCGGACAACCTCTCCCCGCTCGCGGCGGCGATGGGGCTGTCGATGACGCTGGTTGCCGGCGGGATGAGCTACAACCCACAGATCCGCGCCTTCGAGCGCGGCGTGGACGTCGTCGTCGCGACGCCGGGCCGGCTCGTCGATCTGATGGAGCAGGGCGCCGCCGATCTCTCCAATGTGGAGATCACCGTCCTCGACGAGGCCGACCACATGGCTGAGATGGGCTTCACCGACGAGGTGACCGCCATCCTCGACGCGACGCCCGAGCAGGGGCAGCGCCTCCTGTTCTCCGCCACGCTCGACGAGGCCGTCGACCGCATCGTGCGCAGCTACCTCCACGACCCCGTCGTGCACGAGGTCGACTCCGATCGTGGCTCGGTCCTCACCATGACGCACCTCGCGCTCCAGACCCGTCCGCACGAGAAGGTCCTCGTCACGGCGGAGATCGCGTCGCGTGCGGGCCGAACGGTCATCTTCGCGCGCACCCAGAAGGGCTCCGACCGCATCGCCGAGCAGTTGCGTCAGGTCGGCGTCATGACCGGGGCGCTCCACGGCGGCCTCACCCAGGGGGCCCGGGCCCGCATCCTCGCGGCCTTCAAGTCCGGCGAGGTGCCGGTGCTCGTCGCCACCGACGTGGCAGCCCGCGGTATCCACGTCGACGACGTGAGCCTCGTCCTCCAGGTGGATCCGCCGCGCGATTCCAAGGACTACCTCCACCGCGCCGGCCGTACCGCGCGCGCGGGCAGCGACGGCACGGTCGCGACGATCGTCCTTCCGCACCAGCGCAAGATGATGCGTCGCATCCTCGGCCAGGCGGGCGTCAAGGCCACCGACCTCGAGACGCGCCCAGGCGCCGACGACCTCGCCGAGCTCACCGGGGCCCGCCCCGTCTCGGGTGAGCCCATCGCCGAGACCGACTACCTCGAGCTCATCAAGCCGAAGCCGCAGTCGCGCGGGCAGGGCGCCCGCAAGGGTGGCCGCGGCAAGGGCGGGTTCAACAG
The DNA here is from genome assembly GCA_000619965.1 of Propionibacteriaceae bacterium P6A17. Taxonomy (GTDB): domain Bacteria; phylum Actinomycetota; class Actinomycetes; order Propionibacteriales; family Propionibacteriaceae; genus Arachnia. Next base: position 10,442 of record JHVD01000012.1, read on the forward strand.
GCGACGCAATCAGGGCTGGCGTCGCCGCGAGGACTAGGATCTGGCTCCGATGAGCATCGAGATCCGTTTTGCCAAGGCGTCCGACGCGCCCGCACTCCACGACGTGATCCGGGCCGCCTTCGGGGCGCGCCCGGCGGTGGACCCGCCCGCGGATGCGCTGCAGGACACCGTCGACGACGTCCGCGCCGCCATCGAGTCGGGGGCAGGCGTGATCGTCGAGCGCGACGGCATCCCGGTCGCCGGGCTCCTCGTCGAATTCGACGGCCCCGCGGCCACCCTGCGTCGGGTCGCCGTCGTCCCCGAGGCTGCCGGCGCCGGCGTCGGCGTGCAGATGGTCGCGACCACGCTGCTCGCGCTGGCCGACATGGACCTGCGCCGCGTGGAGGTGGTGGCGCGCAGCGAGTTTCCGAAGAACATCCAATGGTGGGAGCGGGCCGGCTTCCGGCGCGCCCGCGCAGTGGCCAACGGGTGGATCCTCGAGCGCAGCCTCCCGGTGGCGGTGCGCGTCCCCGACGCGGACGCCATGCGCACGCTCGGTCGCCGGCTGGCGGGGGTATTGCGCGCCGGCGACGTGATCGTCGCGAGCGGGCCACTCGGCGCGGGCAAGACCACCCTCACCCAGGGCATCGGCGAGGGGCTCGACGTCGAGGGACCCGTGATCTCGCCCACCTTCGTCCTGTCCCGCGTGCACCGGTCGCGCCGCGGGGGGCCGTCGCTCGTGCACGTGGACGCCTACCGCCTCGGCTCGCCCGACGAGCTGCAGGACATCGACCTGCAGGAGTCGCTGGCCGACGCGGTGACGCTCGTCGAGTGGGGCAGGGGGGTCGCCGAGTGGCTGAGCGACGAGCCCCTCGAGATCGACATCCAGCGCAGCGACGACCCCGCCGACGACGAACGCGTCGTCCACCTGTTCGGCATCGGCACCCGCTGGGACGGTGTGCTGGAGAGCTTCCGGGAGCACGCATGATCACCCTCGCCATCGATACGTCGCAGTACGTCGCCGTCGGCCTCGCCGTCGACGGTGCCCCCGGACCATCGGCAGTCGTGACCGATGCGCGGGCCCACGTCGAGCAGGTGACCCCGTGCATCGCCCGGGTCTGCGCCGACGCGGGCGTGCGTCTGGCCGACGTGGACCAGCTCGTCGTCGGCATGGGGCCCGGCCCCTACACCGGGCTGCGGGTGGGCATCGCCACCGCGCTGACCCTGGCTGCCGTGGACGACACCCCGGTCCACCGGGTGTGCTCGCTGGACGCCATCGCGCTCGGTGCCCCCGGCGAGGGCGAGCTGCTCGTCGCCTCCGACGCGCGGCGCAAGGAGCTGTTCTGGGCGCGCTACCTCGACGGCGTGCGGGTGGGCGAGCCGCAGGTCGGCGCGCCGTCCGCGCTGCCGGAGCTGCCCGTCTTCGGGACGATCCCCGCAGCGCTCAGGGAGGGCCTCCACATCGCCGACGAGATCACCTTGGCTCCGGAGCTGCTGGCGGCCCGCGGCCTGTCGCTGCCGGAGGCGGGGCCGGAGCCCTACTACCTGCGCGCCGCCGACGCCACCGTGCCCGGCGCCCCGAAGTCGGCATTGCCGCGCCTCAAGCTGCCGGCAGGTGGGCCGAGACGATGAAGCTGGCGCGGGCGCGCGTCGAGGACCTTGCAGACATCGTGCGCCTCGAGGAGGCCTTCCCGGCCCGCGAGCGGTGGAGCGAGGCGTCCTGGAGCTCCGAGCTGGAAGGCGGCGACCGCACGGTGCTCGTCGCCCGCGATGCGCAGGCGCTGCTCGGAGTCGTCGCGTTTGCGCGTGCGGGGGACGTGACGGACCTGTACCGGATCGTCGTCGCGCCGCACGCGAGGCGTCGTGGCGTGGCGGAGGCCCTCGCCCGGGCGGGGCTGGGGCAGGTCGGTGGCCGCGTGCTGCTGGAGGTCCGCGACGACAACGCCCCCGCGATCGCCTTGTACCACAAGCTCGGATTCGCGACGATCAGCACCCGTCGCGACTACTACGCAGCGGGCGTCGACGCGCTCATCATGGAACGCCCGGCCCCCACCACGCACGAGAGGAAGCACCATGCGTGACCCACTGATCCTGGGGATCGAATCGTCCTGCGACGAGACCGGCGTCGCCATCGTCCGCGGCAACGAACTGCTGGCGAGCGAGGTGGCGAGCTCCGTCGACCTCCACGTGCGCTTCGGGGGCGTCGTGCCGGAGGTGGCCAGCCGCGCCCATCTGCAGGCCATCGTGCCCGCGCTCGAGCGTGCCGTCGCCACCGCCGACGTGCAGCTCGAGGACCTCGACGCGATCGCTGTGACGGCCGGGCCAGGCCTCATGGGGGCGCTCGTCGTCGGCGTCGCCGCCGCGAAGGCGCTGGCGCTGAGGCTCGACAAGCCCCTCTACGGGGTCAACCACCTCGTCGGGCACGTCGCGGTGGATCTGCTCGACCATGGACCCCTGCCGACGCCTGCCGTCGCGCTGCTCGTCTCCGGCGGGCACACGTCGCTGCTGCACGTGCGCGATATCGCGACGGACATCGTCGAGCTCGGCTCCACCATTGACGACGCGGCAGGGGAGGCCTACGACAAGGTCGCGCGCCTCCTGGGCCTCAGCTACCCCGGGGGACCCGTCATCGATCGCCTGGCCGCCGACGGGGACCCGACGGCCATCCGCTTCCCACGGGGACTCACCGCACGCCACGACCTGGAATGCCACCGCTACGACTTCTCCTTCTCGGGCCTCAAGACCGCCGTCGCCCGATGGGTGGAGCAGCGTCGCCTCGACGGGCTCGACGTGCCGGTGGCCGACGTCTGCGCGTCCTTCCAGGAGGCGGTGGCCGACGTGCTCACCGCCAAGACAATCGACGCGGCCCGCGAACTGGGCGTCGAGACGATCCTGCTGGGGGGAGGGGTGGCGGCCAACTCGCGGCTGCGCGGGCTCCTCGAGCAGCGGGCCCAGGCGGCGGGATTCGCGGTCCGTCGGCCCCGTCCGGGCCTGTGCACCGACAATGGGGCCATGATCGCCGCCGTTGGCGTGGAGGTGGTGCGCGCGGGCCTGGAGCCCAGCCCGCTCGACATCTCCGCCCAGTCCGGTCTGCCCGTCTCGACGGTCATCGTGCGCTGACGAAGATCACCGGCGCAGGGGCCCGGGACCATCTCGGGGCGGTCGTAGAGCCCGCCCAAAGGGGTCGAGTGTCTCAATACGGTAACAATTCCGGGCGTTTTTGAGACGGGCACTGTCGCTCAGGGCACGAATCTGGATACAGTCCCAACCAACTCGAGCCACCAAGGGCTCGAAGTCACTCTCTTATAACATAAGGAGAACCCAATGAAGTTGAAGGGGACTGCCTCTCTGGCGCTCCTGCTGAGTGGCGCTCTGCTGCTCGGCGCGTGCACCTCTGATGGCGAACCTGCCAGCAGCGGCTCCGCTGGTGGGTCGACCGGCGCCTCCGCTGGCGCGTCGACCAGTGCCGAGCCCACCCAGTCCGATGATCCCTGCCTCCAGAAGCTCGGCATCGACGCTGCCAAGGATGGCGAGGTTCGCTACACCGCAGGCGAGCCCGACTGGAGCGGCTACAACTCCATGACGTCGGACACCTACTCCACGTACAACAGCGTGATCGCCGCGATGATGGCTTCGGGCTTCACCTACTTCGGCACCGACGGCTCCCTCTGCGAGGACAAGGACTTCGGCACCGTCGAGGTGCAGAGCGAGGATCCGCTGATCGTCAAGTACACGATCTCCGACGCTGCAGTGTGGTCGGATGGGACCCCCATCACCATCAACGACTACCTGCTCGACTGGGTGGCCCAGAACCCCGAGTTCCTCGTGCCCGGCTACGCCAACGGCACGAACCAGGACGCGCAGCCGATCTTCCAGCACGTGTCCAGCTCGCTCGCCGAGAAGGTGCCGGACGGCCCGCAGGGTGAGCCCGGCTCCAAGTCCTTCACGATCGAGTACGCCAACCCCGACCCGGACTTCATGATCAACGTGACCAGCGCCCTGCCGTCGCACGTCGTCGCCAAGAAGTCCGGCCTCGAGCCCGACGCGCTGGCCCAGGCCATCCTCGACAAGGACACCGAGACCATCAAGAAGGCGGCCGACTTCTGGAACAAGGGTTGGATCTTCAACCCCGGTCAGCTCCCGGCGGACCTCAACGACACCCCGTCGTCGGGCCCCTACATGCTGAAGGCTGGCGGCTGGAAGGCCGGCACCTCGCTGACCCTCACCCAGAACGACAAGTACTGGGGTGAGCCCCCGGCCACCAAGGAAATGACCTTCCGCTTCCTCGCCGACGCTGGTCAGGCCCAGGCCCTCCAGAACGGTGACGTCCAGGTCATCTCCCCCCAGGCCACCGTCGACACCGTTCCCCAGCTCCAGGGCATGGGCGACTCCGTCAAGGTGGCGCAGTACTCCGTGCTCACCTGGGAGCACCTCGACTTCAACCACCGCGCCGGCAACGTCATGTCGGATCTGAAGGTCCGTGAGGCCTTCGCCTACTGCGTGCCGCGTCAGCAGATCGTCGATTCGCTGATCAAGCCGATCAACCCGGACACGGTCGTCATGAACGCCCGTGAGGTGTTCCCCTTCCAGACCGAGAAGTACGACGAGGTCGTCGGTGCCGCCTACGACGGCCGCTACGACCAGGTCGACCTCGAGAAGTCGAAGGCCCTCCTCGCCGATGCCGGCGTCGCCACCCCGGTGAAGGTCCGCATCGGCTACCGCTCCGGCAACCAGCGTCGCCAGGAGACCGTCGCCCTCATCAAGGCGTCCTGCGACCAGGCGGGCTTCGACATCGTCGACGCCAACTCCAACTCCTTCTTCGAGAAGGAACTGCCCGACGGTGAGGTTGAGGTTGGTCTGTTCGCGTGGGCTGGCTCCGGCCAGGTCACCTCGGGCCAGAACATCTACGCCACCAACAAGCCGCAGAACTACGGCAAGTACACCAACGAGAAGGTTGACGCCGCGTGGAACACCCTCGTCGCCACCCTCGACGAGAACGTCCACCTGGAGCAGACCAAGGTGATCGAGAAGGAACTGTGGGACACCCTCTTCGGCCTCCCGCTGTTCGCTCACCCGGGTGTGACCGGTTACGACGCCAAGCTGCAGAACGTGCGCCCGACTGCGACCCAGTCGCAGATCTCCTGGAACGCGTTCCAGTGGGTTGCCGCCTCGTAATGCACCCTTAGCACAACTTGGGGCAGGCGGTTCTCTGATCCGCCTGCCCCAAGTTTGTTCTGTTCAATGCTTCCCCAGTCCCCTATAGTGAGCGCTTGTGCAGCCCTGCGCCAGTGCTGCTCCAGCAAGCCTGAAGGAAAAGTTCCGTGTTGAAATACGTAGCCAAGCGATTGGGGCAGTCAGCCCTGATCCTGCTTCTGGGCTCGGTGCTGATCTTCGTGCTGGTCATCAACTCCGGTGACCCGCTCGAGGATCTCCGCGAGTCACAGGACCCGAACCGCGAAAATCGCATCGCCCAACGCACGCTTGCCATGGGTCTCGACAAACCGTGGTTCGTCCGGTACGCCAACTGGTTCTCCGGCGTCGCGAAGTGTGTGATCGGCCAGTGTGATCTCGGGACCAACCGTGAGGGCCAGGCCGTGACGGCGCTCGTCGCCAGCGCTGCCGGTTCGACGCTGCGGCTGGTGACCCTGGCCACGCTGCTCGCGATCGTCGTCGGTGTCACCCTCGGCATCATCACCGCGGTGCGCCAGTACTCGGGCTTCGACTACGCCATGACCTTCATGGCCTTCGTGTTCTTCTCGCTGCCCGTCTTCTGGTTTGCCGTGCTGCTCAAGCACTATGCCGCCATTCAGTTCAACGACTGGATCCCCGATGCGCACTTCAGTCCAACCACGATCATCGTGGCCGGGATCGTCGCGGCGGTCATTCTGGTCGCTGCGCTGGGCGGATCCTGGAAGCGACGCTTGATCACCTTCCTCGTCACGTTTGGCATCGTCTCCGGCGTGCTGGCCTATTTCGATGCGGTCACCTGGTTCCGTCGCCCTGCGGTGGGCCTGCCGGTCTACATCCTCGCCACCATCGGCGCGGCTGTGCTCGTGATCATACTGACCTCCGGCTTCCAGAATCCGCGTGTCCGCAATGCGGTCGGAGCGACCGCGCTCGTGTCGATCGTCGGGTTCGTCGTGATGCGTCCGATGCTGATGGCTCCGCGGGAGGACCCGGCCACGTTCTCCGGCGCCACTTGGATGTTGCTCGGCTGCTTCGCCTTCGCGATCGTCGCGGCGGTGGTCGCGGGCCAGCTCCTCGGCGGGTTCTCGCGCCGCCAGGCGACGCTGGCGTCGGTGGTGCTGGCGCTCATCTCGAGCGTCCTGGCATTCGCGGACCTCATGCTCAGCAACTGGTCCCAGTACATCGCGGTCATCTCCCGCCCGATTCCGACCATCGCAGCGGAGACCCCGAACTTCCAGTCGACGTACTGGAACCACATGATCGACACCGCCACGCACCTGATCCTTCCGACGATGGCGCTCATGGTGATCTCGATCGCCAGCTACATCCGCTACACCCGAGCCTCGATGCTCGAGGTGCTGCGTCAGGACTACATCCGCACCGCGCGCGCCAAGGGCATCTCCGAGCGCAAGGTCATCACGCGCCACGCGCTGCGCAACGCCCTGATCCCGCTGGCCACGATCGTGGCATTCGACTTCGCAGGCCTCATCGGCGGCGCGGTCATCACCGAGCAGGTGTTCGGCTGGAAGGGCATGGGCGATCTGTTCCAGACCGGCCTGCGCGCCGTCGACCCGATCCCCGTCATGGGCTTCTTCCTCGTGGCCGGTGGTGCCGCGGTGACGATGAACCTGATCGCGGACCTGGTCTACGCGGTGCTCGACCCGCGGATCGCAGGCTGAGGAGGCATGCATCATGACTGACAACAAGACTCCTGAGACCGCGCACGGCGAGAGCTACTCCGTCGAGGACGTGCTCGATCAGACGACGGACAAGTCGTTCTCCCAAGGGCAGCTCGTGCTGCGCCGCTTCCTGCGGCACAAGGCGGCGATGACCGCGCTCGTGGTGCTGGTCCTCGTCATCCTGCTGGCATTCACGTCCATCGGCGTCGGCCCGATCCCCGGCTGGTGGGACAAGGACTACCTGCAGTTCTACGTCGGCACGAACCCGAACCCCAACGGTGCGCCGACGCTGCAGCTCTGGCCGTTCAGCATCGGGGAACACCCGTTCGGTCAGGACACGATCGGCAAGGACTACTTCGCGCTCGTGATGCGCGGCGCGCAGGTTTCGCTGTTCATCGCGTTCACGGTGGGCATCGTCGCGACGCTGCTGGGCACCACGATCGGATCGATCGCCGGCTACTTCCGCGGCATCACCGAGTCGCTGCTCATGCGCACCACCGACCTCTTCATCATCATCCCGCTGCTGATCCTCGCCGCCGTGTTCGGCCGCACCTTCGGGGCCAACGTCCCGCTCATGGCGCTGATGATCGGCCTGGTGTCGTGGACTGGCCTCGCGCGACTCGTGCGCGCCGAGGTGCTGTCGCTGCGTGAGCGTGAGTTCGTCTCCGCCGCCCGAGCGATCGGCACGCCGTCGACGACGATCATCCGCCGCCACATCCTGCCCAATGCGCTCGGCACGATCATCGTGAATGCGACGCTCGGCATCTCCGGCGCGATCCTCGTCGAGACCGCGATCTCGTTCCTGGGCTTCGGTGTGCGCGCGCCCGACACGTCGCTGGGTCTGCTGATCCAGACGTACCAGAATGCGTTGACCACCCGTCCGTGGCTGTTCTGGTGGCCGGGCATCTTCATTCTCACGATTGCGCTCTGCGTCAACTTCATCGGTGACGGCCTGCGCGACGCGTTCGACCCCCGCCAGACGGTGGAGTGAGGAGCGACACGATGACAACCGAGACGAAGGCCAACGACGCGATGTCGCAGGAAGCAGTGCTCCAGTTCAAAGACCTGGATGTGAAGTTCAAGACCGAGTTCGGTCGCGTCCACGCGGTGAAGGGACTCACGCTCGACGTGCGCCCCGGCGAGGTGGTCGCCCTCGTGGGCGAGTCCGGGTCGGGCAAGTCGGTCACCGCGACGACAGCCCTCGGCCTCCTGCCGGGCAATGCCTCGATCCTCGGCGAGACGATCGTCGCCAACCAGTCGATCGGCAAGCTGAACGGGAAGCAGATGCGCAACGTCCGTGGCAATCACGTGGCGATGGTGTTCCAGGAGCCCATGACTGCGCTCAACCCGGTGATCCGTGTCGGCGAGCAGCTCACGGAAGCCATGGAGGTCCACGGCGTGGCCTTCGGCAAGGAGGCATGGGCGCGAGCCGTCGACCTGCTGAAGGCCGTGGGCATCCCCAATGCGGAGCGGCGCGCGAAGCAGTATCCGCACGAGCTCTCCGGCGGCATGCGGCAGCGCGTGGTCATCGCGATGGCGCTGTCGTGCGATCCCGCAGTGATCATTGCCGACGAGCCCACCACCGCCCTCGATGTGACGGTCCAGGCCGACATCCTCGACCTGCTGCGCTCGTTGAAGGACAAGCTCAACACGGGCATCCTGCTCATCACCCACAACATGGGCGTCGTCGCCGACATGGCCGACCGCGTGGCCGTCATGTTCAAGGGCGAGATCGTCGAGCAGGGCACCTCGGAGGAGGTGCTCCTGCACCCGCAGCACCCGTACACCAAGCGCCTGCTCGACGCGGTCCCGCACCTCGGCGTGGGCCACGGGCAGTTCGGCGAGGCCGTCAATCCGGTGACGAGCACGGAGAAGGCGCTCGAGGTGGAGAACTTCGTCGTCGAGTACAAGCGCACCGGGAAGAAGCCGTTCCGCGCCGTCGACGACGTGACCTTCGACTGCCGCCGCGGCGAGATCGTCGGGCTCGTGGGCGAGTCGGGCTCCGGCAAGTCCACCATCGGGCGCGCGCTGCTCGGCCTCATCCCCGTGGCCTCAGGCCAGGCCAAGGTGCTGGGCAGCGACCTCACCAAGGTCAAGGGACGCGAGCTGAAGGAGCTGCGCAGCCGCATCGGCGTGATCTTCCAGGATCCGGCGGCGTCCCTCAACCCGCGCCTTCCCGTGGGAGACGTGATCGCGGAGCCGCTGGTGGTCCACAACCGCGGCAACGCGGAGTCGCGCCGCCAGCGGGTCTACGAGCTGCTCGACGCGGTGCGCCTGCCCAGGTCGGCCTACAACCGCTACCCGCACGAGCTCTCGGGTGGTCAGCGTCAGCGCGTGTCGATCGCTCGTGCGCTGACGCTCAGCCCGGACCTGCTCGTCGCGGACGAGCCGACGTCAGCCCTCGACGTGTCGGTGCAGGCGAGCGTGCTGGAGATGTTCACGGAGCTGCAGAAGGAGTTCGGCTTCGCCTGCCTCTTCATCTCGCACGACTTGGCCGTCATCGACTCGCTGGCGCACCGGGTCGTCGTACTCCAGTACGGCAAGGTCGTGGAGAAGGGCACCCGCGAGGATGTGCTCCTGTCCGCGCAGGAGGAGTACACCCAGCGGCTGTTGGCGGCCGCTCCGGTGCCGGACCCGATCGAACAGGCGAGGCGCCGCGCAGAGCGGCACGCGCTGCTGGAGTCGCTGGGCGACCGGGTTGCGGAGATCGACACGCGCGAGCTGGACCAGTAGCAGTCCCGGGCCTTCCGACAGGGGGCGTCGCCTTGTGCGGCGCCCCTTCGTCGTGCCCCGGCTTGGCGTCGCGGGGGAGGACACCCTAGAGTATCGAAAACGAGAACGCTTATCGTTAGGATTCCGATGCTCACCACCTCCCGGCGCCTGTGGGCGCCACTGCTGGTGCTCGCGGTCGTCGCATCCCTCTGGGCGCCCGGGGGCGGCCGACGCGACCGCCCAGTACCAAGGGCGCGACCTGCTGTTTCGCACCCACGTCGATGCCGTCCACATCGTCTGGGCCGACGGCGGCCTCGACATCAAGGTCCGGCAGGGCGCGGACACGATCCGCAACGCCAGCGACGTGGCCGTCCGGCTTGGGCCCGACGCCGACGCCGAGGGCAACGAACTGTCCCGCTACGTCGTGCCGGAGGGTGAGGAGTACGCCTTCATGGGCGAGCCCGGGGACATCGTCTGGCGGGCGCCCCGCGAGCTGTATTGGGGCTGGCTGCCCGTCTGGGCCGGCATCGGTCACGGCGAGCTGCCCGAGGGCCTCACTGACCTGCGGTTGGAGCTCGTCGACGACGGCGGCCCCGGCAAGCTGGAGGTCTACACGTCGGCCGGCCTCGAGGGCAAGCCGCAGCGCAAGCTCTCGTCCGTCGACGAGGCCCACCGCAGCTACACGCCTGGCTCACACGGGCGCTACTCGTGGATCTTCACCGAGCCGGGGATCTACCACACGCAGTGGCGCGCGACGGCCATCGTCGACGGACGCCGCGTCGAGTCGCCCGTCGTGACGGTGCCGTGGCTCGTCGGTCCCGACGATGCCGTCGGCCTCCCGGAGGGCACCACCCCGTCCAACCCGATCACCAAGCCCGTCGACGGGGCGCCCGCGCCCAGCGAGCCGGCGCCGTCGCCCTCCGAACCCGCACCGTCGCCCTCGGAGACGTCAGGCCCCCAACATCCGTACGCGGACAACTTCACGAAGTCGATTCGCTGGTGCACCCCGATCGAGCGGGGGCACCTCGACCTCGACACCTCCCGCCGAGGCGACGCCCTGTGGCTGCGCCTGCTGCGCGAGGCCGCGCCGACGCCCACGACGGTCCCGCTCCATGCCGGCATCCTGGAGGTCTCGGACGAGGCGCGTCAGGCGATGCCGTCGGGGCGGGTCGTCGAGGAGCTGAGGGACGTCGTCGGGAATGTCTCGCACGTGTGGGAGCTGCCCGAGTCCCAGGAGGACTCGTTGCCGTGGCTGGGCTTCAACACCGAGCGACTCGACTTCTCGAACGTCGAGCGGCTCACCTACCGCATCTCCGACGCGATCGCGCCGGAGGGCGGAGCCTGGGCCATCGGCGGCTACGACCCCATCGTCGGCAAGATCACCCTCGACGTGGACTCGCTGCGCCACGCGGAGCAGGCCCTCGATCTCAGCAGGCCCATGCACATGCACCGCAGCCTCTACTTCTCCAAGCCCGGCTTCTACCAGCTCACGTTCCGCGTCGACGTCACCCCGAAGGACCCGTCGGCGATGGAGGAGTGGCAGCGCACGGCCAGCCTGCGGGTCAACTTCGCCGTCTCCGACGAGGCCGCCGCCTTCGCGTGCGAGCGCAACGGGGAGACCCTGCCGAAGCCCACGCCGTCGGAGTCAGCGCCCGCACCGTCGGAATCGATGCCGGAGCCGTCGGAGTCGGCACCCGAGCCGTCGGAGAGCGAGAGCGTGCCGAGCGTGAGGCCGTCGGAGTCGATGCCGGAGCCGTCGGAGTCGGCGCCTGTGCCGTCGGAGTCCATGCCCGCACCGTCGGAGTCTTCCGGTGCCGCCCCAGGCCCGACGCCGACCGCGCCCGCGCCTTGGCCGCAGCCGACACGGATGCAGCCGACGGGCGAGCCGCAGTCGCCCAGGCCGGGGCTGCCGAGCACCGGTCGCTGAGCCCTGGGTGGCCGCGCCGGGTCAGAGGACCAGCGCGGCCACCCAACCGGCTGCGAGCAGCGGCAGGTTGTAGTGCAGGAACGTGGGGATGACGGAGTCGCGCATGTGGTCGTGCTGGCCGTCGGCGTTGAGGCCCGACGTCGGGCCCAGCGTCGAGTCGGAGGCGGGGGAGCCGGCGTCGCCCAAGGCCCCCGCCGTGCCGATGATGGACACGGTGGCCAGCGGCGAGAAACCCATGGCCAGGCACAGCGGCACGTAGATCGCGGTGATGATGGGCAGGGTGGAGAACGACGAACCGATCCCCATCGTCACGACGAGCCCGACGAGCAGCATGGCGAATGCGGCGGCGGGCTTCGAGCCCGCGAACAGGTCAGCGGTGGCCTCCACGAGGGGCTCCACCTGACCGGACTCGTTCATCACGGCGGCGAAGCCTTGGGCGGTGATCATGATGAAGCCGATGAGCGCCATCATGCGCATGCCCTGCGTGAACACGTCGTCGGCGTCGCGCCAGCGCACGGCGCCCGTCGCGATGAGGATCACCAGCCCCGCCAAGGCGCCGGTGAGGAGCGAGTCCGCCTCGGAGCCGCGCGCGTTGAGCACGAGCTGGATCGCGAAGCAGGCGACGACGGCCACCAGGGCCACGGCGATGCGGTAGCGGCTGAGCTCGGGCGAGGGCTGCTTGGAGGTCGCGACGTGCAGGTCCGCGTAGTCGCGGGGGCGACGGTAGCTGACGAAGATGGCGACGAGCAGGCCCGCCACCATGCCGAGGGCGGGAATCCACATGGCCCGCATCACCGAGAGGCCCTCGGTGTCGAGGCCGGCCTGCTCGATGTTGTGCAGCAGGATGTCGTACAGATAAATCTTCCCGAACCCCACTGGCAGGAACATGTACGTCGTGACGAGGCCGAACGTGAGCACGGAAGCCACCATGCGGCGGTCGAGGCGCAGCCTGTTCATCACCGGCAGCAGCGGCGGGATGAGCAGTGGGATGAACGCGATGTGCACGGGGATCAGGTTCTGGCTCATGATCGCCATGGCCAGCACGCCGGCGATGATCCCGGCCTTTGACCAGACCGCGGCCCGCGCGGCCTGCTCGGGATCGTCGCGCCCGAGCCGCTTCGTGATGGAGTCGGCGAGCAGGTCGGGCAGGCCGGTGCTGGCCACGCCCATCGCGAAGGCGCCGAGCAGGGCGTAGCTGAGCGCGATCCGCGCGCCGCCGCCCAGCCCGGACTCGAACGCCACCATCGTGCCGCCCAGGCCCATGCCCGCAGCCAGCCCTCCGGCCAGCGCTCCGAGGAACAGCGCGACGACGACGTGCAGGCGCGCCAGCGCGAGGACGATCATGACGAGGACGGCGAGGAGTACGGCATTCACGCATCGGACACTAGCGGGATCGCCGGAGGTGGGCGGACGCCGGGTGCGACGATGAGACCCGCGTCGCCGCCGAGCGGGTGGGCCTCGGGCTAGGCTCAAGGCCATGGCGTACTCTCCCGAGCTGACCACGTTGGCGTATGTCGTCGACCCGACGCGCACGAAGGTGCTGCTCGTGCACAGGGTGGCCCGCGAGGACGACGAGCAGCTCGGCAAGTTCAACGGGCTCGGCGGCAAGGTGGAGCGCGGGGAGGACGTCGTCGCGGGCATTCGTCGCGAGCTGCGCGAGGAGGCCGGCATCGAGGCGACGGGTCTCGAGCTCCGCGGCACCGTGAGCTGGCCCGGGTTCAACGGCCGCGACGTGCTGGGCTTCGTGTTCCTCGTCACCGCCTTCGACGGCGAGGTGCCAGAGCGCAACCAGGAGGGCACGCTCGGCTGGCACGACATCGCAACCATGATGGACCTGCCCATGTGGGACGGCGACCGCCACTTCGTGCCGCTCGTCTTCGACGCCTCCGTCGCGCAGTTCCACGGCGTCATCCCCTACGACGGCGGTCACTCCACCGACGGCTGGCAGGTCTCGCTGATCCCGGCGCGGACGTGAGCATGGGGCAGACCGATCGTGGTGCCGTCGGCCAGGACAGGCTGGAGGCGCTCGAGGCCGCGATGCTGGAGCCGGACCCGGATTCGCTCGGGGCGGGCGAGCGGCTGCGCCGGGTGTTCGGGGCCGAGGAGGCGGCCTGGGCGCTCACGCAGGTGTCGCTGCGGCGACGGGCCGAGGTCAAGCTGGCCCGGGCGTCGGAGATGCTGTTCACGCCTCAGGGTCTCGAACAGGCGACGCGCAGCACCGTGGCCGCGTGGAGGGCGCGCCGCTTCGTCGAGGCGGGGGTGCGTCGCGTGTGGGACATCGGCTGCGGCATCGGTGCCGACGCGATGGCGTTTGCAGAGGCCGGGCTCGAGGTGGTGGCCGTGGACGCGGACGAGGCGACGGCGGCCGTCGCGAGCCACAACCTCGCGCTGGTCGGGGCCAGGCCGGCCCTCGTCGGACGCGCGGAGGACCTCGACGTGCCGCCGGGGGACGCCGTATTCCTCGACCCCGCCCGACGCACCGCGCGTGGGCGGACGTGGCACGTCGAGGACTTCACCCCGCCGTGGGCACTGGTGCTCGACCACCTGGCCTGCGGGCGATTCGCGTGCGTCAAGCTCGGCCCCGGCGTGCCGAAGGAGATCCTCCCGGGCCACGTGGAGTGGTCGTGGGTGTCCGACCGCGGGGACGTCGTCGAGGCGAGCCTGTGGACCGGGTCGACGGGCCCGGTGGCGTGGCAGATGGGGGAGCCACCTCTGGCGCTGCGCGGGGCAGGGGCGGCCCTCGACGTGCGCCCGCTGGGGCGGTACGTCGCCGAACCCGACGGGGCCGCCATCCGGGCGGGGCTCGTCGCCGAGGCCGCGGGCGATGCCGAGGCGTGGCTGCTCGATGGGCACGTCGCCTACCTGTCCTCGGACGCGCCCATCGGTGGAGCCTGGGTGAACGACTTCGAGGTGCTCGACGTGCTGCCCTACGACCGCAAGGCCCTCGCCCGATACGTGCGCGAGCACCGCATTGGCTCGCTGGAGATCAAGAAGCGGGCGCTCGACGTCGACCCTGCCGCCCTGCGTCGGCAGCTGAAGCCGAAGGGGCCGCACGCCGCGACGATCATCCTCGCCCGCACCGTGGACGGGGCGAAGGCGATCGTCGCGCGCAGGGTGTGACTCACGCGTTGGCGGGGGCCGGCGTGCCCGCGCCGCGGCGACGTGCGATGACCTGCGGGAGCTCGTGGGGCGGGACATCCTCGGCGCCGCGGACGACGTAGCCGCCGTCGGCGAGCATCCGCAGGTCCTGCTCGCCCGCCTGACCCTCGGCGGTGAGGTAGTCGCCGAGGAAGAGCGAGTTGCAGATCTCGAGGGACAGGGGCTGGAGCGAGCGCAAGTGCTGCTCGCGCCCGGCCGAGACGCGCACGTCGGCTGGCCCGTGGACGAAGCGGATCATCGCGAGGATCCGAAGGCACTGCTGCGGGGTGAGCTCGGCGTGTCCGGCGAGCGGGGTGCCGTCGAAGGGGAGGAGGAAGTTGACCGGCACCGAGTCGGCGCCGAGGTCGCGGAGCTGGAAGGCCACCTCGACGAGCTGTTCGTCCGTCTCGCCCATGCCTGCGATCAGCCCCGAGCAGGCCGAGAGGCCGTGCTCGCGCGCGTGCTGGACCGTCTCGCGCCGGTCCGCGTAGTCGTGGGTGGTGCAGATCTCGTCGTAGTGGGATTCGGCGGTGTTGAGGTTGTGGTTGTAGGCGTCCGCGCCGCAGCCGGCCAGCCGCTCGGCCTGACCCTCCTTGAGGATGCCCAGGCAGGCGCACACCTCGACGTCGGGATGCTCCCGCTTGAGGTCCCTGATGATCTCGCCGACTCGGTCGACGTCGCGGTTGCTGGGGCCCCGGCCGGAGGCGACGAGGCAGACGCGCCCGGCCCCGGCGGCGATGCCTGCGTTGGCGGCCGCGAGGGCGTCGTCGTGGCTGAGCCACGTGTACTTCAGCACGTCGGCCTCGGAGCCGAGGCGCTGCGAACAGTAGAAGCAGTCCTCGGGGCACTTGCCCGACTTGAGGCTGACGAGGTAGTTCACCTTCATCGTGTTGCCGTGGAAGTGGCGACGGACGCGTCCGGCGGCTGCGACGAGCGAATACGTGGCCTCGTCGGGCAGGCGCAGGACCGCGAGGGCTTCGTCGGGGGTGATGGTGCCGCCGGCGATGACGCGGTCGGCGAGTGCATTGGGATCCACGGGTGCTACCTCCTCGATTGAACACCGTTCAAACGCGAGTCTAGCGGGTACGTCGGCGCTGCGGGGAGGGGGTCGACGACGGCCCGGCGGGCTCGGCCTCGATGTCGAATCCTGCGTGCGAGGGGAAGATGATCTGGCACTCGGTTGAATTGAGTGCTAACTCGGGTATAGCGTAGACGTTGGCACTCGACCACTGCGGGTGCTAACGCCGTGCGGCACCGCGACGACGCTCGGCAACCCAGTTGGACATTGCGCCCGGCCAAGCCGGGACACAAACAGGAAGGTGTTTGACGTGGCAGTCACGATCAAGCCTCTCGAGGACCGCGTCCTCGTCGAGCCCCTTGCGGCAGAGCAGACCACCGCTTCCGGGCTCGTCATCCCTGACACCGCCAAGGAGAAGCCCCAGGAGGGCCGCGTCGTCGCCACCGGCCCCGGCCGCTTCGACGAAGACGGCGAGAAGCGCATCCCCATGGACGTCGCCGAGGGCGACATCGTCGTCTTCTCCAAGTACGGCGGCACCGAGCTCAAGTACGACGGCAAGGAGTACCTGCTCCTCAACGCGCGCGACATCCTCGCCGTCGTCGCCAAGTAAGGGCTGATCGACTCATGGCAAAGATTCTCGCTTTCGACGAGGAGGCCCGTCGCGCGCTCGAGCGTGGCGTCGACACCCTCGCGAACACCGTCAAGGTGACGCTCGGCCCCAAGGGCCGCTACGTCGTCCTCGACAAGAAGTGGGGCGCCCCCACCATCACCAACGACGGCGTCACCGTCGCCAAGGAAGTTGAGCTCGACGATCCCTACGAGGATCTCGGCGCGCAGCTCGCCAAGGAGGTCGCCACCAAGACCAACGACGTGGCAGGCGACGGCACCACTACCGCCACCGTGCTCGCCCAGGCCATGGTGCACGAGGGACTGCGGGCCGTGGCGGCCGGCGGCAACCCGATCGGCATCAAGCGCGGCATCGAGAAGGCCGTCGAGGCCGTCGTCGAGGGCCTGCGTGCCAACGCGCGCGACGTCGACACCACCGCCGAGATGGCCTCCGTGGCCACCATCTCCTCCCGCGACGAGCAGATCGGTGAGCTCATCGCCGACGCGTTCGACAAGGTGGGCAAGGACGGCGTCATCACCGTCGACGAGTCCCAGACCTTCGGCACCGAGCTCGAGTTCACCGAGGGCATGCAGTTCGACAAGGGCTACCTGTCCCCGTACTTCGTCACCGATGCCGACCGCATGGAGGCCGTGCTCGAGGACCCCTACATCCTCCTGCACTCCGGCAAGATCTCGTCGATGAACGACCTCCTGCCGCTGCTGGAGAAGGTCATCGGCGCCAAGGGCACGCTGTTCATCGTGGCCGAGGACGTCGACGGCGAAGCGCTCTCGACGCTCGTGGTCAACAAGATCCGCGGCACCTTCACCTCCGTCGCCGTGAAGGCTCCGGCCTTCGGCGACCGCCGCAAGGCGATGCTCGAGGACATGGCCATCCTCACCGGCGGTCAGGTCGTCGCCCCCGAGGTCGGCCTCAAGCTCGACCAGGTGGGCCTCGAGGTGCTCGGCCGCGCACGTCGCGTCGTCGTCACCAAGGACAACACCACCATCGTCGACGGGGCGGGCGACTCCTCCGAGGTTGAGGCCCGCGTGGCCCAGCTTCGCGCCGAGGTCGAGCGCACCGACTCCGACTGGGATCGCGAGAAGCTCCAGGAGCGCATCGCGAAGCTCGCCGGCGGTGTGTGCGTGATCAAGGTCGGCGCCGCCACCGAGGTGGAGCTGAAGGAGATCAAGCACCGCGTCGAGGATGCCGTCTCCGCCACCCGTGCGGCCATCGAGGAGGGCATCGTCGCCGGCGGCGGCTCCGCCCTCATCCACGCCGGCAAGGTGCTCGAGGACGGTCTCGGCCTCGAGGGCGACGAGCGCCTCGGCGTGCAGATCGTCGCCAAGTCGGTCGTCGAGCCGCTGCGCTGGATCGCCGAGAACGCGGGCCAGCCGGGCTACGTCATCACCTCGAAGGTGGCGGAGCTGCCCGTCGGCCAGGGCTACAACGCCAAGACCGACGAGTACCAGGACCTCGTCGCCGCCGGTGTCATCGACCCGGTCAAGGTGACGCGCTCCGCGCTCGCCAACGCCGCGTCGATCGCCGCGCTGCTGCTCACCACCGAGGCGCTCGTGGTGGACAAGCGCGAGGACGACGACGAGGAGTGATCCTCTGAGCCGAGCCGCTCACGCGGTGGCAGCCCCGGGTGCCGTCAGGCCCCGGGGCTGTGCCGTGTCACGGGCCGGCGCCGACGAGGGCCGCCACGCTTGCCGAACAGCTTCGCGCGCAGCCACAGGGCACCGACCACGAGGAACAGGAGCACAGGGGGGCCGGCGTAGCCGACCACCGTCCAGGCGGTGCTGCCGACGGGGTGGTCCAGCGTCAGCGTCCTGAGATCTGCGGGCCGAGTCCCGGGCGAACGCGATCCCTTCAACTCGTAGGACGAGACCTGCTGGACCTCCACCGCCTTGCCGGAGACGTCGCCGGGTGAGTAGATGTCGCCTGCGGTGGCGGAGCCGTCCGACCACTGCACCGTCCCGGAACACCGGAACCGCAGCCCCAGCGCGAGCACGTCCGGGGCGCACTCGGCGACGACGGCCCGGCCCGACACGTCGGGCACGAGCTCATACGTGCCGCCCTGACTGCGGGCGACGCCGGTGAGGACGAGCGCCGCGAGGAAGATGCTCCCGACGAAGGCGACGACGATCCCGATGGCCTTCCACGGCGTTCCCATGGCGCTCCAATCAGTCCGGAGGATGTTTCGACGCGCCCAAGGTTACGGCGCGATCGTGCCGATGTCGTCGGCGGGATTGGGGAGGTCGTCGCGCCGATCGGGGCTCTCGCCGGGGCGCCGTTGGGCGTCCCCGTAGCCCGTGTTGGCCCCCTTGGCGGCTTCCGTGGCCTTGTTGCCCGGCGCCTGATCGCCCGCCTCGGTGATCATCTCCACGTTGCGCTGCTGGATCCTCTCCCATGCGGCTTCCCCGTCCTCGGCGAAGCGGTCCGCCTTGCGCTGCGCCCGCTCGGCGCCGGGAAGGTTGCCTGCCTCGGCACGTTCGGCGGCCTTCTGGCGCCACTTCGCCTCGCCCTGCTCTGCTCGTGGGACGTTGTTCTGGATGTCCGCGGTGTTGCTGGCCCGCAACCCGTCGAGTTCCTGCGCGATGTCGTCGTACTTCGTCGACAGGCGCGTGAGGCGCGAGGCGATGGAGGCGAAGAACTGCCCGATCTTCGACGTCTCGCCGGCGAGCTTCGACAGCTTGCCGGCGGCGCGAGCGAACAGCTTCGAGATCTTGCCGGCGACCAGCGCATACTTCGCTGCCGCCCAAGTCATGTACGCCGCGATGGCGGACCCCAGCGACGGGATCGCGGCTGCGGCGGCGAGTAGCCCCTTCGTGATCAGATCGGTGACGAGCATCTTGATGAGGGAGACGACGATCTCCTTCAACGCCGAGACGACCGACGCCACCGTGTAGTAAATGCTGGCGAACCTGTGCAGCTTGTCGGCCATGTCCCGCTGCATCTCGACGGCCGCAACCATCGCGGTGCGGAAGGCATCGCGGGCCTGCCCCTCCCATTCGGCGAGGATCGCATTGACGTGTTCGATGAGCTCATTGGCCGAATCGGCCGTCCGCTGCGCCGCGTCCTGCAGCGCCGCGGCCGCAGACTCGACCTTCTCCGGGCTGCCCGTGATCCACTCGATCGCTGCCTTGAGGGGCTGCAGGTTTTCGAAGATCCAGTTGTAGATCGGCTCCAGCAGGCCACCGACGAGCCAGTTGACCGGGTCGATGAACGCGCCCAACGCCTCGAGCCCCGCGAAGGCGGGCGAAGCGATGTCGTCGATCCCGAAGGCGCCGTCGCACCAGGCATCCTTGGTGGTCATGATCGAGCCGCCGAGCGCGGCACCCGCTTCCTGCACGTAGGCCATGACTACGCCTCACACACCCTTCTGGCCTCAGCTTCGGCGAAGTCTTCCGCCTGTCGATAGTTGGTCGCCGTCGCACGCACGCTCTCGGCGATGACGCGGTTCTCGTGGGCGACGCCCTCCAACAGGCGGACGACGTGCTGGTGTGCCGCAACGACGAGGGTTGCCACGAACGGCGCTCCGAAGATGCCTGCCATCATCGGGTCGGGCGGCTGGAGACCGGAGGCGGTCGAACGACAGCCCTTCGCCACCGAGTCGATCCGCTCCGCCGCCGCGTCGAGGGTGTCCGGGCTCACACGGAAGTCGCTCATCTGTCCTCCTTGACGCCCAAGCGGGCGATCGTCGGGTCGGTCTCGTCGTGGAGCCCCTGCTCGGTCAGCAGGCGGCGCAGCGTCGCGGCGGCCTCGTCCACCGCTTCGCGATAGGCCGCCAGCAGCTTCTCGGTGAGCCGCTCCGCCTCGTCGCCGAGCCCCGCCGGGCGGAACTCCATCCGCTCGATCTGCCCCCATGGGCCCGCGGTGACGGACACCGCCTAGTTGCAGACCTCGGCGGTGACCCGACGCAGGGCCGGGCCGAGCTCGTCGATCCTCGAGGCGACGTCCGCCAGCTCCTGACGGATCTCGGCGTCGATCTCGTGCGCCGGGCGCGAGAGATCCACCATGTCGAACTCCCCTTCGTCGGAGAGGGCGATGAGCGAGGCGAGTGGATCGTCACTGTCGAGGACGGCGAAGAGGGGTTCCAAGCTGGGGTCGGGCGGCAGGTCGTCGGGGGAGTACAGCGTGTCGTCGGATGTGGTCGTGCGCGGCTCCGCGCCCACGGGCGGCTCCTCGCGGCGTTCCAGCACCTCCGCGGGCGCCGACGCGAGCACCGCTTCCCGCAGAGCGGGGCTGGGGAGCGTCCCCGCTGCGCTGCGGTTGGCGGCCTCGCAGGCCGCGTGGTAGGCATCCATGAAGACCCTGGTCCAGGTGACCGCGGAGCATTCTTCCACGTCCTTGGTGAGGGAGAAGTCCAATAGCTCGCCCGATGCCCCGACCCGCAGTTTCACCCCCTGGTGCTCGACCTCGGCGCCAGCCGCCGCGAGCGCGGCCCGCTGGGCGGTGGCCGCCTGCCCGGCGCGGACGGCGCTGGTGGCGAGTTGGGAGCACAAGGCCTGGATCTCGGGAGGGATGGTCATCACGGGCCAACTCTACGAACGCATCCGGCCGACGGAGGCGCCGAGCCGTGAGTGTCCGGACTCAATGGGCACCCGCAGCGGTGCTCGGCTGTGCCCATCACGCACGCAACGGCACCTCGCCCGTCCGATCGGGCGCCGAACCGTTCCCACGCAGCGGAGCCCCGGGTGCGTCAGGGCCCGGGGCTCCGTCGTCGGGGAGGGGTCACACGCTCGTGCTCGCCAGCCTGCGCTGCACCGCCTCCCCGTAGTGGGAGGCCTCGAGACCCGCGACGAGGTGCCACACGCCCGGCGCCACCTCGAGGGCCGCAGGCAGGCCGGCCCGCTGCAGCGCTGCGACGTCGACCTTCGACGAATCCTGCACCTCGACGCGCAGGCGCGTCTCGGCGAGGGTTTCGACCGCCGCGATGTTGTCGTCGCCGCCGAGCGCCTCGACCCACTGCTTGGCCTGGTTGGTCTCGGTGTCGGTCACGACGATGACCCGCGGCTCGTCGTCGCCCGCCTCGACGGGCTTGGCATCGCGCGCCGCCCTCATCGCGGCACGGTCCTCCTTGGTGCGGAAGTCGGAGATGATGACCAGCACCATCGACGTCGCAAACGCCGCAGCGATGGCGATGACGTAGACCCACATCGGGTCGAACACGGGGATCGTCAGCAGCGAGGTGAACACGAAGGCGGACGTCAGCACCCCGCCCGAGCCGCTGCCCAAGATGCCGATCAGGACGCCACCGATGAGACAGCCGACGAGCATCCGCGGGTAGATGCGCTTGTGACGCAAGTGGATGCCGTACAGGGACGGTTCGGAGATGCCGCCCAGCAGGCCCGCGGCGAGGGCGCCCGTCGCGGTCTGCCGCATCTCGGATTCCCGCTCGCGCAGCGAGATCACGAGCACGCCCGCGGTGGCGCCGAAGCAGGCGAAGTTCCAGGCACCCATCGGGCCCTGGATGAAGTCGTAGCCGAGCGTGTTGATGTTGACGAGCATCAGCGCGTTCAACGGCCAGTGCAGCCCCAGCGGGACGAGGAACGGGTAGACCAGCGGGATCACGATGGCGAACACGACGGGGGCATTCCCGTTCAGCCATGCCAGGCCGCTACCGATGCCGGAGCCCATCCAGATCCCGAGCGGGCCGATGAGGAACGCGGTGATGGGGAACATCACGAGCATCGACAGGAACGGCACGAACACCATGTGCACGTTCTCCGGGATGACCCGCTTCCAGAATTTGAACACGGGGGCCAGCACCGCCACCATGATCAGCGGCACGAAGACCTGTCCGCCGTAGTCGTTGAGCTGGAGGGGGAGGCCGAAGATGTTCGCCACGCAACTCGTGGTGTTCAGCGCTGCATCCGTCGTGCAGATCGTGTCGAGGAAGCGGTTCGTGTCGTCCAGCGAGAGGAACTGAGGAGTCAGGAACGCGGCCATGATGGCAGATCCCAGCCAAGGGTCCACGTCGAGCTTCTTCGACGCGTTGTAGGCCACCATGATCGGCAGGAAATAGAACACCGAGTTCCACATGGCGTCGATGAGCACCCAGCCGGCAGACTTGTCGTCGGCGCGGAAGTCGACGACGCCCGTCGCGTCCAGCACTGCCGCGATGGCGATGATGAGGGAAGCGCCGAGCAGCACGCCCAGCAGCGGCCGGAACGAGTCGGACAGGTATTCGAAGAAGTTGTCCACCCAGGCCGCCTTGCCACGGATGCCGCCTTCGCGCGCGGCTGCCTTGAGCTCGGCATCGGTGAGTTCCCGCGGCTTGACGTCCTGCATCTCCGGCAGGCTGTTGATGTCGTTGAAGACGCTCTGGACGCCGCCGCCGATGATGACCTGGTAGCGATCACCGGACTGTGGCACGGCCCCCATGACGCCCTTGATCGATTCGACGGTGGGTGCGTCCACGCCGCTCGCGTCGACGAGCTCGAAACGCAGTCTCGTCGCGCAGTGGGTGAGGCTCTTGATGTTGCCGGGGCCGCCCAGGGCGGCGACGATCTCGGATGCGGTGGACATTGGTCACTCCTCCTCGAGCGGGACGAGGTCGCGGACCTCGGCGGATGTGGTCTTGCGCAGCGCGCCTTGGGCGAGATCGCGGCAGTGGTCCAGCGACTGCTCACGGACCTGCGCCTTGACCGTCGCGATGGACGGGATCGAGCAGCTCAACTCATCCACTCCGAGCCCCAGCAGGATCGGGACGGCCTGGGGATCGGAGGCGACGCCGCCACAGACGCCGATCCAGCGGTCGTAGCGGTGTGCGGCCTCCGCCGCCCGCCCGATCAGGCTCAGCACCGCCGGGTTCACGGCGTCGACTTGTGGCGCCAGCATCGGGTGTCCGCGGTCCATCGCGAGCGTGTACTGCGTCATGTCGTTGGTGCCGACGCTGAAGAAGTCGGCCTCGCGGGCGAACTGGTCGGCCATCACGGCCACGCTCGGCACCTCCACCATGACCCCGAGCGGCACCTGCGGCACCCCGAGCTTCGCACGCTCACCCTCGAAGATCTCCTTGGCCTGGCGGAAGTCGGGCAGCGTCGCGATCATCGGGAACATCACGTGGATCTGGGCGCCCGCCTTCACCGCGTGCAGGATGGCGCGGCTCTGCGTCCGCAGGATTTCGGGCCGGTCGAGACCGACGCGCACCCCCCGCAGGCCGAGGAACGGGTTGTCCTCCGGCGCGATCGGCAGGTACGGCAGCGGTTTGTCGCCGCCGACGTCGAGGGTGCGGATCACCAGCGGCTTGCCGGGGAGCGTCTCCGCGATGCCGTGGTAGATCTCCGCCTGCTCCTCCTCGGTCGGGGCCTGCTGGCGTCCGAGGAACAAGAACTCCGAGCGCAGCAGCCCGACCCCCTCGGCGCCGGCCGCGACGGCCTTGCGTGCGTCGTCGAGGCCGCCGATGTTGGCGACGACCAGCACCTTGTGACCGTCGACGGTCACCGCCGGCTCGTGCGCGTGGGCCTGTTCGTTGGCGCGACGTTCGGCGATGCGCGCCTGACGTGCGCGGATGGCCTCCACCTCGGCCTCGCTGACCCCGATGCGCAGGGTGCCGCGGGTGCCGTCGAGGAAGACGCGCTCCCCGTCGGGGAGGTCGAGGGCGCGCGGCTCGATACCTGCGATGGCGGGAATGTCGAGCGAACGGGCGAGGATCGCGACGTGGCTCGAAGCGCCGCCGCCCACCGTCGCGAAGCCCGCCACCTTGGTGCGATCCATCGTCGCGGTGTCGGACGGGGCGAGATCCTCGGCGATGAGAATGGTGCCCTCCTCGAGCTCATCCTCCTCGCGACGCTCGCCCGTCAGCTCCTCGAGGACGCGCATGCCGACGTCGCGCACGTCGGTGGCCCGGCCAGCCAACACCTCGTTCGAGAGCCCGGCGAGCTGATCGGCGAACGTGCGGTAGGCGTTGCGCCACGCGAACTCGGCCGTCTTGCCCTTCTCGATGCCCGACGAGGCCAGGTCCAGGAGGTCGGGGTCGGCGAGCAGTTCCCGGTGGGCGGAGAAGATCGCCGCCTTCGAACGGTCCTCGATGCCGGACTCGAGCGCCTGCAACTCCACCAGCGCGTGGTCGATGGCGGCGTTGAGCCGCCGCCGCTCGAGATGCTTGTCGCTGGCGTGTTCCTGCACCTCGATCTCCTTGCGGCGCAACTGCCGCACACGCCCCACGCCCAGCCCGGGGGAGGCCGAGACGCCGATCAGCAGCGAGGGATCGTCGGATTTCGGCTTCGGCCGCTCCACGGGGGCGACTGGCTGCGCCGCGGCCTCGACGGGGACCGTCTCCTCGCCGAGCCCGTCGCGGATCGCCTCCGACAGCGCTCGGACCGCCTCCTCGGCGTCCGCGCCCACCGCGACGACGCGCACGGCGTCGCCGTGCAGCACCTGCATGCCCATGACGCCGACGACCGACTTCGCGTTGGCCGAGTCCTCGCCGCGGTGCAGGCGGATCTGCGAGTCGTACTGCTTCGCCAGACCGACGAGAGTCGCCGTCGGGCGCGCGTGGAGGCCGGTCGGGTTGCCGATGATGATCGCATCCGACGAGCTGCGTTGGCCGGACGAGGCGCCTGCGTCGTCACCGCCCGACTCGGCGAGGTGCATCGTCGCGAGCGGGTCCCCCTTTGCGAGCAGCCCGCCGCCGACGGGGGCGAAATCGGCGAGGACGTCGGAGTTCGCGACCACGATCTGCGTGAGCAGGCTTTTGGCCTTCCGTGCGATGAAGTCCATGTCGAACTCGATCAGCGGGTCGCCTGCCCGCACCTGCTGCCCGGTGTGCGCCAGGGCCGTGAACCCCTCACCGCCGAGCGCGACGGTGTCCAGGCCGATGTGCATCAGCACCTCCACCCCCGACGGCTCCCGCACCGTGACCGCGTGGCCGCTGTCATGCATGAGCGCGACCTCGCCGTCGCAGGGCGCACACAGGGTGCTCTCGAGCGGGTCGATGGACACCCCTTCGCCCACCATCTTGCGCGCGAACACCGGGTCTGGGACGGCTTCGATGGGCACCACCACCCCGGACAGCGGGGCCTTCAGGCGCACGCGATTGCTGGGTCCGGCCTGCGCGGCGGGGACGTCGGACAGATGCTCCATGGTGGCCTCCTTTGGCCTTGTGGATCACTTCGCGTATCGGCCAGCGTACCGGCCCGCCCGTCCGCGAGGGACGTGTACTCCGATTGTCGTAGAGTGGCGGCGATGAGTGGACGAGGCGTGCGCCGCAGGTCGGCAGGGTTCTTCGCGGTCGTGTCGGCGATCGCGCTCGTGGCCTGCGGCCACGGCGACGAGGGCGGGCCGACGGCGGCCCAGCGGCTCCAGGAGGCGGGTGAGGCCCTTGTCGCAGCGGGTTCCGTGCATCTGACGATGACCGGCACCGACCTGCCGGAGCAGGAGCAGAGCTACGTGATCGGCGCGGACGGCGTCGGCACCTTCGATCCGCCGGCGTTCGAGGGGACGTTCACCGCGCGATTCAGGGGCGTGCAGGCCGAGATGTCCACCGTCGCCGTCGACGGGAGCCTCTTCGTGAAGCTGCCGTTCGCCCCGACCCACGTCGAGCTCGACCCGGCCACCTTCAACGTCCCTGACCCGGCCACCCTCCTCGACGCGGAGACCGGGCTCGTGTCGCTGCTGGCGGACACCCAGGACGCGCGCACCGGCGAACGCGTGCGGATCGAGAAGGAGATCGCGACGGAGATCACCGGGACGCTGCCCGCGGCGTCCGTGCGGCGTGTCCTCTCGATCGGACACACCGACACCCCCTTCGACGTGACGGTCCAGCTCGTCGAACCCACCGGGGAGGTGCGCTCGGTCGGCATCCGCGGACAGTTCTACCCGCCGACGGTCTCCACCTACCTGCTGACCCTCGACGAGTACGGCGCACCCGTCACCGTCGAGCGGCCATGAGCGAATCGGCGCGTACCAAGACGGCGACGGCGCTGCTCGCCGTCGCCTCGTTCGCGGTGGCGCTGGCGGCATCCGACACGTACGTGGTGGTGCTCGCGCTCACCGACATGATGGGCGGCGTCGGCGTCGGCATCGAGTCCCTGCAGCGCGGAACGCCGATCATTTCCGGATTCCTGCTCGGCTACGTGGCGGTCCTGCCCCTGATCGGCAGGATCTCCGACCTGGTCGAGCGGCGCCGCATCCTCCTGTGGTGCCTCGGGGTGTTCGTCGTCGGATCGCTCGTGACCGCCGTCGCGGTCGAGCTCAATGTCATCGTGGCCGGCCGCTTCCTGCAGGGCCTGGGCGGCGGCGGGCTGGTCCCGGCGACGTTCGCGCTGGTTGCAGACCTGTGGCCGGTGGGGCGGCGCGGGCTGCCGCTCGGGGTGGTCGGTGCTGTGCAAGAGCTGGGGGCGCTCGTCGGGCCGCTGCTCGGTGCGCTCGTGTTGGCGGTGGCCTCATGGCGGGAGATCTTCTGGCTGAATGCGCTCGTCGGCGCCGCCGCCTGGGTGGCGGTGTGGCGGCTGCGCCCCGACGGGCTGCCCGCGGCCTCATCGGGCGCGCGGCGGACGCGCGGGTGGACGGTGATCGCTGCGGGAGCGGCCGCATTGGCGTGGGCGCTTGCGCTGACCGCCCCGCCGGCGTTGACCCGGTCCGTGGCGTTGGGGGCACCCTTCGTGCCCTTCGACGCAGATGGGTCGCGCGTGGCCACTCCGATCGGTGTGCTCGCCGCGGTGCTCACGCTCGTGGTGGTGGCCGCCACGGCATCCCGCTGGCTGCCGCTCCTGCTGCGCGCCGACCTCCTCGGAGCTTCGCTGCTGGCCGTCGCCCTGGCCGCGCTGGTCCTGACGTTCGCCACCGCCAATCCGGAGGAGGAGGTCGTCGGCGAGTGGGGGATCTGGCTGCTGCCGCTCGGCGCGGCGGCCCTCGTCGGGTTCCTCGTGCGCCAGTCGACGGCCGACGACCCGTTGATCCGACGCGGCGTGGTGCGCGGGAGGGTCTGGCCGGCACTCGGGGTGAGCCTCCTCGTCGGTACGGCGCTGATCGCCGTCGTGGTGGATGTGCCGCTGCTGTCCAGGCTGACGCAGGGCGCCGACGCGACGGAGGGGGCGCTCGTGCTGGTGCGCTTCCTCGTCGCCGTACCTGCGGGGGCCCTGGTCGGAGGCTGGTTGCTGCGCCTGGCCGGCCCCGCGCTGGTGGCCGTGCCCGGGCTGGCGCTGGCCGCGCTCGCGGTGTGGGAGATGGCCGGCTGGGGCCGAGGCTCCCTCGACGACCCCGTCGTCTCGACGTTGGCCCTCGTGGGCGCCGGGTTCGGCCTCGGCTTGGCGATCGCGCCGATCAATGACGCGGCGCTGGCGGACGCTCGCGAGGAGGGGCACGGCGCGGTCTCGGCGCTGATCGTCGTGGCGCGAATGGTGGGGATGATCGTCGGGGTGGCGCTGCTCACGGCCATCGGGTTGCACCGCTTCCACCTCGCGGTGGCCGCGCTGCCCGACCCCACCGATGGCGACGCGATGCTCGACGCGGCCGTGGTGCAGGTGCAGACGGTGCTCGCCGGGGCGGCGTTCGCCTTGGTGGCGGCCGCCGCCGGCGCGCTGCTGCTCGGGTTCCGCCGCATCCTCACCTCGGGAGGGGACGCCTAGTCGGGCTCGGCGTGACTGGTTGCGATCTGGATTGTCCGGGCTCGGCGTGTCGGGGGTGCGGGAGCCATCTGCATCGCAACCAGTCACGCGCTCGGCTCGAGCCCACTGCTGCGGCGGCTCCTTCCTCGGTTTCGGCGACGAATGGCGAGCAGGCGGGAACGGACTAGAATCGGCGTCACCGCGTGCGAATCGAGAAGGTGGACTGTGAGCGAAGCGATGACCGGACCCGGGCCGTTCGACTACTTGGGACTGACGTACGACGATGTGCTCCTGTTGCCCGGCGAGACGGATGTGATCCCCTCGGAGGTGGACACCACCTCGCGGCTGACCAGGGAGATCTCGTTGAAGCTGCCGATCGTCTCGGCCGCGATGGACACCGTGACGGAGTCTCGGATGGCGATCGCCATGGCCCGGCAGGGGGGTCTGGGGGTCCTGCACCGCAACCTGTCCATGGAGGATCAGGCCTACCAGGTGGATCTGGTCAAGCGCACCCAGACGGGCCGCATCACCAACCCCGTCACCATCGGCCCCGACGCCACGCTCGAGGAGCTCGACGAGATCTGCGGCCGCTATCGCATCTCCGGTCTGCCCGTCGTCGACGAGGACCGGAAGCTGATCGGCATCTGCACCAACCGTGACCTGCGCTTCACCCCGGTCGCGGAGTGGGCCACCACCCTGGTGCGTGACGTGATGACGAGCATGCCGCTGTTCACCGCGCCCGAGGACATCACCTCCGAGGCTGCCACTCAGCTCCTGCGCCAGCACAAGCGCGAACGGCTGCCACTCATCGACGCCGAGGGCCGTCTGACGGGCCTCATCACGGTGAAGGACTTCGTGAAGTCGGAGCAGTTCCCGTACGCCTCGAAGGATGCGCACGGGCGCCTGCTCGTCGGGGCCGCGGTCGGCTACTTCGGTGAGGCCTGGGAGCGTGCCGGCCTGCTGATCGAGGCGGGCGTGGACGTGCTGGTCGTCGACACCGCCCACGGTCACGCGCGCCTGTTGCTCGACATGATCCGGCGCCTCAAGGGCGACCCGGCCACGAGCCACGTCCAGATCATCGGCGGCAACGTCGCCACCCGCGAGGGCGCGCAGGCCCTCGTCGACGCCGGGGCGGACGCGGTGAAGGTGGGCGTCGGCCCGGGCTCCATCTGCACCACCCGCATCATTGCCGGCGTCGGCGTGCCCCAGGTGAGCGCCGTGTACCAGGCGTCGCTGGCGTGCAAGCCGGCCGGCGTGCCGGTCATCGCCGACGGCGGCCTCCAGTACTCCGGGGATGTGGCGAAGGCCCTCGTCGCGGGTGCTTCGACGGTCATGGTCGGCTCGCTGCTGGCCGGCTGTGAGGAGTCGCCGGGGGAGACGGTGTTCATCAACGGCAAACAGTACAAGCAGTATCGCGGCATGGGCTCGCTCGGTGCGATGAGCTCGCGGGGCAAGAAGTCCTACTCGAAGGACCGCTACTTCCAGGCCGACGTCACCTCCGACGACCAGCTCATCCCCGAGGGCATCGAGGGGCAGGTCCTGTACCGTGGGCCGGTGAAGTCGGTGGTCCATCAGCTCGTCGGCGGGCTGCACCAGTCGATGTTCTACGTCGGCGCCCGCACGGTGCCGGAGCTGCAGGAAGGCGGCAAGTTCGTGCGCATCACGGCGGCGGGCCTGAAGGAATCCCACCCCCACGACGTCGACAACATCGCCGACGCCCCCAACTACTCGCGACGCTGACCCCAGAAGAAGGCAGACATGTACGAACTCTCTCGCAGCAACCGCGCCACCGTGGCCTACAGCTTCGACGACGTGGCCATCGCCCCGCAGCGTCGCACCCGCAGCGACTCCGAGGTGGACCTGTCGTGGCGCATCGACGCCGTCACCTTCGACCTGCCGATCGTGGCGGCGCCGATGGACTCGGTGATGTCGCCCGAGACGGCCATCGAGATGAGTCGGCTGGGTGGCCTCGGGGTGCTCAACCTGGAGGGGCTGTGGACCCGCTACGAGGATCCGACTGAGCAGTACGCGCAGCTCACCGAGGACGTCGACCAGGTGACGATCACCCGTCGCATGCAGCAGATCTACGCGGAGCCGGTGAAGGAGGAGCTGATGGTGGCGCGCCTGCAGCAGCTCCGCGCCGCAGGGGTGCCGGTGGCCGCGTCGCTGTCGCCTGCGCGCACGCAGGAGTACGCGCACGTCATCGAGAAGGCCGGTTTGGACTTCTTCGTGATTCGTGGCACGACGGTCTCGGCCGAGCACGTCGGGGGCGGCGACGACGTCCTCAACCTCAAGGACTTCATCTACCGCTTCGACACCCCGGTGCTGGTGGGTGGCGTCGCGACGTACCGCGCGGCCCTGCACCTGATGCGTGCGGGCGCGGCGGGCGTGCTCGTCGGCTTCGGGGGCGGCGCGACGCACACCACCGCCTCCGTGCTCGGCATCGAGGTGCCGATGGCGTCGGCGGTCTCCGACGTGGCCGAGGCCCGTCGCGACTACCTCGAGGAATCGGGTGGCCGCTACGTCCACATCATCGCCGACGGTGCCGTCGGCCGCTCCGGCGACATCGCCAAGGCCATCGCCTGTGGCGCGGACGCCGTCATGGTCGGCTCGCCGCTCGCGCGTGCCGCAGAGGCGCCCGGCAAGGGCTGGCACTGGGGGTCGGAGGCTTGGCACTCGTCGCTGCCGCGCGGCGAGCGCACGTACTTCGAGCAGGTCGGCACGTTCGAGGAGGTCGTCGTCGGCCCGTCCCGTGTGCCCGACGGAACGATGAACCTCGCCGGCGGCTTGCGCAAGTCGATGGCGATGACCGGCTACACCGACATCAAGAGCTTCCAGCGCATCGAGCTCATCCTGCACCGATGACGAACGACGAGGCCCGCGAGGAACTGCTCCGGCTGCGCGCCAGCATCGACAACATGGACTCGATGCTGGTGCATCTGCTGGCGGAGCGGTTCAAGATCACGCAGCGGGTGGGCTGGCTGAAGGCGGCGCACGACATGCCTCCCGCAGACCCGACGCGTGAGGCCGAGCAGATCGCGCGGCTGCGCGCGCTCGCGGAGGAGGCGCAGCTCGACCCGGAGTTCGCGGAGAAGTTCCTCCAGTTCATCGTGCGCGAGGTCGTCCGGCATCACGAGCAGATCCGCGATGGGCAGGGCTGAGCGCCCCACTCGGCCCGATGTGCCGGGCCTGCTGCGCATGGCCAGCTCATTCGCTGTGCTGCTCGTCGCTGTGGGTGCGCTGTCCACGGGTGCCGCGTCGACGTCCACGGTGCACTACGCGATGCTCACCCTCCTCGGCTTCGGGGCTGTCTTCTTCGGCCTGGTCCAGTGGACAGGGACCGTGGCACAGCGCCTGGCCGGCGCAGTAGGTGCGCTGATGGGGCTGTGGCCGGTGATCGCGGCGTTCGGGTCGTGGCCACGTCTCGGACTCCTCATGGCACTCGGGGCAGGACTGGCTGGCATCGCTTGCGCAGCCTTGGAGTGTCTTCAGTGCGCGAGGCGGTGAATCCTTGAGCTGCTAGCATGCGCTGGCATGTACTACGACCGGCGAATTGTCTCGGATGGCGCTGCGGGGTTGGAGGGCCTCAAAGGAGATGTCACCTTCGGGCAGGCCAAGTCCGAGCCAAGTCTTCGAGTCGTGCAGAACGGTGATGGTGGCAAGCTCTACGGCAACATCATCGGCAACCATGAGGAGTTCAGCGGCAAGCTCGCTGACCTGCTCATTGCCACCGAGAGACTTCTCGGCAACGCGGAAGCCAACGTGCGGAGCACCATTCGGCTGTACGACGACAACGAGCAGTCGAATCTTGACGAACTCCGCGAGTTGTGGGGAGCGCTCGAGATGGAGCAGGGGATGCAGCCAATCGGTCCCGCCCCCGCGGGTACCGTCACCGCGAACGAGGACTGGTGGCGGCGATCATTGTGGGAGCTCTATCCCGGGAGCCGTTTCGACCACCGGATCTTCGACGTCCTCAACTGGCCGGACTACCTGTCCATTTCTTGGTGGGCCCGCCAACTGATCAGTCTCATTGCCAAGCCTTTGCTGGGTGGCCAAGACCCTTGGACCTTCATCTGGGACTGGATCGGTGGCGACTGGGAAGCCGTTGAGGAAGCGGCGTTCCACTGGGGTCAGATGGGCAGCTACTACGCCGACATGTCCGAAGAACTTGAGCTGCGCATGCAGCACATGTTCTCGGGTTGGTATGACTCTGAGGCTGCCACGGCGTCCGGTGAGTACTTTCGCGTCGTGGCCGAGGCACTCGCTTCCGTGCAAGAGCCCATGGCCGATCTGGACGCGAAGTACCTAGCGGTTGCCGTGTCTTCCTACGGCTTCTGTCAAGCGCTCTGGAGTCTTGTCGACGCCTTGGTGGATGCCGCCATTGCTGCCAAGCTGCTCGGGATCACGTTCGTGGAGGCGCTGGCCGCGCCGTTCACGGGTGGAGCCACGGCAGCCACTGGCATGGTCACGCTCATCATGGGCATCATTGAAACGGTCTCGGCAGCTTGGGGCGCGATGATGGTGGTCGTGAATGGCTTCTTGGGTATCGGTGGATTGCTGGGGGCCAATCTCCGGCAGATCGAATGGGTGACGCTTCCGGAAGGGTGATGAGCGATGTCAGGTCCTGCGATGAACCCCATGGCAGCGAAGTTCATGGGTGGTGCGAAGTTCCGTGAGCAGCTGCGTGATGCCCTGCTCGACAAAGCAGCGAAGACCGACGATCCTGCGTATGCTGCCCGTCTGAGGGAGGTGGCCGACGGACGTCGTCCCCTGCGTACCTTGATGCACGATCCCGCATTCGCAGCCGAGATGCAGCCGGAGCCTGTCGATCAGGCAGCGGATCATCCATTGGCCGACCTGCTCGGCGACGCGAAGGAAGTCGCGGCGCAGGTGAATGATCGGCTGCGCGCGCAGGGAGTGACTCCGCCTTCTGCGGAGGAAGCGAAGGCGATGTGGGGAGAGGCACAGGCGCTGCGCGAACAGAGCGAAGCGGTCGTGCGCGAGGAGAACCTCACTGGCTGGGGAGGGAGCGTGGAGCGCCTCGAGTGGGCGGCAAAGCCCCAACGAGACCGCTGACCCCCCGCGGCTCAGGTCACGCTCGAGGGGCAGGAGTCAGCGACCGGTCGGGCGTCCCCTCTGGGCGTCGAGGATGCGCTGGTGCACCTCCTCCAACGGTTCGGCGACCATGTGGGCCAAGAGCTGACGGGGTTGGTGGCCGTTGCTCGTGAACCTCAGCGAGGGCATCCGTCCCAGACGGAGTTCGGTGCGAGTCGAGATCAGCGGCCAGGACTCCGCCGGACGCCTGCCGGGTGCTGCGGGGAACTCGAGTGTGCTCTCCGTGATGGTGAGCGCGACCGTGGATTCCAAGAGCTGGCGGTGATCGGACCCGGCTCGGGACTGCCGGACGAGCCACCAAGCGAGCACTGCGATGAGCCCGAAGAATGCGGTCGCCATCACGCCGGCGAGCACGTCGTCGCGTGTGCGCTCCGTCGAAGGTTGGAGGAGCAGTGCGATCAGAGAGAAGAGGCTCAAGGCGGTGAAGGTCACGACACCCGCCCAGCCCAGCATCCGGGAAAGCTTGAGCGAGGCGGCGGCGGACTTTGTCACGGAATCGCGAAGTCGCACATCGTGGGGCAATCCGTCAGCCTGCATCGGCGTCCTCGGGGGCGTTGATCATGAACTGCGCCGCGCGCACCAAGTACTCGCGGAGCTGGTGGTCGTCGTCGGGGGAGAGCCCGAGGGTGTCGCAGGCGTTGGACATGTGTCTCACCCAGCGCTCGGCCTGCGTCGGCGTCACTCGAAACGGCGCGTGACGCATCCTGAGTCGGGGGTGTCCCCGGGTCTCGCCGTACGTCTTCGGGCCGCCCCAGTACTGCTCGAGGAAGAGCCTCAGGCGCTCCTCGGCAGGCCCGAGGTCCTCCTCCGGGTACATGGCGCGCAGCGGCGGATCGCCGGCGACGCCCCGGTAGAACTCGCGTACCAGCTTCTCGAAGGTGGGGCGGCCGCCGACACGGTCGTAGAAGGTCTCCTCGGACATGGCGCCCAGACTATCCGACGTCGTCCCGCGGCCCGTGCTTCGCAGCGGCAGCCTGCGCCTCCATCTGCCGTCTCCGTGCCTGCGTGATCCGCTGCTCGATCTCCGCGAGGTGCACGTCGACGGCGGACTGCGGGATGGGGCGTGACCGGCGTCCGGGGCTGGTGAACACCATGGCTCGCAAGCGCCCGAGCGAGCTGTGCATGCGCACCTCGCTGAGCGGCCACGATTCGGCGCCGACGATGCCCGGCAGCTCGGGAAACTCGAGCGTGGCGCCGGTCAGGGTGAGGACCGTGTCCGCCTCCACCGCCTTGCGCATGCGCGATCCGTTGCCCGTGGCGCGGGCAATGCCGTAGCCGACGAAGCTCATGAAGGCGATGAAGGCGGTGGCAGCGGCGAAGCTCCCCCACTCGGACAGTGGCAGCTGCCAGACCCGCATGCGGATGAGCGACACGATGCCCATGGCCACCATCAAGCCCAGGGCGACGCAGCTCACCCAGCCCACCAAGTGGTAGACGAAGAGGCGCAGCAGCAGCCGTTCGCGGAGCCGAGGCTCCAGGCGGACTATGTAGGGGGTGTCGTCGGCGGTCATGGCGCACAGGATAGCCCTGCGCGGATGCATGTCACCGCGCATGCTGCACACTCGTGCAGTTGGCTGTACGATCGTATCGTGTCTGATGACGACCGCACTTCGAAGGCCAGGCTCCGCGACGCAGCACTCGCGCTCGTCGCCGAGGGCGGCACGCTCAGCGCGCGGACCGTGGCCGAGCGCGCCGGGGTCACCCCGGGGTTGATCCGTCACCACTTCGGCTCGATGGCCGGACTCCAGCGGGCGTGCGACGAGCACGTCGCGCGGGTCGTCGTCGAGGCCAAGGGGGAGGCCATCGCCGCCGGGGGAGGCGTGGATGTGATGGCCGCGCTGCGCGAGACGGGGCAGCAGCGGTTGATGGGATATCTCGCACGACGGCTGGGCTCCGGCAGCCCGGAGATCGACGAGCTGGTGGACACGCTCGCCGAGGACGCAGTCGGCTACCTCCGACAATCCATCGACGCAGGGCTCCTGCGGCCCGTCGACGACGTGGTGACGCTCGCACGCATGCTCACGCTCTACTCGCTGGGATCGCTCGTCCTGCACGACCACCTCGAGCGGCTCCTCGACGTCGACGTGACCAGTCCCGATCTCGCCACCCAGCCCGGGGTGGCGCGCTACGTCGCCGTCCAGTTCGAGGTCTTCCGCGGACTGTTCACCGACGAGTTCCTCTCCACCATCGGTCCCCAACTCGGGAAGGAATGACCATGACCGCCATCCAGCTCACGTCGCTGGTGAAGCACTACGGCAAGTTCGAGGCGCTCAAGGGCATCGATCTCGAGGTCCGCACGGGGGAGGTGTTCGGCTTCCTCGGCCCCAACGGGGCGGGCAAGTCCACCACCATCCGCGTGCTCCTCGACGAAATCCGCGCCACCTCGGGCACCGCGACGATCCTCGGCCTCGACTCGCGCCGGGACAGCGTGGAGGTGCACCGACGCATCGGCTACCTGCCGAGCGACCTCGCGTTGCATCCGAAGATGACTGGCCGCCAGATCCTGCGCTTTCTCGGCAAGCTGCGCGGGGGCGTGAGCGAGCGGCGCATCCAGCAGCTCGCGCAGCGGTTCGACGCCGACCTCACCAAACGCACCGGCGCACTCTCGAGCGGCAACAGGCAGAAGGTGGGGCTCATCGCGGCGTTCATGCACGACCCAGAGTTGCTCATCATGGACGAGCCGAACGCCGGTCTCGACCCGCTCGTGCAGCACGAGTTCCATCAGCTCGTGCGCGAAACGGTCGAGGAGGGGCGTACCGTCTTCCTGTCGAGCCACACGCTCTCGGAGGTGCAGCGCGTCGCCGACCGCGTCGGGATCATCCGTCACGGCGAGATGGTGGCGGTCCAGGACATTGCGGACATCCGCTCGGTGCGCAAGGTGTCGCTCCTGCTCGACCGCCCCGCAAACCATGCCGACTTCGCAGGCATTCCGGGGGCGCGGGACGTCGTCGCCGCTGGCGCGCGGGTGGATCTCAGCTTCGACGGCGCCCTCGGCTCGTTGCTGGAGCAGGTGGGGCGCGAATATCGCGTCGTCGACGTGTCCGCCGCGGACGCGGATCTCGAGGAGGTCTTCCTCGCCTACTACCAGGACGCGCGATGAGGCTCGCTGCGGTGCTCGTACGGGACCTCGCCGGGCGTTGGAAGGGCGCGACGGTCATCGTCGTCACGATCTTCGCCATGATGCTGCTCGGGCTCGGCGTCTACGACTCGATGGACCTCAGCATCTACGACACGCTCCCCGAAGCGCTGCGGCGCATCATGGGCATCCCCCTGGGCGCCTCTGCGGAGGTGCTGGCGTACAACGAGATGCTCAACGCGATGGGCGCGCTCGCTGCCGCGGGCCTGGGCATCGCCGTCGGCGCCGATGTCGTCGCGGGAGAGGAACGACGGCGTACCCTCGGTCTGCTGCTGGCCCAGCCCGTCTCCCGGCTGGCTGCGGTGTGCTGCAAGGCACTGGTGGTGGTGCTGGTCGTCGGGGCGACGACCTTGGGTCTGTGGGGTGGGGCGCTGCTGTCGGCGGCCGTCATGGGCGCGGAGACGGGGGATGCCCACCTTGGAGCGTTGTGCGTGAGCCTCGGCGCGAACGCGCTGCTGCACGGAGCGCTCGCGTTCTGCGTGGCGACGATGACCGGCAACAAGTCGCTCGGCGCCGGGGTGGCCAGCGGGGTGCTGTTGGCGGGCTGGATCCTCGCGGGCCTCCTTCCGATGTGGCCTGACTATGCCGATTGGGCGCGTTTCGTGCCGTACCGCTGGTTCAGCGTCCAGGAGGCGCTCGTCGACGGCCTCGACGCCGGCTGGCTTGTACTGCAGGTCGCCGTCGCCGTCGCCCTGCTGGTGGTGGGGATCGTCGTCTTCCCCGTCCGCGACCTGCGCACTGCTCCTTCCGCGACGTTGGCCGGGCGGCTGAGGGGCTTGCCGTGGCCGAGTCTCGGGCGGGGCCCGCGTGGCGCGTCGCTGTCGGCGCTCGCGTTTGCGCGCAGTGCGCCGCTCGTGTGGATCCTGGCCGCGACGTTGGGCCTCGGCATGGGCGTGGGCCTTGGGCCGGTCTACAGAACGATGGAGCCCGACTTGGCGCGCGTCACCGCGTCGGTGCCGGCCGAGTTCATGCAGCTCTTCGGAGCCGGCGACATGAGCACCCCGGAGGGGTTCTTCTGGGGCGAGACCATGGGGCTCGTCGCGCCGGCGTGCGTGCTCGCCGTGGCCGTAGCGGTGGCGGCCGGGCTGTTCGCGGAGGAGCGCGACGGCCGCCTCGGGCTGGTCCTGTCCACGCCGGTCGGGCGAGCGCGGGTCCTGGCAGCCACCGCCCGAGCCATGGTGCGGGCGACGACACTCGTCGCGGTGGCGACGGGGCTCGGGATGTGGGGTGCGTCGGTGCTGTTCGCGATCGACCTCGACCCGCTCCACATCGCCGGCGCGACGCTGCACCTGTTGGCCCTGGGCCTCGCGATCGGGGCGGCGGGCCTGCTCGTCGGTGCCGCGACGGGGGCGTCGCAGGTGGCGATGTGGACGGTCGTCGGCATCGGTCTGGCCGGACACTTCGGTGCCGCGATGCTCAGGCTGAGCCCGGACACCGCGTGGTGGTCGCACCTGTCGCCGTTCCACTACTACTCGAGCCTCGAGCCGCTGAAATACGGCGTCGACTGGGGGCACGTCGGGATCCTGCTGGCGGCCGCTGCGGTGGCGATCGCGGGTGCGTTCCCGCTGTACGCCAGGCGCGATCTCAGGGCCTGACCCTAGGGGGAGCCCGCAGGCTTCTCGACGAACGCCCGCCTCGCTTGTCGGCCGACGATGATGGCACGCCCGACGAGCGCCACGACGACCGCCCAGCCCAGGACGTGCCACGCCAGCGACTGCGCGACGAAGATCGCGGAGACGGCGAACAGAATCGGCAGCAGGTACACGCAGGACCACTTGATGTAGCCACCGAAGCTCGGCATTTCGACGCCCGAGGATTCGGCGACGGACTTGACCATGAAGTTGGGGCCGTTGCCGATGTAGGTCATCGCTCCGAAGAACACGGCGCCGAGCGAGATCGCTGTCAGGTACAGCTCGGGCACACCGGGGTCGAACCCGATGCGGGGCTCGCCCGGCAACTGCGCGGCGATCGAGTAGAACGTCGCGTAGGTGGGGGCGTTGTCGAGGAAGCTCGAGAGGCCACCAGTGATCCAGTAGAACGTCAGCTCGTTGAGCGGCAGCTTCGGCGCGATCTCCTCGAGATACTTCAGCGCGGGGATCATGGTGAGGAAGATGCCGATGAACAGCGCCGCCACCTCGAGGATCGGCGCCCACACGAACTTGTTGAGCTCGTAGCGCACCTGGCGTGGGCCGAGCCACAGCGACGCCGCGGCAGCCGACAGCATGAGGATCTCGCGCAGGGGGACCCAGTCGAGCGGCGTGGCGTGTCCGGCCTCGATGGCATGCAAGTCGATCGACGGCGCGATGGCCACGGCCACGATGATGACGGCGAAGAACGCGAAGTTGATGCCCCCGTCGAGCCGCAGAGGCTCCTGGTGGGACTTGTCGAAGCGCACCGCACTCGGGTTTTCGAGTCGGCGCATCTTGTGGTCGAGCGCGTTGTAGGTGAGCAGCAGCAGTGCCAGCACGACGAACCACTCGACGAACAGCCCGAAGGTCCACGTGAACGGCACGCCGCGCAGCATGCCGAGGAACAGGGGCGGGTCACCGAGTGGGGTGAGGAGTCCGCCGCAGTTGGCGACGATGAAGATCGCGAAG
This sequence comes from Propionibacteriaceae bacterium P6A17, assembly GCA_000619965.1. GTDB lineage: Bacteria > Actinomycetota > Actinomycetes > Propionibacteriales > Propionibacteriaceae > Arachnia. The sequence continues at coordinate 49,092 of JHVD01000012.1, forward strand.
ATGATGGTGTGCGCCACCCGGCGGCGCTCCGAGTTGGTCTTCAACAGCGGCCGAATCAGCAGCATCGCTGCGCCCGTCGTGCCGATGAAGGAGGCGATCACGCCACCGATGGCGAGGAAGATCGTGTTGTTGCGGGGGCTCGCCTCGATGTCGCCGGCCAAGTGGATGCCGCCGGAGACGATGAACAGCGACAGCAGCAGCGAGATGAACTGGAAGTACTCGAAGCCGGCGTGGACGACCGACGCGGGCTCACCTCCGACGATCATCCACGCCGCGACGGGCAGCCCCAGCGCGAGCGCCACGACGAGCTGATTGCGCGGCTTCTCCCAGTGGTGCGCCAGCGCGGGCACCAGCGGCAGGACCGCGATGCACAGGAGCATCAGCACGAAGGGAATCAGGCCCCAGGCCGGGATGATCATTGCGCCTCCTGGACGGGAGTGCCGACGCCGTGTCGCGTCGACACTCCCAGCAGGCTACTCCTGATGCGCCCGCATCAGGACGCGAGGCTCACGCGATGACATCCCCTTCGTGCACCTTGCTCGGATGGCCGACGACGACGGCCCCCGCGGCGACGTCCTTCACGACCAGAGCATTCGCGCCGATCTTGGCGTCGTCCCCGACGGTGATCGCGCCGATCACCTTGGCGCCCGCGCCGATCAGCACCCGGTTGCCGACGGTGGGGTGGCGCTTGAACCGCCCCCGCGCCCGGCCGCCGAGCGTGACCTGGTGGTACATGAGCACGTCGTCGCCGACCTCGGCGGTCTCGCCGATGACGACGCCCATGCCGTGGTCGATGAAGAAGCGACGGCCGATCGTCGCGCCCGGATGGATTTCGATGCCGGTGAGGAATCGAGCAGCCTGGGAGATCGCACGGGCCAGCGGCTGCAGCGCCGGGGACTTGTACCAGAGCTTGTTGGCCACCCGGTAGGCCCACACGGCGTGCACGCCGGAGTAGAGGAGTGCAACTTCGAGCTTGCTGCGCGCGGCGGGGTCGTCGCGCATGGCGGCGTCGAGGTCCTCCTGGATGCGCTCCCACACCGAGCGCAGCAATCCCTTGTTGCTCGTCATGGGTGCAACCCTAGTCGACGAGACCCTCGAACAGGGCGGTGCTCAGGTAGCGCTCGCCGAAGTCGGGGAAGATCACGACGATCGTCTTGCCGGCGTTCTCGGGGCGGTTGGCCACCTCGATCGCGGCGGACAGCGCGGCCCCTCCGGAGATGCCGATGAGGATGCCCTCCTCGCGGGCGGCGCGGTGTGCGGCGTCGAGGGCTTGGTCGAGGGTGCGGCCGATGACCTCGTCGTAGACGGACTGGTCGAGGATCTCGGGCACGAAGTTGGTGCCGAGCCCCTGCAGCTTGTGCGGGCCGGGCTTGCCCTCGCGCAGCAGCGGCGACTCCTCGGGCTCGACGGCGATCACCTGCACCTCGGGCTTGCGCTCCTTGAGCACCTGGCCGACGCCGGAGATGGTGCCGCCGGTGCCGACGCCGGCGATGAAGATGTCGACGGTGCCGTCGGTGTCGTTCCAGATCTCCTCGGCGGTGGTGGTGCGGTGGATCTGGAGGTTGGCCTGGTTGGCGAACTGGCGAGCGAGGATGCCGCCGCGCTCCTCGACGAGCTGGTTGGCGCGCTCGACGGCGCCCCGCATGCCCTCCGAGCCGGGGGTGAGCACGAGCTCGGCCCCGTAGGCGCGCAGGAGCGCACGACGCTCCTTGCTCATGGTCTCGGGCATGGCGAGGACCACCTTGTAGCCGCGGGCGGCGCCGGCGAAGGCCAGGGCGATGCCCGTGTTGCCGGAGGTGGCCTCGACGATGGTGCCGCCGGGCTGCAGCTCGCCGGAGGCCTCGGCGGCGTCGATGATGGCGACGCCGATGCGGTCCTTGACGGAGTTGGCCGGGTTGTAGAACTCGAGCTTGGCGGCGACGGTGGCGTTGGCACCGGCGACGCGGTTGAGCTTGACGAGCGGGGTACGACCGACGAGGGCGGTCACGTCTGCATGAATGTTCATGTCCGTGGCAACTCGGCGTGGCTGCCGGATATTCCCGATGGGCCGAAATGCGCCGGAGCTTTTTCCTCCGCGCCGCCCGAGGCGGCGAAACGGGGGCCGGAGCACTAGACTCTCGCGCATGATCGTCAACCACGAACGGGTTCTGGTGGTCGACTACGGCGCCCAGTACGCCCAGTTGATCGCGCGACGTGTGCGAGAGGCCCAGATCTACTCGGAGATCGTGAGCTCCCGCCTCAGCGCGGAGGAACTCATCGCGAAGAAGCCCGCAGCCATCATCCTCTCCGGCGGTCCGTCGTCGGTCTACGAGGAGGGGGCGCCGACGGTGGACCCCGCGCTGTTCGACGCGGGCATCCCGGTGCTGGGCATCTGTTATGGGTTCCAAGCGATGGCGCAGGCGCTCGGCGGGACCGTCGCGAAGACGGGCCTGCGTGAGTACGGGCGTTCGGCGCTCGCGATCCAGAACAACGGCTGCCTGCTCGACTCGATCCCGAACACGATCAACGTGTGGATGAGCCACGGTGACGCGGTCGCGAAGGCGCCGAAGGGCTTCGCGGTCCTGGCGCGCACGGCGGGGGCGCCCGTCGCCGCCTTCGAGCATGTGCAGCGGCGTCTGGCAGGCGTCCAGTGGCACCCCGAGGTCCTGCATTCCCAGTGGGGGCAGCAGGTCATCGAGCACTTCCTCTACGACATCGCGGGGCTGCAGCCGACGTGGACGGCCGACACGATGGTCTCCGACGCCATCGCCGCCATCCAGGAGCAGGTGGGGGACCGGCGCGTCCTGTGTGCGCTCTCGGGTGGCGTGGACTCCGCGGTCGCGGCCGCGCTCGTGCAGCGTGCGATCGGGTCGCAGTTGACCTGCGTCTTCGTCGACCACGGTCTGCTGCGCGCAGGTGAGGCCGAGCAGGTCAAGGAGGACTTCGTCCGGGTCACGGGCGTGGATCTCATCGTCGCCGACGAGCGGCAGCGCTTCCTCGATGCCCTGGCCGGCGTGACCGACCCGGAGCTCAAGCGCAAGATCATCGGCCGCGAGTTCATCCGTACCTTCGAGGCGATCGCGTCGCAGCTCGCCGGCGAACGCGGCATCGAGTTCCTCGTCCAGGGCACCCTCTACCCCGACGTGGTCGAGTCCGGCGGCGGCGAGGGCGCCGCCAACATCAAGAGCCACCACAACGTGGGCGGTCTGCCGGAGGATCTGCAGTTCACCCTCATCGAGCCGCTGCGCATGATGTTCAAGGACGAGGTGCGCGCCGTCGGGTCCCAGCTCGGGCTGCCCGACGAGATGGTCTGGCGTCACCCGTTCCCCGGCCCGGGGCTCGGCATCCGCATCATCGGCGAGGTCACCTGGGAGCGGCTGGAGATCCTGCGTCAAGCGGACAAGATCGCCCGCGAGGAGCTCGCCGCCTCCAATCTCGAGCGCGACATCTGGCAGTTCCCGGTCGTGCTGTTGGCCGACGTGCGCTCCGTGGGCGTCCAGGGCGACGGCCGCACCTACGGGCACCCCGTCGTGCTCAGGCCTGTGACCAGCGAGGACGCGATGACTGCCGACTGGGCGCGCATGCCCTACGAGGTGCTCGAGCGCATCTCAACGCGCATCACCAACGAGTGCGAGCACATCAATCGCGTCGTGCTCGACGTGACCAGCAAGCCGCCGGGCACGATCGAGTGGGAGTGACGCCTGGGGCGCCGCAGGCACGTTGGCCGCGGCGCCCCACCGTCTTTGGTGCTCGCGCGAGTCAGCGGTGCTCGTCCGGGCGGTGCTCGTCGGCCCACCGCTTGGCGTTGCGCACCGCATCCTCCGCGACGGTGCCCCCGCCTGCTCGTGGAATGACAGCCCACAGGATGCCGTAGAGCAGCAGGCCGCTGCCGCCGAACACCGTGAACAACACCAGCCCGACGCGTACCCATGTGACGTCGATGCCGGATGCCTGCGCGAGGCCGGTGGCCACGCCGGCGATGATCTTGCCCTCGTCGACTCTCTGCAACTGCATGTGGAGGCTCCCTTCGTGAGTACTCCCCACCAAGGGTAGCCGTGGGTGAAGTGCAGGGCCCGGGAACGCTGCGGACCCAGCGCGGGCGTTCGGCGGCGTCGAGGAACGAAGGCAGCGGGGCCCGCGACGGTGAGTCGCGGGCCCCGCTGGGGTGGGTTTGAGGTGTGTCAGGCCTGCTTCTTGGAGACCCAGCCGTAGATGGCGAGCACGATGAGCGCGCCGATGATCGAGGTGATCAGGCCGGAGATCGAGAAGATGTTGGCGTAGTTCTTGTCCAGCAGGAGCCCGCCGAGGAAGCCACCGACGAACGCGCCGATGATGCCGAGCAGAGCGGTCATCCAGAAACCGCCTCCCTGCTTGCCGGGCATGATGGCCTTCGCGATGGCGCCTCCGAGGAAGCCGATGATGATGTACGCAATGATGCTCCAAATCATGCATACAGTCTTGCATGGGAGCGGGATCAGCGCCAGACGAAAGCTCCCCAAACTGCCAAATTACGCCCCTGGCGGACAACCTGTACAGTGCACCCCATGGAAATCCTGCGCCTCATCCTGCTGTTCGTGCACCTCATCGGCTTCGCCGCGCTCTTCGGTGGGGCGTTCACCCAGATCAAGGGCCCGCGACGCGTCGTCAACCCGGCCATGTGGCACGGCGCGCTGACCATGCTGGCCACCGGCCTGCTCCTCGTCGCCGTGCGCGAGATGGGCGACATGGGCGTCAACCACATCAAGATCGGCATCAAGCTCGTCGTGATGATCGCGGTGTTCTGCCTCGTGCTCTTCAGCCGCAAGAAGTCCGAGCTCCCCGCAGGACTCTTCTTCGGCATCCTGGGGCTGACTGCCGTCAACGCCGCGATTGCGGTGTTCGTCTGATCCCTGACGGACGTGTCGTCCGGCCCGCCTCACGCGTCGGACGCACGCCGCCTCGGGGCGCCGCTGGGCGTCAGAAGATCGGCGCCCAAGGGCTCAGGAACGTCTCAGTGGCCTTGGCCAACAGCCCCCTGGCCTGCCACTTCTCCAGCGTCAGCTCGTAGCAGTTGGTGAGGTCCATCTCGAAGATGTCCTCCATGTGCTTGGCCACCTCGGTGTCCGTCAGCTCGAGGTTGATCTCGTAGTTGCCGAGCAGGCTCAGCCGGTCGAGGTTGGCGGTGCCGATCGTGACCCAGGCGTGGTCGATCGTCGCCGTCTTCGAATGCACCATCGCGTCCTGGTACAGGTACAGCTTGATGCCGGCGTGCAGCAGCCGGGAGTAGTGGCCGCGGGAGAGCCAGTCCGCGACGACGTGGTTCGAGCGCTCCGGGACGATGATCCGCACGTCGACTCCTCTGCGGGCCGCCTGCCTGAGCGCGGAGACGAGGTCGTCGTCGGGGATGAAGTAGGCGTGCGTGAGCCAGATGTGGCTGGTGGCGCGGTCGATGGCCTCCAGATACATGTTGCGGATCGGGTAGACGGAGATCTGCGGCGTGTTGCGGTGGATCCGCGCCGACGCGAACCAACTCCGCTCCCCATGCTCCTCGAGGTGCGGGGCCTTGCGTCGTCGATGCGCGTTCCAGAAGTCCACGAACGCGTTGTCGAGCTCCGCCGCCGCGGGGCCGACGACGCGCGCGTGGGTGTCGCGCCACCCCGTGGCGTACAGGGAGCCGATGTTGTAGCCGCCGATGAAGCCCACCTGGCCGTCGACGACGGCGATCTTGCGGTGGTCGCGCCCCCACTTCCGGGGCCCACCGATGCCGCGCAGGAGCGGGAAGCGCAGTGTGTGGATGTGCTCGGGGAAGCGGTAGAAACGTGGGTCGACGACGAGGTTGCCGAACGCATCCCAGATGACGTACACCTCGACCCCGCGGTTGGAGGCTGCGATCAGCGCGTCCTTCAGGCGCTGGCCCCACTCGTCGGCCTTCCAGATGTAGGTCTCGAAGTAGATCCGCTCCTGGGCCGCGTCGATGGCGTCGAGGAGGTCCCGGTAGAGGTCCTCGCCGAAGGTGTAGACCTGCAGCTCGCTGTCGTCGATGTGCAGGGGTGTGGGCGTCGATCGCGGGAAGCCCTTCAGCTTGCGGCGCTTCTTGCGCAACGACTCGAACAGGGTCATGCCGAGCATCGCGAGGATCTGCGCGATCAGAATGCCGAGTGCGGTGCGGTAGACGTGACCACGGATGCGTTCGAGGCGGGTCATGGCGAAAGCCTAGCGGGTGCGCCGCCCGGGGCGAGACGAGCGTCGGGGCAGTAGGCTGGGCAGGCCATGAGTGATGCCCTGATTCCCGATTTCGCCGCCGCATTCACGCCGCAGCCCGAGCCGGATGCCGGTCCTGCACGGGGGGCCCGTCGCGTCGATGAGGCCGAGCTGCTCGACGGCCTCAACGAGCCGCAGCGTCGCGCCGTGGTGCACGCGGGCGGGCCGGTGCTCGTCGTCGCTGGCGCGGGCTCGGGCAAGACGCGCGTGCTCACCCGCCGCATCGCACACCTGGTGAGTCAGCGCGACGTCCACCCGGGCTCGATCCTGGCCATCACGTTCACGAACAAGGCGGCCGCGGAGATGCGTGAGCGCGTGATCGACCTCGTCGGCAACCGTGCCAAGCCAATGTGGGTGTCGACGTTCCACTCGGCCTGCGTGCGCATGCTGCGCGCCGACGTGGACCGCTTCGGCTTCACGAAGTCGTTTTCCATCTACGACGACGCGGACGCGAAACGTCTCATGTCGCTCGTCCTGCGCGACCTCGACGCGGACCCGAAGCGCTTCCCGGTCCGGTCGGTGATGAACGCCGTCAGCAACTGCAAGAACGAGCTGATCGACCATGAGACGGCCCTCGCTCGGGCCGTCACCCCGCAGCAGAAGGTCCACGCGGAGGCCTACGCGGACTACCAGCAGCGCCTGCAGGCCGCCAACGCCCTGGACTTCGACGACCTCATCATGACCACGGTCCTGCTCCTGCGCGCCTTCCCGGACGTCCGCGAGCACTACCGCCGTCGATTCAGGCACGTGCTCGTCGACGAGTACCAGGACACCAACCACGCCCAGTACGCGCTGGTCCGCGAGCTCTGCGGTGACGTCACCGGCGGGCTGCCGGCCGGCACGCCGCTCGCGGAGCCCGCCGAGCTGATGGTCGTCGGCGACTCGGACCAGTCCATCTACGCCTTCCGTGGCGCCACGATCCGCAACATCATGGACTTCGAGGCGGACTTCCCCGGCGCGGAGACGATCGTCCTCGACCAGAACTACCGCTCGACGGGCAACGTGCTGCAGGCCGCCAACTCGGTGATCTCCCGCAACCCCGGCCGTCGCGACAAGCGCCTGTGGTCGGACCTCGGCGAGGGGGAGCTCATCACCGGCTGGGTGGCCGACAGCGAGCACGACGAGGCCCAGTTCATCGCCACCGAGATCGACCGGCTGCGCGACGAGGGGCTCGCCGACTACTCGGACACGGCGGTGTTCTACCGCACCAACGCCCAGTCGCGAGCGCTCGAGGAGGTGTTCATCCGCGTCGGCCTTCCCTACAAGGTGGTCGGCGGCGTACGCTTCTACGAGCGCAAGGAGGTCAAGGACGCCATCGCGTACCTGCGCGCCATCGTCAACCCGGACGACGACGTGTCCGTCCGTCGCATCCTCAACGTCCCCAAACGCGGGATCGGCGATCGGGCCGAGGCCGCCGTCGCGAATCTGGCGGCGCGGGAGCGCGTCTCGTTCTTCGAGGCGCTGCGTCGCGCCGACGAGGCGCAGCTCGCGACGCGCAGCCTCAACCAGATCGCGGCGTTCGTGCAGCTCATCGACAGCTGGCGTGCCAAGGTGGACGACGGTGCCCCGGCCGACGAGGTGCTGCTCGGCGTGCTGCAGGACTCCGGCTACGTGCCCGGCCTGCAGGCGTCCACCGACCCTCAGGACGAGACGCGGCTGGAGAACCTGGAGGAGCTCATCAGCGTCGCCGCCGAGTTCGTCGCGGCCGCCAACACGCAGGACCTCGACACCGACGATGACTCCGCGGCCGTGTCCGGGCTCGCCTCCGGGATGCCGGAGCCCGACGACTCGCTCGCGGCCTTCCTGGAGCGGGTGGCGCTCGTCGCGGACTCCGATCAGGTGCCCGAGCACGACAGGGGCGTCGTCACGCTGATGACCCTGCACACCGCGAAGGGCCTGGAATTCGACACCGTCTTCCTGACCGGCCTCGAGGAGGGCATCTTCCCGCACCAGCGGGCCATGACGTCGTCGCAGGAGCTGGAGGAGGAGCGCAGGCTCGCCTACGTCGGCATCACGCGGGCCCGCCGCCGGCTCTACCTGACGAGGGCGACGGTCCGCGTCGTCTTCGGGCAGCCGATGTACAACCCGCCGTCGCGGTTCCTCGACGAGATCCCCCCGCACGTCCTGGACTGGCGACGCACGGGCGCCGGGACGAGCGCGACGACATGGGCGGCCTCGGCGGCGACGAGAAACCGCCAGTCGCGTGCGAGGCTCGCCGACCAGACGCCGGCGTTGCGCAGCTCGGCCGGTGCGAAGCCGGTGCTCGAGGTGCGCTCGGGCGACCGCGTGGTGCACGCGAAGTTCGGGCTCGGGACCGTGCTCGCGGTCTTGGGGCGCGGCGTGGATGCGAAGGCGGACATCGACTTCGGCTCCGCGGGTCTGAAGCGCATGAGTCTCAGGCATGCGCCGATGGAGAAGCTCTGAGGCGAGGCGCCCGACCAGGGGAGGGTCGATGTCGGGGCGGCTGGTCGCCAGCCTTGGCGGGGGAGCGTCAGCGGCTCACCTGACCCCGAGGCTGCGCAGGAAGGTCATCGGATTGGATGCCTCGTAGACGCTGCCCGGGGTGGTGCCGTTCTTGTAGTACTCGAAGTGCAGGTGCGGGCCGAAGGAGCGGCCCGTATCGCCCACGTAGCCGATGAGCTGCCCGGGCTTGACCGTCTCGCCGGGGGAGACGACGCGTCGGGAGAGGTGCGCGTAGAGCGTGGAGCCGGGGCCGTGCTGGATCACGACGTTGGTGCCGGCCCACGTCGCGTTGGTGGGGCTGAGCACCACGCCCGCAGCGACGGCGTACACGGGTGTCCCGATCGGTGCGGGGAAGTCCTGGCCGGTGTGGTACCGGGCCCAGATTCCCCGCTGGCCGAAGTGGGCGCCCACGCGGTAGTTGCTCTTGAGCGGCAGCGATCCGCCCTTGGACGAGAGGTTTGCGAGGTCCTCTGCATCCATGCCCGCTGCGGCGAATCCGGAGGACGATGCCAGTTTCTTGGCCTCCTCGAGGCGCCGGGCGGCCTCGTCGGCCTCCTTCTTGAGCTGCGCGGCCTGCTGTTCGACGAGCTTCAGGTCCGACGCCATGAGGCGCTCGCGCTCCTCGGCTGTCAGCTCCGTCTCGCTCTGCCGGGCGTCGGAGGCGGCCGCGCCGAGGGCTTGGCTGCGCGCCTCGGCCTTGCCAGCGACGCTGGCGTCGGCGATGCCCTCGCGGAGGGCGTTGCGGGACACGTCGGCGCTGCGGTCGGCGAAGCCGAGCTTCGCGGCCTCCTGCGCGGCCATCGGCACCGCAGCCTCGGCGTTGTACGCCTCCGAGCTCGGATCGAGGGAACTGCGGGCGGTGAACGAGTAGGCGAACAGTCCGGCGGCGGCGAGCACTCCGGCCAGCACTCCGGCGACGGCACCCTTGCCGGCCTTGCGGGCGCGCCGTCCGCGCGTGGGGGTGGAGGAGATGTCCTCGATCTCGGCGTTGGCGAGATCGACGTTCGCGATGCCGCGACGGGGTACGTCGGCGTGTTCTGCGCTCACGGTTCTCCTCATGAAAAGTGCTGTTGGTGCCCGGCACCGAGTGGAACCTTAGCATTTCTCAGAATGTTCTCAAACTGGTGGTGGAAATGAGTGCGAGACCTACTGAAAGTATCTAGTACTCTGGGCCCCGCAAGACACACACACATTCCCTCTGACAAGGAGTCAAAGTGGACCTCCTGGAATACCAGGCGCGTGACCTCTTCGAGCGGTTCGGGGTTCCCGTGCTGCCGGGGCGCACGGCCACCTCGGTGCAGGAAGCGAAGGAAGCCTACGAGATGCTCGGCGCCTCGACGGTGGTCGTCAAGGCCCAGGTCCGCACCGGCGGCCGCGGCAAGGCCGGCGGCGTCAAGCTGGCGCGCAGCGAAGAGGAGGTGGCCCAAGCGGCCGAGCAGATCCTCGGGCTCGACATCAAGGGTCACGTCGTCGAGACCGTGATGATCAGCCCCGGCGCGCGCATCGCCGAGGAGTACTACTTCTCCATCCTGCTGGACCGCGCGGTCGGCGGCTTCATCGCCATGTGCAGCCGTGAGGGCGGTATGGAGATCGAGCAGCTCGCCGAGGAGCGCCCCGAGGCGTTGGTCCGCGTCGGGATCGACGCGGTCACGGGCATCGACGAGGCGAAGGCGAGGGAGATCGTCGAGGCCGCGGGCTTCCCGGAGCGTGCCGCGGACCGGCTCGTCGTCGTGTTCCAGCGCCTCTGGCAGGCGTTCAAGGCCTCCGACGCGACGCTCGTCGAGGTCAACCCGCTCGTGGCGACGGAGTCCGGCCTGGTGCTCGCGCTCGACGGCAAGGTCACGCTCGACGACAACGCCGGTATCCGCCATCCCGAGTGGGCCGGCTACCAGGCCACCTCCGGCGCGGTCGACCTCGAGCGGCAGGCCCGCGAGGTGGGCCTCCAATACGTCAAGCTCGACGGCAACGTCGGCGTCATCGGCAACGGCGCGGGCCTCGTGATGAGCACCCTCGACGTCGTCGCCGGCGCCGGCCTCGACCTGCCCGGCCAGCCCAGGCCCGCGAACTTCCTCGACATCGGCGGCGGCGCCTCCGCCCAGGTGATGGCCAACGGCCTGCGCATCATCATGTCCGACCCGCAGGTGAAGTCGGTGTTCGTCAACGTCTTCGGCGGCATCACCGCCTGCAACGACGTCGCCCTCGGCATCGTGAGCGCCCTCGACATGCTGGGCGACGAGGCCAAGCTCCCGATCGTCGTGCGCCTCGACGGCAACTCCGTCGAGATCGGCAAGGCCATCCTCGCCGAGCGCAACCACCCGATGATCACCGTCAAGTCCACCATGGACGAGGCCGCCCGCGCCGCGGCCAAGCTCGCGAGCGAAGGGAACTGAGCGCCATGTCCATCTTCATCGATGCCTCCAGCCGCGTCATCGTCCAGGGCATGACGGGCAAGGAAGGGCGCAAGCACACGCAGCGCATGATCATGTCCGGCACGCGCATCGTCGGCGGCGTCACGCCCGGCAAGGGCGGCGGCTCGGTCCTGTTCGAGGAGGATCCGGTGCCGGTGTTCGACTCGGTCGCCGAGGCCCGCGAGGCCACCGGCGCGAACGTGTCCGTGGTGTTCGTGCCGCCCAAGTTCGCCAAGGCAGCGGTCATGGACGCCATCGACGCCGGCATGGAGCTCGTCGTCGTCATCACCGAGGGCATCCCGGTGCACGACTCGGTCGAGTTCGTCGCCGCCGCGAAGGCCTCGGGCCGCACCCGCATCATCGGCCCCAACTGCCCGGGCCTCATCTCCCCGGGGCTGTCGAACGTCGGCATCATCCCCGCCACCATCACCGGACACGGCCGCATCGGGCTGGTCTCCAAGTCGGGCACGCTGACGTACCAGATGATGTACGAGCTGCGCGACCACGGCTTCTCGACGGCCGTCGGCATCGGCGGCGACCCGGTCGTCGGCACCATGCACATCGACGTCCTCCAAGCGTTCGAGGACGACCCGGACACGGACGTGATCGTCATGATCGGCGAGATCGGTGGCGACGCGGAGGAGCGGGCTGCGGCCTACATCCGCGAGCACATCACCAAGCCGGTGGTCGGGTACGTGGCGGGGTTCACCGCGCCGCCCGGCAAGACGATGGGCCACGCCGGCGCCATCATCACCGGATCCGCCGGCACCGCGCAGGCGAAGAAGGAGGCGCTGGAGGCCGCGGGGGTGCGCGTGGGCGAGACCCCGTCGCAGACCGCTGCGCTGGTGCGCGACGTCATCGCGGGGCTCCGCGCGAAGGCCTGAGCCAGCCACCGACGAGGGGCCGACGCCACCGCAGCGTCGGCCCCTCGTCGTCTGGTCAGTCCTGGCCCAGCCGCAGCGACGCGCGCTGCGTGAGCCAGCGCAGGTGCTCGTCGGTGAACTTGTACGACTTCGTGACCGTGGCGAGCAGGTAGGCGACGTCGGTACCGTTGCGCACCACCGACACCTGGAAGACCACCTCGCCCTGATCGGTCTTGCGCAGGATCTCGAATGCCTTCGGCCCTTCCCCGACGTTGATCTCGCGCGCCTCAGTGCCCAGCACGCGGTCCTTGCAGCCGGCGAGCCCCTGCTGCAGCTTCGTCGCGAAGTTGGCCGCATTGTTCTCGTCGGCGAAGCGGAAGACCATCTCATCGAGCCCGAACTGGGTGGGGGCCTGGTCGTCCTGCGTGACCAGGTAGGTCGCCTGCTGGCGCTCGGTGGGGCCGCTCTCGGAGGCGAGCGTCAGGTTCTCGCAGCCGGTCCCCGGGCTCACGAGCGCGGCGGGGGACTTCGACGTCCACAGGCCCGCGCCCGCCCTGACCCGCGGCAGGTCGGAGGGGATCAGCCAGCCCTTCGGCTCGGCGGCGGGGACCTGCCCGGCCTCCACCTTGGCCGATTGGGGGGCGCAGTCGCCGGCCGACTCGCAGATCGTCGTCGCCGAACGCGTCACCGCCTTCACCGCGGCGAGCGGCTCGACGGCCGCGTCGTCCTGCGCGACGTCGACGAGGCTCAGGATGTTGCCCGTGCGGGTGAGCAGCAGCGTGTGGTGCTTGCGGCGCTCTCCCTCCTCCACGACGGTGATCTGCATGGACTCGTCGCCCAGCCCGGACACCGTCGCGGAGCTCAGCACGAGCGTCTGGATCTCGGCGCAGGTGGCCAGCGCCTGTGCGCGCTCCTTGAACGTCGCCTCGGCGAGGGCCTGCGTCGGGTAGGAGTCGAGCTGGTGCAGCACGGCCAACTGGTTGTCGTTCGTGGTGCCGAACAGGCGCTGGAGCGAATCCAGCCGGTCCGCCCCGCCGCCCTCTGTACTCAGGCAGGCCGCCCGCGCCGTGTGCTCGTCGGGGGTGGTCGTCGTGCCGGTGATGGCCCACGTCGCGTCCGCGGAGATCGCCTTCACATCCGACTGGTCCAGCAGGTCGGTCTGCGAGACGCGGGGGATGGCGACCGAGGCGCTCGACGACGGTGACGGGCTGGGCGAGGCCGTCGCGCCGCCCACCGAACGGCCCTGCGTGTAGCCGAGCACGCCTGCGCCGACGGCGAGCACCGCGACGACCGCACCCGCGGCGAGGATCTTCGGCCGGTGCGCTTCGAACCAGCCGGTGCCGGCCTGGGGCGTCGGCGCCACGGCGGTCGCCTCCTGCGGCTGGTCGGGCAGGGGTGCGGAGGGATCGGCCCCGACGGCGTCCTCCGCGCCCGGCGCGGGGGCAGGAGTGCTCGAGCTCAAGGCCGAGCGCCGCGGCTTGGGCGAGGCATCGTCCGGGAAGGCGTTCTCGCGCTCGGGCAGCACCGGCGCTGGGATCATCGGCTCCGCGTCCACGCGAGGGACGATGATCGTCTCGTCGTCCGAGCCCTGGAAGGCCGCGAGATCCTCGGCAGTGGCGCCCCGACGGGCCGTGGGCGGCGGCTGCTGGCTGGCCTCGCTGCCCGGGCGGGCGAAGGGATTCTCGACGTGTGCCTCGGCAGGTTCGGTCCCGGGCGCGCTATCGTCGGGGGCGAGCGCCCGTCGCGGACGCACGGCGTCATCGGACATCGGCTTCGCCTTCCTTCGGGACCACTGGTGCCTGCAAGACTACCGGGCTCGGCGCGGGGGACGTGGAACTGCAGGAGGAGAGAGCGTGGCGGACCTGACACGGACGGTCGCCGTCGACGTGGACGAGGCGACGCCGACGGAGACCCCCGGCTTTCGTTGGCCTTGGTACCTGCGCGTCGTGCTCGGCGCAGTGGCCGTCGCGCTCGCCGGGTGGGTGGTGCTCGCCGGCGTCAGCGCGCTGGCCTGGCTCGGCCAGTCGAATGCGTCCTTCCCCGACGCGCTCGCACTGTCCACCCGCGGCTTCGCGCTCGCCCACGGGGCGCCCGTCGAGATCGCGGGGCAGCCCGTCGGAATCGTGCCTCTGGGGCTCACCGCGCTGCAGCTCTTCCTCGCGCTGCCCGTCGTGGGCGCTGGCGCCCGGCAGGCCGCAGACCCCTCCGGCGGACGCTTCCACTCGGTCGCCCTCGGCGTCGACCTGCGGCGGCTGGTGCTCACCGTCGGAGGCCTCCACGCGGCCGTGTACGCGCTGACCGCAACCGTCCTCGTCGGGGCGGTGCTCGGCACCCCCCACACCGGCCACACGCTGCTCGGAGCGCTGCTCGTCGGGCTCGTCGCCGGCTGCTGGGGGGCGGCACGGGCCGTCGGCCTCGACGCGACGGCCACCTGGCCCCGATGGCTGCGGGCGGTCCCGCGGGCGATGGGCGTCGCGTTGCTGCTGGTGGGAGCCGCAGGATCCGTCGTCGTGGCACTCGCCGCCTGGCAAGGGCGTGCGCGCATCGCCGGCATCACGGCCGCGCTGGAACCGGACTGGTCCGGCGGCATCGCGCTCATCGTGCTGCACCTCATCTATCTGCCGAACTTCATCCTGTGGGCCTGCTCCTGGCTGCTCGGCGCCGGCATCTCGCTCGGCGACGGGTCGCTCGTGTCGCTGGTCATCACCGACGTCGGGCTGCTGCCCGCCATCCCCGCGTTCGGCATGGTGCCCGAGCCGGGCACGGCGCCGACGGCGATGCTGTGGTGGCTCCTGCCCGGCGTCGTGGCGGGCCTCGTCGCCGGTGCGGCGGTCGCGTGGGCGCGGCCCCGGGCGCGCTTTGACGAGACGGCCCTCGTCGGGGGCCTGTCCGGCGTCGCCGCGGGAGGCCTGCTGGCCGGACTGTGCGCGCTGTCCTCGGGCGCGCTCGGCGACGACAGGCTCGCGCATCTCGGCGCGCGCGCCGGGCAACTGCTCGTGTTCGCCCCCACGCTGCTGGGGCTCGCCGGGCTCGTCGGGGGCCTGGCCGTCGGCCTGCTGCGACGCCCGCGCCCCGAGACCGCCCCGGAGATGCTCGACGGGGCCGCTGCGGCTAGCGTGGGCGCTGAGCCCTCGCAGGATCCGCCGGGGGGCCACGACGGGGCCGCGCAGGACGAGGCCCGGCAGGAGGAGGACCGATGATCGACGTCGTCGTGCTCGCATCGGGGTCCGGCACGCTCACCCAGGCGCTCATCGACGCGATCGAGGCAGGCCGGGTCGGGGCGCGCATCGTCGCCGTCGTGAGCGACCAACCCGATGCGGGCGTGCTGGAGCGGGCCCGCGCCCACGGCATCGAGGCCATCGCCCACCCGCTCGCCAAGGGCGCAGACCGGGGGCAGTGGGACGAGGCGCTCACCGAGCTCGTCGCCCGCTTCGAGCCCGACCTCGTCGCCTCGGCCGGATTCATGAAGCTGCTCGGCCCGGCCTTCCTCGCCCGGTTCGAGGGGCGCACCATCAACACCCACCCGGCGCTGCTGCCGAGCTTCCCGGGCATGCACGGCCCCCGCGACGCGCTGCGAGCCGGGGTGAAGGTCAGCGGAGCAACGGTCTTCGTCGTCGACGACGGTGTCGACACGGGTAGGATCTTGGCGCAGGGCGCCGTCGACGTCCACGACGACGACACGGTCGAGTCCCTGCACGAGAGAATCAAGGTGGTGGAACGACGTCTGCTGGTGGACGTCGTCGCGAACTGGAGGCAGCAGTGACCAACGCAGGGCAAGTCGATCGGATCGCGCTGCGGCGCGCGCTCGTGAGCGTCTACGACAAGACCGGGCTCGTCGAGCTCGGCCGCGACCTCGCGGCGGCTGGCGTCGAGATCGTGTCCACCGGGTCGACGGCCCGCGTCCTCGCGGAGGCGGGCGTGCCCGTCGTGGCCGTCGAGGACGTCACGGGCTTCCCCGAGTGCCTCGACGGCAGGGTGAAGACCCTCCACCCGAAGGTCCACGCGGGCATCCTGGCCGACCTGCGGCTCCACTCACACCGGGTGCAGCTCGACGAGCTGGGCGTGCGCCCGTTCGACCTCGTCATCACCAACCTCTACCCCTTCGTCGAGACCGTCGCCTCCGGCGCCGACTTCGATGCCGTCATCGAGCAGATCGACATCGGCGGCCCGACGATGGTCCGCGCCGCCGCGAAGAACCACGCCTCCGTCGCGATCGTCACCTCCGCCCGCCAGTACGAGGGCCTGCGCGCGGCGCTCGCCTCGGGCGGCTACACGCAGGCGGAGCGTCTGGCGCTGGCCGTGGCCGCATTCCGTCACACGGCCGCCTACGACGTCGCGGTCGCCACGTGGCTCGGCGAACAGTCCTCGGATCCGCACTTCTCGCCCTGGTACGGGGGCGTGTGGGAGAAGACCGCCGACCTCCGCTACGGCGAGAACTCGCACCAGCCCGCCGCCCTCTACTCCGACGGCAGCGGCGCAGGCCTCGCTGGGGCGCAGCAGCTCCACGGCAAGGAGATGAGCTACAACAACTACGTCGACGCGGACGCCGCCTGGCGCGCCGCCCACGACCACGCCGAGCCCGCCGTCGCGATCATCAAGCACGCCAACCCGTGCGGCATCGCAGTCGGCGAAGACATCGCCGACGCCCACCGCAAGGCGCACGCCTGCGACCCGGTGTCGGCCTTCGGCGGCGTCATCGCCTGCAACCGCCCCGTCTCCCTCGAGATGGCCGAGCAGGTGGCCGAGATCTTCACCGAGGTGGTCGTCGCGCCCGGCTACGAGCAGGGGGCGGTGGAGGTGCTGAGCCGCAAGAAGAACGTGCGGCTCCTCGTCGCATCCGTGCCCGAGGTCACCCAGCCGTCGATCCGTGAGGTCTCCGGCGGCCTGCTGCGGCAGGACGTCGACCGCGTCGACGCCGACGGGGACTCCCCGGCCAACTGGACCCTCGTCGCGGGAGAGGCCGCCGACGACGCCACCCTCGCTGACTTGGAATTCGCGTGGCGCTCCGTGCGTGCGGTGAAGTCCAACGCGATTTTGCTCGCCTCCGACGGGGCCTCCGTCGGCGTCGGCATGGGCCAGGTCAACCGCGTCGACTCCTGCCACCTCGCCGTCGACCGCGCCGGCGAGCGGGCCCGCGGCTCGGTGGCCGCCTCCGACGCGTTCTTCCCCTTCGCCGACGGGCCGCAGGTCCTCCTCGACGCGGGCGTGCGCGCCATCGTCCAACCCGGCGGGTCGGTGCGCGACCAGGAGGTCATCGACGCCGTCGCCCAAGCCGGTGTGACGATGTACTTCACCGGCGTGCGCCACTTCTTCCACTGACCAGGGCCAAGCGCCCACCAACCGAGGAGCGTCATGACTGCAAAAGCACTCGACGGCAAGGCCACCGCCAAGGCCATCAAGTCCGAGCTGGCGCAGCGAGTGGCCGCGCTGCGCGCCAGGGGCATCGTCCCCGGGCTGGCGACGGTGCTCGTCGGGGAGGACCCGGCCAGCCAGAACTACGTGCGGATGAAGCACCGCGACTGTGAGGAGGTGGGCATCGCCTCCATCCGCGTCGAGCTGCCCGCGGACGCGACGGCCGCGCAGCTCGAGGAGGCCATCCTCGGACTGAACGCCGACGACGCCTGCACCGGCTACATCGTGCAACTGCCCATCCCCGGGCACCTCGACGAGAATTGGGCGTTGTCGCTCATCGACCCGGACAAGGACGCCGACGGACTCCACCCGATCAACCTCGGCAGGCTCGTGCTGAACGAGCCGGCCACCTTGCCGTGCACACCGCGGGGCATCGTCGAGCTGGTGCGTCGCCACGGGATCGACTGGCGCGGCAAGGAGGTCTGCGTCGTCGGGCGCGGCATCACCGTCGGGCGCCCGCTCGGACTGATCCTCACCCGGCGCAGCGAGAACGCGACGGTCACCCTGTGCCACACCGGCACCCGGGAGCTGGCCGAGCACACTCGACGGGCGGAGGTCGTCGTCGCGGCGGCCGGCGTGCCAGGGATGATCACGGCGGACATGATCGCCGAGGGCGCCGTGTGCATCGACGTGGGCGTCTCACGCGTCGACGGCCGCACCGTCGGCGACTTGGCCGACGACGTCTGGGAGAAGGCCGCGTGGGTCACCCCGAACCCGGGGGGCGTCGGGCCGATGACGCGGGCCATGCTGCTCAGCAACGTGGTGGATCGGGCCGAAGCGCTGCATGCCTGACGTGAGCGACGTCGGCTCACCGCTGCGTGACAAGCCGGACAAGCCAGCGGAGAGCCTTCCCAACAACCCGTGGCCGCTGCTGGTGTGCCTGGCGCTCGCGTGCGTCGGGCTGGGCTACGCCGTCACCGCGCACTGGCGGCGCGCGTCGGTGATGATGTCGGCGGCGATGGTGGCCGCCGGCATGTTCCGGCTCCTGCTGTCCCGGGAGCTGGCGGGGCTGCTCGTCGTGCGCAGACGCTGGTTCGACGTGACCGCCTACCTTGGCCTCGGCGCGGCGATCGTCCTCGTCGCCTTCCTGGTGCCGCCCGCCCGCTGATGGCCCCTCGCCCGGCCAATTTGGATCGTCGGTTACGATGCACGACGTGTCAGAGACCATCGCCGACCAAGTGGGCCCCACGCGCCGCGACCGCATGTTCCTCTTCGGGGAGATGCTCATCTTCGCGATCATCAGCCTGATCGCCGCGTGGGTGCTGTCCTACGACGCCATCCTGCTCGCCGCAAATCCCGACGTGGCGCTCAACTGCTCGATCAACGAGGTGCTCGACTGCGCGGTGGTCGGCAAGACGTGGCAGGCGGCGGTGTTCGGCTTCCCGAACGCGTTCCTCGGCATGATCTCGGAGCCCGTCGTGATGACGATCGCGGTGGCGTCCCTGAGCGGGGTGCGCTTCCCGCGCTGGTTCATGGCGACGGCCAACTTCTTCTACATGCTCGGCGTCATCTTCGCCTACTGGCTACTGTACCAGTCGACGTTCGTCATCGGCGCGCTGTGCCCTTGGTGCCTCCTCGTGACGCTCGCCACCACGTTCGTCTTCTACTCGATGACGAAGTGGAACATCCTCGAGGGCAACCTGTTCCTGTCCGAGCGGTGGTCGGCCAAGCTCAGGCGCTTCGTCGCCGACGGCTGGTTCACCATCGGTCTCATCGCCTGGCTGGCCATCGTGTTGGTGGTGGAGCTGGGGCACTGGCTGCCGCGCTTCCTCTGACCGGCCAGGGCTCGTCGGATGCTTCCTCCATGCCCCTGAACGCACCCGCCGCGGGCGCGGTAGAGTCGGGGGTACAGACACTCCATCGTTGAGAGGATTTCCGAAGTGAGCACTGACGCTCCCGTCAAGATCGCAGTGACCGGCGCTGCCGGCCAGATTTGCTACAGCCTCCTGTTCCGCATCGCGAGTGGCTCCCTGCTGGGCGACCGCCCGATCGAGCTGCGCCTCCTCGAGATCACGCCGGCCCTGAAAGCCCTCGAGGGCGTCGTCATGGAGCTCGACGACTGCGCCTTCCCCAACCTCGTCAACATCGAGATCGGGGACGACCCGAAGAAGGTCTTCGAAGGCACCAACCTCGCCATGCTCGTCGGAGCGATGCCGCGCAAGGCCGGCATGGAGCGCGGCGACCTGCTCTCCGCCAACGGCGCGATCTTCACCGCCCAGGGCCGCGCCCTCAATGAGGTGGCCGCCGACGACGTCCGCGTGCTCGTCACCGGCAACCCGGCCAACACCAATGCGCTGATCGCCATGAACAACGCCCCTGACATCCCCAACGAGCGCTTCAACGCCCTCACCCGCCTGGACCACAACCGCGCCATCTCGCAGCTCGCCGCGAAGCTGCAGGTGCCGGTCACCGAGATCTCGCACATGACCATCTGGGGCAACCACTCCGCCACCCAGTACCCGGATCTGTTCAACGCCAAGGTCGGCGGCAAGTCTGCTGCCGAGGCCGTCAACGATCAGGACTGGCTCGAGCACACGTTCATCCCGACGGTGGCCAAGCGCGGAGCCGCCATCATCGAGGCCCGCGGCCTGTCGTCGGCTGCCTCTGCCGCGAACGCCACCGTCGAGCACATGCGCGACTGGGTGCTCGGCACCCCGGAGGGCGACTGGGTCTCCATGGCCGTGCCGTCGGACGGCTCGTACGGCGTGCCCGAGGGCCTCATCTCGTCGTTCCCGTGCGTCGTCAAGGACGGCAAGTACGAGATCGTGCAGGGGCTCGAGATCAACGACTTCTCCCGCGCGAAGATCGACAAGTCGGTCGCGGAGCTCGTCGACGAGCGCAACGCCGTCACGGAGCTCGGCCTGATCTGATCCGATCCGCTTTTGGCAACGGGGAAGGGCCGCAACTCCAGCTGGAGTTGCGGCCCTTCCCCGTTGCTCGGTTCACGAGGGTTCGTAGCTCGGTGGTGGGTCACCGCGTGTGATCGTGACCTTGCGGTCGCCAGCCACCAGCTGGGCCACCTCGCGAAGCTCTTCGAGGTCGGCGTCAGTGAGGTCGTCATGAGGCTCGGATACCCTGACCTCGACGGTGTCGTCGACTTGGTGGGCCACACCG
Organism: Propionibacteriaceae bacterium P6A17; assembly: GCA_000619965.1. Lineage (GTDB taxonomy): Bacteria > Actinomycetota > Actinomycetes > Propionibacteriales > Propionibacteriaceae > Arachnia. The sequence goes on from JHVD01000012.1 coordinate 69,571, forward strand.
TAGTAGCCGGGCCGGACCTCGACGAGGGCCTCGATGATCGCGAGTTCGAGATCACTGCCGGTCAGCTCGGGAGCGCTTGAGCCGGGGGCGGCGTCCGACAAAGTGGCGCTGGGCGCAGGGGGTGGTGGTTCGGACGGGGCAGTGCAGCCCGCGAAGAGCGCAGTCGCTGCGACGAGCAGAGTGGCGAGCGGGCGCCTCATCGCTGCACCACGATCGACACCGTTCCGTCGACGTAACCCAGATCGCTCTGGGGCGTCAGGAAGGAGGAGATACCATTGCCACCCGAAGTGAGGCCCAACGCCTTGCCTCCGACGAACCACGGGCCGCCTGAGTCACCCGCCTTGGTGACTTCCTTGGTGGTGCTGTACAAACCGCACCATGTGCGGTTGTCGACGTAGCGTAGGCAGCCTTCGTACTTCCGGATGGTTGTCTGGCCATACCCAGTGGTTCGTCCGTACTTGTAGATGGTCATTCCAGGGATGACAACGCCCCTGGACGTCACCGTTCGGTACTTGCCGTGGCTGTACTGGAACCGCGGCTCGGCGCGCCCGGAGAGTACTGACGTGAAACGAAGATCGCGCTGGTTGGTTGCCATCCACGTCGCCCCCGCCTTGTTCCCGTCATAGCTGGATGGTTTGTTGAAGCAATGTGCGGCCGTCGTGATTCCCTGCTGGCCACCGCGTCGCGCAACGAATCCTCCAGTGCATCCACTGTAGGATCTCCCTCCCAGGTAATTCTCTTGGGGCAGCGGCTCCTCGTCGTGGACATATCGGATGCGCGGAGTGTGGGTGGTTCCGGTGCTGCGAACTGCGTGCTTGATCTCGGCGAGCAGCGCTTCTGCTTCAATTGTTGAGGTCCTCCCCTGGAGGGTGACTTCGTCGCGCAGTGGAGAGTACGTGGCGGCTGTGACCGAGATCCCGGCTCGCTCGGCGTCTGTCATCGCCTCCAGCTCGATGTCCGAGCGTTTCGCAACGGGAACAGCGTGGCCAGGGGCCTCCTTGATGGTCACCGTGATGGGCAGCGACTCGGCCAGCTCCGTGGCTCTCGTCATGCTGTCCTTGGCCACCCATACCTCACCGTGGTCATCCGCCCACAGGTGGTCGATGACCGCATCTGGCATGGTCTCCATCAGTTCCTGCAAGTAGCCGGAAAACTCGTAGGCTCCACCTGCGGCCGCGATCTCGCGCTCCTCGTCCGTGAGGTCGTCGGCGGAGGCGGCCTGCGGGGGAACGCTGGCGACTGCTGCGCCAGCCACGAGCATGGCCGCTGCCAATGAGCCGAGTATCCCCGAGCGGAGTCTGCCCCAATTGGTGTTACGCATGGCTTCTCCCATCATGAGTCGTTGAAGGGATCCGAGATCTCGATGGAAGCCCCCCCGAGATGACGTGCAACAATGCACTTCCCCTCTGGGTGCAAGTGTACGTGGGTGGTTCGGGAGGAGCAACGGGTAGGGGGTGCCTCGCAGAACTCAGTTGGGCTGGACGGTCCACTCCGGGGGCTCGTCGGTGCCGTGCTCCTCGTCGTGCTCCGCGTCCTCGGCCGTGGCGTGGACGACGCCGTGCGCGTGGTGGACCGGCGCGTAGACGGTGTAGAGCTTCAGGGGTTCGTCGCCGGTGTTGACGACGTCGTGCCACGTGCCGGCGGGCACCATGATGGCCCAGTCGTCCTCGACGGCCTGCTCGAAGTCGACGGTGTCCTTGTCGGGGCCCATTCGGCAGATGCCCTTGCCTGCGTCCAGCCGGAGGAACTGGTCGGTTTCCGGGTGCACCTCGAGCCCGATCGAGGATCCCACGGGGATCGACATGAGGGTCACCTGGAGGTACTTGCCGGTCCAGGCCGCGGTTCGGTAGTTGTCGTTGCCCTTCGTGGCGCGGTCGATGTCGAAGGCCTGTGGCTTGGGTCCGATGTCCTGCATGATGCGTCCTTTCCTCGGTACCGTTCCATCGTCCCATCCCGCGCGCGCCGGTGTCGGGCTTCGGCGGAAGATCTGCCACGGTCGACGGTGGCGGATCCTCCACCCAAGCCGCCTGAGACACGGCGGAGGCCGCAGCCCGACGTCGAGCTGCGGCCTCCGGAGGGGATCGGTGTCAGTGGTCCAGGGCGCCCTCGGCGCCGGCGCCGGTCATGGAGCGAACCTCCATCTCGGCGGCCTTGTCTGCGAACTGGTCGCCGTCGGGCTTGACGACGGAGCCCAGCCAGCCGAGGAAGAAGCCGATCGGCACGGACACCAGGGCCGGGTTGTCGAGCGGGAACCACGCGAAGTCCAGATCCGGGAACATCGCCGACGGCGCGCCCGAGACGGCCGGGGAGAAGATGATCAGGATCAGCGCGGACAGGAGGCCACCGTAGATGGACCAGGTGGAGCCTGCCGTCGAGAACTTCTTCCAGTAGAGCGAGTACAGGATCGACGGCAGGTTGGCCGACGCAGCGATGGCGAAGGCGAGCGCCACGAGGAACGCGATGTTCATCTGCTTGGCGCCGATGCCGCCGACGATGGCGAGGACGCCGATCACGATCGAGGTGATCCGGGCCACGCGCACCTCCTGCGCCGGGTCCGCCTTGCCGTCCTTGATGACGGAGTTGTAGATGTCGTGGGCGAACGAGGCGGAGGCGGTGATGGTGAGGCCTGCGACCACCGCGAGGATGGTCGCGAAGGCGACGCCGGCGATGAGGGCCATCAGGATCTCGCCACCGAGGTGGAAGGCCAGCGCAGGGGCGGCGGCGTTGGCCTTGCCGGGGAGCTGCGCGATCGCGTCGGGGCCGACGAGCCACGCGGCGGCGTAGCCGAGCACCATCGTCATGAGGTAGAAGGCGCCGATGAGGATGATCGCCCAGGTGACCGACTTGCGGGCCTCCTTGGCGGTGGGCACCGTGTAGAAGCGCATCAGCACGTGCGGCAGGCCGGAGGCACCGAGCACCAGGGCCAGCGACAGCGAGATGAAGCCGGGGATGTTGTTGCCGTACTTGCCCATCGGGTCGAGGATCTTTTCGCCGAGCTTGCTCGACTCGGACGCCAGGTGGGTGTCGACGGCGTTGCCGAGGAGGCCGGAGATGTTGAATCCGGTGATGACGAGGATCCAGATGGTCATGACGAGCACGCCCGCGATCAGCAGGACGGCCTTGATCATCTGCACCCACGTCGTGCCCTTCATGCCGCCGATGAGCACGTAGGCCACCATGATGACGCCGACGATGGCGACGACGAAGTTCTGCTGCATGTCGCCGTCGATGCCGAGCAGCAGCGACACGAGGCCTCCGGCGCCCGCCATCTGGGCCAGCAGGTAGAAGAAGGACACGGCGAGCGTGGACAGCGCGGCGGCCATGCGGACGGGCTTCTGGCGCATGCGGAAGCTCAGCACGTCGGCCATCGTGTACTTGCCGGTGTTGCGCAGCGGCTCGGCGACGAGCAGCAGCGCGACGAGCCAGGCGACGAAGAAGCCGATGGAGTAGAGGAAGCCGTCGTAGCCGGTCATGGCGACGGCGCCGACGATGCCGAGGAAGGACGCGGCTGACAGGTAGTCACCGGCGATGGCGAAGCCGTTCTGGGTGCCGGAGAACTGGGCGCCGCCGGTGTAGAAGTCGCCGGACTTCTTCTTCTGGCTGCCGGAGGTGACGCGCACGACGACGAAGAGTGTGACGACGACGAAGGCGACGAAGATCGAGATGTTGATGACCGGGTTGCCGACCTGGGACTCGAGCAGTTGCATCATCGGGCGCTCCCTTCGAGCTCCTCGCGGATCTTGGCCGCGATCGGGTCAACCTTGGTGTTCATGTGGCGGATGTAGAGCCAGGTGATGAGGAAGGTGGTCACGAACTGGAGGAGGCCCAGGATGAGGCCGATGTTGATGTTGCCGACGACCTTGGTGGACATGAAGTCCTGGGCCAGCGTCGACAGCAGCACGTAGGCCACGTACCAGATGAAGAAGGCTGCGGTCATGGGGAAGGCGAAGCCGCGGAAGACCTTCTTGAGCTCCAGGAACTCGGGGGAGTTCTGGGCCTGGCGGAAGGCTTCGGGTGGAATCTCACCCGTTCCGGGGGTGTGCCCGTGGCCGGGCGAGGGTGCGGTCTTGTCAGTCATTGGGTACTCCTTCGTACCGGTCGAAGTTGGCTGCTCTTCGCAGAGAGAATGCCCTAAGTCGCTTCGCAGTACAAGAGGTTTCGTATATCTTTTTTCCGGGCGAGCGTGCAGCGGGCGGTCGCACCGGGCAGATGCAATACAGTGGCGGCATGCCAGATCTCGTGCTCACGCTCCGTTGTCCAGACCGTCCAGGCATCGTCCACTCGATCACGGCGGGGATCGTGGCGGTGGGCGGCAACATCGTCGAGCTGCAGCAGTTCACCTCGCCGGACACGGGACAGTTCTTCACGCGGATCGAGGTGCAGGGGGCGCAGCGGAGCGCGCTGGAGGACGCCGTCGCACGGCAGACGGGACAGTTCGGGGCGACGTTCGCCGTCGACGATGCCACTCGCCTCACGCGCACCCTGGTGCTGGCGTCGAAGGCGGGGCATGCGCTGAACGAGCTGCTGTTTCGCACCCGCGCCGGCGCGTTGCCCATCGACGTCGTGCGCGTGATGGCCAACCACGACGTGCTCGCCCCGATGGCGGAGTTCTACGGCGTGCCGTTCACGCATCGCTACGTCGCATCGGAGACGAAGGACGCGTTCGAGGACGAGATCCGCAGGGTCGTCATCGACGAAGGCATCGAGCTGGTCGTGCTCGCCCGCTACATGCAGATCCTGAGCCCCGGGCTGTGTGACTCTCTCGCGGGCCGCGCGATCAACATCCACCACTCGTTCCTGCCGGGATTCAAGGGGGCGAACCCGTATCGGCAAGCCCATACGCGTGGCGTGAAGCTGATCGGCGCGACGGCCCACTTCGTCACGAGCGACCTCGACGAGGGGCCGATCATCGAACAGAACGTCACCCGTGTGGACCATACGATGAATGTGTCGAAGCTGGTCGGCAAGGGGCAGGCCCAGGAGTCCCAGACGCTGGCGGAGGCGGTGCGCCTGTTCGCCGAGCGTCGAGTCCTGCTCGACGGTGCACGGACCGTCATCTTCCGCTGAGGTCGGCCATGGGACTCGACATCGCCCTGATCGGGCTGTTCATTCTGATCGGCGGCACGTTCGCTGCGGCGGAGATGGCGTTGGTCACCCTGCGTGACTCGCAGGTCCGGCAGCTCAGCGGCCGCGGGAAGCGGGGGCAGGCCATCGAGCGGCTGACGCAGAACCCCAACAACTTCCTGTCCGCCGTGCAGATCGGCGTGACGGTCTCGGGCTTCCTGTCGGCGTCGTTCGGTGCGTCAGCGATCGCCCCGCAGGTGGCGCCGCTGCTCGAGGACATCGGGGTCCCCGCATCCGTGGCGGGGCCGCTGGCGCTCGTCGCGCTCACGCTCGTGATCGCCTATTTCTCGATCGTCGTCGGCGAGCTCACCGCGAAGCGCCTGGCGATGCAGCGCGCGGAGTCGTTCGCGCTTGCGCTGGCGCCGATGGTCTCGGGCATCGCGACGTTGATGAAGCCGGTGATCTGGTTGCTGGACGTCTCCACCAACGCGCTCGTGCGCGTCCTGGGCGGGGACCCGGAGCGGGCTCGCGAGAGCGTCACCGACGAGGAGCTGCGGCAGATGGTGTCCAGCTCCGAGACGCTCGGTGACGAGGAGCGGCGCATCGTCGACGAGGTCTTCCAGGCGGGCGAGCTGAGCCTGCGCGAGGTGATGGTGCCGCGCACGGAGGTGGACTTCCTGCCTGCCGACATGCCGATCCACAAGGCCTATCGCGAGGTGCGGGGGGCGCCGCGGTCACGTTACCCCGTCACGGACGGGTCGAATGACCGCGTCGTCGGCTTCCTGCACGTGCGCGATCTCATGGATGTGGAGGGCGCGGCCAGGGGCGGCGACATCCGGTCCATCGCACGGCCCATCCTCAATCTTCCCGAGACGATGCGGATCCTGCCTGCGATGACGGCGATGCGCAAGGCCGCCATGCACATCGCGATCGTGCGCGACGAATACGGCGGCACCGCGGGGATCATCACGATGGAGGACCTCATGGAGGAGCTCATCGGCGACATCACCGACGAATACGACGTGCCCGAGACCGGCCTGCACCTCTCGGTCGATCAGCTCGACGGTCTGACGACGATCGAGGAGTTCGCGGACCTGACCGGCCATGTCATCCCGGAGGGTCCCTACGACACGGTCGCCGGCTACTTGATGGCGATGCACGGGGCCGTGCCGGAGCAGGGGGCGACGATCACGGTCGACTTGACCCCCGTCGGGGCACAGGACGACGAGACGGCGCGGTTCACGTTCGAGGTGACGGAGATGGACGGTCGTCGGGCGGCGTGGATCGCGCTGCGGAGGGAGGACCAGGGTGGATGATGGCGCGGCCCTGCTGACCGGCCCCGACGTGGGCCCCCTGCTTGACGCCGCGGTCACCCACGTCGGGGGCGAGTTGCGCTCCTGGCAGCTCGACCACGTCGATCAGACCCCCGAGCAGTCCACCACCGCCACCTACCTCGCCAGCGTGCGTTGGCCGCACGGGGAGCGCACCGAACTGCTGGGCGTGTCCGCGCGCTCCGGCGAGCTCACGGCGAGCGACTCAAACGCGGAGATCTTCGGCGATGGGAGCCGTCGCGTCGCCGTGTGGATCTACCCCCACGACCCGGACCTGCCCGGGCTCGTGCGGGCCGCGTTCCCCGAACGGATGGCTGAGGTGCTCAACGACGGGCGCCTGCTGCCCAGGCCAGTGGTGGGGGAGCAGGTGTCGCTGTCGATGATCGGCTATCGGCCCCGCCGCCGTGCGGTGGTGAAGGTGGTCGTCGAATCGCAGGTGTTCTACGTGAAGGTGCTCCGGCCGAGGCTCTTCACGGACGTGCTGCACAAGCATCGGGTGCTGCTCGACGCAGGGCTGCCCGCCCCGCAGGTGGTGCTGACCACCGACGACGACCTGCTGGTCACCCGCGAGCTGCCGGGCCAGTCGTTGGCGAAGGCGCTGTTCGACGACGGCGACCCGTGCTCGGCAGAGGACCTCGTCGGGCTCCTCGACGCGATGCCGCCGGCCGTGTCTTCGCTGGCGCGGCGCCCGCCGTGGTCCGATGCAGTCGCCTACTACGGCAGGCTCGTCGTGGCGCCGTTGCCCGACGTGGCCGAGGATGTGCGCTGGATCGTGCACCACGTCGAGCGGGGGCTCGCGCGCTGCCCGAGGGGCGACGAACCCACGCATGGCGACTTCCACGAGGGGCAGGTGCGCGTCGAGGGAGGGCGCATCGTCGGCATCCTCGACGTGGACACCATCGGCCCCGGCCGGCGCGCCGACGACCTGGCCTGCCTGATCGGTCATCTGTCGACCATCCAACACATGTCCGCACAGCAGGAGGCGAAGGTGCGGGGCCTTCTCGCGCGCTGGGTGCCGGTGTTCGATCGCCGGGTGGACCCCGTCGAGCTGCGCCTGCGCGCTGCCGCGGTGATCCTCTCGTTGGCGACGGGCCCCTTCCGCGGCCAGGAGCCCGGCTGGGAGGAGCAGACGCGCACCATGGTGCGCTCGGCGGCGGCCCTCGTCGGGCAGGTCGTGTGAGCGGCGGGCAGGTCGCGGGTAGATAACGATTCGCGGGGCGGTTGTGGTTCGGGGCCTCGGAGGCACTAATCTCGAACAAGCGCCGTTCCATGGCCCAATGTAGGAGGAAACCAGTGAAGAAGTCCCTCACCCGAGTAGGTGCGCTCGCAGCGGCGTCGCTGCTGGCCCTGTCCGCGTGTGCGCAGCCCCCGTCCGAGACCACCTCGAGCCCCGCCCCGGGCGGCAGCGAGTCCGCCTCGGCCGCCACCGGCGGCGAGTCGACCGGGGAGAAGTTCAAGGCCTGCATGGTCTCCGATTCCGGAGGCTTCGACGACAAGTCGTTCAACGAGACCTCCTACAAGGGCCTGCTCAAGGCCAAGGAGGAGCTCGGCATCGAGATCGGGCAGATCGAGTCCAATGCCGAGAATGAGTTCGCCGGCAACATCGAGTCGCAGGTCAAGGCCGGTTGCGACCTGGTCGTGACCGTCGGATTCCTGCTTGCCGAGGCCACCGAGGCCGCGGCCAAGCTGTACCCCGACGTCGACTTCGCCATCGTCGACTACAGCTCCTTCGAGGGCGTCGACAACGCCAAGGGGCTCATGTTCAACGCGGCCGAGCCCGCCTTCCTCGCCGGCTACGCCGCCGCTGCCATGAGCGAGACCGGCAAGGTCGGCACGTTCGGTGGCGCGAAGATCCCCACCGTGACGATCTTCATGGACGGTTTCGAGCAGGGCGTCAAGTACTACAACGAGGCCAAGGGCAAGGACGTGCAGGTCCTCGGCTGGAGCGTCGACAAGCAGGACGGCCAGTTCATCGCCGGCAACAACGGCTTCAACGACGTCCCCGGCGGCAAGAACACGAGCAACACTCTGCTCGCCCAGGGCGCCGACGTCATCATGCCCGTCGCGGGCCCCTCCGGCCAGGGTGCGCTCCAGCTCGCCAAGGAGAGCGGCGGCAAGCTCAAGGTCGTCTGGGTCGACACCGATGGTTACGTGTCCGTCCCCGACTTCAAGGACGTCATTCTGACGTCGGTGGAGAAGGCCATGGACGTCGCCGTGTTCGACGCCGTCAAGGCTTCGATGGAGGACAACTTCTCCTCCGAGATGTACGTCGGCACGCTCGAGAACGAGGGCGTGCGTCTGTCGCCGTTCCACGACTTCGAGTCGAAGGTCCCGGCCGAGCTCGGCACGGAGCTCGAGGACGTGAAGGCAAAGATCATCGCGGGCGAGATCAAGATCCAGTCGCCGATGTCGTGATCGACAGGCACTGTACCCACTGATCCCACGGATCGCATTCCGGGCGGGAGGGCTGGCGACGAGCCGCCCTCCCGCCCGTGTGTCCGAGGCCTGCGCCCACGGGCGTTCGATGCCCACTAGTATGGACCGAGCCCGAGACGGCAAGGAGGAATCTTGAGCGCCACAGCCCCCGCAGCACCAGTGCTGCATCTGCGAGGGATCACCAAGCGATTCGGTGCCCTGACGGCCAACGACAACATCACCTTGGACATCGTCCCCGGCCGCATCCACTGCCTGTTGGGCGAGAACGGAGCCGGCAAGTCGACGTTGATGAACGTGCTGTTCGGGCTCCTCGAGGCCGACGAGGGCGAGATCGCGTTGGGTGACGAACCACTGAAGGTCAAGGGGCCGCGAGAGGCGATGGACGCGGGCATCGGCATGGTGCACCAGCACTTCATGCTCATCCCGGTGTTCACCGTCGCGGAGAACATGGTGTTGGGCCGCGAGCCCGGGGCGGGCGGCATGCTGGACCTCCGCCAGGCGCGCGAGACCGTGCGTGCCCTGTCCGAGCGGTACCGGCTCGACGTGGATCCGGACGCGCTCGTCGAGGACCTGCCGGTGGGCCTGCAGCAGCGCGTCGAGATCCTGAAGGCGCTGGCGGGCGGCGCCCGCTATCTCATCTTCGACGAGCCGACTGCCGTCCTGACGCCGCAGGAGATCGACGAGCTGATGGTCGTCATGCGCGCGCTGCGCGACGAGGGCCGGGCCATCGTGTTCATCACGCACAAGCTGCGCGAGGTGAAGGCCGTCGCCGACGACATCACCGTGATCCGCCGCGGTGCCGTCGTCGGCACCGCCGACCCGAGTGCCGACGAGACGGAGCTGGCCGCCATGATGGTGGGCCGTCCGGTGTCGCTGAAGGTCGACAAGGATGCGCCGAAGCTTGGCGACGAACGTCTCCGGCTCGAGGGGTTGACCGTGGCCTCGCCGTCGGGGGCGGTGGCCGTCGACGACCTGTCGCTGACCGTGCGCGGGGGAGAGATCGTCTGCATCGCGGGCGTGCAGGGCAACGGCCAGACGGAGCTCGCCGAGGCGCTGCTGGGCACCCTGCCGGTCGCGAGCGGCAAGGTGTTCCTGGACGGCGTGGACGTGACCGACGCCACGCCGGCGCAGACGATCCGGGCCGGGCTGGGATTCGTGCCGGAGGATCGCCGTCGCGACGGCTTCGTCGGCGAGTTCTCCATCGCCCAGAACCTCGTGTTGAACAACCTGCCGTCCTTCTCGAAGCGCGGCAACCTGGAGCTCGCGCGGATCGCGCAGAACGCCGCGGATCGGATCGAGGAGTTCGACATTCGCTCCGAGTCGGGGGCGCAACCGGTCAAGTCGCTGTCCGGCGGCAACCAGCAGAAGGTGGTGCTGGCGCGCGAACTGTCGCGGGATCTGTCGCTCCTGTTGGCCAGCCAGCCGACGCGCGGCGTCGATGTCGGCGCCATCGAGTTCCTCCACCAGCGGATCGTGGAGGAGCGCGACAAGGGGACCGCGGTGCTCATCGTGTCGACGGAGCTGGATGAGGTCGAGTCGCTGGCCGACCGCATCGCGGTGATGTACCGGGGTCGAGTGGTGGGCATCGTCCCGCCGGACACCCCAAGGGAAGTGCTCGGCCTGATGATGGCCGGGGTGAGCCATGAGGACGCCGTCGCAGGGAAGGAGAACGCCGGTGAGTGACGAGGTGCGCGAGGCGACGACGCCTCCCAAGCGGAGCCGACCGTCGGGCGGGTCCCGCCTGGTGACGGGGAAGTGGCTCAACTCGGCCGCCGTGACCTTCGCCGCGCTGGTGCTGGCGTTCGTCGTCGGATCCATCACGATGATCCTGCTCGACCCCCACGTCGCGCCGAAGTGGGGCTACTTCTTCGCGCGCCCCGGTGACGCGCTGGGGGCGTCGTGGGAGAAGGTCTCCCTCACCTACTCCGCGCTGCTGCAGGGCTCGCTCGGGTCCTGGGTGGCGTTCACTGAGACGACGGCGCAGGCTGCGCCCCTGATCCTCGCGGGTCTGGGCGTGGGGCTCGCATTCCGAGCGGGCCTGTTCAACATCGGTGGCCAGGGGCAGGCCATCATGGGCGCGCTGTGGGGAGCATACATCGGCTTCACCATCAAGGGGCTCCCGCTGTTCGTGCACCTGCCGCTGGTGATCCTCGTCGGCGGCCTGATGGGCATGCTGTGGGGCGGCATCGTCGGCTACCTCAAGGCGAAGACCGGCGCGCACGAGGTGATCGTGACCATCATGATGAACTACATCGCGCTGTCCCTGCTCGCCTACCTGCTGCAGCAGCGGGCGTTCATGGCGCCCGGCCGCAACGACCCGATCAGCCCTCGACTGGAATGGACTGCGACGATGCCGCGCATCGCCGACAGCCGCCTGCACCTCGGGTTCGGGATCGCGCTGCTCGCGGCATTCCTGGTGTGGTGGCTGTTGGAGCGCACCACGTTGGGGTTGAAGATCCAAGCGGTGGGCCTCAATCCGCACGCCGCGGCGACGGCCGGCATGAACGTCCCGAACGTGACGATCATCACGATGGCCTTTGCCGGCGCGTTGGCCGGCCTGGCCGGCGTCAACGTCGTGACGGCGCCGGAGCTCATCACGAGCTACCCGCCGCAGCTCACCGGGCACATCGTCGGCGCCATCGGCTTCGACGCGATCACCGTCGCGTTGCTCGGCCGCTCGCGCCCCCTGGGCATCGTGTTCGCGGGACTGCTGTTCGGCGCCCTCAAGGCGGGTAGCCGAACGATGCAGGTCATGGCGGACACTCCCGCAGACCTGGTCAACCTGATCCAGGCCCTGATCGTCCTGTTCGTCGCGGCGCCCGCCTTCATCCAGTGGCTGCTGCCCTTCCTGAGGGAGCGCAAGGCGACGTCCAACAACGCAAAGGCGGTGGCAGCATGAGCGCCCAGGTCGTGGTCCCCGAGGCGGTCGGCACCGGGAAGAGCGTGGAGTCCGCCGAGAGCCGGCGCCAGCGGCACTCGTCGGCGGTGCTGATCATCGTCGTCGGTCTCCTGCTGTTGTGGGCCGGCATCGTGAGCGAGGGCACCTCGCGCATCGCGCTGTCGGATGCGCTCGACGACGTCCAGCTGCCCACCCTGTCGATGCCGGGCCCGCCGATCACCATCCTCTGCGCACTCCTGCTGCTCGGCGTGGGCGCGGCGATGCTGTGGCGTCGGTTGCCGAAGCCGTGGCCTGCGGTGCTGGGCACCGTCGCGGGGCTGGCGCTGGTCGTCGGATTCATCGTCTGGTCGGCGACGGGGTCACCGTCGCCCTTCACCCTGACCAATCAGCTCAACGGCACCCTCCAATACGCGACGCCGATCATCCTCGGCGCGATGTGTGGCGTCCTGTCGGAGCGGGCAGGCGTCGTCAACGTCGCCATCGAGGGGCAGATGATCCTCGCGGCCTTCACCGCGAGCGTCGTGACGGGTTCGACGCAGAGCGTCTGGGCGGGGCTGTTCGCGGCCACGCTCGCCGGCCTGCTGTCGGCGGCGCTGCTCGGCGTGTTCGCGTTGAAGTACCTCATGGACCACGTGGTCCTGGGCGTGGTCATCAACCTGCTGGCCGCGGGCTTCACCGACTTCATGTACAACCAGCTCGTCAAGGATGCCGCGGGCCTCAACTCGGTGCCGGTGATGGCGCCGCTCAGGATCCCGCTGCTGGAGCAGATCCCGTTCCTCGGGCCCATCCTGTTCGCCCAGCGTCCGCTGACCTACATCGCCATCGTCGGCGTGGTCGTCGTGTGGTTCGTGCTCTACAAGACGAAGTGGGGCCTCCGGGTCCGTTCGGTGGGCGAGCATCCGCACGCGGCGGACACCGTCGGCATCAACGTCATCTCGACGAAGTTCCAGGCCGTGCTGCTGGGCGGCGTGTTCGCAGGCTTCGCAGGCGCGTTCTTCACGATCGGCAACTCGGGCGCCTTCCAGAACAGCGGTGTGGCGGCAGGCAACGGCTTCATCGCGCTCGCGGCGGTCATCATGGGCCGCTGGCATCCCGTGCTGGCCTCGCTGATGGCGCTGTTCTTCGGGTTCTCCCGGCAGCTCGCGCAGACCTTGAGCCTGCTCGACACGCCGATGCCGAGTGACCTCCTGAATGCGTTGCCGTACATCTTCACGGTCATCGCCGTGGCGGGCCTCATCGGCCGGGTGCGTGCGCCTGCCGCCGACGGCGTCCCGTACGTGAAGAGCCACTGATGGCCGACGCGGTGTCGGTGGACTGGGAGGCGCTCCTGGCGGAGGCGCGGCGCATGACCGGCCATGCCTACGTGCCCTACTCCGGATACCCGGTCGGTGCGGCGGCGCTCGTCGACGACGGCCGCACCGTCTCGGGGTGCAACGTCGAGAATGCAGGCTACGGCGTCACCCTGTGCGCCGAGTGTGGGCTCGTCTCGGAGCTGGCCAAGACGGGCGGCGGGAGCCTCGTCGCGTTCGTGTGCGTCAACAAGGCCGGCGACGTGATCATGCCGTGTGGGCGCTGCAGGCAGTTGCTGCACGAGCACGCGGGTGCGGGCTTCGTGATCCGCACCCCGCAAGGGGATCTCCCGTGGGAGGACGTGCTGCCGCAGGGGTTCGGGCCGCAGGACTTGGAGCGCGTGCGGCCCTGACCCCCGGTCAGCCCTTGCAGGCGAAGCCCTGCTGCTGGATGCCCGTGCCGCGGCAGTAGGCGTGCCCGGGCAGGTGCCCGCCGGTGTTGAGCGTGAGCTCGCTGACCGTCACGAGTTCGACTCCCTTGGCGCGCAGCTGCTCGATGATGTCGGCGGCGGCGTCGATGGTGGAGTCGTGGATGTCGTGCATGAGGATGATCGGCTCGGTGAAGGCCTGGCCCTCCTCGACGGCCTTCGCCACGGTGCTGCCGGTGTCGCGCGTCTTCCAGTCGAGGGTGTCGACGCTCCACTGCACGATGCTCATGCCGTGTGCGCCGACGATCTCGTCGACGGTGGAGTCGTGGCTGCCGTAGGGCGGGCGGAACAGCGTCGGGGTGAAGCCCGTGGTCTCCTCGAGCAGTGCCGAATTGTCGGCCACCTCGCGCTCGACGCGTGCGCGGGACTGCCTGGCCATGTCGGGGTGGGTGGAGGAGTGGCTGCCGATCTCGTGGCCTTGGCGGGCGACGGCGAGCGTCACGTCGGGGCGGGCCTCGATGCTGGTCCCGAGCTGGAAGAACGTGGCCGTGGCCTTCGCGCCCGCGAGGATCTCCAGCAGCTCGCCGGTGCGAGTGCCGGGGCCGTCGTCGTAGGTGAGTGCCGCGCACCGCTCGACGAGCGTGTCGTAGCCGACGACGATGCTGGGGCGCACCGTCCCGCCGGGGGCTGGCGAGACCTCGGCGCCGCTGCCGTCGCTGGGGCCGTTGGGCGACTCGGCGGGTCCGCGCCGGTCAGGGCCGGGAGTGTAGTGGGTGATCGTCACCGACGGCTCCCCTCCGAACTTCGACGGGGTCAGGCTCGCGTCCTTGGCGAGGCGTCCGAAGTCGGAGAGCATGGCGTCGGCGTCGACGACGAGCTGCGCCACGCCGTCGCCCACGGCCCCCGCGGGGAAGCGGACGAGCAGGGCCCCTTCGGAATCGAACCCCATGGCCGGGCCGTTGCCGTAGGGGGCCGCCTTCGCGATCAGCGCGGCATCGACCTTCTCGACGTCGAGGCCGGCCTCGTGCGCTGCGGCGTGGCAGGCCGTGGCGAACTCGCCCCACTTGCGTGCCCCGATGAGTGCGGGGGAGGCGAACGACTGGCGTCGGCGGGCGTCGTACCAGACGGCGCACGCGGTGGTCGGGGACTCCGCGCCGGCGGTGGCGAGGATGACCAGCCCCAGCACGTCCTGCGAGGCGGCGAGCAGTTGGGCCGAGACCCCCACCGGCTCGGTGCCCGCCCATCGTGCACCCCGCAGGATGCGGTTGCGGATCACCTCGCAGGCCTGGGTGAGGTTGGGCGCCGTCGCGAATCGCGGCGTGCGCACCTCGGGGGCCGAACCGTCCGCCTTGAGCGACACCTCGGTGAGCACCGCGACGAGGGTGGGCGGCGCCTGCGTCCACTCGCGCGCCAGGGCGGTCGGGCTGGGGCTCGGGGTGTCGGAGCCCGGGCTGGTCGGGTGCTCCGGCACGGCGCGCCCGCAGGCGCTGAGCCCCAGTACGACGGCGCCCGTGGCGGTGCCGAGCAGCGTGCGACGATTCAGTTGCGTAGGTGACATGTGTATCCCCCAGATCGATGTTCCGCCCGACAGGCTAGACGCGCCGAGGGCGCGTTCGCGCGCCGAGCGGCCCACCTGAGCGAAGTCTCAGCGGACTCTTCGATTCGGCGCGGTGGCAGGGGGCGGCAGAGGCCGGGTGTCTCGGCGGGCCGAGGTGACCCCGTCGGCGCCTAGCATGCGGAAAGTGGACTACAAGGTGGATTGGGCGGTGCTGCGTCAGGCGTCCGCACGGATCGACGCGATCGCGCAGGGCGCGGCGTCGGCGATGACGTCGATGCGGCTCGACAAGGTGGCGACGGCGCTGCCCGGGTCCCTCAGCGCGGGGCGCGCGGCGGCGCTCGATGGGCAGTTCGTCGACGACGCCCGCGCCTTGACCGAGTCGGTGCGTGGGCACGCCGACCAACTCGAGTCGACGGCCGAGTCCTATGCGCAGGCGGAGGAGCGGGCGCGGCAGCTCGTCGAGCAGTTCTACGGGGGTCTGTGATGAAGTGGGGCGACGGGCTGCGGTCCCAGCCGGAGGAGCTGAGCAGGCAGGCGTCGGGCCTGCGCCAGGCGGCCGAGGGGCTGCGCCAGGCCAGTGACGCGCTGGAGCGCACGTCGACCGACCCCTGGCAAGGCCGTGCGCAGCAGGCCGAACACAAGCAGCGCGAGCGTCGACGCGAAGCGCTCGACCGCCAGACCCGCCAGCTCGAGCCGATCGCGGATGCGCTGGAAGCGGCCGCATCGTCGTTCCAGGAGATCCAGCGCGCCCAGCGCCGCACGATCGAGAAGGCCCACCGCTGGCAGTTCGAGATCGGTGACTCGGGTTGGGTCTCCGACGTCGCTGGTTTCAACCTGGACCCCCGTAGGCCGTTCGTCCGGGCGAGCCTGGCCGCGTCGGTGGTCTCGCTGTCGTTCCGCCTGAACACCACCGACGTCGCGCTCGCGACCAAGCTGTATTGGCAGGATGCGAAGGCCGACGTGATCGGCTTCGGCGCGGGCCTGCGTGACGGCATCGAGGACGCGATCGACTGGACGGGCGACCGCATCCGCGACGGCCTCGACTGGGCGTCGGACCAATGGGGCGAGCACGTCCAGCCGCGCATCGACGCCGCAGGCGCGGCCTGGGACCGCCTGAAGGACGGCATCACCAACCCTCCCCAGTGGTTCAAGGATTGGATCAACGAGGGCAAGCCGCCGTACATCTCGCAGGTTGGTGGCGAGGCGATCACGGTGCTCGCGCGCGGGGCGGGCGTCATCGCCAACGCGGTCACCGGCCGCGACCTCCACATCGCCGACGATGGAGTGCCGTGGACGGGGGAGACCCGATCGGTGCCGGACAAGGGCAGCATTGGCGGCATCAGCGACCTCATGGACATCACCATGGACACCTACAACCGCGGTGATTCCGACCGGAATTCGGTGACCGTCACGGCGGTGGTCGGAGACGACGGCCAGGTGCGCTACATCGCTTCCATCCCCGGTACCGCCGAGGGCCTGGGCGGGCTCGCAGGGTGGGGAGGGGCGCCGTCGGGGCTCGACTGGTCCGCCAACTTCGCGCACATCGGCGAGGGGCCGAGCGCGGCGACGCAGGGTGCCGCCGACGCGATCCAGCAGGCGATCCAGCAGGACATCGAGTATCGGCGCGCCAACGGGCTGCCGGTGCCCGAGGGGAAGCCGGAGCTCCTGCTCACGGGCCATTCCCAGGGCGGCATCATCGCCGGCCAGATGCTGACGTCGTCGCACTATCTCGACGGGTTCGAGGTGAAGGGCATCGTCAGCGCAGGCTCGCCCACGGAGACGCTCGCGATGGACCCGAACGTGCCCGTGACCAACTTCCAGACGCAGTACGACCCGATCCCTCGGGCGGACCTGGAGGGGCTGCGCGTCGACGGGACGCGCGATCCGTCGTCGAACGTCACCAACATCACCATGCCGCACTCGGGCGGAGCGAATCCGCTCAACTACACCCCTTGGTACACTCACCAGCAGTCCACCTACCAGCAGGACATCGCGAAGCTCGAAAGCGGTCAGGGCAACGTCGTCGACGTCGCGGCCGTGCGCCACCTCGACGCGCAGTACCACCAGTTCCTGCACGGGACGACGACCACCTACAAGACCGAGTTCGGACGGGAGTACCGATGAACACGACGATGCACACCGAGGGGTCGCTGCGCGTCGGGCTCATCGGGCAGCAGGCCTGGGCGAGCGCCACCGAGCTCATCACCGCGGGTGAGCTGCCGCAGGTCGACGAGGACATCCGCGACGACTGGGCGGCCGCCGGCATCGAGACCAGCGAGGGGCTGGACCCGCAGTGGGGGCTCGCGATCGAGCTTGCGCGCACCGCGCGGATCGGGCTGCAGTTGCTGTCGCAGTACCGAGACGTGTTGTTCGAGGCGACAGTGCTCGCAGGCGACCGGGACAGCGTCGCCATCACGCAGCGCAACAAGGTGACCGACGGGCCGGACGGGCCGGTGGTCGTCGGGGCCCATCCGATGATCGAGGTCGCGCTCGCGCCCACCGCCCAGATCTGGAGCCTGATCCGTCGCGTGCTGCCCCCGCTCGACGACGCGCGCGCCGAGCCGGTGCGGCCAGGGGGAGGAGGCGAGCCGCTGGAGGTCGTGCTCGACGACGTCCCGGACTCCCTGCGCCGCGATCCGGCCGCGCTGCTGCGCCGCCTGCCGGATCTGCCTGAGCTCCCCGACGACGCGCGCGACGCCCTGCAGCCCGAGGCGAGCGTGTTCGCGGTCGGGGCAGCCGAGTTCGCCGACGGCACGCGCCACTTCAACGACGCGTGGGCGATCGGCCGTCGCGGGCTCTACCACATGGTCCCGGGGCAGCCGGGCGTCTTCCGCGTGCCGCCCGGGGATATCGGAGGGCGGCTCGTCACCCAGCTCGCCGCCTTGGCGAACGGCCGGGCATGAACCAGATCGGGCGCCGTCAGGTAATGTTGGCGGCGACGGGAGGAGCGCTCACGATGGGCCTGTTCGGCTGCGGTGGTCAGGGGTTGGAGCTCGGCGAGGCCGAGTGGAACCAGCGCCTCGTCGACGCCGTCTCCGCGCTCGACGGGGTGACGGGCACCGCCGAGTTCACGTACACGCTCGTCGGTATGTTCTTCTCGAAGGACGGCTGGATCTCGGGGCACGTCGCCACCGACGCCACGTCCGACGACGAGCTGCGCCGCATCCTCGACGAGGTGGGGCGGGCCGTCGTCTCGGTGCACCGCGAGAACTACCGCAACCTAGCGCGGGTGACGATCGACGTCGTCTCCGCCGACGGCACGCGCGCCCTACGCTTCAAGGACGTCATCGGCAAGGCGGTGGTGGGCGTCGACGACATCGCCTCGTTCTACGGGCTGCCGCGGCACTGACACCGGTGCCCGGGAGTGTCGAGGGGCTAGGCTGGCTCCCATGCAGTTCGAAGAATTGAAGGCCCTTCCGAAGGTCGCGTTGCACGACCATCTCGACGGCGGGCTTCGTCCACAGACCGTGATCGATCACCTCGCCGAGGTTGGCAAGGAGGTGCCGTCGCAGGACGCCGAGCTGCTCGGGCAGTGGTTCTTCGACGCCGCGGATTCCGGCTCGCTGCCTGCCTATCTGCAGACGTTCGACTACACGGTCGCGGCGATGCGCAGCCGGGACCATCTCGTGCGCGTGGCGAGGGAGGCCGTCGAGGATCTGGCCGCCGACGGGGTGTGCGTCGCCGAGCTCAGGTGGGCCCCCGAACAGCACGTCTCCCGCGAGCTGTCCGCCCCCGAGGCGGTCGAGGCGGTCCGCGACGGGCTCGCCGAGGGCGTGGCCGCGGCCGAGGCGAAGGGGCAGACGATCGTCGCGCGGCAGATCCTCACGTCGATGCGGCACGCCGAGCCGAGCTGCGAGATTGCGGAGCTCGCGGTGGCCTACCGCGACGACTCCGTGGCGGGCTTCGACATCGCGGGGGCCGAGGACGGGTTCCCGTCGACGCGGTTCCAGAAGGTGTTCGAGTACCTGCGCCGCCAGAACTTCCCGTACACGATCCACGCGGGCGAGGGTGCCGGGGCGCAGTCGGTCCACGAGGCCGTCCAGGTGTGCGGCACGCGCCGGCTCGGTCACGGAGTGCGCATCATCGAGGACATCGACTTCTCCGGGGACGAGCCGAAGCTCGGGCGCCTCGCGCAGTACGTCCTCGACCAGCAGATCATGCTGGAGGTGTGCCCGACGTCGAATCTGCAGACCGGCATCGCCGAGCGGCTCGAGGACCATCCCGTCGGACGCCTGCACGAGCTCGGGTTCAACATCTCCATCAGCTGCGACAACCGGCTGATGTCCGGCACCAGCATGACGACGGAGTTCGCGCGGCTGGCGGAGGCGTTCGGGTGGGGGATGGCCGACTTCGAGCGCCTCACGCGCGCCGCGTTGCAGGCCTCCTTCCTGCACCATGACGAGAAGCAGCGCCTGGCTGCGGGGGTCGTCGCCGCGGGCTACGGGCACTGAGGTGGCGGCCGACGAGATCGTCGCGGCGGCCGACGGGTCGTCGCTCAGCAACCCCGGCCCGGCGGGATGGGCGTGGTTCGTCGACGACGAGTGCTGGGCCGCGGGCGGCTGGGAGCACGGCACCAACAACATGGGCGAGCTCATGGCCGTCCTCAGCCTGCTCGAGGCGACGGCCGACGAGTCCCGGCGCCTGCGCATCCTGTGCGACTCGCAGTACGTCATCAATTCGGTCACGAAGTGGATGGCCGGCTGGAAGCGCAAGGGCTGGAAGAAGGGCGACGGGAAGCCGGTGCAGAACGTCGAGCTCATGAAGGCCATCGACAAGGCCATGCAGGGTCGTGACGTGCGCTTCGAGTGGGTGAAGGGCCACGCCGGTCACCCGCTCAACGAGGCCGCCGACGCCCGGGCGAGAGCCGCCGCCGAGGCATTCCAGTCGGGTCGCAGGCCCGACGTGGGGCCCGGTTTCCGCGGTGCGAGCCGGGACGCGGGGGAGGCGAGGTTCGTCGTCGGACAGCGGGTGGAGGAGCCGGACCTGCTGTCGCTGGCTGCCGAGACGCTGCCTGCCGCGACGCCGACGCCAGGCACCGCGTCGCAGCGGGTCAAGGGCGAGCTCCTTGCGCTGACGAGGAAGCTCGTCTCCGACGAAGTGCGCACCGATGCTGCGCGGCTGGCCGAGCTGCTGCACCCCGAGTTCGTCTCGCACGCGATCGACGGGACGGTCGTGCGCGCGGACCACGGGGCTTGGAAACCGCTGGACGACCAGTCGTTCGAGGTGCTTGCCATCGACCAGTACGCCGACGGCGTCGTCGGGATGCGGTGGCAGCAGCCGACGCGGATCCGCTTCAATCTCTGGCAGAAGACGCCGAACGGTTGGAAGCTGCGGTTCGCGCAAGTAACGCCGTGCTGAGGCGCGCAGCCCGGGCGTTCGGCCTGCTGGCGCTGGCAGGGTGCGCGGGCACCGTCGAGGCGATCCCTGCGGGCAACGCCTGGCCGCCGCCGACCCCCGAGCCGTCGGGCACGGCGGTCCAGCCTGCGCCGGTATCCGAGCCGGAGCCCACACCGGCATTCGTCGCGAGGCCTCGCACGGAGGAGGATCTCGTCGAGCTCACCTGCGCTGATGCCCCGCTGGCTGGCGGCTTCGGGCTCGTGGGCGCGGCCGCGGGTACCCGTGTGCTGCGGCTCAACGTGCGCAACTGCACGGACGAGCCCATCGACCTGACTGCGCCCACGCTCACCGGCCTCGACTCGTCGCGGCACGAGGTGTCCCTGACGACGGACGCGCCGGCCGGCGGCGCGCTGAAGCCGCACGTGACGCGGGCGCTCGACCTGCATTGGCCCACCAACGGGCGCTGTGAGCGCGGCGTGCAGCGCCTCACGGTGCACCTCGCCGGGCAGGTCTTCGTCGTGGAGGACTGCCTGCAACTCGGTGGCCACAAGGCGCCGGAGCGTGACGTCGAAGTCACCGGGCGCTGGTCGTCATGAACTGTCCCTGCGGCACAGGCAAGGCGTACGACGCCTGCTGCGGGCGCTTCCACGCTGGGCGCCCGGCGCCGACGGCCGCCCAGCTGATGCGGTCGCGCTACTCGGCCTTCGTGCTCCGCCTCGACGACTACCTGCGGGACACATGGCACCCCGGCAGCTGCCCGGGCGGCCCGCTGACCGACGAGGACACGCAGTGGCTGGAGCTCGTCGTCGAGGACGCGTTCGCGGGCAAGGCGTGGGATCAGGAGGGCGTGGTGCAGTTCGTCGCGCGCTACCGGGATGCCGACGGCGAGGGCGCGATCCGGGAGCGCAGCAGATTCGTGCTTGAGGACGGCCGGTGGCTGTACGTCGACGGGGTGCAACTTCCAGCGTGATCGCGGCCGGCGCTCATCAACGCCCGGGCGGGGGAGCGGCGTGCCAGCGGACGGCGTCGGAGGGGTCCTTCGCATTCACCCGCTGCAGCTCGACGGTCACGCTCAGCGCCCCCACGATCGGCAGCCAGACACCTTCGACGAGGTGCGGCAGCCAGAGGTGCAGCAGGTCGCCGATGGAGTAGCTCACCTTGTCAGGGTCGAACCAGAGCTGATGGAACGGCAGGTGGTAGGCCAACGAGCCGCCGATGACGGCCAGCATGAATGCGAATCCCGTCATGACCGCCCCGAAGCGCGGGTCACGGCGCGTCGGGAACCAGTGGATCAGCATTCCGGCCAGCCAGACGACGCTCGCCGCTGCGGTGGTCGAGGCGAGGTGCGCCGTCGAGCTGAGGAGGGCCCAGCCCCATGGTGCGTCGAACGCGACGGAGACGAGCAGCGCCGCCCAGATGAGCAGGGCGAGGACGATCCAGCGTGCGAGGTGTCGCATGCCGAACAGGCTAGCGGGGACAGGTCTCACGTCTCCTGCGGCGAGGAGTCGGACGACCACGGGCGCGCAATGACGTGGGCCGGGTCGTTCGGGACGGGCCGCACGAGATTGCGCACTCCCCACCACGCGGCCAACGGCACCAGGACCATCCGGCCGATCAGCGCCGGCATCGTGAGCCACGCGTTCGCGCCCAACAGCGTCGTCGCGACGAGGGAGACGCGCAACACGCAGCGACGCCGGCCGCGTCGGCGATGGCCCGAAGCGGGAGCGAGCCGCGGATCCGCGTCGCGCCGGGCTGGGCGGTGGTCATCGTGCGCAAGCGTCGGTCAAGATGAGGGCAAGGGCCTGCACGGATAGACTGACGCCCATGTCCGACATCTTGAATGCCGTCGCCTGGCCCTACGCCAACGGCCCACGGCACATTGGCCACGTCTCCGGTTTCGGGGTTCCCTCCGACGTGTTCTCCCGCTTCATGCGAATGCGCGGCCACAACGTGCTCATGGTGTCCGGCTCCGACGAGCACGGCACGGCCATCCAGGTGAAGGCGGATCAGGAGGGGCTCACCGCCCGCGAGACGGCCGACAAGTACCACGCGCAGATCGTCCGCGATCTCCAGGGCCTCGGGCTCAGCTATGACCTGTACACGCGCACCACGACGCCCAACCACGCCGCCGTCGTGCAGGACGTGTTCATGGCGCTGTACGACAACGGCTATCTCGTCAAGCAGACGCAGATGGGCGCAATCTCGCCGTCAACCGGCCGCACTCTGCCAGACCGCTTCATCGAGGGCACGTGTCCGCTGTGCGGCTACACCGGCGCGCGCGGCGACCAGTGCGACAACTGCGGCAAGCAGCTCGACCCTGCCGACCTCATCGACCCGCGCTCGCGCGTCAACGGCGAGACGCCGAAGTTCGTCGAGACCGAGCACTTCTTCCTCGACCTGCCGAAGCTCGCCGCCAAGCTCGGCGAGTGGCTCGACACGCGCCAGGAGTGGCGCCCGAACGTGCTGAAGTTCTCGCACAACCTCTTGGAGGACCTCCACCCGCGCGCCATCACCCGCGACCTCGACTGGGGCATCCGCATCCCCGTCGAAGGCTGGGAGACCAACCAGATGAAGTCCATCTACGTCTGGTTCGACGCCGTCATCGGCTACCTCTCGGCCACCAAGGAGTGGGCGAAGCGCTCCGGCGACCCGGAGGCGTGGCGCACCTTCTGGAACAAGCCGGAGACGAAGTCCTACTACTTCATGGGCAAGGACAACATCGTCTTCCACTCGGTCATCTGGCCGGCGATCCTGCTCGGCTGCAACGGCGAGGGCGACGCGGGCGGCTCGGTGCGCGAGTCGTTGGGTGAGCTGCAGCTCCCGACGGAGGTCGTGAGCTCCGAGTTCATGACCATGAAGGGCTCGAAGGTTTCGAGCTCGCGCGGCGCCTCGATCTTCGTGAAGGACTTCCTCGCGGAGTTCGGCCCCGACGCCCTGCGCTACTTCATCGCCGTCGCAGGCCCGGAGAACAACGACACCGACTTCACGTGGGAGGAGTTCGTGCGCCGCACGAACTTCGAGCTCGCGAATGAGTGGGGCAATCTCGTCAACCGCTCCATCTCCATGGCGCACAAGAACGTCGGCGCCATCCCGCAGATGGGGGAGCTCACCGACGACGACCGCGCCCTCCTCGCGGAGTGCGAGCAGGCGTTCAACACCGTGGGCGACCACATCGAGGCACGTCGCTTCAAGGCGGGCATCACGGAGGCGATGCGCATCGTCGGGCTGGCCAACAAGTACCTGTCCGACCAGGAGCCGTGGAAGAAGAAGGACGACCCCGTCCGTCGCGACACCATCCTCCACGTGGCGCTGCAGGCCGTCGCCGACTGCAACACGCTCCTCACGCCCTACCTGCCGCACTCGTCCCAGAAGATCTTCGAGGCGCTGGGTGGCGAGGGCGTATGGGCGGCGCAGCCGAGCATCGTCGAGGTGAACGACGGCGACATGACCTACCCGACGCTGCAAGGCGACTATGCCGGTCAGCTCGCCAAGTGGGAGCACCAGCCGATCGTCGCGGGCACGCCGCTGGCGAAGCCGAGCCCGCTGTTCCGCAAGCTCGACGAGACGCTGGGCCAGACGGGCCCTGAGTGGGCGCCGATCGGCGAGTGAGCCGGCGCCCCGGCTGAGGGCCTGCGCGCAGGACTGCAGTCGAGAAGGCATGACGACGGGCCGATCCCCTTCGAGGGGTCGGCTCTTCGTCGTGGTGGGGGTCAACTGGCCTTGAACAACTCGTGTTGCAGCGCGACGAGCATCTCCCGCTCGGGCGGCGGGGGCTCGTCGGGCGGCGGGGGTCCGGGCGGGCCCTCACACCACGGGTCTGGAGGGGGATCGTCGGGGATCCGCCTGGGCGGTGACGCGATGCGGTGGACGCCGAGATCATCGACGACGAACTCCCACCCGCTCGGCGTGCGCCAACGGAAGGCGCCCGGCGTCGGCTGCACGAGCTCGAAGCCGCCGAACGTCTTGGCACGGTGAACCCGTCTCGACAACGGCGCCAGGTTGTCGGGCCTCGTCTGGCCGGGGGAGCCGTCGTCGCTGTAGGGCTCGATGTGGTCGAGATCGCAGGACCTCGACGGCCGCGTGCCGTACGGGAACACCTCCGAGCGGTAGCGCTGCTGGATGGCGAAGCGCAGCGGCACCGACGGGTCGTGTTGGTCTTCCGGGGCGAGGCGGCGGATGTCCACGACGGGGCGGACCGTGACCTTGGAGCCCTCCAAGAAGCGCGGGAGATCCTCGCTCAGCAGCGTCCCCCAACCCTCGACCCACGCGGAGCCGCTGCCGTCGTCGTCGGGGTCGAGCGCGGGATCCGTCGCGTCGATGTGCACGACGAGGGTGTGGGCCGGCAGCGGGTCCTGACCGAAGGCCGAGCGCGCCAGCTCCCCGACGGCCGCCGCCCGGCGGATCTGGCGCTTGTCGTCGGTCGACAGAACCGCGTGCGGATCGTCGGGATCCGGCAAACGCTCCGCGAGCTCCGTGATGGCGGCATCGAAATCGACGGCGTCCCTCACGTCCAGCAGGCCCTCAAGACGCGCGCTGCCGTGCTCGAACTGCCCCACCCGCACATGGCGGTACGCAGCCTTGCGCTCGCGTTGGCGCTGCGCCTCGTCGGGATCCGCCTGCGCGATGTAGTGCGGCATCCGCTCGACGACCGTCGACCAGGCCAGCGTGCGACGCGCGACGTCGACCAGCTCGTCCACTCGTCGGGCCGCCTCGAGCGTGAGGCCCGTACAGCGGTCCTCGACTTCGGCTGCCTCGTACCACCAGAGCTCGCCGGCGAGGAAGCGTTGCCACATGATGGGGTGGCGGTGCTTCACCGAGAGGATGGTGTGGAGCTTCATGAACAGCGCGCCCGGGCTGATGCCGAGCACCGCGGCGGCCTCGACCGCGAAGAACTCGCCGACGGCCGGCGCCCCGAGGCGTCCCGTGACGGCGGCCTCCTGCATCACCTGCTCGAACGCGTCCTGCACGTCCGAGCGTGTGAGGTGGTACTCCTCGGCCGCCTGCGCGAGGCCCACGACCTCCGCGATCTGCGCCAGCTTTCGCTGCCGGCGCGCGTCGGCAGCGAGCTGCAACGCGTCGATCCCGCGTTGTGTGAGTGTCATTGGTGTCACCCCCTTGATTCTCAAAACATTACTATGCACCTCTGACAAGTTTGAGACGCGCGTGCGATTGCCCGGTCGGATCTCCGCCAGCGGTCGTCGCGCGGCGGAAGGTTGATCTCTGGGTGTCGCGGGTCGGGTCGTTGAGCCGTGGGCGCGGCAGTGCAGGTCGTTGAGCCGCGGGCGGTGGCTCGCGTGTCGCAACGTGGTGAGGTTGGCTGGGGTTGGTGGGTCTCGATACGCCACCTTTGGTGGCTACTCG
>JHVD01000013.1 GCA_000619965.1 Propionibacteriaceae bacterium P6A17
TTGCTCGCAGACAAGGGCTACCCCTCAAAGGCGAACCGGGCTTGGCTGCGCGAGCACGGCATCGCCGCGACGATCCCTGAACGCGAGGACCAGATCACCCACCGCCGCAAGCGGTCCGGCCGACCGATCGACTTCGGCCGCGAGCAGCGAGAACGCTACAAGGGCCGCAACGTCGTCGAACGATGCTTCAACAAGCTCAAGCAGTGGCGCGGTATCGCGATGCGCTCAGACAAGACCGCCCGGAACTACCACTCTGCGCTCTGCCTCGCCGCCACCCTCCAATGGCTTTAGCAACACGCCCTAGGCCGACGTGGGCGTTGGAGTTGGCCAGTCGGACGCCGCCCAAGCCGCGGGCGCCGGGTTTGGCGAAGGACGTGTTCCGGGCGCTTCGGGTGTCGCCTGTGGCGATCTGCAGGCCCAGGACATCGCGGTGACCGGCGCCGTTGGCCCCGGTCGCGACGAGAACGACGGTCTTGATGAGCGCGGCGACGGCGACGAACGTGAACGGCACCGCTCCCGAGAGGGACAGTGGGGGAGCTGGTCGACGTGTTCACCTATGTCGGCTGCCATCCGGGTCACGTGGAACTTCGACAACCCGTCAATCCCGAGGCCGTTGACGAGCTTGTCCATGCGGCGCGTGGACACGACTGCGAGGCAAGTCCGCGATCACAGTGACCAGCGCCGCCTCGGCCCGCTTGTGGCGCTCGAGCAGTCACTGGGGCACATGGGTTCCGGCGCGCAGTATGACGACGGCGACACCGATCGTGCCGACGGGCGTGCCTCAAGGACGTTGTCGGAAGCCATTGCGTTGCGCTACCCGTCCCGCCGAGGGTTGGCCCCATTCGGCCTCACACGCCAGATCGACATCGGCAAGGAGGAGCTGGTTGATCATGTTCTGCAGCAGGCTGCGCATCATGTCCGGGGACGCCCCGTTGGGGAGGTTGCTGGGCACGTGGACGGGGTCGACAATGCCGAGAGCGGTCATCGTGGTTGATTTCCCTTGAGCGAGCCGTGATAGATGAACTCGCAGGATCCCACGGTGACTGCACTCGCATCGCTGACGCACACGGCCGCCGGTGAGGACTACACCGTTGTGAGGGACTTGGCCAAGCGAACCAGATCCCCCGCGTCGCCGACAAAGCGTCGTTTCGCTTGGGTACCATGTCGGGGAGATCTCAGGGAGACAAATGGACGTCAATTGGGTGCGAAACATGCTGATCACCCAGATCAGGCAACGTGGCTTCACACTGGAGGAGGCGAGGGCCGATGCCCTGCGCGGTATGGGGCCGCTGTTTGCCGATGCCGTCGACGCCGCCGTGAAGCTCATCCAGGAGGAATGCCGAGCAATTCGTGTTGTGGAGACCGTTCCCGGGGTTGTCAACCCATTGATCGGCCAAGACCTCAAGGAATCTGCGTGGTACCCCGGCCCTGCCAAGGGCGACAAGGTTTGGCCAGCGCTCAGGGCAAGGTTGGAGAGTTCGGAGCTCTCCGAAGCGCTCGGGAGCATCGACGAGGCTTCCACGAAAGTCGTCGCCCATCTGGCCCCACCACGGGTCCGTGGAGTGAAAAAGAAGGGACTGGTGCTCGGATACGTCCAGTCGGGCAAGACAGCCAACTACACGGCAGTCATGGCCAAGGCTGCGGACGCGAACTACAGGCTGTTCGTCGTCCTGTCCGGCATGCACAACAACCTCCGTCGCCAGACCCAAGCCCGGATCGATCGGGATTTGGGAACGAATGCCGAGCCTTGGGTCGCCCTCACCAACGCGGAAGCTGACTTCGGCAACAAAATCGACGGCAACGCACTCATGTCCTCCCGAGACCTCCGGTTGCTGGCCGTGGTCAAGAAGAACGGAACCCGGCTCAAGAATCTCCGGGACTGGCTCCGAGACATCGACCCCGAAATCCGAGCCCGTACACCCATCCTCATCATCGATGACGAGGCAGACCAGGCAACGCCCAATACACTGGCAGCCAAGGAGGAGATCTCTGGTATCAACCGGCTGGTCCGGGAGATCTGGGCCGAGGTGGGAAATGGAACCTACGTGGGTTACACGGCCACGCCCTTCGCCAACATCTTCATGGATCCTGACGATGTCACGGACTTGTATCCGGAGGACTTCATCTTCGACCTCCCCCGATCCGATGAGCACTTCGGGGCTGAACAGCTCTTCGGACGTACCGTCTTGCACGAGGGAGATGAGCCCGACGATGGATACGACGTCGTCAGGGACATACCGGACGAAGACGCCCTCTCTCTCAAGCCCCCCTCGAGGGGAACGGCCCGCGAGAAGTTCGACCCTCCCCTACCTCCGTCTCTGCAGACCGCGATTCGATGGTTCGTCTTGGCCACCGCAGTGCGCAGGACGCGCGGACAAGGCGCTGAGCATTCGAGCATGCTCGTGAACACCACGACCTACGTGAAGCCTCATGAGCACATGAGTGTCCGTATCCGCGACTTCGTGGAACGCCTGCGAAGGGAACTGTACGAATTCCCCGCCGAGTGGGAATTGCTCTTCGTCGACGAGATCGACCGCGCCTACGAGCTGAGCCACTACGCCCTGCCCAACTGGGAGCATGTGTGGGAAGAGCTCCCGGGTGTCTTGGACTGTTTGCGGGTCGTCGTGGACAACGGCTACTCCCACGACCGGCTCGACTACGACCGTCGAGACGAGTTCGGCAAACCCATCGCCGAAGTCGTGATCGCCGTTGGCGGCAGTACGCTGTCTCGCGGTCTCACTCTCAAGGGCTTGGTGGCCTCCTACTTCGTTCGAACGGCGAACACATACGACACACTGATGCAGATGGGCCGCTGGTTCGGTTTCCGCCCGGGATACGAAGACCTTCCCCGCATCTGGGCAACGCCTCAACTGCAGGAGGAGTACCGATTCCTCGCCTCGGTCGAGGACGAGCTGCGTCGTGAAATGGCCAAGATGGAGGCTCTCAACGTCACTCCGGGCCAATTCGGAGTCAAGGTCCGGGCTCATCCGGGCCGACTGTCGATCACACAACGCAACAAGATGGTCCACGCGGAGCGAGTGAAGGTCTCATACGAGGGGCAGCGCATCCAGACCATAGTGCTGCACGAAACGGATCGGCAAGCCTTGGAGACCAATCTCGACGCGGCACGGCATCTCGCCCAAGCAAGTCGACTTCATGCGCAAGAGCTCGGACGGCAAGACCCAGCCCGCACACAGTTTCGTGGGGTTGCCCAGCAAGTCGTGCTGGATTTCCTGGGGAGCTACCGCTTCCATGCCGACCAGCCCGGTCTTCGCAAGGACCACCTGCTCGGGTGGCTCCGACAGGCAGAGCCCTTCGACTGGAACGTCACCTTCGTTGGGACCGGCGCCCGGCCCGCCGGCGCAGGTGCTGCAGACGGGAGCAGGACCGTGGACTTGGGCTTGGCCCATCACGTGACGATGGTCACGCGCGCGCCCTTGAAACGACCGGGACCAGGGGTCGCGAACATCAAGGCCCTGATGTCAACCTCCGACTGGATCGTCGACTTGGATGGCGACCTCAGCTCTGGTGCGGGGCTCAGGACGGTGTCCGACTTCGAAGACTTCCGTCGGACACATGCAGGCGGTCGAGCATCCCTGATCGTGTATCTCGTGGACCCGCACTCAGCCCCCTCGCGTGAGACGGCGCGGAAGTCGCGGCGTGTCATGGAGGCCGAAGTGCCCATCGTCGCATTGGGATTGATCTTCCCCGACCGCGCAGTGTCCTACGTGGCCAAGGGGGCGAGCTACTACACGGTGCGCCCGGATTGGACGGTGGCTGACGAGGATGACCAAGACCAGCTGCCGATCGACACCGAAGGTTCCGTCACGATCACCGCAGCGGATGTGGAGGCCTTGAGCTATGGCAGGTGATCCGGTCGATGCATTGGTGCGCCTGCAGATCTCCGCAGACGACATGTTCGGTGATCACTGGGAAACCCGGTCTTTCGGAGGTGGCCCGCACGCAGCTCTCGAGGCTGCGGGCACGGAACATGTCCGAAGCTCCCTGTCTCTTGGACGAACCTTCCTGGAAGATCTCAACGACCACGGCGTGCATGGTGCCCGCGTCAACTTGAAGGACGTCGCGGGGCACATGGAGATGGCCGACTTGGGCCGCGAGGACACTCAGCTTCCACCGATCTTCGAGCCTCTCGGGGGTGTCGCCCTCTCGTGTGCCCTCAACGACTCCGCCGATCCGCTCGATACCCGCCGAGGTGTCCCGACGGATGGGAGGGACCAGTTGGAGAATCGCGCCCAGCCAGCAGAATCGCCTGTCGTCACGCTGCCGAGCGAATTCCATGGACTGGGGACCCTTGGAGCCGCGGACCCGTGGGCAGCACGGGATTGCCGGGAAGACTCGGACGGCGCCATCCGTGACCGGGCCACGGGACACCGCAAGATCGAGGTGAAGTCCACGACGACGAGAGGGCGGAACCCGATCCAGCCCCATCTCATGGGCCAGCTGGCTCCAGTATCGGCCGACTCGCACCCACTTCTCGCGGACCGACATCGGCCCGACATGCCACCCTCTTCGCTGGACGACCGCATTCGCCCACCGATCGGCGGACTTCACAAGCTGCGGCTTACCGCACGCATGACGGGATTGGGCCATGTCCACGGCGGAGGCCCCAGAGAGGACGCTCGGTGTCGCCCAGTGGGCCATGGAGTCGGGCGCGTCGTCGAAGCCCTCCTCGGACTTCTCGGACGCCACCCATCGCAAGTCCGGCCCACTCCCATCGACGACATGCGGCATTTGCTGATCCGGATGGGGATTGCCGAGTTCAATCGGCCCACCTTCGGCCGAGCAGTCGCTGGAATGGTTGGGAGAGCTGGATGCCTCGGACTAATTTGACGGAGGCCGTCCGCCCCGTTGCCAAGCACCATTACGGTGCACGGCTCACGGAGGAGTCGGTTCTGGCGGCGTACATCCGGGCCCAGGGAGCGTGGCCCACCAAACAGGCCCTCTCCTCGGGGCTGTCGAGGTTGGCCGACGGGATCGACTTCGAACAGGTGGCCATCGGCTTGGTCGAAAACGGTCTGGCACCGGTGCGAATCCCGACCCAAAGCGGAGCACCCGCACCGAGAGAACCAGCGGCTCCCCGTCGGGCGGCGCCGGCATCCGCGCCGAGGCTCGACCCAGACACTCCGCCCAAGGCCACCCCTCACGAAGCCGAGACCCTCGAATGGTTCCCCAAACCCAATGCGTTGGGAGACCTCAATGGCGAAGGTGCCGTGAAGATGCTCGGCACGCCCAACGTTCCACTCTCGACGGTGCTCGTTCGGGAGACGGCCCAGAACAGCTGGGACGCCCGACTGGGCAACAAGCCGATCGACTACGAGGTCCACCTCAGAACGCTGTCGGACACGGAGGCGCAGGTCCTCGAGACGAGGGTGTTCACGGGGGAGGCCACGAAACTGGGGCTCCGGGAGGCGCTTCGCCGCCGCCCCCTACGTGTGCTGGAGATTTCCGACCGTGGCACGACTGGCCTTGATGGACCGATTCGTGCAGACTTGGAGATCGGCCCCGGCATGTCCCGAAACTTCGTGGATCTGATCTTCAACATCGGAGCCCCTCGTGACGTCCATCTGGGGGCTGGGACCTACGGGTTCGGCAAGACGATCACCTACCGCGTCTCGAATCCGCGCACCGTCCTCTTCTGGTCACGTACCCGCGTGGACCACTCACTCCAACACCGCCTCATCGGATCAGCGTTCGGCCCCTCATTCTCAGCCGGTGGGGTGGTGTACACAGGCCGACATTGGTGGGGGCAGATCACGGAGGATGGGACACGGGTCGAACCGTGGATTGGCCACCGTGCCCAAGAGATGGCCGAGGACGTCTTCGCCGCGAGGTTCCATGGAACGGACACGGGTACGACCCTTCTCGTCGTCGATCCGGAACTCGGTGGTCATGACGACCATGAGGATCTGCAGCGTCTCTCCGACGCCATCATCTGGAACCTGTGGCCCAAGTTGTTGACGACACCCACGGGCAGCAAGCCAATGAACATCCGGCTGCTCCACAATGGTCACCCCGTCGACTTGCCCGACGTCAACGAGCATCCGCAGCTCCAAGGTTTCGCGGAAGCACTCCAGATGGTGCGCGCCCAACAGGGGCGTACCACCTTCGCCCCCCGATTCGATACCAAGGTCGAGGAAATCTGGCTGGAGCGTCCCCGCGTCTTGGTGGGCCACTTGGGTCTGTGCCGATTCCCGCGCATGGGCGGGACGAACGCAGCGGACAGCGAGACTCGTCCCATCCAGGGCCCTACGGGGCACGTGGCTTGGATGCGACACGATGCCGAGCTCATCGTTCGTTACGACGAACGTCAGAAGATCGAATCCGACTACGTCCAGTGGGCGGCGGTATTCCGGCCCATGGCAGCCGTGGACGACAGTTTCGCCCAATCAGAGCCACCGGCACATGACGATTGGGTTCCCGCGTCGATCTCGAACTCCACTCGAAAGCGGCACGTGAATGTCGGAATTCGACGCGTGCGCGAGAAGGTGCAGGAGTGGTTGCGCCCAACGGCAGGCCAGACCTCATCCGCAACCTCGCGAGTGTCCGTGGCTGCGCTGGCGGACAAACTCGCTGCGCTCACGGGAGCCATACCCGGGTTCCGGTCCACACGGCGAAACTCGGGAGCGAAGACGGGAGCCACTCGGACGGGCCGAGCGCGCCCCAAAGTGGACGTGCTCCGTCATGAAGTCGGCAGGATCGACGACGGATGGCGAACCACCAAGATCTTGGTGAAGGCTGGCGAAAAGGGGCCCCGAACCGAGGTCCACGCCAAGTGTGAAGTGGCCACCGATGGCAAGCCCTTGGCGGATGAATCATTCCTTCGCATCCTCGGCTGGGCAGCCGGCGAGGACCAGGAGCCGGACGGCAGCGCCAGCGCTGTATTGGCGCCCGGCCAGACGGCTTGGCTCGTTGTTGAGACGCAAACCGCAGTCACGCTGCAGGTAACCCTCTCTGCCGAGGAGGAAGACTGATGGTCCAATTTCGGATTCCTCCGCATCGCCAAGCCTCAACCGGAAGTGTCCAGTGGGGCGCATGGTGGTACGTCGTAAACGGGCAGCGACACCTCGCGGAAGGACTCGTCGAAGGCTGGGATTACTCGACCCCGATCACCTTCGAGGTACAGCCGAGCGTGGATGAGGATCGATTCCTCGAGTCAACCGGGTTGCCCTCCGTGAGGGTCGCGGATTTCGTCGCCATTGTCGAATGCCCTTCCACCGGCATCCGTCACATCTCACGAATCGGCCTCGCCCAACTGTTCTCCGAAGCCACCAAGTCATTGTGTCTCGCGCCAGACCCAGCCACCTTGTCAGGCTCGATCCTGCTCTCGGCAAGCGTCGTGCTCAACAGGGATCTTCCAAGTGCTATTGCGACCGTGGCCTCCCGGGCAGGAGCCCGCTTGGCTTCCTCTGGAAGCACCAGACTCCTGCTCGAGGGAGACGGAGCGCGCTTCCCGACCGAGGCTGTCGATTTCAAGGAACTGGGGTATGAACCAGCGCCTTGGTCCGTGGAATGTGATTTCTCTGACCCCCATGAGATGTTCCTAGGGTCCGTGAGGTTGATGGTCAACACCAAGCACCCCTCTGCCGAAACCCTGTTGGGTGATGGAACACCCAACGCAGCCTTGGTTCAGTCGGTCCTGCGCACGGACATTCTCCGGCAGCTGTTCGCGGCGGCCTCCGACGTGATGGACGAATTCCGAACCTCGGAGTTCTCGGCAGGCTCATTGGGGTATGCGCTGGAGAATCTCTCCGACCTCTACTTCGGTCGCTCGGCCTACGAGACCCTTCGCCTTCGCCAGATGGATGCCCAGCAGTTCGAGCTTCTCCTCATGTCCCGAACCCAGATGCTCGAGGAGACAGTGTGACCCCGCTACGTGCCTTTCCCCGACTCTCCCGAGGAGAGACGCTGCTCGTCCGGGAACACATGCTGCGGCAAGCCGCGGACAGCCCCCGCCGCATGTCCGATTTGGCGGGCGTCACACACCCGAAAGCCTCAGGCATCCCGACGGGCGCCCACGTGGCCAATCCCGAAGAGATTGCTGCGGTGCGAAAGGATGTCATGCAGGATCTCTCTGCATGGCCCACGGATCGCCCGGTGCAACGTCAGCACACTGCGGAATTCGACCGCGACTTGGGACAGGCATTGGCCCGGCACCTCAGGATCCTGCCTGCCGACGCCGGACACGAGGAGACTTGGAGCTTCCTGGCTGCCATCGTGTTTCCAGATCTGACATGGATGCGGTACCCGGACCTCCACAAGGACCGGGTGTTGGGAGTCCGCCATCGCAATGTGCTTCGTCGTGCTTGGTTCCGCCAAACCATCCTCGGAGACCTGCAGTTCACCGAGGCCGGCCCCTTGGGCGAGGACGAGCTGGTGAATCTGTTCGAACGGCCTTCCCTCTCGATGAACGTCACCCTCCTGCGGACCTTGGCCCGATTGGTCCTGGCATACGACGGCCCCGATCGAAGTGAGTACGCGCGGAGCCTCACTCGCCGCGCCGTCATGCTGACAGGCACCTTCCTCCTCGACGGGTTGACGGAGAGTCAGCTTCTGGAGCACTTGGCACCAGACCCACACACACTGGAAACCATGCTCACTGCCCACGGGATGGTGCCACATCCTTTGCCATCCAGCGCCACCGCGACGAGCCCGAGGGACGGATCTCGGCCCCCGAGTGCAGACCAAATTCCCGAGCGCTTGACCGCCCCTCGGGGGAAGCCAAGCGACCTCGTGGCCCGCTTCCACCGTCACATGCTCCGGCTCACGGAGGAGGTGGCTTCGATTGCGCCTCAAGCGGGCAGGGTGCTGCATTTCCTGGTGAATCGCGACGGCGGACTCAAGACTGCTCGAGCTTGGGCTGCCCCCGACAGCGAGCATGCCCTGCTCGATGTGTTGCAGAAAGCCAAGCGCTTGGACCTCTCGATCGAGGCCTTGGTGATCCAGCCCGTCTACCGGCCACTTTTCTCCGAGGAGTTCCTCGAAGCAGCAACGGAACGCCTGAGGAAGGCGTCGCGTCGATCCGAGTGACACATGCGGGGGGGCGTGAGCGATCGGATGTCCCGGACCCGGAGACGTGACACTACTCCGGAGATGGCCGTCCGACGTCTGCTGCACGCAGCCGGCTACCGCTACCGCGTCGACCACCGTCCGATCCCGACGCTCCGCCGTACGGGCGACATCGTGTTTCCAAGGAAGAAACTCGTCGTGCTCATTGACGGTTGCTTCTGGCATGGTTGTCCCGAGCACTTCGTGATCCCCAAGACCCGTACCGAGTGGTGGCTCGCCAAGATTGGCGCCAACCAACGTCGCGATCTGGAAACCGAGCGACTCTGGACCGACGCGGGCTGGAACGTCCTACGCTTTTGGGAACACGAAGATCCCCAATGCGTAGCCGCTGTGGTGGCGCAGGCGCTCGATTCTCCGACTCAAAAGAGAGTTGCCGGTTGAGCCACCGAAGATACGTAGGGGGACATCAACTTCGCGATCTCTGCAACGACGGGCACGACGATCGAGTTGCCGAACTGCTTGTAGGCCTGGGAGTCGGACACCGGGATGCGGAAGTCATCTGGGAATCCCATGATGCGAGCGCACTCTCTGGGCGTGAGTCGCCGTGGATTCTCTCCCTCACCCCTTGACACCAGGATCTCTGAGCCGTCCTTGTAGTACCGGGCAGACAGGGTGCGGGCAACGCTGTCGGGGCCGACCAAGCCGAAGCCGAACCCATTTCCTGCAGCTTGGTGCTTTCGGGCATAGGCCTGCAGATAATTCCACAGGTGATCCGTCAGGACGTACTTGTCGTTGACCGCTCCCGATTCTCCGAGCGTGAAGTGGCCCTCTGCGGCTTCGGAGCCGTCTTCCGGGTGAAGTACATCCCTCATCACCGGAGCGTCCCGCGGAATCTGCAGATCGTCGAAGTCGAACTCATGCCTGACATCGTCGCGGAAGCCCACGATGAAGATCCTTCGCCGACCTTGTGGCACCCAAGGAGATGCGTCGATCACGCGGTAGTGGGTGTCGTAGTGCAGTTCCTCGGACAGGGTCCTGAGAATCGTCTCGAACGTCCTACCTCGGTCGTGTGACTGCAGGTTCTTGACGTTCTCCAGCATGAACGCCTTTGGCTTCTTCTCATCGATGATCCTTGCCACGTCGAAGAAGAGCGTGCCTTGGGTCTCATCCGCAAAGCCGTGAGGCCTTCCGAGGGAGTTCTTCTTCGAGACGCCCGCGATCGAAAACGGCTGGCAGGGGAAACCGCCGACGAGCACATCATGATCCGGAACGTCCGCCGCATCCACTTCGGTGATGTCTCCAACGAGAGGGTGCTCGGCAGACGCCCCGAAGTTGGCGATGTACGTCTGCTGCGAGTACTTGTTCCACTCGGAGGTGAAGATGCACTCACCACCTGCCTGCTCGAACCCCAGCCGGGTTCCCCCGATGCCCGCAAAGAGATCGATGAAGGTGAACGAGGCGCCCTCTCTCCTTGCATGCTCCAGCTCTGACGAGAGAGTCTGCCTCTGGGCATGGCTCATGTGTGTTTCGCCGGAGAGCCAACGTCGAACCGTACGCTCGCTCACGTGCACTCGCCTTGCGATCTGCGCAGGAGACAGGTACTGGGAGATCTCGACCAACAGCGTGGTGCCGTCGGCACGAGAGGACTTCTTTTCGAACACTTGATGCCTTCCCGCGGGGACTTTTCCCGGACATTCTGTCCGGGATTCTACCTCGCCGCACAGGCTAGGTGATCATACTGACAACAACTGTACGAAGGATCTGCGGTGACGCTGGGGCTACCGCAGCTCGACGTACACGGTCGACTCATACAGGTCGACGAGGTGCTTGGGGGACACCCGAAACTGCGACCTACGGTGGACCCGCCACCGACCCCCAACCCACTGCATGTTGACACCCGGATCGTAGTAGACGCGCCGCGCAGCGAAACCGTTCAGGAGCTTGGGGAATCCGGTGGTGTCACACATCAACACCGTGGAACCGAATCGGAACTCCTTGGTCGTCCCCTCTCCCCGTGCTTCGTAAGGGACATAGCAGGTGTGGGCATGCTTGCGCTTCCAGTGATTCATGAGCCCTTCGAATCCCCATTTGGCAGCGAGGATGCCTTCCCTGTCCCGCAGCTCGAGGGCGCCACCGACATCGAAGGCTCCAGCGCCATCCCATCCGTTCAGGGACAGGACCGTCCCAAGCTCACCCACCGGCTTGCCGACGAAGTGCCGCCCGGTGAAGTCGACGCGGTCTGGACGATCCTCTCGCCGTCGCCCGTAGCGATGCATGAAGTCCACCACCCCCGGATCCTTGTAGAACCCGCCCGTCGGTTCAGGCGTCATGAGGGTGAGCGCCGTGCCCGAGCCCGGGTTGTCGAAACTCCGAACCTTGTGCGCCTTGAGTTCCCAGCCTTGGAAGTCAGGCTCGCTTCGCCCGTTGGGAGAAACTCCCAGCAGTGACTCCAGGGTGTAGCCTCCCGCGTTCCGTGCCGTATAGGCGATGGCTTGATCGCCCTCGAGTCGCTGGCTGGGAACCCAGCCCATGTGATGGACATCCGTCAATCGCCGCAGCAGCAGTTCCCTGCCATCGAGGTCGTTCTCCGCCTCGAGGTCCCAGATCTGGAAGACCCCAGCACTGCCAACGGCTCGATTCATGATCCCCGCGATCGCCACGGATTCCGGCGGCAGGAGCAGCGCCCACACCTGTTCGGACTTTCCCGTGATGCCGAGCACCAGACAACGACCTGCCTCCTGACCACGCCGTGCACGGACGTAGAGATTGCGAGGAGGGTTCGCACTGCCTTGAATGAGCCCGGAGAGGCGCACCTCTGGATATTGCGGGTAGTAGATGAGCTTCGCGTTGGGTGCCGGTGAGTCACCGTCGGGACCGATCCAAGCAAATTGAACGGGCAGGGTGAACTTGGTCCTCCCCGGGGCTCCAGGCTTCGTGCTGGCAGTCAAGGATGCTTCGACGTCACCGGAAGGAATCTTCGCGACATCGCTCAGGTCGCCGCCGACGTAGATTTGGTTCTTGTCATTGTCCTGGCGCGGGGACAGGCTCTTGATGAGCAACTGCCGACACCCACGTCGGGCGAAGAGGGTACGAACCTCAGCAACGCCCAAGCTCGCAAGCCATGCGTCGTACGCCACACCTTCGCTGACGTCCATCCCTCATCCCCTTCCAACCCCGGATTCGGGTGCCTTCGCACCCACCCGCACAACGCTACCGGCCAGAGTGAAGCGCAATGGGTTTCGTTCCTTTTCGACCGGAGCCGAATTGGAATGTGCCCAAGGAGTTGAGTCGTGGCTGCGGGAGCGTGCCGTGCGGATGGTTCTGGAACGTCAAACCGCTCAGCGAGGGCCTCGCTCGCACTCGATCCGGGCTGTGGCCCGATAGCTCGGTGTTGGGGAGGAGACCTTGCATATGCGGTGCAACCCCCAGGGGCTCGAGATCGAGTAGATTCCTGCCGGAGAGGACCTGCGGCAGGAGACGGAGCGCCTCGCACGCGAACTCGGCGAAGCCCGCCGAGCGGACGGGACCCTCGACGCCGCCTCGGCCCTCTTTTGCAGCGGAACTCGACCGCCCCAGGACGAGATGATCCGGTGCATCGACGAATACCCTGGTCAGTTCAGGGGTCGAGGTCTTCTGCCGCATCCTCGCTGCGGAATGTGGGTTCCTCACTTCCCGCGGCTACCGTGTCGCGAAGAGACGACCGCCCGCTGAGGGGGCCATGGAGGGTGAGCTCCTCGTTGCCGAGATCCGTCGGATCCACGCCGAGAGCACCTCGGTCTTCGGACTACGGAAGACGAATCACCCTGGGATTCGTTCCTATGGGGTTCCTTGACCGGCGGTTGCCGGCTGGGGTGGTTCTTGGCCAGCATGATGCGCGGCTTCGACCTCGAGGGGTGTGCGGTAGCCGAGTTCACTGTGGAGGCGGGAGTGGTTCCACCACCACATGTACTCGAGCGTCGCGCGCTCGACCTGCTCGATGGTCCGCCAGGGGCCGCGGCGGCGGATCAGTTCGGTCTTGTCGAGTCCGTTGATCGCCTCGGCGAGGGCGCTGTCAATGCTGTCGCCCACGGCTCGGGTCGACGGTTTCGCGCCGATCTTGACGATCCGATCCATGGAGACGACGCAGAGGTAGTTCGAGTCGTGGCCCGCCTCGTGGACGAGCTCGTCCACAAGGCCGGCGGCGTCGAATGCTGCCATGCTCAGCGCTGACAGCGACAGGCCGTCGGTCTTGGCATGGAATCCGGACGGGTCGGCCGCGGCGCCATCAGTGGCGCCTGCGTCTCGCCAGACGGGCGGGAGATCGCAGTCGCTGATCAACACGCGGGCATCGTCGCGCACGATCGCACCGGCGCGATCCTTCGACGCTCCGAGGAGCCGAAGGGCCGTTCGCGCAACGCTCCGCTCCCCAAAGGACCGCCACACCTCCGCACGGCCGACGGCGCACCCACCGACGCGCCACGAGCAAGCGACGTGGGGCCTGAGCGCAGTGTGGCGCCCACCCGAAGGATGGGCGCCACACTGCGCTCAGCGGTTGACTAGGCCGTCAGCACGATCTCGAGCCGGCTGACACCCGTCGAGGGCAGCCCGGGCCGAGGGGACCCGTCGGGCAGCGTACCGGGCTCGTCGATCTCGCCTGGCGCCCCCGTCCCACCGGGCTCGTCGGTGCCACCGGGCTCGTCGGTGCCACCGGGCTCGTCCGTCCCGTCAGCCTCGTCGGTGCCGCCAGGCTCACCGGCCGGTGCGAGGTCCACGGACAGCAGGTGCATCGGCGACGCGACGACACCACCCGAGGTGTTCTCCGCGACGGCGAGCCACGCCACCGGCACGTCGTCCACCTTCGGCAACGCCTCCACCGTCGCGAAGTCGACGCTGATCGTCGCCCACTCGCCGGCCTTGGCCTTCGCAACACCCAACACCTCGTCGCTGGCCACGACGACGCCCACCGCGTCCGTCGTCAACGACGTCGTGCGGCTGCTGAGCTGCAGCGGCACCCGGAACTCGTCGGAGTGCACGTCGTAGCGCTTCTCGACGTCGTACTCCTCCGCCCCGAACTCGCCCAGGAACGGCGAGTACGCGTTGATGACGAGCTCGCCGCGGTCGACGTCGAACTGCAACAGGCGGAAGAAGCTCGACCCGAAGCGCAACGACGTGCCCTCGGCGTAGTTGGCGCGCAAGTCGGCCAACTTCGGGTGCGTCGTCGGGACCTCGTAGAACTGGTAGTCGGCAAGCATTTCGACGACATGGTTGCCCACCTGGCCGGCGTCCTTGCGGA
Source organism: Propionibacteriaceae bacterium P6A17 (assembly GCA_000619965.1). GTDB lineage: Bacteria > Actinomycetota > Actinomycetes > Propionibacteriales > Propionibacteriaceae > Arachnia. The sequence continues at coordinate 14,300 of JHVD01000013.1, forward strand.
CGTTCAGGCCCACCCCGTGATGGTGCCCGTTCAGGGTCATCACGACGTTCGGGTTCTGCTCCACGATCCGACGAGCCTGCTCGCGTCCCTCCGCGTTGGAGTACGGGGCATCACGGCCGTCGGGCTCCGACGAGGTGGTCAGGTAGGCATGCGAGAACAACAGGCCGTTGCGGTCCGGGAACTGCCGGAAGACGCTGTTGGCCCAATCGATCTCCTCACGGGTCACGCCGTAGGCGAGGTGGACGGCCACGAAGTCGAGCCCGCCCGCGCTGAATAGGTCGTAGTGGTTCTCGTTGTCCCCCGGCTTCCACGGACCGCCGTACTTCGCATCGGCACGCCACTGCTTGCTGACGCGCTCGTAGCGATCCGGCCCGAAGTGCTCGTTGTACATCGAGCCGTCGGTGCCGTACTGGTTGTCGTGGTTGCCCGGCAACACACCGTTGGGGATGCCGGAGGCGTCGATGATCTCCTGGATCTTCGAAGCCTCAGCCCACTCGCGTTGCACCTGCTCCTGCATCGCCGGATCCGCGTGCACCTTCGTGTTGTTCTCGATGATGTCGCCCGTGTGCGCCATGTAGCTGATCTTGCGTTCCTCCGCGTTGGCCACCACCCAGCGCAGCACGTCCGCGTACGCGTCGCGCCACAACGCCCGCTCCGCATCCGGGTGCAGCTCGGTGTTGTCCGTGCGCCAGTCACCCGCCGCGCCCTCGGAGAGGTACTGCGTGTCCGTCAAGTGCGCAATGGAGAAGTCGTAGTCGGACGGATCCTGGAAGGCGCCGGTGATGTCCTTGTCGATGTCGTCGGCGAACGGATCCGTCGCCGCCACCATCACGTTGACCACACCCTCGCCCACATGCTCAGGCCGCGCGACCGCCGCCAGCACCGTCGGCGCGTTCAGCACGCCACGCTGCTCCACCAGCTGATCCCATGCACCCTCGACGTGGTCCCACACGAGCAGGTGCGCCAGACGCTGCGGATCCACGTCGCCGCTCCAATGCACCGTCGGAGCCGCAGTGGCGCCGTCGGGCACCGACACGTCAAACCGCTGCCAGCTCGTGTTCGCCGCAGCCGGGCTGCGATCACCCTCGCCATCGGTGGCCGACACCACACCGAGCTGCACCTGGCCGTCGGCCTCCGGGTTGAGCTCCGTCGGAATCGAAACGCTGGTGCCCTCCGAGCCGGCCGTCACACGGCCGGCGGCGCCGAGGTGGAACGTCGTCTCATACTCGTCCTCCCCGTCCTCCGCGACGGAGGCCCCCAGCTCGACGACGCCCTCCCCCTTCACGGTGGCCGAGGTGGACACCACCCCGCCGGGGATGTCGTCCGAGGTGAAGGTGACCGTGTGCGTCGACGTCTGCCCCAACACATCCTTCGCGACGACGACCAACGCATGGCTGCCCTGCCGCAGTCCCGCCCCGATCCGGGCGCCCGGCTGCACATTTGCGCCGTCGAGCGTCACGAGCACCGAGCCGTCGTCGACGCCAGAGACATCGTCCAACTCCACCGCCAACGTCGTCGCGGCACTCAAGTGCGCGCCCTCCGTCGGGGTGCTGCCCGTCAGGCGCGGACCATTGTTGTCGACCACGACGTTGCGCGTCAGCCGCGCCCCGTCCGCCGACACCGCAGAGACGGTGTGCGCACCGTCGGCCAACGTCGTCGTGTCCAGCACCAGCCTCAGCCCGGGCTCGTCGACACTCACGTCGAACGAGAACTGCGCCGTCAGCAGCTTCGCCGGCGAGCTGCCACAGTTGCCGTCGCCCATGTCATAACGCGACTGCAACCCCATGCCCGCGACCGTCCCGCCCGGGAAGTCGAGGCCCACCTTCGACATGACGAAGTCGTCGTGGTTGGTGCCGCACGAACTCTGAATGGTGCCGGTGCGCATCACGATCTCGTTGCGGCCCGGGCGCAGCCACGCCGCCGGGAACTCCACGCGCACCGTCTCGCTGACGTAGTCGCGGTCCACCAGCGGCAGCTCCTGCCCGTTGACCAGGACCGTGTTGCCATAGCGCGCCTCCGACGAGTTCGAGCCGATCGCGAACACGAACGCCGCCGTCCCGGCTCCACCCGAAGGCTCACCCGCCGCCGCCTTGCCGTCGACCTCATACGACGCCGCTGCCGGCGCCTTCTCGGACACGACGTCGTGCACCAGCACCTCGCCCTGCAGCACCTGCCCGTCGCGGACGTTCAACTGCGGTGCCATCGGATTCCCGTTGTTGACGCGCACGGTGTGACGGGTCACCCCGCCCTGGGCGGTGGTCGCCGCCAGCACATGCTCCCCGTCGGCGAGCGTCGTCGAATCGAGCGTCCCGGTCAGGCCCGTGCTGGCCTGCGGATCGTCGCCCACCTTGAAGTGGGCATCGAACTCCTTCAACAGCGTCGTGTTCGAGCCGCACGAGCCGTCGCCCATGTTGTAGCTGGCCCGGTTGGCGTCGCTGGCCGTCACCGGGCCGCCCGTCACCAACTCGACGTCGAACACCTCGAAGTCGTCGTAGTTCGCACCGCAGGAGGTGGTGAACGTGCCGACCTTCAACGTGATCACGTTGTCCCCCTTGACGAGCCACTCGTTCGGCACCTCCAATTCCACGGTCTCGTTGACGTACTCGCCCCGGTCCAAGGCGATGCGCTGCTCGGACTTGCCGTTGACAAGCAGGTACGAACCGTACTTGCCCTCGATCGAGTTCGAGCCGACGCCGAAGCGCAGCGTCGACGTGCCCACGACCTCCGTCGCCGCCAACGGCTCATCGTCGATCGTCAACGCCACCACGCGATCGCCACGTGTCGTCGGAAATGCCTCGACGGAAGCCTCACCGACGACGAACGCGCCATCGGCGGGGGTGAGAGTGGGGGCCGTACCGGCGGCGCCGGCAGGCAGGGTCACCGCGGTCAAGGCGGTGAGGAGTCCCACAACGCTCAAGGCGCTGAAGAAACGTTTGGGGGACATCATGCTCCTTTCGAACTGGCTTGACCAACGAAGACCCAATCACGTCCCAAAATCGCCCACTAGGCACGTTGTGTGCCAGACGCGCAGAGTTCACGAGATGTTCATGCCCAGCGGGCGCCGGCCGGAGCGCGTGCCGAGCGTGAAGACGATGGCGTTCGCCGAGCGGTCGCCAGGCATGAAGACGACGGTGGCCTCCCCCATCCCAGGGGAGGCCACCGTCGGTGTCGAGCGGTCAGAGGCCGCGCGCCTCGATGTCGGCGATGCGGCGTCGGACGTCCTTCGTCGCGCGGTGCTCCGCGTAGAAGCTCAGGAAGGGGACGGTGCCGGCGAGGGCGATGCCGACGAACCACTGCCATCCCCACTTGACGCGCAGGCCGAGGTACACGACCGATCCCAGCAACACCGCGTAGAGCCAGCCATGTGCGACGCCCACCCAGCGCACGAGGACGTCGTTGTCCCAGATGTACTTCAGCGGCATGGCGATGAGCGTGAGGACGACGAGCAGCACGCCGACGATCCAGGCCATCACCTGATAGAACTTGTGCGCCTTCCTGATGCCCGGGATGTCCTCGACCATCACCCATTCGAGCGGGTCGTAGTCGTCACCCTGATCCGCTCCCGCGTTAAGCCCCTTGTCAGCACTCATTGTCGACAAACCTCTTTACTTCTTTGCCAGTCTACCGTTTTAGTATGAAACAGTTTTACCGTTGATGATTGCCATGATGCGCTCGAGGTCCTCTCCCGTCGCGAACTCAATGGTGATCTTGCCCTTGTTGCGCCCGATGTTCACCTTCACCCGTGTGTCGAAGTGGTCGCTCAGCGCACTCGACAGCTCGGACTCCTGAGCCGACGCGGTCCTGGGCAGCCTTGGGGCTTTCGGCGCGGCGGGTGCCCGTCGTCCCAACGCCACGAGCTCCTCCGTGGTCCGTACCGACAGGCCTTCGGCGATGATCCGGGCCGCCAGTGCTTCCATGTCCCCCGGCGTCTCGAGCCCGAGCAACGCCTTGGCATGTCCGGCGCTCAGCACGCCGGCAGCCACCTTCGTCTGCACCGACGTCGGAAGGTTCAGCAGGCGCAGCGTGTTGGAGATCTGCGGACGCGAACGGTGGATGCGCGTCGACAGCTCCTCCTTTGTGCATCCGAACTCCCCCAGCAGCTGCTCGTACGCCATCGCCTCCTCAATCGGGTTCAGGTCCGATCGATGCACGTTCTCGATGAGCGCGTCGCGCAGCAGGGTGTCGTCGTCGGTGTGGCGCACGATGGCCGGGATGCTGGTCTTCCCGGCGCGCTCCGACGCCCGCAGACGTCGCTCCCCCATCACCAGCTCGTACATACCCGGCTTCAGGGGTCGCACGACGACCGGCTGCAGCACCCCGAACGCACGGATCGACTCCGCAAGCTCGGCGAGATCATCCTCATCGAAGTGCTGCCGCGGCTGCTTCGGATTGGGCCGAATACTGTCGATGGGTAGCTCGCGCAGCGTCGGCTGCGACGTCGTGGGCTCCTCAGTCCGCGCCAGCAGCCCGTCGAGGCCCTTGCCAAGTCTCGATTGCTTCGGTGCAGCCATGTCTACTCCTTCGTCTCCGCCTGGCTGGCGATCTCCTCGGCGACTGCCGTGTAGGCGACGGCGCCGTCGGAGCGCGGTTGATATGTGAGCACGGTCTGGCCGAAGCTCGGCGCCTCGGCGATGCGCACCGAGCGCGGGATTTCGACGTCGAGCGTCTCGTCCGGGAAGTGCTTGCGCACCTCCGTCGCCACATCCTTCGAGAGGTTGGTGCGCTTGTCGTACATCGTCAGCAGGATGTTCGTGAGCTTGAGATCGTCGTTCAGAGATCCCTTGATCTTGTTGATCGTGCTCATCAGAGCCGTGACGCCTTCGAGCGCGTAGTACTCGGTCTGGATCGGCACCATGATCTCGGTGGCCGCGACCAGCGCATTGAGCGTCAGCATGCCCAGCGACGGGGGACAGTCAATGAACACGTAGTCAGCACCGGACTGCTCGAGATACTCGTCGAGCGCGTGCTTCATGCGCGCCTCACGGCCGGCCATGGTCGCGAGTTCCATCTCCGCCGCCGCGAGATCCACCGTCGCCGGCAGGACGTGGAGATTGGGGGAATGGGGCGTGAGTTGTGTGTGCGCGATGATCGGGTCACCCTCGACGAGCACCTCATAGGTTCCCAGAGTCCCGGGGGAGTGCTCGACGCCGAGTGCGGTGGAGGCATTGCCCTGGGGATCGTTGTCGATTACGAGGACATTGAGCCCACCGAGCGCGAGTGCCATCGCGACGTTGACCGTCGTGGTCGTCTTGCCGACGCCGCCCTTCTGGTTGGCCACGACGAAGACCCTCGGCTGCTCGGGGCGGGGGAGTCGCGGTGCGTCCATCTCCTCCGGGTACAGCTCGTCACCGTACTCGTCGCCGTACTCCTCGGTCTCGTCGTAGAGGGCGGCCCTCCGCGGACTCGCCGGTGCCGTAGCGCCATCCGTTCCACGTGGAACGTTCGCGTGATCCTTCCAGAAATCCTCGCCATTGCTCACCGGACGCGGCTTCCGCTTCCTGAAGAAGATGGCCACACGTGCTCCTCTCGATCAACCCGTCCGATCCTACCCGTCTACCCCGCTCGACACGCCAGCGCGTCGCGGCCAAATCGAGGAGCGCTGGCCCATCGCTGCCCAATGGAATCAACGGCGAGACACGACGGCGGGGCGTTCCACGTGGAACGCCCCGCCCTACGGTCTCCTCGGCCGAGTGCCTACACGTCGCGCCGGCAGCGAACAGCGCGGGTCCCGGGCAGACCTGGCCCGGGGGAGAGCTCCAACACCTCCGCGCGAAGGCGGCACTGGCGCAGCACCTTCGCCGCCTTCGCCATCTCCTGCTCCGCAGATTGACCCTTGAGCGCCAGCAGCACCCCGTCGGGAAGGAACAGCTCCTGCGTCCATCCGATCAGCTTCCCCAAAGGTGCGACCGCCCGACCGGTCACCACGTCGAAGGCTCCCAGCCCGGGTGCCGAGCGGCGAAGGTCCTCGGCACGACCGCGATGCACGCGCACACGATCCCCAAGGCCCAGCTCATCCACCGCAAGTGTCAGGAACGCCGAGCGACGCTCCAGGGGCTCGATGAGGGTGACCTCCAGGTCGGGACGGACGATCGCGAGGGGAATACCCGGGAGCCCGGCCCCCGAGCCGACGTCGGCAACGGAGACCCCGTCGGGGATGACATCCACGAGCGCGGCCGAGTTGGCCACATGACGGGACCACAGCTTGCCGCCCTCGCGCGGCCCGAGCAGTCCCCACTCGATTCCACGGGAAGCCAATATATCGACATACTGCTTTAGCTGTTCCCCTGCAAAGGGATATAAAGACAAGAGCGCGGCCGAAGCCGCGCCCTCGCCGTCGAGTTGCTGCTCCACACTCAGCCCTTCTGGACGACAACGCGCCGATTCGGCGGCTCGCCCTCCGACTCGCTCACGAGCCCGGCCGCAGCCACCTCGTCGTGGACGATCTTGCGCTCGTAGGCATTCAGCGGCATGAGGCGCACGGGCTCGCCCGTGTCCTGCACTTCTGCGATCGCGTCCTTCGCCATTGCGACGAGCTCCGCGCGACGACGAGCGCGGAAGCCGCCGACGTCGACCATGAGCCGCGAGCGGTGACCCGTCTCCGTTATGACGACGAGCCGCGCCAGCTCCTGAAGCGCCTCGAGCACTTCACCGTCCTTGCCAACCAGCAGCTCGGAATCGGTGTCGATGGCGACGAACGCGCGCCCGTCGGCGACGGAGTTCTCGATGTCGCCGTCGAGGTCGGCGATGTCGAGGAGCTCCTCAAGGTAGTCGGCGACGAGGTCGCCCTCGGCCAGCAGGCTGGCCTGGTTGTCACTCATGCGAGTCCTTTCTCACGATGGGTGGCCCGAGCGGGCCGGGAGGACAGGGGGCGGTCCGGCGCCGCCTACTTCTTCTTCCGCTGGGAGCGGGTCTGCTGCTTCGGCTGCTGTCGCGTGACGACCTTCTTGCCGTCGCTGGTCACGCGCACCGTCGAGCGGGTCACCTGCTGACGCTGCACCTTCGCAGGTGCGGTCGCGGCGTTGGCGGCACCCTCTGCGGTCTCGGTCGACGACGAGACGGTCTCCTGACCGCGGACGGTACGCGTCGTGCCCTTCGTCTCGCGGCTGCGGCGAGCCTTCTCGCGGCGCTTGCGCATGATCTCGTCCGGGTCGAGGCCCTTGGCTCGCATGCGCTCCTCCCAGTCGATGTACGCGGGGGTGTTGGGCGCGGGGTTGTTGCGGATGAGGATGCCCTGCTGGGCCATGGTCCAGACGTTGGAGGCCAGCCAGTACACCAGGACACCGATCGGGATGACCACCGCGGAGGCCGCGTAGATGACGGGGAAGAGGTACAGCATCATCTTCTGCTGCTGCGCCATCGGGCCGGTCAGCGATTCCGGCGGCATGTTCTTGCGCATGAGCTGCAACTGCGTGACGAAGAGGGCCGCCACCATCAAGATCACGAGGATGATGCCGAGCACCTGCGTCGGCCCGAACGGCGTCAGCGGGAAGATCTTCGACGCCAGCTCGGCCCCGAAGAGCTTCGCCTGCTGCAGGGATTCGACGAGGTCCGGCCGCTCCTTCAGCCACGTGCCGCGCACCTGCCCATCCGACGCGCCCTGCAGCACGCGGAACAGCGCAAGGAAGATCGGCATCTGGATGAGCAGCGGGAAGCACGACGCCATCGGGTTGACGCCCTCTTCGCGGTACAGCTTCATCGACTCCTGGCCGAGACGCTCCCGGTCGTGCCCGTACTTCTTCTGCAGCTCCTGGATCTTGGGCTGCATCAGCTGCATGTTGCGGGCGCTGTTGATCTGCTTGACGAACAGCGGGATCATCGCGGTGCGCACCACGACGGTCAGCGAGATGATCGCCAGCGTCCAGGCCACACCCTGGGGGAGCGCCAGCCAGACGCCCCACAACCAGTGGAACAACACGAGCAGGCCGGAGACCGCCCAGTAGAGCGGCTGCATCATCGTGGACAGGGCCCCGTAGATGGAGTCCCAGATACCCAGGGGTAGGAGCAGTTCGATCACTTCTTCACCTCGTGGTCGGTGTGTTCTGCGAAGGCCTCACTGGCCTCCCAAGCAATGCGTTCCGGGGTGCCCGGGACATAGTCGACGCCACCCATTGACCACGGGTGACAGCGGACGATGCGCTGGACGATCAGCGCGGAGCCCTTGATCGCGCCGTGGAACTCCAGGGCGCGCAGTCCGTACGCGGAGCAGGTGGGGTGGAACTTGCACACGTCGCCGTACAGCGGCGAGATGAACCGTCTCCAGCCCCGCACGAACCAGATGAGCGGGTACTTCAGCATGGGGCGGCCTTGCGGAAAGCCCGCTGCCAGGCCGAGGTCACATCGTCGACGAGCTCCGGCCCCGCGAGCGCGGCTGGCGGGAGTGCCCGTACGACGACGTCGGTGGCGAAGGGCGACGACAGGCCTGCGACGATGTGACGCAGCCGTCGCTTGGTGCGGTTGCGCACCACGGCGTTGCCGACCTTCTTGGAGACGACAAAACCCACCCGCGTGGTGGCGGGTGGATTCATCGGGTCTGGCCGGCGTACGTGCACGACGACCGTCTCGCCCGCCGCCCGCGCACCCCCGCGAAAGCACGCCGTGAAGTCGGCGGGTGCCTTCAGTCGGGATGCGACGGGCAGCACGGAGCCGGGCTCAGGCCGACAGCTCGCTGCGACCCTTGCGACGACGCGCGGCCAGGATGGCGCGGCCGGCACGAGTGCGCATCCGGGCGCGGAAGCCGTGGGTACGGCTGCGACGACGGTTGCTCGGCTGGAAGGTGCGCTTGCTCATGGAAGTACTCCGTTGGTCAGTCGTGTTGCCCGAGGGCAGGGGAAGGGGGCTGTCCGAGACAGCGACTTGCCAACGATACGTTGAACCCTCCGAAATCTCCAAACCTCGTCGGGTCCCAAACGAATTACACCAGTGTAGTCCAGCCGACACGCCGAGCGAATCGCCGATTCGGGTTGCGAAACCGGGCCGCGACGACTAACTTCGACACTCCGGCATATCCTGTGGGAAACCATGTGGAAATGTTGACAACCATGGTGCTGCTCTCGATTAGGACAAGGGGCTCGAGTGACTGAAGCAACCGACCTCGACTCCCTGTGGAGCGCGATCATCGCCTCCGTCGACACCCCCACGAGGGCATGGTTGCGTCGCACGAAACCCATCGCCATGCACGGCACGACGCTGATGCTCGCCGTCGGCGACGAGCCCACCCGCGACCGCGTCGAGACCAGGCTGCGCACCACCATCGAGAAACAGCTCTCCGAACACTTCGACGCCCCCACCCACCTCGCGGTGATGATCGACCCCGATCAGGCACCCGAGCAGCCACCGGTGGCGGCCGCCGTCGACGAGGAGACCGCAGCCCAGATGCCCGAGCCGCTCCTCGCCCGTCCCAAGCCGGACCAGGACCTGCGCCTCAATCCCCGCTACACCTTCGAGAGCTTCGTCGCCGGCTCCTCCAACCGCTTCGCGCACGCCGCGGCGGCCGCCGTCGCGGAAACTCCCGGCAAGTCGTACAACCCGCTGCTGATCTACGGCGCCTCGGGCCTCGGCAAGACGCACCTCCTGCACGCGATCGGCCACTACGTGCGCAGCTACTACGAGGGCCTGCGCGTGAAGTACGTCTCCACCGAGGAGCTCACCAACGACTTCATCAACGCGATCTCGAGCAACCGCACCGCCGAGTTCCGCAGCTCCTACCGCGACATCGACGTCCTCCTCATCGACGACATCCAGTTCCTGGCGCAGAAGATCCAGACGCAGGAGGAGTTCTTCCACACGTTCAACACGCTGCACAACGCGCAGAAGCAGATCGTGATGACCTCCGACCGCCCGCCCAAGCTCCTCGAGGCGCTCGAGCCCAGGCTGCGCTCGCGCTTCGAGTGGGGCCTCATGACCGACATCCAGCCGCCCGACCTCGAGACGCGCATCGCGATCCTCCGCAAGAAGGTGGCCTCGCAGCGCCTCACCGCGGGCACCCAGGTCCTCGAACTGATCGCCGCGAGGGTCACGTCGAACATCCGCGAGCTGGAGGGCGCGCTCACCCGCATCGCGGCGCTCGCGAGCCTCAACCAGCAGGAGATCACCCCGGAGCTCGCCGCCAGCGTCCTCGACGACCTCATGCCGGAGGGGGAGGTGCAGGTCGACGCGCAGTCGATCATCCAGGCCACCAGCGCCTACTTCGGGATCAGCGTCGACGACCTCACCGGCCCCAGCCGGGTCGCGAACATCGCGATGCCGCGCCACATCGCCATCTACCTGTGCCGCGAGCTGACGGACCTGTCGCTGCCGAAGATCGGCGCGAAGTTCGGCGGCCGCGACCACTCGACCGTCCTCAACTCCGTGCGCCGCATCACCGACCGCATCAGCGAGGACCGCGCGCTGTACACGCAGGTCACCGAGCTCACCAACCGCATCAAGCACGGCTGAGCCATCCCCGACGACGTCCCTCCGCCACCGCGCGTCCGGCCGAGGGACGTCGTCGCGACCCTTCCGACACCCGCACCAACTGTGGAAAACTTGTCGCGCACAACTGTGGAGACTGCTGTGGAGAACTTCGAGCCGAGCAGTCTCCACAAATCACAACCGTGTGCTTCATCAGCTCCAGGGCGGGTTGTCCACACCGGGTTGGTGGCGTGGGACTAGGGCAGACGAAACTTCTCCACAGTCTCCACAGCAGCTATGACGATGATGAGTAGACACACATCCCCATGTCTTCAAGGACACAGCCGTGGAGAGTGAGCGAATCCGGCAGGTAGTGTCGAGGCGTGAACGTAGCAGCGCGGACGGTGGGGCTCACCAAGGAGTACGGCAGCGGCGACACCCTGGTGGTGGCGCTGCGCAGCGTGGACTTCGAGGTCGAGGCGGGAAGGTTCACGGCCATCATGGGCCCTTCCGGCTCCGGCAAGTCCACCCTCATGCACCTGCTCGCCGCGCTCGACACCCCGACGGCCGGACAGGTCTACCTGGGCGACACCAACGTCGCGCAGCTCGCCGACACCCCGCTCACCGAGCTGCGCCGCGAACGCGTCGGCTTCATCTTCCAGTCGTTCAACCTCGTCCCGACGCTCACCGCGCGCGAAAACATCGTGCTGCCGCTGAAGATCGCCGGCAAGGCCGTCGACGAGGAGTGGTTCGGGCGGCTGGTCGACACGCTCGCCATCGGCGACCGCCTCACCCACAAGCCGACGGAACTCTCCGGCGGGCAGCAGCAGCGCGTCGCGTGCGCCCGTGCACTGATCACCAGGCCGGAGATCGTGTTCGCCGATGAGCCGACGGGCAACCTCGACTCCGCCACGGCCCAGGAGGTGCTGGGCTTCCTGCGCCGCAGCGTCGACGAGCTCGGGCAGACCATCGTGATGGTCACCCACGACGCGCACGCGGCCAGCTACGCGGACCGCGTCGTCTTCCTCTCCGACGGGCGCATCGTCGAGGACCTCCATGGCGCCGGCCAGGACGAGATCCTCGACGTCGTCTCGATGCGCTACCACCGAGCGTCGACGGCCAGACCGGGGAGCGCACCGGATCCTGCCGACGACGACGAGGCGCCCGCAGCGTCGAGCAAGCCGCGTCGGGCGATGTGACGGCATGCTGAACGCCACCTGGAAATCCCTTCTCGCGCGCAAGTTGCGGCTCCTGCTGAGCGCGCTGTCGATCGTGCTGGGCGTCGCCTTCGTCGCCGGCTCGCTGATGTTCACCAACCTCCTGCAGCGCAGCGTCGACGAGATCGTGAAGTCCACTGTCGGCGACGTCAACGTCGTCCGCCAGGGCACCGGATTCACCGAGTTCGCCACCGACGCCATGATCAACGTCCGCTCCCTGACTCCCGACGACCTCGAACTGATCGCGGACGTCCCCGGGCTCCGCCAGGTGACCGGCGTCGTGTCGTCGGCGCAGGTCTACATGCTCGACACCGACGAGCACCTCGTGGCCCTCCAGGGCGCGCCCGGCATCGGGTCGAGTTGGCACACGACCCCCGCCGCCGACGGGCTGACGGGGGCGCGCGTCGTCGAGGGCAGGGCGCCGACGAATGCGGGCGAGGTGGCGATCGACCCGTCGACGGTGCGCCGCTCCGGGCACGCCATCGGCGACATGGTGAAGGTGGCGACGCCGTTCGCGGACACGCAGCAGTTCCGGCTCGTCGGCACCGCCACGTACGGCGCTGGCGCCACGGCCGGCTCCAGCTACCTGTTCTTCACCCAGCACGACGCGCAGCGGCTCTTCGCCGGCGGCCAGGACCGCTACCAGGGCGTGTGGGCCACCGTCGAGCAGGGCGCCGACGCGGCGGCGGTGGCGAAGGCCGTGGCCGAGGTGGTGCCCCCCAACTGGGAGGTCCGCACCGGCGACGAGCTCGCCGCCGAGGTGGAGGAGCTGCTGTCCACCGGCATGGGATTCGTGACGGCGATCCTGCTCGTGTTCGCTGCCATCGCGTTGGCCGTGGCGTCGCTGCTCATCGTCAACACGTTCTCGATCCTCGTCACGCAACGCTCCCGCGAGCTCGCGATGCTGCGCGCCATCGGCGCCACGCGCCGCCAGATCCGACGCTCGGTGCTGCTCGAGGCGCTCGCGATCGGCCTGCTCGGGTCGCTGCTCGGGGTGGCCGTCGGCTACGCGCTGGTGTGGGCGCTGCGCTCCGGCCTGGGCACCCTGGGCGTCGACCTCGGCGACCAGGCCCCGCGACTGACCGTCGTCTCCGTGGTGGCGGCGGTGGTCGTCGGGGTGGGGGTCACGACGATCGCCGCGCTGCTGCCCGCGCTGCGCGCGTCCCGGCAGCGGCCCGTCGAGGCCCTGTCGCAGGCGGTGCCGACGGCGGCCCCCGAGGGGCACGTGACCCAGGACATGCTCGGCATCGTGCTGTTCGAGCTGGCCGCGGCGCTGCTCGTGTGCGGCATCTTCCTCGACGTGCCCCAGCCGCTGTGGTGGGTGGGCGCCGGCTGCGGGCTGCTGCTCGTCGGCGCGGTGCTCGCCGCGGGCATGCTCGGACGGCCGGTGCTGCGCGGCAGTGCACTGCTGCTGTCGCGGACCTTCGGCGAGGTGGGGGCCCTGGCGCAGCGCAACGCGCAGCGGCAGCCGCGTCGGACTGCGGCGACGGCAGGCGCGCTCATGCTGGGGCTGGCGCTGGTGACGGCCCTGTCGGTGCTGGCCTCGAGCGTCGAGACGTCGATGCGCACCCAGCTCACGCAGGACCAGCGGGGCGACTTCGTGATCGCCCCCGTCAACCGGGCCCCGTTCGACAAGAAGGTCGCCGTCGCCGCAGAGGGGACGCCGGGCGTCTACTGGGTGGGGTCGTTCGCGCCCGCCAAGGCGATGCTGGGCGGCACGGAGGAGACCGTCGACGTCGTCGGCACCACCCCGAAGGCGCTGCTGCAGGCGAGCCCGACGAACATCCTCGCCGGTACGATGACCGCCGAGACGGATTCGGCGGTGATCGCGCCCGATTTCGCCTCCCGGCACGACCTCTCCCTGGGTAAGACGTTCGAGCTGCGCGGCCAGAGCGGCACCCAGCGCCTGCTCGTCACGGGGATCGGCGAGCTGGAGGACGGCGCCGAGGTGGTGATGCACCGCTCGACGTTGGAGAAGATCAACTCGGTGCGCGAGCTCAGCAAGGTGGTGGTGTTCGCGCAGGCGAGCGCCGACAAGGCCAAGCTGGGGCGCGCGTTGCAGGCCGCGACCTCCGGCCAGAAGCTCGTGACGGTGAGCAGCGTCGACGAGTACGTGCAGGCGCGCATCGATCAGGTGCAGCAGATCGTCGGGCTCATCTACGGCCTTCTCGGGCTCGCGCTGATCATTTCGCTGCTCGGCGTCGGCAACACGCTGTCGCTGAGCGTCGTCGAGCGCGGCCGCGAGATCGGGCTGCTGCGCGCGGTCGGGCTCACCAGGCGGCAGATCCGTCGCATGGTGTCGCTGGAGGCCGTGCTCATCACCACGATGGGCGGGGTGACCGGCGTGCTGCTCGGCCTCCTGATCGGCGTGCTGGTGCAGTATGCCAACCGCGGCGCCGGCATCGGCACCCTCGACATTCCGTGGCTGCAACTGCTGCTGTTCCTCGTCGTCACCACCCTCCTCGGGTGGGTGGCGGCCGTCGGGCCGGCCCGCCGGGCGGCCAGGCAGCCGGTGTTGTCGGCCATCGCCGACGAGTAGCGCCGGATCGGTTCCGCCGCGCGGGTGCCCTGAGGGGGCGTCCGTGGATATGATCGGGGGAGCGCGGCCTGAAGACGCCGCGCAGGGACTCACGAGGAGACGCAAGTGAAGATTCGAGTGGAGCGTGACGCGCTGGCCGACGCGGTCGCCTGGGTCGCACGCAGCCTGCCCAGCCGCCCCACTGCGCCGATCCTCTCCGGCATGCTGCTGCAGGCCGACGGAGACGGGCTCACGCTGTCCAGCTTCGATTCGACGACGTCCGCGAAGGTCACGATGCCGGCGCAGGTCAGCGACGAGGGGACCGTCCTCGTGTCGGGCCGGCTCCTCGCCGAGATCGCCCGCTCGCTGCCCAACAAGCCCGTGAGCCTCGAGGCTGACCACTCGAAGGTCGAGCTGACCTGCGGTTCTGCCCGCTTCACCCTGCAGACCCTGCCCGTCGACGAGTACCCGACGCTGCCCGACATGCCCACCCAGGCGGGCACCGTCGATGCCTCGACGTTCGAGCGTGCCGTCGCGCAGGTGTTCGTCGCCGCGGGCCGCGACGAGCTGCTGTCGGTCTTCACGGGTGTGCGCGTCGAGATCGACGGCGACACCCTCTCCCTGCTCGCCACCGACCGCTACCGCATGGCGCTGAAGGAGATCACTTGGCATCCAGCCAGCCCCGACGCGGAGGGCGCGGTGCTCATCCCGGGCAAGGTGCTCTCCGACACTGCCAAGGCGATGAGCGCCGGCGAGGAGATCACGATCTCGCTGTCCACCACTGAGGCCGAGGGTGAGGGGCTTGCGGGCTTCGTCGGTAGCGGCCCGCTGGGCACGCGTGAGGCGACGACGCGTCTGCTGTCGCAGGCGTTCCCGAAGGTGCGGCACCTGATGGACGTCGACGGCACCGTCAACGTCCGGGTCTCCACCGACGAGCTGCTCGCCGCGGTCAAGCGCGTGAAGCTCGTCGCGGAGCGCAACACCCCACTGCGGATGGTCATCAACGACGACCACGTCACTCTCGAGGCCGCCACCGGCGACCAGGCGCAGGGCACCGAGGCGATCGCCGCGTCGGTGGAGGTGGTCGGTGACGAGCCGAGCATCTCGGCCGCCGGCTTCAACCCGCAGTACCTGCTCGAGGCCCTCTCGGCGCTCGACGCCCCGTTTGCGCACTTCGCGTTCACCGCCCCGGGCAAGCCGTGCCTCATCACGGGGCTGGCGAGCCTCGACGGCGAGCAACTGCTCGACTACCGTCACGTCATCATGCTGATGCGCCTGCCGAGCTGAGCGGGCTCGTCGGGGCAGCCGAGGCCGGTCACGCTAGGCTGGGCCGAGCATGTTCGTCACCGCTTTGGAACTCACCGACTTCCGCAACTACGCGGAGGCCCATCTGGCGCTGACTTCGGGTGTGACGGTGTTCGTCGGCGCCAATGGGCAGGGCAAGACCAATCTGGTGGAGGCCATCGAGTATCTGTCGACGGCGTCTTCCCACCGGGTGTCGAGCATCGTGCCGCTGATTCGCGCCGGCTGCGAGTCCGCGCTGGTGCGGGCGAGGGTGCGCGCCGGCCGTGACGACGACCGGGAGATCCTCCTCGAGCTCGAGATCGCGCAGGGCCGACAGAACCAGGCGCGGCTCAACCGGGCCCCACTGCCCAGGCCGAGGGACCTCGTCGGGATGCTGCGCACCGTCGTGTTCTCGCCGGTGGACCTGGCGATCGTGCGTGGCGATCCGGCGGACCGTCGGCGTTGGATCGATTCGCTCATCGTCACCCGGTGGCCGCGCATGGCCGGGGTGAAGCAGGACTACGACAAGGTGCTCAAGCAGCGCAATGCGCTGCTGAAGGCCATGTCGGGGCGGTGCGCGACGAAGGGTGCTGGCGACGACGAGTTCAGCCTCGGGATCTGGGACGAGCAGCTCGCGGGCGTCGGCGCGGAGTTGTTGCATGCGCGGCTGGACACGCTCGCCGACGTGCGGCCGTTCGCGCAGCGTGCCTACGAACGCATTGCGCCGGTGAACAACCGCATCGACGCCCGGTATGTCTCGGGCGTGGACCTCGACGGCGTCGCGGACGCGGCCGATGTGCGGGCCGCGCTCCAGGACCGGCTGCTGGGGCAGTTGCGGAGCCTGCGCGCCGAGGAGCTGCGCCGCGGGGTGACGCTCGCCGGGCCGCACCGCGACGACGTCGAGCTCATGATCGGTGAGCTGCCGGCGAAGGGGTATGCGTCGCACGGGGAGTCGTGGTCGCTCGCGCTGGCGCTCAGGCTGGGTGGCTTCGAGCTGGTGCGCGATGACGGCACCGAGCCGGTGCTGGTGCTCGACGACGTGTTCGCCGAGCTGGACGCGTCGCGGCGGGAGCGGCTGGCCGACGCGATCCGGGGCGCCGAGCAGGTGCTCATCACGGCCGCCGTCGGCGCGGACGTGCCGGAGTTTCCCGCCGAGCGCCGCTTCCGCGTCGAGGCGGGTAGCGTCGCTCTCGAGGAGGCGTGATGCGCGCGACGGACGAGCCCGAGTTCGAGCAGGGGGCCGAGCAGGCCTCGGACGGCGGGGTGTCGTCGCAGGGGCATGATCCGACGGGGCTCGAGCTGGCGGCGCGGATCGCGCACGCGACGGCGATGGGCCGCCGCTACGAGCCGGGCGGGGACGACGTGGACCTGCCGCCGCCGAGGGTGGGCAGGCCGCGGGTGCGCCGTCGGGTGGAGGGGGAGCAGCGCTCCGGCGCGCACCCGGACGAGCGGGATCCGCAGGAGATCGGTGTCGTGTTCGAGCAGGTGGTGCAGCGGCGCGGCTGGGTGAAGCGGCTGTCGTTGTCGACGGTGCTGCGCAACTGGGCGGGGCTCGTCGGGGATGCGAACGCGGAGCACTCGCAGCCGGTCGACTTCCGCGACGGCGTGCTGAAGGTGCAGTGCGATTCGACGGCGTGGGCCACCGGCATGCGGTATTCGGCCTCGCAGATCGTCGCCCGCCTGAATCACGAGCTCGGAGACAAGACGGTGCTGCGGGTGGAGATCGTCGGGCCGCCGCAGAAGAGCTGGAAGCATGGGCCGAGGTCGGTGCGCGACGGCCGTGGGCCGCGGGACACGTACGGCTAGCGATGGGCGATTTCCGGGAGTTCATGCGGCAGCAGACGCTGGCGGAGGCCAGGCTGCGGCTGACCGTCGACGTGGACGAGGACGATCGGATCGCGGTGCCGCTGGCGCGCGGGTTGGCGCTCACCGTGCGCATCGGCAACCTCCCCGACTGCCATCTCGCCGCCGACAACGCGTGGCTGGACCGCATGAGCGCCGACGAGATCCGCGACGTGGCCACCCTCAACACCTCCGTGGAGCTGCTGGGCGTCGCGTGGCGGCTGGAGGAGCTGGGCCCGCAGACGTGGGCGTTGGAGTCGCCGTCGTGTTCGACGGCGGTGGTCTGCACGATGCTCGACGAGCAGGTGCCCGTCCCCGCCGGGCGCGCCCTGGACCTCGACCGCGGCGTGCTGGTGGCGGTGCCGACTTCGCGGCGCGTCGTGTTCGGTGCCCTCGACGGGCCGGGCAGCTTCCGCCGCAACGTCGAGATTCTGCTGGAGGACTGCCGCGCGCACCGCTCGGAGGCGGATTGCCTTGCGGGGGCGGTGTTCCTCGTCGACGAGGAGGGGATTGCCCGCGTTGCCACCGCGCAGGAGGATCCGCCCCATGGGATCGTCGTGACACCGCCCCCGTGGCTGCGCAGGGCCGTTGACGAGGGGGAGCTGTGAGGACTTCGCGGAGGAGCGGCGATGACTGATCCGTACGAGCATCTCCTGGGGGTGCGCACGCCCATGTTTCGCGCAGCGCTCGAGCAGGAGCTCGCCGCGCTGCAGGCCACCGTCGACGACGATGGGCGCGGCGCCGAGCTGCCCGACGGGATGCGCGTGGGCTTCGACAACCTCGCGCGGGTGGCGGCCCAGTGCGAGGACTACGCGGAGCTGCGCGACGTGTTGCACGAGCACTTCCGGATCATGACCTCCGGCAGGGCGCAGGAGGAGCTGTCCCCCGACGAGACCCGCGCCGCCTTGCGGGTGCGGCTCGTCTTGGAGGACTCGACGCTCACGATGGATGGGAGCCTGGTGAGGGAGTTCGCGCCCGGGGCCCGCGCGGTGCTGGCGATCGACCTGCCGGAGACGCTCTACTATCCGCCGTCGCGGGCGGCCATCAACCTCGACGCCAGCGTGGATGAGCTGTGGCAGATCGGCTTGGACAACACCTGGCGGGAGCTGGCCGAGTGCGACGTCACCCACCAGCGACACGGTGGCGTGCACGTGCTGGAGAGTGAATCGTTCTGCACGACGGGGATCGTCTACTTCCTCGACCGGGTGATGCCCGGACTGCTGGGGGTGGACTTCGGCGAGTCGCGGGCGCTGCTGTTCTCGGTGCCCGACCGGCACACCGTCGTGCTGTGCCCCATCGACACGATGGATGAGGTGATGGCGGCCGTGCGGCTGGCCGTGCCGTGGACGTGGGAGCGCTTCGAGCACGAGCCCGGCGGGGTCTCGCCGCTGACCTACGTCTGGGACGACCACGGCATCGCCCCCTTCGCCAGCCTGGAGGAGCACGACGGCACCGCGCGGATCGTCGTGCAGATGCCGGCACACTTCGACGAGCGCTTCCGCTCCGAATGACCGTGACCGGCCGCGCCTGAGAGCGAACCGACGGCATGACCTGCGCATCACAGGGCCTTTGAGGTGCGCCGGTGCAGCGCTGCCGGCACGCTCGCCGTCGGTGTGGCGAGGCTTGCCGTGGCTGCGGGGATGCGATGGGGTGGCTGGCGGGTGGATTCGAGGGCGTCGTCGAGGTCTCGTGCATGGTGGGGCGCGATCTCGCGGTTGTCGTCGCGCAGCCCGCGAAGCAGGGTGTCCGCGGCGGCACCGAGGGCGGACTTGTCGGGCCTGCGTGAGTGCACCTTCACGAGACGGATGCGGACCTCGTCGTGCCCGGGCAGGTGGTGCTCGACCAGTTCGAGGGCCCAGAGGGCGTCGTCGAGCCGTTGCGTGCGCAGGGCGCGGTCGGCGTACTCGCATGCCATGTCGACGACGATGGCGACCATGTCGTCGTGCAACGCCCGCGCCCACGGCCAGCGCGATGCCGCCGTGCCGAGCGGCGCGCCGGTGACCATGCCGAGGGCGCGGCGCAGGGCGTCGTCGCTGGCCTGCCGGACGGGGCCGTCGAGCGAGTCGAGGAGCCGGTGCCAGTCGGAGGTGACGCGCTCGTCGAGGCGGATGCGCCCGTTGTAGGCATCGGGGAGGAAGCGGGCGCCGGCCGCGTCCACGCCCAGCCAGGTGCGTAGCCGGGACAGGTTGGAGCGACGGGTCCCCTCCGCCACGCACAGTGCCGCCGCCATCGTCTGGGCGTTGGCTCCCGGGTGGAACAGCAGCCACGCGCAGTACTCGATGCACTGTTGGCTCGCGCGCTGGGGGCGTTCGCCGTTCGCGTCGACGATGGCCGGCTCACCCAAGAGGACCAGCGAGGGGGCGGGCTCGCCGGGTGTGCGACCGCGACGCGGTGGCGAGGAGAGCGGGGCGAACGCCTCGGGCGACGGGTGGGACTGCAGCCCGCCCCCGGCCGCCCGTCGCGGGCCAGCCCCGTCCCACCAGGGGGCGGCGTGGGATTCGGGGGTGCTCGTCGCGGCGAACAGGTCGACGATCGCTCGGCGCGCCGCGGTGGTGAGGAGCTGCGGCTCGAAGCGTTCGCCCTTGTGAAGGCCGCCGTGTTCGGTGTAGCGCAGCCGCGTGCCGGTGCCGAGGCCCACACCGACCACGCTCACACCCACGCGACCGAACTGGAGCGCCGACTGGAGCTCCCGTGACTGCTCGGCGGTGGGCGCCTTGGCGAACAGCACCACCTGTGGCGCCCACGACGGCGCCGTGTCGGGGTGGCTGCGCACCTCGTCGAGCAGTCGGGGGCCAAGTGCGATGCGCCGCTGCGCGCACCGTCGGGTGACCTCCGAGACGGCAGCCGCGGCGTCGGTGATCTGGCGCAGGCGTGGGTCGTCGATGGCGGTGGCCCAGGGCTGGTCGGCACCGACCAGCAGCACCTCGACCTCCTCGGACCACGGCGCGCACAGCAGGCTTGTGACCATCGCGGCGATCACGGCCTGCGGCTCGGGGGCCTCGTCAATGCTCGTGCAGCGCGCGCCCTCCACGTCGAGCACCACCTGGGAGCCGTCGTCGCGCCAGCCCAGCACCACCGACGTGGGAGCCATCGGCTCCCCATCGGCGGTGGCGTCGTCGAGCCCGCCGGACTCGTCGGCCTTGCGCCCGAGCGCGGTCCAGAACCGGGCCGTCGCGGGCGACAGGGGAATGAGCCGACGCCCCACCGCGCGCCCGACCACCTGCAGCCTGCGTCGCGCCGCGACGCCGACGACGATCACGCTTGCCAGGAGCCCGCCGATGTGCGCAACCGGGTTGGACTCCGACTCCCGCACCTCGGCGACAGCGTCCCCGTGCGCAGCCGTCTCGGCTCCGGGGGTACCGGGGATGGAGCCATTGCTCGGGCCGGTGGCGGGGCTCGTTGCGGGGCCGGTGGCGGGGCTCGTTGCGGGGCTGCCGGCCGTCGGGCCCGGTGCGGGCACCGGCGGCACGTGCGCCGTCGCGGGCGCCTCGGTGGGGGAGGCCGGGGGGCCAGGAGGCGACGACTCTGCGGACCGCGGTTGCGTTCCCGTCGGGGTGGGGGCGACGGTGCCCGTTGGGGTGGGGGCGGCCGTGACCGACGGCGTGACGGCGGGCCTGGGCGTGTCGGCGGATGCCTGCTCGGGCCCCGGCCCGGCGGTGGCCGTCGGCGCAACCGTGGTAGCCGGCGTGGGAGCCTCGGGAGCAGCCGACGGATGCGTGGCCTCGGGTGATGCCTGCTGCTGCGGCCCGCTCGCGGCAGGCTCGCTACCCGGGCGCTGCCTCTCGGGCGGCTGCCTCGGCTCGGACGGCGGGGCGTCGTCGGTGGGGAGCAGGAGGCGCCAGCCGACGTCGATCCGGTCCGGATCTGTGATGAGGTCGGTGTTGAGCTCGTGGATCTCCGTCCAGCGCTCGGCGTCGCCGAGGTGCCGCTCGGCCAGGCGCCACAGCGAGTCCCCCGGCTGGACCTGCACGTCGGGAGGGAGTACGAGCCGCTGGCCGGGAGTGAGGCGCGACTGGGCGTCGAGCGTCGGGTTGAGCACGAGCAGATCGCGCCAGCGCTCGCCCGAGCCGAGCCGCAGCTCGGCCACCGTCCACAGCTCCTCACCGGGCCGGACGGTGTGCCAACGACCCGTGCCGTCGACCGGCCGAGAGTCTCCCGTCGCGGGCACCTCGGGCTGGGCCGCAGGTGCCGACGGCGCGGCCGTCGGGGCCGTGGGGGTGGGTGCCGGGGCAGGGGTGGCTGGGGCCGCGTGCGCGGCCTGTGGTGCCAGGAGCGCCCCAGCCACCAGCATGGTCACGGCCGGGCGCAGCCAGGCCGTGCCGGGAAGCTCGACCCGGAGGCGTTGCCGCGACAGCACGGCCACGAGCTCCGAGACGATCGTCGCTGCGACGACGAGCCACGCGGCCCACCCGACGAGCCCCAGCATCCCGACGAGCAGCGTCCCGTCGTCGGGGCTCAGGAGGACGTCGGGCCATCGGGCGTGCAGGAGCGCCGTCGGGCTGGACCAGGCCGACAGCACCCAGGGCACGCCGACGAGCACCCCCGCCAAGAGCGCGAGGGAGCCGAGCGCACGCAGCAGTCGCATGGGGACTCCTCCCGGGATCAGCTCGGAAGCTGTTTGGTGACGTAGTCGGTGATGACGGAAATGATGACCAGCGCGATCGCGGCCGCGCCGGCGAGCAGGATGGCGTTTTCCGTGCTCTGGCTGAGGCCGCGCTCGTCGCGCGGGGTGCGAGCCTGGACGAGCAGACCGATCATGTGGTGGATGGGCTTCATGGTGTCTCCTGTTGTCGTGATCACTATTGGGGCAGTGGTGGGTCGAAGTTGCACGGAATGGAGAAGTTGTGGAGAACTCGGTGGTTTTCCACAGGTCATGTGGCCGTGATCCGCAGCAAGGCGGGCACGAGGAACGCGAGGCCCAACAGCATCGCGGGGATGGTCATCCAGACGGTCATGCGCTCGGATGCGGCGCTGGCTTCGATCTTCACCCGGGTGAGGTGGGCGTCGCGAAGCTCCTTCACGCGGGCCTGCAACACTTCCGCCAGGCCGGCACCCTGCTCCTCGAGCTGCATCACGTCGGCGAAGTCGGCCAACTCGGGCACGCGCCACTCGTCGGCGATCGCGCGCAGCTCCTCCCACGGCGGCACCTGCTCCATCCGGGCTCGCTCGAGGCCGGCGGTGATGCGTCGAAACAGTGGCGCGTCGGAGATGGCGGCGGCGGTCGTCGTCGCTTGGATCGCGGAGGCGTTCGCCAGCCGTTCGAGGGCGACGAGGTCGAAGAAGGTGTGCAGCGCGTCGGTCATCGAGCGCACCTGTTGTTGCTCGCCGCGGCGCAGACGGAGGTCTGGCAGGAACCAGCCCACCAGCGCCCCGAGCGGGGCGGCCGCCAGCGGCAGGAGCGTGACGCGTCCCCCCAGGAGCGCCTGCGAGGCCAGCCACAGGCCCGGCAGGAGGAGCCCAGTGCCCGCGAGAATGAGCTTCTCCAGGTGGAAATCGGCCACGGCGCGGCCCTGGATGGCCAGGAGCCGCTGCTGTTCGCGCCCGATCGGCAGGGGGAGCCGGCGGGTCACCGTCGGCGCCTGCGCCGTGTCGACCAAGGCCGGGGCGCGACGGTCGAGGGCCGCGAGCGCATCGTCGAGCCGTGCATGGCCGGGCACGAGCCCCGCGACCGCGACGCACGCGCCGAGGCCGACGAGCATTCCCAACACGAGTGCAAGCCCCATCACTGTGCCCCCAGGAATCGAGGGGCGGGAGGCGGCGTCGTCATGCGGCGCAGCATGAGCAGGCATCCCAGATAGGCGGCGGCGAGCGCGAGCCCGATCACCTGGCCCAGCGGGGTCAGGTACGGAGCGAAGAACTGCCCGTTGAGGACGATGGCTCCGACGAGCACCGCCAGCGTGATGATCGTCACCTGGCGCACCACCACCCGAGGTTTCGCGCGCTCTGTCGCTACTTCGCGCAGGGCTCGAAGACGGTCCTGAATCGTGTCTGACAAGGCGTGCAGCGTCGCACGGGTGCCGATACCGCCGCGCGTGGAGGCGATCGCCAGCGCCGCGGCGACGGCGTCGGCGTCCGCGCAGTCGAGGTCGTCGGCGAATCGCAGCAGGGCCTCCCTCGTCGAGAGACGCTGGTCGAGCCGTGCGCAGAGGCGGTCGACGGCGTCCCTCAGCACCGCAGGTGCCTGCGTGCGGGTGGCGAAGATCGCGTCCCGGATCGACTTGCCGGTGCCGATGGAGGTGGCCAGCAGCCGAACCCAGCGGTCGAGCGCGGCGAGGAGGTCGAGCTCCCGCGAGGGCGGCGCGGCGAGCAGGTAGGGCACGGTGAGCGCGAGCGCGGGGATCAGCACCACGGCCAGCACGTAGCCGGAGGTGGCCGCGACGACGACCCCCGCCGCCAGCGAGCCCGCGGCCAGCCGGCGGGTGCTCGTCGGGAGGGAATCCCACCGATCCCACAGGGTTTTCCACAGGGATGTGGAGTGTCGTGGATCCTGTGGAGGATCGACGCGACGCAACCCCGCGACGACGAGCACCAGCCCCAGCGCGGTCAGGGCGCCCAGCGCGGCGGCCGCGGCGGTCACCGTCGCTCCCGAAACTCGGCGAGCTCGGCCAACAGCTCGGCGCTCGGGTCGAAGAAGTGCGGGCGGCCATCTTGTGAGGCCTGGTAGACGAGATGCGTCGTGGGGCGCCCGCCCTCGAGGGAGCCGGTGAGCTGGCGGACCTCGCGCACGAACCGCGTCCGACGCCCGCCGCGCCACGTGTCGTCGCGCAGCACCACGTGGACGATCAGGCCAATGTGGTGCGCGATCTGGCGCATGGCCTCGTCGATCGTGATGACCCCGCCCTGCGCCACCCTCGACGCGAGGCGGTCGATCGTCGAGGTGGCCGAATGGGAGTGCGTCGTCGAGAGCGTGCCGGCGCCCGACTGCATGGCCTCGAACATCGCCCCAGCCTCCTCGCCGCGCACCTCGCCGACGACGAGCCTCGAGAGGTTCTGGCGCAGCGCCTCGGGGATGAGGTCGGCGACGGTGAACGTGCCGACTGCCTTGCCACCGGCCGATTCGCCCAGCCCGATGCGGGCCTGCAGGGCGAGGATGTTGCGGCGGTGTTCGTGCAGATGGGTGAGCAGTTCGTAGTCGGTCTCGAGGGTGCCGAAGCGTTCGCTCGCGGGGATCGCGTCGATGAGCGCACGGAGCAACGTGGTCTTGCCTGCGCCCTGATCGCCCGAGACGACGATCGACTTGCGCGCCAGCACGGATGCCCGGAGCAGCGACGCCAGCTCGCGGGTGAACATGCCCGTGTCCGCGAGCTCGTCGAGCGTGATGTGCGTGAGCCGATGCTGGCGGATCACCACGGAGGGCCGATAGGACAGGCCGAAGCCGATCGCGTGGAGTCGGTGGGTGGCGCCCAGGGCGAGGGTCATCGTCGGGTGGGCGTCGTCGAAGGGGCGCGGGGGAGTGGCGGTCTCGCCGAGGAAGCGCACTGCCTCGACGAGCTCGTCGTCGGTGTCGGCCACCGGCGGGTGCGGGACGCGGCGCCCGTCGCCGTACTGGATGGTGACGGAGTCGAAGCCGTGGATCTCGATGTTTTCCGCCTCCGCCAGCTCGAACAGCGGCTGGAGGCGCCCGTAGCCGAAGATGGCGGACTCCACCGCCTCGGCGTAGCGCTGCTCGGTCTCCAGCGTCCACAGGGCCTGGCCGTCGTGGTTGAGCTGGCTCGCATGGGCGTGCACGACGGCGCGGATGATGGCGCGGGCGCGGACGCGACGATCTTCGTCTGGCATGTCGAAGCCCTTGTCGGACTTCCATTGCTCGCCGGCGGACGCGATCTGCTCGGCGGCGGTGCGGCGCAGCCCGACGACGACCAGCCAGTCGATACCCGGGTGGGCCGGCGCGGGCCGTCGCGGAGGAGTGGCCGGCGATTCGGGGATCAGCGGCTCGAAGCTCGGCACCGGGCCCAGCAGGCCGAGGCTCGTCGCGAGGGAGGGCGTCTCAGGCATGGATCAGCGCCTCCCGGCTCTCGCGCAGCCCGTGCGTGCGCTCCTCGAGGCGCTGGGCCACCGCGCGCGCCTGCCCCATGAACCCCTGCTGCTCGAAGCGTTTCGGCGCGGGCTCCCCGTCGAGCAGCACCGCCGCCGCGCGCGCATCCCACGGCAGCGTGCCCCACACGTCCACCCCGAACTGCCGCGCGATCTCGTCGGTGCCATACGGCCTCCCCGGCCCCACCACGCATAGCCCGAGGGGCACCTCGGTGGGCAGCCGTCGGAGCTGGTCCTGCACCGTCGGGAGATGCAGCCGCAGCGCGGCGAGCGAGCGCAGATGGCTCCCGGTGACGGCCACGACGACGTCCGCCCCGGCCACCACGTCAGCGGCCAACCCGCGCGGGCCGACCCGGCCCGCGTCGACCACCACGTCCACCCCCATCGCGTCCAGGGCTCGAAACGCATCCACGAGCGGCCCCCACACCCCGTCGAACAGCGCCACGGCCTGCGGTGTGGCGAAGCCGGGGAGGAACCGTCGGTCCACCCCGCCCGAGCCCGTCAGCGCCAGAGTGTGCAGCCACAGCTCGTCGGCGAGCGGCCGTCGCTCGCGGTGGGCTTGGGCCACCGACGGGAGCCCTCGGCCTCCCGCATCGAGGCCGCGCAGCCAGCCCGCGAGGACGGCATGCGACGGGTCGCGGTCGCAGTCGGCGAGCAGTACGTGGCGCGGCCAGGTCAGGGCCAGCGCGAGGGCCGACGTGGTGGTGCCTGGCGATCCGGGGCCGGAGGTGACGACGACGACGGCCATGCGCTCATCCCTCCCCGACGGTGACGACGGCGAGCTCGCCGCGCGCCGACCACTGCGCGACAAGGGAGGATGCGTCGCGGGCGACGTGCACGTCGAGCACGAAGGTGGTGCCGTCGTCGAGCAGGAGGGGCGCGACGGCGACCGTGGCGGGCACGGGGCTACTGGCCGGCTGGGCGGCGTCGTCGGCCCCGTCCACCACCGGCACGAGCGTCACCTGCGTGCCCGCCGGCATGGGGGAGACGGGGAGCTGGCCGTGCGTCAGCCGAAGCCCGACGCGCGCCATCCCGTCGGGGAGGGGGTCGTCGCCGACGTGGCTGGCCAGCGGGAAGGCGCCGGCGGGGAGGTCGGTGAGGGCGGTGCGGCCGACGAGATCGCCGTCGCGGGAAGCCGGGAGGGTGTCGACGGCGAAGCGCTCCGGCACCTCGACGACGGTGAGGTGCTCGTCGGTGATGGTTTCGCCACGGGCGACGGCCTTGGCGACGGCCACGACCTGCCGTGCGTCGGTGCCACTGGTGTAGAGGAAGGCGAAGCCGAGGCCGCCCACGACGACGGCGAGCACGCCGAGCGCGATGAGCTTCGGGCTGCGGCGCGCACGAAGCTGCACCCCGGCGGGCCTCGTGGGCGGCGGCACGAGGGTGTCCGTCGGTGGCAGGGCGCGCGTCGGGGCGGCGGGCGCGGCGGGGGTGTCGTCGGCTGGGGGACGTCGTCGTTGCATGGTTCCACCTCCGCGGGACACTCAAGCAGCCGATGGGGTCATTTCGAGGGCATTCGTCGGGGTCTGTGGAGAAGTCTGGCGAGGTTGTCCACAGGTGCTGTGGAAGGGCGGTGGAAATTGGGGACAACTCCGTGGAGAGCGGCTCCCTCGGGCCAGTTATTGAGAACGGCTATCAATAGCGTAGGGTGTGGTGCTGCGCGCCCCGAGCACGCGCACGACCGCCGGACACCCCGGCGGCGACCCGACCCATCCGGGCCCCGACCCGGGCTGAAGGGAAGTGACATGCGACAACCGCGAGCCCTCCGACCACCCGCGACGCTGGCCGCCGTGCTGGCGCTCCTGGCCTCGGTGTTCCTGCCGCCGCAGTGGGCGCAGGCCGTGACCGTCCTCACACAGGACCACACCGACGCCTTCCACATCGTCACCGACGGCGGCGTGCCCGTCATGACGGTCGCCAACGGCGCCGCCACCACCCTCTACGACCCGAGCGCCGTCGAACTCCACATCAACGCCACCACCTACGCCACCGACCACAGCCTCCAAGGGTTCAGCCAACGCCCCGTCGTCGGCTACTTCACCGGAAGCTGGGACGCCGACCCGTGGTTCGAGCCCGGCTGGAACGCCCCCAACTTCGCCGCCAACGGTTTCGCCGAGCTCAGGATCGACTTCACCTCCGTCACCGGCCCCGGCCAGGTGGCGCTCATCGGCAATCCCGAAGGCGACGACGAGGACGGCGTCCGCGGCAGCTACCTCTCGGGCGGCAGGTACGTCGTCGGCGCCGGCGCATCCCTGCCCGTGCACGGGCACGAGCACGCGCACTGGTACTTCAGCCACGCCGGCACCTATCGCATGCACGGCGAAGTCGTCGGCAAGAAGACCGACGGCACCGTCGTCACCTCCGATCCCTTCACCCTCACGTGGAGCGTCGAACGACACGGCGACGATCACCGCGATTCCTCGACCACTGACGACGGCGCCTCCGACGAGGCTCCGGGAGAGGAGTCCGACGGGGCTCCCGACGACGCATCGGGCGGAGAATCCGACGACGCACCGGGCGGGGAATCCGATGAGGCTTCCGACGACGCACCGGCACTCGACGCCACGCCCATCGAGATCGACCACGGCCACGTCGACCTGCTCGCCGCGAGCTCCCACGACGGCAACCTCGCGTTGACGCTGAAGGACGATCGTGCGGGCGGCACCCCGATCCACCGCAAGCCCGAGGCCGTCACGCTGCGCGTGCGCGACAACGCCTGGGAGGAGCTTCCGGCGCACCTCCACGACCGCATGGTCACCGCCGGCTACGTGCTGCCCCAACACGGCAAGAACCAGCAGACCGTCGTCTTCCCCGGGTGGGACACCTTTGGCGCTGCCCCCGATTTCCGGGAGGTCGAGTTCGAGTTCCTCGACGTGCAGGGGCCAGGCCGCATCAACCTGTTCATCGTGTGGGATCGGATGCGCTCCCCGTTCGTCTCGGGCGGCTGGGACCTCCGATCGGGTGAGGTCATCCGGCAGCGTTTCCCTGCGCACATGCACGCCACTTGGGTGTTCGAGAAGCCAGGCGTCTACACGATGAAGGTCCGGGCGCGCGGCGTGCCGGTCGGTGCCACCGACCAGACCATGCGCCACTCCGAGCCGCGGACCTACACCTTCGTCGTCGGCCCCGACGAGGCCCCCCAGCCGGAGCCGAGCGATACCTCGTCGGCTGACGCGCCGTCCGAGGTGCCCGGTGGCGGGGCCAGCGGTGCGTCGTCCGAGGTGCCCAGTGGTGGAGCCGGTGGTCCCTCGTCGACTGGTGCGGCGTCGGCTGACGCGCCTTCGACGGGCAAGTCGTTGACCGGCGTGCCGTCCGTGGTGCCCGCCAGCTCGCCCACCGAAGGGTCCGGTGGCATGTCGTCGACCGGCGTGCCGTCGGTGGTGGGTCTGCCCAGCACCGGAGTCTGACGACCGCCGCTGGCCTGGGCGCTCGTGCTCCGCGAATCCACCAGCCTTGGGCCCATCCACCAGCATTCGAACGCTGGTGGACGCGGCTCGGAGTGGCACCTGTGGCCAAGGCTGGTGGATTCGCCAACGAGCCCCACGAGCCCAACGAGCGCAGCGCCACCGAGCCGTCCGAAACCCCGGACGATCGGGTGCGCGGATGCCGGCGCAAGCGGGACCCCGTCGCACCCGAGGGTGGGGGAACGGCAAGATGGGAGCCGTCCCGACGGGGTCCCGCCCCGCACCACGATGGAGAAACGATGACGATTCCCAGCGACATTGACATCGCCCAGGCGGCGACGCTGCTGCCGATCGGCGAGGTCGGCGCCAAGCTTGGCATCCCGGCCGACGAGCTCGTCCCCTTCGGGCACGACAAGGCGAAGATCCAGCTCAAGGCCGCCCAGCGGTATGCACGCCTCGGCGAGGACCTGGCCACCGCCGGCAAGCTGATCCTCGTCACCGCCATCTCCCCGACGCCCGCGGGCGAGGGCAAGACGACGACGAGCGTGGGCCTGACCGACGGCCTCAACAGGCTGGGCCACAAGGCCATCGCCTGCCTGCGCGAGCCGTCGATGGGGCCCGTGTTCGGCATGAAGGGAGGCGCGGCGGGCGGCGGCTACGCGCAGGTGGTGCCGATGGAGGACATCAACCTCCACTTCACCGGCGACATGGCCGCGCTCACCCAGGCCCACAACCTCCTCGCCGCGCTCATCGACAACCACCTCCACCACGGCAACCAGATTGGCCTCGAGACGCGCAGCATCGTCTGGCGCCGCGTCCTCGACCTCAACGACCGTGCCCTGCGCGACACCGTCATCGGCCTCGGCGGCACGGGCAATGGCGTCCCCCGCGAGACCGGCTTCGACATCACCGTCGCCTCCGAGCTCATGGCCATCCTCTGCCTGTCCGACTCCATCGCCGACCTCAAGCGGCGCATCGGCGACATCGTCGTCGGCCGCAACGCCGCCAAGGAGCCCGTCCACGTCCGCGACCTCGGGTTCGAGGGTGCCGTCACGACGGTCCTGCGCGACGCGCTCTCGCCCAACCTCGTGCAGACCCTCGAACACTCGCCGGCATTCGTCCACGGCGGGCCCTTCGCCAACATCGCCCACGGCTGCTCGTCGGTGATCGCGACGAAGGCGGCGCTCGGCCTGGCCGACTACGTCGTCACCGAGGCGGGGTTTGGCGCCGACCTCGGCGCGGAGAAGTTCTTCGACATCAAGTGCCGCAAGGCCGGGCTGCAGCCGTGGGCGACGGTCGTCGTCGCCACCGTGCGCGCCCTCAAGTACCACGGCGGCGTCGAGCGCGAGGACCTCGAGGACCAGAACCTGGGCGCGGTGCGCGCCGGCATGGCCAACATCAACAAGCACCTCGACAACCTCGTCGAACAGTTCGGGCAGCGGGTCGTCGTCGCCATCAACCGCTTCCCCTCGGACACCGACGCCGAGATCGAGGTCATCCGGACGCAGCTCGCCGAGCGCGGCATCGCGGCCGTCGAGGCCACGCACTTCGTCGACGGCGGTGCCGGCGCCGAGGATCTGGCGAGGGCCGTCGTCGAGCTGACGCAGGAGCCCCCGACGGAGCTGAGGCACCCCTACGAGCTGCGGTCGCCGCTGGTCGACAAGATCCGCGCCGTCGCGAAGAAGATCTACGGCGCCGGACGGGTCACGTACACCACCGGCGCCCGCAATCGCCTGCGCGCCTACCAGCACGACGGCTTCGGCAACCTGCCCGTGTGCATCGCCAAGACGCAGTACTCCTTCTCCACGGACGCGAAGCTGCGCGGCGCCCCCGAGGGGCACGAGTTGGAGGTGCGCGAGGTGAGGCTGTCGGCGGGAGCGGGCTTCGTCGTGGTCATCTGCGGGGCCATCATGACGATGCCGGGCCTGCCGAGCGAGCCCGCAGCGCTCCACATCGACGTCGACGACGAGGGGCGCGTCCGAGGGCTGTCCTGAGCAGCCCCGACG
The DNA here is from genome assembly GCA_000619965.1 of Propionibacteriaceae bacterium P6A17. GTDB lineage: Bacteria > Actinomycetota > Actinomycetes > Propionibacteriales > Propionibacteriaceae > Arachnia. The sequence continues at coordinate 44,994 of JHVD01000013.1, forward strand.
AGCACCCTCGGCTGATCGCGCGGCTCAGTCGCGCTGCTCGACCCTGCCTTCCAGCACCCATTGGAGGAACTCCCGAAGGGTGCCGGTCTCGCCGTCGCGGCCACCACGCCCGACGACGAGCTGCGGCTGATCGCCGGGCAGCGTGACACCACGCAACCGCGCACCCCACCCACCGGCGACGACGAGCGAGTGGTAGCCGCCGTCGGTGTCGATCGCCACCGAGTGATTCTGGCGCAGGTACCATCCGCGCTTGTCGGTGCGCACTTTGTGGCCGTCGAACGTCGTCGCCCGCAGCGGCACCGGCTCGATGCCCCGACGGTGCGCCTCGGCGACGAACCAGTCGATGAGCGCCTGCGCCTCCTTCGCCTCGCCTCGAGCGTGCTGTTCGGCGAGCTCGAGCCGGATCCGGGCTGCCTCGGCGCGGTCGTGGTCACTCATGGCGACAGGCTAGCGCGCGCTTGACCCCTCAGCCCCGTACGTCGAGGATGAGCTTGCCGCGCGTGTGCCCGTGTTCGAGCTGTCGGTGGGCGCGCTGCACCTCGTCGAGGGGGATGACCTCACTCACCTCCAACGGCAGGCTGCCGTCGACGAAGGCCCTTGCCAGCCTGTCGAGCGCCGCACGTGTGGGCTCGATGCCGGGGATGGCCGCCTCGATGCCGCGCTCGCGGGCGGGGGTGAGGTCGGCGAGCGTGGGCAGCGCGACGATCCGGCCTCCGTCGGCGACGTGGTCGAGGCTCGGCAGGAACGTCTCGAAGTAGTGCGTGTCGATGACGACGTCCACCCCTCGGCCCTCGGTGGCCTCGTCGATGGCCTCCCGCCAGTCGACCCCGTCGTAGGGGATTGCGGTGGCTCCGAGCTGGCGGATGCGGTCGGCGTTCTGGGCGCGGCCGGTGGCCCACACGTGCCCGGCGCCGCGGGCGAGCGCCATCGGGATCAGCACCTGCCCGACGCCCCCGGAACCGCCGTGGACGAGGACGGTCTCGCCGGGCGCGAGCCGTGCCCGATCGAGCGCATTCATCGCGGTGAGCCCCACCAGCGCGAGCCCCGCCCAGTGGGTGAGGTCCTGCACGTCGGCGTCGTCGGGCAGCGGCGCGACGGTGTCCGCCCGGATCGTGAGGCGCTCGGCGTAGCATCCGCGGGCATCGGAGTGGTCGCGGATGCCGAACACCCAGCCGCCCTCCTCCAGGCCGAGCCCGGGCAGGTCGACGCCGGGGCCGGCCGCCACGAGTTGCCCGGCGAACTCGCGCCCGAGCGAACTGGGCAACGTCATCTTGCGACACATGCCCGACGAGCCGTCGCGCATCTTGTAGTCGATGGGGTTGAGCCCCGCGAAGTGCACGTCGACGAGCACCTCGCCCGCCGCGGGCTGGGGCTCCGGGACCTCCTCGACCCGCATCGCCGCAGGGCCGCCGAACTCGTGGATCATCACCTGTCGCATGCCTCATTGTGCCCCGGATCGTCGATCCGCGACGGTTTCCACGCGCAACTGCGCACCCGGCTTCGGGATTGGTAGGGCCAAAGGGGGTTTTGCGTCCTACGATGATCGTGTGGTTGAGATCCTGGCCGGCACGCCGCTGTTGACGCTGTTCCTCGCCGTTGCGCTCGGCACCCTCGCGGGCGCCATCCCGTTCGGTCCCTTGCGCTTCGGCGCCTCCGGCGCGCTGTTCGTCGGCCTGGCCATCGGGGCGCTCGACCCCCGCCTCGGCGAGGGATTCGGGCTGCTCCAGACCCTCGGGCTCGCCCTGTTCGTCTACACCATCGGGCTCGCCGCCGGCTCCTCCTTCTTCCGCGACCTCAAGAAGCAGGCGCCGCTCATGCTCGGCGCGGTCGTGCTGCTCGCGGGCTACGCCGGCGCCGTGATCGTCGCCGACAAGGTGTTTGGCATCTCCGGGCCGATGGGCGCCGGACTCTTCGCCGGCTCCCTGACCGCCACCCCCGCCCTCGCCGCAGCGCAGGCCGCGGCAGACGGGTCGACGGAACCCGCCGTCGGCTACGCCATCACCTACCCCGTGGGCGTGATCGTCACGATGATCGTCGTCACGCTCGTGGCGCGCGTGAAACTGCCCGCCCGCAACGACCCCGACAATGCCGCCGGCTCCCGACTCGTCGCCATCACCGTCGAACTCGACCGCGACGTCGCGGTCCGCGACGTCCCCGGTATCGCCGAGGTGGCGGGCAAGGCCGGCGGCGAAGTGCGCATCTCCTACCTGCTCCGCGGCGACGAGATGACCGTCGCGAGGCCGGACCAGGAGCTGCACCGCGGCGACCGGGTGGTGCTCGTCGGGACCCCCGCCGGCGTCCACCGGGCCGCCACCGACATCGGGCACGAGGTGCCGGAGCACCTGCTGCACGACCGCCGCGCCGTCGACTTCCGCCACTACGTCGTCTCCAAACCCAGCACCGCCGGCCGCACCGTCGCGGAGCTGCAGATCCCGTCGCGCTTCGACGGCATCATCACCCGAGTGCGCCGCGGCGACACGGAGATGCTCGCCCACGCCGAGATGCGGCTCCAGCTCGGCGACCGGGTGCTGGCAGTGGCGCCGTCCGAGCGCCTCGACGAGCTCACTGGCGTCTTCGGCGACTCGGAGCGCAAGGTGACGGAGGTGGACTTCTTCTCCATGGGCCTCGGCATTGCGCTCGGCGTCGCGGTCGGGGTGCTGTCGATCCCCCTCGGTGAAGGCGCGCTGGCCCTGGGCAGCGCGGCGGGGCCGCTGGTCGTCGGGCTCATCCTCGGCGCCCTCGACCGCACCGGGCCGCTCGTGTGGACCATCCCGAACGCCGCCAACCTCACCATCCGCCAGCTCGGCCTCGTCGTCTTCCTCGCCGCCGTCGGCCTCTCCAGCGGCCAAGCGTTCGCGTCGACGGCCTTCTCCCTGCAAGGCGTGAAGGTGGGGCTCGTGGCGGCGGTGCTGCTCGTCGCCCTGCTCGGGATGTTCTGGGTGCTCGGCCGGCTCATCGGACACTCGACGGCGCGCGTCGCCGGCGCGATGGCCGGCCTCATCGGGCAGCCGGCGATCCTCAGCCACGTCAACACCATCATCGACGACGACCGCACCGAGGCCGGCTACTCGGCGCTGTTCGCGCTGGGCATCGTCGCGAAGATCGTGCTCGTGCAGTTCGTCGTCGGAGCCTGACCAGCACCGCGGGAGACGCACCCCAGCCCAGCGGACGCGGATGTTGCGTGGAAAGATGGGGGCATAGCAGTTGGAAGGATCACTCAATGGCCGAGTTTCGCTACGAACACATGCTGCCCACCGGCGCCGACGAGACCCCCTACCGCCTCCTGACGACGGAGGGTGTCGAGCTGGTCGACGGGCCGGAGGGCCGGAAGTTCCTGAAGGTGGCGCCCGAGGCGCTGACCCTCCTCGCGGAGACTGCGATGCACGACATCGCCCACTACCTGCGACCCGCGCACCTCCAGCAGCTGCGCAACATCATGGACGACCCGGAGGCGAGCGAGAACGACAAGTTCGTCGCCCTCGACCTCCTCAAGAACGCCAACATCGCCGCCGGCGGCGTCCTGCCGATGTGTCAGGACACGGGCACGGCCATCATCTCCGCCAAGCGGGGTCAGCAGGTGCTGAGCGCCGGCCCCGACGAGAAGCCCCTCGCACTCGGCATCTACAACGCCTACACCAAGCTCAACCTGCGCTACTCCCAGAATGCCCCCATCACCATGTGGGAGGAGAAGAACACCGGGTCCAACCTCCCGGCGCAGATCGAGATCGCCGCCGACACCGACGAAGGCCACGAGAACGTCTACAAGTTCCTCTTCATGGCCAAGGGTGGCGGCTCCGCCAACAAGAGCTACCTCTACCAGGAGACGAAGGCCCTCCTGAACCCCGATTCGATGATGAAATTCCTCGACGAGAAGCTCCGCTCGCTCGGTACCGCGGCCTGCCCGCCGTACCACCTGGCGATCGTCGTCGGCGGCACGTCGGCCGAGTTCGCGCTGAAGACCGCCAAGTACGCCTCCGCGAAGTACCTCGACGCGCTGCCCACCGAGGGATCCATCGCCGGCCACGGCTTCCGCGACCTCGAGATGGAGGAGAAGGTCCTGGAGCTCACCCGCAACCTCGGCATCGGCGCCCAGTTCGGCGGCAAGTACTTCTGCCACGACGTCCGCGTCGTCCGGCTGCCGCGTCACGGCGCATCGCTGCCCGTCGCGATCGCGGTGTCCTGTTCCGCCGACCGCCAGTGCCTCGGCAAGATCACCCCCGAGGGCGTGTTCATCGAGCAGCTCGAGACGGAGCCCGGCCGTTTCCTGCCGGACGTCGTCGACGAGGACCTCGACGCCGAATCGCACGGCGTGTCCGGCACCGGCAAGGGCGCGAGCGTCCGCATCGACCTCAACCAGCCGATGGAGCAGATCCTGACGGAGCTGTCGAAGCACCCGGTCAAGACGCGCGTGTCCCTCACCGGTCCCCTGATCGTCGCCCGCGACATCGCGCACGCCAAGATCAAGGAGCGGCTGGACCGCGGCGAGGAGATGCCGCAGTACCTGAAGGACCACCCGGTCTACTACGCCGGCCCCGCCAAGACCCCCGAGGGGATGCCGTCGGGCTCCTTCGGCCCGACGACCGCGGGCCGCATGGACTCCTACGTCGACCAGTTCCAGGCCGCCGGCGGCTCGATGGTGATGCTCGCGAAGGGCAACCGCTCGCAGGCCGTCACCGACGCCTGCCGAAAGCACGGCGGCTTCTACCTCGGCTCGATCGGCGGCCCGGCCGCTCGGCTGGCCCAGGATTGCATCAAGAAGGTGGAGGTCGTCGAGTACGAGGAGCTCGGCATGGAGGCCGTCTGGCGCATCGACGTCGAGGACTTCCCGGCGTTCATCGTCGTCGACGACAAGGGCAACGACTTCTTCTCCGAGGTGCTCAAGCCCACGCTGCAGGTGGGCAAGCGTCCAGGACTGTGATCGACGCCAGCACGCTGGCCTACCGAGGGGTCGGGGCTTCCCGGCCCCTCGTGGTGTCTGTGGGCGAGCTTCATCCACTGTCTGGGGAGCTCTCGCGAGCGGGTTGGGGCGCGCGAGTGAGCTCGAAGTGCTGATCCTCGAGTGATGACGATCCCCGTGGGTCGAACTGCGACCCGGCCTCAGTCAGTCGCGACGCGGTGGTGCGGTTGAGGAACGCACGACGAGACTGGTGGCGATCTCGATGTGCTGTGAGCTTGGCGGCTCTCCTCGGGCCATGCCCAGCACCGTGGCCATTGCGTGGGCACCCATGTCCGCGAGCGGCTGCCGGACCACAGTGAGCGGGGGAGTGGCAAGGGCGGCGAGCGCGGTATCGTCATAGCCGACGATGCTGAGGTCGTCGGGCACGGTCAGCCCCGCCTCCCGTGCTGCTTGGAGGACGCCCATTGCCTGGGCATCGCTTCCAGTGGCGATTGCGGTGGGGCGATGCTCACTCCGTAGCCAACCCGCGGCGACGGTGTCGGCCGCTGCCGCGTCGAAAGCGACATGCTCGACACGGGCGGCCTGAGGGTCCTTCCCAGCCTGCGCCCATGCGGACAGCAACCCATCGAGGCGTGCCATCGCGCTCAGCGACTTGGCGGGTCCGCTGATGATGCCGATGCGCTCGTGCCCGAGGCTGATGAGGTGTTCAGCCACGCTGCGTCCCCCCATCCAGTTGGTGGAGCCGATCGACGTGACGTCCGGATGTGACGACTCGAGTGGATCCACGACGACCATCGGGAGTCGGGCGCGAATCAGCTTGGCATAGTCCTGCTTGCTCACGCCTGAGGTTAGGACTATTGCGCCCGAACGGCCGCGGGACAGCAGTCTCTGGGTCAGCAATGTCTCGGTGTCCGGCCCATCCCCTTGGTGTGTGCGCTCCACAACCACATCAACGTCGAGTTCCTCGGCGGCGAGCACTGCGCCTCGGAGTACCTCCATTGCGTAGGGCGAGTTGATCACGTCGGCCAGGAACGCGACCGACTGCCGTCCCTGCTCCTGCTTGCGAGTGCGCCCCGAGTACTGGAGACCTCGGATGGCTTCCTCAACTTTCGCCCGGGTTTCGAGAGCAACGTCGGGCCGGCCATTGACGACTTTCGAGGCGGTCGCCAGGGACACTCCGGCAGCGCGGGCGACTTCCGCGAGGGTGGTCCGGGGCTTCCCCGTGTCGGGTGAGGTCACTGTTTGCCGCTCCTTGCTCGGTGATCCTCCGAGCATAGTTGCCGCCGGTCCAGGGTGTTGAATTCTCGGCCCCCCCCTTGTGCGCCCCGGGAGCGGGTGCTAGCGTGAAGCCACGGAAGTTTCAGAAGAGGTTCGAAACTTTAGATAAAGGAGACTCAATGCTGAGGATCAAGAAGTCGGCGGCGTTGGCGAGTGGTGTTGCCTTGGCCGTGCTGATGGCAGGCTGCGCGACCGGGGCTCAGCCCGGCGACGGACAGTCAGGTGGAGGAAGCGGGTTCGCTGCGAGCGCCTGGGCGGTGCAGAGCTCGCAGTCGGAGTCATTCGAGAACGCGGTGGCGCGCTGGAACGAGGAACATCCCACCGAAAAGATCGACCTGCAGGTGATGCCGGACAACGGGTACAAGGACAAGGTGCGCGTGGCGCTTGGCGCAGGTGAGGCCCCAACGCTCATCTACGGCTGGGGCGGAGGCGGACTGCGAGACTATGTCGAGCAGGACCTCGTGGTCTCGATCAGCGAGCTCGCCAAGGCAGAGCATCCCGAGGTCATCGATCGCTACCTGCCCGCTGCATTGGGTGCCGCGACCATCGACGGAGACGTGTACGGAGTGCCGGTGAGCAACATGCAGCCGGTGACGTTCCTCGTCAACAAGGACGTCATGGCCGAACTTGGCGTCGAGCCCTTCGAGACTTGGTCCGAGCTGATGTCCTTCGTGGACAAGGCCAACGCTGCAGGCATCGCGCCGTTCGCGCTCGCTGGTCAGAGCAAGTGGCCCGAATTGCCGTGGCTTGCCTACCTCATCGACCGTATCGGTGGCCCCGAGGTCTTCCAGCGCATCGAAAACAACGAAGCGGGTTCCTGGAGTGACCCTGCGGTAATCGAGGCCGCGACGAAGATTCAGGAGCTGGTCAAGGCCGGTGGCTTCGTAAAGGACTACGCTGCCATCTCCTACGAGAGCGGTGCGGCCGATGCGCTCGTCTACACGGGCAAGGCGGCTGGCATCCTGATGCTCAGCAACGCCTACTCGAACATCGGGAAGGCCGCGCCGGAGTTCGTGGAAGCCGGCAAGCTCGGATACTTCCCCTTCCCCGCCGTAGAGGGTGGCGCGGGCGATCCCGCCAACATCACCGGCAACCCCGCAAACCTGTGGTCGATCACGACCGCCTCGAAGGACTCCGAGAAGGACGTGGCGTTGCGCTTCCTGGACGAGCAGGTGATGAATGACGAGTACCAGCAGGAGATCCTGGGACGTGCAGCCGTTCCCGGTGTGAAGGCGGCGGGCGAGAAGATCAGCCAGTCCGGTGATCAGTTTGCCCAGTACATCTTCGACACCGTCGAGAAGGCACCGTACTTCCAGCTGTCGCTCGATCAAGCGCTTGCTCCGGAGCAGGGCCAGGCGCTGAACACCGCTCTGGACAGGCTCTTCCTGCTGGAGATCACCCCGCAGGAGTTTGTCGACACGATGAACGCCACGATCAAGTGACTGAGACGACGATGACCACCAGCGACACCACCCGAGTGCGAGGTCGACGCAGGGTCGGCCCGAGCCTCTGGCTCATTGCACCTGCGGCACTGCTCTTCGTGACCTTCGCGATCGTTCCTCTTGCGGGAGCCGTGGGGCTGTCCTTAACCGACTGGAATGGGCTTGGTACGCCGGCCTGGGCAGGATTCGAGAACTGGGCCGCTGTGTTGAGTGACCCAATCACGGGCCAGACGATCGTGCTCAGTCTCAAGGTGATGGTCCTGTCCTGGCTCTTCCAGACGCCGCTCAGCCTCCTGCTTGGAGTCTGGGTGGCCAAGGAGGGTCGTGCGAGAGCGCTGGTGGCCATCGTCTACTTTCTTCCCCTGCTGCTCTCCTCGGCAGCCGTGGGCCTGACCTACAAGAACCTGTTGGACCCCAACTTCGGCTTGACCGCGTCGTCGGCGCTTGGTCCCCTCAACCACAACTGGCTGGGAGACCCGCGGACAGTGCTCGTCGTCGTGGTGGCCATCATCGCCTGGCACTTCGTACCGCTGCACACGCTCCTCTACCAGGCTGGGGTTCGGCAGATCCCGAAGGTGCTCTACGAAGCCGCGGCCGCCGATGGCGCCGGAGCCTTGCGCACGTTCTTCTCCATCACCCTTCCCCAGTTGAAGTACACCATCGTGACGTCGTCGACGCTGATGCTCGTCGGCTCGCTGACCTACTTCGACCTCATCTTCGTGTTGACGGCAGGCGGCCCCGGATACGCGACGCGGATTCTCCCGCTGCACATGTACCTCACCGGCTTCCAAGCGGCGGACATGGGCAAGGCAAGCGCGATCGCCACGGTGCTCGCGCTGATGGGACTCACGCTGTCCTTGGCCCTGACCAAGCTCAGCGGCTTCACGAAGATGCAGAGCCAGCAGACGGGACTGTGACATGGCCAACTCCAATCGAAAGCGCCTTCGTTCTCTGATTTCCGGTGCCCCGAGCTGGCTTGGCGCGCTGGTGTGGCTCGTGGTCGTCGTAGTGCCCATCTACTGGGTGGTCGTGACGAGCGTCCGCAGCCAGGCCAACTTCTTCGTCGAGTCCCCGTTGTCGCTGCCGAGCGATCCCCAGTTCGGAAACTACGCGTTGGTCTTCGAGATGGGTTTCCCCCGGTACTTCATCAACTCGACCATCGTGACGGTTGTTGCGGTGGCGCTGACGCTGTTCGTATCCCTGCTCGCCGCATACACCATCGTTCGCAACGACACACCCCTCGCGCGTCGCTCTCTGAACGTTTTCCTCCTCGGGCTGGCGATCCCCGTTCAAGCTGCGATCATCCCGATCTTCTACATGATCACGCGTATGCGGCTCTACGACAGTCTGTTGGCGATCATCCTTCCGTCGGCTGCATTCGCAATCCCCATCACGATCATCATCTTCACCAACTTCCTCCGAGATATCCCTGCAGAGCTGTTCGAGTCCATGCGCCTTGACGGTGCAGGCGAGGCGAGGATCCTGTGGAAGCTCGTGTTGCCGCTCAGCGTGCCAGCGATCAGCACCACTGCCATCTACAACGGCGTCAATGTGTGGAACAACTTCCTGTTCCCCTTGGTGCTGACGCAGTCTCCAGAGACTCGGGTCCTGCCGTTGGCGTTGTGGACATTCCAAGGAGAGCTCACGATCAACGTGCCAGCGATGATGGCCGCCATCGTACTCTCCGCCATCCCCCCTCTAACCCTCTACATCGTGGGCCGCCGCCACCTGATCGCCGGCATGACCGCCGGCTTCGGCAAGTGACCCCAAGGAAAGTGACCGACACATGCAACCCTCACCCGAATCACGCGCTGGACGGTGGCCCATCGCAGCCGCGATGCTGCCCTTCAAGCCCTCCCAAGACGCTGATGCCGCCCATTGGCGGTGGCAGCTCGACCAGGTCGCCTTCGAGGGCTTCGATCTGATCGACCTCACCGACAACTGGGTCAAGATCGGTGACCTGTCTGCACAGCGTCTCGAAGAGTTGGACGCGACGATCGAGGCCGCCGGTCTGCGGGTGCTCGCCACTTCGGCGATTCGCTGCAGCCCCATCGACCCTGAGCGCGGTGAAGAGAACCTCGCGTACCTTCACCGGACCATCGATGCAGCCCACGCTCTGGGCATTGAAATGGTCTCACTCGGACTCCACCGTCCGCTGCTGCCCTCGCAGGCCGAGGCCCTCTGGTTCTGGACTCAGCCCGGTCCTGTGGATTCGCGCTCCCCGGAGAATTGGCAGCTGGCCGTCGACCGCATCCGCGAGCTGGCCGAGCACGCGGCGGGGCTCGATATCCAGCTATCCCTCGAGATGTACGAGGACACGCTTGTCGGGACTGCTGACGAGGCCGTCGAGCTTGTGCAACGCATCGATCGTCCCAACGTCGGCCTCAACCCCGACCTGGGCAACCTGTTCCGGCTGCACCGTGACATCGAGCCGTTCCTCGTCTCGGTTGCCAAGTGCATGCCCCACGCCAACTACTGGCACGTCAAGAACTACTCGCGTGACGAGGATGCCGACGGACACGTTGTCGCCCTTCCTGCTCCGATGTACATGGGCACGGCCAACTACAGGGAGGCGATCCAGATTGCTATCGAGGCGGGGTTCACTGGCGGCTTCTGTGTCGAGCACTACGGCGGTGACGGACTGAGCGTCTGTGCGCTCAACCGCGACTACATCCGGCGCATGCTGGCCGTTGCGCTCAACGAGATGCGCCCGGCGATGCAGGAAGGGGTGCGGTCATGAGCGCCCACGTCGCAGTTCTGGGGCTCGGGGCCATGGGCCTGCCCATCGCTACGAATCTCGCTCGCCATCACGAGGTCCGTGGCTTTGACCTGTCCCGTGCGCGGCTCGACGAAGCCGCCGGTGCTGGTGTGATCCCGTCGACCTCGGCAGCGGAGGCAGTCGACGGCGTTGAATTCGTGGTGGTCGCAGTCCGCGATGGCGCGCAATTGACGTCGGTGCTGTTCGACGGGGCGATCACGGGCCTCGCGCCGGGAGCCGTCGTGGTCGTGACCTCCACCGTCGGTGCCGAGGCGGTACTCGCGGTGCGGGACCGACTCGCCACAACCGGACATCACGTCGTCGATGCACCAGTGTCTGGTGGCCCGGTCCGCGCTGGGACGGGTGACCTCCTCATCATGGCAGGTGCGGACGAGCCAGTCCTCGAACGGAGCCGCTCGCTGCTTGAGGACATGGCCAGCAACCTTGTCATCGCAGGCGGCGTGGGCGATGGCCAGAACATGAAGGTGGTCAATCAGCTCCTCTGCGGGATCCACACGGCAGCCGCAGCGGAGGCCCTGGCGCTGGCCCAGGCACTCGGGCTCGATCTGGATCAGTGCGTGCAGGTGTTTGGGCAGGGGGCCGCGGCGTCGTTCATGCTGGCCGATCGCGGCCCGCGCATGGCGCAGCAGCTCCGTAACGAAGAGCCACCGTTGCGGTCCCGGCTTGACGTCATCGCGAAGGACATGAAGCTCGTTGCCGATCTGACTCGCGGCCTGGGCGTGCCGACGCCACTTGCCGGTGCGGGTGATCATGCCTACCGGCTCGCCATGCTCCTGGGCCTGCAGTCCCAAGACGACTCCATCATGGCTCCGCTGTTTGCGGGCCAGCTCACCCAGAAGGGGAAGACATGCTGATCCACGTGGCCACGACTGGCTCCGACCAGCACTCCGGCACCGTCGATGCCCCGTTCGCGACGATCAATCGCGCGGCGGCAATTGCCAAGCCGGGCGACACCGTCGTCGTGCACGAGGGCACCTATCGTGAGTGGGTGCAGCCTCCCAGAGGCGGAGCCAGCGACAGTCGTCGAATCACGTTTCAGCCCGCCGACGGCGAGCACGTGGTCATCAAGGGATCCGAGGTCGTGGATGCCTGGGTGCCGGACGAGGGACTCTGGCGGGCCACTGTGCCCAACGCCTTGTTTGGTGACTTCAATCCATTTGCCGAACCTGTCGCTGGTGACTGGCTGGTGCGCCCGACGGCAGAAGATGCCCAGGTGCACCTGGGCCAGGTCTACGTCGATGGAGTCGCCTTGCCCGAGGTTTCTTCCGTCGAGGCGCTCCGACGCCACCCGAGCTCTTCGAGGGTCGTGGACGACTGGACCGGAGTTTCGCTGGGGGAACGCGCATTCGCAGGTGGCTGGCACGCCAGCGTCGGGCCGGACAGCACGACGATCCACCTGGCACTGGCCGAAGGCGACCCGCGCGACGCGCTTGTTGAGATCAACGTGCGTCGCTCCGTGTTCCAACCGGTGCTGAACCACGTGGACTTCATCACGGTGCGGGGCTTTGAGCTCGCCCAAGCGGCCACCCCGTGGGCCCCGCCGACGGCGGATCAGCCGGGCCTCATCGGCGTCAACTGGGCCAAGGGCTGGATCATCGAGGACAACGTGATCCACGACGCCAAGTGCTCTGCCGTCTCGCTTGGCAAGGAGATTCGCACGGGGCACAATTTCGCGACAAGCCGGCGTGACAAGCCGGGTTACCAGTACCAGCTCGAGTCGGTGTTCACCGCGCGGCACTTGGGGTGGTCGCGAGAACGCATCGGTTCGCACATCGTGCGGCGCAACCACATTCACCACTGCGGCCAGAACGGCATTGTTGGCCATTTGGGGTGCGTCTTCTCCGTCATCGAGGACAACCACATTCACGACATCGGAGTGAGCCGGGAGTTCTACGGTCACGAAATCGCGGGCATCAAGCTGCACGCTGGAGTGGACGTGCGCATCGAGAGCAACCATGTGCATGACTGCTCGCTCGGCCTTTGGCTGGACTGGCAGACACAGGGCACGCGGGTCACGCGCAATGTGCTGCATGACAACAGTCGAGACCTGTTCGTCGAGGTGAGCCACGGGCCGTACGTCGTGGACCACAACGTCTTTGCTTCTCCCGCGTCCATCGAAAACTTCAGTCAGGGCGGTGCCTATGTCGCGAATCTGATCCTCGGCTCCGTGCGTCAGGAGCCGGTGATCGATCGTGCCACTCCATATCATGTGCCCCACAGCACGGAGGTCGCTGGCTACGCCATCATCGTCGGCGGAGATGATCGTTTCATCGGAAACATCTTCGGCGACGGACAGGGCCGGCAGGCCTACGCCGTAGAGCTTCCGGAGATTGCCTCAGTCGGATATGGAACGGCCATCTACGACGGGTTCCCCACCAGCCCAGAGGCGTACTTCGCGATCGTCGAGAGCCAAAGTGGCGACCACCGTCGCTTTGGCACGGTCCGGCAGGCCGTCGATATCGGCGACAACTGCTATCTCGGCGCCGCAGCATCGCTCGCGGACGAGCGGGGGGCTGTCCGCGTCCCCGACGGTGACGCACGTCTCACCGTTGCGGGGGATGGGCAGGTGTCGCTGACACTCAATCTCTCGGGCGTGCCGACCCTGCCCGAAGGGGTTGCGCGACGCCTCGGGCACGTGCGCTTCGTGGGCGCCGATTTCGAGGAGCCCGACGGCAGACCTCTTGGGCTGGACGTCGACCTCGTGGGGGCCATCCGCGACGGTCAGGGCGCCGTCGGGCCAGTGGCCGCGCTCGCGAACGGTGCTTGGTCTGGAGTCGTGTGGGCACCGCGGGAAGGTGGTGCGCGATGACCACGATCTTCAATGATCCGGCGGAATTCACCGAGGAGTCGCTGCAAGGCTTCGTCCGACTTCATGGTGCCGGGTTGCGTGCCGTGCCCGGCGGCGTGGTCCGACGTGGACGCGCGGCAGAGCCCAGAGTGGCGGTGATCTTGGGGGGCGGCTCGGGCCACTACCCGGCCTTTGCGGGACTCGTCGGACCAGGGTTCGGAGCTGGGGCTGTGGTCGGGAACCTGTTCACGTCCCCCTCGACGGCGCAGGCCTACTCTGTGGGACATGCGGCCGACCAAGGTGCGGGTGTGATCTTCACCTACGGCAATTATGCCGGCGACGTCATGAACTTCGGGCTGGCCGGTGAGCGGCTGGGCGAGGACGGGGTGGCGGCCAGGCAGGTCATCGTCACGGACGACATCGCGAGTGCGCCGCCCTCGCGCTCGAGCGAGCGCCGGGGCATTGCGGGCGACTTCATCGTGTTCAAGATCATGGGTGCCGCGGCTGAGCGCGGAATGGCCCTCGACGAAGTCGTCGCGTTCGGCGAGCGGGCGAACGCAGTCACCTACTCGTTGGGGGTCGCCTTCTCGGGCTGCACCTTCCCCGGCGCCAAGGAACCGCACTTCACCGTCCCTGCGGGGAAGATGGGCCTCGGTCTCGGAATCCATGGTGAGCCCGGGCTCGAGGACATCGACTGGATGCCCGCCCGCGAGCTTGCACGGCTACTCGTGGAGCGAGTGCTCGAGGAACGTCCCGCAGGGGCGTCGGGCCGCGTCGCGGTGCTGCTCAACGGCCTTGGCTCGACAAAGCAGGAGGAGCTCTTCCTGCTTTGGGGACATGTGGCCGAACTGTTGGAGGACCGCGGGTTGGAGCTCGTCGCCCCGGAGGTGGGCGAGCTTGTCACCAGTCTTGACATGGGCGGGGTGTCGTTGACCGTCGCCTGGCTCGACGAGGAGCTGGAGTCGCTGTGGCTCGACCCGGCCCTGACGCCTGCATGGCAGCGCGGCCACGTTGTCGCCCAAGCACTCGGTGATGATGACGTGCTCGAAGAGGTCGTCGGTGTCGATGAGTTCCCTGAGGCCAGCGCCGACTCGCAGGCCGTCGCAGGGGTCATCGCGAGCGCCCTGACCGCGGCAGCCAACGTGGTTCGTGAGTGTGAGCACGACCTCGGTCGCGTCGACGCGGTGGCCGCCGACGGTGACCACGGTCGGGGCATGGTCAAGGGAACGCGGGCAGCGGAAGCCGCGGCTCGAACCGCCAGCGCCCGCGGCGCAGGGGCTCGTACTCTGCTCGAGCATGCAGCAGACGCCTGGGCTGCGGAGGCTGGTGGAACGTCGGGGGTGCTCTGGGGTGCAGGGCTTCGAGCCTTTGCCCGCTGTCTCGATGACACGCATCGCCCTGACGCCAACGCCGTGTCGAGGGGCGCCCAGGCATTCGTTGCAGCAGTGCAGCAGCTTGGTGGTGCCGCCGAGGGTGACAAGACGTTCGTTGACGCCGCCCTGCCCTTTGCTCGAGGACTTGCTGACCGGCTCGCAGCCGCATCGAGCCTTGCGCTGGCTTGGGAGGGAGCAGTTCATGCAGCGATCGAGGCGGCCGAAGGCACGGCTTCGCTGGAGCCCAAGAAGGGGCGTGCTCGACCACTGCGGGAGCGCAGCCTCGGTCACCCAGACCCGGGTGCACTCTCGTTCGGACTGGTGGTGGAAGCCGTCGGGGCGGAGATCTTCGGTACCGAAGCGGGTGCAGGAATCGCGTCGGCGCGAAGGGCAAGCGAAGGATTGGAAGGAACGGAATGAAGCAGTATCGAGTGGTGGTGGCGGCAGATCAAGCGGGTGTCGCCTACAAGGACGCCATCGCGCGGGCACTCGCCGAGGATCCTCGCGTGTCTGAAGTGATTGACGTGGGCGTAGCCGCAGACTCGGACGAGACCGCGTATCCGCTGGTGGGGCACGAAGGGGCCAGCGTAATCGCCGAAGGGCGCGCGGACCGCGGCGTGTTCGTCTGCGGTACGGGCATGGGCATGGCCATTGCGGCCAACAAGGTGCCAGGGGTCCGAGCATCGACCGCACACGATTCGTACTCGGTGGAACGTCTTGTGCGTTCGAACAACGCTCAAGTGCTGTGCCTGGGGCAGCGCGTCATCGGGCCTGAGCTGGCGCTACGGCTGGCGAAGGAGTTCTTGAACTATGAGTTCGACCCGAACTCCGCATCTGCGCGCAAGGTTGCAATCATTGCCGAACAGGAGCGCGCTCGGTCCATGTGAGTCCAGCGAACACGGCCCGCGAAAGTTGCCGGGCGCTGCCTACCGAGGGGTCGGGGCTTCCCGGCCCCTCGTGGTGTCTGTGGGAAACCTGCCATCGCCAGCCGGCGCCCAGCCGGCCGATCTCCCGTCCGCCCGTCTGGCCGACTGGCCGATATGCGACGACGGACTGTCCGGCACCCGCCCGACTGGGATTCGCGACGACGGACTGCGCGTTTGCGCCGCTGCCGGGGCCGCCCGCAGGTTGCGCTCCTAGGATGTCTGATGAATCAGGTTGGATTCCGAACTGGAGGATGATGCCATGCTGGCGTGCGACATCGGCGGCACGAAGATCGCCGGCGGCATCGTCGACGGCGACGAGGTGCGGCTGCTCGCCCAGGTGCCGACGCCCGCGCAGTCCGGGCCCGACGCGCTGATCGACGCCGCGTGGGGGCTCGCGCAGCGCATCATCGACGAGCAACTCGCCTCGGGCGGGGCGCGGCCCGAAGTGCTCGCCGTCGCCTCGGCGGGCGTGATCGACCCGATCGCCGGGCGGGTCACCGCCGCCACCGACGCCATCGCCGGCTGGGCGGGCACCCCGCTGCGCGACGAGCTCGCCGCCCGCTTCGGCGCCGACGTCCACGTCCTCAACGACGTCCACGCCCACACCCTCGGCGAGTACGTCCACGGCCGGGGACGCGGGCACCGCTCCATGCTGCTCATCGCGGCAGGCACGGGCATCGGTGGCGGCTTCGTCGTCGACGGGCAGCTCGTGCTCGGCCAGTCGTTCGTCGCGGGCCACGTCGGGCACGTCGACGTCGTCGGCGCCGATGACGTCCCCTGCTCGTGCGGCCGCACCGGCCACGTCGAGGGCCTCGCCTCGGGCACCGGCATCGAACAGCACTACCTGCGCCGCACCGGCCAGCGCCGCACCGGCGGCGAAATCGCCCGTCTGGCAAGCACCGACGACGACGCCCGCGCCTGCATCGTGGCGGCGGGGGAGGCGTTGGGCCGCTCGATCGGCGGATTCCTCAACAGCTTCGACCCGGGCCTGGTGGTGCTCGCCGGGTCGGTCGTGCGCGCCGGCGACGAGTGGCTCGCCGCCGTCCACGACGGCATCGCGGCCTCCGCCATGGACGCCGTCGCCCAGACCCCGATCCAACTGGCCCAACTCGACAACGCGGCGCTCGTCGGCGCCGCCTGCTGGGCCGACACCAACCGGAAGGAACGCCCATGAATCCGCTCGTTGCCGCCTTGCAGGGGCAGCTCATCGTCTCGTGCCAGGCCTACCCGGGGGAGCCGATGCGCCACCCGGACACCATGGCGCAGGTGGCCGCCGCCGTCGTCGAGGGAGGCGCGCGCGGCGTCCGCCTCCAGGGGCTCGAGGACATCCGCCAGGCGGCCGCGGTCGTCGACGTGCCCATCATCGGACTGGTCAAGGAGGGCCACGAGGGCGTCTACATCACCCCCACCCTCGCGCTGGCCCGAGGCTGCGCCGACGCCGGCGCGCAGATCGTCGCGCTCGACGCCACCGACCGTCCCCGCGCCGACGGGCTCACCGTCGCGCAGACCATCGCCGGCCTGCGCGAGACGCACCCGGACGTGATCGTGATGGCCGACTGCGACTCCATCGAGACCGCCCGCCACGCCGCGGCCGCCGGCGCCGACGTGCTCGGCACCACGCTCGCCGGCTACACCGACGCGCGCGCCAAGACCGACGGCCCCGACCTCGAACTCCTTCGCGAGATCGTCGCCGAGTTCCCCGAGCACCCCGTGTTCGCCGAGGGGCGGGTCCACACGCCCGCACAGGCGAGGGCCTGCATCGACGCCGGGGCGCACGCGGTCGTCGTCGGCACCGCGATCACGCACCCCACGTCGATCACGCGCTGGTTCGACGCCGCCGTCCGCGGCCTCTGAGTCCCACGGCGCCCCACAGACACGCCCGACGGCGCCCCGGCCACGCAGGCAGGGCGCCGTCGGTGCGGGTGTCAGGGGCGCGGACCCGTCGGGTTGGCGAGGGTGCCCAGCCGCTCGATCGTGATCGCGACGGTGTCCCCGTCGGCCATCTCGCCCGCCCCCGACGGGGTGCCCGTGAGCAACACGTCGCCCGGCGACAGCGTAATCGACCGGGACACCGCCACCACCAGGTCGCGGATCGTGCGCCTGAGCCTCGACGTCCGGCTGCGCTGCACCTCGCGCCCGGACAGCGAGGTGACCAGCGCGAGATCGGAGGCCTCGTCGAGGGTGAGGTCGGTTTCCACCCACGGCCCGAGCGGGCAGAACGTGTCGGAGCCCTTGCCGCGCATCCACTGCGGGTCGCTCGTCTGCCAGCCACGGGCGCACACGTCGTTGGCGATCGTGTAGCCGGCGATCGCTTTCTCGACGTCGCCCGGCGCCAGATCGCGGCCGCCGCGGCCGATGACGACGGCCAACTCGCCCTCGAAGCACAGCGCCCCGGCGCCGTCGGGCCTGACGATCAGGTCCCCGGGGCCGCACACCGCCGTCGGGGGCTTGAGGAACGTCAGCGGGAATGTGAACTCGCCGCGCTGCTCCCCGTCGGCGAGGTAGTTGTCGCCGAAGCCGAGGATCTTCGTCGGCACCACCGGCGCGAGCAGCCGCACCTCGTCGAGCCCCACCGTCTCACCGGAAGGCGCGGCGTCACCCGCGTACGGATCGCCGTCGAGGAGCGCGACGACGCCCCGCGCCTCGTCGAGGCTGCCGTGCACGGCCCGGCCACCGAGCTCGCACCGTACGACCTTCATCGGCCCGCCCCTCAGCTCGTGGCCCGCTCGCGCGCGCCCTGGAGGTTGCGCAGGAGCGGCTTGTAGTGGTCGCGGACGGCGTCGTGGTAGGCGTCGACGTCGCCGGCCTCGGCCGCGTCGGCGATGGCGCGGTGGGCGTCGACGGTCTCCCGGATGTCGACGGGGTCCGGGGCGCCCAGGCGCGGGCTGGTGCGCATGTGCACGTCCCAGAAGGCCTCCGTGAGCTGGCGGAAGAGGCGGTTGTCAAGCGGCGACAGCAGCCTTGAGTGGAAGAAGCGGTCCTGTTCGGCGAAGGCCTCGCCGCGCTCGGTGCGGCGCACCATCTCGTCGACGGCGGCGTGGAGCTCGGCGTCGTGTCGGCCCTTCCAGGCGCGGCAGACGGCGGGCGCGAAGGCGTGGTCGAGCGCGGCGCGGACCTCGACGATCTCGGCGAGGGAGCGGTAGTCGTCGCCCGGGTTGAGCAGGCCTCGGAACACGAGGAGCTCGACCATCGGGTGCATCGAGACGTTGCCGACGAACATGCCGTGACCGTGCCGCACCTCGACGATGTCCAGCGCGCTGAGGGTGCGCACGGCTTCCCGCACGGAGGAGCGCGAGACGCCGAGCGACTCGCACATCTGGGTCTCGGTGGGCAGGGGGTCGCCCGGCTCGAGGTGGGTGCGCAGGATGTAGTCCTTGATCTCGGACATGGTGGTGCTGGCTTGACTGCGTGCGCGGGACTTGTTCGCCGTTGTCGGGTCGGGGTTCATGAGTGCATCCTTGGTCTCAGCCGTCGTGATCGAATTGTGATCGAGGGTTCTTGCCGGGGCCGTCGTCGTCCCGTGGACAGCATGTTACACTCAACTCAACTTACGTCAGACATAGGACGTCAGACATCAAGGAGATTCAATGCTGAACATGGACCGCCGCAACTTCGTCCGCCTCACCGGCATCATTGGCGCCGCCGCGGGTATCGCGGTCTCGGTGTCCGCCTGTGGCGACTCGGGCACGACGGGCACCAGCACGACGGGCACCAGCACCGGTGCTGCCGCAGGCAACAAGGACGGCAAGATCACCGCCGGCATCTCGTACGAGCTCGGCACCAACGGCTACGACCCGATGACCACCTCCTCCGCGCTCACCGTGGCCGCCAACTGGCACACCATGGAGGGCCTCACGGAGATCGACCCGGCCTCGCGCGAGTGCTACGCCGCGCTCGGCAAGGACCTCCCCAAGCAGGTCGACGACACCACCTACGAGGTGACGCTGCGTGACGGCGCCAAGTTCCACGACGGCTCGGCGGTCACGGCCGACGACGTGGTCTTCTCCTTCGAGCGCGTCCTCGACGAGGCCAACCAGTCGCTCTACGCCACCTTCATCACCTTCCTCGACAAGGTCGAGAAGAAGGACGACACCACCGTCACCCTGAAGCTCAAGCACCCCTTCTCGCTGGTCGCCGAGCGCGTCGCCGTCGTGAAGATCGTGCCCAAGGCCGCCGCCAGCGCCGACGCGAAGGCGTTCGACCTCAACCCCGTCGGCACCGGCCCGTACAAGATGACCGACAACGGCGCTTCCAGCCAGAAGGTCCTCTTCGAGCGCAACGACGACTACACCGGCCCCCGCCCGGCGCTCGCCAAGTCGATGGAGTGGCAGATCATCCCCGACACGACCACCCGCACCAACGCCCTCACCTCGGGCAGCGTGCAGGCGATCGACGCCGTCGGTGCCGCCGACCTGGCCAACTTCAAGGACCCGATCAAGGTGGCCGCCGTCCAGGGCTTCGGCCTCCTCTTCGCGATGTTCAACTGCGCCTCCGACGCCATGAAGGACGTGAAGAACCGCCAGGCCATCCTCTACGCCCTCGACTACGACGCCATCTGCAAGCAGGGCATGGCCAACCTGGCCACCCCCGCCACCTGCTTCCTGCACACCGAGCACCCGATGTACGAGCAGGCGAAGGTCGTCTACTCGAAGGACGTCGACAAGGCCAAGGCGCTCATCGCCGAGACGGGACTGAAGAAGACCCGCCTGCTCTGCTCCGACCACGGCTGGTTCTCCGCAGTCCGCCCGATCATCAAGGAGAACATCGAGGCGATCGGCCTCGAGGTCGAGTTCGAGGAGAAGAAGTCCTCCGACGTCTACGGCACGATCGACGGCAATGCCGGCTCGTTCGACATCGTCGTGGCACCCGGCGACCCGTCGGTCTTCGGCGACGACGCGGACCTCCTGCTGCGCTGGTGGTACGCCGCCGACATCTGGACCGACCAGCGCATGCACTGGAAGGGCCAGGAGTCCTACACCAAGGTCCAGGAGCTGCTGGAGAAGGCGTCGACGACGACCGGCGACGAGCAGAAGGCCGCGTGGCACGAGATCTTCGACGTCGTCTCCGAGAACGTGCCGCTGTACCCGCTGCTGCACCGCAAGACCCCGACGGCGTACGACTCCGCGACGCTCACGGACTTCAAGCCGATCGCGCTGACTGGCCTCTCGTTCTCGGGCGTGGGCACCACCAAGTGATCCGCTGCTGAGGCGCATCGAACGAGGGGGTGGGAATGGCCGACCTTCCCACCCCCTCTTCGCGGGCTCATGATAAGATCAGACATCAGATGTTCTCGTGACGATGGTCGTCGTCACGACGGGCACCTTCCAGACCACAGCAAAGGAGCTCACCAGTGTCGAAGCTTCTCAACCTCATCCTGCGGCGCCTCGTCGCGCTGCCGGTGATGGTGTTGGGCGTCACGCTGCTCGTCTTCCTCGTCATGTCACTGTCGAGCGCAGACCCCGCACGTCTCGCCCTCGGCGAGTCCGCCAGCCTGGAGGCCCTCGAGAGCTACCGGGCCGCCCACCACCTCGACGACCCCCTGCTCAAGCGCTACTGGGACTACCTCGTCGGGCTCGTCCAAGGAGACCTCGGCACCACCTTCACCGGGGTCCCCATCTCCGAGATGGTGGGCAACGCGTTCCCGATCACCCTCCAGCTCGCCTTCATCGGTATCCTGCTGGCCGCGGTCATCGCGACGGTGCTCGGCGTCGTCGCCGCCCTCTACCGCGACCGCTGGCCCGACCAGCTCATCCGCGTCATCTCCATCCTCTTCCTCGCGACGCCGTCCTTCTGGCTCGCGCTCCTCATGATCCAGGCGTGGGGCGACATCCCCGGCGGCTCCGGCACCTTCGCCGCGCTCGTCAGCAACTGGGTGCCCTTCTTCGACGACCCGGCCACCTACCTGCGCCAGGCGACGCTGCCGATCATCGCGATCGCGGTCCCCGTCGCAGGCTCCCTCACCCGCGTCGTGCGCACGTCGATGGTGGAGGAGCTCGACAAGGACTACGTCCGCACCGCCATCGGCGCCGGCATCCCGAAGGCCGAGGTCGTCGGGCGCAACGTCCTGCGCAACGCCCTCATCACCCCTATCACCGTGCTCGGCCTGCGCATCGGCTACGCCATGGGTGGCGCCGTCGTCATCGAGATGATCTTCAACATCCAGGGCATGGGCCAGCTCATCTTCCAGGGCATCACCCGCAACGACGTCAACATCGTCCAAGGCGTGTCCATCACCATCGCGCTCGCCTTCATCATCATCAACATCGTGGTTGACATCCTCTACGTGCTCGTCAACCCGAGGATCAGGAGCATCTGATGCCGGTTCGCAGCCACTTCGCGAAGGCGACGCAGCCGGGCATGCGCTTCCAAGGATGGAAGGCCATGCCGCTCGGCTCCAAGATCGCCGTCGTCATCCTCCTCGTCATCGTCGCGATGGGCCTCTTCGCCGACGTCCTCGCCCCGTACAGCCCGTCCGCGACGGGCCTGGCCGAGGGCGGCCGCGTCGTCGTCATCGAAGGCGTCGGCGAGCAGGTCATCCCCGACAACTCCGTCCCACCCTCCAAGGACTTCCTGCTCGGCACCGACGGGTCCGGCCGCGACGTCCTCTCACGCATCCTGCACGGCGCCCGGGTGTCGATCATCGTCGGCCTCTCCGCCACCGGCATCGCACTCCTCGTCGCCGCCGTCCTCGGCTCCATCGCCGCCACCGCACGCAAGTGGGTCTCCGAGGTGCTCATGCGCACCCTGGACATCATCATGAGCTTCCCAGGTATCGCGCTCGCCGCCGTGCTCGTCCTCGCGCTGTCCACACGCTTCCCGATGCTGCCCGTCATCATCATCGCCATCGCCGTGCTGTACGTGCCGCAGCTCACCCGCGTCGTGCGCGCCAACGTGCTCGCGCAGATGGGCGAGGACTACGTCGCAGCATCCAAGGTGATGGGCGCCAAGACCTGGTGGATCCTCGCCAAGCACGTCACGCGCAACTGCATCGCGCCCATCATGGTCTTCGCGACGGTGCTCGTCGCCGACGCCATCGTCTTCGAGGCGTCGCTGTCCTTCATCGGCGCCGGCATCAAGTCCGTCAACACCCCCACCTGGGGCAACATGCTCTCCGAGGGCAAGGAGCTCCTCCTGTCCGGGCACTGGTGGGTGACGTTCTTCCCCGGCCTCATGATCCTCGTCACGACCCTGTGCCTCAACGTCCTCTCCGAGGGCCTCACCGACGCCATGGCCTCGCCCCGCATCAAGGTGCGGGTCGACGTCGCGGACGACGAGGAGGCTGGCGAGGGCGAGGCGGCCGTCGGCCCGCTGTCGAAGCTCGTCCGCCAGACCGAGGCGTCCGTGCCGCTGGAGGAACGCCTCGCCGCGCTCAAGGTGGCCGAGCTCGCACGCGACGACCGCCTCGTCTACTCCGGCGACGCGCAACCGCTGCTCGAAGTGCGCAACCTCTCGATCCGCTTCCCGCAGCAGCACGGCGACGTGGCCGTCGTCGACAACGTGTCCTTCTCGGTGCGTCCCGGCGAGACGATGGGCCTCGTCGGCGAGTCCGGCTGCGGCAAGTCGATCACGTCGATGGCGATCATGGGACTCCTGCCCAAGACCGCACACCTCGAAGGCGAGATCCTCTACCGCGGCAAGGACCTCCTGAAGCTGAAGCCCGACGAGCACAACGCCCTGCGAGGCCACGAGCTGTCCATGATCTACCAGGACGCCCTCTCCAGCCTCAACCCGTCGATGCTGGTGCGCTCGCAGCTCGCGCAGCTCACCCGGCGCGGCGGCACCCGCAGCGCCGAGGAGCTCCTGGAACTCGTCGGCCTCGACCCGGTGCGCACCCTGCGCAGCTACCCGCACGAACTCTCCGGCGGGCAACGCCAGCGCGTCCTCATCGCCATGGCGCTCACCCGCGACCCGAGCCTCGTGATCGCCGACGAGCCCACCACCGCACTCGACGTGACCGTGCAGAAGCAGGTCGTCGACCTGCTCAACAAGCTGCGCGAGGAGCTCGGCTTCGCGATGGTGTTCGTCAGCCACGACCTGGCCCTCGTCGCCCAGCTCGCCCACCGCATCACCGTGATGTACGCGGGGCAGGTCGTCGAGCAGGCGCCCACGACGGAACTCCTCACGAACCCGACGCACGAGTACACGCGCGGCCTGCTCGGCGCGGTCCTCTCGATCGAATCCGGCGCCGACCGGCTCCACCAGGTGCGCGGCACCGTGCCGTCGCCGAGGGACTTCGTCGCCGGCGACCGCTTCGCCCCGCGCTCCAGCCACCCGACGGTGGGCCTCGAGACCCGGCCGCTGCTCAAGCCCGTCGACGGCCGAGGCGACCACCTGTTCGCCATCACCCCCGAACTCGAGGCGCTGCTCGCGAAGGAGAACGCACGATGAGCAACGACACCACCTGGACCCCCGACGTCCCCGTCATCGAGCTCCAGCACGTGCACGTCATCCACAAGTCGCGCACCGGCTCGCTGTTCAAGCCCGACACCGTGCACGCCGTCAACGACGTGAGCCTCAAGGTGTTCAAGGGCCAGACACTCGGCATCGTCGGCGAATCCGGCTGCGGCAAGTCCACCACCGCCCGCGTGATGGTGGGCCTCCAGGACGCCACCCGTGGCACCGTCTTGTTCAAGGGGCAGCCGCTGCGCCACGGCGGGGCCGCCAAGAAGGCGATGG
Organism: Propionibacteriaceae bacterium P6A17; assembly: GCA_000619965.1. Lineage (GTDB taxonomy): Bacteria > Actinomycetota > Actinomycetes > Propionibacteriales > Propionibacteriaceae > Arachnia. The sequence continues at coordinate 69,153 of JHVD01000013.1, forward strand.
GCCTGTCCGTGTCGATGGTCTTCCAGGACCCGGCCACCGCGCTCAACCCGCGCATGCTCGTCCGCGACACCCTCATGGACCCCCTCAACGTGCACGGCATCGGCTCCCAGAAGGACCGGCTCGCGCGCGTCAAGGACCTGCTGAGCGTCGTCGGCCTGCCGCAGAGTGCGCTCAACGTGCTCCCGCGGCAGATCTCCGGAGGCCAACGGCAGCGCGTCGCCATCGCCCGCGCACTCGCACTCGACCCCGACATCATCATCGCCGACGAGCCCACCTCCGCCCTCGACGTCTCCGTGCGGGCGCAGGTGCTGAATCTCCTCTAGGACCTCAAGGGCTCCCTTGGGCTCGGGCTGGTGTTCATCTCGCACGACATCAACACCGTGCGCTACATCTCCGACCGCATCGCCGTCATGAACGCAGGGCGCATCGTCGAGGAGAACACCACCGAGGAGATCTTCGACAACCCCGCCGACGACTACACCCGCACGCTGCTCAGCGCCGTGCCCTCCCTCATCTGAACCACAGGAAAGGAACTCCACCACCATGTCACGCTTCACCGGCATCATCCCCCCGGTCGTCACGCCCTTCACGGCCGACGGCGAGATCGACTTCGCGAGCCTCGACCGCGTCGTCGAGCACCTCATCGACGGCGGCATGCACGGCCTGTTCCTGATGGGCTCCTCCGGGGAGGTGGCCTACCTCACCGACGACCAGCGGGTGCAGCTCGTCGAGCACGTCGTCGCGAAGGTGGCCGGGCGCGTGCCCGTGCTCGCCGGCGCGATCGACACGACGCAGGCCCGCGTCATCGACCAGGCCCGCCGCATGGTCGCCGCCGGGGCCGAGGCGATCGTCGCCACCTGTCCCTTCTACGCGATCAATGACGCGAAGGAGATCGAGGACCACTTCCGCGCGATCGCCGCGGCGATCGACGTGCCGCTGTTCGCCTACGACGTCCCCGTCCGCCTGAACGGCGTGAAACTCGACCACGAGATGCTGGTCCGCCTGGGCAAGGAGGGGGTCATCGTCGGGGTCAAGGACTCCTCCGGCAACGACGTGTCCTTCCGCCGCCTCGTCGCGCTCAACGAGGCCGAGGGGCATCCGCTGTCGCTGCTCACCGGCCACGAGTGCGTCGTCGACGGCATGCTGCTGCTGGGCGCCGACGGGCTGGTGCCCGGCTACGCCAACGTGGACCCCGTGCGCTACGCGAAGCTGTGGGAGGCGGCACAGGCCGGCGACTGGGCGCGGGCGCGCGAGCTGCAGGACGAGATCTGCGCCGGCTTCGAGATCGTGTTCCAGGCGAAGGGCCGCTCGGGCGACGCGGCCGGCATCGGCGCGTTCAAGACGGCGATGCAGGCGCTGGGCGTCATCGCGAGCAACCAGATGGCGTATCCGGTGCGTGGCTTCGAGGGCGAGCTCGTCGAGCGGGTGAAGGCCGTGATGCGCGGGGCTGGACTGCTGGACTGAGCGCTGCGCAGGGCGTCGGCGGCGAGTGCCCCTTGCGTGTCTGAGGCCGGGCGGGCTTATCCCCGCCGACGAAAGTCACCCTCGACGGTCAAACCGCGTCTCACCATCAACCTTGCGTAGCGGTCATCCTTTGAGCGTGGCCGGGCTACAATGCGTGCATCCACCCGTGGTGAGAAGCGTTCTCACGGGTATTGGTGGCGAGGGTGCCGCTCGACACACTGCCACGGCGGGTGGCCGTGGAAGGGGGAGAAGCGGGTGCTTGGGAACAACCAGAGGATGTTCTTGGGGATACGCAATGCCGTTGCGTCAGTTGTGTTGGCTGCCGGTCTCGGCGCTGTTGCGCCCACTACCGTTGTCGCTACGCCACCGGGCGACGATCTGGAAGCCGCAGTCGGGGAATCGATCAAGACACGCCTCGAAGCCATCGATGTCATTGGTGTTGACCTAGAAACCAAGCCGAAGGCCGCCGCGGCGTCAACCAATGCAGTCACCGTGGAGAGGGCCGCCTCGGCGATGTTCAGCGTTGCAGAGCGTAACGCTGACGACCTCAGCAAGAGGCGCGCCAAGGAGGGCCTGGTCGTACTGAGCTCTGAGATCGAGCTGGTCGGCCACACCGTGATCGAAACGCAAGGTGACAACAAGGTTGTCTCCTACGAGTACCTATTCACCAGGGAACTCCCATGCCTCACCGGTGATGACGCCTGGCAGGAAGTCGTCGAGTATGAGGCCACCATCGATACCAAGACCCAATCGGTCACCAACATCTTGGTCAAGGATCTTGACTACTACACTTCGAGTCCTCGACCCACGATGATCGACGGGAAGCCAGCTTCTGCCACGGGGCCCTCGACGGCAGTGGATGCTCCTCCACGTTCCGAGGCGAGCCTTGCGAGGATCGAAACCAAGGACGTCTCCGCCTCCAACCGACAGAGGATTGCCAACTACGCGTTGAAGTGGTGGAACTCAAAGAATGACAACTACCCCACCGACTACGCCAACGACACGGCCAACACGAAGAACAAGCCATTCTCCGCGATGAACAAGTCCGGGCGCACGTGGTTCGCCCATAGGGTTTAGGTCAACATGCCACAAGGAGCCCTGAGCATGCGTCGAACGATAGTGGCGTTGTTGGTGGTGCTTGCCGTGGTGTCCATGGCAGGTATCGGTGGGTGGGCGTTGTGGTGGCAGCCCCGCGCAGCGAACACCTGTGACGGACGTCCCTGGGGGCCGTCTGATGCCAGGATGGCGGCCGATCAGTTTGCAAGCAGCTTGGTTGCGCAAGACGTCGAAGGGGTGTGTCGCGCAGCAACTGTCGGTGAACGCCCTGGGGCACTCGAACAGCAGGTCGCCGACTGGCACTCGCAACTGGGATCGCCCGCCTCGGTGGAAGATGTCACGGTGGAGCTTGGAGAGGCATTTGGCAGCATCACCCCACTGGTGTTGCGTACTCGATCCGGAGAGATCGAGTTGAGCATTCAGCAGCACGCCGGCCAATACCGGATCGTGGTGCGCGGATCTTGAGCGGGTGAATACGGCGAGACGGGCCGGGCGGGGAGTGGATACGGCCCCTACGCGATCAGGCCGAAGCGCTTCAGGATCTTGCGGCCGGCGGCCGAGTCGGAGGCCTGGAGCGCGAGGAGCTGGGCGTAGATGCCGTTGGTCTGGGCCAGCTCGGCAGGCGAGCCGACCTCGTCGATCGTGCCGTTCCTGAGCGTCACGATTCGGTCGACGGCGGAGATCGTCGACAGGCGGTGCGCGATGATGAGCGCCGTCCGGCCCTCCATCAGCTCCTCGAGCCCCGCCTGCACCTGACGCTCGGCCTTCGTGTCGAGAGCGGAGGTGGCCTCGTCGAGGATGAGGATCGGCGCATCCTTCAACATCGCGCGCGCGACGGCGATGCGCTGTTTCTGTCCGCCCGAGAGCTTCACGCCGCGCTCGCCGATCTGCGTGTCCAGACCGTCCGGGAGCTGATCGACGAAACCCAGTGCGTTCGAGCGGCGCAGCGCCTCCCGCAGGGCGTCGTCGTCGGCCGTCGGGTCGCCGTAGTGGAGGTTCTCCCGGATCGTGCCAGAGAAGAGACTCGCATCCTGGAACACCACACCCACCTGCCGCCGCAGGGCTGCCGTCGGCACCGTCGTCACGTCGTGCCCCAGCACCCGCACCTGCCCCGAGGTGGGGGAGTAGAGCTTCATGACGAGGTTGACCAGCGTCGACTTGCCGCCGCCGGACTCCCCGACGAACGCGACCCGCTCACCGCGGCGGATCGAGAGGTTGATGTCCTCCAGGACGAGCTGGTCCTCGTCGTAGCCGAACGAGACGTCGTCGAACGCGACGACGGTGTCGCCGTCGCTCCACTCGATCGCCGCAGCACCCTCGGTGAGCGGGTGCAGCGGCTCCTCCTCGACGTCCATCACCTTGTAGTACTCGGTCGAGCCGGTGATCGCGCGCTGCATGGTGTCGACGTAGTAGCTCATCGACGTGACGGGCGCCTTCGCGATCTGGATGAGCTGGATCAGCAACACCATCGAGCCCACCGTGAACGAACCCTTCGCCGTGGCGACGAAGATGATGAGGTAGATCCCGAAGAACACCACGTCGAGCGCGCCGCGCCGGGCAACGTCCATGAAGTGCCAGAAGCGCGACTGCGTGGCGGTCAACGCGACGGCCTCGTCGTAGTGGCGGTCGAAATGCTCGAGCTCGGAGCGTTCGGTGGTGAACGACTTCACGACGCGCAACTGCGACACCACCTCCGCGAAGCGCCCGCCGGCCACGTCGAAGTGCTCGTTCTTCTCCTTCTCCCACACCTGCCAACGCCGGCTCGTGATCGCGGTCAGCCACACGAACGTCGGATAGATCACCACCAGCAACAGCGCCAACCACGGCGAATGCAGGCCCGCGACGACGAGCACCACGACGACGGTGAGGATCGTCGTGAAGAACGAGTTCGCGAAAACCTGCAGGAACTGCACCACCGTGTGGATCGAGCGATCCAGCTTGGAGATGATCGAGCCGGTGAGCTGCGCGTCATACCAACGCTGCGGCAGACGCAGCAGCTTGTCGAAGTAGTTGTGGGACAGGATGCGGCGGACCCGCATGCTCATGATGTCGCCCCAGTAGCCGGTGACGTTGGTCACCAGCGAGTTGACCACCATCACGACGAGCAGCCACACCGCCAGCCACACCAGCGGCATCGCCGACGCCGCGCGCTTGCCCGTGGCCATGTCGACCACGACCTGCGTCGCCTCCGCGATCAGGAACGGCATGAGCAGCGTCGTCGCGGTGGTCAAGACAGCGCCGACGATGATGCCGACGTACAGCGGCCACAGTTCACGGGCGTCGGAGACGATGCGCAGGATGCTCTTCACCCTGCCACCCTACTCGCGCGGCACCTTCGTTCCCCAGCGCGCGGACGTCGGTAGGCTGGGGCTGTCGCGAACCGGAGGTGCGCCATGACCGTCGAGCCCTCACCGCCCGCCCGCGCGCCGGAACAGCCCGGCGGACGCCAGCTCGAGAACGTCAGCCTCCTCATGGCGGGGGTGGGGTTGGTCGTCGGGACGGTCGTCGGGCTCGTCGCGCTGCGCGGCCTGACCCCCTTCGAGGGCGACGGGTGGTCGTCGGTGAGCTTCCTCGCCTCGGCGAGCACGGCCGCGCTGTCCGGCGTGGCGACGCTGGTGGTGCTGGCCTTCTTCGGCGGACGGATCGTGCCCTGGTACGGACGGGTGCATAGGGCGCGCCGGTGGCTGATGGCCGCCGGGCTCACCCTCATGATGGGCACGCTCGGGTTCTTCGTCGTCCGGGCGCTCAACAGTGTCGTCGATGCGGCGTTCTTCGGGCTGCGCTTCGACATGTGGTCGGGGACCGCATACATCGCCACCGTCTGCGCGAGCGGGGCGTACGTCGTCGCCAGCGTGATCGGCAGGCTGAGCACGTCGGTGCTGTCGGTGCTCGTCTCGGTGTTCCTCGTCCTCGGCGCCGTGCTGAGCGCGGTGAACACCTCCAACCAACTGTGGTGGCAGGTGCACTTCTCGCAGCTGGGCATGACGCCCGACCTGGCGGGCTTCGCCTTCAACTACACGCTGGCGCTGACGGGGCTCGTGATCGTCACGCTCGCGGACTTCCTCACCCACGACATGCAGCGTTGGCTCGCCGCCACGGGGCAGGGGCGCTGGAAGGCGCTCGTCGTGCGCCTGGGTCTGGTCGGGATGGGTTCGATGCTGAGCGGCGTCGGGTTGATTCCCGTGACGCTGTCGCATGGGGGGCATCTCGTCGCCACCTACGGGGCGGTGGCGTCGTTCGTGTTCCTCGCCGCGGTGGCGCCGATGATCCTGCGGGGGATCCCGTGGGGGTTCCGGTGGGCGTCGGTGGCGATCCTCGGCGTCGTCGGTCTGCTCGCCTACCTGTTCAAGGGCGTCGGGCGACTCGGCACCACGGGATTCGAAATGTTCGCCGTCGGGCTGGCGCTGCTGTGGATGGTGCTGTTCATCCGCACCATCGTCGCCGCCGCCAGAGACGTGCCGGAGCTCGCGCTCGCGGCCCCCGAAGCGACGGCGGAGCCGGGGGTTGGCGACCGAGGGTAACCACTAGCTCACACTCGATGGTGGAATTGGGGTGTTTTGGCCCTGATTTCTGGTTCGAGTGTGAGTTGGTGGTTAGGGGGCCGCTGAGCCGGCCTCTGGTTCTCGCGTGGTGGCAGGGGCCGGCGCGGAGCGTGTGGCCGGGGGGTGGCTGGGCCGCCCCCCGGCGGCGGTTCTTCGTGTGTCTGTCCGGTCTACTGGGGTGGCGAGTCCGGGGGTTGGCGACCGAGGGTAACCACTAGGGCGTGTTGCTAAAGCCATTGGAGGGTGGCGGCGAGGCAGAGCGCAGAGTGGTAGTTCCGGGCGGTCTTGTCTGAGCGCATCGCGATACCGCGCCACTGCTTGAGCTTGTTGAAGCATCGTTCGACGACGTTGCGGCCCTTGTAGCGTTCTCGCTGCTCGCGGCCGAAGTCGATCGGTCGGCCGGACCGCTTGCGGCGGTGGGTGATCTGGTCCTCGCGTTCAGGGATCGTCGCGGCGATGCCGTGCTCGCGCAGCCAAGCCCGGTTCGCCTTT
>KK211046.1:0-63965 GCA_000619965.1 Propionibacteriaceae bacterium P6A17
TGTCGCAACGTGGTGAGGTTGGCTGGGGTTGGTGGGTCTCGATACGCCACCTTTGGTGGCTACTCGACCATCGAGGGACGAGCACTCGACCATCGGGGGACGAGCACTCGACCATCGAGGGATGAGCACTCGACCAGCGAGGGGTGGGCGCTTGACCCCGAAAGTTGCCGGGGTCAGGCGAGGCGACTCTGGAGGCGCACGATCCGCAGCGCCTTGCGCATGGAGACCGGCTTGAAACCGGCAGTGAGCGCTGCCTCGCGGAGTGTCGGCTCATCGCGAAAGAGCGTGATGCCTCGGCGCACGAGCGTCAGCGGCGGCTTGCGGTGCTCCTTGAGATCGCGCGTGAGTCGTCGGGAGAAATTGGCTGCCCTGGGACGGTCCAGCCAGATCGCGCGAGCCGGGATCCCGGCTTGGCAGGCGGCTTCGTAGACCTGTGGCGCGAAGATCCCCTCGGCGACGATCAGCCGCTGGTCCTTGCAGTCCACGTGCTGCGTCCCAACCCTCTTGGACTGCGAGATGTCATAGCGTGGCACATCGGCTTCACCGGCGGCGAGCAACTTCGCGAGCGTCTCCACCGCGAGCTGCACGTCGGAGGTGCGCACGTCGTCCCAGTCGGGGATGCCCAGCGGTGAGCAGGGAAGGCCCGGGTGGTCGTGGTCGAAGTAGAACTCGTCGAGCGAGAGGGTGGCCGCACCGCCGACCCTCCCCAGCCGCGATTTGCCGCTGCCGGAGGGACCTGCCACGAGGAGAAGGGAGCGCGTCACCACGAGCCGACGCTACCGCGTGCGGCGTCGGTACCGCCACCGGGGCTCAGACGTCCACGGCGGGCTGTGTCCGCCATGCCGGAACCGGGACCGCTCACGGGACGCTACAACGTGGACCGCGAGCAGTGTAGCTCCCCGCATGGTCGGCCCCGCGAGACGGCGAAGTCGGCTCGAGGGAGGAGGCCCACCCATCTCCAGGCGGCCTCAGGACACCGGATCGGAGCGCAGCCTCCCATAGGTCAGTACGTCGATGCGCGCACCATCGACGAGGAACTTCTCCCGTTCGACGCCCTCCTGCACGAACCCAGCCGCAAGGGCCACGCCGCGGGACGCAGGGTTGTTGGCGCGGTGGCCCAGCTCGAGTCGGTGCAGGTTGCCGCCGACCGGGCTCAGCGCCCAATCGGCGACAGTGCGAGCGGCCCGCTTCGTGACGCCTCGCCCTCGCGCGTCGGGGTGGGCCCAGTAGAAGAGCCAGCCATTGCGGTTGGCCTCGTCGACGGTGATCGCCACCAGCGCCGCGACGGGCAGCCCCGGAAGCTCCGCGACGAAGGCAAGCTGCCCGACGAGCCGCTCGCAGTAGGCGACCGCCTGGGCGAGCGTCGTCACGTCGCCCTGCCGCAGCATCTCCGGACCGCCGGCGACGAACGCCTCGAGCACCGCGGGTGCGTCGTCGGGCGTCAGGCGGCGCAGGCCGTCGAAATTCGTGGGCATGGGGCGATCCTAAGGCCCGGCGTGACTGATTGACATCCAGATGCCGTCAGGCACCCGTTTTGGTGCCCCTGGGGCAATCTGGATCTCAATCAGTCACGCCGAACGTCAGGCATCCACCCCCAGCGCCTCGGCCATCTCGCGGCGCAGCTCGGCCAGTAGGTCGGCCGCCTCGGCTCGGGCGGCACGAACATCGTCGGCCGGGGGCATCCGTACCTCGAGGTAGCACTTGAGCTTCGGCTCGGTGCCAGAAGGGCGCGCGACGACGTGCAGCCGGTCGCCGGTCAGCTCGATGCCGTCGGTGGGCGGCAGGTCGGACTTGCCGAGGGCGAGGTCGGTGACGACGACCGGGTCGCCCAGCAGCGTGGCCGGGGGGTTGCCGCGGAGCCGGGCCATCGCGTCGGCGATGATGGACAGCTCCTCGACGCGGACGGCGAGCTGGCTCGTCGCGTGCAGGCCGTGCGTGCGGGCGATGTCGTCGAGACGATGGCTGAGCGTGCGCCCTTCGGCCTTGAGCTCGCCGACGATGCGGAGCACCGTCATCGCGGCGGAGATGCCGTCTTTGTCGGGCACGGCACGCGAGTCGCAGCAGTAGCCGATGGCCTCTTCGTAACCGAAGGCCAGGTCGGGCACGCGGCCGATCCACTTGAAGCCGGTCAGTGTCGTCGTGTGGTCGCGCCCGGCGGCGCGGGCCATGGTGCCGAGCAACGTCGAGCTGACCACGGAGTTTGCGAACGTTCCGGGCACTCCACGCCTGATCGCGTCGTCGCCGAGCAGTGAGCCGAGCTCGTCGCCGGTGAGCATCCGCCACTGGCCGTCCACCTTCGCGGCGACGGCGCAGCGGTCGGCGTCGGGGTCGTTGGCGATGACGACGTCGGCATCCTCGTGGCTTGCGAGGGACAGCGCCAGGTCGATGGCGCCCTTCTCCTCGGGGTTCGGGAACGCGACCGTCGGGAAGTCCGGATCCGGAGCCGACTGTTCCGCCACCTCCACCGGCTTCGGGAAGCCGAGCGCGGCGGCGGATTCGCGGACCACGCGCGCGCCGACGCCGTGCATGGCGGTGTGCACCCAGACGAGGTCCTTCGGCGACTCGGCAGGGATGATCTGCTGCAGGCGCGCCACGTAGGCTGCCCGCAGGTCATCCCCGACGACGATCCTCGCCTCGCTGCGGGGGAGGGTGGCCCACGCCCCCTGGGCGACGTCGGCGATGTGCGCCGCGATCTGGGCATCCGTGGGTGGCACGATCTGCGAGCCGTCGCCCAAGTAGACCTTGTAGCCGTTGTCTGCGGGAGGATTGTGGGATGCGGTCACGACGACGCCCGCCACGCACCCGTAGTGCTGAATGCCGAAGACCACCACCGGTGTGGGCGTGGGCTCGTCGGTGAGCAGCACCTCGAAGCCTGCGCCCGCGAAGACCTGCGCGGTGTCGAGCGCGAACTCGGCGGACTTGTGGCGCGCGTCATATCCGACGATCACCTTGCCGCCCGCGAGCCCCTGCTCGGTGAGCCAACGCGCGAAACCTGCGGCGGCCTGCGTGACGACGACGCGGTTCATGCGGCCAGGCCCGGGGCCGAGGCGCCCACGAAGGCCTGCCGTGCCGAACTGCAGGGGGCCGGCGAAGGCGCGTTCGATCTCGTCGACGGCCGGCCGGGAGCGCTCCGGGTCGGGGCTGTCCGTCGCCTCGATGAGCTCGGTGAGCTCCTGCCTCGTGTCCGGGTCGGGGTCGGCGTCGCGCCAGGCGACGGCGTCGTCGATGATGGCCATGGGTTCCCTCCCTGTGATGGTGTCAGAGTGCCGCGACGATGCCCGACAGCAGGCTGGCAAGCCGCGGTCCCGCGTCCTTGCCCGCCTGCAGCACCTCGGCGTGGTCGAGATTGTCGCCGCTCATGCCGGCGGCGGCGTTGGTGACGAGCGACAGGCCCAGCACCTCGATGCCGGCCTCGCGCGCGGCGAGCGTCTCGAGCGTGGTGGACATGCCGACCAGATCGCCGCCCAGGATGCCTGCCATCTTCACCTCGGCCGGGGTCTCGTACTGCGGCCCGCGGAACTGCACGTACACGCCCTCCGGGAGGCTCGCGTCGACGGAGTGCGCCACGTCGCGCAGGCGCTGGGAGTAGGCCTCGGTCATGTCGACGAAGGTGGCGCCCACGAGCGGGGTGTCGCCGGTCAGGTTGATGTGGTCGCGGATGAGCACGACGGTGCCCGGCGCCCAGGCGGGGTTGAGGCCGCCGCAGCCGTTGGTGAGGACGATCGTCTTGGCGCCCCATTGGGCGGCGGTGCGGACGCCGTGCACGACGGGCGCGACGCCGCGGCCCTCGTAGTAGTGGGTGCGGCCGGTGAACACGGCGGCCGTCAGCCCGCCGGCGGTCTTCACGACGCGCAGCGCGCCGCCGTGGCCGCTGACGACGGGCTTCGCGAAGCCGGGGACCGACGCGAGCTCGACCTCGGCGATCGTCTCGCCCAACTGGTCGGCGCCCGCGGACCAACCCGACCCCAGTACCAGGGCGAGGTCGATCGTCGGGGCGAGGGAACGGAGGTGCTCTGCGGCGCGCTGCGCCAGCTCAATGGGAGTCTCGGTCATGCGCTCCACCCTAGTGCGCGGTGCGCGGGCGCGCGTTGGAAGGTTGGAAGGAGGCAGGTGCAACCTGTGCGGCTCTGTCACGGAACAAGTCACGGGTGCCCGACGGCCCGCCCGACGACGTCGCGCCGCAGCCGGGGGCGCCGGGCGGCCGATGCATCGTCGTGACAGTCGGCGGCTCGGGGCGTTGTGTGGAAGGATTGGGCACGTGACCAAGGTTGTGATCATCGGTGGAGGCCCAGGCGGATACGAGGCGGCGCTGGTGGGCCGTCAGCTCGGCGGGGAGGTGACGCTGATCGAGCGCACCGGACTCGGCGGCGCCGCCGTGCTCACCGACTGTGTCCCGTCGAAGACCCTCATCGCCACCGCCGAGGTGCTGGTGCGCATCGAGAACGCCAAGGAGATCGGCCTGCGCATCGACGGCGGCTCCGAGGCGGTCAAGGTGGACTTCGCCGAGGTCAATCGCCGCATCGTCGAACTCGCCCGCGCCCAGTCGGAGGACATTCGGGCCCGCCTCGTAGCGGAGGGCATCGACATCGTCCAAGGCACTGGCCGTCTCGAGGGGCCGCACGTCGTCGTCGTGGAGGGCCCCGACGGTGAACGTCGCCTTGACGCGGACATCGTCCTGCTCGCCACGGGCACGACTCCCCGCGAACTGCCCGACGCCGTCTGCGACGGCGAGCGCATCCTGAACTGGCAGCAGCTCTACGCCCTGCAGGAACTGCCGGAGCGGTTGATCGTCGTCGGCTCTGGTGTGACGGGCGTGGAGTTCGCGGGCGCCTACCACGGCCTGGGCAGCAACGTCGTGCTCGTGTCGTCCCGCAAGCAGGTGCTTCCCGGCCAGGACCCGGATGCGGCAGCGGTGCTCCAGCAGGTCTACACCACCCGCGGCATGGAGATCATCAGCGAAGCGCGTGCCAACGCGGCCCGCAGGGAGGGCGACACGGTGATCGTCACGCTGGCCGACGGCCGGGAGATCGAGGGCAGCCACGCACTGTTCGCCGTCGGTTCCACGCCGAACACGCAAGGGCTCGGCCTCGAATCCGCGGGCGTCGCGATGGCCGAATGGGGCCACATCCCGGTGGACCGCGTCTCGCGCACCAACGTCTCCAATGTGTATGCAGCCGGCGACGTCACGGGCGTGTTCCCGCTGGCCTCCGTCGCTGCCATGCAGGGGCGCATCGCCATGTGGCACGCACTCGGGGATGCGGTGACCCCGCTCGACATCATGCAGGTCTCGTCGAACATCTTCACCGCACCGGAGGTGGCGACGGTGGGCATCACGCAGGAGCAGGTCGACAGGGGAGAGCTCAAGGTGGCCACCGCGTTCCTCTCCCTGGATGGCAACGCCCGCTCCAAGATGCAGTCGTTCCGCGACGGCTTCGTCAAGCTGTTCTGCCTGCCCACCACGGGCATCATCGTCGGTGGCGTCGTCGTGGCCCCCCGCGCCTCGGAGCTGATCCACGCGGTGACGCTCGCCGTCGCGCAGCGCATCACCGTCGACCAGTTCAGCAACACGTTCACCGTCTACCCGTCGATGTCCGGCTCGGTCGCCGAGGCGGCGAGGCGCCTGCACCGTCGCGACGAGGGGATGCTCACGAGCTGACCCGTCGGCTCCCGAGAAGCTCCGGCTGCGGGGTTGAGGCTCCCTTGTAAAGTGGAGGTTACACCGCCGACCAGAAGGACCGCCCGTGGATCTGATTCTCCTCCTCTTCGTGATCTTCCTGATCATCGGGCCCCTCGCCGGCTACCAGTACTACGGCAATCGTCGCGTCGGTCCGGGGCAGCAGCCCCAGGAGCTCTACGGCCCCTCGCCGTACGGGGGCGTGGCCCAAGGCGGATATGCCCCCGCGGGCGCCTACCAGCAGGCGCAGCCCATCACGGCCGAGGCGTTCAACGCATCCAAGGCGGCGCTCGGCGACGACATCACCACCTATGGCACGGAGCTGCGCGACCTCGACCTCGACGTGGTCGGCCGCGAACTCGACGCTGCCGCCAACGACGACTACACCCGCGCACTCGACGCCTACGACGGTGCCAAGGCGACGCTCGATCGCGCCCAGTCCGCCCAGGACCTCACCCGCGTGGCCCAGATCCTCGAGGAGGGACGGTTCTCCGTCGCCTCCGTGAAGGCGCGCGTCCACGGGCAGCCGCTGCCGCAGCGTCGCCCGCCGTGCTTCTTCGACCCGGCCCACGGACCGTCGGTGGAGGACGTCATCTGGGCCCCCGCAGGCGGCGCGGCACGCAAGGTGCCCGCGTGCGCCCGCGACGCGCAGCGCGTCAAGCTCGGCGCCGACCCGTCGATCCGCATGGTCGGCTTCGGCGGCCAGATGCAGCCCTACTGGGAGAACCAGGCCTACGTGCCGTACGCACAGGGCTACTACTCCCGCTACGGCATGGACCCGACGATGCGCTCGCTCGCACAGAGCGCGATCGTGTTCGGCGGGCTCGGGCTGCTGTTCGGCATGTTCGGCGACTGAGGCACGGGTCCGATCCGCCCCGAGCGGCCGACCCGCAGGGCACCGTTCTCCGCCGGCCGGCGCAAGCCGAGCGCGGATCAGCTACGACTAGCCGGAGGGGCGCCGTCGGAATCTTCGACGACGCCCCTCCGGCTTGCGACTGTGGCCGGGCAGCTCACTCCGGGTCGACGATCTCCAGGAGCACCTCGCCCGCGGTGACGGTCTGGCCCTTCTCGATCTTGACGTTCTTCACCACACCGGCGCGGTGGGCGTCGAGCGGCTGCTCCATCTTCATCGCCTCGATGACGGCCAGCGTCTGGCCCTCCTCGACGGTGTCACCCTCGGCGACGTTGACCTTCACGATGGTGCCCTGCATGGGGGCGGGGAAGGCGTTGCCGGTGGGGGCGGACACCTTCGCGCCGCCGCGGTCGCGCTTGGTGGGCTTGCGCTTCTTCTTCGCGGGGGCTGCGGTGCCCAGGCCGCCGGGCAGCTTGACCTCCACGCGCTTGCCGTTGACCTCGACCGTGATGATCTCCGGCTCCTCCTCGTCCTCGGCTTCGCCGAGCACGCCCTGGTAGCCGGGGATCTCGTTGACGAATTCCGTCTCGATCCAGCGGGTGTGCACCGCGAAGTCCTCGACGAAGGCCGGGTCGGCCAGGACCGCCTGGTGGAACGGGATCACCGTCGGCATGCCCTCGAGCACGATCTCCTGCAGCGCCCGCCGCGAACGCTCGATGGCCTGCTGGCGCGTCGCACCCGTGACGATGATCTTCGCCACCAGCGAATCGAAGGCGCCCGGCACCGACATGCCCGCGTGGTAGCCCTCGTCGACGCGCACTCCCGGCCCCGACGGCGCATGCCACTTGGTGAGCGTGCCCGGAGCAGGCATGAAGTTGCGGCCCGCGTCCTCGGCATTGATGCGAAACTCGATCGAGTGGCCGCGGACGTCGGGATCGCCGAAGCCGAGCTCCTCGCCGTTGGCGATGCGGAACTGCTCGCGCACCAGATCGAGGCCCGTCACCTCCTCGGAGACGGGGTGCTCCACCTGCAACCGCGTGTTGACCTCGAGGAACGAGATGGTGCCGTCGAGGCCGACGAGGAACTCGCACGTGCCCGCGCCGACGTAGCCGGCCTCCTTGAGGATGGCCTTCGACGACTCGTACAAGCGCTCCACCTGCTCCTCGCTGAGGAACGGCGCCGGGGCCTCCTCGACGAGCTTCTGGTGGCGGCGCTGGAGCGAGCAGTCGCGCGTCGACACGACGACGACATTGCCGTGCTGGTCTGCCAGGCACTGGGTCTCGACGTGGCGTGGCTTGTCGAGGTACCGCTCGACGAAACACTCGCCCCGGCCGAACGCGGTCACGGCCTCGCGCGTCGCGGACTCGAACAGGTCCGGGATGTCGGCGATGGTGCGGGCCACCTTCAGGCCGCGACCGCCGCCGCCGAACGCCGCCTTGATCGCGATCGGCACACCGTGCTCGACGGCGAACCGCACGACCTCGTCGGCGTCGGCCACGGGATCCGGCGTGCCGGGCACCAGCGGTGCGCCCACCTTCTGCGCGATGTGCCGGGCCTTCACCTTGTCGCCGAGCGCGTCGATGGCCGCCGGCGGCGGGCCGATCCACGTCAACCCCGCGTCGATCACGGCCTGCGCAAACTGGGCGTTCTCGGCGAGGAACCCGTAGCCGGGGTGTACCGCGTCGGCGCCGCTGCGCTGGGCGATGTCGAGGATCTTCTGGACGTTGAGGTAGGTATCCGCCGGCGTGGCGCCGTTGAGTGCGTACGCCTCGTCGGCGAGGCGGGCGAAGAGCGCATGCTGATCGGAGTCCGCGTAGATGGCCACGGATTGAATGCCGGAATCGCGCGCCGCCCTGATCACGCGCACCGCAATCTCACTGCGGTTTGCCACGAGTACCTTCGAGATGGCCACATTGCCCCCTTTAGAGGTTTGCTACTGGTAGCGAGTCTAGCCACTTCGCCACGTCCTTGCGTGCGAGTCTTGGTGCATGGGCACGCCCAACTTCATCCTCGAGCTCCGACGACGTATCGGCCACGAGCCGCTGTGGCTGATGGGCGCCACCCTGGTGTGCCTGCGAGATGCCCCCGACGGGAGGGAGGTGCTCCTGGAACGCCGCGCTGACAACGGCCGTTGGGCGTTCGTCAGCGGAATCGTCGAGCCGGGGGAGCACCCCGTCGACTGCCTGGTCCGGGAAGCCGTGGAGGAGGTCGGGGCAAGGGTCGAGGTGGACCGGATGCTCTGGTGCGTCGTCACGGAGCCGAAGACGTACGCCAATGGCGACCACACCCAGTACCTGGACCACGGCTACCTGGGGCGAGTCGTCGGGGGGACGCTGCGCCCCGACGGGGACGAGACCACCGACGTCGGCTGGTTTCCCGTCGATGCCCTGCCGGAGCCGAGGCTGGCCACGCTGGAGCGGTGCGTGCGGCTCGCCTGCGAGCCCGGGCACGACGTCGTGGCATCCTTGGACGCGTGAAGAAGGTTCTCGTCTGCGTCGCGGCGGCGCTCGTCGTCGCCGGCTGCACCACCCCAGCCCCGACGATGACCCCCGCCTCACAGCCGGCGCAGTCCCCGTCGGTGCCGGCCGACGGGCGGGCCCTCGACCTCAAGTACGCCCCGAAGGGGCTGTCCGTCCCGAGCGCAGCGATGCTCGTCGAGCAGATCGACCAGGTCAACAACATCACGCTCGTCTTCACCGCGCCCACCGGCGCCGAATTGGCCGCCTACTACCGTGAGGCGTTGCCGGCCATGGGCTTCACCATCACGGCGGATCGCAACAACTCGCTGCTGTTCGAGGACGACCAGTGGCACGGCGCCTTCACGGCAGCCGGCACCCACTCGGCGCTGACGCTGCGCACCGACTGGCAGTGAGTCCCGCCGGGCTCACGGCAGGATCGTCCCCGGCAGCTCAGGCTGCCACAGCTCGTGCCAGGGGACACCCAGATCGATCACCATCTGGCGCACCAGCGGCAACGAGATGCCGACGACGTTGTACGGGTCGCCGTCGATGCGGGTCACGAACGCGCCGGCCAGGCCGTTGATGGAGAAGCCGCCCGCACGGTCGATGGGCTCGCCTGTGGCGACGTAGGCGGCGACCTCGTCGTCGGAGAGATCCGCGAAGTGCACCCCCGTCGAACGCACGCGCGACTGCTGCTGCTCCACGCCTCCGCGGCGCACGCACACCCAGTGCCCGGTGTGGATGACCGCGCCGTGACCTCGCATGCGGTGCCACAGCCTCGTCGCCGACTCGGGATTGCGCGGCTTGCCGTGGGCCTTGCCCTCGATCTCCATCACCGTGTCCGCGGCGAGCACGACGACGTCATCGTCGGGCAGCGACGAGGCGACGAGCGACCCCTTCGCCTCGGCCAGGCGCGTGCACAGCCGAGTCGGGGAGGAATCGACGATCGTCGTCTCGTCGAATCCGGAGACGATGACGTCGGGGGTGAGCCCGGCCCCCCGCAACGCCAGGAGCCGCGCGGGGGACTTCGACGCGAGGACGACGCGGATCAACGGCGCCGCCAGGCCTCACGGCCCGGGACCAGCGGCGGACGGAGCACCCGGTAGTAGGAGTTCCAGCCGCCAGCCAGCGGGCGGTCGTCCGTCTGGTGCAGACGTCCCGCCCGGCGCTTGGCATTGAGCACCGCGACGAGGGCCCCGAGCTCCTCGTCGGTGAGGGGCGTGCCCTCGATGGAACGACTCGGGGTGCTCATAGCGGGATGTTCCCGTGCTTCTTGGGCGGAAGCTGGCCGCGCTTGGTGCGCAGCAGCCGGAGCGCGCGAATCACCTGGGCGCGGGTCTCGTGCGGGTAGATGACCTGGTCGATGTAGCCGCGGTCGGCCGCCACGTACGGGTTGGTGAGCTCGTCGTCGTACTCCCGGATGAGGCGCGCGCGCTCGGCCGCCGGGTCCTCCGCGACGGCGAGCTGCTTGCGGTACAGGATCTCGACGGCGCCCTGCGCACCCATCACCGCGATCTGGCCGGTGGGCCAGGCGAAGTTGATGTCGGCGCCCAGATGCTTCGAACCCATGACGACGTAGGCGCCGCCGTAGGCCTTTCGGGTGATGATCGTCAGCAGCGGCACCGTCGCCTCGGCGTAGGCGTAGATGAGCTTCGCGCCACGACGGATGATGCCCCGGTGCTCCTGATCGACGCCCGGCAGGAAGCCGGGGACGTCGACGAAGGTCAGCACCGGAATGTTGAAGGCGTCGCAGGTGCGCACGAACCGGGCCGCCTTCTCCGACGAGTCGATGTCGAGACAGCCGGCGAACACCGTCGGCTGGTTGGCGATGATGCCGATCGTGCGGCCCTCGATGCGGCCGAACCCGGCGAGCAGGGAGCGTCCGAACAGCGGCATGACCTCGAGGAATTCCTCGTCGTCGAGCACATTGCGGATGATCTCCAGCATGTCGTAGGGCTGGTTGGGCGAGTCGGGGATGAGGGTGTCGAGCTCACGGTCGTGATCGGTGATCGTGAGGTCCACCTCATCCTCCTCGAAGATCGGCGGATCCTCGAGGTTGTTCTGCGGCAGGAACGAGATCAGGTCGCGGACATACTCGATCGCGTCGTTCTCGTCGGCCGCGAGGTAGTGGGCGTTGCCCGACTTGGTGTTGTGCGTGCGGCCGCCACCGAGGTCCTCCATCGAGACGTCCTCGCCCGTGACCGTCTTGATGACCTGCGGGCCGGTGATGAACATCTGCGAGGTCTGGTCGACCATGACCACGAAGTCCGTCAGCGCAGGACCGTAGACGTGGCCGCCCGCGGCAGCACCCATGATGAGGGAGATCTGGGGGATCACACCCGAGGCGAGCGTGTTGCGCCGGAAGATCTCACCGTAGAGCGCCAGCGAGACGACGCCCTCCTGGATGCGGGCGCCACCGCCCTCGTTGATGCCGATGATCGGCACTCCGGTCTTGAGTGCGAAGTCCTGGATCTTCACGATCTTCTCGCCGTAGACCTGGCCGAGCGCCCCACCGAAGATGGTGACGTCCTGGCTGAACACACAGACCGGACGTCCGTGGATCGAGCCGGTGCCGGTGATCACACCGTCGCCGAACGGTCGCTTGGCGTCCATGCCGAAGGCCGTCGTGCGGTGGCGCGAGAACTGGTCGAATTCCTGGAAGCTGCCCTCATCGAGGAGCGCGAGGATGCGCTCCCTGGCAGTCATCTTGCCTTTGGCGTGCTGCTTGGCGACGGCGTCAGCCGAACCCGCGTGGATTGCCGCGTCGATGCGTTCCCCGAGCTCGGCGATACGACCCGCAGTCGAATGGGTGTCGATCTCCATGCGGCAACCATAGCGCCCGAGCCGCCCCCGGCAAGCGCTGTTTCGAGAATGCCTGCCCGGGCGGCTCGCGGTAGCCTGAAGGCCGTGATCGACACCACCTTGGACGCCACCCGGATCCGCACGGCGCTGCCCCCGACGACGGGCTGGCACACCATCGACGTCGTCGCCTCGACGGGCTCGACCAACGCGGACCTGGCCGATGCCGCGCACCGTGGGGAGCCGGGCGGGCGGGTGCTCGTCGCGGGCGAACAGACCGCGGGCCGGGGCCGACTGACGCGCCAGTGGGCGAGCCCCGCGGGTGCGTCGGTGTCGATGTCGATGCTCCTCACCCCGACGCAGCCTGCCGCGCGATGGGGCTGGCTCTCGCTGCTCGCGGGGCTCGCCGTGGCGGACGCGCTCGGCGAGCTCGCTCCCGCGGAGGTGTCGGTGGGGATCAAGTGGCCCAACGACGTGCTGCTCGAGGCCCCCGGACGTCACGGCGGCAAGGTGTGCGGCATCCTCTCCGAGCGCATCGAGCACCGAAGTGGGGCGCGGGCCGTCGTCGGGCTCGGCATCAACCTCACGCTCACCGAGGCGCAGCTGCCGGTGCCGACGGCCACCTCGCTGGCGCTCATGGGCTTCGAGACGAGCGCAGACCTCGTCGTCGCGGGCGTCCTGCGGCACTTCGCCCGCCACTGGGGGGCGTGGGAGCGCGGGGAATCGCTGCGCGACGTCTACCGCGAGCGGTGCCTGTCGCTGCACACCCCGCTCACGGTGACGCCCACGGGCCAGGCCCCCATCACAGGGACGGGGGTCGACGTCGACGAGGACGGCTGCCTGCAGGTGCAGACGCCGCAGGGGCTGCAGACCTTCGCGGTCGGCGACGTGGTCCACGCCCGGCTCACGTGAGAGACTTTCGGTCATGGCGTTCAACAAGAGGAATCTGGCCGACGGCGAGGTGCTGGTGCTCGCGCTGCGTGAGCACGTCAAGGCGCTGTTCTGGCCCACCGTCGTCCTGCTGCTCCTGGCCGCGGTCGTGGGGGTTGGCGTGGCACTGATGCCGGCCGGTTCGCAGCCCGTCGGCACGTGGGTGCTCGTCGGGCTCGCCGTCGTGCTGGCGATCTGGCTGGTGTTCATGCCGTGGCTGCGCTGGTACTCCACCACCATCGCCATCACCGACCGGCGCATCATCACCCGTCGCGGCATCATCAACCGCAAGGGCCACGACGTGCCGCTGCGGCGCATCAACAACGTCAACTACGACCGGGACCTCCTCGACCGCATCTTCGGCTGCGGCACCCTCACGATGGAGACGGCCGCGGGCGAGCCGCTCGTGCTGCACGACATCCCCAACGTCGAACGCGTGCAGGTCCAGATCACCGAGCTGCTGTTCAACGACGGCCCCGACGGGGATCCGAGGGGCGAGTGAGCGTGCGGTACTCGCTAGGCATCATCGGAGGCGGGCAGCTCGCCCGCATGATGCAGCAGGCTGCCATCCCGCTCGGCATCGACGTGCACCTGCTCGCAGAGGGGCCCGACGTCTCCGCGGCCCAGGTGATCCCCGCGACGATCGTCGGCGACTACACCGACCACGCCACCCTTGCCGACTTCGCCCAGCACTGCCAGGTCATCACCTTCGACCACGAACACGTCCCGACGCGCCACCTGCGCGCCCTCGAGGTCGCGGTGCGCCCCGGCCCCGACGCGCTGCAATACGCGCAGGACAAGGCGGACATGCGGCTCAAGATGCAGGAGCTGGGCGTCGACTGCCCGGCCTTCGTCGTCTGTGCCGGCCCCGACGACGCCGTCTCCTTCGGCGACGCCCACGGTTGGCCCGTGATCCTCAAGACCTCCCGCGGCGGCTACGACGGCAAGGGTGTGTGGAAGATCGACGACGCAGCCGGCGTCGCCGAGGTCTTCGCCCACAAGCCCGACATCTCCGCAGGGGAGCGGGTGCGGATCGTCGCAGAGGAGTACATCCCCTTCGTGCGCGAGCTCTCGGCGCTCGTCGTGCGCTCTTGGTCTGGGCAGGTCGTGGCCTACCCGATCTCCGAGACCGTCCAACGCGACGGGATCTGCGTCGAGACGACGACACCCGCGCCGGGGCTGGGCGAGGAGCGGGCCGCACGGCTGCAGCAGATGGCCATCCACATTGCCACGGCGCTCGGCACCGTCGGGGTACTCGCCGTCGAGCTCATGGAGGCCCCCGACGGGCGCATCGTCGTCAACGAGCTGGCCATGCGGCCACACAACACCGGGCATTGGAGCATCGACGGCGCGGTCACGAGTCAGTTCGACAACCACCTGCGCGCAGTCCTCGACCTGCCGCTCGGGGCGCCCGACCTGCGCGCCGACGTCGTCGTCATGGCCAACGTGCTCGGCGGCTCGGAGATGGACCTCACCGGCGCGCTCCAGCACGTCTACGCCCGCGACCGCGAGGCCAAGGTCCACCTCTACGGCAAGGAGGTGCGTCCCGGCCGGAAGGTGGGGCACGTCACCTGCACGGGATCCGACGTGGCCGACGTGCAGCGTCGCGCCCGACACGCCGCCAACTACCTGATGGGCATCGACGACCGCGACGACCACGACAACGCACCCGAGGAAGGAATCACCGGTGACTGAACCGCTCGTGAGCATCGTGATGGGATCCGACTCCGACTGGCCCACGATGGAGCCGGCCGCCGTCGCACTCGAGGAATTCGGCGTGGCCTACGAGGCCGACGTCGTCTCCGCGCACCGGATGCCCGAGGACATGGTGGCCTTCGGGCGCGAGGCCCACCGTCGGGGCATCAAGGTCATCATCGCCGGCGCCGGTGGTGCCGCGCACCTGCCGGGCATGCTCGCTGCGCTGACGCCCCTGCCGGTGATCGGCGTCCCCGTGGGTCTGCGCCACCTCGACGGCATGGATTCGTTGCTGTCGATCGTGCAGATGCCGGCGGGGGTGCCCGTCGCGACGGTGGCCATCGGCAACGCGCGCAACGCCGGGCTGCTCGCCGTGCGCATGCTGGGCATCGCCGACGCGTCCCTGATCGACCGCATGGTCGACTTCCAGCAGGAGCTGCGCGAAGTCGCGCGGGCCAAGGGGGCGAAGGTGCGCGGCAAGGCGGGCCGCGACGACTGACTCCGGCTTGGCCGCGGCGTCGCAGCGCGTGCCATGAGGAAGGACGCCAGGGGGCCCCGGGAATTCTCCCGGGGCCCCCTGGCGTCGGTGGCGCGTCGACTACTTGAAGGCGATCTTCAGCGTGCCAACGCTGCGCTGGCCCTCGACGTTGCCGATGAGGCCGATGCCCTGGATGGGGCCGATGGAGTCCTGGGCTTCCTGGGGAAGGGTGCCGCCGGAGACCATCTCCGCGAACTTGTTCAGGTCGAGGAACATGATCTGGTGGGCCTTGCCGCTGGCGACGCGCTTGTAGGCCTCGTTGTCCTTCAGGCTCCCGGAGGTGATCTCGTCGGGGGAGTAGCCCATCGCGTAGATCGCGGTGTCGCCGTCGATCTTCTGCTCGAGACCTTGCTGCATCAGCGGCTCCACCACATCCGACAGCGCCTCCTGGTGCCTGGCCATGTCGCCCGGCTTCAGCTTGATGCCCAGGCGCGGCATGCCGGTGCTCTGGTCAAGTCCGCCGAATGCCGCGACGAGCTCCTCACCCAGGACGGCGTACAGATCCTGCCCGGAGCTGATGCCGAACTGCTGGAACACTTGCCCGAACTCGGGAGTCTGCTCGAGCATCTTCCACGCCGCCACGTAGCTCTCGGCGTTCGCCCCGCTGCCGAAGGCGAACATGGCGTCGGCAGGCAGCGCACCGACGGAGCCCTGCACGTCGGGGAGCGTGCCAGCGTCCGTGCCGGTGAAGAAGGAGAAGTCCACCTTCAGCAGGTCGGTCTCTGCCTTGAGCGCAGCCGCGCCGTGCATCTGCTTGAGCTGCTCGATCTGCTCGGTGTCGACCTCGGTCCCCTCGATCTTGCCGGCCTGCTCCAGCAGGGATCCCGCGGCACCCGAGCCTACCCACATGGTGGCAAGGGA
The DNA here is from genome assembly GCA_000619965.1 of Propionibacteriaceae bacterium P6A17. Lineage (GTDB taxonomy): Bacteria > Actinomycetota > Actinomycetes > Propionibacteriales > Propionibacteriaceae > Arachnia. The sequence goes on from KK211046.1 coordinate 15,810, forward strand.
TCCGTCGCCGATGGCCTTCATGTCCTCCTGGTACTCGGGGTGCTCCGTCAGCGACGGGCCATCGAGCATTTCCGCCGTCACCCGAGCGTCGTGCACGATGAGGAGGCCGTCGCGCACGACGTACTCGAACTCCTCCGACGTCGACTCGAACTCCTTTTCGGCGAAGGACTTCGCCTTCGCCTCGTCCGTCACCGACAGGGAGATGACGGTGAGCGGGTCATTGGCGTCACCGAGCACGCCAGCGGAAATGCTGTCGCCAAGCCACGGCTTCACCTCGGTGTCGTAGTCGGGGATGTCGCTGTCGCCGGACTGCTTCGTCAGCGCCTCGTAGAGGGCCTTCTTGTAGTCCTGCGTCTCGCTGGTGGCGAGGTCCGGGTACTTGTCGAGAATGCCCTTCAGCGCGAGCTGGTCGGCCTTGGCGGGATTGAGGGGCACTTCGACGACGGCGAACGCCTCCTTCGGGATGCCTGCAGTGGCCGCGGACGCGGGGGATCCCGTCAGGAAGTCGTAGGCCAGGTATGCGCCCCCGGCGAGCACGCCGGCCGCCGCCACCGCCGCCACGATCTTCGGCGCAGCGGACTTCTTCGTGGCTCCGGGTGGCATCCCGGGGCCGCCGGGACCGGCGGGGCCGGAGGACGTCGTCGGACCACCGGGCGCTGCGCCGTACTGGGGCGACTGGCCGAACTGCGGAGGCTGCCCGCCCTGCGGTGCGCCGTACTGCGGCGACTGACCGAACTGCGGAGGCTGGCCGCCTGGTCCGAACGGAGGCTGCCCTGAGGGCCCGCCGGGAACGGCACCGAATTGTGGTTGACCCCCCGGCCCGAACTGTGGTTGGCCACCGGGACCCGGCTGCGGGCCGTTCCATGGCTGCTGGCTCATGTGCGTCTCCTTCTACGTCGAGCTTCGACATCCAAGGTAGAGGCTCACCGGCTCACGTCGGCGTGGGCGACCCGGGCCATGGGGCTACGGCGCGGGCTACTGGAACGCCTCCAACGCGTCCACGTCGCCGGTCGTGATGGCCTCGAACACCTGCGCGGCGGCGGCTTCGTCCCACAGCACCGACGAGCCGGCCTTCGTGCGCGCGTTGGCGTCGGCGACCGGCACGGTGAGGCTCACGCCCTTGCCGGTCCAGCCGGTGACGAGCCCGACGCCGGCCGCGGCCAGGGTCCCCGGCCCGGTGCCGTCGGTGCGGGCGAGCGAACCGGCCGCCGCCATGTTGAGCTGCCAGTAGCGCACCGGGTTGACGAACGTCATCGGGTGCATCGTGCGACGGACGATCTGCCCGATGACCTCGCGCTGACGCTCCATGCGGCCGAGATCGCCTCGGGGATCCGACTTGCGCATCCTCGCGTAGGCGAGGGCGGTGACCCCGTCGACCTCCTGGCAGCCGGCCTTGATGTCGAGGTGGGCGTCGCGATCCGAGTAGTCCCTCGTCGGGCACACCTCGACGCCACCCACGGCGTCGACCATGTCCACGAGCCCGAGCATCCCGACCTCGAGGTAGCCGTCGATGCGGACACCGGTGTTCTGCTCGACCGTGCGGATCAGCAGCGGAGCCCCTCCCCAGGCGTAGGCGGCATTCAGCTTGTTCTTGCCCTTGCCCGGGATGTCGACGTAGGAGTCGCGAGGCAGGCCGACGAGGGCGGACCGGCCGTTGGGGGCGGTGTAGAGCAGCATCACCGTGTCCGTGCGCTGACCTTCCGTCGAGCCGGTCCCGAGCCTGCGGCGGTCCTCGTCGGAGAGGTTGCCGCGCCCGTCCGAGCCGACGAGCAGCACCGCAGTGCCGGGCTGGGAGGGCAGGTCGCTTGCCCAGCCCTCCACCACCTCGATCCGGCTGTAGGCGAACAGCGGCGTCGCGACGAGGAACAGCACCCAGGCCAGCAGCAGCGTCACGACGGTGCGGCGCACGCGGTGACGTCCACGCCGTCGCCGCTTCCTCGTGGCGGTGGGGGCAGACGGCGGCGGCCCGGGCCGTCGCGGGCCGGAGGGGGTCGTCGACGGGCGCCGGCCCCCGTCGGCATCCCCGGCTGGAGGCCGCGGCGACGACGGCGGGACGTCCGGGTAGCCCTCCTCTGCGGGCAGGACGGCGGTGTCCTCGGGGTCCGGGTCGGATCGGTAGAGCCATCGCAGATCGTCGTTCGTCACGGCACCCAGCTTACGTGCGGCACTTCCCCGAGCCTCGGCGCGCCGAGGCGGTCCGCCGCAGGGGAGGGCTGGATACTGGTTCGCGGACCCGCCCCGGCCACAGGAGACGTGAATGGCTTCCGCCCCTTCCGACGCAATCGCCCGTCGCCGCGCCGTCGGCGTGCTCGTCCTCTCCGCGCTGCTGCCCGGCTCCGTGCAGCGCCTGCGCGGCAACCGGGCGGTGGGCAGCGTCGCGTTGCGCGTCTGGCTCGGCATCGTGGCCGTCGTCGTCGTGACCGCGATCGCCGCCTGGCTGGCCCCCGGGCCCGTCGTCGGGCTGCTGCTCCAGCCGTGGCTGGCGACGTCGCTGCGTGTGCTGGTGTGGGTGCTGTTCGCGGCGTGGGTCCTGCTGCTGCTCGACGCGTGGCGGCTCGCCCGCCCCATGGAGTTGCCGCAGCGGGCCAGGCTCGCGATGACGATCGCCGTCATCGCGCTGTGCGTGGCGCTCGGCCTGCTCACGAATCTCGTCGCGTCGGCGCTGCTGGCGGTCGGCAACGTGGGCACCGTGCTGCCCGGCGGCGGTGACGCCAAGGACAAGCAGGGACGCTACAACGTCCTCCTGCTGGGCGTGGACAGCGCCGAGCATCGCATCGGACTGCGCCCGGACTCGATCAACGTCGCCTCGATCGACGTCGAGACCGGACGCACCGTCATCTTCGGCCTGCCGCGCAACATGCAGCGCGTCCCCTTCCCCGAGGACAATCCGCTCCACGACGAATTCCCCGACGGCTTCGTCTGCCCCGACGACGCCTGCATGCTCAACGCGGTCTGGACCGCCGCCGAGGACCGGGCGGACCTCTTCCCGGAAGGCTCCGACCCGGGGCTCGTCACGACGAAGGGCGTCGTCGGCGAGGTATTGGGGCTCGAACTCAACTACTACGCGCTCATCGACATGCACGGCTTCTCGTCGATCATCGACGCGATGGGGGGCATCCGGCTGAACGTGATGAAGCGGATCCCGATCGGTGGGGGCAGCTCGCCCATCTCCGGGTACATCGAGCCCGGGCGCAACGTGGCGCTCGACGGGCGCAACGCCTTGTGGTTCGCGCGCTCTCGTGAGGGATCCAGCGACTACGAGCGGATGCAGCGCCAGAAGTGCGTCATGACGGCCATGGCGAAGCAACTCGACCCGCAGACCGTCGCCTCCCGCTTCGTCGAACTCTCCGAGGCGGGCAAGGACCTCCTGCGCACCGACGTGCCGCGCGACCAGATCGTCACCCTCGCCGACCTCGCGCTCAAGGTGCGCGAGCACGACATCGTCTCCGTCAACTTCACCCCGCCGTTGGTGCCCCACACCGCCAACCCCGACTTCGCCATGATCCGCGCGCACGTCCAGGAGCAGATCGCCGCCCTCGAAGCAGCCGACGACGCCCCGTCGGCCACGCCCTCCCCGTCGGCGCCCTCGACGCAGGCGGGCGCCCCGGCCCCGACGACGTCGCCCGCCCAGTCGGAGGACGAGTCGACGTCGAACTCGCAAGAGGCGCCGTCGCAGCAGCCGAGCGCGGACAGGCCCGAGGTCGTGTGCTCCGTCGACTGATCCTCCCCGTCCCCGGCCGAGGCGACGGCACCCAGCGGCTAGGCTGGCCGGCATGAACGTCAGCGTCGTCATGCCCGTGCGCAACGAAGAGCGCCACCTGCGTGCGGCCGTCGAGCGGGTCCTCGAACAGGACCACGACGGCGAACTCGAGGTGGTGCTCGCCGTCGGCCCCTCCGAAGACGCGACGCGCGAGATCGCGGACTCGCTCGCGCTCGACCACCCCGAGGTGCGCGTCGTCGAGAACCCAACCGGCACCACCCCGGCGGGGCTCAACATCGCCATCGCAGCCTCCCACCACGACGTCATCGTGCGCGTCGACGGGCACGGCGAACTGAGCGAGGGATACATCCGCCGCGCCGTCGAGCTGCTGGAGGAGACCGGCGCGGCCAACGTCGGTGGAGTGATGGACGCCGTCGGCGAGACACCCCTGGAGCGTGCGATCGCCGCCGCCTACAACTCCCCGTACGGGCTGGGCGGTGGCGGATTCCACGTGAAGGACACGCCGGCGGGGCCCGCCGCGACGGTCTTCCTCGGCGTTTTTCGGCGGGACGCGCTCGAATCGATCGGCGGCTTCGACGAGACCCTCCTGCGAGCCCAGGACTGGGAGCTCAATCACCGACTGCGCAAGGCCGGCTTCGTCGTCTGGTTCACCCCCGAGCTGCGCGTCGTCTACCGTCCGCGGTCGACGGTGCGCGCACTCGCGCAGCAGTTCTTCCGGACCGGGTCCTGGCGGCGGGAGGTGATCCGTCGCAACCCCGAGACGGCCTCCCTGCGGTATCTGGCCCCGCCGCTGGCCGTCGTGGGCTTCACCGGCGGGCTGTTGGCCGGGCTCGTCGGCCTGCTGGCACGCAATCGCCTGCTCACCTTCGCGCTGCTGGCGCCGGCGGTGTACCTGTTCTTCCTCATCGTGGCAACGCTGCGCATTCCGGCCGACCCGGAGGCGAAGGTCCGGCTCCCGCTGGTCCTCGCCGTCATGCACGGGTGCTGGGGAGTAGGGTTCATGCGGTCCAAGCCCGCCTGAACGAGGAGGCCCCATGTATCCCGCAGCCCGAAGGGACGAGTCCGCAGTCGAGGAGCTCCAGGGACACCGCGTCGCCGATCCCTACCGTTGGCTCGAGGGGGACGGCGAAGAAGTGCGGGCCTTCGTCGAGGCGCAGAATGCCTTGTCGCGGCCCATCTTGGACGCGCTTCCAGGGAGGCCGGCGTTCGTCGACATGCTTGAGCGGGTGCTGTCCGCGCCGACGCGCGGCTGCCCCTTCGAACGCGGCGGCTGGCTCTTCGCGCTCCACAACGACGGCGACGATCAGCCGCGCGTCGTGCGCGCCCGAAGCCTCGACGCGCTGGAGCGGGCCGAGACGCTCATCGACCCGAACACGCTCACCGACGACGGCACCGCCGCCGTGACGGCCTTCGTCCCGAACCGCGACGCGAGCCTGCTCGCCTACGCGATCTCGGAGGCCGGTTCCGACTGGATGACGATCCGGGTCCGCGACCTGGCCACCGGTTGCGACCTCCCGACTGAGGTGCGGTGGGCGAAATGGAACCATCCCGTGTGGCTGCCCGGCGGGCGCGCCTTCACGTATTGGGGCTACCCGGAACCGAGCGGGAACGCGCTCACCCAGGAGCAGGGCCGGGGCGCCCTCCACTCCTTGGACGTCGACACGGGCGAGGTTCGCACCGTGTGGGTCCCCGACGACCCGCGCACGATGGCCATCCACTTCGCCGACGACGAGTGGCTCCTGATCTTCGCGCGCCGCGGCATGGACCGGGCCACGCAGGTGTTCGCGCGCCGCCACGACGAGGAGGAGCTGAGGCTGGTCGTCGACGGGCAGGCGCCCTGGTGGCCGGTCGCGGTCCGCGATCAGGCGCTCGTCTGCGGCACCGTCGAGGGCGCTCCGCGCGGACGCGTCATGGTGGTGCCGCTGGAGGGCGGTCACGCGCGGCAGCTCGTCGGTGAGCACGCGAGCGACGTCCTCCAGGACTTCGCGGCCACCGCGACGGGCTACGTCGCGCACTACATGGCCGATGCGCAGTCGCGGGCCCTGCTCGTCGAACTCGACGGGGCTCCGGGCGATCCGCTGCCCGTCGGGGACGGCGTCTCCATCGTCGGCCTCGAGGCGTCGGTCCACTCCGAGGCCGTGTACCTCGCCACGACGCAGTTCTGCGAACGCGGGGATCGCCACCTGGCGCGGGTCGACGGCGGGGCGCTGCTCGACTGGGCGACCGCGCCACGGCCGGACGGCACCGTCGAGGTGCCGGCCACGACGCGCCGGGTGCGCGCCACCTCGAACGACGGCGTCGAGGTGCCGGCGTTCGTCGTCGAGCCCGAGGGGCGCCCGGCGGGTCCGCGGCCGGTGCTGCTGTGGGGCTACGGTGGCTTCGACATCGCGCTCACCCCCGAGTTCCGCGCCATCTTCGCCGGCTGGGTGGCAGCCGGCGGCACGCTCGCCGTCGCCAACCTGCGAGGGGGCGGGGAATACGGGGAGGACTGGCACGACGCGGGTACGAAGGCCCGAAAGCAGCAGGTCTTCGACGACCTGTACGCCGTCGCGGAGCATCTCGTCGACACAGGGATCACGACGCATGGGCAGCTCGCGCTGCACGGCCGCTCCAACGGGGGCCTGCTTGCCGGCGCGGCGTTGACGCAGCGGCCCGAGCTGTGGGCGGCGGTGTTGCCCGGCGTCGGCGTGCTGGACATGCTGCGCTACCACCGGTTCACGATCGGCTGGGCGTGGACGAGGGACTACGGCGACCCGGACGAGCCCGGCGTCGTCGACTACCTGCTGCCCTACTCGCCGCTGCACAACGTGCGACCGGTGACCTACCCGCCGACGCTCATCACCACCGGCGACCACGACGACAGGGTGGTGCCCGCGCACTCCTACAAGTTCGCGGCCGAGCTGCAGCACACCGGCAAGGGCGGGCCCATCCTGCTCGCCGTCGACACCCGAGCCGGCCACGGTGCGGGCAAGCCGAAGCACGCGCAGGTCGACGAATTCGCCGACCAGCTCGCCTTCGCGGCCCAGCACACGGGGCTTTCGCCCCGCAACTGACACTTCGGACCCGACGCGCGGCCTGCGGCTGCTGAGGGCGCGCCCAACGGGCGAGGGGGACGACGAACCGTGCGTCGTCCCCCTCGCCCTTTGGGCCCGGTGCTTCGCCGAGGCGTCGCACCGTCGCGGGTCAGGACAGGTTGTCTTCGAACAGCTTCAGCCTGGCCGCGTCGTTGGCCAGCACCTCCTTGGCGTTGGCCTTCGTGATGACCACCGGATCGAGCTGGTAGAGGCCGACATCGATCGTGCCGTTGTTGGCCGTCGCATCCGGCTCGGGCATGCCCTGGCCGGCCTGCAGCGACTTGATGATCTCCACGGTCTTGCCGACGAGGAGCTCGGTGGGCTTGCCCACCGTCGAGTACTGGTCACCCTTGGCGATCCAGACGATCGACTCGTTCTCGGCGTCGAGGCCGGTGAGGACGGGCACGGAAGCCTGCCCCGCCTGCTTCACGGAAGTGATGATGGCGCGGGCGATACCGTCGTTGGGCGACAGCACCCCATCGATCTCATCGCCGGAATAGTTGGACATGAGGGTGTCCATGCGCGCCTGGGCGCGGGCATTGTCCCAGTCCTGCGTGGCGGCCTGGGTGAAGTCCATCTGGCCGGACTTCACGACGAGGGTGCCGTCGTCGATCTTCGGCTGCAGGACGTTCATCGCGCCCTTGAAGAAATCGGGCGCGTTCGGGTCGGCCGGGCCGCCACCGAAGAGCTCGATGTTGTAGGGAGGCTCGCCCTTCTCCGCGGCCAAGCCGTCGAGCAGCGCCTGACCCTGCAGCTCGCCGGTGCGGATCGAGCCGAACTGCACGATGCCAGAGACCGCGTCGGTGTTCTGGATGAGGCGGTCGTAGCCGATCACCGTCACGCCCGCATCCTTGGCGCTGCCGAGGACCGAGCCGAGCTGGGTGCCGTCGATCGGGCCGACGACGATCACCTTCGCGCCCTGCTCGATCATGGCCTCGATCTGCTGTTGCTGCTGGGGGACCTTGTTGTCTGCAGCCTGGATGAGCGGCTTGAAGCCGGCCTCGGTGAGCTGCTGCTCGAACAGCGTCTGGGCCTCCATCCAGTTTTGCGTGCCCAGCCAGGGCAGTGCGACGCCGATGGTCGCGTCGGCGGCGAAGCCTTCGCTGCCCCCTGCGTCCTGCGATGCGGACTGGGAGGCGCCGCTCGACGTGGTCTCGGTCTCGGTTGCCCCGCGGCCCCCGCCGCAGGCGGTCAGTGCCAGGGAGCCCGCCAACAGTGCGGTGAGGAGCGCCGATGCTCGCAACTTCATGGTGTTTCCTTTCTGGGTCCAGGAGTGTCCTGGGTCGGATGTGTGTTGGAGGATGAAACTGGGGGTCAGGCCTTGAGTGCGGCCTCGGGTTCGGCCTTGCCGGGGGCGGTGGCGTCCTTGCGGCGCAGCAGGTTGCCGATCAGCGACGGTCGGCCCGCGTTCTTGTTGCGCACGTCGAAGGCGACTGCGGCAAGGAGCACGAGCCCCTTGATGACCTGGGTCTGGTCCGCGCCCACGCCCATCAGCATCAGGCCGTTGTTGAGGACCGCCATCACGAGGCCGCCGATCATCGAGCCGACGACGGTGCCAATGCCGCCGGAGACCGCAGCGCCGCCGATGAACACCGCAGCGATGGCGTCGAGCTCCCACATCGTGCCGTCCGAGGGACCTGCGGCGGTGGCTCGCCCGACGAAGAGGATGCCGGCGATCGCGGCGAGGAAGGACATGTTCGCCATGACGAGGAAATAGATCTTGTTCGTGTTCACGCCCGAGAGGGCGGCGGCGGCGCGGTTTCCGCCGACGGCGTAGATGTGGCGGCCGAAGCGGGTGCGCTGGGTGATGACGTGGTAGATGATGACGAGCACGACCAGGATGACGCCCGGGATGGGGAACGAGGTGCCGGGACGGCCGCTGCCGAAGAGCCACGTGACGGTGCCGATGACGATGGCCATGAGCCCCAGGCGCACCAGCATGACCCACAGGGGCGACTGGACGCCGCGCTTGAGGGCTGCCTGCCGACGGTGCACCTCGGCGTAGACGAACCACGCGAGGGCCAGGATGCCGAGGAGCAACGTTGAGTTGTTCATGCCGGTGAAGGCGGGGCCCCACTCGGGAAGGTAGCCGGCGCCGAAGATCTGGAATTCGGAGGGGACCGGCTTCGAGATCGACTGGGACACCCAGATGACCAGGCCGCGGAAGATCATCATGCCGGCGAGCGTCGTGATGAAGCCCGGGATGCCCATCTTGGCGAGCCAGAATCCGTGCCAGCAGCCGACGATGATGCCGATCAGCAGGCCGACGAGCAGTGCGGCCCACCAGGGGAAGTTGTACTGGGAGGCAGAGATGGCGGTCGCCATGCCGACGAAGCCGGCGACCGATCCGACGGACAGGTCGATGTGGCCGACGACGATGACCATGACCATGCCGATGGCGAGGACGAGCACGTAGGCGTTGCCTGCGATGAGGTTTTGGAGGTTCGACGGGGTGAGCATCCGTCCGTCGGTGGTGAAGTGGAAGACGGCGATGAGGGCGATCAGCGCCAGCACCATGGTGTACTGCTGAAGATTGCCGCCGAGAATCTGCTTGAGCGTTCGCATTTCTGTGATCCTGTGGTCGTGGAGTCGTCAGGCTGTGGGAGCCGGGACGGCCGGCTCGGTGGATGAGGTGGTGGTCATGCGCCGCATCAGGGTTTCCTGATCGGCGTCCTTCGCGGCGATGTCGCCGGTGATCCGGCCCTCGCAGATGGTGTAGATCCGGTCGCACACGCCCAGGATCTCGGGCAACTCGGAGGAGATCACGATGACCGCTTTGCCTTGCTCGGCCAGCGCGTGGATGAGCTTGTAGATCTCGAACTTCGCACCCACATCGATGCCGCGGGTGGGCTCGTCGAGGATGAGCACCCGGGGCTCGGGGTACATCCACTTCGCGAGGACGACCTTCTGCTGGTTGCCGCCGGAGAGGGTGGCGACGCCGACGTCGACCGAGGCGGTCTTGATCCGCAGCTCCTTGCGGAACCGTTCGGCCACGTCGACTTCCTGTTCGGGCTGCAGCAGCCCATGCCGGGTGATCGCCTGGAGGTTGGCGGCGACGATCGTGCCCTTGATGTCGTCGAGGAGGTTCAGGCCCAACGTCTTGCGGTCCTCGGGGACGTAGGCGAGTCCGGCGTCGATGGCTTGGCTCACCGTGGTCGCGCGAATGGGCTCGCCCGCGATCCGCATCGTGCCCGAGAGGTAGTTGCCGTACGAGCGCCCGAACAGGCTGCGCGCGAGCTCGGTGCGACCGGCGCCCATGAGGCCGGCGAAGCCGACGACCTCGCCTTCGCGGACGTGGAACGAGGCGTCCTTGACCACGAGGCGTCCGGGCACGGTGGGGTGCTCGGTGTTCCAGTGCTCCACCTCGAACAGGACGTTGCCGATCCGAGGCTCCCAATCGGGGTAGCGGTTGTCGAGAGGGCGGCCGACCATCGCGCGGATGATGCGGTCCTCGTCGACGTGTCCCTCTTCGACCTCATAATCGGCGACGGTCTTCCCGTCGCGGATCACGGTCACGGAGTCGGAGACCTCGGCGATCTCGCCCAGCTTGTGCGAAATCATGATCTGGGTGATGCCGCGCGCCCTGAGTCCGCGCATGATCTCCAGGAGGTTGGCGGAGTCCTCCTCGTTGAGCGCGGACGTGGGCTCGTCGAGGATGAGCAGTCGGACGTTCTTCGACAGGGCCTTGGCGATCTCGACGAGCTGCTGCTGGCCGACGCCCAACTGCTTGACCGGGGTGTCCGGGTCGACGTCGAGACCCACCCGTGCGAGTAGGTCCATGGCCCGCCAACGTGCCTGGTCCCAGTCGATGAGCACTCCGCGCATCACCTCGGAGCCGAGGAAGATGTTCTCGGTGATCGACAGCTCGGGAATCAGCGCGAGCTCTTGGTGGATGATGACGATGCCCTTCTCCTCCGACGACTTGATGTCGGTGAAGTGCATCTCCTCGCCGTCGAACAAGATCCTGCCCTCATACGTGCCGTGCGGGTATACGCCCGAGAGCACCTTCATCAGGGTGGACTTGCCGGCGCCGTTCTCCCCGCAGATGGCGTGGATCCTGCCTCGATGCACCTGCATCGTGACGTCGTCCAGTGCGCGCACCCCGGGGAACACCTTCGTGATCTGCTGCATCTCCAGCAGAGGCATCCGTTCGGCCACAGTGTCTCCTTCGACAATGACCACCGACGTGGTTGTCGGCGATGTCTCCACGGTAGGACCGATGGCTTCTTGGCGTCAAGAGATAAATCCAAGAGTTATGAAATCGTGATTCTTGTTGTATTCAAGGCTTGTGTTGCGCCGTCTCTGGGCGGTTGGAGCCCGGTGCTGCGGGTGGGGCGTGGCTGTCGGGGCTGCGACGACGTCCCTTGGCTTCGAAGCGCGAACCGATTCGGGAGGCGGCTCTCGCATGCTGTGCTACGCTCCCCGCATGGGCGAAGTGACGGTCGCGCCTGGCTCGCAGGCGTCGTTGCGGGAGGCCAACACGGCGAGGGTCGTCGACGCCCTCAAGCAGTACGGACGCCTCACGCAGGTGGAGATCGCCTCCGCCACCGGGCTCTCGCCCGCGACCGTGTCCAACATCGTCCGCCAGTTGTTGAGCGAGCGGGCCGTCGAGACGACCGCCACGACGCGCTCCGGACGCCGGGCCCAGCAGGTGAACCTCGTTCGATCGTCGTCGATGGCGATCGGAGTCCACATCGGGCCGCGCGCCATGGACCTCACCCTGACCGACACGACGCTCGACGCCGTTGAACGACTCCACCTGCCGCTGCCGGCAGACCATCGCTTCGACACGACCCTCGATCGCGCCGCACTGCTCACCGCGGAGATGGCCGACGCCTCGGGGGCGGGGATCTCGGACGTCGCCGCCGTCGGCGTCGCCATGCCGTCGAGCCTGCGTCGGGGGCCGAACGGCTTCGTCGGGCTCGATGCCTGGGAGGACATCGACGTGGCTGCGGTCCTTGGCACCCGGCTGGGGCGCAAGGTCGTCGTCGCGCGCGAAGTGGATGCGGCCGCGGTGGCCGAGGCCCGGCTGGGCAGCCTGAAGGGCGTCGGGCTGGGGCTCTACGTGCGGGTGGGGGAGTCGACCGACTCCGCCGTCGTCAGCGAGGGGACCGTGTTGCGCGGGGCGCCGGGCATCGGGCACGTGCAGGCGCAGCCCGCGGGCGCCATCTGCCGGTGCGGAGGGCGCGGATGTCTCAACACGCTGACCTCCATCCAGGCCATGCAGGAGCTGCTGCGGATCTCGCACGGCGCGCTCCAGCTCCGCGACATCGTGCAGCTCGCCAACCGCGGCGACCGCGGGTGCCTGCAGGTGATTCGCGACGTGGGCCAGGCCATCGGTGTGGCGATCGGCGACGTGGCGAGCGTCATCGGCCCGGACGCCATCGTCGTCGGGGGCCCGCTCGCCGCGACGGGGGAGGCGCTCCTGCGCCCGATTCGGGAGGCGCTCGCGTCGCGACCCGTCTTGCCGGATTCCGGCGAGCTGCTCGTCGCCAGCGTGTTGGATGGGGACATCGAGTCGCTCGGGGTGTCGGCGCTGGCACACGACTCGGTCGACCAACCGTCGGTCAGGGAGAGGTGACAACGATGCTGCCCTTGCTGCAGGTCCGTGGGGTGCACAAGTACTTCGGTGGTGTCCACGCGCTCGAAGGCGTGGACTTCGAGGTGGGCGCAGGCGAGGTTGTCGGGCTCGTCGGCGACAACGCAGCGGGAAAGTCGACGCTGGCGCGGATCATCGCGGGCGTGTACCGGCCCGACGCGGGCGACGTCCTCCTCGAAGGCAAACCCGTCCAGATCGCCTCGCCGAAGATGGCACTGGACCTGGGGATCGCCACCGTCTTCCAAGAGTTCGCGCTGGTCGAGAGCCTCGACGTCGTGTCCAACCTGTTCCTCGGCCGTGAGATCGTCCACCGGGGCCTGCTCGCGCGCGACGAGATGGAGCGGCTCACGAGGAGTTATCTGCGGCAGCTCAACAGCCGCATTCCCGACGTGCACGTCCAGCTCCAGACGCTCTCCGCCGGGCAACGCCAGTGCGTCAGCATCGCCCGCGCGCTGGTGACCGACCCGCGCATCATCGTCCTCGACGAGCCGACCGCCTCGCTGTCGGTGGCGCAGACTGCCGAGGTGCTGCAACACATCGAACGGCTGCGCGACATGGGCCTGGGCGTGGTCTTCATCGGGCACAACCTCTCCGACATCCGGGCCGTCGCCGATCGGATCGAGGTGCTCCGCCACGGCCACAACAACGGCTCCTTCCCCGCAGGCTCCGCGAAACAGGAGGATCTGCTCGCCGCCATCACGGGAGCGGCGCGGTATCCGTCGCGCGCGCCGGCGTAAGGCCCTCGGGTGGAGGAAGTTATACCGTCGACGGTGGGACATCCTCCGCCCAAGCGATGCGTTCGTCGATGGAGATCTGCGCGACGGCGTCGTCGCCCATCCCGTGGGTCACGACGCTGGATCCGCCGCCGAGCAGGGGCGCGACGAGCATCTCGCGCAGATCGGCCCACGACCCGCCCGGCTCGACGAACAGCCTGCGGTCCGCGCGCCCCGGCACCCGGCGAAGGTCCGCGAACGTCACCCCCGGGAAGGCCGGGGCGACGTCGTCGGGGCGTCCCGGCAGGGCCACGTCGGGCTGGGCCAGCACCTCGACGTAGTCCGTGGCGTCGTCGGGCTCGACGTCGAAGCCGCGTCCCAGCGGGTGCAGGGAGCACGCGACAGTCGTCGTGCCGCGTCGGGGGTCGGAGGGCCCCACGACGGCGAAGCTTGCGTCGTCGGGGACCCCGGGGACGACTTCGGCGCCCGCGAACCACGCGGCGACGCACCACACCATCGTGACCCAGTGGCCCGGGTCGGTCTCCAGCAGTCCCAGGGCCAGCGGCTCGTCGGGGTCGCCACCGAGGTCGTCGAACAGGTTGGCCGTCTTCGTCACCCAGTTGGCGAACGTGACGCCCGAGAGCTCGATGCGCCCCACCGGTGAGTAGTGGGTGACGAACGGTGTCGGGGACGGGTGGGAAAGGGCGTCGTGGAGCATGTTGCGATGGTAGTCGGACGCGACGGCGCGCTGCGGCGACGACCGCTGGGCTTGGGCTAGCGTGTCCCCATGAGATACGTCGTCATCATGGCCGGCGGGTCCGGCACGAGGCTGTGGCCGCTGTCCCGCAAGGGCCGCCCGAAGCAGTTGCTGGAGATCTTCGGGGGGAAGTCGCTGTTGCGCCTGGCCTACGAGCGTCTCGAAGGCCTGCTGCCGACCGAGCAGATCCTCGTGTGCACAGGACGGGCCTACGCCGACGACGTGCGTGCCCAGCTCCCCGAACTGCCGGCGGAGAACCTGCTGGGGGAGCCCGTGGGCCGAGACTCGGTCAACGCGGTCGGCTGGTCGGCGGCAGTGCTGCTCGAGCGCGACCCGGAGGCGGACGTCGCCATGGTCACCGCCGACCAGATCATCACACCGGCCGACCGCTTCCGGGCGACCCTCGCCGAGGCGTTCGTCGCCGCCGAGGAGATTCCCGGAGCGCTCGTCACCCTGGGCGTCGTGCCCACGTCCGCCCACACCGGCTACGGCTACCTGCGCCGCGGCGAGGAGCTGCGCCCGGGCGCCTTCCGCATCGAGGAATTCAAGGAGAAGCCGAGCCTCGACGTCGCGCGCGGATACGTCGAGTCGGGGCAGTACTGGTGGAACGCGGGCATGTTCGTGTGGCGCGCCGCGACGCTGTTCGCCCAGCTCGAGCGGTTCCTCCCGGAGAACGCGGCCGTGCTGCATGAGGTGGCCGCCCATCCCGAGCGGCTCGACGAGCTGTTCCCGACGTTGGCCCGCACATCCGTGGACTACGCGATCATGGAGCCCGCCGCGACGGGAGCCAGCGGCGCCGTCGTCGTCGGGATCCCGCTCGAGGTGCAGTGGAGCGACGTCGGCGGCTACCTGAGCTACGCGGAGCTGCTGCCCAAGGATCACCACGGCAACACGGTGACCGGCCAGTCGGTGCTCCTGGACTCGTCGGGTTGTATCGTCCTCAACATGGTTGGACCGGAGCACGTCGTCGCCACCCTCGGCCTCGAGGGCATGCTCGTCGTCGCCACGCCGCAAGCCACCCTCGTGGCAGGGCTCAACGACGTCGAGCGCGTGAAGATGGTGGTGGCGCAGGTCTCCGAACGCTACGGAGCCGAGCTCGCATGATCCGTTCCGACGACCGCCGCAGCGTCGGTGTCTGGCTGTCCTGGCTGGCGCTCGCGCTCGTTGTCGTCGGACTCGCCGAGGCCGCCGCGGTCGCGTGGGCGACGCAGCAGGCGGGCGCTCGCACCGTGGCATCGGCGCTCCGGGGCATGGTCGCCGACGCCGGCGCAGGCGTCCCACTCCCGGGCGCGCTGTGGGCCGGGGTGATCCTCACAGCCTGCACCTCGTCGGTGCGGCTCTGGGCCCGCTACGTCGTCTCCATCGCCGCGATTTTGGGCGCGGGCGTCGCCTCGGCGGTCTCGCTCGTGGCGCTGCGCGAGGTGGTCGTCGCGGAGCCGCTCGGCCCCACCCACCTCCAGCTCGCCGCGCTGGCCGTCGCGCCGGTGCTGCTCGCGGCGTGGTCTGTCGCCGACGTCCTGCACCGGCGGTCCCGGGCGCTCGCGTCGGCCCGCCCTGCGCCCGCGCTCCAAATCGTTCCCACCTCGCCCAGCACTCCCGTGGCCGGGCCACCGGTGCAGGGAGCTGGCTGGGCGGTCGCCGCCGGCTCCGACTGGTCCGTCACCTCGTCCCCGTGGCCTCGAGCCGACGACGACCCCGACGGCACGCTCGTCCGGCCGCCCATCCGTCGCCGCGTGCGCTGAGGGCGCCGACGATGCCGCGCGGGTTCGGGCCGGGTAGGGTGGGCCCCCGCGCCGACGACCGGGTTTCGTTCCCAAACCGTTGCCGAAATCCCCGGCGTGTCGCGTTGCGCGAATTCTGCCCCTTCGCCATCTCGCTTGACGTGTTCGAATAACATGTGTGTAATTCTCTGGAAAGGAGGGGCCGTGAACGACGAATTGCTGTCGCTGCTCGACGGCGACGACACGGGCTTCTTCGCCTGGCAGGCGGAGGCGCTCTGCGCGCAGACCGACCCCGAAGCATTCTTCCCCGAGAAGGGCGGATCCACGCGGGAGGCCAAGCGCGTCTGCCAGAACTGCACGGTGCGTGCGGAGTGCCTGGAGTACGCGCTGGCACACGACGAGCGCTTCGGCATCTGGGGTGGACTGTCCGAGCGGGAGCGGCGCAAGCTGAAACGCGCCGCAGTCTGACCGGGAGGAAGCACGGGTGAGCGAAGCCGACGAGGGCCAGCACTTCAAGGACCTCTGGGCCTGGGCTGACGAGGGTGAGGACACGGGGGCGGTCCCTCCCGTCAGCCCAGAGTTCGTCTTGGGCATCATGGTGGTGCGCGACGCCGCGGCCTGGCTGCCGGGTCAGCTCGACGCACTGGCCCGCAGCAGCGTGCGGCCGGGGCGGCTGGTGGCCGTCGACGCCGCGTCGACCGACGAATCCCCTCGCCTGCTCGAGGAGGCGCGGGAGCGCGGTGTGCTCGACGAGATCGTCACCCTCGACGACGCCCCCGGCTTCGCGGACGCGGTGGCGGCGGGCGTCGGCGCCCAGACCCCGCCGTGGCTGTGGATCCTCCACGACGACTCCGCCCCCGACCCCGACGCCCTCGCCTGCCTGCTCGCTGCGGCGCCCAGCGCCGACCTCATCTTCCCCAAGCTGCTGGCCCCGCGTCGGCGCAACTATCCAGACCTGATCGCCGAGTGCGGCCAATCCATCACCGCCATCGGCCAGCGCGTCGGCACGCCCGACGAGGGCGACATCGACCAGCGCCAGATCGAGCCGGGCGCCGTCCTGGGTGGCTCCACGGCGGGCATGCTGGTGCGCGGTGAGCTGTGGGCCGAGCTCGGCGGGCTCGCACCCGAGCTCGGCGGGCACCGCGACGGCGTCGACTTCGGCTGGCGCGCCAACCTCGCCGGCTGGCGGGTCGTGACCGCACCTCTGGCTGCCCTGGTGCACGCCCAGGCGGGCATGACCGGCGAGCGACCCACCGGCGAGCATCCCCACGTCGCGGACCGGCTGGCCGCGCTGCGCCTCGTCGCCGCGCACGGCACGCCTCCCGGGCGGCTCGCCGTGGCGAGCTGGGGGCGCGCGATCGGCTTCCTGTTTGCGAAGTCCCCGTCCCTGGCCGCGGCCGAGCTGCGTGCGCTGCGCCGATTCCGGGCGACGAAGGGCGCCACGTCGGCACTGGCCGAGCGCATCCCGGAGGGCAACGCCGAAGCGGTGGCGGATCTGCTGCCCGGCAAACACTGGGCGCTGCGCAACGCCGCAGATCGGGTGGGCAGCGCCATTGCCGACCGCTACCGGGAGTTCACCGCAGACACGTCCATCGACGAGCTCACCTCCGACGAGTACGCGCGCGCCTTTGACCGCGGCACGCGCCTCGCCCCGGGCGTCGCGCTCGCCGTCGCCTTCCTCGTTGCGGGCGTGGCGGCTGGCTGGCGGCTCTGGGGCGGCACCGACTTCGCCGGTGGCGGCCTCCTGCCGGCACCCGACGGGGCCTCCGCGCTCTGGCAGTCCTACCTTGGGTCGGGCTCGCCGGCGCTCGGGCTGGGCGCCGCGGCCTCCGCCCTGCTGTTCGGCCAGCCGCGGGTGCTCGTCGGTTGCCTGCTCCTGCTCGGCCCGGTGCTCGCCGCGCTGTCGGCCAACTCGTTGCTCCGACGACTGGGCCTGGCGCCCCAGGCCGCTGCCGTCGGAGGTGGCGCGTGGGCTGCGTCGGTGTTGGCGCTCGGGCTGCCTGCGGCCGGCGACGTGACGGGCCTGACGTTCGCCATCGTCGCCCCGCTGCTGCTGCGTGGCCTCCATCGCATGCTGACCGAACCACGCCAGGGCGCGGAAGGGCTTCGAGCGCCGGCTGCCGTCGCGTTCTGGCTGTTCGTCCTGTCCGCGTTCTGGCCGGCGGCCCTCGTGCTGGCGACGCTGGGGGCGCTCGTCGCCGCGCTGACGCGTCGGGGCCGCCCGCTGCACTGGGCGGTCGCGATCGTGCCCGCCTGGCTGCTGATGGGCCCCTGGCTGGGGCACCTGTTCGCCCACCCGGGGCGCCTGCTCACCGGTGTGGATCCGCTCGGCTGGCCGCAGTTCCCCGCCGCGGGGATCGGCCTGCTGCTGGGGCGGATCGTGCCGTCGGGAGTGCCGGTATGGCTGAGCGCGACGGTGTTCGTCGGGCTCGCCGTCTGCGCGGTCTGGGGGCTGCTGCGCACCGTTGAGGCGAAGGTGCGCTGGGTCCTCGTCGGAGCGATCACGGTGCCGCTGGTCGTCGGGGTGGCGTTGTCGCGGCTCGCGCTGCCCGTGGGCGGCGCGCACGCCCGAGCGCTCGTGACCGTCTGGGCACTGATGGTCGTCGCGGGCATGATCGCCGCCGCGCTCGCGCCCGAGCACGGGGCGGAGCCTGCCGCCCGGCGCATCACGCAAACCACGCTGGCGACGGTGCTCGTCGCCGTCACCGTCTGCGCGTGGCCCTTCGTCGGGTTCCGCGGACCGGTGACGAGCTCGGGCGCACAACTGCCGGCCTACGTCCGCGACGTGCTCCACTCGCCGCGCGACAGCCGCGCACTCATCATCCGCAAGGATGAACGGCTCAACTGGAACCTCGTCGACGCCCGTGACCCCCAGTGGGGCTCGGGGGAGCGCACCACGATCCCGGCGGAGGTGGACGAGCTCGTGCAGTCCATCGGCGCGGGGGTTGTCGCCGACGACGTCGCGGACCGGCTGCGCGCGCTGGCGATCTCCCACGTGGCGCTGTCCGGATTCTCGCCCGAGTCGCTGGTGGCACTCGGCAACGCCGAGGGCATCCAGACCACCCCCACCACGGATCAGTTGCAGGTATTCACCGTGGTCGGTCTCGTCTCGCGCGCCAACGTCGTCGACGGCGACGTCGTCAACCCCGTCGTCGACGGGCAGGTGCCGGCGGGTGCGAAGGGCCGCACGCTCACCGTCGCGGGCCAGCCGGGTGCGGTGGTGACCGTCGGCGGCACGCAGCTCGAGGCGATCGACGGCGAGGTGCCGACGTACCGGCTCGACGACGCCGCGGGGGCACTCGAATACGGCCCACCGGCGCGCTGGCCGTCGCTGATCTGGAGCATCGTGGTGCTCGCGGCGCTCGGGCTGCTCGCGCTGCCGACGGTGTCCGGGGCCGCGCAGGCCCGCCGCATGGGGGAGGACGACTGATGCGCCAACGTCTCACTTCGATCGGCGTGCTGGCCGTCGCAGCGGCCGCCGCGCTCGCCATCGCCGCCGTCCCGGCCGCACCGACGGCCGGCCGCGTCGAGGTCGTGCCACCGCGGGACACGCGCGTGGCATGCCTGCCCGTCGTCGAGGGCCAGCTGCTCGCCCAGGGCCTGGGCCCGGTGACCGCGCGCCAGGACGGCGCCGACGTGGGCAGCCCCGGGACGACGATCACCGCGGCGGTCACGTCGCTCACCACCCTGCGCGGTCTCGCGCCGGCCGGCGGCGTGCTGTCGGACCAGGGGCAGTGGTCGCCGTGCGCGGAGCCCGCCACCAGCGGCATCGTGTCGTGGCCGGTCGCCAGCCGTGCCGAGCTGAGGCTGGCCAATCCCGACGCGTCGGAGGCGGTCGTCGACCTGCGCCTGTACGGCCCCGACGGTGTCATCGAGGCCGCCGGCGCCGGCGGGATCGCGCTCGCCCCCGGCGAGACCCGTCAGGTGGCCGTCTCGGTCCTCGCCGGCCGGGCCGACACGCCGGTGGCCGTCGAATGGACCGCCAGCCGGGGCCGGGCGGTCGCCGTCGGGGTGACCGCGGGCTCCCTTCGACACCTCTCGGGCAGCGCCGCCGTCGCCGCCACCACCATCCTGCCCGGGCAGGGCGAGGGCGGGGTGCCGCGCGTCGTTCTGACCAACCCGGGCGACGAGCGGGCCACCGCCACCATCACGCTGCTGTCCACCGGCGGCCGACGCGTCCCCGAATCCGGGCAGGACCTGTCCGTGCCCGCCCGATCGACCATCGTCGCGGACCTCGACGGCGGCACGTCCGGCGCCGCCGGGGCGTTCGAAGTGGAGTCCGACGAGCCGCTGGCGGCCACGCTGTTCACCGGCAGGGGGGAACAGGTGGGCGCCTCCGTCGGCGCGCCCGCCCACGAGTCCCTCACCGGGCTGGTGCCGCACGGGTCCGCACTGCAGCTCACCAACCCCGGTGAGACGGACGCGGTGGCGAACATCACCATCGGCCAGAGCACGCAGCGGGTGGAGATCCAGTCGGGGGTCACGCACGTCGTGGCCGTCCCGGGGGATGCGCCGACGGTGGTCGCCGTCCAATCGGACGTGGCGCTGGTGGGTGCTGCGGTCACGACCGAGGGTCGCGGCATCGTGCCGCTGCGCTCGGCCACCGCACCGACCGCCGAGAGCATCCCCGCAGAGCGGGTGCCTACCCTGCGCTGAGCGCCGGTCAGTCCCAGTCGTCGATGCCGCCGAGCTCGTCGATGCTGCGCGTGGTGAGGGTGGCGAGCTGCTCGACGAGGGTGCGGTGCACGAGCCGCCGCAGCTCCGCCGGCGTGGTGGCGCGGTGCTCGATGGGGCGCTCGTAGAGCACCACCCGGGCGGGATGGCGACGGTACGCCTCCAGCCCTGCCGCGAGCGGCACGCGATCGCCCGACCACTGGCTCGTCAGGTGCGGCACCTCCTCGATGCCGACCTCGACGTGGTCGAACGCGGCAGGACAGTGCGCGAGGACCTGTTCGATGGCCTCGGTGAGGCACTGCTGGAAGAACTGGGCGCGCGGAGGGCGGCGGGTGATCGTCGCGGGCGAGCCGGGGGCGGCGATGGGGCCGCGGATCCCGCGGTCATGTCGGTCCCTCCTGCGTGGCATGGGGCAACTCTAGCCGGATTGGGTCTAGCATCACGCTCGTGCGTCGTTGTTCCCGAACCGCCTGCCTGGCCCCCGCCGTGGCCACCCTCACCTACGTCTACGCCGAGCAGACGGCCGTCCTGGGCCCGCTCGCGCTCACGGCCGAGCCCGGCGCCTACGACCTGTGCACCAGGCACGCGGAGCGCATGTCGGCGCCGAAGGGCTGGGAGATCATCCGGCTCCCGGACGAGGACCCGGTGCGCGAGTTTCGGCAGCAGCAGGCCGACGACGACCTGATGGCGCTCGCGAACGCGGTGCGCCGCATCGGCCTCCAGGCCGAGCCCGAGCTGCCGGAGCCCCCCGCACCCCCCGCCCAAGAGGGCGCCCCAAGGCTGCGGCTCATCGCCGACTGACCTCGGCGGATGCCCACCGACGGCGGCTGTGCCGCTAGGCTGGTCGGGTGCTCGCAGACGTGATTTTCAAGGCCAACGACATCAGGGGAATCGTCGTTGGCGACGCCCCCGAGTGGGACCTGGACGGCGCCCGACGGCTCGGCGCGGCCTTCGTGGAGCTCACTGGGGCCGACGAGTTCGTGCTGGGCCGCGACATGCGGGTGATGGGCGCGGAGATCGTGGACGCCTTCGCCGACGGTGCGCGTCGGGCGGGCGCGGACGTCGTGCGCTTGGGGCTCACCAGCACCGACCAGCTCTGGTACGCCTCCGGCGTCACGCATCTGCCCGGTGTCCAGATCACCGCGAGCCACAACCCCGCCGAGTACAACGGGATCAAGTTCTGCCTGGCCGACGCTCGCCCAGTCCCGGCCGAGTTCATGGCGCGCCTTCGGGAGCTGGCCCCCACCGTCGACCTCTCGCGCCCCGTCGAGGGCTCGCTGCGCGACCTCGACACGCTGCCCGGCTATGCCCAACGGCTCACCTCGCTGGTGCCGATGCGCGGCGACCGCCGGCTCACCGTGGTCGTCGACGCCGGCAACGGCATGGCCGGGCACACCGCCGAAGCCGTGCTCGGTCGTCGCAACGTGGACCTCGTCGGGCTCTACCTCGAGCTGGACGGCTCCTTCCCGAACCATCCGGCCAACCCGCTCGTGCCGGAGAACCTGCGCGACGCGCAGCGCGCCGTGGTGGAGCAGGGCGCGGACCTGGGGCTCGTCTTCGACGGCGACGCCGACCGCTGCTTCATCATCGACGAGCGCGGGGAGGTGGTGGACCCGTCGGTCGTCACGGCGATGATCGCGCAGGCCGAGCTGGCGCGCGAGCCGGGGGGCGTCGTCGTCATCAACACCATCACCTCCCAGTGCGTGGCCGAGGCCATCGGCGAGTCCGGGCGCCTCGTGCGCTCGCGCGTCGGGCACACCTACGTGAAGGCGCTCATGGCCGAGCACGACGGCATCTTCGGCGGCGAACACTCCGCCCACTACTACTTCCGCGACTTCTGGGGGGCGGACACCGGCATGCTCGCCGCGCTGCACGTGCTGGAGCGCGTGCGCGAAGGCGGACCGCTCTCGGCGCTCACGCGCGTCCACGACGGCTACTTCCGCTCCGGCGAGATCAACTCGACCGTCGCCGACGCCGACGCGGAGCAGGCCAAGGTGGCGGCCGCGTTCGCGGGGCGCGGCGAGATCGAGTCGGGTGACGGGACGACCATCCGCGACGATGCCGCCGGCTGGTGGGTCAACCTGCGCCCCTCCAACACCGAGCCGCTGCTGCGGTTGAACGTCGAGGCCCGCGACCCAGCCACCATGGAGGCGCTGCGCGACGAGGTCCTCGCGCTCGTGCGCGGCTGAGCCCGCAGTCGGCGCGTCGAGACTATTCTTGGCCCATGGCCGAAACCATGGAACTGTCCCCAGCGCTGCTCGCGATCATCGCCTGCCCGGCGTGCCACGCCAAGTTCGCCGTCGACTACGACGCGAACGAGCTGGTCTGCACGAACCAGTCGTGCGGGCTCGCGTACCCCGTCCGCGCCAACATCCCGGTCCTGCTGATCGACCAGGCCCGTTCGACGCTGTGAACGAGTTCGACGACGCCCGGCTCGAGCATCCGGGTCTCGCTGACGACGAGGGCCTGCGCTGGTTGGCCTCCGCCGGGGCACGCGTGCGGCGCATGGGGCTCGCGGAGCCGCTCGGCCAGCTCGCGCGCTCGGATCGGCCTCGCGGCGTGCTCATCGTGGGCCCGGAGGCGCGCCTGATCCGCGCGCTGCTCGAGCCCGTGTGCCCGGTGCCGTTCATGGCCTGGACGGGGCCCGCGCTGCCCGCCTGGGTAGGGCCGCTGGATCTGGTGGTGATCGTCGACGACGAGGACCCGTCCTCGGGGGTGGTGGACGTCGGGGCGGAGTCCGCGCGCAGGGGGGCGACGGTGCTCGTCGCGGCCCGCGCCAACTCGCTCCTGGCGGAGGTGACGTCGTCGTCGGATACGACGCTCGTGCCAGCCGACGAGACCGACCCGACGGCGTCGGCCTTCGCGCTCGTGGCCCTGCTGGGCCAGCTCGGGCTCGGCCCGACGATCAGCCTCGAGACGGTCGCGGACGCGATCGACCTCGTCGCAGAGGCGTGCTCGCCGCTGCGAGACCTGTCCGCCAACCCCGGCAAGCAGCTCGCGCTCGAGCTGGCCGACCGCGTGCCACTCATCTGGGGCGGCACGGTGCTCGCCAACCGCGCCGGCCGGCGTCTGGGGGAGGCCATCCGACGCGCCACCGGCGTGCCCGCGCTCGCCGCGGACGCCAGCGAGCTCATCGCCGTGCTGCGCGGGGTGGAGCGTCGTGACCCGTTCGCGGACCCCGACGACGCCCCTCGCGCCGAACCCGTGGTGGTGTTGTTGGACGCCGACAAGGCCCGCGGGCCGCAGGCGCAGCTCGCGGCGGCCCTCGAGCGACACGCCGAGGCCGTCGGGGTGCGGGTCGCGCCCATCTCGACCGGCGGCACCGACTACCGGCTGGCGGACGTCGAGGCGTACGCCACACTGCTGGCGCAGAGCCTCTACGGTGCGGAGTACCTGCGGATCGGACACGGCCGATGAGCGCGCGGAAGGTCCTGGTGCTCAACGGCCCCAACCTCGGCCGGCTCGGCACGCGCCAGCCCGAGATCTACGGTGCCGTCACCCACACGCAGCTCGCCGAACACCTCGTCGAGACGGGGCGCGGGCTGGGGCTCGACGTGGAGGTCCGGCAGACCGACCACGAGGGTGAGATGATCGGCTGGCTGCATGAGGCGGCGGACCTCGGGGCGCCCGTCGTGCTGAACGCAGGCGCGTGGACACACTATTCGTACGCCGTCGCCGACGCGGCCGCGCTCGTGACCAGCTACGTCGAGGTGCACATCTCCAACGTCCACGCCCGCGAGGGCTTCCGGGCGCACTCGGTGCTGAGCGCGAAGGCCGCGGGCATCATCGTCGGCTGCGGCGTCGGCGGCTACGACCTCGCCCTGGCGCACATCGCGGCCACGCTGGGCTGAGCGCGCCCCGCGGCACCACGTCGCGCCCCCGACGCCGTGCGCGCCTCCTCGACCGCCCGCGCGGCGGCCGCGTAGGCTTGGGCCTCGTGGATTACCGAGTAGCAGACCTTTCCCTTGCCGAGTTCGGGCGCAAGGAGATCACCCTCGCCGAGCACGAGATGCCCGGCCTCATGGCCATGCGCGCACGCTACGGCCAGTCGCAGCCCCTCAAGGGCGCGCGCATCGCCGGCTCGCTGCACATGACCGTGCAGACCGCCGTCCTCATCGAGACCCTCGTCGCACTGGGCGCCGAGGTGCGGTGGGCCTCCTGCAACATCTTCTCCACCCAGGACCACGCGGCGGCGGCGATCGTCGTCGGCGACGGCACTCCCGAGTATCCGCGGGGCGTGCCCGTGTTCGCCTGGAAGGGCGAGTCCCTCGAGGAGTACTGGTGGTGCACGTCGCAGATCTTCGACTGGGGCGACGCGCTGCCCAACATGATCCTCGACGACGGCGGCGACGCGTCGATGCTGGTGCACGAGGGCGTCAAGGCGGCCGTGGCCGGCGAGGTGCGGGAGGCGACGCAGTCCGACTCGCACGAGTTCCGGGTGTTCCTGGACACGCTGCGCGCCAGCGAGCTCGACTGGCAGGCGATCGCCAAGTCCGTGCGGGGCGTCACCGAGGAGACGACGACGGGCGTCCACCGCCTGCACGAGATGGCGCGCTCCGGGGAGCTGCTGTTCCCCGCGATCAACGTCAACGATTCGGTCACCAAGAGCAAGTTCGACAACAAGTACGGCTGCCGGCACTCGCTCGTCGACGGCATCAACCGCGCCACCGACGTCCTCATCGGCGGCAAGGTGGCCGTCGTCTGCGGCTACGGCGACGTCGGCAAGGGCTGCGCGGAGTCCCTGCGCGGGCAGGGGGCCAGGGTCATCGTGACCGAGATCGACCCGATCTGCGCCCTCCAGGCGGTCATGGACGGCTTCCAGGTGGCGAGGCTCGAGAGCGTCGTCGAGCAGGCCGACATCTTCGTCACCGCCACCGGCAACCGCGACATCATCACCCACGAGCACATGGCGCGCATGAAGCACCAGGCGATCGTCGGCAACATCGGCCACTTCGACAACGAGATCGACATGGCCGGGCTGGAGGCGCGCGTCGACGTGACGAAGGTGGAGATCAAGCCGCAGGTCCACGAGTGGCACTTCGACGACGGGCACTCGATCATCGTGCTGTCCGAGGGCCGGCTGCTCAACCTCGGCAACGCCACCGGGCACCCGTCGTTCGTGATGAGCAACTCGTTCACCAACCAGGTGCTGGGCCAGATCGAGCTGTTCACGAAGACCGACGAGTACCCCGTCGGCGTCTACGTGCTGCCGAAGCACCTCGACGAGGAGGTCGCGCGCCTGCACCTGGCGAGCCTCGGCGTCGAGCTCACGACGCTCACCGACGTGCAGGCCGCGTACATCGGCGTGCCCGTGGAGGGCCCGTACAAGCCCGACAGCTACCGTTACTGAGCTGCGCCCTCGCAGCGCGCGGATCCGGGGTCGACGTCTCGTCGGCATCGACCCCGGATCCGACGGCGTCGGCCCGCCCGACGAGGCGGCGACCTACTTGTTGGGCTTCAGCGACTCCCAGATCTCCTTGCACTCCGGGCAGACCGGGTAGCGGTCGGGGTTGCGCGACGGCACCCACACCTTCCCGCACAGGGCGACCACGGGCGTGCCGTTGACCATCGCGGCGGTCAGCTTGTCCTTGGGCACGTAGTGGGAGAAGCGGTCTTGGTCGCCGTCCTCGAACAGCTCCGTGCGGTGGTCGAGGACCGTCTGTGAGCCTGGTGCCTTCTCAGTCATGGGGTCATTCTACGACGACCGCGAAGGGTCAGCCGCGCAACAGGAACACCGTCAGCCACCAGATGAGCCCGCCCAGGGCGAGGGCGCTCGCCCCCACCCACAGCCAGAACCACAGCGCATGGGTCTCCTTCGAGCGGGCCGGCGTGTAGCGCCCGCGGCCGAGGTAGCCGTCCAGCACGCTCGCGGGGGTCTCGCTGCGCGGGGTGAGGCTCACCGGCGTCGATCCGACGAAGCCTACCGGGGTGCTCACGGGCGCGACGGGCACCGTCGTCTGGGCTGCCAGCGGGGCCGGGCGCGTGCGCGGGGCGTGCAGATCGCCGCCGGGGAGCTGGGCCGCGAAGTGGTCGAAGGCCTGGGCGAGATGCGCGGCCGTCTGGGGTCTCCGGTTCGGGTCGGGGGAGAGGACGGAGGCGAAGAACGCGTCGATCGACTCGGGCGCCCCGATCTGCTCGGCGATGGCGGCCGGGCCGATCTGCGGATTGCGGTTGAGCAGGTCCTGGAGCGTCTTCACGGGGAAGGGGGGATGCCCGACGAGCAGCGCGTACGCGACCGCGCCCAGCGAGTAGAGATCGGAGCGTTGGTCGAGCTGGGTGCTGCGGGCCTGCTCCAGCGCCATGTAGGCGGGCGTCCCGGCGGTCATGGTGTCGCGGTACTCGTCGAGCAGCGACTTCGCCACCCCCAAGTCGGCGAGCAGCACCTGGACGCCGTGCCCGGTGTTGTTCAGCAGGATGTTGCCCGGCGTGATGTCGCGGTGGACGAGCTGGTTGCGGTGCAGCACCTCCAACGCCCGCGCGGCCTCGGCGCACAGGCGCAGCGCGAGACCCGGCTGCACGCGCCGCTTGCGCAACTGGTCCAGGGAGCCCGCGTTGGCGATGTCCATGACGAAGTAGGGCTGGCCGCGCTGCGTCGTGCCGATGTCGTAGACGCGCACGATGCGCTCGTCGGAGAGCCGCCGCAGCAGCCGCGCCTCCGCGAGGAAGCGGGCCCGCACGTCGTCGTTGCCCGACCAGTTTTCGGCCAGCACCTTGACCGCGACGGGCACGTCGAGGGTGTCGTCGCGCCCCTCGTACACCGTCGCGAAGGATCCGGACCCGATGCGGCCCGTGATCCGGTATCGACCGATCATCTCCATGGCAGAGCCCATTATCGGGCCCAGCGGAGGGGGAAGGGAAGTACGTCCCGATCTCTGGCACACTTGGGGGCATGACTCAGCCCCCGATGCAGCCGCCCGCTGGATGGTACCCGGACCCGGCCGGAGGCGACGGCGAACGCTTCTGGGACGGCCAGGCGTGGTCCCAATCGACGCGTGATCGGCCGACCTCACCGCAGTGGGCACCACCCCAGACGCCGCAGCCCCAGGCGACCCACGTCGGGCACCCGAACGGCTTCGGAGGGCCCGTGCAGCCGCAGGCGCCGGGGCAGCCCTACGGACAGCCGTACCCCGGGCAGTGGCAGGGCAGGCTCGTCGCCGCGCAGGGCGGTCACCCCCTGGCCGGGTTCTGGCGCAGGGTCCTCGGCTACATCATCGACATCGTCGTGATGACCATCGTCGTCGCGTGGCCCACCTCCGCAGCCAACGACCGCATCCTCGCCGGCATCGACTCCCTCATGTACCGGATGCTGGAGAACATCGAGGACCCGACGGCACCCCTGCCGGCGATCCCCCAGGACCTGTGGCTCGACGTGCTCTTCGTCTTCGGCGTCCAGGTCGTCCTGTGGAGCCTCTACCGCACCCTCACCGTCCGGCTGATGAACGCCTCCCTGGGGCAGAAGGTGATGGGGCTTCGAGTGGCCGAGCTCGGCGACGAGACCCTCGGCCGCGTCGGCTGGAAGGCGGCCATCCTGCGCGGGGTCATCGGCGGCGTCCTCTACGAGGTCATCGGCTTCCTTGCGCAGATCTCCGCGGCCTTCAGCGACCGCAAGCAGACCATCCCGGACATGCTGTCCAAGACCGTCGTCATCAACTCCCGAGAGGCCCTGTGATCCCGTGACCGAACCCCACGCTTCCCTTGTCGCGCTCGCCGACAAGTTCGGCATCGCGCGTGACTTCTGGGATTGGAAGGGACGCCACGTGGTGATCCCCGCCGAGACGATCGTCGCAGTGCTCGCCGCGTTCGACATCGACGCGAGCACGCCCGCGCTGTGCGACGAAGCGCTCGAACGACTCGAGCGCGAACGCTGGCAGCAGGTGCTGCCGCCGGTGCTCGTCGCGGAGGAGGGCAAGGGGCTCCACGTCGACGTCCACGTCGAGGCGGGGCACCCCGTCGAGCTGGTCATCGAACTGGAACAGGGTGGCACCTGCCCGACGTGGCAGGTCGACAACTTCGCGCCCGACAGGGAAATCGACGGGCAGTGGCGCGGCGAGGCCACGTTCTGGCTCGGCAACGACATCCCGACGGGCTACCACCGGCTCGTGGCCCGCACCGACGAGGGCACCCACATCGCCTCGCTGATCGTGACGCCGCGCTTCGTCGGCTTGCCCGCGCGGATGCGCGACACCCGCATCTGGGGCTACGGCACCCAGCTCTACTCGGTGAGCTCGCAGCGGAGCTGGGGTGTGGGCGACCTGCAGGACCTGGCGGACCTCGTCACGTGGTCAAGCACCAAGCAGTTCGCCGACTACGTCCTCATCAATCCCCTCCACGCGGCGCAGGTGAGTCCGCCGATCGAGCCGTCGCCGTACCTGCCCATGAGCCGCCGCTTCATCAACCCGCTCTACATCCGCCCCGAGTCGGTGCCGGAATACATCGCCCTGCGCGGAAGGGATCGGCGCGCCATCGAGGAACTGCGGGGGGCATCGCGCGCCGTCGGGGAGGCGACGGGAGCCGTCGAGCGCGACGCGGTGTGGCCGCGCAAGATGGAGGCGCTGCGGCGCATCCACGACCTCGGACTGCGGCCGGCGAGGGAGCTGGCCTTCCAGGACTTCCTGCGCCGCGAAGGCGAGGGGCTGCGGCTGTTCGCGCTGTGGAGCGCCCTGTGCGTCGAGTTCGGCAACTACTGGCACGACTGGCCGCAGGAGTACCGTCGCCCCACCTCGCCGGAGGTCGAGGCGTTCGCGCAGGCCCACGCCGACGACGTGCGTTTCTTCGCGTGGCTGCAGTGGATCGCCCAGGAACAGGTGAGTGCCGCGCAGACCACGGCCGAGGAGAACGGCATGCGCGTCGGCATCATCAACGACCTCGCGGTGGGCGTGCACAAGTCGTCCGCGGAGACGTGGATGATGCCGGACGTGTTCGCCGCCGGCATGCACGTGGGCGCGCCGCCGGATGCCTACAACCAGGCCGGTCAGGACTGGGGACAGCCGCCGTGGCGCCCCGACCGGCTCCGCAGCCTCGCCTACAAGCCCTACCGTGACATGGTGCGCGCCGCGCTGCGCCGCGTCGGTGGTGCGCGCATCGACCACATCCTCGGGCTCTTCAGGCTCTGGTGGGTGCCCCAGGGACTCGGGCCCCAGATGGGCACCTACATCCGCTACGACCACGAGGCGATGGTCGGCATCCTCGCGCTCGAGGCGCAGCGGGCGCAGGCATTGATCGTCGGGGAGGACCTGGGCACCGTCGAGCCGTGGGTGCGCGAATACCTCGGGCGACGGGGCCTGCTCGGCACGTCCGTGCTCTGGTTCGAGTACGACGAACACGGCGGCCCGCTGCCGGCCGAGCGCTGGCGGGAGTACTCGATGGCGTCGGTGACCACGCACGACCTGCCCCCCACGCTCGGCTACCTCGCCGGCGACCACGTGCGGCTGCGCCACGACCTCGGGCTGCTCACCGAGACCCTCGACGACGAACTCGCCTTCGCGCGGCACGAGCAGGCCGGCTGGCTGGACGTGCTGGTGCAGCGGGGCCTGCTCGATGCGGCGCACCGCGACGACCCGGAGGAAGTCATGCTGGCGTTGCACCGCTTCCTGACGATCACCCCGTCGAAGGTGCTGCTGGCCAACCTCGTGGACGCCGTCGGGGAGCGACGGATGCAGAATCAGCCGGGCACGATCGACGAGTACCCCAACTGGCGTGTGCCGCTGGCGGACTCGTCGGGGGCAGTGATCCCGCTGGAGGCGATCTTCGAGGCTCCGCTGCCACCCAAGCTGGCGGCGGTGCTCAACGGCCTCGAGCGCCAGCCGGAGTCGCGCTGGTCATGACTGGGCGGCGCCGTGCCCGTGCTCCTCGTGCTCGGAGAGGATCGCGCTGAAGGCGCCGTGGAGGTCCTGGAGGCCGTCGACGATGGACGCCCAGTCGCGTTCGAAGAGCTCCGTGAGCGGAGGCGCATCCTTGCCCGCCTCGGCCGCGGCGATGGCCGCGTTGACCACCTCGGGAATCAGCGCCAGATGCTTCGGCGACGGTACGTCCACCCACGTCACGAGGCACTTGCGGCCGTCGATCTTGATGAGGACGCCCGCGCGCCGAGCCTCGTAGTCGCGCGGCGGATCCTGGCGCAGCGACTCAGGCGCGGTGGCCCCGTCGAGCACGGCGCGGAGCGCAGGCGGGATGTCGGGGCCCTCGTCGGAGGCGAGATACCGGGCGAGCTGTTCGCGGGCCGTGATGAGCGCGTAGTTGATCGCCTTGCGGATGCACGCCGACGTGTTCTCGTGGAAGGGTCCGTCGACGTGCACGGCGGTCAGCGACAAGGTGCCATCGACCGTCGCCGTCGCGTGCCCGCTCACGCCCTCGAAGCTGCGATGCCCGAAGCCTGCGAGGGCGTCCCACGAGAGATCGTCGCGGGGGTCCGTCATGGATTCGATTCAACCACCGATCGTGGGGCCCTGCTGGCGTTCCGGCAGATCCGGCGAGCCAGCCTGCCGACTCTCAGTGACGCTTCGAGTAAGGGCTGGGGCCCTCGCTGCCCGACTCGTCGATGACCACCGTCTCGATCACCGGATCTCCCTTCGAGATGCGACGCGCGGCGCTCGGCAGCTCCGCCCGCGAGCGCAGATGGCGCGCGCGGACGTCGTCGAGGGACTCGGCGTGGACCCGTTGCCCGCGCTCGAACATCGGCACGAGCAGGTCGCGGTCGTCGCCGTCGTTGACGGGCGGCTTGCCCAGCCCGACGATCTCGTGCGTGGCCACGCCCTTCTCGTCGCGGCGTCGCATCGCGAACTTGCGGCCGCCCAGCGAACCCTTGCCCGACGACTTCTTGGCCACAGAGACGAGCTCCGCATCCGGATCATCGCTCTCGGCGCGGGCGACCAGCTTGTAGACGAAGGACGCCGTCGGGTGCCCCGAGCCGGTGACGAGCTGGGTGCCGACGCCGTACCCGTCGACGGGGGCTCCCTGCAGGAGCGCGATCTGCCACTCGTCGAGGTCGGACGTGACGATGATCTTGGTGTCGGTGGCGCCGAGGTCGTCGAGCAGGTCGCGGGCCTCGCGGGCGACGAGCGCGAGGTCGCCGGAGTCCAGACGGATCGCGCCGAGCTTGCCGTCGGTGAGCTCGACGGCCTTGCGGATCGCCTGCTCGATGTCGTAGGTGTCGACCAGCAGGGTCGTGCCGTTGCCGTAGGTGGCGAGCTGCGCGCGGAAGGCGTCCTCCTCGGTGTCGTGCAGGAGGGTGAACGAGTGCGCGGCCGTGCCCGCCGTCGGGATGCCGTAGCGGCGGCCGGCCTCAAGGTCGGAGGTCCAGGCGAAACCCGCGATGTAGGCCGCGCGCGCGGCGGCGACGGCGGCCCACTCGTTGGTGCGACGCGCGCCCATCTCCGCGCAGGGGCGGTCGCCGGCCATCCACGTCATGCGGGAGGCGGCGGAGGCGACGGCGGAGTCGTAGTTGTAGATGCTGAGCAGCACCGTCTCGAGTACCACGGCTTCCGCGAACGTCCCCTCGACGGACAGCACCGGCGAACCGGGGAAGTAGATCTCGCCCTCGGGATAGCCCCAGATGTCGCCGGAGAATCGGTAGTTGGCGAGCCACTCGGCGGTGTCGTCGTCGACGACGCCGGTCTCGCGCAGGAAGGTGACCTCCTCGTCGCCGAAGCGGAACGCCTCGACGGCGTCGAGTGCGCGCCCCACGCCGGCGACGACGCCGTAGCGGCGGCCCTCCGGGAGGCGGCGGGAGAACAGGTCGAACAGCGAGCGGCGATCGGCCGTGCCTGCCCGGCGTGCGGCCTGCACCATGGTGAGCTCGTAATGGTCGGTGAGCAACGCGGTGGTCATGCTTGGCACTCTACTGCCGCGACGGCGGCGATGCCCGTCGTCGGGCGCGCGAAGTGCCGGGGAACGCCCCGAAGGGCCCGACGGCGTGGCCCGACTCGTCGGGAAGTGGAAGGATTGGGCTGTGACCGAGACCGTGATCCGGCCCGAGGAGGCCCTCGACCAGACGATGCAGCGCCAATGGGTGACCATCGTCTGGGACGACCCGGTGAATCTCATGAGCTACGTCGCGCACGTCTTCCAGGAATACTTCGGCTACTCGGCCGACGAGGCGGAGCGCCTCATGCTGCGCGTCCACAACGAGGGGCGGGCGGTGGTGTCCACCGGCAACCGCGAGGAGATGGAGCGCGACGTCATGGCCATGCAGGGCTACTCGCTGTGGGCGACGATGGAGCTCGCCTGATGCTGCTGCCCACGGATGTGATCTGGATCTTCGACGGACGCGACGGCGTCGGCGAGATGCTGGCGGAGCTCGTCGCGGCGCACCTGCGGGCTGTCGAGCTGCTCGTACCGCCCAGCGCGCTGCGCGAGGTGGACGATCCGCTCGAGGCGTGGGCCGTCGACGAGGGTTTCCGCGCGCTCGAGCGCCTCGACTCCACCCGGCTCGAACGGCTGTTCCCGCCCGCCGTCGACGAGGCACTCGACCCAGACCACATCGCGCGCGAGGCGATGGTGCGTTCGCGCGCCACGACGATGCACGCCCACGCCCGCGAAGTGCTCGCCGGGTTGGAGCGACATGGCGCCTTCGTGCCGGTGACCGAGGAGGAGTCGTCTGCGTGGCTGCAAACCTTCGGCGCGCTGCGGGTGGCGCTGCACGCCGACCTCGCAGGGTCCCCGTCGCGGCTGGCAGAGCCCACCCGTGAGCGCATCGACGAGCACCCCGCGCTGGCGGCGGTGCTGGACTGGCTCGCGTACAACATCGAGGACCTGCTGGAGACACGGTCCGCGTGCCTCAGCGTCGGCGCGGGGCTCGACATCAGCGAGATCGAGGAGTGGGAATGAGCGTGGACAAACCCATCGGCGTGTTCGACTCCGGCTTCGGGGGGCTGACGGTGGTGAGTTCGCTCGTCGAGCAGCTCCCCAACGAGGACCTCGTCTACCTGGGCGACACGGCACGGGCTCCCTATGGGCCCAGGCCCATCGCGCAGGTGCGGGAGTTCGCGCTCCAAGGGCTGGACTTCCTGATGGACCAGGGGGTGAAAGCCCTCGTCATCGCCTGCAACTCCGCGTCGTCGGCGGCCATCCGCGACGCGCGCGAGCGCTACCCCGTGCCCGTGACGGAAGTGGTGCTCCCGGCGGCGTCGCGCGCCGTCGCCGCCACCCGCAACGGCAACGTCGGGGTGATCGCCACGCAGTCGACGGTCTCCTCGGGCTCGTACGACGAAGCCTTCGCCGTCGCCCGCCACATCCGACTGACCAAGCAGGCCGCGCCGAGGTTCGTGGAGTTCGTGGAGGCAGGCATCACCGGCGGCCCCGAGCTGCTCGCCGTCGCAGAGGAGTACCTGGCCCCCATCCAGGCCGCGCAGTGCGACACACTCATCCTCGGCTGCACCCACTATCCGCTCCTGACCGGCGTGATCTCCTACGTGCTCGGCAACTCCGTCACCCTCGTGTCCAGCTCCGACGCCTGCGCCCAGTCGACCTATGGCAGGCTCACCCAGATGTCGCTGCTGCACCACCATCCCCGCGAGGCCACCCGTCGCTTCTTCACGACGGGCGACCCGGGCGATTTCCAAGGCATCGGGCGGCGGCTCGTCGGGGGCTTCGTCGCGGACGTCACGACGGTCGACCTCGCCTGACGCGGGCGATGTGCAGGGTCGGCCGAGCGAAGGACTAGGCTGGCCGCCATGAGCTTCACCCGCTTCGATGGACGGCGCCCCGACGAGCTTCGGCCGGTGCGGATCACCCGCCACTGGCTCGACCACGCGGAGGGCTCGGTGCTCGTCGAGTTCGGCCGCACCCGCGTGTTGTGCGCGGCGAGCGCGACGGTCGGCGTGCCGCGCTGGCGCAAGGATTCGGGGCTCGGCTGGGTGACCGCGGAGTACGAGATGCTGCCGCGCGCCACGCACACCCGCTCCGACCGCGAGTCGCGGCGGGGCAAGGTCGGCGGGCGCACCCACGAGATCTCCCGGCTGATCGGCCGCTCGCTCAGAGCTGTCGTCGACATGTCGCAGCTCGGCGAGAACACCATCGTGCTCGACTGCGACGTCCTGCAGGCCGACGGCGGCACCCGCACCGCGGCCATCACCGGCGCCTACGTGGCGCTGGCGGACGCCGTCGAGTACTTGCGCGGCCAAGGGGCGCTTTCGGACAACCCGCTGAAGGACTCCGTCGCCGCCATCTCCGTCGGCTACCTGGGGGAGCAGCCGCTGCTGGACCTCGCCTACGAGGAGGACTCGAAGGCCGACACCGACCTCAACGTCGTCATGACGGGGTCCGGCAAGTTCATCGAGGTGCAGGGCACGGCGGAGGGCGAGCCATTCTCCCGCGCGGAGCTGGGGGCGCTGCTCGACCTCGGCGAGGCAGGCTGCCGTGCACTCACCGAGTTGCAGCGCGAGGCGCTCGCGTGACGCGCCCGAGCCGGGTGGTGCTGGCCACCAACAACCCCAAGAAGTTGGCCGAGCTGCGCCGGGTCGTCGAGGCGGCGGGGGTGGACGTCGAGGTCCTCGGCCTCGCCGACCTGCCCAGCTACCCGGAGCCCAACGAGACGGAGCGCACCTTCGAAGGCAACGCGCTCATCAAAGCCCGCGAGGCGGCCACCCGGACGGGCATCGTCGCGGTGGCCGACGACTCCGGCCTGGAGGTGGACGAACTCAACGGCATGCCCGGCGTGCGCTCGTCGCGGTGGGCGGGGCCCATGTGCGACGACGAGGAGAACAACGAGCTCCTGCTGGCGCAGCTCGACGGGGTGCCCGCCAACCGGCGGACGGCGCGCTTCCGCTGCGCGCTCGCGCTCGTCACCCCCGACGGCGAGGAGCGCGTCTGGCACGGCACGATGGAGGGGAGGATCGCCGATGCGCCCGCAGGAGAGCACGGGTTTGGCTACGACCCGCTGTTCATCCCCGACGGCGAGGCGCGCACGTCGGCCCAGATGACCCCCGACGAGAAGGACGCGATCAGCCATCGCGGAGAGGCGGTGCGGGCCTTCGTCGCCTGGCTGGGGGAGCAGCCGTGAAGCAGTACCTCGACCTCCTTGGTCGCATCATGGACGAGGGCGTCGACAAGTCCGACCGCACCGGCACTGGCACGCGCAGCGTCTTCGGACACCAGATGCGCTTCGACCTCGCCGATGGATTCCCGCTCGTGACCACGAAGAAGGTGCACACCCGTTCGGTGTTCGGGGAGCTGCTGTGGTTCCTGCGCGGCGACACGAACATTCGTTGGCTGCACGACAACGGCATCACGATCTGGGACGAGTGGGCGGACGCCGACGGCAACCTCGGCCCCATCTACGGCTATCAGTGGCGGAGCTGGCCGACACCGTCGGGCGAGCACGTGGACCAGATCGCGCGCGTGATCTCCTCGATCCGCGACAACCCGGATTCGCGCCGGCACATCGTCTCGGCGTGGAACGTCGCCGACGTCGACCAGATGGCGCTGCCGCCGTGCCACGCGCTGTTCCAGTTCTACGTCGCCGACGGGCGCCTCTCGTGCCAGCTCTACCAGCGGTCGGCCGACGTGTTCCTGGGCGTGCCGTTCAACATCGCGAGCTACGCGCTGCTCACGCACATGGTGGCCCAGGTGACGGGCCTTGCCGTGGGCGAGTTCGTGCACACGCTCGGCGATGCTCACATCTACGCCAACCACTTCGAGCAGGTGGCGCTCCAGCGATCGCGCGAGCCTCGCCCGCTGCCGCGGCTGACGCTCAACCCAGACGTGCGCGAGATCGACGCGTTCGAGCTCGCTGACATCACGCTGACCGGCTACGAGCCGCACCCGACGATCAAGGCGCCGATCGCGGTCTGACGGGGCCTGGGCCGTCGTCGGGCGCCTCGGCCCTCGCCGCGTCGGGGCGTGATCGCCTAGGCTTCGGAAAGGGAATGCGCGGCATCCGTCTGCGGCGCGCCGCACAGGGAAGGAGCATCGGATGAGGATCGTGGCGATCGCCGCCGTGGCCGACAACTGGGTCATCGGATCGGGCGACGACATGTTGTGGCACCTGCCCGAGGACTTCAAGCGGTTCAAGCGCGTCACCACCGGCCACACGCTCGTGATGGGCCGCCGGACCCATGAGCAGATCGGCCGCACGCTGCCAAACCGGAGGATCATCGTCGTGACCCGCAACGAGGAGTGGAGCGACGACGGCGTCGAGGTGGCGCACTCCATCGAGGAGGCGCTGGAGCTCGCAGCGCAGACGCCTGACAAGGTGTGTTACATCGGCGGCGGGGCGCAGATCTACGAGGAGGCGTGGCCCTACCTCACGGAGCTGGACATCACGCACGTGCGGCTGTCGCCCGAAGGCCGGGCCACCTTCCCGATCATCTCGCCGAACGAATGGACTGAGGTGTCCCGGGAGCCCCACGACCAGTTCGACTTCGTGCGCTACCTGCCCACGCCCGGGCAGTGACGATCCTGCACCTCGACCTCGACGCGTTCTTCGCGTCGGTCGAGCAGCGCGACAAGCCCAGCCTGCGCGGGCGGCCGGTGGTCGTCGGAGGCACGGGGCCGCGGGGCGTCGTCGCGACGGCGAGCTACGAGGCGCGCATGTTCGGGATCCGGTCGGCGATGTCCGGGGCCGAGGCGAGGCGTCGGGCGCGCGGCCGGGTCGCGTTCTTGGGCGGCAGGTTCCAGGCGTACCGGGAGTCGTCGCAGGTCGTCATGGGGCTGCTGCGCGAGGTCTCGCCGCTGGTGGAGCCGCTCAGCCTCGACGAAGCGTATGTCGACCTGACTCCGGCAGGGTGGGCGTTCGACGAGCTGTCCGACCGGGTGGCGTGGTTACGGGCGGAGCTGCGCCGGCGGACCCAGGGGCTGACCTCTTCCGTTGGCGTGGGGTCGTCGAAACTCGTTGCCAAGCTGGCCTCGGAGGCGGCCAAGCCCGACGGCGCGCGGATTCTCGCGCCCAAGGAGGAGCGGGACTTCCTGGGGCCGCTGCCCGTGCGGGCGATCCCCGGCGTCGGGCCGGCCACCGAGCAGCGGCTGCTCGCGCTCGGGCTGCACACGATCGACGAGCTGCGCCACGCGGACGAGGCCGAGCTGGTCCGCGAGCTTGGGGCGTCATCGGGGGCCTCGCTGGCGCGCTTCGCGCGGGGTGAGGATCGTCGTCGGGTGGAGGCGGGCGGCGAGGCGAAGTCGATCTCGACGGAGGACACGTTCCAAACCGACCTCACGAATCGGGCCCAGCTCCAGCACATCCTGCGGCGCGACGCGGCGAATGTGGTCGCACGGCTGGTGCGCAAGGGGCTGTTCGCGCGGACGGTGACGCTGAAGGTGCGGTACGCGGACTTCGAGACGCTCACCCGGGCGTCATCGCTGGGCGGCGCCACCGACGACGAGGCGACGATCGCGGCGGCGGCGCTCGCGCTGCTGGATGATCTGGACGTGAGCCCCGGGGTGCGGCTGCTCGGCGTCGGGGTGTCGGGCTTCGCGAGCGCGGCGCAGGACCGGCTGTTCGGGGATGAGGCTGCGGCGGTGTCGTCGGCGGCGCCTGACGGCGAGGAAGCGGACTTCGCGCCAGAGGACTCGGCGACGGTGCGCGGCCACGGATACTTCCCGGGCGCGGACGTCGAGCACGATGAGCACGGGCGTGGCTGGGTGTGGGGCAGCGGCAAGGGCCTTGTAACTGTGCGGTTCGAATGCAGGGGGAGCGCGCCGGGGCCTGTGCGGACGCTGCCGCTGGACGATCCCGGATTGCGGCTGACGAGGCCGCTGCCGCTGGAAGGCGACGGTGTCGCCGACGCCATGGATCGGGTGGGATCGAACGGCTCCTAACCACCAGCTCACATTCGATTCGCGAAATGCCGTGTTGAGAGCGCTCTTCCTGCATCGAATGTGAGCTGGTGGTTAGGAGCCGTGAATGCTGGCGAGTAGACTCGGCCTGCGATGGGAGATCGAATGTTCGCGGCAGTGTTGCCGCCTCAGCCATTGGTGGAGGAGCTCGACGACCTGCTGCGGCCGCGGCGTGGTCACGACCCGCGGCTGCGCTGGACCAGACCCGACGGATGGCACCTGACCACGGCATTCATGGCCGACGTGCCCGACCCTGAGCGGCTGGAGGAGACCCTCGGCGAGGCCGCGGCCCAGGTGGCGCCGTTCCCGATCCGCGTCGCATCCGGGCTCGCATTCCCGCACCCCGTCGCGGCGCGCGTGCTGGCGCTCGGAGTCACCAACGGCGCCCCGCAGCCCGCGGCGCTGGCGACGAAGTGCCGCCACGCCGCCAACCGCGCCGGTGCCGCGCCCGACGGGGCCCGCTTCGTCGGGCACCTCACCCTCGCCCGCGCCAACCGCGGGATCCAGGCGACGAAGTGGCTCGGCGTGCTGGACTCGTTCCCCGGCTGGACGTTCCCCGTCGATGAGGTGGCGCTCGTGCAGTCGCACCAGGTGGGCAGGAACTACGAGGTCATCGCCCGTTTCGGGCTCCGCGGTGGCACGCCCTAGACTTGTCCCTCGTACGCGCGAGTGGCGGAATTGGTAGACGCGCAGGATTTAGGTTCCTGTGCCTTCGGGCGTGAGGGTTCAAGTCCCTTCTCGCGTACGCTTCTGCCCCTGCGGAGTGGGACTTGCTCGAGGGGGCAGACGACTTGGCCTGCCCCGTTACCTTGGAAGAGTCGTCGAAGCGGCGATGCTGCCCTTTTCCAGGGACTTGACCTTGAAGGGAAGGGGATATGCTGTGCAACCTACTGCTACTGGCTGCGTAATGGTTACCTGTGTCGCGCTTCTCCTCGTCGGGTGTCACTCGAACAGCTCAGAGCCTTCGTCGGGCTCGTCGTTCGGGGACATGCCTGCCCCTCCCGAACGGTCGGAACCGACAAAGGGCCCTGCTCTGGATGAAGAGCTGGTCGATCAGGCTGCACGCAACCTACCGGGTGCGAAGTCGTACACCGAGGCGGGGGAGTTGCTTGGAGACCGGCCGACCGCCGTCGTCACACCTGACCCAGCATTTCCCGGGCTGGCGGTATTGGCCGCTTGTGCTGCAGACGAATCAACGAACCGGACGCTGAAACTTGCCATCACGCAGGGCGGGAAACTCATTGGAGAGGTTGCGGTCGACTGTGCCGATCCGCAGCACCCAGAGACCGCAGTCGCCACCTACCAACCCCAGCAGTTTTCGGCCCACGGTGGCAACGTGAACGTCACCATCGATCCGCCGATCCCGGCCCGTTATTCGCTCAGAATCCTGGGTATCAACAACTGATCCAAGGAGTAATAGAGAGGAATTGTGGCTAGCCTCGCATTGAGCGCGGTCCTACTCGTCCAGACGAGTCTGGCATCGGCGGCGGGCACTGCGAAGGATCACGGGGACGACGCTGTCCGACCTCTGGCGGTTCCCTCTTGTCCCTTGCCGGACGGGAAGTGGCCGGCGCCCCAAGTGACGGTGGCCAAGAGTCAAGCTGACGTCTACATCAGCGGAAGCTTGAGGGCGCGTGGAACTGGGCCTGCGACGCTCACGATTTCTCAAGGGAGGACGACCACCACCACAGGAACGGTGAGCGCTTCTGTTCGTGCCGAAGCGGGGGTGATCTTCGCCAAGGCCACCGCCGAAGTCTGCGGCAGCCTGTCTCGGAGCACGACGACGAGTACCACCACCTCCTATTCCGTCAATGTCGTGGCCGGGAGAACCGTGGAGATCGAGGCAGGTTCCCACAGAGTGGGTTTCAAGACAGTCGTTCGGAAGTACCTCTCCACCTTTCGCTGGGCCACCTACAGCGGAACTGCTGCATTTCCGCGCTCGAGCGGAACGGTTTGGTACATCCACAGATGTGTTGCGTGAGGCGGCCGGGCCAGCTTCGTCAGCCTGCTCGCACGCACTCCGGGCGGCGGAGAGACCCCTCTGAGCGCCAAGTCCGCCCCGCTCTCTCGGGCAGTTTCGGCCTGAGCAACTTGCCGTCCGCAAGGATTGACTAGGGTTCAGTGCCCTCAATCAACACCGAGATCCGCTGCGCGAGCACGTGGGTCTCGCCCGGCGTGAGGTGCAGGCAGTCGTCGCCGACGCTGGCCGCCTCGACGCAGACGAAGCCGGGCCAGCCGTCGTCGGGGACGTCGCCCTTCGTCGCGGCTCCGTCGGACCACGGGTTCCACGCGACCGTGTTGCGCGAGCCCTCCTTGTGGACGGGCAGCAGCCGACCGAGAACGGGGTCGTGGAGTTCGACGTCGGTGGCGGTGGCCGAGACCAGTTGCCAGGGGACGTTGCGCGCGAAGCCGTGCGACGGGGAGTGCTGGCCGTCGAGGCCCTTGCCGAACCACGGGAAGCAGATCGGCACGCCGCGGCGGATGGCCGCGCCCGGCTCGAAGGTGGAGGCCTGGCTCGCCCACAGCACCGGTCCTCGCCGGCGGGCTGCCAGGCGACGACGTGCGCGCCCTGATTGAAGACCCTTGCGTGGGTGCCGTCCCTGCTGATCTCCAACCCGGGTAAGGGGTCAGTGATGCGGTCCATCGAGCCTCCCGAAACTGGTTGGAGTCCAGCCCAGGCACGCACGGCAATCGTCGGGACTGGATTAGGCGATGGATTGACGTCAATATCGGAGTCACATCGCTTGACGGCGATAATGACGTCAACTAGGATGACTGCAATATCGGAGTCAAAGCGAGCGTGGCCACCACGGTGAGGCGGTGAGTTGGGTGCAGTATCAGGGCAGGGTTTCGGGTCCGGAGTCCCTCGGGCGCATGCTGCAGCAGGCGCGTCTGGTGGCCGGGCTGACCCAGCGTGAGCTCGCAGCCAAGCTGGGCACCACGCAGAAGTACATTTGGGAGTTGGAGGCCGGCAAGCCGTCGATCGTCATGGAGCGTCTGTTTGCCGCCATGCAGGCGACAGGCATGGAGCTCACGGCCACCATCAGCGTCCCCGACCCCGATGGCGTCGATCATGGCGGCGGCGGCCATGGGTGACCTCGTCGTCGAGCTCTACGGGCAGCGGATCGGTGTGCTCCGCGGCGATTGGCGCACCTTCGACCTGATTCCGGACCCTGCCGCCGTGGCATGCTTCGGCCTCGACTCCACTGTCCTGTCGCTCGCGGTGCCGCTGCAGGTCCGCTCCACTCGCGCACGGGCGCCGATCCGTCGAAACTTCTTTGCTGAGCTGCTGCCGGAAGGACGGATGCGAACGCGTCTGGCGCAGACCGCTGGAGTGCCGGAGCATGACACGATCGGACTGCTCCGCCGCTACGGGCGCGACGTGGCTGGGGCATTGCAGATTTGGGATCCCGAAGCTCCCGGCGAGCCCAAGGCTCCCCGTCAAGAGCGGGTGGGGCAGGCAGAGGTTGCCCGCATGCTGGCCGAGGTGTCGGAGGAGCCCCTGGGTAACAAGCCGACCGGCGGCAAGACGTCGCTTGCCGGAGTGCAGCACAAGATCGTGTTGGCTCGCGGAGTTGGCGGTGAATGGTACCGGGTGGTCGACGGGGCACCGTCCACCCACATTCTCAAGCCCTTGCACGCGCGATATCCGACGCTCATCCATGACGAGGAGTACGGTGCCCGGTTGGCGCGGGCTGTCGGGCTGACGAGTTTCGCCACATGGGTCGAGGAGTTCGATGGGCTCCCCGCGTTGGTGATCGAACGTTACGACCGCGACCCGCTGGCGCCCTTGGGACGTGTGCATCAAGAGGACGGCAACCAGGTGCTCGGTGCCTCCGGTATCCAGAAGTACCAACGCAAGGGCGGTGTGGCCACGCTTGAGCGTCTGGCGCGGGCCTTCCAGCGGGCGGGTGGCACCCCAATGGTTGAGGCGCTGTTCAGCCAGCTCGTGGTGGCAGTGGGCGTCGGGAATCTCGACCTGCATGCCAAGAACATCTCCGTGCTCCATCCGATGGACGGCCCCTGTCGGCTGGCGCCCGCCTACGACATGGTGCCTCAGGCCCACCTTCCCAACGATGGGGAGCTCGCGCTGGCCGTCAACGATGTGTACCCACATGCATCGGTGACGGGAGCCGATCTGGTGGCCGAGGGTGAACGGTGGGGGCTCTCCAATGCGTCGGCGCTCGTCGAGGCGACGATCACGGACTTGGCCGCAGCGATCAGCGTTGAAGTGCCCCTGCCGGGAGCGCACCCTGGTCTGGTGGACGATATCGGCGGCTTCATCGATCGGCTTCGTCGGGGGTGACCCGACCGCGGCCCATCACGACGCGCGTCCCGATGCTTGGA
This sequence comes from Propionibacteriaceae bacterium P6A17, assembly GCA_000619965.1. Lineage (GTDB taxonomy): Bacteria > Actinomycetota > Actinomycetes > Propionibacteriales > Propionibacteriaceae > Arachnia. The sequence continues at coordinate 58,185 of KK211046.1, forward strand.
ACGGGCGAAGATGGGCCGTTTGAAGATTCCAGACGCGCGTTGTGAGGCCGGGCGGCCGGGGCCACCCCTTGGAAGCCTCTTGTGGGAGCCCTACAACGTTTGACGCGCAGTTTCGGAAACCGCCACGTTTCTTCGTGGCGAAGGTGCAAACGCGGCCCGTGTCGCTTCCGGAATGGACCGGGGAGATGCCAGATTCGGGGTCATTGTTAGGAGGTCCCTTGTTCCGACGCATCGCCATCGTCAACCGCGGAGAGGCCGCCATGCGGCTCATCCACGCCGTCCGTGACCTCAACGCGGAGGGCACCCACGACCCGATCACGACGATCGCCCTCCACACCGACGCCGAGCGCACCGCGATGTTCGCGCGTGAGGCCGACGAAGCCTGGCCACTCGGCCCGGCGTCGGCCCGCCCGTACCTCGACCATGCGCTGCTGGCCCGGGTGCTGCGGGAGTGCCGCGCCGACGCCGTGTGGGTCGGTTGGGGCTTCGTCGCCGAGGATCCGGCGTTCGCGGAGATGGTGGAGGAGATGGGCATCACGTTCATCGGCCCGTCGGCCGAGGCGATGCGTCAGCTCGGCGACAAGATCGGCTCGACGCGGCTCGCGGAGCAGGCAGGCGTGCCCGTCGCCGCGTGGTCGGGCGGCGGCGTCGACACCCTCGACGACGCCCTCGCCGCCGCCGAGCGCATCGGCTACCCGCTGATGCTGAAGGCCACTGCCGGTGGCGGGGGGCGCGGCATCCGTCGGGTCGATTCCGCCGACGAGCTCACCGACGCCTACCAGCGCACCCGCGACGAGGCCCAGCGCGCGTTCGGTTCTGGCACCGTCTTCCTGGAGCGGCTGGTCACCGGCGCGCGTCACGTCGAGGTGCAGCTCATCGCCGACGCGCACGGCAACGCCCACGCCCTCGGCGTGCGCGACTGCACCATCCAGCGTCGCAACCAGAAAGTCATCGAGGAGTCGGCCTCCCCACTGCTCGACGACGAGCAGGCCGCCGAGCTGAGGGCCGCGGCCGAGCGGCTGGCCCGAAGCGTGGGCTACGTCGGCGCCGGCACCGCGGAGTTCCTATACCAGCCCGACGAGCGGCTCTTCGCCTTCCTGGAGGTCAACACGCGCCTGCAGGTGGAGCACCCCATCACCGAGGTGACCACCGACTTCGACCTCGTCAAGGCGCAGATCCGCGTCGCTGCCGGCGAGGTGCTTGGCGCCCGTCCGACGGAGTCCGGGCATGCCGTCGAGGCCCGGCTGAACGCGGAGGACCCGGACCGCGACTTCGCGCCCGCCCCCGGCCGCATCGCCAAGCTGGCATTCCCGTCGGGCCCCGGCATCCGCGTCGACACCGGCGTGGCCGTCGGCGACGAGATCCCCGCAGACTTCGACTCCATGATCGCCAAGATCATCGCCTTCGGCTGCACCCGCGACGAGGCCCTCGCCCGACTGCGCCGCGCGCTGGCCGACACCACCGTCGTGATCGAGGGCGGAGCCACCAACAAGTCCTTCCTGCTCGCGCTGCTCGACCGCCCCGAAATGACCGGGCCTGCGGATGGGCGCTGGGCCGACACCGCGTGGATCGACCGCACCCGCGCCGACGGGGGGTTCGTCGTCGATGCCCACGCGGAGGTGGCGCTGGTCGCCGCCGCCATCGAGGGGGCCCAGGAGCAGGAGCGCGCGGAGATCCGTCGCCTGCTCGACACCGCACGCGGCGGCCGCCCGCAGACCGGCCACAAGGCCCCGATGACCGTCGACCTCAAGCTCCGTGGCCGTACGTACCAGCTCACCTGCGCGCGTGCAGGGGGCCGCAGGTTCGTCGTCGGGCTGGGAGATCGGCAGGTCACGGCCGAGCTCGAACGCCTCGACGACGTCCATGCGCGGCTGCGCATCGAGGGACGTCCCCACCGGTTGGTCCTGGCCACGCACGGGCCAGTGCACCTCGTCGAAGTGGACGGCGTCACGCATCGCGTCTCGCGCGACGAGGGCGGCGTACTCCGGGCGCCCGCGCCGGCGCTGGTGGTCGCCACGCCGGTCGTGCCGGGCGACGAGGTGGCCGCAGGCCAGCCGGTGATCGTGCTGGAATCGATGAAGATGGAGACCGCGCTGGTCGCGCCCTTCGCGGCGCGCATCAAGGAGGTGCCCGTCAAGGCTGGCACACAGGTGGAGGGACTGGCCCCGCTCGTGCGGCTCGAGCCGCTCGGCGACGTCGAGGAGGCCTCCGACGACGCCCCCGCGCCGCTCGCGCTCCCGCCCGCCGCGCCGCTCGATCCCGCCGGGCGCTGGCGCGCCGCGCTCGCCCAGCTCACCGACGCCGTGCTCGGCTTCGACGCCCCCGCCGACGCGCTCGCCAGCTACCTCGCCGCCCGCGACGCCCATTGCCCCGACGGCGGCTGCGACGAGGTCACCGCGGCCGAGTGCGCGCTGTTCGGCACGTTCGCCGACGTCGCCGAGCTCGGCCGCAACCGCCCCGCCGGTGAACACGCCACCACCGAGCTGCGCATCCACTCGGACCGCGAGTACCTCCACACCTACCTGACCACGCTCGACGCCGAACGCGCGGGCCTGCCGGCCTCGTTCGTCGCACGCCTCGAGCGCGCCTTGGCGCACTACGGGGTCACGTCGCTCGACCGCACCCCAGCGCTGGAGCAGGCAGTGTTCCGACTCTTCCTCGCACAGCAACGCGGCACGCAGTCGCTGGGGCTCGTCGTCGGCGTGCTGCAGCGCTGGCTCACCGAGCGAGCCCCCGACGGCGACCTCGCCGTCCACGCCCGCGATCAGCTCGTGCGGCTCAAGCAGGCCACCCAACTGCGTTACGCGACGCTCGGCGACCTTGCACGCTCGGTGCGGTTCCGCTGGTTCGACCAGCCACAGGTCGACGCCGAGCGCGCCGCCATCTGGCAGCGGATGCTCGACGAGGTCGCCGCGCTGGCCGCCGACCCGCAGGCCCCGGGATACGCCGACGGGATCGCGCGGCTGGTCGCCGTGCCCGAGAAGAACGACGTCACCCTCGCCGCCAGACTGGCTGCAGGCGTCACGGGGCCGGAGCCGATGCTGGAGGTCCTCGCGCGCAAGCACTACACCGACTGGGGGCTCACCGATGTCCGCGCCTTCGAGGCCGACGGCCGCCCTGTCGTGACCGGCACGTACACCGTCGAGGGGCGCCCAACGTCGCTCGTATCGGCTGTGGGCGACGTCGCCGAGCTCGGCGCCGACAGCGCCCTGGCGGCACTCGTCACCCAGCACGCCGGCGACGGGTCCGTCGTCGAGTTGTACCTCGCGAGCGACGCCGCGCTGGCCCTCGACGACTCGTCGGATGGGTTGCGCGAACGCATCCTCGAGTGGCTGCCGGCCGGGGTGCGTCGCATCGTCGTCGGGGTGTGCGCGCCAGACGGGTCGATCTCGTACGTCACGTTCCGCTGGTCGGCGCCGGGCGTGCTCGTCGAGGATGCCATCATCCGCGGCCACCACCCGATGGTGGCGCGTCGGCTGGACCTGTGGCGGCTGCGCGCCTTCGACATCCGTCGCGTGCCCGCGCCCGAGGACGTGCTGCTGGTCGACGCGGTCGCGAAGGACAACCCGTCCGATCGTCGACTCATCGCGATGGCGCAGGTCCGGCAGCTGGCCATCGTGCGCGACGATGACGGCCGACTGAGTGCCGCCCCGCACGCCGAGCGTGCGATCGAGAACTGCCTCGAGGCCATCCGTCGCACGCGCGCCTCGCTGGGCCGCGCGGGCGCGCACCTGGACATGAACCATGTGTGGGTGCACGTCTGGCCCGTGATCGACGTGGACCCGGCCGAGGCCGCCGCGCTCCAGCAGCGCATCACACCGCTCACCGACTCCGCGGGCATCGAAGAGGTTCTCGTCCACGGCCAGTTCGTGGTCGACGGCAGCCCTCGCCCCCTCGCGGTGCGCTTCCACGAGCAGCTCTCGGGGGAGGTGGGCATCGAGGTGTCGGGGCCGCCCACCGAGGGCCTGCAGCCCGTCGACGACTACCAGAGCAAGGTGCTGCGCGCGCGCCGTCGTGGCCTGGTGTACCCCTACGAGCTCGCGTCGACCCTCGCCGGCGACGGCGGCAGCCTCGTCGAGCTGGACCTCGACGGCGACCGCCTGGTGGAAGTGCAGCGCCCGTACGGCCAGAACACCGCCGGCATCATCTGCGCCCGCGTGAGCACGCCCACCGCGCTGCATCCCGAGGGCGTCACGCGCGTCGTCCTCGCGGGTGACCCGACGATGGGCCTCGGCTCCGTCGCGGAGCAGGAGTGTCGTCGCATCATCGCCGCGCTCGACCTCGCAGAGGAGCTGGGGGTGCCCGTCGAGTGGTACGCGCTGAGTTCCGGCGCGCGCGTCTCGATGACGTCCGGCACCGAGAACATGGACTGGGTCGGCGCGGCGCTGAAGCGCATCGTCGAGTTCACCCAGGCGGGCGGCGAGATCAACATGGTCATCGCGGGCATCACCGTCGGTGCGCAGCCGTATTGGGCGGCCGCGGCGACGATGCTCATGCACACCCGCGGCATCCTCGTGATGACGCCCGATTCGGCGATGGTGCTCACCGGCAAGCAGTCGCTCGACTACTCCGGCGGCGTCTCCGCAGAGGACAACTTCGGCATCGGCGGCTACGACCGCGTCATGGGCCCCAATGGCCAGGCGCAGTACTGGGCGCCGGACCTCGTCGGCGCGTTCCGAGTGCTGCTCGCGCACTACGACGCGTGTTATGTCGCGCCGGGGGAGGGGGGACCCCGACGAGCGCCCTCGGCCGATCCTGTGGACCGAGACGTGTCCGACTTCCCGCACGCGCTCGCCGGCTCCGAGTTCCGCACCGTCGGCGACATCTTCTCGCGCGAACTGAACCCCGACCGGAAGAAGCCGTTCGACATCCGCTCGGTGATCCGGGCGGTCGTCGACCAGGACGGTCCCTGTGATGAGCGTTGGGCCAGCATGGCCGACGCGGAGACGGCGGTCGTCGTCGACGCGCGGATGGGCGGGCATTCGGTGGCGGTCGTCGGCATCGAGTCGCAGCCCGTGCCCCGGGCAGGGTTTCCGCCGAGCGACGGCCCCGACACGTACACCGCGGGCACGCTGTTCCCGCGGTCCAGCAAGAAGGTGGCGCGCGCGATCAACGCGGCCTCCGGCAACCGGCCGCTCGTCGTGCTGGCGAACCTGTCCGGTTTCGACGGCTCGCCGGAGTCGATGCGGGGGCTCCAGCTCGAGTACGGCGCCGAGATCGGGCGCGCGATCGTGAACTTCGACGGGCCCATCGTGTTCGTCGTGATCTCGCGGTATCACGGCGGTGCGTTCGTGGTGTTCAGCAAGCAGCTCAACCCGAACATGACCGTGCTCGCGCTTGAGGGCTCGTTCGCGTCCGTGCTCGGCGGCGCACCGGCGGCGGCGGTCGTGTTCGCCCGCGACGTGGCCAAGCGCACTGAGGCGGACCCGCGGGTCGCCGAGCTAGCCGGGCGCGTGCGCCAGGCGGCGGTGGAGGACCGGGCCGAGCTCGCCACCCAGCTCGACGAACTGCGTGCCGAGGTGCGGGCCGAGAAGATCGGCGAGATCGCGGCCGAGTTCGACGGCATCCACTCGATCCACCGCGCGGTGGAGGTGGGATCGGTCGACCGTGTGATCCAGACCGCCGAGCTGCGGCCGGCGATCGTCCAGGCGATCGAGGAGCGCGAGCGTTCGCGTCCGGCCGCTCGACGGGCGCTCTGACGTCCCGATCGTCGAGTGGGGGTCTGGCGTTTCCTTGTTCGTCGAGTGGCCGTCTGGCGTTTCTCCGTTCGTCGAGTGGCCG
>KK211046.1:64485-74620 GCA_000619965.1 Propionibacteriaceae bacterium P6A17
TCATCTGGTGGAGTCAGGTGGCCTGCTACTCGATCATCTGTTGGGGCGTTTCCCCGTTCGTCGAGTGGCCGCCGTAGGCGGCTGATCGAGACGTGCCGGGCGGCGCGGTGGCGCGTCAGTCCTGGCGGGCGAAGCTGAGCGACTGGATCACCAGCTCGCCGGCGTCGTCGGAGGCGTCGAGATCGACGCGGGCGTGGACGGCCCAGTCGTGGTTGCCGTCGGGATCGTCGACGATCTGGCGCACCAGCCACGTCCGCACGCCCTTCGCCTCCTCGACCTCGAAGAACCGCGGGCCGCGCGCGTCGGCGTCGGTGTAGAGGTCGTCGTGCTCATCCCAGTAGGCGCCGAGGGCGTCGTCCCACGCCATCTTCGTCATGGGCCCGCCCGCATCCAGCACGGCGAGCGCGTCGACGTCGTCGGCCGCCATCAGCTCGATCCGGCGCCACATCGCGTTGCGCACCATCACCCGGAAGGCGCGCGCGTTGCCCGTCACGGGCCGCGACGGCGGTGGGGGAGCGTCGGCCATCTCGACGGAGTCCTCCCCGGCCAGCCGCGTGAGCTGCGCCCACTCGTCGAGCAGCGACGAGTCCACGAGCCTCGTCATCTCGCCGAGCCACGCGATGAGGTCTTCCAGCTCGTCGTTGCGGAAGCCCTCCGGGACCGTCTGTCGAAGCGCGCGGTAACAGTCGGTGAGGTAGCGCAGCAGCAGCCCCTCGGCGCGCTGAATCTTCAGATGCGCGACGTACTCGGCGAACGTCATGCCGCGCTCGGCCATGTCGCGCACGATCGACTTCGGCTTCACCGGCGACTCGCGCAACCACGGGTACTTCGCGCCCGCCTCCCGATGCGCGGCGACCAGCTTGTCCTCCAGCGGCTTGGGCCAGGTGACGTCCTCGATCACCTCCATGCGCTCCTCGTAGCTGGCTCCGTCCTGCTTCAGCTCGCCGATCACCTCGCCGCGCTCCCGGTGCTGCTGCGCCAGCAGGATCGCCAGCGGGTCCTCCAACGTCGCCTCGATGACGCTGACCGTGTCGAAGGCGTAGCCGGGCGCGTCCTCGTCCATCGTCTCCATGACGGCGAGCGCGAACGCGGACAGCGGCTGGTTGAGCGCGAAGTTGTCCTGCAGATCGACGTCGAGCTGATAGCGCCGCCCCGACGCCGTCGGCTCGGGCAGCCGCGTGATGATCTCCGCAGCGAGCAGGGAACGGCCGAGCGCGGCCGCGCGCCGCAGCAGCGCCCGTCGGGCCTTGCGGTCGTGCGTGGTGGAGTCCACCAGCCGCACGACGGCGGCCGCGACGTCCTCGTCGCGCTCCAGCAGGTTCAACAGGAACGCGTGCGTGATGCGCATCCTGGGGTGCAGCTCCTCGGGCTGCGACTCGATCAGCTTCGTGAACGTCGCCTCCGTGTAGTTGACGAAGCCCTCCGGCGGCTTCTTGCGACGCACGGACTTCAGCTTCTTCTCGTTGCCCTCGAACTTCTTGAGGATCCGTTCGTTCTCCACCTCGTGCTCGGGCGCCTGCGCGATCACGTAGCCGACGACGTCGAAGCCCGCCCGGCCGGCACGGCCCGCGATCTGGTGGAACTCCCGGCTGCGCAGATGCCGTGAGCGACGCCCGTCGAACTTCGTCAGGCCAGCGAACAGCACCGAGCGGATCGGCACGTTGATGCCGACGCCAAGCGTGTCGGTACCGCAAATGACGGTGAGCAGCCCCTTCTGGGCCAGCTGCTCGACCAGCCGACGGTACTTCGGCAGCATCCCGGCATGATGCACGGCGATGCCCTGCAGCAGCAGTTTCCTCAACGTCGTCCCAAAGCCGGACGCGAACTTGAAGCCAGCCATCGCCGCCTTCAGCGCCTCGACGCGCTCCTTCGTAGGCTTGGCGACGCCGAGACTCAGCACCGACTGCGCCTGCTCGACGGCGAGCCCCTGCGAGGGGTGGACGATGTAGACGGGCGCCTTCTGCTCCTCGACGAGCGTGCGGATCGTGTCGTGGATCGGCTCGGTGGACCACGAATACTGCAACGGCACAGGGCGCGGCGCATCCGCGATCTCGACGACATCCCTGCCGGTGGAACGGGTGAGGGTCTGCCGAAGGCGGGTCGTGTCGCCAAGCGTCGCGGACATGATCACGAACTGCGCCTGCGGCAGTTCGACGAGCGGCACCTGCCACGCCCAGCCTCGGTCGGGATCCGCGATGAAGTGGAACTCGTCCATCACCACCTGGTCGACGTCGGCCCGTCTGCCCTCGCGCAGCGCGATGTTGGCGAGGATCTCGGCGGTGCAGGCGATGATGGGCGCGTCCGGATTGACCGATGCGTCGCCGGTGACCATCCCGACGAGGTCCGGCCCGAACTGGTTCACCAGTGCGAAGAACTTCTCGCTGACCAGCGCCTTTATGGGTGCCGTGTAGTAGGTGCGGCCGCGCGCGGCGAGCGCGGCGAAGTGGGCCGCCGTCGCGATCATCGACTTGCCCGAGCCCGTCGGCGTGGTGACGATCACGTTCGCGCCCGAGAGAATCGCGAGCAGCGCCTCGTCCTGGTGGGGGTAGAGGGAGAAGCCGCCCTGTTGCGCCCAACCGACGAAGGCGTCGTAGAGATCGTCGGGGGTGTTGGGGACGTGCTCCAGGAGTGCAGTGAGGCGCATGATGCAGCCATCGTCCCACGCGGCGAGCGAGGAGACCAGCGGCGGGGGCACAGATTCGCGCCGCCGGGCACCCTCGACCGAAACCGCGTCGCCGCCACGCCCGCCGACTGCCCGCTGCCTAGACTCCTGCCATGAGCACCGTCCATCTCCACTCCAACGACATCCCGGGCCGCGACGAGGTGCTGCGGCTCTACGAGGCGGTCGGGTGGAGTGCCTACACGCGCGACCCGGAGCGGCTCATTCGGGGCTTGCGGAAGTCGCTGCGCGTGGTGACGGCACGCATCGACGGCCGCCTCGTCGGCTTGGCGCGCGTCGTCGGTGACGGGGAGACGATCGTGTACCTGCAGGACATCCTCGTGCTTCCCGCGCTGCAGCGCACCGGCATCGGACGCCAGTTGTTCGAGGCTGCCTTCTCGCCGTACCGCGCCGTGCGCCAGCATGTGCTCATCACCGACTCGGAAGCGAAGCAGCGGGCCTTCTACGAGGCCATGGGATTCAAGGAGATCAGCAACGAAGGCGGTCGGGCCTTCGTCCGCTACCTACGCTGACCCGCCTCCCGCGCCCCTCCCGCGCCGCGGGAGTCCACGCGCGGCCCGGCGGCAGCACCAGCCGTCGGGTCAGCCCACCCAACGCTCGCCCGCGTCGCGTGCCGACAATGAGCCCTGCGACAGGGAGCGCAACGCGTCGACGAACTCCGCGACGCTCTCCGCGTCGACGGCCACCTCGATGTGGGCCAGGTCGGTCCACGCGACGCCGGTCACCTCCAGAAGCCGGCCGGAGGGCAAGTGCAGGCCGCGCAATTGATTCTCTACGATCCCCGCCCGCTGGTAGTCGACGTCGACCGTGAGCAGCCGGGCCAGCCGCACCTCTCGCACCCCAGCCGCCTCGATCGCCTGCTGGACACCGTCGGAATAAGCCCTGACCAGCCCTCCCGCGCCCAACTTGATGCCGCCGAAGTAGCGGCTCACCACGGCCACCACGTTGGTCAGCCGGTGGTGCTGGAGCGTGGTGAACATCGGCATGCCCGCAGTGCCCGCGGGCTCGCCGTCGTCAGAGCTGCCACCGATGCGTCCGTCGGGGCCGAGGATGAAGGCCGAGCAGTGATGTCGGGCGTCATGCAGTGCCGCCCGTCGCCCCTCCACCACTGCGCGCGCCGAGGCCTCGTCGTCGACGCGGCGCAGCCGAGTGAGGAAGCGGCTGCGTTTCACCTCGCACTCGACGTCGACACCTTCGCCCACGCGGGCGTCGATGGTGCGGTAGCTGCTCACACCCCGAGTTCGCGCCGGAGCTTGGCGACGTGGCCCGTCGCGCGGACGTTGTACTGGGCGACGCGCACCGTGCCGCGGCCGTCGTCGTCGACATCGATCACGAACGTCGAGCGGATGACCCCCTCGATCTCCTTGCCGTAGAGCTTCTTGGTGCCGAAGGCCGCGTAGGCGTGGTGCACCTCCAGCGACGGATCGGACAGCAAGGTGACGCTGAGGTCGGACTGGCTGGTGAACCTGGCGAGCTTGTCGACCGGGTCTGGCGAGCAGCCGAGCACCGTGTATCCCGCCGCGGCGAGCTCGTCGAGTGCGGCCGAGAAGTCGACGGCCTCCGTCGTGCACCCCGGCGTCATCGCGGCGGGGTAGAAGTAGAGGATGACGGCGCGCCCCTTGTGGTCTGCGAGGGAGACGTCGTTGCCGTGCTGGTCGGGCAGCGTGAACGCGGGTGCGGTGGAGCCTTGGGTCAGTCGAGCAGCCATGCCGGCCATTGTACGGCTAGGCTTGTGCTTGCAGTCAGTTGAAGGAGCGTTCATGGCCAAGGAGCGAACCATCGAGGACATCCGCGCGGAGATGGCGGGCAACAGGGCATCGCTGCAGGCGTCGTTCGCCAGTCTCAGGGAGTCCGTCGAGCCGAGGAACGTCATCAAGTCCAGCCTCGACGATGTGAAGTCGTTCGCGCAGGGTGAGTTCGATGAGGTCAAGAAGCAGTTCGTCGACGACCAGGGCACGCTGCGCACCGAACGGGTCGTGGCGATCGCGGGCGCCGTCGCCGGTGTGCTCGTGCTCGCCATCACATTGAAGTCGATCTCCGGGCGTCGCCAGCTGGCCGCCCGCGCGAGGAAGGCCATCGCAGCCTCGTGAGCGACGCAGGACTCGCCATCCGGATGCTCCACGACAGGGTGCTCGTCGACGCCGAGGCAGGCGCAGGTGAGCGCAAGAGCGGAGGCGGCATCCTCATCCCCGCCACCGTGCAGATGGGCAAGCGGCTCTCGTGGGCGAAGGTCGTTGCCGTCGGCCCGAGCGTTCGCGCCGTCGAGGTGGGCGACCGCGTGCTGTTCGACCCGGAAGAACGTGGCGAGGTGGAGCTCAACTCCCACCGCTACACCCTCATGCGCGAGCGCGACATCCACGCCGTCGCCGCGGAGCGTCTCGAGGACGCAGGCACCGGGCTCTACCTCTGACGCCCCTGGGAACCGGCGCCGAGGATCACCCGCGCGCCACCCAGGTGGTCCACAGCGGCCGGAACCCCATGCGATGCCAGAACGTCGCCGACAGTGGTGACAGCGCCGCGTGGTCGAGGAGCACCCCGGCGGCCCCCGACGACGCAGCGCGCGCGAGCGCGTGGCCAGCGAGCAGCCGACCGACGCCCCGGCCGCGGGCGGTCGTCGCGACGGCGGCGAGGCCCAGGTAACAGACGGGGCGGAGACTCGTCGCGGGCGCCGCCCACGCCGAGTCGGCGGGCGGGGCCAGCGACACCAAGCCCGTGACCTCCCCCTCGCTCTGCGCCACCCAAGACCAGCCGGGCTCACGGGCGAGCACCTCGTCGACGTAGTGGGCGAGCAGCGAGCGGGGATCGTCGTGCGACGTGGAGCCACCCCACGCGGTGTCGGAGGCATGCATCTCGACGAGCAGATCGAGGAGCCGCTCGCGGTCCGCGGGGGATGGCTCCCGCACCGTGACGCCGGGTGGTGCGGCCGGGGCCGTGTCGTCTGCGGTCAGGCGCAGCGCGGTGCTGGTCGAGGGTGCGAATCCGTGATCCAGCAGCGCCCGCACCGGCGACGAGTCGGCGGCGGCCAGGCGCACGAGCCGGGTACCGGTGCCGGGCGCGGCGGCGCGGGCGATTTCCCAGCGGTCGAGCAGGTCGGACATCGCCGACGCAGGGATGGCGGAACTGGCGCGGATTGCCAGCACGTCTTGGACTCGGGGCACGAACAGCGCGTACGGCTCGTCGGCTGGGGTCTCGATGCGACGCCAGAGAGCCAGCGCCTCGCCGTCGGGCAGCCGCAGGTGGAAGGTCACCGGATCCCCGTCGAGTGACGGCGGCATCGTCGGCCCCAGTCTCGGGTCGAGCTTTGCGAGGAGGGCGTTGTGGGCGTCGGTGAGCGCACCCGGCGAGGGCGGCTGTGAGGAGGATCCTCGGCGTCCGCCGCGCCGCAGCACGAGCATCGCGGGGTCGCGCTGGCCGGGATCGTCGAAGCCTGCGTCGATGGCCTCGGCGAGGAGTTCGTCGGGCCCGGGGCGTGGCGCGTCATGGTCGTGCGCGACGCTGACGCTGCGCAGCACGCGGCCCTCTGCGTCGCGGTGCACGTAGGCGAGGCTGCCGTCCGGGTCCCAGCGCTCCTCGACGTGCTGGGATGCGAGCTGGACGGTGCGCGGCGGATGGGGGTGGTGGGACGCGCCGACGTGGTGAGGGCCGTCATCGGGCTCGTCGGAGTGCGGCTGGGCGGCGGTGATGAGGAAGAGTCCGTCGTCGGCCAGGCATCGATGGGTGAGCGCGTGGAGGGCGGCGCGTTCGTCGTCGCCCAAGACCTGCAGCATGTGGGCGGCGAGCACGAGGTCCGCCACCGGCAGGCGCGGGGCGATCGCGGGGATCGTGGAGGGGGCGACAGCGTATGGGAGGACGTCCACGCGGGCGAGCAGCCCGGGCGTGGCGCTGAGGCGGGACATGAGCATGGCACGCATGGTGGGGTCCGGCTCGACGGCGGTGAACCGCGCGCCGGGCCACAGTGCGGCCATGCGCACGGTGCCGAGCCCGGAGCCGGCGCCGAACTCGACCACGTGCCGAGGCTCGGTGGGGCGCAGCGCAGCCAGGCGGGGGAGCAGTGCGTCCCAGGCTCGGTCCATGAACAGCTCGTGGTACTCGCCGATGTGTGCAAACGTCCGCACCGCGCCTCCTTGATGAGAATCCTTCGCACATGGTAGCGGCGCTTGAGGCGTGGGCCGGGCTGAGCGCCGCTGCGCGGGCCACGCACGGCGGCGCGGAGCGGCGAGAATGCGAGAGGCCCCGATGATCCATCGGGGCCTCGTTCGTACACCACCAGGGACTCGAACCCTGAACCCGCTGATTAAGAGTCAGCTGCTCTGCCAGTTGAGCTAGTGGTGCTCGGCGCGAGAACCAACTGTAGTACGGCTTTGCGCAAAAGTGAAATCGAGGACAGCCCCGTGCGAAATGGCTTGTCGGGCAGTGGGTCCGCTGGGGTCAGCCTGGGGGTGTCTGGTTTGCCGTGACGGATTGCTGTCCAGATTGCTGTGGGGGCTGCGACACGCCGTGCGTGGACGAACTGGATCGCAATCAGTCACGGGTTCGGTCGGCGCTGGTCAAGCGCAGCTCGTGCAGTGCCGGCCCGCGCAGGCTGGCGCGGCGCCGGAGCGGCGACCAGGCCCGGCGGATCCCAAACTGTGGACCGGGATGGAGTTCGTGCGCGCGCAGCGGAAGCATAGATCGGGTGCCAGCAGTTCGAGAAGTGTTCGGGAGGTCGCTGGGAGGCGGGCTCGGCCTGTTCCCCCTCGGCGTCGCGTTCGGCATGATGGTCATCCAAGCGGGCATGCCGTGGTGGATGGCGCCGGTACTCTCGGTGGTCGTCTACGCCGGTTCGGTCGAGATGCTGCTGGTCGGCCTGCTGTCCGCATCGACCCCGCTGCTTACCATCGCGATCACGACGTTCCTTGTGAACTCCCGCCACGCCTTCTACGCCTTCTCATTTCCGCTGCGGCTCGTGCGCAACCCGTTGGCCCGCGCCTACAGCGTCTACGCGCTCACCGACGAGACATTCGCGATCGTCTCCGGCCAACCCGACGGCTGGGGCCAGCGCAAGCTCATCACGCTCCAGGTGCTGCTGCAGGCCTACTGGGTCGCGGGCGGCCTGACCGGCACCCTGTTCGCGTCCGTGCTTCCGAAGCCAGTGGAGGGGCTCGAGTTCGCGCTGGTGGCCCTGTTCATCGTGCTGGCCCTCGACGCGGCACGTTCATGGGCCGAGCTGCCGTCGGTGGTGCTCGCCGTGGCGAGCCTCGCCGTCGGGCTCGTGGCCACGCCCGGTGCCGCCCTCTTGACGGCGCTGCTCGTCTTCACCGCCGCGCTGCTGGTGCGGCACTTCGCGAGAGGTCGCGTCCATGCCTGAGCCCGGTTACCTCGTCGCGGCGCTCCTCACCGCGGGCGCGATCACGGTCGCGCTGCGTGCGGTGCCCTTCCTGGCGCTCCATCGGCTGCGCGAGTCCGCGTTCGTTGCGAGGCTGGGCCAGTGGATGCCCGCCGGGGTGCTCACGATCCTCGCGCTGGCCACGCTGGTGCAGTCCGCCGACGGGGCGCGGCTCATCCCCGCGCTCGTCGCGGCGGCCGTCACCGTGGCCATGCACCTGCTGGGCGGGCGGCGTTCCCTGCTCAGCATCGGGGCGGGGACTGCGACCTATGTCGTCGCCCTCCAGCTCCTCTGAGGGGCACGGGGACGACGAAGGCCCGGGCGAACCCGGGCCTTCCTTTTGATGCCGTTCCAGACGCCGGAGATCATCGACTTGATGCCGTTCCAGACTGCGCCCGTGTTCGAGCGGATCGCGCTCCAGGTGCCCCCGACGATGCCCTTGAGCCAGTTCAGGGTCGTCGAGAACAGCCCCTTGATGGACGCCCATCCGCCAGTGAAGAAGTTCAGCGCCTTGAGCATGCCGCCGCGGATCGTGCCAAGGATGCTCACATTGAGCCACGTCCACATGCCGCCAGCGATCGCCGGAATTGCGCCCCAGGCTGCCGTCTTGATGCCCTCCCATGCGGCCGTCCAGTTTCCAGCGAAGACGTTCGTGACGAAGTCGACGATGCCGTTGAACACGTCGGTCAGCCCGCGAATCACGAGCGTGACGCCATCGATGGCACCCTTCAGGGAATCCATGATGATCCCCGCAAGGAACTTGAATGCCGGGATCAGCACGGGCGTGATCAGCTCGACGACGCGCCCGATCGCGTTGACAAGCGGCTGGAACGCCGACACGAGCCCCCCGACGCTAGGGGCGATCTTGGCGAACCCGTCCTCGACGACTGGAAGGACCGCAGTAGTGATACGCCCGAGTGCATCGCCCGCCTGATCGCCGTACTCGACGAGCTCCATCGGGAAGTTCCGCTGGAAGCCCCACGTGACCTCGGACCAGTCACCGACGATCGCCTTGATGTTCGAGGGCGCGGAGATCTCCGGCGCGCCAGAGACGGTCGAGGACTGGCCGACCTTGAGGCCGCGCCAGTTGTCAATGCCGTTGAAGCCCATCTGCGGGTACATCGGCTGGCCGACCAGGGAATGCCCGGTCGGGTACACCTCGGTGGCGAGCGAGTAGTTGTAGGCCGCATCCATGGCGATGCCGTTGGGCATGGCGATGCCGGTGCCGGCGAGCAGTCCGACGGCCTCGTTGAGCTCCCTGGTGGGAGCCCCTGCGGAGGTGACGGTGCTGGTGGCCTGCGACAGGCACTTGGTGACCTTCGAGGACACGGTGCCGGCGGACGGGTTGATGCCGTGGAAGGCGATCAGGTCGACGGCGCGGCCGATCGAGGAGCCGAGGGCGGGGGCGATCAGGTCGGACATGACGCCGAGGCGGTAGTCGCTGTCGGCCCACATGAACTCGTCGCTGGTGCGCACCTGGGTGACGACCTTCAGGGGCTCGGCGCGCCACGGGGTGATCGTCGGCTTCTGGGCTGCGGGCTTCTGCTCGGACTCGCCGACGATCGAGGCGCGCGGCACGCCGGAGAAGGTGGCGCCCTTGACGGGACCAAAGATGGTCGGCTTCTCGGGGGAGAGCTGGGACAGGATGCCGGCATCGAGCGCCTTGTCGCGCACGATGCCGAGCATCGTGCCGGGGAGCTCGCCCAGAACGGCGGTGTTGATGGTGTTCTCGCTCATCGGCGGGACCTTTCTACGAGGGAGTCCACGAACTCGCGCTCAGCGGCTCGCGGATCGGGATTGGGTTGCTGGCCCGCAAGGCGGGACACAGGGTTCTGCTGTTTGGGGGAGTGGGCGCCGATCAGCGTCGCCAGCTCGTCGGCCGAGGCCTCGAGCTCCTCGCGGTTGGCGCCGATGAGGTGCTTGGCGGCGGCCGGGGCGAGGCCCTTGGCGGCGACGACCTCGTGGCGAAGGTTCGCGAGCTGGAGCTGCTGGAGCTGGGCCTGCAGCTTCGTGTTGGCCTCGGTGGCCTTCTCGAGCTCGGACTTGTTCTTGGCCTCGGCCTCGTCGAACTTGGTGGCCTTGGCCTTGAG
>JHVD01000016.1 GCA_000619965.1 Propionibacteriaceae bacterium P6A17
CAGGGCCGGTCGAGCTCCTTCGCGAACAACACGCTCGCAGCCTTGAGGATCTCATTCGCCTTTCGCAGCTCGGCCACCTCGCGGCGCAGGCGCTTGTTCTCCTCAGCGACATCGCTCGGGACACCGGGCTTCGCGCCGGCGTCGACCTCGCGGCAGCGATGCCACACCCGCAGCGTCTCCGCGCTCATGCCGAGGAGCCCCGCAACATGCCGCACGGCGGACATCAGATTCGAGTGCTCACCGGAGGCCTTGGCCTCATCGAGCATCCGCAGCGCGCGCTCGCGCATCTCGGGAGAGTACTTCTGGTTCATCGTGTTCCATCCTTGCTTCAAGAACGGAACGAAACCCAGGCCGATTCAATGGTGTGTACATGTCTTGGTGGTCCGTCCGGTTGGTCGCGTCGCGCTCATGACTGACAGGGGCGGGCTACGCCTCTTCTTTCAGGGTCCGGAGAACGGGTCCGACGTCGTCTTCGAGCTCGGCGGCGGCTCCACGCCGGGGCAGGCGGCCCACGACGCGCTCGAGCGGCTCAACGAGCAGGGCCACTCCGATCGGGACGGCGTCTGGTTCTCGTAGGATCGCGTCGGAATCGCCAACGCGTTTTCCGGGAACTCCCTGGCGGGTCGTCTCAACATGGGAGTGGGCGGCGATCCCGTGCGCGTCGAGGAGCTGCTCGCTGCGCTGCCGGAGCCCTTCGTCCCGTAGATCATCGACGACGCGCACGGCAGATCCATCGAGATTTCGGGCCCGCCGACGGAGACCGAACTGGGCTACCCCAACCCGAGCGACGAAGCGGCCGCCATCGGGCGCATCGGCCTGCTCAGCGAGCAGCGCTACCGCGTCAAGAACCCGTCGGGGGACGCTCAGGAACCGGAGGCGACCCCCGTCGGCGATGGCCTCTCGGACGAGAACCGGGCCTACTTGGACCGGGCGCTGCGGGAAGGCTCCACGACGCTGCGGTGGAAGGTGCTGGGGTCCTTGCGTCCGACCACCAGAAAAGCGCTCGACGCGCTGATGACAGACCTCAAGGAACTTGCCAAGGGCGAGAGGGCGAGTGAGCTGGAGTCGATCGCGTTCGCCGTCGAGGAGCATTGGCCGGAACGGCTCGACGAGCTCGTTGATGCCCTCGCAGCTATGCGCGGATGGGCCGCGCGCCCGCCGAGCATCTCGAACCAGCCGATCGCGCCTCGCAGCCATGCGCGGATGGGCCGCGCGGAGCGTCGCCGCCGATCTTCTGGCCCGCCGCCAGGGTGAGGCCGGGGCGCGTGCCGAGGCCCTGCTGCGCAAGTGGCTGTCGGCCAAGCAGCGGTACGAGTCGTCGGAGAACGTCCCCGGTGCCTCCTCCGCGCTCACCGAGCTGATCCGGCGTCGCACGGGGCGGCTCGAATCCGAGATCAGGCAGGAGCTGTCGGAGGACGAGTCGTTGTCGGAAGGGACTCGCAAGACGATGCGGCAGTACCGGGAGTTTGCGCTGCACCGTGAGGCGGAGCAGGGCTGACTCCTCCGACCTGCTGGGCTCCCATCGGACTGCGCCCCTTGTGCGGGTCAGGGCTGCCCGTCGGCCTCGTCTTCCCAAGGGTGTTCCCCCTTGATGACGAAGAACGAGCCGCGGATCGTGCCCGCGAGCTTCGACTTCTGGCGCGCAAACTTGAAGGCCGCCAGCTCGTCGGGCACCTCCATGCCTTCCGAGAGCTTGAATCCGACGGCTCGCTTGCCACCCTCGGCGACGGTGTACAGCACGTTGACGACGAGCCCCGACTCGTAGAAGACGTGGACCCAGTGGATGCCGTCGACGTCGCTGACCGCCACTTCGAGCGGGCGCGCCGCGAACTCGATGCGGCGCTCGGAGCGGAGGATCTCCTCGACCCACGCGAGAGCCGCGAGGGCATCGTCGGCGCGGACCGTGGTGAAGGCGCGGGAGTACTTGTTGTGGAAGTACCGGGCCTCGTCGGCGCGCAGTCCGGCCAGCGCCTCTGCTACGGGCGAGGACTCCAGGCCGGCCGTAGAGACATGCACGAAATCGACCTGTGACATGGGCATTCCTTCCGCTGCAATCGCGTGGGGTGAGTCTGGCCGGACCATCGCAGGCATGGGGACCGAAGGCCACGTTGGCGCCCGAACCCGTGTACGCAGGATCCCCCATTGCGCCACGGGCACGAGCCCGCGCGCGGGTGATCCCGGCGTGGGCGTGACAGATTGCGATCCCGATCGCTTTGAGGCGTCCGACACGCCGATGTACGGCAATCCAGATCGCAATCCGTCACGCAATTCGCGGTGTCTCCACCCCGGGGCGTCAGCGGGCCCTGGTGTTGCGGGCGGGGAGCCTACTGCTTTTCCTCGATGAGCAGCGCGTGCGACGGGCAGCGCCCGACGACTTCCCTCACCTTGTCGGCCTGCTCCTCTGTGGTGATCTCCGACAGGTCGATCCAAGGCCGTCGCTTGGTGTCGAACACCTGAGGCAGCCCACGGACGCACTCTCCGGCGTGCTCGCAGATGGTGCCGTCGAAGCTGACGACAAGTTGCTCACCGGTGTAGGACTTGCGTGTCATGGTGCTTCCTCTTGTCTGCCCACGAGGCTACGCCACTGCTGGAGATGGCGGAGCCGGACCTTCCGATCGCTGGACCCCGTCGACGACGCTGACTATGACGCCTGAGCGCGCGACGACGAGGCGAGGGCCCGCAACCGGATAGGCTGCGGGCCCTCGTCGGCGCGACGATCAGCGCGCGTTGTGCTTGGCCTCGATGGCGGCGCCGACCTCGGCGTCGATCTTCTTCCAGTAGTCGATGACCCGGACGAGCACCTGCTCGTCGAGGCCCGGAAGCTGGCCTGCGATGGTGTCGACGAGGCGCGCGCGGGCGGCGTCGTCGTAGACCTCACGCACGAGCGTGTGCGCCTGGCCGAAGTCGTCGTCCTCCGCGTGCAGCGAGTAGGCGGCACGCACCATGGCGCCGTCGGACTCCCAACCATTGTCGACGGTCACCTCGGCGTCCTGGTAGGCGCGCCCGTAGGAGTTGGGCGCGTACACCGGCGCAGCACCGCTGTGGTGGTACTGCATCGCGCCTTCCTTGTCGTAGGAGTTCACCGGCGAGACGGGCGCGTTGACGGGGAGCTGGTTGTAGTTGGTGCCGATGCGGTTGCGCTGCGCGTCCGGGTAGGAGAACACGCGAGCCAGGAGCATCTTGTCGGGGCTCACGCCCGTGCCGGGGACGGTGTTCGACGGCGAGAACGCGGCCTGCTCGATCTGTGCGAAGTGGTTCACCGGGTTCTCGTTGAGCGTGAAGCGGCCCACCTCGATACGCGGGTAGTCCTTCTTCGACCATGTCTTGGTGAGGTCGAACGGGTTGAAGCGGTAGTTCTTGGCCTCGTCGTAGGGCATGACCTGCACGTGCAGGGTCCAGCTCGGGTAGTCGCCGCGGGCGATGGCGTCGAAGAGGTCGCGACGGTGGAAGTCGGCGTCGTCGCCGGCCAGCTTGGCCGCCTCCTCGTTGGTCATGTTCTCCACGCCCTGATCGGTGAGGAAGTGGTACTTGACCCAGAAGCGCTCGCCCTCCGCGTTGACCCACATGTAGGTGTGCGACGAGTAGCCGTTCATGTTGCGCCAGGTGCGGGGCAGGCCGCGGTCGCCCATGAGGTACGCGACCTGGTGTGCGGTCTCGGGCGACAGCGTCCAGAAGTCCCACTGCATGTTGGCGCTGCGGAGGCCGGAGTCGGGCAGGCGCTTCTGCGAGTGGATGAAGTCGGGGAACTTCATTGGGTCGCGAAGGAAGAAGACGGGCGTGTTGTTGCCGACGAGGTCGAAGTTGCCCTCGTCGGTGTAGAACTTCAACGCGAAGCCGCGGACGTCGCGCCACGTGTCGGGGGAGCCGAGCTCGCCGGCGACGGTGGAGAAGCGGGCCAGCATGCGGGTCTTCGCGCCCGGCTGCAGGAACTTCGCCTTGGTGTAGCGGCTGACGTCGCCGGTGACGACGAACTCGCCGAAGGCGCCGGAGCCCTTCGCGTGCGGGCTGCGCTCGGGGATGCGCTCACGGTCGAAGCGGGCGAGCTTCTGAACGAGGGCGACGTCGTGGAGCAGCAGCGGGCCGTTGGCGCCGACGCTCAGGGAGTGCGCGTCGGACTGGCGCGGCTCGCCGGTCTCGGTGGTGGAGGGGACTGTGGGATCGAACTGCATTGTTGGGGCCTCCGTGCAGGGTGGGTTTCAATGGCAGGCGGAGCAGAGTCCGCGGTAGACCACTTCGGCTTCGTCGATGGCGAATCCGTGGCTGCTGGGCGGGGCGAGGCAGGGCGCCTCACCCTTGGGGCAGGGGACGTCCTCGAGCCGTCCGCAGCGTCTGCAGACGACGTGGTGGTGGTTGTCCCGGTGGTTGAGCTCGTACTGGGCGCCGCGGCCGTCGACGGAGATCCGCCGCAGGATCGAGGCTGCCGTGAGCGTGTGCAGGATGTCGTAGATGGCCTGTTTCGACACCGTGCCGAGCTGTGCCCGCACGCCGTCGGCGATCTGGTCCGCCGTGGTGTGGGGCGAGGCTGCCACTTGGTGCAGCGCGGCAAGCCTCGGCTTCGTGACGCGCAGGCCCGCGTCGCGAAGCAGTGAGACGTGCTGCTCGATGGTCATGGTTCCACCCTAGACGAAAACTGGACTTGGTCAAGAGAAGTGGCGAGATTGGCTCTCGGCCCCTGCGTCTCGGTCACGGCGTGTCGAGGAGCGCCATCATGTCGTCGTACCCCAACACCGCCACCACGCGCGGCGTGCCCGTCCCGTCGGGGCGGAAGATGATCGTCTCGCCGGCGTCAGGGTAGTGACCAAAGGCCTTGTCAAACTCCACTTGATGGGTGAACAGCACCGTGCTGGCGCCTCGATCCGGCGCGGTCACGGTGCGGTTGCGCAGGCCCTGCAGCGAGGCGGCGAGCTCGTCGGAGTCGCGGAAGTCCAGTGAGCCGGTCAAGTCCCGATGGATGGCGATGGGCTCCCCGAACGCGGCCTCCGCGTGCTGCCAGACGAAGTAGTACTCGGAGCTGACGACCCGGTTGACTGGGATCTGGCGCGCAGCGAAAGCCGCGCCGTAGGCCCTCATGCGGGCGATGCTGTCGTCCGAGATGCGCTACGAATCGTCCTTGACCAGGCCTGCGAGCGCCTCGGGCACAGGGCTGGCAGGGCCTCCGGAGCCGGTGTAGCGCACGACGATGACGTGGCCGCCGCGCTGGAGGTCGGCGACGAGCGAGTCGGGGGTCTGGATGCCCTCGAACTGCACATCGGCGTCGAGAGCCTGCACCAGATCCTGGTCGGCTGCCCGGACCACACGCGAGGGCGAGGGCGTCGTCGGGGTGGGGGAGCTTCCCTCCGACGGCGACCCTGCGGCAGACGTCGGGGTGGGGGACGGCGCGGTCGACTGGCTGGCCGGTGCGTCGGCGGCGGGCTGCGCACGGGCGGACAGCAGGAAGGCGACCATGGCGGCGACGGCGGGGCGCGCGGTTGACATGCAACGAACGTAGCAACGTGGGACAAGCCTGCCCGCCGTCGCCGGATGGCTCGATGCGGCGAGGGCAACGTCGCTAGTGTTGACGGGTGCAAGTGCGAACCGCAGTCCCAGATGATGTCGACGAGATCCTCGAGCTCATTCGGGCGCTGGCGGAGTACGAGCGCGAACCCGACGCGGTCCGCAACACCCCGCAGCGGCTTCGGGAGTTGCTGTTCGCCGACCATCCCGCGATCTTCTGCCACGTGGTCGATGCGCCGGCGGGTGCCGGGCATCGCATCGACGGGTTCGCGCTGTGGTTCCTCAACTATTCCACGTGGGAAGGCACCCACGGCCTGTACCTGGAGGACTACTTCGTCCGGCCGGAGGCGCGCGGTCGGGGCCTCGGCACGGCCCTGCTGACGACGTTGGCGGCGCTCGCCGTCGAGCGCGGCTACGCACGCATGGAGTGGGTGGTGCTGCGCTGGAACCAACCCGCCATCGACGTGTATCGCCACGTCGGGGCCGAACCGCTCGACGAGTGGGACACCTACCGGCTCACCGGGCGGGCGCTCGAGCAGCTCGCCGAGCGCGCCCCGGGCCGCTGAACCAGTCTTTGCCGGGGTGGTGAGTGCGTCGTCGTCGAGCGCGACGACGCCCGTCCGGCCGCGACGGTCTCGACGGTCCGCCCGGCGTCCGAGGTCAGTGGCACGACGCTCGGGAAGGGCATGCCGAAGCCGGCCCAGTCCGCCCGCTTCTTGTCGTCCCCGGGGTTGACGCCCGAGAAGCGCACCCGCACGCGCACTTCGCCGCGCCCGGGATGGGGTTCGGGCAGGTCGACGAGCCGTAGCACGTCGGACGCGGCGCCGGTGTGGCGGTATTCGATCGCGCGCATCGAGCGGCCGTTCCCGTTCAGACGAGGCCCTTGGACTTCAGCCAATCGGCGGCGATCTGCCGCGGCTGGGCCTTCTCATCGCCGGCGTTGCGCCCGTTCATAGCGAGCAGGTCGTCGGTGGTGAGCACCCGCTGGACTGCGTTGATGGCGGAGGCGAGGTCGTCGTCGAGCTTGGCCTTGGCGACGAGCGGCACGACGTTCTGCGGCGTGATGAGGTGTTTGGGATCCTCGAGGGTGACGAAGCCCTGCTCCTTGATCGCGGGTGTGGTGGAGAAGATGTTGGCCAGGTCGACGTCGCCCTTGGCGAGTGCCCGGATGGTGAGGGGGCCGCCGCCGTCGCTGATCGGCGTGAACGCCATGCGCTCCGCGGGCACGCCGTAGACCCTTGTCAGCCCGACGAGTCCGGGCCCGTAGTCGCGTTGGGCGAGCTCAGGGTTGCCGCCGATGCGCAGCGTGCCGGGGTAGCCGGCAAGGTCGGCGAGCGACGTGATGCCGTGCTTGGTCGAGAACTCTGCGGTGACGTTGTAGGAGTCCTTGTCCTCGGCCTGCGCGATGTCGAGCAGCGCGAACTCCGCGGGCAGTGCAGCTGCGAGCGCCTCCGCCACCTCGTCGGCGCCGGTGGGTGTCGCGGACTTGTCGTAGTAGCCCAGCAGGTTGCCGGTGTATTCGGCGATGAGGTCGATCGACCCCTCTGCGAGCGCGGAGAGGTACACCTCGCGGGCGCCGATCTGCATGCGCCGCTGCACCGTGCGGCCCTTCGCCTCGAGCGCCTGGGCGTACAGCTCGCCGATGATCTCGGACTCGGGGAAGTTGGCGGAGCCGACGGTGACCGGCCCGCCTGCGCCGCTGGTGCCGGAGCCGGTGGCGGCGGGGTTGGAGGCGAACGGGTCCGACGAGGAGCAGGCGCCCAGCAGCGGCGCCAGCGTGAGGCCTGCGAGGAGGGAGCGTCGGGGGAGTGACTGGTTGGCCATGGGAGGTCCTTTCAGTGGTTGCGGGCGCGCTCGAGACGCACCCCGGCAGGGGTGAGGAGGCGTTGGAGGAGGGCGAGGAGCCCGTCGGTGAGGAGCGCGAGCGCGCAGATGAGGAGCGCGCCGGCGAGCATCTTGGTGTAGTCCTGCACACCGAGTGCGTCGAACAGGTAGCGGCCGAGCCCGCCGAGCCCGACGTAGGCGGCGACGGACGTCGTCGCGAGCACCTGGAGCGCGGCCGAGCGCAGGCCGGCGATCATCATGGGCAGGGCGTTGGGGAGCTCCACGGCCGTCACCACCTGGGTGGTCGAATGGCCTCCCGCGACGGCGGCCTGCACCACCTCGCGGGGGACGGCCTGCAGACCCGAGTAGCAGCCGGCCAGCAGCGGCGGGACGGCGAGGATCGTCAGCACGACCGTCACCGGGATGAGGACCTGCCCGAGCGAGACGTCGAGCACGATCACGAGGAACGTCAGCAGACCCAGCGTCGGCAGGGACCGCAGCCCGCTCGACAGCAGCACGACGATGCGCTCGCCCTTGCCCGTGTGCCCGATCCACAGCCCCAACGGCACCGCGATCAGCGCGGCGATCGCCAGCGCGAGCGCGGAGTATGCGAGGTGTTCGACGAGGCGCTGCGGGATGCCGTCGGCGCCGGCCCAGCGGCTGGCGTCGCCGAACCATTGCGCGAGTGCGGCGATCATGCGACGGCTCCCGCGCGCTGGACGATCCCCGCCCACGGCATGGTTGCGCGGCCGATGCCGAGGATCAGCAGGTCGAGTGCGACGGCGAGCAGCACCGTCGCGACGATACCCACCGCGATCTCCAGCAGGAAGCCGCGCGCGTACCCCTCGGTGAACAGCGTGCCGAGCGACTGCACTCCGATGAGCGCCCCCACCGAGACGAGTGAGAGCGTCGAGGCGCTCACGACGCGCAGCCCTGCGAGGATCGCCGGGCCTGCCTGGGGCAGCTCGACGGCGACGAAGCGCTGCCAGCGGCCGTGCCCCTGCGCAGTGGCGGAGAGCAGGACGTCGGGTTCGATGGCGGCGAAGGCCTCGCTGGCCGTCCTCACCATGAGCGCCATCGCGTAGAGGGTGAGCGCGACGAGCACGTTCAGAGGGTCGAGGATGCCGGTGCCGAGCACCCCGGGCAGCACGACGAACAGCGCCAGCGACGGGATGGCGTACAGGACGCTCGAGGTGCCGAGGAGCAGCCGTCGGGCAGCGGGGGCGCGCAGCGTGAGGCGGGCGAGCGGGACTGCCAGGAGCAGGCTGAGCACGATGCTCGGCAACGCCAGCAGTAGGTGCTGCGCCGTCAGCCCGACGATCAGGTCGCGGTTGGTCCACACCCAGGTCACTGCTCGACCAGCCGTCCGGTGATCGCGCCGGCCGCGTCGACGACGGTGGGGACGCCGTCGCGATGCTCGACGTGCAGCCGCCGACGTGTCCCGCCGACGAATTCGCGGACGAAGTCGTTGACCGGCTCGAGCAGGATGTCGGCCCCCGCGCCGCGCTGCTCCACCCGGGCCCCCTCGCCGAGCACGAGCACCTCGTCGCCCAGCAACACGGCCTCGTCGACGTCGTGCGTGACGAAGATGATCGTCTTCGCCAACTCCGACTGGATGCGCAGCAGCTCCTGCTGAAGCTCCTGGCGCACGACCGGGTCGACGGCGCCGAACGGCTCGTCCATGAGCAGGATGTTGGGGTCGGCCGCCAGCGCCCGCGCCACGCCGACGCGCTGCTGCTGCCCGCCCGAGAGCTGCGACGGGTAGCGTCGCGCCATGCTGGCGGGCAGGCCGACGAGCTCCATCAGCTCGAGAGCCCGTCGGCGCTCGTCGGGGCCGCGACGGCCACGAAGGCGCGGCACGGTGGCGACGTTGTCGACGATGGTGCGGTGCGGCAGCAGTCCGGCGTGTTGCATCACGTAGCCGATGCGCCGACGCAACGCGACGGGCTCGAGGCTCGCGACGTCCTCGCCGTCGATGAGCACGCGGCCCGCCGTCGGGTCGACCATGCGGTTGACCATTCTGAGCAGCGTCGTCTTGCCGCAGCCCGACGACCCCAGCAGCACCGTGCAGGAGTGGCTCGGGACAGTGAGGCTGAAGTCGTCGACGGCGAGGGTGCCGTCGTCGTAGTGCTTGCTGACGTGGTCGAACTCGATCATGCGGTGGCCTCCAAGGTCTCCTCGAGCCACTGTCGCTCGGCCCGGCTGGCGGCGGCGGCGATGGTGAGCATGCCGCGCCGGAAGGGATCGGTGATCTCGTTGCGGCGCAGCGGGCGCCCTTGCTCGTAGAAGAAGCTGGCGGGCTGGTCGAGGAACGCGTGGCGGCGACGCAGGACCTCGCGGGCCTCGTCGATGGGCAGCAGGTGCAGGAATGCGAGCAGGACGAGGAAGCGCGGGAGGCTGGTCACGTCGACGCCGTGCGCGTCCCTGAGGAGCACATGCAGGCGCTCGCGGCCCGCGTCGGTGATGGCCAGCGTCATGCGCTTCGCGCCCGTGCGGCCGGTGCCGAGCTCCTTGGTGACGTATCCGTGCCGGACGCAGACGTCGATCGCGGGGTAGAGACTGCCTTCGCTGACCGGCTTGGCGTAGCCGTGGAGCTCGTTGATTCGGCGGCGGAGGTCGTAACCGCTGGAGGGCGCGTCGGCCAGGAACCCCAGGATCATCAGTTGCAGCATGCCGCCACCATACGTCGAATCGAGGTATGGGCCAAGGGTCGGTGTCGGGCCGACGACGTCCGCCCGGCTCCGCGTCGGGGACGCTCGTGGGCGCGGGTTGCTAGACTCCCGGGCAATCACCACACCTCCCCGGGCCGTCCGACCCCACATCGGTGCGCCGGCCGCGGGGTCCCATCCGGCCACGAAGGAGCGGCACACGCATGAAGAGCACCCTGGCCCCCGGCATCACCCACACCTTCCGCTACGAGGTGCCCGTCGAGCGCACCGTGCCCCACCTGCTGCCCGAGTCGCCGGAGTTCGTCGCCATGCCGGAGGTCCTTGCCACGGGCTACATGGTGGGCATCATCGAGTGGGCGTGCATTCAGGCGCTGGCCCCGCACCTCGACGAGGGGGAGATCTCCCTCGGCACGCACGTCAACCTGTCCCACGTCGCGCCGACGGCGCCCGGCTCGACCGTCACGATCGACGTGCGTGTCGAATCCGTGGACGGGCGCGCGGTCACGTTTGCCGTCGACGCGCGAGACGAATATGCGACGATCAGCACCGGCCGTCATGGCCGGGGAGTGGTCAACAGGGACCGTTTCGTCGGAAGGCTGGCAGCCCGCGCCTGACCGGCGGCGCCGCGAAGGGGCCAGATGAGCCCTGCCACCTCGCCCTGCCGCCTCGAGCGCGGCAGAGCGACGTCGCGACCGGGATCTGGTCAGGCGCGAAGCCAAAGTTGCCACTTGGAGCCAGGGCGCGGCGGCGGTCTCAGGGAGCACCGCGCGCGGCGGACGGGGCCGCCTGCTCACCATAGGCCCGGAATGAGTGCCCGCCGCTGCTTCGGGTAGTCGGGGAACTTCTCGTGGTACCAGCGCTGGTTGGAGCGCGCTCGGGGGACGAGGTTGGCGCACGTCCAGACGAAGAATGTCAGCCCGGCGAGGCTCCACGTGAGGATGGCGAAGCCGGCCCACTCGATGATCTCGCCGAGCAGGTTGGGGCTCGTCACCCAGCGGAACGCCCCGTCACGAGGGATCTTGTAGCCCGTCTCGCCGGGCGCGCGGAGACGCAGGAGGACGCCGTCGCTGTGCCAGTTGAGGGCCATGCCGGCGGCGAACACGCAAAGACCGACGACGAACCTCGGGTCCGCGAACCACGCGTCGGGGCGGTTCAGGCGCATCAAGTCCGCGCCGAGGAAGGCCCCGTTGACGGTGTTGAATCCGATGGACAGCAGCATGACCGTCAACGGCATCGTCTTGCCGCGCGTGCGGGTGCGCCACGGGTAGACGAACGCGCGGTTGACGTAGTGGAGCGTGAGCAGCCCGCCCATGACCCACGTCGGCCCCGACGGCGTCACACCGGCCGCCGCGCTGGTGGCGTAGAACGCGATCAACACCACCGACTCCATCACGCACCACGCGAGCCTGTTCGGGATGCCCGGACCCCAACCGGATCGCGCGCGCCGGCCGTACGGTGCGTCGACGAACCACAGCGCGACCAGCGCGACGAGCGCCAGACCGAGCCAAGCGAACATCAGGGTCGACAACGGCAGTCCCACACGTCGATCGTAGGACGTGCCCCACGCCTCCCGCGTTCGGGCGTGGGTAGGCTGAACGCGTACCGGGGGCCGTCTCCCGGGGGAAGGGACATTCGTGCTGCGCGGCGACGAGGCGGTGCCGGACCTCTCCGGCGAGACGTGGCTCATCACGGGCGCCACCCGTGGGCTGGGCCTCGCGACGGCGACCCTCGCCGCACGAAGGGGCGCGCGACTGGTGCTGGCGGTGCGCGACGTCGCTCGAGGCGCCGAAGTGGCCCGTGGGCTCGGCGGGGCCGACGTGGTGCGGCTGGATCTGGCCTCGCTGCGGTCGGTGCGCGAAGCGGCCGGGCAGGTGGGCGAGGTGGACGTCATCGTCAACAACGCCGGCGGATCGCCCGTGACGAGGACCGAAACCGAAGACGGCTTCGAGTGGCACCTGGGAGTCAACGCTCTCGCGCCGCTGCTGTTCACCAATCTGCTGCTCGACCGGGTGCGCAGGAGGGTGGTCGTCGTCGCGTCCCTGGCGCACCGGTTCGGGCCGTTCGATTTCGATGACCCCCACTTCCGGCACCGCCGCTACCGTCGCTCGACGGCGTACGGCCAGTCGAAGTTGGCCGACCTGCTGTGGGCCGCAGAGTTGGCGCGACGACTCGAGGCGCGGGGGAGCACCGTCGACGTGCAGTGCTCGCACCCGGGCTGGTCGTTCACGCGCGTCGGCAACCCGATGCGGACGCGGCTGGGTTCGGCGCTGCTGACGCCGGTGGCGAGCAAGCTGGCGAATCCCGTCGAACAGGGTGCGCTGACAACGCTTTTCGCCGCGACGCAGGAGCTGCCGTCGTGCTCCCTCATCGGGCCCGACGGCCCCCTCCAGCTCCGCGGGCGGCCGACGATCGTCGGGCGGTCCCGCGACGCTGCCGATCCGGCGATCGCACGTCGCTTCTGGGACTTCGCCATCGGTGAGACCGGGCGAGTCTGACGCTGGCTGCGCCCCCGGCACTCGGTTGCGTGGCGGGTTTCGAGGGGAGTGGCTCGGTTGCGCCGCGGGAGGGGGCCGGTGCGCGGGGACGCGAGGGGCGCCGTCGGGGGCGGTGGTGCCGACCCCGCGGTTGGGCGAGGGACGTCGTCGGGGGGCCGCTCCGCCAAGGTGTGTGGAAGTGGTTGGTCAACCCACCACTTCCACACACTCAACGCCCGCACGTCGACAGGGGGTGACGCGGCTGCGCCGCCGGCTGGGCGCGGGGGCACCCGAGCGGGTTGCCGGGCTCAGCGTTCGACAGGCCACTCGAGGCGTTGCAGGACGTCGTCGGCCTCGGCTCGGTTGCCCTTGCTGGCAAGCCACTTCGCAAACGACTCCCGCTGCGCGCGATACCACTGCGCCTGCCGCGCGTTGGCCTGGTCCGGCGGGGGCAGCATCCTCGCCAGCTTCCGCGCCAACGCCGTCGCCGCGGCCGCATCCGCCTGGGCGCCGTGTGCGTCGTCGTCGGAGAGCTTCACGCCGTAGTGCGCCGCGACGTCGACGAGCTGACGCTTGCCCCGTCGGAAGCGGTCGACGGCCTTGTCGACGACGTACGCATCGACGATCGTCCCCCGGATCTCCAGCGCTCCGAGCCCATGGCGTGCGCATTCGCGATCCAGCAGCGTGAAGTCGTAGCTGGCGTTGAACGCGCACACGGCCTCGCCTGCCGCCCACGCGTCGTAGAGGGCTTGCCTGATCTCCGCCACGCCCGTCGCGTGGTCCATGCCGTGCGCGAGTGCCTCGTCGGTGGAGATGCCGTGCACGTCGACGGCGCCCTGCGGGATCGGGGCGGTGGGGCGCAGTAGCCAGACCCGCGCACCGACGCAGGCGCTGACGATCTCCGCGGTCGTCGGATCGGGGCCGCTCGTCTCGGTGTCGAATCCGACGAAGCCCACACGCTCCCAGCTCACCTGCACCATCCTCGCTCGACCCGACGAGTTGCCGGGCGTACTCCGTGACCCAGACTACGTCGCGACGCCCTCCCCGGGGCCGACGTCACAGCCGCATCCTGGGATTCGACGAGCGCCCCTCGCCGTCGATGCGGGAGCGTGAGGTCTTGCGAATGTGCGTGGCGTACGTGTCGTAGCGCTGCTGGTCCGACAGCTCCACCCGGGTGGTCCGCTCGAACTGGTAGGACTTGTCGGTGTTTCGGTACTTCATGTAGACCGAGCTGAAGAAGAACACCGCTGAGATCGGCCCGAGAAACAGCAGCAGGATGCGCACTTCGAAATCGGATTCCAGCAGCACCACCAGTGACTCCAACACCCGCATCACCTCCACAACAGGAACAGAGCGACGCCGACGACCGACGCCACGACGAACACCAGTGCGGTCATGAGCGACAGCCGCAGCATGTTCAACGGGATAGACCCCATCACTTTCCCGTTTTGCCCGTTGACGGCGACGAAGTGCTTCAGCCCCTTGTCCGCCTGGTAATACGAGTACAGCCAGATGGGCAGGTAAACCGTCACCCAGCGCGAGCCCCGAATGTCGACGCGTTCGGAATCCCAGCGCACGCCACGGTCGTAGTCCTGGACCATGTCGTCCGCCTTCGACCGGGCGATGCTGAGCAGCCGGTCCTCGACGACGGCGTCCATCGCCTCGACGTTGACGTCGCGGCGCTCACTGGTGAAGCCCCGCAGATAGTTGGGGTTGTAGTGCACCGCACGCTTCACGTCGAAGGGAAGGATGGCGTTGATGATGTTGTTCGTCTGCGCCGGGTCGTCCAAGTTGGCGTGCTCCGAACTGGACTCGAGCAGCAGATCATCGACGCTCATCAGGAACTTCCGGCCCAGCCGGTACACATCCGCGGCGTAGTAGCGGGTCTTGTTGTCCTTCGACCCCTCGAGCCACGTGGCCGTCTGGATTTCGCCCTCACCCTGCACCTCCGCCTCGGCGTGACCGTCGAACACGAAGTACGGCAGATACACGCCGACGACGTTCTCCGGCGCGAACTCCGCCTTGAACTTCGGATGCGCGTAGAACGAGCGGTCCTTCGCGAACGCCCTGATCGTCTCGACGGCGTCCTCCCGCCTGATCGTGGGTGGGATCACGCCGTCGGGGACGGCCCCGTTCGGGATGCGACCGTCGGCGGACAGGTAGTTGCGGCACCAGTGGCAGCGCGTCTGGACCGCGTCGTCGACGGACAGCACGACCTCGGCGCCGCACGCCCGACACTTGAGTGTGACGGTGGTCTCGTCGACGAGGCGCTGCGCCGACGTCGTGATGGTGCGGCCCCGGAGCTTGTCGATGTCGCGCGTCAGGTCGACCTCGGCCTCCAGCAGCGGCTCATTCCACTGCGCACGGCAGCTCGCGCAGATGAGCGCGCCCTGCTCGATGCCGTAGCGGATGTCGCTGGAGCCACAACGGGCACAACGCACGAGGTTGCCCGGCGCCTCTCCCGCACGGAGACGCAACACCTGTGCCGCCTCGGCGGGGTCTTGCGACCCCACCGTCGACGGGTTCGGGGCCGCGGGCGGCATCGGCGTCTGACCGGGCTGCGGACCGCCGGCGCCGGGGGGCATCATGCCCCGGCCGGGCACGTCGGTGCTCATGATCGCCCTCCGATCTCAGAGCCCCAACAGGCGCTGCTTCAGCGTGTCGAACTCCTCTTGCGTGAGCACACCGGCGTCGAGGAGCTCCTTGGCCTGCTTCAACTTCGCGACGGGATCCTCCTGCGCCGGGGCCGCGGGCTGGGCGGGCTGACCTTGCGCCGGGCCGGCGTACTGGGTCTGGCCGCCCTGCTGCTGCAGCCCGGCCATGGCGCCGCCCATCATCGGGACACCCATGCCCATGCCGATCAGGCCGGGGCTGCCGCCCTGCTCGCCGGCGCCCTGGATGCCGCGCGCCACCGACTGCTGCAGGAACGAGTTGCCGCGATCCCCGCGCAGCGCGTCGGCCTTCTTGACGTCGGACAGCAGATTGCGGGTGTCCTCGTCGTACTCGATGGCCTGGATGGTGACCCGCTCGATGACGAGGCCACGGCCGGTGCGCCACTGGTAGTTCTGTTCGACGACGGCGCTCAGCGACTGTGCAAAGCCCAGCGAATCCTGTTGGATGCGCGCCATGCGGTTGCCCTTGGAGGGGTCGTTCGTGTACATCGACAAGGCCGGGGCCAAGCTGCCAATGACCTCGCTGAAGAGCTGCTCTCCGGCGGGGTTGTCGAAGTCGGTGAAATCGAAGACCTCGTTGTTGGCGATGAACGAGCCCGGCAGGAAGCTGCTCACGAAGGTGAGCGGGTCGACGATGCGGATCGTGTAAGTGCCTCGCGCGATCGCACCCACCTGGGCGCCGAGGTACGCGTCGTCCCAGTAGATCTCCGACTGGGTGCCGAAGCGGTTGTTCGGCAGCTCCTTCAGCGCGACGAAGAAGGCCTGCTGCATCGCGCCCGGGCGGCCGCCGTACTTGAAACGCTCCCACGACTGCTTGAGCAGGGGGCTCATGATGCCGTCGCCGGCGAAGATCGACTGGGACGAGGGGTCGTCGCTGCGGAACTCGAACCCGCCCGGTTCACCGATGAACGCAGTCACCCGACCGTCCACGAACGTGACGAGACCGTAGCCGTCGGGGACGACGATCTTCGAGCCGTTGGAGATGAGGTTGTCGGAGCCGCGGGTGTTGCTGCCACGCCCGGCGTTTTGTCCCTGGGGCACGGCCGGGAAGAATGCTGCGGTGGCGGAGATGCCCTGTGGCACCGTGAGAAAGTCCAACCACTGGTCGGCCAGTGTGCCGCCGATTGCTCCCGCGAATGCCTTGATGAAGCCCATTGCCCACTCCTCGTTGGTCTGATGCGATGCTCATGCGGGGCCCTTCACCTGGGGTGAGCGGAACCGGGCTCC
Source organism: Propionibacteriaceae bacterium P6A17 (assembly GCA_000619965.1). Lineage (GTDB taxonomy): Bacteria > Actinomycetota > Actinomycetes > Propionibacteriales > Propionibacteriaceae > Arachnia. Next base: position 16,360 of record JHVD01000016.1, read on the forward strand.
CGCCCGACCATTCTGACAGGGACGCGGGCTCACCGTGGGTGAGCGGAGCCAACTGCTGGGCGCTCCGTGCCTGCCGCACTCAGGAACTTCGACCCTGGTAGCTCGGCGTCAGATCCGCCGTTGCGCTTGCCTCGACGGGAATCTCCCAGACGCCGATGATCGGCAGGAATGCGCAGTGGTAGCGGCCGCGCACGGTGACCGCGACCGTTGTCGGGCCCGTCGCCTGCGCGGTGCCGCTCGCGCCTGCGGCGTCAAGGTAGCGACGTGCCGCGTGGGCAGCTCGGCCGGCGTCGAGGGCTGTGGCATCGATGGGCACGGCCACTTCTTGTGCTCCGGCGCGTGCTGCCTCTTGTGCGATGGTGCGGATGCGTTGTTCGGCCATCGTGTGGCCTGAGAGATCGACGCCCAGCCCGATGACGAGGATGAATGCAAAGAGCGTGATCGATGTCCATACCGCGATCGCGCCACGCTCGGATCGGGTGCGACGGTGGGGCGTGGCCGGTGCAAGGGGCTGGTTTGGGATGCTGGCGGTGTGGTGGTGTGTCATGGTTGGTTCCCGCCGTTGGTCACGAGGGCGTGTGCCTCGCCGATGCGTAGGGTGGCGGTGGATGTCAGTGGCATGGTGAGTGTGCCTGATCGTCCCATGCCGTTCCAGTCGATGCGCCAGTGTGAGGTGGCTGTGATGGTGTATTCGCCTTCGTGTTCGTAGCCTTGCTGGCGTCCGCACACGACGGGGGTTTCCCTGTTCATCGTGCGTGGATTGAAGGGTCGCATGTTCTTGCACGTCACGGGGCTCGCTCCGTCGTCTAGGTCCCAGACGACGGTCTCGCGATGGGCCGTGATGTGTACTGTGTGGCCTCGTTCGGACGCTTCGCTGGTCAGTGGACCGCGGGAGTTGGGGCTGTCGTCGTGGGCCCAGAGCCAGATTGGTATGCCGACGAAGCCGAGTACCTCCTTGCCGGTTTCGAGAGGGGGTGGAGCGCTGGCGATGGTGATCGCCTCCACATCGAGCCGTGCGAAGGCCGCCCACGCGAGTGTCTCGGGGTCGGGAGGGGGTTGTGGATCGTTCGCGTCGGGTAGCCACGTGGTGAAGGCCATGCCTGGGTCGGCGACGGGGCCTTGCGGGCGCACGCAGGTCATGATTCGTCCAGTGGTGCGGCCCTGCCAGGCGGGGTCCGAGAGCGGAGGTTGGGGGGACTGGAGGCGGCACCACATTTGGTAGGTTTGCAGCCACGTGCCGAACGTGTTGTGACATGGCACCTCGACCGGGCCGGCCGTGCAGACGCGAGGCGGCTGGGGCGTCGGTGGCCGCGCAGGCTTGGGCTCGGGACGAGGCTGCGGTGCTGGCACCGAACCGCCGATCCAGTGGATGCAGGTACCGGTCGTGGGGTCCTTCTTGCCGCAAACTGGCGTGGCCTCGGCTTCTCGCGCCAGCGAAAGGAGCAGTACCGCCAATAGTGCGACCCAGCCAATGCGGGCTGGGGTCAGCATGGTCGGGTTTCCTGTTCGATGTCCGCGGCCACCACCCAGCGGCCGGGCGCGATTTCCTTCATTCGATTGGTGTGCGGGAATGAGTCGAGCTGGTCGTCGGTGCGTGGTTCGCCGGTCTTGGCGTCGACAAGGCGTTGTTGGCGGAAATCGGCGCAGAAGCTGACGGTCGCGGTTCGGGTCCCGTCGGGCGAGGATTCGGGGGCGGAGACGACAATGTCGCGAAAGCGCATGTTTCCTTCGCGTTTGAGGCCTGCATCCCAGACGCGGAAGATCGACTGGAGCGTCGTCTGGTCGAATTCCTGGGCGATCGTGCCCTGCAGCGGGAGCATTGTTCGAATGCTGGGGTCCTTCAGGTAGCGGTCCACCTCCTGTTGGTAGGCCTCCCAGCCGGCGCGGATGGCGCGCTGGTCGTCGGTGGCGTTGGTGGGGGTGGGTTCGAAGGATTGCCAGGGTGTGGGCGTTGCGGTGGATGTTGGTGTGGTGGGGGTGTCGGTGTGTGGGGCGTTGGTCGGGGTGGGGGCGTTGGTGGGGCTGGGGGTGCTGGTGGGGGTGGTGTCGTCGGGGGTGGTGCAGGCGGCGAGGCAGAGTGCGGTGGCGAGGGCCAGCAGTCGTCGGTGCATCGGGGCTCCTGTGGTGTGGGTCGGAACATGACTATCAGGCCGGGGGTGCAATTCTCGGGGTGTCGTCGCGGGCTGTGGACAAGTCGTTCGACCACGAGGGGCCGAGGGCCGACGTCGGAGGCCTGCCGGATACGCTGCAACCGCGGAACTGTCGTCCGCGTGACTCGACTCGACGGGAGAGATTGTGGATCTCAAACCGATGCTGACGCCGGTGGAGACCGCCGATTTCGCCATCGACGCCCTCACCCACAAGGCGACGACCCCTTGGCGACGCGATCTGCTGCTCGCGATGGCGGCGGGCGCGTTCATCGGGATCGGATTCGTGTTCTACCTCGTCACCCAGCAAGGGGCCGACGCGATGCCCGTAGGGATGGCGAAGTTCGTGGGGGGAGTGGCCTTCTCGACGGGTCTTGCGCTGGTCGTCATCACGGGTGCGGACCTGTTCACGTCCACGACGATGACCCTCACCTCTCGCGCGGCCGGGCGGATCACCTGGGGTCGGTTGTTGCGGCACTGGGGGCTCGTCTATGGAGGCAATCTCGTCGGTGCGCTCACGCTGGCCGTGCTGCTGTTCTGGGGCGGGACGTACGAGAACGGCACGTTCGGCGCGGTCGCGCTCACGACGGCCCACCACAAGGTCTCCCACACGTTCGTGCAGGCGCTCGTCCTCGGGCTCCTGTGCAATTTCCTCGTGTGCATCGCGGTCTGGGCGTCGTACGCGGGGCGCACCGTCGTCGACAAGGTGGCGGCCATCACGCTGCCGATCGCGATGTTCGTCGCGGCGGGCTTCGAGCACTCGGTGGCGAACATGTTCCTCCTGCCGTACGCGATGATGCTGAAGACGCTCGTCCCGGCCGAGTTCTGGGCGGCCGCGGGGATCGCGGCCGCCGACCTGGACCACCTCACCTGGGCGCGGGTCGTCGTCGGGAACCTGCTGCCGGTGACCATCGGCAACATCATCGGCGGCGGTGTCATGGTGGGATTGCACCAGGCGTGGGCACAGGGGCGGATCGGGCGACGCTGACTCCCCTCCGCGCGGCCTCGGGAGGGACCCCGACGCGGGCCCGCGGCTTGGCCGAGGGGTGTCGTCGGGCTGTGCTCGGGCCGGGCCCGAGAGTCCACTGGGGTGCATCGACCAGCGCCGGAACGCTGGTCGATGCGGCTGGGCGTGGTGGACGTTCAGGAGCTCTCGAGGACCAGACCCCGTCGGCCGACCGGCCCCTCCGCCCACGCGCCGACCCGACGGCGGCTCGCCGTCACTGCGCCGCGATGAACCACGCCGCCTGGTACGGGTGCACGTCGATGGTGTTCGGAGAGAGGTTGTACTCGTAGCCGGAGAGCACTTCGCGAGCCCGACCACCGAAACGCTCCGTGAGCACCTCGTGGGCGAGGGGGACGACGTCGGGGCTGAAGTTGTACACCTCCACCATGACGCCCATCGGGTGACGGCGCTCGAGCACGAGCACGCGAGCGTCGGGAGACGTGACCACCTCGCTCGGCGTGCTCGCATGCAGGTGCGGGAGCTGGCAGCGGACGTCGACGATGTGCCTGATTGCGCGGTTGATGCGGGCGGCGGGGAGGTCGGGCTCGGTGCCGACCCGCTCGGCCAGGGCCCAGTCCATGAACGGCCGGTGAGCCCAGCGGTTGTCCATCGCATGCGCAGGGTCGCGGCCGTAATCGTCGTCGTTGAGGAGCCCGAGCTCGTCGCCCATGTAGAGCAGCGGCACGCCCCCGAAGCCGGCGATGGCCGCGTGCAGCAGGCTGATGCGCCGGATCGCGAGTTCGATCTCCGACTCGTCACCAGACTCGAGCGCGACTTCGAGGCCCGCCAGCGACGCCAGGGACCCGCTGATCCGGCGGTCACCCGTCGCCGGATTCGCCTGGAAGACGAGCCCACGCGCGAACGACCCCTCGGACTCACCGGAGTAGAAGTCGGACAAGTACTTGCGGTGCAGGTAGCCGTCGGCGCCGACGGCGGCCGCGTCACGGTCGGAAATCGCCCAGCCGATGTCGTCGTGACAACGGGCGTAGGTGCCCCACGTCGTCGAGGTGGGCTTCGGCGGCACCGAACGCAGCGCCTGCTCGGTCATGCGGACGTCGCGCGTGGCGAGCGCGTTCCACAACTGCACCATGAACATGTTGTGGTAGGCCATGTCCGAGACCTGACCGTGGTGCTCGCCCACGCCGAGGTAGGCCAGCAGATCCTCGGGCGCGACGATCGCCTCCGCCTTGAACGCCACGGCAGGGGCGGCGATCCGCAGGCACGCGCGCAACACGTGGGTGAGGTCGTGCACCTCCGGCTGGTTCTGGCAATTGGTGCCCATGCGCTTCCACGTGAACGCGATCGCATCCAGGCGGAACACCTCCACGCCCTTGTTCGCCAGCCAACACATCAGGTCGACGAACTCGCAGAGCACGTCCGGGTTCGCCCAATTGAGGTCCCACTGGTAGTCGTTGAACGTCGTCCACACCCAGGCGTCGGCCTGCTCGTCGAAGGTGAAGTTGCCCGGCGCGAAGTCCGGGAACACCTCGGGCAGGTGCTGCTCGTAGAGGTCCGGCAGGGTGCGGTCGTCGAACATGAGGAAGTAGTCGCGGTAGCGGGCTTCGCCAGCGCGTGCGCGTCGGGCCCACTCATGTTCCTTCGCGACGTGGTTGACGACCAGATCCATCACCAGCGAGATGCCCTCGGCGCGCAGCTTGGCCGTGAGGTCCTCGAGGTCGTCGACGGTGCCCAGGTCGGGCCGCACCGCGCGGTAGTCCTGGACGGCGTAGCCGCCGTCGTTGGCCCCCTCGCGCGGCTGTAGGAACGGCATGAGGTGGAGGTACTTCACACCGAGCCCCGTGAGGTAGTCGAGCCGGTCGCCGACGCCCGCGAAGTCGCCCGCGAATCGCTCCGTGTAGGCGACGTAGCCCAGCATCTCGGGAAGCTGCAGCCAATCGGGGCGCAGCAGGCGCTCCTCGTCGAGCGCGCGCAGGTCGGCGGGGCGCTCGTCGAGGGCCGTCGCGACGAGGTCGTGGAGCCGCTGGCCCACCTCGTCGGCGCGCCCACCGTAGAGGCGTTCGAGGCTGCGGCGCATCGACGGGGCGTAGCGGCGCCAACGCAGATCGAGGCTCGTGGGGAACTGGGCGGAATCGTCTCCGTGCTTCGCGCGCATGGTGGCTCCTGGATTGGGCGAGGTCCTGAGCCAACGCTACCGGGCAATACGCCGTCGCGGGCGTCCGGGGGCGTCGAGCTGGCGCTGCGCCTGGCCCAGCTAGGCTCGCTGCATGCCCACCGTCGTCCTCCTCTGCGGCCTGACCTGTTCCGGCAAGAGCACCTACGCGAAGGCCCTCGCCGGGCGCGGGTTCGTGTGGCTCAGCGTCGACCAGGACGCGCACGACGCCGGCCACGACGAGCAGCCGCTGCCGGCCGCGCTCCAGCGCGACATCAAGATCCGCCACAAGCAGCGGCTGAAGGAGCTCGTCGCCGAGGGCCGCGACGTCGTCCTCGACTACGCGCTGCCGTCCAGGGCGCGCCGCGACGAGTACCGCTCGCTGGCCGAAGCTGCGGGCGCGACGGTCGAGCTGCACTTCCTCGACGTGCCCGCAGAGGAGCTGCACCGACGTCTCGCCGCGCGCAACGCCGGCCCTCCCGGCCCGCACGCCGTCCGCGTCCCACCCGAGCAACTCGACCGCTGGATCACGTCCTTCGAGCCGCCCACCGACGACGAACGTCCCGTCCGCGTCACGACCCCGGCGCCCCGATCCTCGGCGACGGCGGGGCAGCCGTAGGCGCGGGACCGGGCATCACGCTTGGGCGAGCTCGCCGTCGTCGTCGTCGCCGGGAAGGTCGCTCAGCAGCACCTTCTCGCCGAGCCGAGCGATGACGACATCCAGCCCCAGCTCCTCCTCGATGCGACGCTCGAGCGCCTCGGCGGCCGGCGGCTCGCCGTGGATGAGGTACACGAGCTCCGGCTTCGGGTCCAGCTCGGCGAGCCAGTGCACGAGCTCGGAGGCGTCGGCGTGGCCGGAGAACTCGCGGTCCTGCACCACCTCGGCGCGCCGCGGCACGTACCGCCCGAACACCTTGACGTGGCGGGCCCCGTCGACGAGCTGCCGCCCCCTCGTCCCGAGCGCCTGGAAGCCGGTCAGGATGATGGCGTTGCGCGGGTCGGGCAACAGGTGCTGCAGGTGGGCGATCGCGCGGCCGCCCTCCAGCATCCCGGAGCTCGAGATGATGATGCGCGGCTCCCGGCTGCGACGCAGCTTGCGCGAGAAGCCGGGGGTGCGTGCCTCGACGAAGGTATCGCTGGAGGTGAAATCGCTCACCCGCACCTCGTCGCGGAACTCGTCGGACATCTCCCGGTACACGTCGAGCGCCTTCATGCTCATGGGCCCGTCGACGATGATCGGCACCTTCGGGATGCGCCCGTCGCGCTGCATCTGCGACAGCTCGTACATGATGGCCTGGGTGCGGTCGATCGCGAATGCGGGGATCAGCACCGAGCCGCCGCGCGCGATGGTGCGGTTGATCGTCGCGACCATCTCTTCGTGTGGGATCTGCGGCTCGGCGTGCTCCCGGTCGCCGTACGTCGACTCGCACAACACCCAGCGGGCGCCGGGAGGCGTGTCGCGCGGCTTGAGGAGCTTGTGATCGGGGCGGCCGAGGTCGCCGGAGAAGAGGACGTCGACCCCGTCGACGGTGAGGTTGACGCACGCGGAGCCCAGGATGTGTGCCGTGCGGGTCCAGCGGGCCGTGACGCCCGGCGCAAGCTCGACCTCCTCGTCGAACGGCACCCAGCGCAGCAGCCTGATCGCCCGCTGCGCGTCGTCGGTGGTGTACAGCGGGCGGGGCTCCTCGTGCTTCGAATAGCCGCCCTTGATGGCCTGTTCGGTGGCGAGCTCCTGCAGATGCGCGGAGTCGAGCATCACGATCTCCGCGAGCTTCGCCGTCGCCTCCGTGCAGTAGACGGGCCCGCGGAAGCCCTTGTCGACGAGCGCGGGCAGGTAGGCGGTGTGGTCGGCGTGCGCGTGGGTGAGCACGACCATGTCGAGCGTGCGCGGATCGACGCCGAGCCCCTCCCAGTTGAGGGTCCGCAGCTCGCGCTCGCCCTGGAACATGCCGGCGTCGACGAGGATCCGCTTCCTTCCGCTCTCGACGAGGAACTTGGAGCCGGTGACGGTGCCCGCGGCGCCGAGGAACTGGAGAGTCACTGTGGGTGCCATGTCTCCACTGTGCCCCAGCGGCACGCCCGCCGCAGCACTTCCGCCCGGATGCGTCAGCGAGCGGTGAACACCACGGTCAGTTCGGTGGTGAGCTCGATGTCGTCGGGACGGGCGTCGACGGGCGCCGCCTCGGCCCCGCCGGCGAAGGCCATGGCCCGCAGCTTCGCCGGGGCGAAGTGCTCACCTGACGAGTCGGTGACGCGCTCGACGGACAGCGACTCCACCCCCAGGTGCTGCGCGATCAGCCGCGCCTTCGCGTGCGCCGCATCGAGCGCCTCCGCGACGAGCCCGGCCAGCGCCTCCTCGCGCTGGGCCGGCGTGAGCCGCCACGCGACGTGCCCCACCTCGACGCCCTGCTGCGCCCAGGCGCTCGTCAGCTCCGCCATCCGGGAGAAGTCGACGAAACGCGCCCTGACTGCGCACGAGGCATGGTGCGTGACGCGACGATCCCCTCGCGCCGTCCAAGTGCTCACCCCGTCGGTGACGAACCGCTCAAGGGTCTCCTTCGGCAGGGCCTCCAAGTCGGCGAGCAGCACGCCGACGCGACGCTGCACGTCGGTGAGGACGTCCGTCCTGTCGCGGCCGCTGGCCTCGACGGACAGGTGCACCTCGGCGAGGCCAGGGGCGAGCGAGGTGGAGGCGTGTCCGGTGATCGTGATGTCCATGCCCCCACGGTAACCGCCCCCGCGGCGCCGCGGGCCCCGCGTCAGGAGATGGTGAGGGTCATCGCCATCGTGTGGGACCCACCGGCAGGGATGGTCACGGCGTGCTGCCGGACGTTGCCCACCTCGACGCACAACATGCGCGGCCAGTCGGCCCCGTCGAAGTCGGCGAGCTCCGCGGCGCGCTCCGGCCCGGGATTCCACACGACGACGTCCCGCGCCCCGTCGGTGGCGATGGTGATCTCGCGGTCGGGCAGCGTGATCGTCACGCCGCCGTCGGCCGCATCCGGGTAGATGGCGTCGTGGTGCCCCGTGACCACCAGCGGCTCGTCGCCGACGCCGGTGACCGTCGCCTGCGAGACCGCGTTGACGAGGAAGTACGAGTGGAAGGCCTCGTCGACGATGGTCTCCTGCGTCGGAGAGGTGATGGTGAGGGAAAGATGCAGCTCGCGCCCGAATCGCGCCTCGGCGCGGTAGTGGAGGTCCGACGGGTAGCGCTCGGCTCCCGGAAGGTGTGCGGTGTCGGCCGCGTCCAACGTCCAGGCGGCGACCGTCGCGTCGCGTTCCTGCCGGGCGCCCTCGAAGCGCCAATCCACCCAGCGGACGAGGCCGTGCGGGCGGGGCACGTCGACGCCGTCGCGGCCGCGAGCGAACCACGGCGCACAGATCGGGATGCCGCCGTGGAACTCGGCGTCCGGGTTGGCCGCGCGGGTCACGAACAGCGCCTCGTGGGCGTCGGTGGGATGCCACGACGTGATGGTGGCGCCCCTGTCGGTGGCGGCGGCGGTGCAGTGGGCGTTGCTGAACGTACGGTCGGCCATGCCGCGAACGCTACCGGACGCTCGCGACGACCCTCCCGTCGAGGAGCTCGACGCGCCGGGTTGCCGTCGCGATGTGCGACGGGTCATGGGTGGAGATCACGGCCGCCATGCCGCGTCGCTGCGTCAGGTCGGCCAGGAGCGCCATGATCGTCGCGGCGGTGTCCGAATCGAGTTGGCCCGTGGGCTCGTCGGCGATCAGCAGGTCCGGCCTGGTGACGAGCGCGCGGGCGATGCCGACCCGCTGCTGCTGGCCGCCCGAGAGCTCGTAGGGGCGCTGGCGGGCGTGTGGCGCGAGCCCCACGAGCTCCAGGACTTCCTCGACCCGCTCGTCGCGCTCCCCGGCGGGCGTGCCGACGAGCCGCAGCGGCACCTCGACATTCTCCCGGGCGCTCAGCACGGGGATCAGTCCGAACGACTGGAACACGTAGCCGATGCGGGTGCGTCGCACCGCGAGCAGGTCGTGCTCGGGCAGTTCGCCCAAGCTCACTTGGCCGTCGAGCAGGATGCGCCCGGAGGTGGGCCGGTCGAGCCCGCCGAGCAGGTTCAGCAGTGTCGTCTTGCCCGAGCCGGAGGGCCCGTGCACGACGGTCAGCTCGCCGGCGTGCACGCTCACGTCGACGTCGACGAGCGCGTCCACCCTCGTCGCGCCTTCACCGAAGCTGCGGCACACCCGGTCCGCGCGCAGGATCTCGCTCATGACTCCTCCTCGTCCATGCCCCGACGGGCACCCTCGCGCCCGACGGGTGCCCGGTCGTCGGCAGCGTAGACACCGACGTGGTCGGGCTCCTTGCGCAGCCGGACGCGGTGCTCCAGCCCGAGGTCGCGCACGTGCGACTCGGGGAGCTGGATGCGGCCGGCGCGGTCGATCACGGTGTACTCCTCCGCGACGAGCCGCAGCCGGCCGTCGTCTGCGACCTCGCTGCGGCGCAGCACCTCGGTGGAGGTGCGGCCGTCGCGGATCTGGATGGTGCGACGCACGTGCTCGCTGATCCGGGGGTCGTGCGTGACGACGAGCACGGTGGTGCCGAGCTGCTCGGCGGCGTGGGTCATCGCTTCCAGGACGGCGCCGGAGTTGGCCTCGTCGAGTTCGCCGGTGGGCTCGTCGGCGAACAGCACTCGGGGCGAGCCGGCGAGGGCCGTCGCGATCGCCACCCGCTGCTGTTGGCCGCCGGAAAGCTGGCCCGGGCGCCGGTCCGCGCAGTCGGCGACGTCGAGAAGGTCGAGCAGTTCGCGGGCGCGCGCGTCCTGCTTGCCGCCGGCGATGGCGATGGGCATCGCGACGTTCTCCGCGGCGGTGAGGAAGGGAAACAGGTTGCGGGAGGTCTGCTGCCACACGAAACCGACCAGGTGGCGCTGGAAGTGGACGCGCTGCTTGGGTGTCATCGTGAGCAGGTCGACGCCGGCCACCGTCGCGCGCCCGCCGGTGGGCCGGTCGTGGCCGGAGAGGATCGCGAGCAGGGTGGACTTGCCGGAGCCGGAGGCGCCGACGAGGGCGACGAGGTCGCCCCGGTCCACCGTGAGGTTGAGGCCCTGCAGCGCCTGCACCTCCACGCCGTCGGTGTGGTAGATCCGCACCAGGTCCTCGCACCGGATGTCCGGCTCGTGGTGCTCCAGGTGGCCTCGCCTCGGCGGGGTCATGGACTGTTCCTGCGTTGTCATCGTCGTTCCCCGATCTTGAGTTGATGGGCGAGATTGGTGCGGCCGGCCGCCCACGAGGTGACGGCGACGGCGGCTGCGAGCACCACCACGACCACCCCGACGACCGTCACGAGCGCGAGGGGGTCGACTGCGAGGGCCGGCTGGGCGCGGCCGCTGGTGAGCCCGGTGAGGTCCATGGCGGCGACGAGCAGCGCGGCGATCCCGATGCCGGCGGCCGTGCCGAACAGGAGCGCCAGCAGCGCGAGCGGGCCGACCTCCCATGCCACGATGCCCATGCCCTGCCCCGGCGCCAGGCCCTGCGTGCGCAGCACTGCCAGCAGCTCGGCCCGGCTGCGCGCGCCCATGACCTGCACGACGACCAGCGCGAGCGCGATCAGCAGCACGGAGGCGCCGGCCGCGGACACGAGCGCGACGGTGAGCGCGCGCGTCACCCGGTCCCCGGTGGCGCTGGCGAGGGTGCTGGCCACCGTCTGGACCTCGGACTGGGGCACCAGTTGGCGCGCCGCGGCGGCGATCGCGGCGGGGTCGGCGTCGTCGTCGAGGGCGATGAAAGCCCGGCTCATGCCGGCCGACGGCCTGCCCGCCGCCTCCCAGGTGGCGCGGCTCACGAGCACCCAGCGGGGCAGCGTCGGCGTGCCCGGGATGGTGTCGGCGTGGCCCACCGAGCGCAGGCTGCCCAGCCCGGTGAGCGAGACCTGCCCGCTGGCGGCGGGGAGTGCCCCGCCGAGCACGACCGCACCCTCCTCGAAGGCTGCTCGCGGGAAGTCGGTGCCCACCGGGGTGTCGGCCCACACGGTGGCGAGGCTGGCGCCTGCCACCCACACCTCGACGCGATGCGCCGTGCCGTCGACGGTGAGCGTCGCCTCCGCGCTGGCTGCGCCCAGCCCGTCGGCGGCGGTCACACCGGGGATCGCGCGGATGGCGTCGAGCGCGGCGGGGGTGATCTGGCCGTTGACCTTCACGTCGGCGCCCGTGCTCGTCCAGGCCGCGGTGCTCGCACCGCGGGTGACGGTGCCCAGCATGACGGTGCCCAGCACCGCCACCGTCACGCCCAGCACGAGGGCGAACGTCGGGATGAGCCCGCCCGCCGGGTCCCGCAGCGCGCGTGCGGAGCCGAGGAGCCCGACGAGCCCCCTGCGACGCCGGAAGGCGCGCACCAGCGCGGCCAGCGGCAGCGGCAGGACGCGCATGGCCAGCAGCGCGGTGGCCAAGGCGAGCAGCAGGGGGGCCACGACGGCGAGGACGTCGAGCCGCGCGCTGTCGTCGGGCGCGTTGAGCAACTGCCACACCGCCGCCGCGGCCACGACGACGACGCCCAGCTCCGCGGCGAGCCGTCGGCGGCTCCCGCGCGCCGAGAGGTCCCGGCGGCGACGCTGCCCGATACGCCCCTGCGCCCACATCAACGCCAGCGCGGGGAACGCCCCGACCGCCAGGGTCAGCAGCCACTGCCAAGCGGGGGATTGCCCCGGATAGGCGAGGGCGACGGCGTGCCCGAGGGCGGCGGCCGGAACGGTGAGCAGCGCCCCCTCGACGGCGGCCGCTGCGCGGAGCTGGGCCCGGGACGCCCCGCGGGCGACCAGCAGCGTGAGCGCATCCTCGCGGCGGGTGACGACCAGGGCCGCGCCGAGTGCCATGAGGGCGGCGGCCAGCCCCAACGGCCCCGCCCCGAACACCGCGACGAGCGTGCGCGCCGCCGCCTGTTGGGATGCGGCGAGAGCGATGGCCTCGCCGAGTTCCGACTGGAAGCGCACGCTCGACAGCCCCGGCGAGAGCTGGGGGTCCGTCGCCAACAGCGCCGTCAACTGCGTGCCGAGCCGGCGGGGCTCCACCGAGGTGCCGAGCCGTGCGCCGTCGATGGGCAGCCACAGCGTGACCCGCAGGTCCATCGGGGCCCCCGGGTCGACGTCCCCTCGCGTCGGCGCCGAGTACCCCCAGATCTCTGCCGACTGGCCCAAGTTGGGGTGCATGTCGTAGGCGGGCAGGTGCCCGAAGTCGTGCGAGAGCCAGCGTTCGTCGTCGGGATCCGCCGGCTCGACGAGCCCGACGACGCGCACGACGTCGGCCAGCACGTCGCCCACCTTCGCCTCGATGCGGTCTGCCACCGATCGGACGAGGACCACCTCGACGGGCTCACCTGGGGTCGCGCGCGGCCAGGCGCCCTCGACGAGTCGCAGGTCGCGCTCCAGATCCGGGTTGACCGCGATGCGGACATACACCTGGTGCAGCCCTGTGCGCTCGCTGGGGGCGTAGTGGCCGACGCGGTTGCCGACGCCGATCAGGCGCGCCGGGAGCACCAGCTCGGACAGCGGCGGCTCCAGCGACTCCCGCAGTTCGTCGGCCGCCTGCGCCCAGGAGTCCCACCCCTCGGACGGTGCGAAGCGTGGTCCGCGGGTCGTTCCCTGCTGGGTCCAGACCGCCGTGGGGTTGCGCTGCGTGGCGGGCACGCTCGCGATCGTGGCCCGGAGCTGCTCGTCGGCGGCCCGGGACAGCATGCGCGGCGCGGCGCCCGACGCGAGGGCGACGGCGAAGGTCAGCAGCGCGAGCAGCGTCATCACCCAAGGGTCTGAGCGGAACAGCCGCAGGAGGAACCGCGTCATCGGACCTCCTCCCGGTACTCGTCGTCGAGTGCCTCGGCGCGCACGCGGGCGGCGAGACGCAGCGCAACGACGGCCAGCGCGAGCCCGCCCGCCGCGAGGGTGGCGAGCCACGGTCCCCAGCTCATGGTCATGGCCGGGCGCAATCCCACCTGACCCGGGGCGATCGTCGCCTGCGCGAGCGCGGGCACCACGAGCACGCCGACGAGCCACCCGCCGGCCAGGCCGAACAGCGTCGACGCCAGCACGGACGAGACCAGCTCCGCGACGCGGGTGCCCGACTGGAGGCGCGTCGGGGCACCGATCGCCCGCAGCACCAGGACCTCCGCGCGTCGCTCGCGGGTCATGGTGGCGGAGGCGACGGCGATGCCGGTCACGGCGAGCAGGGCCGCCCCCGCGCACGCCACCCAGAAGATGAGCCGGGCGGACTTCGTCGGATCCGTCGGCGTCGCATGACCCACCTGCACGTCGACGTCCAAGGCCCCCTCCAGCGCGGCCACCGCGGCCGGGACATCCTCGGGGTTGGCCCACAGCTCGGTCGGGGGCGGCAGGGGCTCACCGGCGGGGAAGGCCAGCGAGAGGGATCGGAGGTCGACGAGGATCGCGTCGGCGGTGTCGGTGCCGACGACCGCATCGACGAGACCGACGAGCTCGGCCTCCACCAGGCGGTTCAGCACCATCACCGTCGTGGTCCGGCCGACGCTCAGCCCGACGGCGTCCGCCAGCTCGCTGGTCATCGCCACCCGTACCCCTTGGGCCGCAACCTCGGCCCCGGGAGGTGCGAACATGTCGGGTTCGGCGGGCCGGGAGTGGGCGGAGACGGGGGCACCCCAGAACGCGAGCTCGGGGGCGTCGTAGATGCGCACGCGCCAGGTGGCCTGCGTGGTGTCCAGGAGGGGGCGCAGGAAGGAGTAGTTGTCGGCGATTTCGAACGAGCCGTTGCCCAGTTCGTCGAGTCGGTTGATGATTCGAAACTCCGGCTGGGTGGATTCGAGCCGTGCGTGGGCCTCACCACCCTCGTCCGGGGAGGTGGCCTCGGCGGAGGCCCAGCCCGCAGTGCGTTCGCCGAGCAGCTCGCTGCCGTCGGCGCCCCGCAACGCGAATTCGACGTCCAGCCGCCGCGACCACATCTGGAAGGCGCGCTCGTCCACGTGCTCGAAACGGACCTCGTCGATCCGCCAGCCGCGGCCCGGCTCGATGGGGATGCGCACCTCGCGCTCCACCGGCTGCGCCGGCGTCATGGAGATGTCGTCGCCCGTCGGGCCCGAGACGACGATGGCGGGGCCCGGAAGCTCGACGGCTTCCGACGTCACCTGCGCGGTGCGGCCCGTGGAGGGCTCGCGCAGCGACAGCCGCACCGAGAGCCTCATGGGCGCGGAGTGTGTCTGGGCCGTCGCCCGCAGCGCGGACTGGACGTCCATTGCGCGCTCCTGCTCCGTGAGGTCGGGCCGCCAGACCTCGACCTGCGCCGCGAGGGCGTCCGCCTGGGTTCGCAGCCAGGCCATCGTCCACGCATCCGCCTCGACCCTGCCCCCCAAACGCATCGTGACGTGGTCCCCGTCGGGCACCACGAGCCCGGGGTCGTCGGTGGCGGAGTCGAGCGCCTCGGGGACGAGGGTCATGCCGTCGGGCGGCGCGACGACGCGCGACAGGGGCTCGGCGGGTGCGATGACCGCCTCGACGGTGTGGTCGCCGATCGTCGTGCCTGCGGCCCGCCACACCGGCACCGTCGCGCCGGCCTCGGCCGGGAGCTCGTCGGGCAGTGCCGAGATTGCCGCCCGCACTGGCGCCCCGACTGTGATGGCGGCGGCCGCATCGCGGAGGTCTGCGGAGGTGCCGTCGTAGAGCGCGGCGGTGGTGGTGGCGCCAGTGGCGAGCACGGTGAGGACGACGGGGACCGCCAAGGTGCGCACGCGTCGGGCCGTCTGCGCCGCAGCAAGGAACGCCGCCGCGCCACGCAGTCGTCGGGCCCCGGCGGTCGCGGCGGTGGCCAGGGGCCCCAGCAAGCCCAGCGCGACGACGCCCACCCCGGCCAGCAGCAGCGCCGGCGCCGCGCCCGCCACGACGTTGACCCGCGCCTGTCCGTCGTGCCACGACAGCGGCGATCCTGTCCGCGCGAGCTGCCACAACGCCACCAGGGCCAGGGCCAGCACGGCGGCGACGGAGACCCCCGCGATGGCCGTCGCGGCGCGGCCAGAGCGGTCGGCGTCGAAGCCGGGGCGCGTCGCGGCACGCACGTGCAGCGCCAGCATGCCGAGGACCATGAGCCACGTGCCGCAGAGGGTGATCGCGCCCGCCAGCCAGACGCTGCCGGCGTGCGCTCCGGCGCCCACCGCGGCGACGGCGGCGGTCGCGAGCCCCACGCCCAACAGCCCGCCCAACGCGACGATGACCGTCGACTCCGCGGCGTCGAGGGCGAAGATCTGGCGGCCGCTGGCGCCGCGCGCCACCAGCAGGGCGGTGGAGCGCTCGCGCGAGCGCGACAACAGCCGCGCCACCTGGCCGACGGCGAGGACCGTCACCAGCACGAGCACCGACAGCGGCACCAGCCCGAGCGCCCGGGAGACTGCGAGGTTGGCCGCGGCCAGTTGCGCGGCGGCGGCGAGGTCACCGTCGACGACGACGCCGTTGTGGTTGACCTCGGATTCGCGCAGCGTCTGCAGCAGGCCCTGCGCTCCGCGCTCGAAGTGCGGTAGATCGTCGGGGGCGAGGCGGTCCACGTCGGCTGCGACGGTGTACGTGACGAATTCGCCTTCCCTGGCCTGGCTGACGAGCACCGGGGCGGGGGCGAAGGCATCACGGATCAGGGTCGTCGCGAGCCGGTCCTGCGCCGCCGGGTCCGCGCCCGAACGCGTCCGCGCGGTCATCTCGTAGGACGGGCCCACCACCGCTTCGCGGGCCGAGGAACTGGCGGCCGCGCTCGTCCAGCCGACCGCGCCCGCGATCACGCCGGTCGTGACGGCGACGAGTGCGACGAGCGTCCAGAACAGCCCCGGCACCGACCCCGCCCGGCGCCACGCGTATCCCAGCCACGACATGTGCAGATTGAAACACACTCCGCCGCCACGCGGGCCGCAGTGTGGGAAACGTCGACGACCCACTACGCTTCGTCCATGGCCTACCATGCGGATGCGACCGACCTGGACGACAAGGAAGTGCTCACCTGGCAAGGGCTGGGCGACGCCACCGACGATCTGGCGCGCTCGATCGTCGACTCGGGATTTCGCCCCGAGATCGTGATCGCCGTCGCCCGCGGAGGCCTCCTGCTCGCCGGGGGCCTCACCTACGCGCTCGGCGTGAAGCTCACCGACGCGATCAACGTCGAGTTCTACACCGACGTGCACGCCACGCTGCCAGACCCCGTGCTGCTGGCTCCCATGCTCGACACCAACGCGATCGCCGGCAAGCAGTTGCTCGTCGTTGACGACGTCGCCGACTCCGGCCGCACCCTCGGGCTCGTCATCAAGCTCCTGCGCGGCTTCGGCGCCGATGTCCGCTCGGCGGTGCTCTACGCGAAGCCGAGCACCGTCGTCGACCCGGACTACGTGTGGCGGCGCACAGACCAGTGGATCGTGTTCCCCTGGTCGGCGAAGCCGCCGCTGCTGCCGCAGGCCGGCGAGCGGTGAGCCTGCGGCGCCGGCTGCTGGCCTGCCTCGTCGGGCTGCTGGCGCTCCTCGGGGTGCCGGCGTGGGCGTGCTCCTGCGCGGGCCAGACGATGGCGGAGGCAGCCAGCGCGGCCGACGCGGTGGCGCACGTGCGCATCGACCGCATCGAGATGGACGTCCCCGGCGGCGTCGTCCACTACACGGTCACCCCGCTGCACGTGTGGAAGGGGTCGTTCGACACGTCGTTCCTGGTGCGCACCGCGAGCGACGAGGCCTCCTGCGGCTTGGGCGAGCGGTTCCTGCGCGACGAGCTCCTCCTGTTCGCGACGGCCGAGGGCGGTGGACGCTATTCGACGACGCTCTGCAGCGGCACGGTCACGTGGTCCGAACAGGCCGCGGGCGAGATTTCGCGGATCCTCGGCCCGGGCGCCGAGGCCTCGCTGGACCCGACGTATCCCGTCGGCGAGCCGCGCATCGACGGCGTGGAGCCCAACCTGACTTCGGCGATCATCGCAGGCACCGTGCTCGCGACGATGCTCGGTATGGTGCTGATGATGATGTTCTCGAGGCGGCGGGCCCGCCGTCGCCGCTGATCGCCACCGCCCGCAGGAAGGGCATACTGGAGCGCGTCGTCGCACACGTCGAACCGGAGGAGTTGCCCGCCATGGCGCAGACCCGCACGTACGATCCCGAGGGGCCCGACGAACTCGCGCGCCTCGTTCGCGAAGCCATCGGCGACGGGCTGCGGCCGCCGATTCCCGGAGCGGAGCCGAGCGCGGACGTCGCGGAGGATGAGGAGCCCGACGACGGCCCCACGCTGATCGATCTGCCCCATTTCTCGTTCTGACTGGTCGGCGCTGCCGGAACAGTCGTGGGTCCCGGGCGCACGGGCCGGCGACGCGGCACTAGGCTGGAGGCAGCCTGCGACCCCGCGCAGGGAACCGACTTGGAGGTACCAGTGACGCTCACCTGGACGAAGACCGATGCGCGAGCGGTCGACACCGCGCGTGTGCTCGCCGCCGACGCCGTGGAGAAGGTCGGCAACGGCCACCCCGGCACCCCCATCTCGCTCGCCGCGGTGGCGTACCTCCTGTATCAGAAGGTGATGCGCACGGACCCGGCCGACGACCAGTGGATCGGCCGCGACCGCTTCGTCCTGTCCGCAGGGCATGCGTCGATGCTGCAGTACGCGCAGCTCTACCTGGGAGGGCTCGGCCTCGAGATGGAGGACATCCAGTCGCTGCGCACGTGGGGCTCGAAGACTCCGGGACACCCCGAGTACGGTCACACGAAGTTCGTCGAATGCACGACGGGTCCCCTCGGCGCGGGCGTCAGCAACGCCGTCGGGATGGCGATGGCGGCCCGACGGCATCGCGCGCTCTTCGAGCCCGAGGCGAAGCCGGGTGCATCGCTGTTCGACTACACCGTCTACTGCATCGCCGGCGACGGCTGCATGCAGGAGGGAGTGGCGTCCGAAGCGTCGTCGCTGGCGGGCACCCAGCAGCTCGGCAACCTCATCGTCATCTACGACGACAACCACATCTCCATCGAGGGCGACACGAAGATCGCCTTCACCGAGGATGTCTGCGCGCGCTACGAGGCCTACGGCTGGCACGTGCAGGAGGTGGACTGGACCCACGGGCACACCGAGTACGGCGAGGACGTCGAGGCCCTCCACGCCGCGATCGACGAGGCCCGCAAGGTGACGGACAAGCCCTCGCTCATCAAGCTCACCACTGTGATCGGCTGGCCGCTGCCCAACAAGCAGGGCCATCATGGCGTGCACGGATCCAAGATCGGCGGCGACGAGATCGCGGCGATGAAGGAGCTGCTCGGCTTCCCCGACGAACCGTTCGCCATCGACGAAGACGTCGTCGCCGAGACGCGCGCCAACCTCGCGCAGCGGGGCAAGGCGGCCCGCGACGAGTGGGACGCCCGCTTCGCGCGTTGGCAGGCCGAGCACCCCGACCGGGCGGCCCTGCTCGATCGGGTGCGCGCTCGCAAGCTTCCCGAGGACCTGTCGCTGCCCGTGTTCGAGGAGGGCTCCATGGCGACGCGGGCCGCGTCGGGGGCCGTCCTCACCGCGCTCGCCGACCAGCTCCCCGAGCTGTGGGGCGGCTCGGCCGATCTCGCCGGGTCCAACAACACGACGATGAAGGGCCAGCCGAGCTTCCTGCCCGAGGGGCGGCAGTCCGACGACTGGCCGGGCTCGGAGCTCGGGCGCACCCTGCACTTCGGTGTGCGCGAACACGCCATGGGCGGCATCGTCAACGGCATCAACCTGGCCGGCCTCACGCGCGCCTACTGCGGCACCTTCCTCGTGTTCGCCGACTACATGCGCCCGACGGCCCGGCTCGCGGCGCTCTCGCGCATCCCCAGCGTGTTCGTCTGGACGCACGATTCGGTGGGCGTCGGGGAGGACGGGCCTACGCACCAGCCGATCGAGCATCTCGCGGTCATGCGCGCCATCCCCGGCTTCGACGTGGTGCGCCCCTCGGACGCCAACGAGACGTCCGTCGCCTGGGGTGAGGTGCTGCGTCGTACGGGGCGCCCGTCGGCGATGATCCTGTCCCGGCAGAATCTCCGCACGATCCCGCGCGGCGAGCGGTACGCGTCGGCGGAGGGCGTGGCGATGGGCGGCTACGTCGTGAGCGAGGCCTCGTCGGAGCCGAAGCTGATCCTCATCGCCTCCGGGTCGGAGGTGGAGCTCGCGCTGGATGCGCAGAACCGTCTCGAGGCCGACGGCGTCCCCACCCGCGTCGTGTCGATGCCGTGCCAGGAGTGGTTCGACGAGCAGCCCGACGAGTACCGCGAGCAGGTGCTGCCGGCCCAGGTCACCGCGCGCGTCAGCATCGAGGCGGGCATTGCGCTCGGCTGGAGCAAGTACGTCGGCCCGGCTGGCGCCTCGGTGTCCATCGAGCACTTCGGGGCCTCAGCCGCCGGGGCCAAGTGCTTCGAGGAGTTCGGATTCACCGTCGACAACGTGGTGGAGGTCGCCAAGGGCGTCCTCTGAGCCCTCGTCGCCCGCGCGGAGCCGACGCCTCGCGCGGGCGACGCCACGGCCGCAGCGATGCCCGCGGGGGCGGCTGTTTGGCCGGGACCGTACGCTGGGTTCATGGTGAACCCGACCGACGTCCTGAAGACCCTCCTCGGCAAGCAACCCGTCGTCCTCGAGCTCGATCTGGCCCGGGGCGTGCTGGAGGCCCGCCCACAGAATCCGCTGCAGGCGATGCAGCTCCTGAACGCCACCACCCTCGAGGCGCTGCGTGCCGTGCTGGGGGAGGCCGTGAAGGAGGAGAAGGTCAAGGGGCTCATCGTGCACGCCTCACCGGCCGCGCCCGTGCCCATCGCCGCCCTGGATGAGATCGGCCTCGAGATCGAGCGCTTCGCCGCGTCGAAGCCCGTCGCCGTCTGGAGCGAGTCCTTCGGGGAGCTCGGGCCCGCGTTGGCGCTCTACAAGATGGCCGCGGCGGCGTCGCAGGTGTGGCTGCAGCCGACGGGGGCGCTCTCGATCGCGGGCATGGAGGCGCAGATCGTGCTGTTGAAGGGTGGGCTGGGCAAGCTCGGCATCCAGCCGGAGTTCGCGCAGCGCCACGAGTACAAGACCGCCGCGGACCAGTTCGCCGCCGACGAGGTCACCGACGCCAACCGCGAGATGATGACCTCCATCGTCACGGCCATCGTCGACGACGCCGTGCAGACCATCGCCCGACGTCGCGGCCTGGAGGTCGCCGACGTCAGGGCTGCCGTCGACGAGGGGCCGCTCACGGCGCAGCGCGCGAAGGAGCTCGGGCTGGTGGACCACCTTGGCTATCGCGACGAGGCCTACGCGGCGCTGCTGAAGGAGTGGGGCGTCACGCCGGAGCACCTGTTGTTCGTCAGCCGCTACGCCCTGAAGCCGAACCTCCAGCGTGCCATCACCCGCAGGCAGCGCAGCAAGATCGGCGTCGTGCAGGTCCACGGCGGCATCGTCACGGGACGCGGCGCGCCGGGCCTGGGCGGGCCGAACGTCGGCTCGGATGTCGTCGACGAGCACCTGCGGCACGTCCTGCGCGACGACGACGTCGTCGCCGTCGTGCTCGACGTCGATTCGCCCGGCGGCTCCGTCATCGCCTCCGACTTCATCCGCCGCTCGGTGCTGACGGTGCGTGAATCGGGCCGGAAGGTGGTCGCCCGCATGGGCCACTACGCGGCCTCCGGCGGCTACTACGTCGCGATGGGCGCCGACGAGATCGTCGCGCTGCCGACGACGCTCACCGGCTCCATCGGGGTCGTCGCGGGCAAGATGGTGACGCAGGGCCTCTACGACAAGCTGGGACTCGTGCGCGAGGCCATCTTCGACGGGCGCACCGCGAAGGACCTCTCGGACGCGGTCCCGATGGACGACGAGGCGTGGGAGCGGCTCAATGCCTGGTTGGATCGGGTCTATCTCGACTTCACCACGTTTGCCGCGCACGACCGCGGCATGCCCGTCGAGCAATTGGAGCCGCTCGCGCGCGGACGGGTGTGGACCGGCGCACAGGCACTCGAGCGCGGTTTGGTGGACCACGTGGGCGGGCGTCGTCTGGCCTTCGAGCGTGCGGCGGCGCTGGCGGGGGTAGACCTCGACGACGTCGACGTGGTGCCCATCGGGCACGTGGGCCTGCTCGGCAAGTTCAGCCCGGCGCGCTCGTCGGAGTCCGTCGGCGGGGTGGGAGCGCCGCTGCCGGGTGCGGAAGCCCTGCTGCTGTCCGCGCTCGGCCGCCTCGGGCTTCCGACGACCGGCGCGCTCTCCCTGCCATACGGGCTGCGCCTGCGCTGACCTCGGGGCGCCGCCATCGCGCGTTTGGGGCGTGGCTTGCCGGGTTCGTACAATGCTGGAGGCCGGACCCCCGGATGAAGGAGCGGATGGTAGTGAGCGAGAAGAAGCGCAGCAGAGGGCTGTGGATCGGCGTCGGTGTCGGGGCGGCCGCGCTGCTTGCCGGGGGCGCCTACACCGCAGCCTACTTCGTCGCGGGCAACCACGTCCCGGCCAAGGCCACGGCCGGAGGCGTCGCGATCGGCGGTCTCAGCCCCGAACAGGCGGCGCAGAAGTTGCGCGACGAGCTCGGCGCCGCCACAGAGCAGGGCATCACGCTCACCGCGGGTGACTCGTCGGTGGAGATCCTGCCCGCCGATGCCGGCCTCGCCATCGACTATCCGGCGACGGTGGCCGCCGCGGGCGGGGGGTTCAGCTGGAACCCGGTCAACATCTGGCGCTCGCTCAACGGAGGGGACGCCGTCGAGCTCGTCCACGTCGTGGACCGTGACAAGCTCACGCAGGCCGTCGCTGCGCAGGAGCGCGCGTTTGCGCAGGTCCCGTTGGACGCGGGGATCGCGATCACCGACGGCAAGGTCGTCGTGACCAAGGCCAAGGACGGCGCGAAGCTGAAGGTCGACGAGACCGCGACGGCCGTCGAGGAGGCCTTCACCGCCGGCCGGCACGAGGCGACGGCTGCCGTCGAGACGGTCGCGCCAGCCGTCGGTGACGACGTGGTCGAGGCCTTCCGCGGCGGGCCGCTCAACCAGGCCCTCACCGGGCCGGTCTCGCTCACCACTGCCTCCGGATCGATCGACTTCCCCGAGGCGGAGCTCGCCCAGTGGCTCACCGTCGAAGGCGAGGCTGGCGAGCTGTCGGTCGGCGTCGACGAGGCCAAGCTGACCGAACACGTCAAGGACAAGCTCGTGACCATCAACAAGGCCGGGCCCAAGGACGCCTCGTACGCGTTCTCGGACGGCAAGGTCACCGTCGTGCCCGGGCAGAAGGGCACCGTGATCGAGGAAAAGGCCGTCGTCGAGGCATTCAAGCAGGCCGTATCGGGCGCCGAGCGCACCGTCGCGGTCAAGGGTGTCGAGAAGGAGCCCGAGTTCACCACCGCGGAGGCCGAGCAGATGAAGCCGAAGGAGGTCATCGGGGAGTTCACGACGAAGTACCCGCACGCCGCCTACCGCAACACCAACATCGGCACCGTCGCGAAGAAGGTCAACGGCTACGTGCTGATGCCCGGCGAGACGTTCAGCATGAACGGGCACGTGGGCGAGCGCACCGCGGCCAACGGCTTCACCGACGGCTACGTCATCAACGGCGGGGTCCTCGTGAAGGAGCCGGGCGGTGGCGTCTCGCAGGCCGCGACGACGCTGTTCAACGCCGCCTTCTTCGCAGGTTTCGAGGACGTGGAGCACAAGCCGCACTCGCTGTACTTCCCCCGCTATCCCGCGGGCCGCGAAGCGACGCTCTACTACGGTTCCGTCGATCTGAAGTTCAAGAACAACACGCAATATCCGGCGGTCATCCAAGGCTTCATCAACCCCTCGTCCTCCGGCAAGCAGGGCTCGGTGACGTTCCGCATCTGGTCCACCAAGACGTGGGACAAGGTCACTTCCTCCGATCTGGTGAAGTCCAACTTCACCAGCGGCACCGAGCGGGTCTCGACCGCGGCCAACTGCGAGCCCCAGGCGCCCATCCAAGGGTTCACCGTCAACTACAAGCGGTTGTTCCACAAGGATGGCAAGGTCGTGAAGACCGAGCCGTTCCGCTGGACGTACCAGCCCGGCGACCGCATCACCTGCGCCTGACCGGCTCGCGCGGCGCGCCGGAGTGCGGCGGGTGCGGTGCCGTCGCTGACGGGGATAAGCTGGTGCCCGAGCTTCGATCGAGGAGAACAACGTGACCTACATCATCGCCCTGCCGTGCGTGGACGTGAAGGACCGGGCCTGCGTGGACGAGTGTCCCGTCGACTGCATCTACGAGGGCAACCGCATGCTCTACATCCATCCCGACGAATGCGTCGACTGCGGTGCGTGTGAGCCGGTGTGCCCCGTCGAGGCGATCTACTACGAGGACGATCTGCCGGCTGACCAGGCCGAGTACTACGACGTCAACGTGCAGTTCTTCGACGGCATCGGCTCGCCCGGCGGTGCGGCGAAGCTGGGTGTGATCGACAAGGACCATCCCACCGTCGAGGCGCTCCCGCCGCAGGCCTGACCATGCTGGAGCTGCCCGGCTTCCCCTGGGACTCGCTCGCCGCCGCGAAGGCCCGAGCCACAGAGCACCCGGGGGGCATCGTCGACCTCTCGGTCGGCACCCCCGTCGACGACACGCCCGCCGTCGCGCGCGAGGCGCTCGCCGCAGCCTCCAATGCGCACGGCTACCCGACCGTCTGGGGCACCCCGGAGTGTCGGGCGTCGATCCGCCGCTACATGCAGCGGCGGTGGAACGCGCCGGAGCTCACCGACGAGCACGTCCTGCCCGTGATCGGGACGAAGGAGCTCGTCGGCTGGCTGCCGATCCTGCTCGGGCTCGGGGCCGAAGACGTCGTTGCGTTCCCCGAGGAGGCCTACCCGACGTATGAGATCGGTGCGCTCGCCGCGGGAGCCCGTCCGCTGGCCTGCGACGATCCCGCCGGGCTGCCCGAGGCGACGAAAGTCATCTGGATCAACTCGCCCTCCAACCCGACGGGACGCATCCTCTCGGTCGACGAGCTGCGCGCGTTCGTCGCGCGCGTGAGGGAGCTGGGCGCGCTGCTGGTCAGCGATGAGTGCTACGGGGAGTTCGCGTGGGACGCCGAGGCCTGCTCGGTGCTCGATCCCCGAGTCTGTGACGGCGACACCACCGGGCTGCTGGCCGTGCATTCCGTGTCGAAGCGCTCGAACGCCGCCGGCTACCGGGCAGGTTTCGTCGTCGGGGACCCGCAGGTGGTCCAGGCACTCGTCGGGCTGCGCAAGCACCTCGGCATGATGCTGCCCGCGCCGGTGCAGGCGGCGCTGGTCGCGATGCTCGACGACGACACCCACGTCCAGCTCCAGCGTGAGCGCTACCTCGCACGCCGGGCGCTGCTGCGGCCCGCACTCGAGGCCGCAGGGTTCACCGTCGACCACTCCGAGGGGTCGCTGTACCTCTGGGCCACGCGCGGTGAACACAGCTCGGCGACGGTGGACTGGCTCGCCGAGCGTGGGATCCTCGTCGCTCCGGGGACGTTCTACGGCCTGAAGGCTGCCAACCATGTCCGGGTGGCGCTCACCGCCACCGACGAACGCATCGCGGCGGCCGTGGAGCGATTGCGCGGCTGAGCGGTCGGCCGACGGTGACGAGGCAGATGCGCCGCTCGTCAGGCGCGGGATCCGACACTGTTGCGTTGAGTACACTCCGAGCCGTCGCCTCACACAGCCCGGCGGTGGTGGAGCATTGGTGACCGATTTCTGCGCCTCGGCCCAATGGACAGGAGAATGGTGATGGTCCCTATCGGCGGTTTCAAGGGAGAAGTGGGGAAATGGCTTTCAAGCCGCGGCGTACCCGACCTCACTCCGCAGCCCTGCTTCGTGTTCTCCGAGGCGTCCTTCGAGCCCGGCGATGCCGGCTTGGCCAGTTACTTCAACACTGGTGCGTGGATTTCTTGGCTCGGCGGACCAGGAATATCTGGAATTGATTGGCCATGCAATGCTGCGGGTGCACCACTGGCACACGTCGCATCCTTCTGCCTGAGCGATGCCCAGCCACATCCTGAAATGGCGGCTTCTTGGGGGAATCGTGAGTCGCTGCCAGAGGGGTTCCTGGAGATTTATCATGACCTTGAAACCCACGGCGGTGATCCTGCGGATGCGAACCACGGCGGCTGGCTCGTGCGCCATCTCCCGAGCGTACAGGGCCTGGATTTGGTGCGCCCAATCAACGTGCCCGAGCCAATCTCGGGGGAGGAGTGCCAGCAAGGCCTCCTCATGCCCGGATTCTCCCTGCCTGCATATGCTGAGGTGGAATCCTCCGGTGCTGCAGCGTTCGAGGTATGGGAACGATGTATGGAGGAGCTCCAAGCATCTTGGCACCAGCAGCGATTCGGCGTACCCACCGAACACCCTTACCCGTTTACGCACCTCGGCGGGCACTCGTGGAGCGGACGGACTGTGGTCGAAGGGCTATTGCAGGATGTGCTGCCGACCTCTGGATCCGATACCCATGTTCTCCTGGCCACGGTCGAATCATGGACCACGCTCAATGGTTGGTTTGGCGATGCCGGGAATTTGGAGGTATGGATCCGGCAAAGCGACCTGGGCAACCTCGAATTCTCGAACACCTGGTGCCTGATTCGCACCGGATAAGGCTGGATGCTGCTGAAGTCGAGCTAGACGCTGGCGACGCTCGCGGGGAGCCGTGATGCGGGTGGCTGGTCTCGGCAGGCGACATGGGTCGATGATCATTGGGGGCTGACCGGGGTCAGCCCCATGGAGGTTTCTCCTTGCGAGGATTGAACATGAAAGAATTGCGAATGGTCCAGGTGAAGAGCGGTGTGGAGGTGTTGCGGTGGCCCGTCAGTTGGTGATGCTTCACGGCTTGGGTGAAACACCGAGCGTGTGGAAGCCCGTTACCCGGCTGCTGACCGAAATCGAAGCACACGCTCCAGACGTTCTGGCACACAGCGGGCGGGACTGGGCGCTCGATGCCGTGACCGATCAGATCGCAGCTGAGATCGAAGAACCGGTCGATGTGGTGGGCTTGTCGCTGGGTGCTGTAGTGGGCTTGAATCTCGCAATCCGCCACCGACACCTCGTGCAGTCCCTGTTCATCTCTGCGCCGCAATCCAGACCACCCCGGGCGCTCATGAGTGTCCAGAGAGGACTGATGAGGGTGTTGCCCCCGCGTCTGGTATGCCCTCCAGGGGACACCAAGACACAGCTGCTGCACATTCTCGACGAGATCGCCACCATGAATCTCGACCCGCATCTGCCACATCTGGACGTGCTGACGACGGTTGCGTGCGGAGCCAAGGACCGGGCGAACCTTCCCGCTGCGCGCAGCATCGCTACGCACATCCCAACCGCACACCTGCTCATCGTCCCCGAGGCCGGTCACCAATGGCATTCCGCCAAGCCCTCCCAGTTCGCCCACGCACTCCAAGCTCACTTGGACCGTGAGGCCTAGACTGGAACGACGTCATCGATAGTCGTCTCGGAGCCTGACCCCGGTTCTTGGCCACGCTGAAGCCAGCATCCGCTGGGGAAGCGAGTGATCGAGGCATCAGTGCCAGGAAGAAATCCCCCGAGGAGTTCCGTCGTCGGGCTGTCGACTTGTATGAGTCCACCTGAGACGCCACGATCCGCGGTTCGACGAGGACCACGGCATCGTGCGCGGCAGGTTGCGGGGCTGGCTCGTGGTCCCTGGGGCTGGTAGGAAGACCGCCGCCGACGCGACGCTGACGTCCAGCCCGCTGCCCGCGAAGCGAACGACGGATGGTCTTCGGGACGGGTTGATGCGACGTCCGAGCAGACGATCGCCCGGCTCGTGGCTCGTGTGCATGGGCTGGAGGCTGAGAGGACCAAGCCCAACACTGAGCGGGACATTCTCCAGCGGCCGGCCAAGTAGTTCGCTGGTGAGACGCGCAGGGGGGTCGGTTCCAGTTCGTCGTTGGCCACTCCGCCACCGTCGAGGTGAAGCGTAGATGCAAGACCGTCGAGCCGACCGTCCGGCCTACCACGCCTAGCTCAAAGCTGCCCCTGCATGCGAGGAGCGTGCCCGGGCGGATGCCGAACTCGCCGAGCGGATCAGGGCCGTCCATCGGCAGGACTACACCTTGGGGCACCGCGGATCAGCGCCGAACTCATCGAGGACACCCTCAAGGCGGCAGCCGCTACCCGGGGCAGCCGCTAGGGCATTGTGCCTGACAGCGACCACGGGTCGGTCTCCTGCTCCAAGGCCTACGCCAAGCTGTGCAAGACGCTGGGCGTCCCCTAGCCGTGGGGCGCCGTCTGGTCATCAGCCGACAGAGCCCTCGCGGAGTCGATCAACGCCTGCCGAGCTCGCCCGTCGGCTTGGCCGAACGGTACAACTCAGACCGACTCCGCTGTCGCTGCAACGCTGCCTCCACGGACCCGCTGGGCGACGAAATCACCCCAAGGTGATGACTGCCCCATCGACGGGTTCTCTGGCGTCGTCCCAGGTCGAGTGGTTGCGTTTCCAGACCCGGTCTTCGACCTGGACTCGGGAGATGCCTGCGTCGTAGAAGTTGAGCATCGCCAGGTTGGTGGCGCTCCACAGGTGCTCCTGCGAATCCGCGGTGATGCGGACCTCGCGGCCGTCGACGCTCACTTGGGTGCCCGGGACGCGGGACACCACTTCCTCGATGGGCGACGCGTCGGCAACGGGTTCGGCGAACTGGACGCAGGTGATCGCCTCGGGCGCCGATCCGCGCGCGGCGGCAGCGAGTGCCGTCGCGTTGGGGACGTGCTTGCGGTATGCCTCGGGGAAGCCGGAGCGTTGGACCTTCTGCGCTTGGTCGTTGACGTCGGTGGTCTCCCAGTCGGGGAACTTCACCAGTTCCTCGTAGAAGCGCGCACTCGAGTACCAAGGGTCCATGATCTGCTCCGCGGTGCCCCAGTCGAAGCGC
The DNA here is from genome assembly GCA_000619965.1 of Propionibacteriaceae bacterium P6A17. Taxonomy (GTDB): domain Bacteria; phylum Actinomycetota; class Actinomycetes; order Propionibacteriales; family Propionibacteriaceae; genus Arachnia. Next base: position 44,410 of record JHVD01000016.1, read on the forward strand.
GGATCGGGGCGTTGCTGGAACAGCCCCAACGAGTCGCGGTCCCCGTAGTCGAGGTTGCGGATGCCGGACTCCTGATAGGCCGTGGCCAGCGCAATCACCGCCGCGCGCTCGCTCAGCCCCGCCTCGTGGGAGGCAGCGACGATGATCGACGTCATCCGTGCCTGCTCGGCCGTGAGCGTGACGGGCTCACCGTCGCCATTGGCGACCGTGCAGCGCTCCGGGGTGATGCGCATGTGCACGTACTCCCACACCTTCCAGCCGACCACGGCAACGCCCGCGAGGATGGCGAGGGAGACGCCGAGCGCTATCCAGCGACGCATCAGTTCGCGTGCAGCTCTGCGTTGAGCTCGACCTTGTCGCTGCGCCGGTGCTTCACGACGACCTGGCCGGTCTGCGAGTCACGCAGGAACAGCAGGTCGTTCTGGCCGGAGAGCTGGCGCGCCTTGACGACCGACCCGTCGGGCAGGGTGACCTTCGTGCCGGCGGTCACGTACAATCCCGCCTCGACGACGCAGTCGTCGCCCAGCGAGATGCCGACGCCGGACTCGGCGCCCAGCAGGCATCGCTTGCCGATGTGGATGACCTCCTGCCCGCCACCGGAGAGCGTGCCCATGATGGAGGCGCCGCCACCGATGTCGGAGCCGTCGTCGACGACGACCCCTGCGGAGATGCGTCCCTCCACCATCGACGTGCCGAGGGTGCCCGCGTTGAAGTTGACGAAGCCCTCGTGCATGACGGTGGTGCCCGAGGCCAGGTGCGCTCCCAGGCGGACGCGGTCGGCGTCGGCAATGCGCACACCCGACGGCACGACGTAGTCCACCATGCGCGGGAACTTGTCGACGCCGTGGACCGTCAACTGCACACCTTGGGCGCGCAGCGCGGCACGCACGCGCGGGACATCCTCGATGCGCACGGGGCCGCGGCTGGTCCACGCGTTGTTCGGGAGCTTGGAGAAGATGCCATTGAGGTTGACCCCGTGCGGGCGCACGAGCCGGGCCGAAAGGAGATGGAGGCGCAGGTAGGCGTCCTCGACGCCGGCGGGCTCCTCGTCGAGATGGATCTCCATGCGCACCAGCTTCATCTCGACGCCTCGCAGCTCGTCGCTGCCCTGCGCCGAGGCGAGCCACTCGGGCGCCTCGTCGGTGACGTCGGAGCCGAGCTGCGGCTCCGGGTACCAGACGTCCAGAACGCCCTGCGGATGAACGGTGGCCAGGCCCCAGGCCCAGGCGGTGCGGGTCTCAGTCATGCCCGCCAGTCTAACCGGCCTGAGCCCGGGGCCAACTGCGCTCGTCGCTCAGGCAGGCACGCCGGTGAACGACGGCTTCGCGTCGTAGACGCTCTCGTCCAGCACGCCCTCACGCTTGGCGACGATCGCGGGCACCAGCGCCTGCCCGGTCACGTTGAGCGCGGTGCGGCCCATGTCGACGATCGGCTCGACTGCGAGCAGCAGCCCCACGCCTGCGAGCGGGAGCCCGAGGGTGGACAGCGTGAGGGTGAGCATCACCGTCGCGCCGGTGGTGCCGGCCGTCGCTGCCGAGCCGATCACCGCGACGAACGCGATCAGCAGGTAGTCCGTCACATGCAGCGGCACACCGTAGAACTGCGCGATGAAGATCGCCGCGAGCGCGGGGAAGACGGCCGCGCAGCCATCCATCTTGGTGGTGGCGCCCAGCGGGACGGCGAAGGACGCATAGCCGCGCGGGACGCCCAGGTTCTTCTCCGTGACCTCCTGCGTGACGGGCATGACGCCCATCGACGACCGAGTGACGAAGCCCAGCGAGATCACCGGCCACACGTTGCGGTAGAACTGCGCGACGCCCAGCCCATGGGCCCTCAACACCACCGGATACACGACGAGCCAGACCACGGCGAGACCGACGTACAGCGCCAGCACGAACACGCCGAGCGAAGCCAGCGACGACCAGCCGTAGGCGACGAGGGACTTGCCGATGAGCGCCGCGGTGCCGATGGGCGCGAGCCGGATGATCCACCACAGCACCTTCTGCACGACGGCGAGCGCCGACTCGGCGAACGAGACGAACTGGTCGGCCTTCGGGCCCACCTTCAGCGCAGCGACGCCGAGCGCGATCGAGATGAGGAGGATCTGCAGGATGGAGAAGCTGGGGGAGGCGCTGATGGCGCCGTCGGTCTCCGCCACCTTGACGCTGAGGCCGAAGATGTTCGACGGCACCAGCCCGGTGAGGAAGGCGGTCCACTGGCCCACCTTCGACGGGTCCTGCGCGGCGTCGGCGGTGACGCCCGCCGTCAGCCACGGACGGGAGACGACGCCGACCACGATGCCGACGATCACCGAGGCGAGCGCGGTGATCGCGAACCACAGGAGGGTCTGCAACGCCAGCCGAGCGGCGTTGGTCATCTCTCGGAGCCTCGCAACCGACGAGATCACTGCGGTGACCACCAGCGGGATCACCAACACCGTCAGCAGCGAGACGTAGGCGCGTCCCACCTCGGTGAGCAACGTGGTGAGCCAGTTGGGTCCGTCACCTGCGGGGCCGATCGCGATGGCGGCGAAGCCGAGCAACAGGCCCACGACGAGGCCCGCGACGATCTGGAAGGAGAGCTTGGAGTAGAAGGGTTGGGGCCGGTGCTGGCCCGATTCGGGCGCGTCGGGGCGCGCCAGCGTGTGCTGGGACATGGAGGTGCTTTCTGGTCGAGTCTCGCGGGGGCTTGGGTGCGGTCAGCGACGACACAGCGCGCTGGACAGCCGCATGAGGTCGACCCACGGACGACCGAAGAATTGCTCCATGCCCGGCATCCTGCCACACGTGCTGACGCCTGCTCGCATCCGTGGCGCCGGTGTTCACCCGCGGCAGAATCCACGCCTGCGCCCCTCGAGCCACTCGGCGTCCGGCGACGTCCACCACCGGTCGCGTAGGATCGACGCATGACGCTCGACCTCACCGCACCGCTGCCCGCGATCCTCGCCCGGATCGTCGACGTCGAATCAGTCTCCGGGGACGAGCGGACGCTGGCGGACCTCGTCGAGGAGGCGCTGCGAACGACCCACCTCGACGTGCACCGCGACGGCGACTGCGTCGTCGCCCGCACCCTGCTCGGGCGCCCGGAGCGGGTGGTCATCGCCGGTCACCTCGACACGGTGCCGGTGGCCGCCAACCTGCCCTCGCGCCTCGACGGCGACGTGCTGTGGGGGAGGGGCACCGTCGACATGAAGGGCGGTGTGGCCGTGATGCTGCACCTCGCAGCCGAACTCACCGAGCCGAAGCGCGACATCACCTGGATCTTCTACGACAACGAGGAGGTCGAGGCGACGAAGAACGGCCTCGGCCGCCTCGCGCGTCACCGGTCAGACCTCGTCGAGGGCGATTTCGCCGTGCTCATGGAGCCCACCTCCGCGCAGATCGAAGGCGGCTGCCAGGGGACGATCCGCGTCATCTTCGACGTGGAGGGCCAGGCCGCGCACTCGGCCCGCAGTTGGATGGGCGTCAACGCCGTCCACGCGCTCGCCCCCCTCCTCGACACGCTGAACGCCTACGAGCCGCGCGAGATCGAGGTGGAGGGACTCGTCTTCCGGGAGGGGCTGAACGCGGTCGCCGTCACCGGCGGCATGGCGAAGAACGTGATCCCGCCCTCGGCGTCGCTGACCGTCAACTACCGCTTCGCGCCCGACAAGACCACCGACGAGGCCCTCGCGCACCTGCGCGAAGTGTTCGCAGGGCACGAGTTCCGCACAGACGACGTCTCGCCCGCCGCCAGGCCGGGCCTGGACCGCGCGTTGGCGAGGGAATTCGTCGCGGCAGTCGGAGGCGAGGCGAGGCCCAAGTACGGTTGGACGGACGTCGCTCGCTTCTCCGAGCTCGGCATCCCCGCGGTCAACTACGGCCCCGGCGACGCCTCCCTCGCGCACCGCGACGACGAACGCATCCACCTGCCCGAACTCGACCGCTGCGCCGACGGCCTCCGCGCCTGGCTCGGCTGACCCACCTCACGGAAAGGCGAACGACCATGCAGAAGCGGCGCACCCAGGGAGCCATCATCCTCGACGGCGAGCAGGCCCGTCAGCCGATGGCCGACCAGGCCCTCCTCGACGAGCAGTACCAGTGGTCCCACGGGGACCCGTGGCGCGTCCTGCGCATCCAGTCGGAGTTCGTCGAGGGCTTCGACGCCATGAAGGAGGTGCCCTCCGCGGTCAGCGTCTTCGGCTCGGCGCGTGTCAAGCCGGGCGACCCGTTCTACACGGTGGCCGAACAGCTCGCAGGGCGGCTCGTCGAGCGCGGCTTCGCGGTCATCACCGGTGGCGGGCCGGGCATCATGGAGGCCGCGAACAAGGGAGCCCGGGAGGCGGGCGGCCTCTCCGTCGGACTCGGGATCGAGCTCCCGCACGAGCAGGGGATCAACCCCTACGTCGACCTCGGCATCAACTTCCGCTACTTCTTCGCGCGCAAGACCATGTTCCTCAAGTACTCGCGCGGCTTCATCACCATGCCCGGCGGGTTCGGGACGCTCGACGAACTCTTCGAGTCGCTGACCCTCATCCAGACCGGCAAGGTGACGCAGTTCCCCGTCGTCCTGTTCGGGCGGGACCACTGGCAGCCGCTGCTCGACTGGGTCGAGGGCTCGCTCGCGGGGGAGGGCTACATCTCGCCGGACGACCTTGGGCTCATCACCGTCACCGACGACGTCGACGAAGCCGTCGAAGCCATGGGGGCCCCTGTCCCTCGGGGGCAGGCATGACCATCGTCATCGTGCTCGCCGCGTTCGCGGTGATGGGGCTCGCGGCGATCGCGGGCACCGGCCGCTTCGGCCAGTGGACGCAGCCCGTCGACGACAGCCCGAAGGGGCGCATGCCGCCGGGCGACCTCACCGACGAGTTCCTCGCCGCCGTGCGCATCCCCAGGGCGATGCACGGGTATGCCGTCGATCAGGTCGACGAGGGGCTGCGCGATGTCGTCGCCGGCGACGTGGACCCCCACGCCCTGCGCTTCGACATCCGCACCAGGGGCTACGACATGGCCTTCGTCGACGAGATCCTCGACCGTGCCGTCGCGCGCCCGGCCCAGCCCGTCGACGCCGACGCAGGCGTCGAGGCCAGGGAAGAGGCCGACGGCCCCATTGCGGCGGCGGAGGATGCGCGTCCGGATGGGGACGGTAGACTTGGCTCCACTACGACCGAGAATTGAGGATGGACCCATGGCAGCGATGAAGCCCCGCACGGGCGATGGCCCGATGGAGGTCACGAAGGAGGGTCGCGGCATCGTCATGCGCGTCCCCGTCGACGGAGGCGGCCGGCTGGTCGTCGAGATGAACGCAGAGGAAGCCGAGGCGCTGCTGCGTGAGCTGCAGGGCGTCGCCGGCTGACGTTTCCGAACAGCCCAGCACGACGTTCGGGCCCCCACCTGCCACCGGTGGGGGCCCGAACGCGTCTGGGGGAGCGTCAGCCGTGGCGCTCGATCGCCGCCTGGTACACGTCGACGGTCTGCCGCGCGATGCTCGCCCAGGAGAACTCGTCGATGCAGCGTTGCCGACCGGCGACGCCCATCGCGCGGGCGCGGGACGCGTCGCGGGTCAGCTCGTTGACCTTCCGCGCGAAGTCCTGCTCGAATCCCTCCACGAACGCCGGATCGTCGGCCCGCTGCGGATCGTAGGGGACCAGCAGCCCGGTGGTGCCGTCGGCGACCACCTCGGGGATGCCCCCGACGGCGGACGCGACCACCGGAGTCTCACAGGCCATGGCCTCGAGGTTGACGATGCCGAGCGGCTCGTAGATGGAGGGGCAGGCGAACACCGTGGCATGCGTGAGCACCTGACGCACCGACGCGCGAGGCAGCATCTCCTGCACCCACAGCACCTTCGCCCGGCGCTGGCTCTGCAACTGCGCGAAGGCCTGGTCGAACTCGGCGGCGATCTCGGGGGTGTCGGGGGCGCCCGCGAGCAGCACGAGTTGGGTGTCCGGATCGAATTCTCGGGCCGCGCGCACGAGGTGCACGAGGCCCTTCTGCCGCGTGATGCGCCCGACGAATGCCACGTACGGCTGGTCGCGGTCGATGCCGAGCCCGTCGACGACGTCGGTGGCCTCGTCGGGGCGGAACTCGTCGGTGTCGATGCCGTTCTTCACCACGTGCGTCTTCGCCGGGTCGAGCTCCGGGTAGCTCGCGAGCACGTCGCGTCGCATGCCCTCGGACACGGAGATCACCGCGTCGGCCGCCTCGTAGGCGGTGCGCTCCGCCCAGCTCGAAACGCGGTAGCCGCCGCCGAGTTGCTCGGCCTTCCACGGGCGGTGCGGCTCCAGCGAGTGCGACGTGACGACGTGCGGCACGTCGAGCATCAGCCCACCGATGTGGCCGGCCATGTTGGCGTACCACGTGTGCGAGTGGAGGATCGAGGTGTCCGGAGCCAGCGCGGCGACCATCGACAGGTCGGCGCCGAGCACGCGCAGCGCGGCATTGGCGCCAGGGGGGAAGTCCTCGGCGTGCGCCGTCGCCCCCTCGCGCGGCTCGCCCATGCAGTGCACGTCGACGTCGATCAGCTCCCGCAACTGCGGGACGAGCTGCGCGACGTGGACGCCTGCGCCACCGTAGATCGACGGAGGATATTCGCGGGTCAGCAAGGACAGCTTCAGGCTCATGCCCCGATCCTTTCAGAAAGCGGACGCTGAGGTGGGCAGAAGTGAACGGTCCGACAACTCTTCCGCCCATTTCTCGGATTCCCTCGAACTGGACGCGCGAATGCAATAGGTTTCGTGCCATGGCGACCCGTCCGAAGATCCTGTCCATCGTGCTCGCCGGCGGTGAGGGAAAGCGTCTGATGCCGCTCACCGCCGACCGGGCCAAACCCGCCGTGCCGTTCGGGGGCACCTACCGTCTGATCGACTTCGTGCTCTCCAATCTCGCCAATTCCGAGCTGCGCCAGATCGCGGTGCTGACCCAGTACAAGTCGCACTCGCTCGACCGACACATTTCGATGACGTGGCGGTTCTCGACGATGCTCGGCAACTACGTCGCCCCGGTGCCCGCCCAGCAGCGTCTGGGCCCGCGCTGGTATCAGGGCAGCGCCGACGCAATCTTCCAGTCGCTCAACCTCATCAGGGACGCGGATCCGGACTACGTCGTCGTCTTCGGCGCGGACAACATCTACCGCATGGACATCGAGCAGATGGTCGACGCGCACATCGACTCGGGGCTCGCCGCCACCGTCGCAGGCATCCGGGTGCCGCGCGCCGACGCCAGCGCGTTCGGCATCATCGACTCCGCGCCCGACGGCAAGATCCGCGAATTCCTCGAGAAGCCCACCGATCCCCCCGGCCTGCCGGATTCGCCGGAGGAATCGTTCGCGTCGATGGGCAACTACGTCTTCACGGCCGCGGCGCTCACGGAGCAGCTGCGTGCGGACGGCGCCGACCCGACGTCACGGCACGACATGGGTGGCGACATCATCCCCGCCTTCACGGCCCAGGGGCAGGCGCAGGTCTACGACTTCAAGTCCAACGTGGTCCCCGGTGCGACGGAGAAGGACCAGGACTACTGGCGCGACGTGGGCACCATCGATGCCTTCCACGAGGCCCACATGGATCTCGTCTCCGTGGATCCGGAGTTCAATCTGTACAACACCGAGTGGCCGATCTGGACGTCCCAGGTGCAGGCCCCCGGTGCCAAGTTCGTGATCCGCGGCCGGGCCGAGGACTCGATCGTGACCTCGGGCTGCATCATCTCGGGCGGAGAGATCGACCGTTCGGTGCTGAGCCCCCACGTGCACGTCGACAAGTGGGCGCAGGTCTCCGACTCGGTGTTGATGGACAAGGTGCGCATCGGCAAGAACGCCGTCGTGCGGCGCGCGATCCTCGACAAGAACGTCGTCGTCCCCGACGGAGTGCAGATCGGCGTCGACCACGAGCACGACCGGGCCCGGGGCCTGACGGTGTCGCCGGGCGGGGTGGTCGTCGTCGAGAAGGGCACGACGATTCCCCGCGACTGAACCGCATCCCCAGTCAGGCGGCCCCGCACGACTCGAGTCGTGCGGGGCCGCCTGACTGGGTGGGGGGAACCGTCAGCGCTTGCTGGCCAGCAGCACGCCTCCTCCGACGGGCAGCAGGGCCTGCACGTACTCGTCGGAGGTGGTGATGGCCTCGAGCGCCTCGCGGATGATGATGGCCTCGTCGGATTCGTCGTCGGGATCGGGCACCCGGTTGTACCAGAGCGCGTCGTGGAGGACCAGCAGCCCGCCGGGGCGCAGCAGCCGGCCCGCAGCGGCGACGTACTCCACCGTCTCGAGCTTGTCGCCGTTGACGAACACGATGTCGTAGGCGCCGTCGCGCAGCTTGGGCAGCACCTCGATGGGGGCGCCGGCGATCAGCCGGAAGCGCGACGTGGGGAAGCCCGCGGACTGGAAGATGCGCCGCGCGCTGAACTGGTTGTCGGGCTCGGCGTCGATCGAGGTGAGGACGCCTTCTGGCCCCATCGCCTGGAGGAACGCGATGCCCGAGCCGCCGTGCAGCGTGCCGACCTCGACGATGTTGGTGGCGCCCATGGCGCGCGTCAGGGTGCCAAGCAGTGCGACCACACCGGTGCTGATCGGCACCTGGCCGTGCACCGTCGCCTCGTCGCGTGCTTCTCGCACGGCCTCGGTGACGGGCACGTAGTCTTCGGTGTGGGCCCACACCGCGGCCGTGGGGGCAGGGGGCTGCGTCTCGGTAGTCACGTGCCCAAGAGTAGTCGCGTCCCGCGGCGGGCGAGGGCGACGCACTAGAATGTCGCCACCGGCACACCACGGAGGCCTTGGAATGAACGAACAGCTTGAGCCCGTCTTCGGGCGCATCCTCACCGCGATGGTCACCCCCTTCACCGCCGACGGGGCCCTCGACGAGGAGCAGGCGGTCGTGCTGGCGAAGCATCTCGTGGACGACCTCGGCAACGACGGTCTCGTCGTCAACGGGACGACGGGTGAGTCTCCCACCACCACCGACGACGAGAAGCGTCGGCTGCTCGAGGTGGTGGTCGATGCCGTGGGCGACCGGGCGAGCATCGTCGCGGGCGTGGGCACCAACGACCTCCGCCACACCGTGCACCTGGCGGAGCAGGCCGCCGGCGTCGGCGTCGACGGGTTGCTCGTCGTGACGCCCTACTACTCGAGGCCGCCTCAGGCGCAGCTGGAGGCATACTTCCGGTCGGTGGCCGACGCCACCGAGCTGCCCAACATGCTCTACGACATCCCGCACCGCGCGGGCCTGCCCATCCCGCAGGACATGCTGATCCGCCTGGCCGACCACCCTCGCATCCGGGCCGTGAAGGATGCGAAGGGCGCGGTGGCGTCGTCGTCGGTGGTGATGGCCCAGACGACGCTCCAGTACTACGCCGGCGACGATGCCATGCTGCTGCCCCTGCTCGCGGTCGGCGGGGTCGGCGTTGTCGGCACCTCCACCCACTTCACCGCGCGGGCAGCGAGGGCCGTCGTCGAGGCGTTCCTCGCCGGCGACGTCGAGCGTGCCATCACGCTCAACCAGCTGGCGCTGCCGGCGTTCACGGGCGTGTTCGCCAGCCAGGGCTGCATGATGGTCAAGGCCGCGCTCAACGCCCGCGGGCTTGCCGTCGGAGGCTGCCGCGCACCCATGGGCGAGGCGCCTGCGGAGGCCCTCGACGGCTTCCTGCGCATCCTCGACGAACACTTCGCAGGCGAGCACTGATCCGCGCGGACGGGAACAATCCGGCGTCCTCGCGCGTTGGAACCAATGGACGCACAGGTTCCACACAGGTTCACCTGCTGCACTGGAAGACATGGAGAGCTCGATGAGTGAGGCACAGGCCACCGACTGGGTGGCCCCGACGTGGCAGGAGCTCGTGCGCGACTACTCGCCGCAGGTCTACCGCCTCGCGCTGCGCCTCACCGGCAATCCCCACGACGCCGAGGACCTCACGCAGGACGTCTTCGTGCGCGTCTTCAAATCCATCCACACCTTCCAGCCCGGGACCCTCTCCGGGTGGCTGCACCGCATCACCACCAACATGTTCCTGGACCAGGCGCGGCGCCGGCAGCGCATCCGCATGGATGCCCTCTCCACCGCGCCGGACTCGGTGTGGGGCAGCGCCGCCACCCCGGAGGACATTCACGCCGACGGCGAGTTCGATCCCGACGTGGCCGCCGCGCTCGCGCAGCTCAAGCCGGAGTACCGCGTCGCCGTCGTGCTCTGCGACATCGAGGGCCTGAGCTATGAGGAGATCGCGCAGGTGCTCGACCTGAAGCTCGGCACGGTGCGCAGCCGCATCGCGCGCGGCCGCAGCCAACTGCGCAAGGCGCTGAAGCATCGTGCCCCGGCGCAGGGCCGCTCGAGGTACCTCGGGGTCTCCTGACGTGGCCCGCGGCTGCGCACGCTTCCACGACGATCTCTCGGGATTCGTCGACGAGACCCTGCCGGCCAAACGCTGGGCGGAGGTGGCGCAACACCTCGCAGGCTGCCCCCTGTGCCGCGAGGAGACCATCGAGCTGCGCGACCTGCGCTCCGCCCTCGCCAACGCCCAGGCCGGTGCCTCACGGTGCCCGTCGGCGCTGGCCAGCCGGCTCGAGGCCATCGCCGGCGAGGAGTGCTCGCAACCCCTGTACCTGAGCGCGGCCGCGACGGGGGCGTCGTGCGCGCTGCCGTCGCGGCGCCGCCGCCGTCGCAACCTGATGATGCGTGGCACCGTCGCGATGCTGGCGCTCGTGGTGGGCGTAGGCGTCCTGTCCGTGGCGTTGGCACCGGCTCCCCGCTCCATCTCCGACGCCGTGGGCGCCAGCCGCGAACAGTTCGCGATGCAGATGACCGCGACGAGCGTCCAGGGCGCCGTCGGTGCCGTGCTGCTGGCCCAGCAGCGGGGTGCGCAGCTCGCGACGGCGCGCAACGTCGGTGGGGTACCCGTCGACGAGGACCAGTCGCTGCCGATCTCGTCGGACGCCGCGGAGGCGATGCTGAGCACCGCGGCGGCGGCGCCCGTGGCCGTCAGCGGCGTCCAGGAGGTGCTCGTGGTCGCCGATGGCGGGGGCTTCCTGCGCGGCGACGTCACCGTGCAGCGGGTCGGAGGGCAGGGCGCGAACCTGACGGTCTACGACCGCTTGGGCAACCAGTTCCTGTCGAGCTTCGCCCCAGACTTCGTGACCGAGATCACCTCGTCGGAGCATGACTCGCTCGACGACTGGGACTTCTCCGCCTTCGCGTCCCTCGCGACGATCGCCGGCCGGGACGCCTCCGTCATGGAGGCGCGCCGCGACGGCGCCCTCGTGGCCAGATGGTGGTTCGACGTGCCGACGGGCATCCTGCTGCGCTCCGAGCGGTTCGACTCGCAGGGCAACCCGACGATCATCGTCGGCTTCCGCTCGCTGCGGGTCGGGGTCGCCGAGCTCAGCGACCAGGCGAGCGAGGTGGTGGCGCTGAGCAGGGTGGGCAGCAGCGGCACGCGCGGCTGGTGCGTCGGACTTGCCACCTGCCCCTCCGAGCTGGCCGGGCTGCCGCTGGTCGCCTATTCATCGACGAAGGTCCGCGGTGAACGCTCCATGAGCCTCATCTACTCCGACGGAGTGCAGACGCTCGTCGCCACCTGGTCCGAAGGCTGCCTCGAGCAGGCCACCCGGCTCTCCGCAGCCGCCGCCGCGGGGCTGCCGTCGGTGGAGGTGTGGCAGTCCGGTGCGGGCGTCGTCGCGGTGGCGACGAACGGTTCGCCCGCCATGCAGGCCCAGGCGGTCGACGCGCTGCCCGGCGAGTCGGCCTGCCGTACCGGCCTGACGCATCGTCTGGGTGCCGGGTTCGCCCGGCTCACCGGCCTGCGCTGATTCGGGCCCGACGCGGTAGCATTCGGCACATGTTGTTTGGCATCGACCCGGTCGAGATGGTCCTCATCATCGTGATCGCTGTCGTGCTCTTCGGCCCGGAGAAGATGCCGGAGTATTCGCGCAAGGCGGCACGGCTGTTCGTCTACCTGCGCGGCATCGCCAACAACACGCAGAAATCGCTCCGGGATCAGCTCGGTCCCGAGTACGCCGACCTCGAGCTCGCCGACCTGAATCCGCGCACCTTCATCAAGAAGCACCTCAGCCAGGAGGTCGCCGCGATCGAGGAGGCGAAGCGCGAGATCGAGGAGATGAAGCGTCAGCTCGAGGACGCCGCCAAGGCAGCCGAGCATGAGGTCGACGACGCCAAGCAGGCCGCTGAGGCGGCGCTCGACGCGAAGGCGGAGAAGGTGCCTCACCTCGTCGCCGCGCCGTTCGACGACGAGGCGACGTAGCCGAGGCGTGCGAGGTCAGTTGGTGATGAGGCCCAGCCGCTGACCGACGATCGACGGCTTGAGGGAGGCGACGTCCTGCGCGAGCTGCTGCAGCGCCTTGGCGGCTGCGTGCTCCGGGGCGGAGTCGACGATCGGGGTGCCGCGGTCGCCGCCGGCGAGGAGGGTCTCGTCGAAGGGGATCTGCGCGAGCAGCGGCACCGTGTAGCCGACGCGTTCGGTGAGGGCCTCGGCGACGAGGGTGCCGCCGCCGGAGCCGAACAGCTCGATGCGCTCGGTCTGGCCGCAGTGGCCGCAGGGATGCTCGAGCCACGACATGTTCTCCACGACGCCCAGCACGCGCTGATCCATGATGTGCGCCATCGTGCCCGCGCGCTCCGCCACGTCGGAGGCGGCGAGCTGCGGCGTCGTCACGACGACGACCTGCGAGCCCGGGATCTTCTGCCCGAGGCTCATGGCGACGTCGCCGGTGCCGGGCGGCAGGTCGAGCAGCAGGTAGTCGAGGTCACCCCAGAACACGTCGGTGAGGAGCTGGGTGAGCGCCCGGTCGAGGATCGGGCCGCGCCACGCCACCACCTGGTCGCGCGACGGCTTCAGCATCCCGATCGAGATGACCTTCAGGCCCTCCAGCGCGGGCACGGGAAGGATCATGTCGTCGACGACGGTGGGGCGCGCGTCGCCCAGCCCCAGGAGGTCGGGCACCGAGTGGCCGTAGATGTCGGCGTCGAGGATGCCGACGCTGCGGCCCAGCTTCGCGAGCGCGACGGCGAGGTTGACCGTGACCGACGACTTGCCCACGCCGCCCTTGCCGGAGGCGATGGCGATCACCTTGGTGAGGTTGCCCGGCTGCGCGAAGGGGATCACGCGCTCGGGCTGGCCGCCGCGCAGCATCTGCCGCATGGCGTCGCGTTGCTCGTCGTTCATCACGCCCAGCTCGACGTCGACGCTGGCCACGCCCTCGATGGGCTCCACGGCGGCGCGGACGCGGGTGGTGATCTCGCTGCGCATCGGGCAGCCGGAGACGGTCAGCAGCACGCGGACGTGGACGTGGCCGGCGTCGTCGGCCGAGATGGCGTCCACCATCCCGAGGTCGGTGATGGGGCGGCGGATCTCCGGATCCTCCACCTGGTGCAGTGCGGCGCGGACGAGGGGTACGAGCGGGTGTTCGGTCACCCCATCATCCTTGCACTTTTGACGAGTTGTTCAACCCGCGGGGTCGACGCCGCCCGGGAAGGCCGTGCCCGACGGAACCGGACTGCGGGCCCAGCGACGCCTCGGGGAGACGCCGCCAGGCGCAGCGGCGACTCACGCAAGTGGCAGCACGCCCGCCAGCGCCCGGGCCTTCCGGAGCCCTTCCGCGCCGCCAGCTCGTGGACACCGGCCCAGGCCTCCGACGGGACGTGGCCCCGTCGGGTGGCCTCGGCGAGGATTTCCTGGTGGAGGACGGCCACGTCGAGCACCCGGTTGGCCCACCGGGGCAGCACGTCCTGCGCGACGGCGTACTCGGCCTCGCCGGAGCCGACGACGAACCCTCCGTCGTGCGGGCGGACCGCCCGGGCCGCGACGAGCTGGCGCGCCGCCGTCAGGCGTGGGTTGTCCCGGGTGACGCGATCCGGGTCGTCGGGCAGCTCGCGGTGGAAGTATGCGCGCTCGTGCGGGTCCCAACCGACGCGGCCGGACGCCGCGAGGACGGCCAGACCGGCGTGCACGCGGGCGTCGTCGAGGCCGGTCTCGCGGGCGAGGTGGGCGACGTCGATGACCGGCTCGAACGCGAGCACGGCGCTGATCCACTCGGCGTCCTCGATCGCTCGCTCCCCGGCCAACTGCCCCAGCAGCGAGCCCTCGCCGGAGAAGCCGCGCCATGCCTCGTCGGTGAGCGCCACCGTGACGCGGGCCGCGGGCAGTTCGAGGGCGACGAGCGCGCCTGCGGTGGCGTCGTCGGGGCGGTGGACGACGAGTCCCTCGGCGTGGGGGAGGAGCCGCTTCAGCGCGCTGAGCCGATGGATGCCCGGGACGGGCACGGCGCCCGGCCTAGGCCCGGCAGCAACGCCGCCAGGAAGGCGCGCGCCCCGGAGGCAGGCACCCGGAACGCCTCCGAGAAGCCGGTGAGGATCTGCGCCACGTTGCCGAGCGCAGGCACCCACCGCGACGGCATGTCGACGGGCCGCTCGGCAGCGGTCCTGGACGGGGTCGATGCCCGGAGCCCGTCGTCGCCGACGTCGAGGTGCAGGAGCTCGTGCGCGGGGAGGTTCGTGAGCAGGGCGCGCGACGCGGGGCCGAGGTCGACGTTGGTGGTGCCGCGCCCGATCTCGCCGCCGTCGAGTGCGCCACCCATCACTTCCAGGCAGGCATGGATGCCGTTGCAGGCGGAGAAGCACTCCGCGCGGAGCCGGTCGCCGTGGGCGGAGAGGATCGGGTCGCGCTCCCCGACGGGGGTGTGGCGGAAGTACCTGGTCGCGGTGATGTCGGCGAGCGTCACGAGCGCGCGGGCGAGCACCTGCGGGCGGGTCGCGAAGCCGTGGAAGAACGACGGCGACCTTTCCGGTCCTTCCGGCCCGAGGCCGGGCGCGAGCGCGAGGACCAGGCCATCGTCGGCCAGCGTGGTGGGGTGCGCAAAGCGTCGCATGGGAGCAGTATTGCCTGCCCCGGGGCCAACGACACGCTGTACGCCACATCCCGGGGGTTCGGGCGCCGAGCAGGGCGTCGGGATCCGCGGGATGGTGCGGTCGATCAGCGCCGCCGGTGGTCGAGTGCGTCGCCCAGCAGGATGAAGGAGCCCGCGACGAGGCCCAGCATCCACAGCCTGCCCAGTGCGGCGACGACGGCCAGCGCCGGCACCATCGTCAGGAGCAGCAGCATGCGCTCGTGGGCGCGCAGGCGGCGTTGTGACCCCGGCGCCAGCCACACCAGCCAGATGCCGAGGTAGGCGACGACGAACAGTGCGGCCACGAGGATGCCCACCTTGCCCTCGCCCGCGATCCGCCACAGCGCCGTCGCGTCGGTGCCGAGCAGCAGCAGATGCCCGACGAACGCCACGAGCCCGAACCATCGGAAGCCGGGCGTCGCGGTGGTCGTGTGCTCACCGGGCACGGGTGTCCTCCCCGTCGTCGGGCATCTCCTCGCGGGTGCGCGCCCGCTCGTCGAGCTCGTCGAGCAGGCCGCGCAACTCGGAGCGAAGCTCGGAACGGACGAAGTCGCGGGTGGCGAGCTCGCCCAGATGCATGCGGATGGAGGCGATCTCGCGCGCGAGGAAGTCCATGTCGGCACGCGACTGCGCGGCCAGGCGACGGTCCTCGTCGAGGCTGATCTTGTCGCGCACCTCCTGGCGGTTCTGCGCGAGCAGGATGAGCGGCGCGGAGTAGGAGGCCTGGGTGGAGAAGAACAGGTTCAGCAGGATGAACGGGTACGGATCCCACTTGAAGCCGTAGATACCGACGAAGTTGAACGTCACCCAGAGCACGACGAAGACCGTCATGTAGACGAGGAACTTCGCGGTACCCATGAACCGCGCGAACGCCTCGGCGAACGTGCCGAAGGTCTCGGAATCGAGCTGGACCCGGGGCAGCCACGAGCCGCGGGACTCGCGGGGCTTCGAGAGGTCGTTGTCAGCCACCGTTCACCCCCCAGGGCTCCGTCGCGTCCATCTGGTCGCCGCGCCAGTCGTCGGGCAGCATGTGGTCGAGCACGTCGTCGACGGTGACCGCGCCGACGAGCTGGTTCGAGTCGTTGACGACGGGGGCGACGACGAGGTTGTAGGTGGCGAAGAAGCGGCTGACCTTCGCGAGGGGGTCGCTCGTGTGCAGCGGCTCGAGGGTCTCGTCGAGCATCTTCGCCACCATGAGCGTCGGCGCCTCGCGCAGCAGCCGCTGGGTGTGGACGGCGCCGATGTAGCGTCCCGTCGGGGCCTCCAGCGGGGGGCGGCACACGAACACCATCGACGCGAGCGCGGGCGTCAGCTCCTCGTTGCGGACGTAGGCGAGGGCCTGGGCGACGGTGGCGTCGGATTCGAGCACGACGGGCTCTGGCGTCATCATGCCGCCGGCGGTGAACTCGCCGTAGACCAGCAGGCGGCGCACGTCGGAGGCATCCTCCGGCTCCATGTGTTCCAGGAGGTCCTCGGCGACCGCCTGGGGGAGGTCACGGATGAGGTCGGCGGCGTCGTCGGGGTCCATCTCCTCCAGCACGTCGGCGGCCCGCTCGGTGTCGAGGGCCGAGATGACCTCGATCTGCTCCTCCTCGGGGAGCTCCTCGATGGCCTCGGCGAGCATGTCGTCGTCGAGGGCGTCCAGCACCTCCACGCGTTGCCGCGGATCCATATCGTGCAGTTCCTTGGCGATGTCGGCCGGGTTCATGTCGGCGAACTCGGCCACGAGGTTCGCCGTCGTGCGCTCCGTCGACGCGTGCAGTGCCGGCACGTCCTTCCAGCTCAGCACCTGCGGCTCGGACCGGCCACCGAACCCGAAGCGGCCCACCTTGGTGACGCGACGCACGGCGACGCGACGCAGCTCCCACTCGTGGCTGCGCACCTGTTCCATCGACACGTCGAGGATGGTGCTCTTGCCGTCGCCGCGCTCGAGGGGGCGGTCGAAGAGGTCGGCGGCGACGAGCAGCTCGCCGTCGCGACGCTGGAACTTGCGGGTGTCGATCATGCCCTGGATCGACACCTGGTTGGGGCTGATGTGGTGGACGCGCACCATCGGCACGAAGATCCGCTGCTTCGCGAAGAGTTCGACGACGAGCCCTTTGACGCGCGGGGCCCTGCCGTCGGCTCGCGCGTAGCAGATGATGTCCTTGACGCGGCCCACTTGCGAGTCCGAGGCGTCCACGAGGGGCAGCCCCACGACGCGCGAGATGAACACCTGTGCCATGCGCACCAATCTAGCCTCGATCTTTCATGACGGCCCCGATCGGGGGTTGTCGGCGCCGGTGGTGTCGATGTTGGTCTGATTCTTGCAGGAGGGTGCGACAAGACGCCGCGTGACGTTCGCGGTGGGCGGGGTTCCAGGCCGAGGGGGTATTCCAGGATCGAGGCGGATGGTCGGGGCCGCGGGGTCAGGTCGCTGGGGCCGGGAGCCCTTGGAGCTTGGTGATGCCGGCGTGGATCAGCCCGGCCCATGGGGATCGGTCGCTGAGGTGGAGGTGGATGCGTCTGGCTCTTCGGGCGATGGTGGCGGGGATGCTGAACAGCCGGTAGCGGAGCCGTTTCGGTTCCCACCGGCGTGCTTCGTGTCCGGCCAGCGCGAGCAGCCCGGTCCAGGCCTGCAGCTCGGACGCGAGCGCGATGATCTGGCACCAGATCCTGTTCTGGTCGAACCCGTGGAGGGGGAGGTTCGCCAGCCCGGTGGTCTTCGCCTGCCTGATGCGGTCCTCGCAGCGGGCGCGGCGGCGGTGCCGGAGCTCGAGCTGTTGAAGGGTGGCGCCTCTGGTGTTGGTCGCGAACGCGGTCAGCCGGTAGCCGTCGACGTCGTCGAACCGTAGCTGCGCTCCGGGGTGGGGCCGTTCCCGGCGGACGATCACCCGCATCCCGTCGGGCCAGCCTGTCAGGTCGAGTAGTCCGGTGAGCTCGGCGAGATCGGCCCCGTCGCGGGCTTCACCATCCGCGTTGAGGGCCGGGAGCCACACCCATTCAGGGATCTGGTGGTAGAGCTCGGCGGTGTCCATGGGGAGGGTGAACCCGACCGAGTACGCGACCCGCCGCCCGGTCAGCCACTTCGTGAACTCCTTCGTGCCGCCGGCCCCGTCCGCGCGGACCAGCACCCTCCGCCCTGGGCGCGGGTTGCGGTCGGGGAGCTGCGCCAACGCGGCCTTGGTGACAGCGATGTGATCGCTGGCCTTGTTGGAGCCGGCGTTGCCCGGCCGCAGCAGGATCTCGAGTGCTTCGCCGGTTCCGTCCGCGCCGTGGTCGGCGAACGCCAACAGGGGGTGGAACCCGTACCCGCGTTTGAACGTCAGAGCAGCCTGCTGCTTCTCCGAATGCGCGGTGACCAGCGACGCATCCAAGTCGATAATCAGCGGCTGCTCAGCGGTAGCGCCGTGGTCGGGGGCATGGACACCGGCCACACCCCACACGGTGGCGCGGGCCTGCTGCCGCGCCGACGAGATCGCCTTGATCGCCTTGTCCGCATCGTCGGCCAGGGCCTTGATCAGCCGGGACACCGTCGGATCCGACGCCACCGACCCGTAGACCCCTGGTTCGGCGCGCAGGGTGGCGAGGTCGCTCAACGCATCACCGCCCAGCACCAGCGACACCGCTAGGTCGAGCAGGATCTTGCCTGGGTCATGGACCGCCAACGGCTTCCGCCACCCCGCCAACGCCTCCGACAGGCCCCGATCCAGGCCTGCGGCCCGGATCGTTTCGGTCAGCAGGTGAATCGGCCTGGGTTTCGTTCCGTTCTTGAAGCAAGGATGGAACACGATGAACCAGAAGTACTCTCCCGAGATGCGCGAGCGCGCGCTGCGGATGCTCGATGAGGCCAAGGCCTCCGGTGAGCACTCGAATCTGATGTCCGCCGTGCGGCATGTTGCGGGGCTCCTCGGCATGAGCGCGGAGACGCTGCGGGTGTGGCATCGCCGCCGCGAGGTCGACGCCGGCGCGAAGCCCGGTGTCCCGAGCGATGTCGCTGAGGAGAACAAGCGCCTGCGCCGCGAGGTGGCCGAGCTGCGAAAGGCGAATGAGATCCTCAA
>KK211047.1:0-28609 GCA_000619965.1 Propionibacteriaceae bacterium P6A17
GTACCGCGGATCATCCCCGCTCGCGCGGGGAGCACTCCGCGGGCACACACGCCGGCGACGCGGCGGACGGATCATCCCCGCTCGCGCGGGGAGCACATGGGCACGATGATGGTCTGGCGCTCGATGCGCGGATCATCCCCGCTCGCGCGGGGAGCACCCTGACGACGTGACCATCCCGGACGACTGGGAGGGATCATCCCCGCTCGCGCGGGGAGCACTTCTTTACGCCGTTGATGAGGCCGGCCATGATGGGATCATCCCCGCTCGCGCGGGGAGCACACTTGATGACTAGGGATTCTAGTCTGCGATCGAGAAGAGTTCTATCAGTGAAGCGGGTCATTGTCTCCGCTGCTGCAGCCTGCGATAGCGGCTGGCCCGGGGCATGACCGATTTCACGGGAGTCGAAGTGAGATCGTTGGCCGGGGGACGTCGCAGAGCAACAAACCCGTCGATATCGATGGGCCGCCAGCGATGTCCGGCATTGCGGATCTCAAAGCCTTGCTCATTGCGCGAGGAGAAGATCATGATGGCTTGACCGCCCTCCAAGCCCTCGCATGTGATGTCCCAGAGCTCATCCCGAATCCTGCTGCTGGTGTGGCCGACGAATACTCCCGCAGACACCTCCATCAGCCACTTCGTGAGGTGGCCCCGCAAGCCGACAGGGACTTTCGTCAGCACGAGCGTGATCACCAGTCGCTCACATTCGAGAAGTTCTGCCCCGCAGCCACGAGATCGCCGCTCTCGTCCCAGAGCCGAAGCACCTCCACGTTGAGATCTGGCCCCTCATCGGGCATCAGTAGCCGCTTGATGTCCCCGACGCATCGCTCGAGCAGGTTGCTGCCTCGCAATGCGTTGCGTACACGTCGCCGCGTTTCACCGGAGACGTCCGTGGCGCCGCCAGCAACGACGTCAAAGGCTACGGGGATAGTCAGATCTGCCTTGTACAAATCCGCGATGTCGTAGACGAAGGCGCGGCTGTGGCCGGTGTGTACGAAACCTAGCCCCGGTGCGCATCCCAGCGAGACGACGACAGCGTGGACGACCCCATAGAGGCAAGAATGTGCTGCGGAGAGCGCTTGATTGATGTCGTCGGATTCCAGAAATGCGTCAGGCTTGTAGTCACGACGGTTCCACGCCACCCCCGTCCGGGCGGCGTGATAGCGATACAGCGCGCGGACGCGAGCCCCTTCCCGTCCGCGCAGCTGTTGCATTGTCAGATGGTCCACCACCTCATCCGGGAAGCGTTGCTCGTACATGGACCGAGCGACGCGCAGCCGGCTTCGCCGATTCGACACCGCTTCTGCCTGTGCTTCGAGAAGGCGGGTCGACTTCGCGAGTGGAGTGCCATGCGCGTAGTAGCGCACCCCCTCCTCACCAACCCATACGACGGTCACCCCGCAGTTGGCCAACAGCATCATGGCGTGATGGGTGACTCGAGTACCTGGCCCGAGCAGAATGCACGAAATGGCCGCAGCGGGAACGTGAATCGTCCCGGATTGGTCGGTGGCGGTGATGGAATTGTCACTCCGACTCACTTGGCAGCGTTCCAGGTGGAGGAACGTGATCCGATCCTCCACCCGGAATAGCTGCTTCGAGTCGGGCGGTTTCGCCCCCGGGATCATGGCTGAGCCAACGTCAGCAGACCACAGCCATAGGCCTTCGCTCGCCCCACTCCCTGCGTGAGCGCGACACGGAGCCGCTCGGGGTCGGTGACCGTCAGCGCGCCGTCGAAGCGTGCAACCCCCAACGTCACAGAGGCCCCGTCGCGACGAAAACGTACGACCTCTCGATTGGTGACGGCTACCGTCGGTGCCTCTGCGGTGCCAAACTCGCACCCCATTTCGGGGGCTCGCGCCAAGAGCCACTGCAGTTGTTGACTGGCAGTCACATGGGCGAGCACCCTCTTTTTCCCGAGGACGTTCGCTCGATGCGTTGGGTTTGCGCGAAGGCGGAACGCCCATACTTGGCCGACTGCGAGATCACGGAGGAAGGAGTCGTAGCCGACCTGCCTCGTCGTCGGTTGCGACGGCCAGCCGCCTTGTTCTTCGATGTGCGCGACGTCGATCGGCTCCGAGGACACGACGAAGACGGCCGGACGGAGGGGGTCCGCATCGTCGTCGATCCGCCACAGCACGCGCCCGGCACCGACTCCAGGCGGAAACCCGCTCATGAGCGCCGCGTGCATCACCTGTGGCGAGCCAAGCAGCTTGCGCGCACCGGCGCGCCGTGCGTTGAGGTGAAACTGCGTCATGTACATCATTGGCCTCCCAACAGCGCTATGGGGTCATGCACGACGGGAGCTGTGGCGGAATCAACGTCGGGCGAATTCGACGACGTGGGAATGACGACCTGCGTCTCCACGACGACCCTCGATCGGTATTGGCGATGCTCGGGGTTGAAATCCACAGGGACGTCGTTCAACTCCCGCGCTGCGACCAAGTCGGGGTACACGGCTTGGTCTGCTTGCACGGCCAGCCTGACCGACGGCGAGCTCTTGCGGCGTCTCCGCTCGGCGGGACCCGCCTGCCACGGAGTCTCCATCAGCGCGTCCGTGATCGACCCGCCTCGAACTTCGAGGCAGAGCAGTCCAGACGGCACACACGAACGTCTCCCCAAGTAGAGCGGATATTTCGGATCCCTCAACGCATCGTGGAGACCTTCCAAGACGGCCTCGGGGCCGCCGAGGTATGCAGTGAAGACGGCGTCACTCCAGTAGTACCTGTCAGTCAGCGGCATTGCGTCACCCGTGAGCTGATGGTGGGCAGTGTGGAAGTCGCGCAGCAGCCGCCCCTGCTGGTCGACGCGCACGGCCAGCGTCAAGTCGAGGAGGTCCTCGATGGGATCACTGCGACGGCGCCCCTGAGCAGCCGCGAGCAGGCCCAAGATTCCCGACTTCGTGGGCGCGTGCTCAGTCATGCGTTGCGTGAAGCGACTTGACGAGCCCCAGCTCTGCAGGGGACCCGCAAGGCGCAGCGTCAAGACGCTCATTCGGACTCCGACAGCTCGTCGCGCAGCGCGTCGTAGAGGTCGTCGATTGAGACCACCCGGCCGACCTTGTCCAAGTCGCCGACGAGCGAGGGCAGTCCCACGACGAAGGATGCCCTCGGCCGACGCCAGGTCTCGAACACTTCGTTGGCGTGCGTGGCCAGGCGGGCAATCGCGGGCTTGAGATGGCCATCCTCAGCCCGCACGGGCTCTTCGAATGCCTCGACCAAGCTCGTAGGCTGTCCCTCTGCGACGGTGACCAGCACCACTGCCGGTCGAGTCCCATTGGCGAACGTGTTGATCTTGCCGGTTGGCATTGATTCGATGAATCCCTGTACAAACGCCTTGAGCGCACGAGAAGACGCCTCGGAGGATCCCAAGTTGCGATTGAGCTGATCCATGTTGACAGCGGCGTAGCGGTAGAGCGTCGCCGACAGGAAACCGACGGTGCCCATCATTCCTGCGCCGGCGTCCTCCTCGCTGTCGTCGCGATCTCGTGCATCGTCAACCGCGGTGTAGAAGTCGTACTCGGTGCTCGCCTCGTGCACGCTCAGTGCGTGCGCCACCTGGCATGCGGCATCGACATTGAGGTCGGTGCTGTCGGCGATCATCCGGCCGAAGAGCGCAATGTCTACTGAGTGGTCCGCATTGACGAGGCTCTTGACCTTCGCCGACTTCATCGCGGCCAAGGGCTTGTCATCAGCGCTCGCTTCCACGGCCGCCGCGGCGAGTGCCTCAATCTGGCGCTGGGAAAGGAACACGAGGTACCCGGTCTCGGGATCCCCCGCCACCTTGTTCTTCCCACGCGACTTCGAAACCGGGCGCTTGAACCCCGAGGCCTCCATGGCGTCGGCCGCGAGGTTGATGGCCTGCTCGGAGAGCGTGGGGTCGAGGGCGACAATCGCCTTGGCGATCTCGGAGGCTATCTGCGTGCTGCGCGTACCGATGTCCTTCGGATCCAGACGTTGGTTGAAGTCCTCCCGGATTGCGCGCTTCCAAGACTGGCTGGAGACCCGCGCCCTGTGCACTCCGCCGTAGATCGCGGACTTGGGTGCACCCGTGTCGTCCCTGTTGATGCAGGAGGGCGGAACGGTCTGAAGAGCGTGGATTTCGACGTAGGTGCTCACTGTGAGGCTCCTTCTCGTGTGTTGGGATCGTCGTTGGTTATGTCGAGACGGTGGAACTGCCGGCCCCAGCTGCGCTGGACCTCGGCATGGTGTTTGGGGATCTGGAAGTAGTAGAGGTCGTCCGCGAAGCGGCCGTAGTCGAATCCGATGCCCTGTCCGCGCATCTGGGTGATCAGACCGCGTGCATGGACGAGCAATGCATTCAGATCGGTCGAAGTGCACAGCGCCGTGAACCGGCGGTATGCGGGACTCTGGTGCGGGCCGTCCTCGCCCGCAGAGAGCTCGGCGAGCCGTCGCACGGCGGTGCCGAAGGGTTGCCCGGGCTGGTGCATGTTGGTCGACTGCGCCTGCTGATGGAGTGCAAAGAGGGTCAAAGCCAGGTGGACGGCGGTCTCGGTGCGCCGCTGGGTGACGGCACCGAACTCGGGCAGCCCCTCCAGCGTGATCGGCCACACCGAAGGCACCGTTCCAGGCTCTGAACCGAGCGCCTGACGAAGCTGGGCCAGCAATGCGCGGGAATTCGGGTTGAGCGATCCGGGGGACTCGCCAATGAGCTGGTGAATGCGGCCTGTGACGAACCTGCCGCAACGGAATGAATCATTCATCGTTGGACTCCTGGGATTGGGAAGTGTCGAACGCAGCCTGCAACAGCTTGCGTAGTGAGGCGCGGAAGAAGTGCTCGGCCAATGCAGCAGTCATGAAGCCGTACTTGGTCTTTCGCCCAATGACCGCGGCCGGAGGCGCGGTGTCGCACAGTTCGCGGGCCAGCCCGAGGAGGACGTCCTCGACGAGCTCCTGCCAGCGACGCTGCTCCTCGCGGACGGAGCTTGTCGCGGAGAGCCTGGAGAGCCAGTCCCGGGCCGGGGCGTCGAGAGCAGACCAAGCCAGCAGCATCGCGCGCTCTCGGGCTCCGCTGAGCCCCTCGAAGTCTCCCGCCGCTGCTGCCAGATTCGAGCCCAATCTGCCAAGTTGCGTGACGCATTGATTGGCGACCTCGATACAAGTGTCGAGCATGGCACGAACTTCTGCGCCTTCGCCGGTGAGCAGTGACAGTCGAAAGTCGAGCACATCGTGGACGACTTCATTGATGGTCGCTTCCTGCGGGCCGTAGTCCATCCCGACCGTCTCGACGATGGCACGGAGATCGTGGTCATCCCCAAAGAGCGAGAGACCCTGCAACTGGGCCATGGTGGCGACCGGCAGGTAGAACGGAGAACCATCCTCCTCACGTCGTGAGACTCCGAGCAGACGGGGGACCCCGCGCCACGCCGCGCTGCTGGGGTCGTGCTTCAGCGGCATGTACGTCTTGGCCTTGAGCTTGGCCGTCTGGGCTTTCGAGTATCGCCAAGCGGTCATGTGCTCCAGCGCCTGTCGTTGCTGTTCCTTGAGCTGATCTCCTTGGGCCAGCACCAGCCCGGTCACGCCCTCCGACGATCCCACCAACCTGATGCGTCGCGATTGCCATGTGAGGACGGCCAGGGGCCCCGGCGGCTGGGTGTCGAACGTGCGTTGCTCGGTCTGCGGCGCCTCGAGCGCCCACACCGGCACGTCGTCGGGACGGTCAGGGAACGGGATGAGATTGAAGGAGATGGTCTCCGCAAGGTGTCTCCCATGCAATGCCACGCCGCCGATGCGCCCGACCCAGCCTGGGCCGATCGGGTATCCCTTCCCTCCCTTGGCCTCCGGGTCCCCGACGGCGGCGGAGCGGATCCCGCTGGGGTCGAACGCCTGTGCATGCACGAGCCATTGAGCCGCCTCGGCTGCGGTGATGCGGTCCAGACCGCTGCCGATCCTGGTGGTCATGAAGGGATGACCGTTGGGTACGTCGCTGATGAGCTTCTCGAGACCCGCGACATCACCCTTCGCGGTGCGCAGCGTCGCGACCTGATAGAAGGGCCGCTCGGCATCGAACAAGTCGAACCGGTCATGGTGGCGTCGGAGGTAGTCGACGATGGCCGACGTGTCGAGCCCCTCCTCGAGGATGCGTTCCACGGTCCGCGGAGTGTGCACGGCAAGGGCGTGGTGAGTGATGGCCAACGCCAACCGCAACAGCGCAAAGGACACCGTCGGAAGTGCAGCGCTGATGCGGCGAATGGTCGTCGCCTGATCGAACAGGGTCGAGAGCGAGACGTCGTCGTTGTCGCCCCCCACGGTGATGACAGGAATCCACGGCTCATCCACGAGGTTGAACCCCATCGTCGAGCACCTCCAATCCCAGCTCAGGGGAGTAGCGCAGGCGATGCGTCGTCCCCCCGACCGTCAATGTCGTGTACAAGACATCTCCTTCTTCTTCAACTTGTGCCATTGGAAGCAGTAGCTCTCCCTTGAGCAGTGGATGCCGTCGCCACACCCAACGGCGTGTGGCAGGGTTGTCGTCAATCAGACGTACCACTTCACCGAGATTGCGAATCGTGATACGACGTGGCAGGCGCACCGACCAAGAGGCGATCTCACGGGCTATCACATCACTTGGAAGGCTTGATGTGTCGAGGATGTCAGGTACCTCTGACAATTCCTTGTGCCAAGGTGGACGAATGGCGAATGCCCCATCCGGGGTCATCGGAACGACGATGACCTCGACCGTTGGATCGATGTCCCGGACGGCCGCGTCCAGCTCTCCGTCGGAATACTCGTGTGCCAAGGGAAGCCACTCACCCAGATCGCGTGGGAGGTAGTCCCAAGCCCCCCACGCAGGCAGGACCCACTGGCTGGCTTTCTTGCGCTGCGCATCAAGCTTTCGCTCATGCAACTCCCGCGCTGCAGACATCGCATGTTGCCATCCGTCCGGGCCCACCGAGGCATGACCCAGAGCGCGCGCGACGAGGGAACTCACGTCGGTGGGTATCACGATGACGCCTCCGTGTTGCCGAAGTACCCCAGCGGTTCGCAACAGCAAATGTTCGCCGTAGACGACCTCGCTGCCCTTTGACGCTACGGGGAGGTCCTCGTCTGAGCCTGGCCGGCCGACGATATGGAGACGTGCCTGACGGCACCCAGCGGGACGCTGACGTCGGTGGCGCTGCAGACGCCCAGCCCTCTGCAGCAGGAGGTCCATCGGCGCCAGATCCGTGAACAACACATCGAAATCGACGTCGAGGCTCTGCTCCACCACCTGCGTCGCGACAACGACCGCGCGATGGGGCCGATCGGAGTCCACGGGGGGTCCGAAACGACTTGTGAGCAGAGCGTCCTTCCGGACTCGGTCCGCGCCGAGGAAGCCTGCATGCGTGAGCATCACATCGTCGATGCCGCTTGCCAGTAGAGCTTCGAACGTTCGCTGAGCGTCCCCGACAGTGTTGCGGATGACCAATGCACAACCGCCGTCGGTGATGCTCGAGAGCACCGCTGCTGTAAGCGCATCCTCCTCGACCCATTCCACGACGACTTGGCGAGGCTTGGCGGGTTCCTCGATCACCGCCTTGACCAATGGAGAATTGTCGCGAGGCAGCACCGTCACCAAGGGATAGTCCTTCTCATCGAACGACAGTCCCGAGATCTCGCTGCGCCTGGAGGGTGCGTAGGCGGACAGCATGGCCTTTCTGCGGGATTCGGTGAGCGTCGCCGACAGCACGATCACCGGAGCTCCGTAGGCGCCGAGCCAGCTGAGTACAGAGTCGAGGTAGACACTCATGAATTCGTCCGAGGCATGCGCCTCATCGATCACGATGACCTTCCCCGACAGCGCCACGTGCGCAAGCGGGAGGTGTTTGCGTTGCAGTGCGGCCAAGAGCAGCTGATCGATCGTCACCACTGCAAAGTTGGCCAAGAGCCGACGCTTCGCGCTCATGAACCATTGGTGGGCAACCGCGTTCGTCATGGGCTGACCGTCGGGAGCCTGCTCCGTGGGCGCCTGGTCGTGTTCATGCTGCTCGGCGAAGTCCTGACTGTCGAACACGCGCACGGCGTCGACCATCGCAGCGAAACGTCCTTGGAGTCGACTCTTGCCATGGCCCAGCATCACCGCCCAGGCGGGCACGTCGGGAGGAGGCTCAGGGAGTCGCTCGAGCCAGGGGAGCACCCGGGTGAACATCGCATTCGTCGTGGCCTGCGTCGGAAGTGCGATGAGGGCACCCTGTAGCCCATCGCGGCTGGCAAGGATCCCTGCCGCCATCAAAGCTGCCTCTGTCTTGCCGGAGCCCGTGGACGTCTCGATGCACATGAGGCCGACGTCCGTGGAATTGGCCAAGTCAAAGACGGTTCGCTGCACGCGAGTGGGAACGTAGCCTTCGTCCCAGCCGAAGCGTGCACGAAACTGTTCGGTTGCGTCGCCGCGAACGGGCTCGGGACTCCAAGCTTGCGGGAACGCCGCTTCGTCCCAGCCGATGGCTGCGCGTGGGCCATCGTCGTCGGGTTGTTCCATTTCCTCCCACGGGTAGAGGGGGAAATATCGCGTGTTGCTGGCGAGCCAGTCTGCAACTACGGTGAGGCCTGTCATCTCGACCATGGTTGACAGAGCGGGGCGCAGCCAGTCGGGATCGTGGAGCACGCGATCAAATGCCGTCAGCCTGCTCATCCAATCCAGCAACTCCGTACGAACGGCAAGCCACTCCTGTCCGCCCAATGCCAGCCTGTTGGCTTGAATGCTTCTCAGTGAGTCGCGCGTCACGGGCCGGCCGTGGTGCGCGCCGGCCACGGAGGCGAGCATGATGGCGGGTTGGTTGTCGACGCCGTGGTGTGACAGCCACTGCAGCACGGTCAGAGCTCCGACTGTGGAGTGGGGCATGTGTCTTCGGAAGGCTGCCAGCTCAGTCATCGGGAGACATGGGAGACCTGCGTCGCGGGCCCGCTGCGCGAGGCCGTCGTGCTGTGCGATGAAGACAGGAGCTGCTTTGCCCACATCGTGGGTGGCAATGAGAAATGTGGCCAGCCGCCGCACTCCTGCAAGACCGGCCGGCTCTCGTCCCCACCGGCGGCGCACGGACGCGGCGAGGTAGCCGTCGATCAGCCTTGAGCCCACGAGTTGCGAGTCACGCATGTGCTGGGCGAGCGGAAGCCATCCGGTGTGACCGCCTGACTTTGCCCACACGCTACGTGCTTCGTGGGAGAGGGTGGCGAACACGTTTGGTTCCCGACTCCCCCCATGCCGTGAGTCGGGAACCACTGGATCATCGTCGGCGACTTCCATGTCCCGACTCTACTCTAGCGGAAGGTGTTGTACTTATCAAGTTCCAGTTATGATGAGCCCCGCTCTCGCGGGGAACACTGCGGCTGTAGTGCTGATCAAGGGTTCATCCCCGATGGGGGAGGGGAAGCCGCACACGCAGTCTAGCCGCGCTTGTGAACGCAGGGTGAGCCCAGCCCCGAGCCGGAGAGTCTTGGTTCGCGCCCAGCACAGGCGAGGCCGTCAGCGTGGAGAAGGGGTCCCGGTGCACGCTGCGCCAACTCGGTGACCTGTCCGGGCTCTCAGCACTGAGCGGGTGCGCTGAAGCAACCCGTGACTGGTTGCGTTCCAGTTGCGATGTGGACCCGCGACACGCCGTCGCTGACGAATCTGGATCGCATTCAGTCACGCCTGGCGGTGGGTCCTCGCGAGGAGGCCGACGTTCAGCGGGTCCGAGTGGGCGTGGACGGGGTTGCGGGCAGGGACGCAGCGGCATCTGCGCGCGGGGCATCCGCCGCGGGGGATGGCGATGGCCTCGCGCTCACTGACCGGAGGTCCGACGTCCTCCCGGGCCGCGGGAGCGCGAGGTTCGTCGCCCCGCTCGCGGGGCGCCATCTACAGGTCGCTTAGACTGGCGCGCATGGCACCCACTACCGCAGCGCAGATCCGGAGAGGCCGTCGCCCCCTCCTCCGCAGCGCGCTCCTTGGTGGGCTGCTGGTGGCCGCGGTCATCGCGGGGCTGCTCGCCATGCACACGTTCAACCTGCACGGCGCCCTGCCGACCCGCGAAGCCGTCGCCGCCCCCCTCGGCCACTCCGGCGAGATCCACCAGGTCACCGACTCACACGGCGCGGCAGTCGCTCAAGCGCCGACGGGAGGCCAAACCCACGATCCTGACGGCTCCTGTGCCTCCTGCGGGAGCGGCGCGCACTGGGGCATGGCGATGACGTGCGTGCTCGCGCTGCTGCTCGTCATCTTCGACCTACTTCCGCCTCGGCGTCTGCCCGCATGGCTTCATCACCCACCCCGTCCGCTGCCCAGGCCGCCATTCACCGACCGGCTGCTGTCGCGGGCGCCGTCGTTGCAGGTCCTCTGCATCATTCGCATCTGACGGACCAGTTGCCGCGGCGCACCAGCGCCCACGGCTCCCTCCCAACTCGTCGACGCGGCGCCTCGCGCTCGCCGCGCCCCGGCGACTGCTGAGCCTGGACAATGTGCGCCCCGCCGCACTGCGGCGCTCGGCACCCTCATCCTCACCACCGACCGGCGCCACGCCGGACGCTTGGGAGAGATCGACGAGGACCCGACGCCAGTGCTCGGCCGCAGCTCGTCCGAGCACACAGCCGAGCCGACGACGCGGACGTGATGTCCGCTTCACCCCACAGAACACTCTTGAAGGACCATTCCATGAACCACCCCACCAAACCCCGACGCCGCACCCTGCACCGGGCAGCCGCCGCCACGTTCGCGGCCACGCTGATCCTCACCGGGTGCGCCACCACCTCACCCGAGGCCGACCCCACCCCCAGCGCAAGCCAAGCCACCGCCACCGACTTCCTGGCCGACCACAATCTGGTCGGGCTGGACGCCACGCAAGTCATCGAACGGCTCGACACGATGCCCGTCAGCGACCGCCCCGCAGACCTCAGGGCCTCCGTGCGCCCCGACGCGATCGTCCTCACGGATGACCAGGACCGCGAGACCCGACTCCCGATGCCCGACGACGAGGTCTACATCTCGATCGCCCCCTACCGGCGGCAAACCCACGAGTGCTACTTCCACAGCTTGACCACCTGCCGCGGCGAACTCGCCAACACCGACGTCCAAGTCACGCTCACCGGGCAGGACGGCGATGTGCTCGTCGACGAGGTGCGGCAAACCTACGACAACGGCTTCGTCGGCATCTGGGTGCCCCGCGGCATCGAGGCCACGCTCACCATCGAGCACGAAGGACAGTCGGGGACCGCGACCATCTCCACCAAGAGCGAGGAGGACGCCACTTGCATCACCACCCTCCAACTGACCTGAACCAACGGTCCCCGAGCCGGCGACGTTGGGAGATGCGACGAGGGGCCCCACCGTCGTGGCGGGGCCCCTCGTCGGGTCAGCGATCAGCCGAGGGCGACGTCGAGCGCCTTCCAGTCGATGCCCGACGGCGCCACCGCCAGCACCGCGGCGAGCAGGCCCTGACGCGAGGCGCGCACGGCCGGATCCTCGGCGTTGACGAGGATGTCGTCGAAGAACCGCTGCGCCGCCGCGACCAGCGACTCCGTCGCCCCGACGACGTCCTGCACCTTCTGCTGGCTGAGGTCTGCCGGCAGCGACTCGAGCTGCTCACGCAGCTCGACCTCTGCCGGCTCGGTGAGCAGGTTGGCGTCGTAGCTCGCGGTGACGCCCTCGGGCAGGATGCGCTGGATGCGCACCAGCGCCGCGACGAGGCCCTTCACCGCGTCGCCGGCCTCGTTCAACTCGCGCAACAGTCGCGCCGCGCGCCCGGGGGTGCCGGCCGCGGGCAGGATCGCGGCGACGATCTCCGCGGAGTTGCCCTCGTCGCGCAGCAACTGCGCGAACCGGCCGATCGTGAACTCCTCCGCCGCATCGACCGCGTCCGGCGCCACCTCGACGCCCTGCTCCGCGATCCGCGCGACGGCGGCCTCCAGCCCTTGCCGCACCGTGATCGCCTCGACGCCCGGCACCTCACGCAGGATCCGCACCACACCGAGTGCCGCACGGCGCAGCCCGAACGGATCCGACGACCCGGTCGGCTTCGCTCCGAGGGCGAACATCGCCGCGAGCAGGTCGAAGCGGTCGCCGAGCGCGAGCAGCGCGCCGGGCACGCTCGACGGCACCGCGTCGGCGGACGTGTGCGGCTGTTCCATCTCGTACAGCGCGTCGGCCACGGCCTGCGTCTCGCCCTTGCGGACGGCGTACTCGCGGGCGACGAAGCCCGCCAGCGAGCTCATCTCCACCACGAGATTCGTGGCCAGATCGAACTTTGCCAGTGCACCAGCGCGGGCGAGCGTCGCACGATCCTCGAGGCCCACCACGTCGGCCAGCGACGAGGCCACGTCGGCGATCCGGCGCGCGCGCTGCCCGACGGAGCCCAGCCGGTCCTCGAACGTCAACTTCTCGAGGCCCGGCACGAACACGTCCACGCCCTCCGCGGCCAGGTCCTGGTTCCAGAAGAACAGCGCGTCCTCGTAGCGGGCCCTCAGCACCGACTCGTTGCCGGCCGCGACGAGCTCCGCGTCGCACGTGCCGTTGGCCATCGTCACGAAGTACGGCATCAGCCGGCCCTCGGCGTCGCGCACCGGCAGGTAACGCTGATGCTTCGCCATCACCGACGTCAGGATACGCTCCGGCAACTCGAGGTATCGCCCATCGAACGTCCCCAACACACCCACAGGCTCCTCGACGAGGTTGGTGATCTCGTCCACCAGCGCCGCGTTGCCCTCGAAGTCGATGACGCCACCGACGGACGTCGCCAGCTCGCGCGCCTGCCCGACGACGGACTCGCGGCGCTCGGCGGTCGGCAGCAGGATCCGACCACGGGTGATCGTCGCGACCAGCTCATCCGCGGAGGCGACCTCATGGAATCCGACGGGGACCCCGTCGGCGCGCACCCCCGAGGTCGCCGACGACGCCGTCACCCGCTGCAGATACGTGGTCCGCCCGGCGCGCACACTGGAGACCTCGACCGGCACGAGCGCCGTGCCCCACAGCGCCACCAGCCAACGGATCGCCCTCGAGAACGAGAGCTTCTCGTCGCACCACCGCATGTTCTTCTCGGCGCGCAACCCGGCGACGATGTCGGCGATGATCGTCGACATCACCTCCCGCACGTCGCGGCCCTTGACCTCCACCTCGACGCACGCATGCTCGTTGCCGCCGACCTCCGCCTTCACGACGGCGTCCACCTCGACACCCTGCCCCCGCATGAAGCCCTGGAGGGCCTTGGTGGGGACGCCGTCCGCGTCGAACGCCGCCGCCCACTTCGGGCCCTTGCGCAACTGCTTCGCATCGGGCTCCGACGGCGCCAGCTCGGCCACGCGCGCCACGATCCGGCGCGGGGTGCCGTCGACGACGATCTCGCCGTGCGCCAGACGGGTGGCCGCCAGACGCTCCGTGAGCTGCGCCCGCACCGCCTCCACGGTGGGCGCGACGACGTGCGGCGGCAACTCCTCCACGCCGATCTCGAACGCCAGGGTCTGCGGCGTCGTCGCCACCTCGCCCTCCTCGACCGCCGGCCGCTCGACAGGCTTCGGCTCCCGGGCCAGCGGGAAGCCGAGCTCCTCGCGTCGCTCGATCCACAGGGCCGCGGTGTCGCGCATGAGCCGGCGCATCGTCGCGAACGCCTTGGCGCGCTCGGTCGTGGAAATGGCGCCGCGGGCGTCGAGCACGTTGAACGCGTGCGACGACTTCAGGATGTAGATGTGCGCGGGCACGGGCAGGCGGGCCTCCACCATGCGCGTGGCCTCCCCGACATACGCCTCGTACAGAGCGCGGTTGGCGTCGACGTCGGCGTCGTCGAGGTAGTAGCGGCTCATCTCGTACTCCTGCTGGCCGTACGCCTCGCCGTAGGTGATCTCGCGGCCGTCGGCGGCGACGGCGTAGACGATGTCCTTGAAGTGCGTCTTGCCCTGCAGTGCCATGAGGATGCGCTCGACGCCGTAGGTGAGCTCGACGGGGATCGGGTCGAGGTTCTGGCCGCCCACCTGCTGGAAGTACGTGAACTGCGTGATCTCCATGCCGTCCAGCCAGACCTCCCAGCCGAGCCCCCAGGCGCCGATCGCGGGCTGCTGCCAGTTGTCCTCCACGAAGCGCACGTCGTGCGCGTCGAGGTCGATGCCGAGCGCCTCCAGCGAGCCGAGGTAGAGCTCCTGCGGGTCGCCGGGCTCCGGCTTGAGGATCACCTGGAACTGGGTGTGCGTCTGTAGACGGTTCGGGTTCTCGCCGTAGCGGGAGTCGTCGGGGCGCACGGACGGCTCGACGTACGCGACGTCCCACGGCTCGGGGCCGAGGACGCGCAACACGGTGGCTTGGTTCATCGTCCCGGCGCCGACCTCGGTGTTGAAGGGCTGCCAGGTGAGGCATCCCTTGGAGGTCCAGTAGTCGGAGAGCTTGCGGAGGGCGTCTTGCATCGTCAGCACCCGGTCAGTCTAGCGACGCCGGATCGGAATCCGGCGTCGCCGCCCGGGGGTACCAAGCCTTCGGCGTGACTGGTTGCGATCCAGTTCGTGTGGACACGGCGTGTCGGGGGCCCGAAGACCATCTGGATCGCGACCAGTCACGCCTTCGCCGACATCCCGGCCGCGGGGCGGCGCTTCCCGGTGGAGGGGACAGGGGAGTGAGCAGGTGGCGACGCCCGCGTCGCGGCGCGGTCAGCGGCGCCGCTGACCGCGCCACCGCCGCCCGAGGGCCTCGCGCCACGGCGGCACGATCACGCCCGCCGCGCGCATCCGACGGCGCAGCCGCGTGCGCGCGACGTAGATGCCGGTGATACCGACCGCGTACAGCGGCAACTGCAACGCCATCGCCAGCCGCCACTGCCCGAACGTGTACACGCTCGCCCCGCCGGAGACGAGCTCGAGCGCGAGGCCGATCGTGAGGATCGTGACGGTCGCGCCCAGGAACGCGCCCGAGATGACCACGCCGTTCGCCACCCCGAGTCGCGTGGGCGGCAGCTCGGTGCGCGGAAAGTCGAAGCCGACGGCCGTGCCCGGCCCTCCCGCGGCAAGTGCGAGCACGAGCATCAGGATGAGCCACAGCGGGGCCGGAGTCGGCATCGCGAGCACGGCCACCCACGCAATGAATCCCGCCCACACGACGGTCAACGCGAGGTTCGAGCGCCGCAGCGGATGCCGCGCGGTGAGGATGCCGATGAGGGGCGCGAAGAAGATGCCGCTCACCGTCAGCAGCGTGAACATCCACGACGCCGCCACCTGGCTCAACCCATGGGCCTGTTGGAGATACGGCAGCCCCCACATGAACACGAAGGCGTTCATGGAGAACCCGCACGAGTAGTGGATGAAGAACCCGAGCTGCGTGCCGGGGTGTCGTAGCGTGTCGAGCAGTCCCTGGTTCACCTCGGACAGCCGGGTGGCGTGTCGCTCGACGGGGGCCGGCGCGTCCCGGACGAGCGTCCAGCTCGTCGCGGCGACGACCACCGTCGCCGCCGCCGCGGTCAGCAGCCCGAACCGCCAGCCCTTCGCTTGGATGAGCGGGAGGAGCCCGTGGATGGCGGTGAGTTGCCCGAGCACGGAGAGGAAGCCCGCGAGTTGCGCCATGAGCGGCGCCAGCCGCGCCGGGAACCAGCGGGGGATGAGGGCGAGGATCGAGATGTACATGCAGGCGTCGCCGAGCCCGACGAGCACCCGCGCCACGTATGCGAGCGCCAACACGTCCGCGGCGCCAAGCAGCGCCTGTCCGGCGGCCATCACGAGCGCCCCGGCCGTGATGATCCGGCGCGGCCCGAACCGGTCGAGGAGTGTCCCGACGGGCACTTGGGCCAGCGCGTACACCGCGAGTTGGAGCACGACGAAGGTTGAGACGATGCCAGGGGTGGCGTGGAAGTGTTCGGCGGCCTCGGCGCCGGCGACGCCGAGGGACGCGCGGTGCAGCATCGCGACGACGTATGCCGCCAGCGCCGCACCGAACACGATCCATCTGCGGGCCACTCGCGCTCCTCCTTCGCCGGAGAAAACGATAGCCCGACGACGCCCCTCGCGCCCGGCGCACGGCAAGGGCAGCTCCGCGAACTCCACATGAACTCCAAATTGCTGGAATATTTGGAGTTACGCTTGGTGCATGCGCACGCCAGAGCCTCCACCGTCGCAGGACCTCACTGTCCTTGTTCGCCTCGGCTCGGACGCCCCGCGCCTCCTGGAACTCGCCGGCCGCGAGGATCGTTACCTTCCGTGGGACGAGTTTCGCCGCCGCCCGGCGCCTCCTGGTGTCGCAGTGGAGGACTGGTGGATGCTCACCCGCTTCGTGCGCGACTCCGCGTCGAGACCACTTCCGTTTCTTGACTCGGCAGGTGAGCACTTTCAGTACTCGCCTGCGGATGTCCTGATGCGTGAGGTTGAAGAGCTGGGCATGCGGTTGGGAGGCAGCCTCGTAAGCACACATCCCGTTCGGCTCGATGCGCAGTCTCGCGATCGCTACCTGGTGCGCTCGCTGATGGAGGAGTCCATCACTTCCAGTCAACTCGAGGGTGCCGCGACGACTCGCGCCGTGGCCAAGGAGATGCTCCGCACGCAGCGCCCACCGCGCAACCGCGGCGAGCAAATGATCGCCAACAACTATGCCGCCATGTCGCTGTTGCGCGAGCGCGTCGACGAGCCCCTCACCGAAAGTCTGTTGCTCGAACTACACGAGGTGCTCACCAAGGGCACCCTCGACGACCCGTCGGCCGCGGGCCGAATCCAGCGGCCCGACGAGGACCGGGTCATCGTCGGTGCTATGGAGGGCAACATGCTCCATCAGCCTCCGCCTGCCCACGAGCTCCCGGAGCGTCTGCAGCGACTTTTGGACTTCGCCAACCGACGTGGGGACGACGTCTGGGTCCCCGGCCTGCTCCGGCCGATCACCCTGCACTTCATGGTGGGCTTCGATCACTACTTCGTCGACGGCAACGGGCGACTGGCCCGGGCATTGTTCTATTGGTCGATGCTGAAGGAGGGATTCTGGCTCTCGGAGTTCGTGTCGATCTCCCAGCTGCTCAGGCAGGCCCCCGTCCAGTATGGGCGTGCCTACCTCTACGCCGAGCAGGAATCGGACGTCACGTATTTCCAGCTGCACCAGCTCCGGGTGCTGCGCAAGGCCGTCGAGGCACTTGAGGGCTACGTGCGATCGAAGGCGGAAATGGAGCGTCGCACGGTCGAGCGTCTCGCCGACCTGAGGCACTCGTTCAACCGCCGCCAAGTGGCCGTCATCGCGAAGGCAGCGAGAGACCGGTCGACGGTGTTCACGGTGCAGTCCCACGCCACGAGTCAGGCCGTCTCGCTGCCGACCGCCCAGAGAGACCTTGACGTCCTGACCAAGGAAGGGTATCTGACCAAGACCCAGCGCGGGCGTCGCTACGAATGGACGCCCGGGCCAGCCATCGTCGATGGCTTCGCGTGAGGCCGGGTTTCGTGGCGAACTCCACACGAACTCCAAGTTGCTGGAAGATTTGGAGTTCGTCGCGCGTCGCAGCCGGCCGCTCGGGCGCTGCCACGTCCCGCCCAGCAGGCCGGGCGTGGGCCATCGGCGCTCGCTGCGGTAATCTGACGGGGCAGTTTGCTTCCCGGTCGGCGTCGAAAGGTGAGCGCCGGAGTGCCCGCGCGCCGCGCCTGATCCCGAGCGGGCGAGACGAGGAGATTCATGGTGGAGACGCAGCATCGCTACACGGCGGCACTGGCGCAGGAGATCGAGACGCGCTGGCAGGACCGCTGGGAGCGCGAGGGCACCTTCCATGCCCCCAACCCGGCGGGCGTGTGGGCCGACGAGGAGGCCGTCGCCGGCCGCGAGAAGCTGTTCGTCCTCGACATGTTCCCGTACCCGAGCGGCGCGGGGCTCCACGTCGGGCACCCGCTCGGCTACATCGCCACCGACGCCTACGCCCGTTACCAGCGCATGATGGGCCGCAACGTGCTGCACGCGCTGGGCTTCGACGCGTTCGGCCTGCCTGCGGAGCAGTACGCCGTCCAGACCGGGCAGCACCCGCGCGTCACTACGGAGCAGAACATCGCCAACATGCGTCGCCAGTTGCGCCGCCTGGGTCTCGCGCACGACGACCGCCGCTCGGTGGCCACCACCGACGAGGAGTTCTACCGCTGGACGCAGTGGATCTTCCTCGCCGTCTACAACGCCTGGTACGACGAGGAGGCCGACGGTGGCCGCGGTCGTGCACGCCACGTCGACGAGCTCGTCGCGCAGTTCGCCTCCGGTGAGCGCGCCACGCCCGACGGTCGGGCGTGGGCCAGCCTGACCCCGGCGGAGCGGGCGGGCATCGTCGACGAATACCGTCTCGCCTACGTCTCCGAGGCGCCGGTCAACTGGTGTCCCGGGTTGGGGACGGTCCTCGCGAACGAGGAGGTCACCGCGGAGGGCCGTTCCGACGTCGGCAACTTCCCCGTGTTCAAGCGCAACATGCGCCAGTGGATGATGCGGATCACCGCGTACGCCGACCGCCTCCTCGCCGACCTGGACCGCGTCGACTGGCCCGACAAGGTCAAGGCCATGCAGCGCAACTGGATCGGCCGGTCGGAGGGCGCGTCCGTGCGCTTCGAGGTCGACGGGGCCGAGGAGCCGATCGAGGTGTTCACCACGCGGCCCGACACCCTGTTCGGGGCGACGTTCCTCGTCGTGGCGCCCGAGCATCCGCTGCTCGCCACGCCCATCCCCGACGACGCCTGGCCCGACGGCGCACCCGCGATTTGGCGAGGTGGTGCCGCCCGCCCGAGCGAGGCCGTCGCCGCCTACCAGGCGCAGGCCGCGGCGAAGTCCGACATCGAGCGTCAGGAGACGACGAAGTCCGGCGTGTTCACGGGTCGGTACGCCACCAACCCCACCAATGGCGCCCGCGTGCCCGTCTTCGTCGCCGACTACGTCCTCATGGGCTACGGCACGGGCGCGATCATGGCGGTGCCCGCGCACGACACGCGCGACTTCGATTTCGCCACGGCCTACGAGCTGCCCATCATCCGCACGGTGCAGGCCGACGAGGGTGCCCCCGACGACGAGGCGTGGACTGGCGACGGGGTCACCATCAATTCCGCCAACGACGAGGTGTCGCTGAACGGCCTCGCCCAGGCCGAGGCGAAGGCGACGATCATCGATTGGCTCGAGCGCAAGGGTGTGGGCCGCCGCACGATCACGTACAAGCTGCGCGATTGGCTGTTCAGCCGC
Organism: Propionibacteriaceae bacterium P6A17; assembly: GCA_000619965.1. Lineage (GTDB taxonomy): Bacteria > Actinomycetota > Actinomycetes > Propionibacteriales > Propionibacteriaceae > Arachnia. The sequence goes on from KK211047.1 coordinate 19,105, forward strand.
CAGCGCTACTGGGGCGAGCCGTTCCCGATCGTCTACGACGAGGACGGCGTCGCGCACGCGCTGCCGGAGTCGGAGCTGCCGGTGCTGCTGCCCGAGGTCACCGACTACCGGCCGCAGGCGCTCGACCCGGACGACGAGACCTCCGACCCCGTGCCGCCGCTGGCGCGCGCGAGCGAGTGGACGACGGTGACCCTCGACCTGGGCAACGGGCCCAAGGCCTATCGTCGCGAGCTCAACGTCATGCCGCAGTGGGCAGGCTCCTGCTGGTACGAGATGCGCTACCTCGATCCGGCCAACCACGACCGTTTCGTCGACCGCGACGTCGAGCAGTACTGGATGGGGCCGCGTGGCGAAGGCGACGTCGGTGGCGTCGACCTGTACGTCGGCGGTGTCGAGCATGCGGTGCTGCATCTGCTGTATGCACGGTTCTGGCACAAGGTGCTCTTCGACCTGGGTCACGTCTCGTCGGCCGAGCCGTTCCGCCGCCTCTACAACCAGGGCTACATCCAGGCGTATGCGTTCCGCGACGGCCGGGGCCAGCCCGTGCCCGCGGCGGAGGTGGAGGAAGTCGTCGGCTCCGACGGCGCCCCCGCCTGGCGCTGGAACGGCGAGGACGTCGCGCGCGAGTACGGGAAGATGGGCAAGTCGCTCAAGAACATCGTCACCCCCGACGAGATGTACGAGGCGTACGGCGCGGACACGTTCCGCCTGTACGAGATGGGCATGGGCCCCCTCGACCAGTCGAAGCCGTGGGAGACGCGCGCGGTCGTCGGCTCGCAGCGGTTCCTGCAGCGGCTGTGGCGCAACGTCATCGACGAGGAGTCCGGCGAGGTCATCGTCGTGGAGGCGGACCTCGACGACGACACGCTGCGCGCACTGCACAAGACGATTGCGGCGGTGGGCCAGGACTACGCGTCGTTGTCGTTCAACACGGCGATCGCGCGGCTGATGGAGTACAACAACGTCCTCAGCAAGCTCGATCGCGTGCCGCGGGCTGCCGTCGAGCCGATGCTGCTGATGCTCGCCCCGCTGGCGCCGCACATCGCGGAGGAGCTGTGGGGCCGGTTGGGCCACGACGGTTCGCTGGCGTTCGAGCGCTTCCCGGAGGCAGATCCGACGCTGGTCGCCGACGACATCGTCACGGCGGTCGTGCAGATCAAGGGCAAGGTGCGCGCCAAGATGGAGGTGCCCGTCGACATCAGCGAGGACGCGCTGCGCGAGATGGCGTTGGCGCATCCGCGTGTGGCGTCCGAGATCGCCGGCGGCGTGCGGAAGGTCATCGTCCGGGCGCCGAAGCTGGTGAGCATCGTCCCGGCCTGATCGTCGGACACTACGGCGTCGAGTTGTCCCGCTTTGACCGGGACAACTCGACGCTGTGTGTTTGAGGGTCGGCCCTGCGAGCTCTCATCGCCGCGAGGCACGAAGTCCTTGGGCCGCTGACGGTAGCGGTCCTGGAAGTGCCTGAGCGTGTCGAAAAGGAGGGCCGGGTCCTCGTCGAAGCGTGACAACCCGCGATGGTAGAACGCCTTCTCCTCGTCGAGCACGACAAATGGCATGATGCCGGAGGCGAGGCACTGCTCGAGCATCATCAGACGGCCCACCCGGCCGTTGCCATTGTGGAAAGGGTGGATCGACTCGAAGGTGTGGTGGAAACGGCAGATGTCCTCGAAGGTCATGCGCTCCGGCGTGTCGGCCAACAGATCCGCGATGGCGCCCTCCACCTCAGCGGGGGTGTCGTCGGGCGACCGCCAACCTCGTTGGGCAGTTGCTTCCAGCCGCCGACGTTGAACCAGTCCTTGGGGGCGTCGGCAGTACCGGATTTCAACAGCCGGTGGTACTCCTTCAGCTTGTCGGCTGTGATCGGCTGACCAGCCCGATTGATCACCACGTCGAAGGCCCGGAAGTGATTGGTGGTTTCGATGACGTCATCGACGAGCGCCTCCCCGAACACCGTCCGCGTCTCGAACAGATGGCGCGTCTGCTCTTCGCTCAGGCGACTGCCCTCGATACGGTTGGAGTTGTAGGCGAGTTCGAGCTGCGTCAGGTGGTAGAGCCCGCCGGGCAACTGCATCTCTCGTTGCTCGCGCAGGGCCCGGATGAAATCGCTCGCGCGTATCGCGTACTCGTCGGTCAGGGGTGGGAGCCTACTGGAGGTCGGCCAGCCGCTCGCTGGCCCAGTCCCAGTCGATGCGCTCCTGCTCCAGCCGCACCGCCCGCCCGTGGCGGTCCTCGACGAGCGCGGTGTAGACGGCCTGTTCGTCGTCGGTGAGGTGGGGCAACGCCGCCCCCTTGGGTGGGCGGGGTTCGCTCACCCAGCGATCCCGGTGCGCCAGCAGCGTCGCCTCGTCCATGAGCACGGACCGCGCGTGCGGCCAGGCGGCACGCATGCGATGCAGGATCTCGAAGCCCTTCGCGTCGAGGTCGCCCCAGTACCGCAGCTCGGCATCCGCCAGCCACGGCCACGCGCCGAGGCGCCCGACGTCGAACCCCTGCCCCCACACGACGGCACCCCCGCCAGGCACGGGCACGCTGAGGTACGTGACGAGATTCTCCACGACGAGCACCCTCGCTGGGCGCAGGTCGAGGCGGGCCAGCTCGTCGACACGCAGCGCCAGCTCGCTCACCGTCCCCAGCCCCGGCAGTCTCAGGTCCATCCGCAGCCTGACCAGCGACGGCGCCCCCGCCAAACCCAGCCCGGCAAGGAACTCCGCCGGCTGAGCGCGCACTCCCAGCATCTCTGCGAGCACCCCGCGGTGCCGCTCCACGAACTTCGTGTCCACCCCCGGCGCGTCGAGCTCGCGCAGATACTTCCCCGACCCGCGCGACGCGTCCAGCCAGCGCCAGGCCGCGATGAGGCGGGGGACGTCGTCGGCGAGCTCGAGCGCGCGCAGCGGGCGGGCGGCCATCCACTCCCGCACAGGAGGGGCCAACTCGGCCGCGGCCAGGGCGAGGAGTTCGTCGAAGCGCCCGACGTCGCCCCTCACCTGGAGCAGGGCCCACGCCTGCTCCCAGGTCCCGACGTGCGCCCGCACCGGGATCTGGTTGCGGCCCACCGCCCGCCCGCCGACGGCGGCCCACTCCAGGCGGTACCGCCTCCCGTCGCGCGATCCGACGTCGAGCGCCTGCACCCAAGCTCGGGCGGCGACGAGGTCGTCGCCGATCTGGCCCGCCTTCGGCCCGCGCAAGGCGACGGTGATCGTCGGGAATGGCTCCCGGGCGGCGTACGCGCGCAGCAACTCGCCCGAATCCCAGCGTCGGCGCACCCGGGCGGCGACATCGGCAGGGCTGGTCCAGCTCATCGGGCGGCCCGGCGCGCTCGGTACTCGTCAATGGTGAGGGTGTGGATGCGGGAGCAGGCGCCGCCGGGGTTGTCGACGAACCCGATCGCGGATACGTAAGGCTCAATGATCTGAACCTTCTGCAAGGGCGTGACGATCAGGAGCTGCAGCCCCAGCTTGGCGAACAGCTCGAGCGCGTAACGGGTGGACGCGTCCGATCCACGCCCGAACGCCTCGTCGATCACTGCGAACTGGAAGCTGCGGGACTTGTCGGCACCCCATTCGATGCCGAACTGGTACGCCAGCGAGGCCGCCAGGATGGTGTAGGCGAGCTTCTCCTTCTGGCCGCCGGACTTGCCGTCGGAGTCCGAGTAGTGCTCGCGCTCCTCGCCGGTGTCCGTGTAGCGCTCGGAGGCGGAGAACACGAACCAGTTGCGCACGTCCGTCACCAGCCGCGTCCAGGTGCGGTCGCCGTCGGCGTGGCCCTCGCGACCCCGGAAGCGCTCGATGATGCGCCTCACGTCCTGGAAGCGCTGCTCCGAGTAGGTGTCGCCTCCGCTGACGAGGGCGTCGTCGGTGAGGTTACGCAGGTCCGCGCGGAAGCGCACCACCTCCTGGTGCGTCGTCGGCTCCTTGTCAAGGCGCAGATGGGTGCCCTCGCCGTAGGCCACCGCGCCGAGCGCCTCGTTGATGCGCGCGATGCGGTCGCTGATCGCGCCCGCCTGCCGCTGCAGCCAGTTGTTGAACTGCGCGAGCTCCTTGATGGTGTTCTCGTTCAGCAGCTGCTTGAACACGCCCTCGAAGTGGGGGAGACGATCCTCGGCGAGCGTGCGGCGAAGGATCAGGAAGTCCCCGCGCGCCTCGACGTTCGAGTCCATGTCGGAGCGCAATTCGGGCCAGCGGTTCAGCATCGCGCCCATCGCGGAGGTGAGCGCCGTCGCATGACCCCTCAGCTCGTTCGAGCGCGCCTCGATCGCGGCGTGCAGCTCGCTGCGTAGCTCACCCGCGAGCTGGGTGCAGGCATCCGACGCGGTCGGGCGCCGCCGACCCACCCGCGCTTCGAGGGCCGGGTACGCCGCGCGGGCCGAAGTGAGCTGCTCCTCGTCGAAGATCGCGAGCTGCGCCTCGTCGTGCGCCTTGCGCTCGGCGGCCCGTTCGACGACGTCCTTCGCCTTGGCGAGGTCGCCGATCAACGTCGCGGACTCCTCCCCGGCCGAGGTTATGCGCTCCTCGATGCGGTCGAGCGCCGATTGCAGCTCCGCTAAGCGGTCGGAGCTCGCGCGCAGCCGACGATGATCCTCCCGGTATGCGTCAGCACGACCTTCCGCCTCGACGTGGTCCAGCTCCTCCCAGTCGGTGTACTGGGCGAGTGCTCCCCAAGCCCGGGCCTGGTTTTCGAGGGAGTCCTGCCTTGCCAGGAGAGCGTCGGCGGCGGTTCGGCCCTCGCGTTCGGCCGTGCGGGCCTCGTCGAGATCCGCGGCGAGCGCGGCCACCTTGGCCTCGTTGGTCCAGCCGAGCACGAAGCGACGCGGATCGTCGACGCCGTGCCGGTCGTCCTTCTCGTGTCGGGCGCCCGAACGCACCTGCCCCTCGCGGGTGACGGCCTTGGAGTGCTCGGGTGAGCGGAAGTCGTCGAGAGTCTTGGCGCGGTGGTGGCTCGCGCGGCGCAGCAGCTCGCTGCGCAGGTACTCCTCGAACGGCCCGGGGCGTAGCATCAGCGCCTCGTACAGCGTGCCGCGCGACTCGTCGCGCAGCGGGACGACGCGTTCCGGCACACGTTCGTAGACGATGCGCCCGCCGCGACGTCGGCCTTCGGCGTCCGTGAACGTGAGTTTGTGCGCGTTGACCCACTGCGCCACCGCCGGGTAGTGCGCCGTCGGGACGAGCATCGACAGCGCGAACCCGCGCAGCACGCGCTCTGCGGCCCCACGCCAAGCGACGTGCTCATCGGCGACGTCGATCAACTCGCCCGCGAACGGCACATCGTCGGGCTGCAACCCCAGATCGCGGCACAGCCAGGCCCGCAACTGCATCTGCTCGGCGGGAAGGTTGCTCGTGCGCGTGCGCAGATCCCTGAGCTCGGCCCCTAGTGCGGTTGCCCGCTTGGCCTCCTGCTGGGCGGTAGCGAGCTGGGCCGCCGTTTCGTGGCCCAGCTCGCGCTTGTCCCGATCGATGCTGGCCGTGCGGGTGGCGGCCTCGTCGGTGAGGGCGCGCAGCCCCGCGGCGTCGGTGACGGGCGCGGCCCCGGCGAGCCGGACCGCGTCGTCGAATCGCCGACGGCGCTCCGCCCGACGTCCTGCCTCGGCCCTGGCCTCGCGCTCCAAGCGCTCCAGCTCGGCGAGACGGTCGCCACCGGCCTGCGCGCGCTGCGCGATGAGTTCGGACTTCTCGACGTCGAGACGCCGAGCGCGTGCCTCGACGGTGGCCAGTTGCCGCCCCAAACGCTCGACGCGCGCCTCGCCGTCGGTGAGCTCCTGTTCCAGCAACGTCAGCCCCAGCTCCAGGATGAAGGGGCCGACGGAGTCCCGCTCGCGCTCCAGCTCTGTGCGGGTGGTGAGGGCCTTGTCGTAGTTCTCCGTGGACCTGACGATCGGCTCCAGCGCGTCGAGCTGCTCGCGGGCGCGCACGACGGCGTTGTGGGCCTCGGTGAGGTCGTCGAAGTGGGAGATGATCTGCTGGACGCGCTCGTCGGTGGGCGAGGGCTCGAGCATGTGCTCGCGCACGAACTCGTTGAGGTTGCCCACCGACTTCATCGAGACCGTCTGGTGGAACAGCTCCAGCGCCTGCTCCGACGGGATGCCCAGCAGGCGCCTCATCGACGTGCCGTACTTCGGGAACTCGTCGAAGAGGCCGACGCCCTTGTCACGAAGGCGTTTGCGCAGGTCTCGCAGGTCGCTGCCGAAGTTGGCGAAGTCGTCGGCGATCGACAGCTCGCCAGCGTGCGTGACGAAGAAGCGGTAGGGCTGTCCGGTGGCGTCGCGCTGCTGGAACACCTGCGCAAGCGTGACGCGCTCGTCGTAGGAGGCATTGACGAACACCGCCAGCAGTACGGAGTACGACGAGTGCCCCTCGCGCAACCCGCGCGTACGCGAGCGGTGGGCGTCGTCGCCGCGCTCCGAGCGGTAGTGCCCCTCGACGTAGCTGCGCAGTGTGCGCTCCCGGGCCTCCGCGCCGGCGGCCTTGTTGTACGCGATGCGCTGCGCTGGCATGAGGAGCGTGGTGATGCCGTCGACGATCGTCGACTTCCCGGAGCCGATGTCTCCCGTGAGCAGCGACGTCTCGCAGCCGGGGGTGAAGCGCCAGATGCGCTCGTGGAAGGTGCCCCAGTTGAGCACTTCGAGGTGGTGGAGGCGGTGGCCGGGCGCTCCGGCGCCCTGGACTTCGAGGGTGGAGAAGAGCGCGTCAGTCATCGCCGTCACCTGTCTGGGCGCGGGTGCCCGTCGCGTATTCCCGAAGCTGCGCCTCGAATCCGTGCAGCGTCTGCGCGTCGACGTAGGCCTTGAGGATGCGACGCACCTCCCACTCGTCGCGCGAGCCGCGCAGCAGCCGCAGGAAGCCCAACTCCTCCGCCTTCTTGATGGTTGCCTCGGCCTGGTCGACGATGCGCGCCTCGTTGCTCGTCTCGCGCTGGAACAGCCGCAGCATCTCGACGAGTTGCTCCGTCGAAAGGACCAGCTTGCCCTCCGCTCCGGTGGTCTCGAACTCCATCAGCCGCCCGCGCAGCAGCACCAGCAGCAGGCTGACGTTGTAGGTGAGGCTGCGGCGACGTACCAGTCTCGGCAGCGGGTCCTCGCCGTCGGCGGGCTCGCGGGTGCGCAGGTAGGCGTAGCCCTCGACGTCGTCGGTGACCACGTCGATCCCGATCGTCGCGAAGTGATCCTTGATCGCGCCGAGGTCGGCCTTCAGCGCGCCCCAGCTCTGCTCGTCGGATTCGCGGTAGACGACGCCCTGCATGAGGCGAATGATCGCGGATGCGGTCTCGTGGGTGGTCATCGGCGCCTCACTTGCGTGCTGGGCATGGCGATCGTGTGGGCGCGGCCCTCGTCGTCGGTGTAGTCGACGTGGGCCTGCTCCTCCAGGAACTCGATCTCGTAGCGGTCGTCGTCGAGCGCAAGATAGGTGACCAGCTCCGCCGCCCCCTGCTGCAGCGGCGCCTCACGCAGGATCTCCTCCAGCAGCGCCGACGAGCCCCTCGGCAGCGCGGCGCGGAGCGTGGCGATCAGGCGGGTCTGGTCCACGAAGTGCTGCTCGTACAGGATGTCGTCGTCGGGTAGATCGTCTCCGACGACAACCCGGCTGTCCACCGTCGCCTCGGCCGGCGGGTGATACAGGGGACGCTCGAACGGCAGGGTGACGTCGAGGCCCGGGATGTCGAGCTCGATGCCGAGGCGCGGGGGATCGTCGCGAACCTCTAGGGCAAGCTGCTGGATGCTGCGGGTGAGTTCGCTCACGCGGCGGTTCTCGAACCAGACGCGGTCGTCGAGGAAGCGGCGGAGCTGTTCGGAGATCTGCCGCACCGTCCGCTGGGTGCGCTCGGCGGCCTCGGACCAGTCGTGGTGGATGGTGAACACGCGCGAATCCGAGGGGATGTCGTCGAGCTGCGTGAGGCGCGCCAGCAGTGCGGCCAGCTCATCCTGCCGTCTCGAGGACAGTAGAAACTCGTGGAAGGCGCTGAAGCTGCGTCCCTGATCAGAGTTGTCGATGTCGTGGCGGCCGCGGGTGAGGTCGTCGAGGAGCTCGCCCTTCGAGCCGCGCCAGGAGGCGATGCGTTCGCGGGTGGAGCGGTCGAGTAAGCGGAAGTTCTCGTCCACCTGGCGGAAGTCGGCCAGCAACTCGCGGGCGGTCGTCGAGAGCTGGTGGTAGCGCTCCCGCACGCCGGTGGCGTCCATCGTCTCGATGTCGCCTGCCTCCACTCGGGCGATTTCGTCATCGATCTCCGCGCGGCGACGGTGCAGCTCTCGCAGGCGCTCTTCGGGGCTTTCCTCCGTGCCGTGGACGATCTGACGCAGCAGGTCGACGACGGTCTGCAGCCTGGACTGGGTGCCAACGAACTGCAGCTCCTCCAAGGTGGCGAGGAAGGCGTAAGCCTTCTCGAACGCGGGCGTGACCTCGTAGTGCAGCTCATCGCTGCCGAGCGGGTAGAAGCGCCTGAGGTAGCCGGCATCGTCGGAGGCCCAGTCGTCCAGGTACTCCTTGGGGGCCTTGGGGTAGCGGGGGGTGCCGTGCTCGTCGGTGACGCCCTGCCGCAGCTCGTAGAGGATGTCGTCGAGGGCGGCGATGAGCTCGGCCGCCGAGGTGGCGCCGCGGTTGGCGTCGACGAAGAACTGCCCGAGGAACGACAGGATCAACGGGGCGTTGCCCGCGCGCAGGATCCGCCAAGCGACGTGCCGCTCCCGCAGCGCCTCGACCTGACCGTGCTCCATCCCGCCAGCGTATTGGAGCTCTCGGACAGGACGTCTGGTGGCACGCCCTGCGGGGTCTTGCAAATGAGTGTTGACTCACTTGCAAGTTTTGGTGGGTAGACCAACCAAAATCCTCTAGTGAGTGGCTGCTCACCCGAAGGTATTCACAGGAACAGCGCCAGCGTCACGGTGAAGATCAGGATGTCCTGGCAGCAGTGGATCAGCCAGGCCCAGCCGATGCCCACGCAGTCCTGGATCGAGCGGGCGAGCAGCCAGGCGAGGAAGCCGGCCATCACCACGCCCACCGGGCCGCCGGGGATGCCGAAGTAGTGGACGGAGCCAAGGATCGCGGCAGAGACCAGCGGCGCGAGGCGCGCATACCGACCAGGCATGGACTCGACGACAGCCCAGCGGGTGATGAGTTCCTCAACGAGCGCGTTCGACGTCGACAGCGGCAGTGCACAGGCGAGGGCGAGCAGCCACGTCGAAGTGGGGATTCCGCTGAACTCGGGGGAGTAGCTGAGGTAGAGGAAGGTGCCGGTGACGACGGAGATGAGCACGGCGAACGTCGTGCCCAGACGGAGCCAGGACTCACCGTCGCCCACCCCCAGCCAGGCGATGCGCCTGGACGGTGCCCCAGGCGCCCCCAGCGCAGGTGGTGCGCGCCGTGGAGGGCGCGTACCGCGAGCGTGACGGCAGCCGCGACGACGAGCGCCGCCGCCTGGTAGAGGAAGTAGCGGCCGAGGTTGCGTGGCGGCCGTATCGAGACGTGGTGTGGTGGGGGATCTCGATACGCCACCCTGTGGTTGGCTACTCGATCATCGG
>KK211047.1:29248-62432 GCA_000619965.1 Propionibacteriaceae bacterium P6A17
GGCTACTCGATCATCGGCCCGGCCACCGCGCGTCAGGCGTCGAAGGTGGAGGTGTCGATCACGTAGCGGTAGCGCACCTTGGAGCCGACGACCTTGTCGTAGGCGTCGTTGATGTCCTCCCCGCCGATGACCTCGATCCACGGCGCGATGCCGTGCTCGGCGCAGAAGTCGAGCACCTCCTGGGTCTCGGGGATCCCGCCGATGTTGGAGCCGGTGAGCACCTTGTTGCCGTTGATGAGCTGCGCGACGTTGAGTTGCGAGGGATGCTCGGGCAGGCCCACGTCGACGAGCACCCCGCGGTTGCGCAGAAGCTTCAGCAGCAGGCCGAGGTCGAGCCCGTCGGACACCGTGGTGACGATGATGTCGAACTTGCCGCGCAGCGCCTTCATCGCCTCCGGGTCGCTGGATGCGACGTAGTCGGTCGCGCCCATGGCGAGGGCGTCGTCGCGCTTGGAGAGGGTGCGGCCGATGCCTGTGACCTCTGCGCCCATCGCGGCGGCGATCTGCACGGCCATGTGGCCGAGCCCGCCGACGCCGATCACAGCGACCTTCTTGCCCGGGCCCGCTCCCCAGCGCTTCAGTGGCGAGTAGGTGGTGATGCCCGCGCAGAGGATGGGAGCAGCCTTGTCGAGGGGGATTTCGTCGGGGATGCGCACGACGTAGTCCTGCTCGACGGTGATCCCGCGCGAGTAGCCGCCGGCGGTGGGGAGGCCGTCGCGGCCCTGCGAGTTGTACGTCCAGACAGTCTCCCCGCGCAGGCAGAAGTTCTCCCAGCCGCTCGCGCACTCGTCGCATTCACCGCAGGAATCGACGAAGCAACCGACGCCGACGCGGTCGCCCACCTTCCACTTGGTGACCTCGGAGCCGACCTTCGTCACGACACCCGCGATCTCATGGCCGGGCACGAGCGGGTACGTGGCTGGCCCCCACTCGCCGCGGGCGGTGTGGATGTCGGAGTGGCAGATGCCGGCGTAGTGGATGTCGAAGTAGATCTCCGTCGGGCCGGGCTCGCGGCGAGTGATCGTCGTCTTCTCGAACCGGCCGTCGGCGGCGTCGATGCTGTATGCGGAAACTTCCATCGGATGCTCCTGGATTGTTGCTGGGGTGGTCCCATTCTAAAAGAGCGCTCCAACGAGATGTCTCCGGAGCCGAGCCAGGCCAGCGCCTGAGCCAGTGCCCGAGTCGGGCCATGCCGACCGCGTGCTCGCTCTGCGCCTTGACTGGCTCAAGGAGTGCCATCGGGGCGTGCTGCTGCGTGCGTGGAAGCAATCGGAGAGTCAGCGTTGCTCCGTCTACCGTGGGATCCACACCGAGTACGAGCCGAGGTTGTTGGGCCTTCGGCGTGCCCTCGAGCCAGTCGCCGCCGCTAAGCGGATCGCCGACGAGATCGTGCATCGTGAGATCGGCGAGGCACAGGGGTCGTTGAACGACGACTTGGAGCTTTCCGACGGCGACTACTGGTTTCGGGGCAACCGGCGGGGGTGGCGGCCCCTGCCCGTAGCCCCGACGGCGACTGTTCACAACGCGTCCACAGATCCTCCCAACTGGCCAAGTTGGCCCGTGTGCAAGATCCACAGTCGCGTTGGGAAGTGTGGCCGTGAGTGACCGCCCGAAGCCTCAGTCGTTCTTGCCGCGCAGCCCGGCCCTGAGCCGCTCGCGGTGGAGCGCCGCGACGGCGGTCAGCGGGATCCCGGCGGGACACACCTCGACGCATTCGCCGTAGCTGGAGCAGGGTCCGAACTCCGCCTCGACCGCCTCCCCAATCCGCCTGGCCCGACGGCCGCGCTCGGCGGTGCCCTGTGGAATCAGCGCCAGGTGCGCGAGCTTCGCGCCCGCGAACAGGTGTGCTGCCCCATTCGGGCACGCCGCGACGCACGCCCCGCAGCCGATGCAGGCGGCGAAGTCGAGCGCCAGCTCGGCCTGATCGTGGGGGATGCGCACCTCGTCGGCATCCGGGGCCGTTCCCGCCGCGACGTCGACGTGCCCGCCCGCGCGGATCACCCGGTCCAGCGCGGACCGATCCACGACGAGGTCCCGCACGACGGGGAACGCGCCGGATCGCAGCGGCTCGATCCGTAGCCTGCGAATCCCGCCGAACGCCCGCAGGTGCTGCCGGCACGACGGAGTGTTCGGCACCGGCCCGTGCGGCCGGTCGTTGACCGTGACGCCGCACGCACCGCACACGCCCTCGCGGCAGTCCGACTCGAACTGGATCGGCTCAAGCCCCTGCTCGCAGAGCTGGTCGTTCAGCCGGTCCAGCAACTCCAGCAGGCTCATCTCCGGCGTGGCGTCGTCGACGATGTGCGTCTCGAACGCTCCCCGCGCCGTGGGCGAATCCTGCCGCCAGATCTCCAGTTCGACTCTCACTTGTAGTTCCTCTGCTGTAGCGGGACGAGGCTGAACGTCAGCGGCTCCTGGTGGCAGACGTGCCGGCCGTCGGGCGTGGTCTCCCACGCCGAGACGGAGCACCAGCGGTCGTCGTCGCGCTTGGCCTCGCCGTCGGTCGTCGCGTACTCCTCGCGGAAGTGCGCGCCGCAGCTCTCGGTGCGCTGCAGCGCGTCGGTGACCATCAGCTCGGCCAGCTCCAGGAAGTCAGCGACGCGGCCAGCCTTCTCGAGCTCCTGGTTGAGGCGGTCGGCGTCGCCGGCGACGTGCACGTCGCGCCAGAACTCCTCCCTGAGCTCCCCGATCTCCCGCAGCGCCTGCTCGAGCCCCGCCTTGGACCGCGACACCCCACAACCCCGGTAGAGGATCTCGCCCAGCCGACGGTGGAACGTCGCCGGCCGTGTGCGCCCCTTGTTGGAGACGAGCCGCTCGGTGCGCTCGCGCACAGCCCGGATCGTCGCGACGGCAGCCTCGTCGTCGACGGGCAACACCGGCTTGCCCACGAGCCCGGCAAGGTAGTTCGGCACTGCCAGCGGCAGCGTGAACCATCCGTCCACACACGCGCTGAGCAGGGAGTTCGCACCAAGCCGGTTGGCTCCGTGGTAGTTGTTGCCGGCCTCGCCGCCGACGAACAGCCCGGGGATCGAGGTCATCTGGTCGTAGTCGCTCCACAGGCCGCCCATCGTGAAGTGGGCGCCCGGCGCAATCCGCATCGGCTCGACGTACGGGTCCTCGCCCGTCGCGTCGTGGTACATCTCGAACAGGTTGCCGTACCGCTCCTCGATGACCTTCCGCCCGAGCCGGGCGATGGCGTCGGAGAAGTCGAGGTAGACCGAGTTCTTCAGCGGCCCGACGCCGCGCCCCGCCTCGATCTCGGTGCGGGCCGCGCGCGACGCGATGTCGCGCGGCGTCAGGTTGCCGTAGGCGGGGTAGCGTCGCTCGAGGTAGTAGTCGCGCTCGGATTCGGGGATGTCCTGGGGCCGACGGTCATCCCCGGCCTGCTTCGGCACCCAGATCCGGCCGTCGTTGCGCAGCGACTCGCTCATCAGCGTCGTCTTGGACTGCCAGTGCGAGCTGACCGGCAACGCCGTCGGGTGGAACTGCACGAACGACGGGCTCGCGAAGTACGCGCCCCGACGGTGTGCCCGCCAAGTGGCTGTCGCGTTGGAGTTCATCGCGAGCGTCGAGTGGAAGTACACCGACCCGTACCCGCCAGTGGCGAGCACCACCGCGTGCCCCGTCCACGCCCGCACCTCACCGGTGACGAGGTCGCGAGTGACGATGCCCTGCGCGCGCCCGTCGTCGACGATGAGGTCCAGCATCTCGGTGCGCGTGTGCAGCTTCACTGTGCCGCGCTCGACCTGCCGAAGCAGCGCCTGCGACGCGGCCACCTGCAACTGCTGGCCCGTCTGCCCGCGCGTGTAGTAGGTGCGCGAGACCTGCACGCCGCCGAAACTGCGCGTCGCGAGCTGGCCGCCGTACTCGCGTGCGAATGGCGCCCCGATCGCCTGCATGTGGTCGATCACCCGGACGGACTCCGTCGCGAGCCGTACGACGTCGGCCTCGCGCGAGCGGAAGTCGCCGCCCTTGACGGTGTCGGTGACGAAGCGGCGGATCGAGTCGCCGTCGACCTTCCGGGCCCGGCCAGCGTTGATGCCGCCCTGGGCCGCGACGGAGTGCGCGCGCCTCGGCGCGTCGTGGAAGGTGAAGCAGTCGACGTCGTAGCCCAGCTCTCCAAGCGCCGCGGCGACGCCGGAGCCGGCGAGACCGGTGCCCACGACGATCACCTTCATCTTCTTCCGGTTGGCTGGGTTGACGAGCTTGTACTCGGCCCGACGACGATCCCACGCCGTCAGCGGGTCGCCCTCCGGCACCCGCGGGTCGAGACTCGCACGCCTCGCTGAGGCGAAGGGCGTCGTCGCGGCACGATTGGCCGAGGGACGTCGTCGGGGCAGCTTCGGGAATCTCATGCGATCACCCCTGCGAGGACGAGGACCGGGATGGTGGCGTTGCCGAGCACGATCGCGATGGCGATGAGCCCGCCGAGGGCCACCCACACGGTGCGGAAGCGGCGGCCGGTGGCGCCGACGTCTTGGAGGATGGTGCGCCAGCCGTGCTGGACGTGGTAGGCGATGACGAGCATGCACACGAAGTAGAAGGCAGCCATCCAGGGGCGGTGGAAGCTCGCGGCCAGGTTTTCGTAGGCGTGGATCTGCGGGTCGGGGTGCGCGAATGCCCCCGACTGCACGACCGCGCCGATCGTCAGGTCGAGCAAGTGCACGACGATGAACACGAAGATCGCGACCCCGCCGGGGAGCATGCCGCGCGCGCCCTGGGCCATGACGCCCTTCAAACGACGACGGCGGTGCGGCCCGCGCGCACGGCGGCCCCTGAGCCACAGCGCGACAGCGGCCCAGACGTGGCAGACCAGCGCGACGAGCAGCGTCACCCTGAGCGCCCAGAGGACCCCCTTCTTGGGCACCAGCGGATAGCCCACCTCCCGCAACCATGCGGCGTAGGCGTTGAACGATTCGGGCCCGGCGTAGACCTTCAGGTTGCCGATCATGTGGACGACCACGAAGGCCACGAAGATGAATCCCGTGACCGCCATGATCTGCTTGTACGCGAATGACGTCGGCGTCGATGGCTTCCTTCTGGCCGGGGCCGGCAAGGTCTCGGTCATGTTTGGATGCTAACCCACGAGGATTCGGCCCAGGCAGGCGGGCTGGTCTAACCAATGTGTCCGAGATGACGGACTGATGGCGGGTGAGAAAGTGAGTGGCCACTCACTAGCAAGTTTTGGTGGATAGACCAACCAAAACTTGCTAGTGAGTCATCGCTCACCAAGAACTCCGAAGGGATACCCCGCGGGGCCGTGGAAAACGCGACGGAGTCAGCGGCCGCGAGGGCGGAATCAGTCGCCGACGAGGGGCGAGACCCAGGAGTTGCCCTGCGCGGAGGGCCCGCTCTCGACGTCCTGGCCCACCGGGTCCTTCGCGCCGGCCTTCGGGACGGTGCAGTTGGGCTTCGTGCCCGGCTCGGGCCCGAACTCGCGCCCGTCGAAGACCTCACGCTTGACGAATTCGTAGTAGGCGTCGTGCTCGCCCGAGTCGTAGGGGTTGTTCAGTGCGCAGCGCCCGACGTAGTACCCGACGGCGTCGGCGAACGTCTCCGTGACGGAGCTGCCGGCGTAGTCGGAGAAGCGCCCCTCTTGGCGTTGGAGCCGCTGGAACGCCTTCCAGTAGGCGGGCTCCTCGTAGCGGTCGCTGTTCCAGGCGTGCGCGAGCTCGTGGATCACGAGCCGCACGAGGCGGCCTTCATCGTCGTTGTCGAGGGCACCCTTGAACTTCTCGAAGTCGAGGCTGACGTAGCCCGTCTTGCTGAGCGACCAGTCGCCCCACGACCAGCCGGAGGTGCTCGTCGCGTTGATGCCGACGTTGCCGCCCGCGCGCTCCTGCAACGTGGGGAGGTAGTCGGTGCAGGAGACGGCGTCGAGTGTCTCCCAGAGGATCTTGATGCTTGGGCGGTACTCCTGCGTCCAGTGCCGGCCGGCGAGCCTGAAGCCGAAGTTGGCCTCGAGCTGCTCCTTGATCTCGCTGATCGACGCGTCGGCGGGCCACGGGGTGTTCGACGTGCAGGGCTGGGGGATGCCGGTGACCGGTGGGGCGGGGGTGGGGGCGACGGGCAAAGCTTCGGCTTGGGTGGCGACGACGGTGCTCACCAGACCGGTGGCTGCAGCCACGACGGCCAGCAACAGCTTTCGCACGCACAACCCCTTTCCGACTTCGTCGTTTACCGCCTTGCTGAACGTTTCTCAGGAAAGCGCCGAGTGACACGATACATGGTGGCCGTCCGACGTCCAACCCCCGCCCCCGAAGCTGTGGACAACCCCTCCTCCCCGACGACGTCCCGCGGCCTGCGGAGGGGGGACCGTCTCGTGGTCCCTGCGATCGGTCCAGGTGGCCGCGGACTACGCTGGTCGCATGAGCGACATCGTCCTGCACCGCACCCCCACCCCGACGAGCGCCGAGCGCCGGGCGGAGATTCTCGCCAACCCGGTGTTCGGCCACTACTTCGTCGACCACCAGCTCCTGGCGGACTACTCCGCGGACGGTGGGTGGGGCCCGATGAGGATCGAGCCGATGGGCACGTGGCAGATGCACCCGGCGGCGGCGGTCCTCCACTACGGGCAGGAGATCTTCGAGGGGCTCAAGGCGTATCGTCGCGCCGACGGGTCGGTGTGGCTGTTCCGCCCGGAGGCCAACGCGGCCCGGTTTGCGCGCTCTGCGGCGCGGCTGGGCATGCCCGCGGTCCCGGAGACGGACTTCGTCGAGGGCATCCGTCGGTTGGTCGAGTTGGAGCACGAGTGGGTGCCGGACCCGGCCGGTGAGCAGTCGCTCTACATTCGCCCGTTCATGGTGGCCTCCGAGCCCTATCTCGGGGTCCGACCGGCCTCTGGCTACACCTTCTGTGTGATCGCATCCCCGGTGGGCGCCTACTATGACGAGCCCGTCACGCTATGGCTCACCCCCAACTACACGAGGGCGGCCCCCGGCGGCACGGGGGCGGCGAAGTGCGGCGGCAACTACGCGGCGTCGCTCGACGCAGCGACGGAGGCGGAGCAGGAGGGCTGCGGCCAGGTGCTGTGGACCGACGGCGCTGAGCGCAAGTACATCGAGGAGTGCGGCACGATGAACTTCATGTTCGTCTCCCGCGACGGCGAGCTCGTCACTCCGGCGCTCACGGGCACCATCCTGGCCGGGATCACCCGCGACTCGCTCCTGACGCTCGCCGAGCGGCACGGCCTGACCCCGGTTGAGCGGAGGGTCACCGTCGAGGAGCTGTTCGACGGGGTGGAGTCCGGCTACGTCGCCGAAGCGTTCGCGTGTGGCACCGCGGCGGTGGTGACGCCGATCGTCGGCTTCAAGGCTCCGGGCGGGGTGCATCACGTGGTGGCCGACGGCAAGCCCGGCGCGAAGACGAAGGAGATGCGGGCGGCGCTCGTGGACATCCAGTACGGACGCGCGGAGGATCCGTTCGGCTGGACGCAGCGCGTCTGCTGACCGGGGCCTGCCACGGCGGGGCGCGCGCAGTCGGGGCCAGGGTGCGATCGGCTGCTCGCAGGGCCTCGCACGGTAGCCCTGGAGGTGGCCCGAACTGGTCGGGGCCTGGGTGTGATCGGCTGCTCGCAGGGCCTCGCACGGTAGCCCTGGAGGTGGCCCGAACTGGTCGGGGCCCGGGTGCGATCGGCTGCTGGCAGGGTCCCTTGCGCCCCATCGTGCGGGCGCGAGGAGGTTTGTGTCCCTCTCGGGAATACTTTAAACTTCAATTACGTTGAAGTGTGTGAGTCGAGCAAGGAGCACACCATGCAGTTCGGAATCTTCACCATCGGGGACGTCACCACCGACCCCACCACCGGCCGCACCCCCACCGAACACGAGCGGATCCAGGCCACCCTCACCATCGCCAAGAAGGCGGAGGAAGTGGGCCTCGACGTGTTCGCCACGGGTGAGCACCACAACCCGCCGTTCATCGCGCCCGCCAACCCGCCGATCCTGCTGGCCCACATCGCCGCCCAGACGACCACCCTCCAGCTCTCCACGGCCACCACCCTCATCACCACGAACGACCCGGTCCGCATCGCCGAGGACTACGCCTACGTGCAGCACCTCTCCGGTGGTCGGGTCGACCTGATGCTCGGCCGGGGCAACACCGGGCCTGTCTACCCGTGGTTCGGCAAGGACATTCGCGACGGCATCCCGCTCGCCGTCGAGAACTACGCCCTCCTCCACCGGCTCTGGCGCGAGGACGTCGTCGACTTCGAAGGGAAGCGCCGCACGCCCCTGCATCAGTTCACGAGCACGCCGCGCCCGCTCGACGGCATCCCGCCGTTCGTCTGGCACGGCTCCATCCGCAGCCCCGAGATCGCGGAACAGGCCGCCTACTACGGTGACGGCTTCTTCCACAACAACATCTTCTGGCCGAGCTACCACACCCGTCGGATGGTGGAGCTGTACCGTCGCCGCTACGCGCACTACGGCCACGGCCGGCCCGAGGATGCGATCGTCGGCCTCGGCGGCCAGTTCTTCGCGCGCAAGAACTCCCAGGACGCAGTCAAGGAGTTCCGCCCCTACCTCGACCACGCCCCGGTCTACGGCGGCGGGCCGACGATGGAGGAGTTCACGCGCGAGACGCCGCTGGTGGTCGGATCGCCGGAACAGGTGATCGACCGCTACCTCGGCATGCGCGACGTGGTGGGCGACTACCAGCGCCAGCTCTTCCTCATCGACCACGCCGGCCTGCCGCTGAAGACGGTCCTGGAGCAGCTCGACATCCTCGGTGAGGAAATCGTGCCCGTGCTGCGCAAGGAGTTCGACGCGCTGCGCCCGGCAGGGGTGCCCGACGCGCCGACGCACGCCTCGCTCGTCGCGGCGGCAGGAGGCCCCCGCGAGCAGGCCGCACGCGGAGACCAGGTGGACCGCTGGACCGGCACGCGCGCTGAGGACGGCAACGAACTGCAGGAGGTGGAGTGATGCACATCGTCGCGATCTCGGGCGGCCTGTCCAGCCCGTCCAGCTCACGCACGCTCGCCACCGAGCTGCTCACTGCGACGCAGTCCCAACTCACTGCGGCGGGCGAGGAAGTCACGGTCGAGCTCGTCGAACTGCGCGATCACGCGCACGCCATCGTCGACAACATGCTCACCGGCTTCCCGTCGGGGGCGTTCGCCGACGTCGTCGAGTCGATCCGCACGGCGGACGCGCTCATCGTCGTCACGCCCACGTTCCAGGCCGGCATCTCGGGACTGGTCAAGAGCTTCTTCGACGTCATCGAAGCCGGCACGCTCGACGGCCTGCCGGTGCTGATGGCCGCCACGGGAGGCACCGAGCGGCATTCGCTCGTGATCGAGTACGCGATGCGTCCGCTGTTCGCCTACATGAAGGCGCGCCCCGTCGGGACCGGCATCTACGCCGCCACCCAGGACTTTGGCGGTGGGGAGGCCTCCGGGCTGCGTCATCGGGTCGAGCGGGCCGTGGGCGAGCTCGTCGACGCCCTGCGCGGTGCGGCACCGCGCAAGCCCGCCGAGGACGACTTCGTCGACTTCGAGACGCTGCTGGCGCGACGCTGACGCCCAGACCGACGCGGGGCGTTGGAGGGACCAGGCCATCCCCTGCCCGACGACGCCCCGCCGGCTACGGGCGCGAGAAGGCTTCCACCATCTCCTCCGGGCCCCAGGCGAGCACCTGGGCCCCGATGCGCGCCTGCAGACGCACTGCCATGCCGTGCCCCACCCACACCGTCACCTCGCCCCGCTCGTGGTGCAGGCGATAGCCGGCGGCCGCGGCGCTGGCCGCAACGCCACGCCGCAGTGAGGTGGGGTCGTCGTCGGCCATCACGACGGAGGCCTCCGTCGCCGAGACGATGCGGGTGTCGTCGGGGAGTCGGATGCCCTGCGGCAACAGGATCGTGCGGCCTGCGCACTGCACCTCTTCCAGCTCGGTGCGCGCAGCGAAGTCCTCATCCCACACCGGGGCGGGCTGCGGCAGTGACACACTCTGGGAGGCGGAGGCTGCCGTCGCCACCCCCGACGGCACCCCGCACGCGGACACGGACGCGCAGCAGCACCCGACGAGCAGCGTCCGCATCCAGTGGTTCATGCCCCCAGACTAGGCGCGCAGCCAAGGGGCCACGGTTGCGCCCGGGTACCGCTCAGTCGAGGTCGAGACCGACGAACAGGTCCTGGTGCGGCACCTCCGACGGGGGGAACGGCTCACCGCCGGCGTACACGTAGGCCTCGCCGGCGCCGTCGAGCTGATTGACGATGCCGTGGAAGCGCCAGAACGGATCCTCGACGTCGACCTGGCTGGGATGCGAAGCCAGCGCCTTGCGGGTGACGTCGTAGAACTCGCCGATCGGCACGACGCACTCGATCGTCGACTCGGGCGGGCCGAAGGTTTCGGGACTGCCGTCCTGACCGTCGAACAGGTCCGGCATCTCCTGCTTGGCCAGCGGATAGGCAGCCTTCCACATCATCGTGTTGTGGACGCTCCACACGCTGCGCCGTACCCTCCACGGCTCGCCCAGATCAGGGCGGTGGCCGGGTATGGCAGCCAGGGCGACGGCGTACGTCGTCACTCGGTGGGCCTGGATGTGATCGGGGTGGCCGTAGCCACCGAACGTGTTGTACGTCGAGACGACGTGCGGGCGCCGATCGCGGATGATCTCGACGAGGTGATCCGCGGCCTCGAGCAGGTCGGCATGCCAGAAGGCGTTGCGGGGAGTGATGTCGGGGACGATGACGTTGCCGTCGGGGGAGCGGTCCATGCCGGTGTCGTGGTACTTGCCCGCGCCGCCCAGAAACACTTGGTCCGTGAGGCCCATGTGGTGCATCGCCGTCTGCAGCTCGGCGATGCGGTGGGCGCCGAGCTCCTGCTCCGAATAGTGGGCCCACTCCGGCACCAGGATCTCGCCGCGTTCCCCGAGCGTGCACGTCACCAGCGTCACCTGATCGCCGGCAGCACAGTACCTGGCGATGGTGGCCGAAGACTGGCTGGACTCATCGTCGGGGTGTGCATGCACGAGAAGGAGACGTCGGTTCACGCCCCACATCTTAGGCCCCGTACGGAGGGGAATCGTTCCCCTGTCCGGGTGCACGACGGGTCATCGAGTGTGTGGTTGGGGGCCGCCTGCGGCACACTGACCACATGCACATCGTTGCCTTGGAGCAGGACCACTGGTCGACCGCCGACTACCCGCTGGGGGCCCATCCCCATGCGGAAGGTGTCACATTTGCCGTCCACTCGCCGGCCGCCACGCGGGTCGTGCTGGAGATCTACCCGGAGGCGATCGGGGCCGACGCCCTCGCCTCCTTCCCGCTGGCACAGGGCTCGGACGGGGTGTGGCGAGGCAAGCTGCAGGGCCTCCCGCTGGGCTCCTTCTACGCCTTCCGTGCGTGGGGCGCCAACTGGCCCCACGTCGACGACTGGGCTCCGGGAACCGCCGCTGGCTACGTCTCCGACCTGGACGAGCACGGCAACCGCTTCAACCCCAACAAGGTGCTGTTCGATCCGTACGCACGCGAAGTGACCCACTCCGTCTACTCCGACCAGATCGTCGCGCTCGGCCACGACGATGGCATGTTCGGCACGGGCGGCGACGAGTACCGCGGGGTGCCTCGTCGCGAGTGGGACACCGGCCGCTACGCACCCAAGGGAGTCATCGTCGCAGAGCCGCTGCCCGTGGTGCGCAAGCCGCGCCTGAGAGAGGAGGACGCGATCATCTACGAGGTGCAGGTCGAGCAGCTTTCGGGCCATGAATCGACGGCGCACCTCACTTCGCTGCTGGCGAACGAGGCCGGCTTCGACGGGATCGTCGACATCCCCGACGAGTACCGCGGCACCTACAAGGGTGCCGGCATGATGGCCCCCTACCTGAAGGGTCTGGGCATCACGACGGTCGAATTCCTGCCCATCCACGAGACCAACCACTCCGAATCGTCTCGGGAGGGCAAGTCCAACTCGTGGGGTTACATGACCCTCGGCTACTTCGCGCCCAACCGCAGGTTCTCGTCGGATCAGACTCCCGGGGGGCCAACGCGGGAGTTCCGCGAAATGGTGGATGCCTTCCACGAGTACGGCATCGAGGTGTATCTCGACGTCGTCTACAACCACACCGCGGAGGGCGGCAACTGGAACGGCGACGTCAACACCACCGGCTTCACGAGCCTCGGCGGCTTCGCGACGGCCGACTACTACTCGATGACGAACGACTTCCGGCTCGTCGACGGCGCCACCGGCACCAGCAACCAGCTCAATTTCTCGTCGCAGGCGGCGATCGAGCTCGTCCTCGACTCCCTGGCGTATTGGACCGACGACATGCATGTCGACGGGTTCCGCTTCGACCTCGCCACCGTGCTCGGCCGCAAGCCCGCAGACGCCGACCGTGAGGACTGGCAGGCCCAGAAGCGGTTCTTCACTGACCACCCGTTGCTCGTGCAGATCGCCGACTTCGCGCGTGATCGCCACATCGAGGTCATCGCCGAGGCGTGGGACCTGTGGGGCTACGAGGTGGGCAATTTCCCGCGCGGCTGGGGCGAGTGGAACGGGCGTTATCGCGACGCGATCCGCAAGTACATGAAGGGCGACGGGAACCAGCGCGAGTTTCTGGAGATGGTCAATGGTGACTACCACCATTTCCAAGACAATGAGGGTGCGCAGAAGTCCATCAACTTCATCACCGCGCACGACGGCTTCAACCTGGCCGACCTGGTCAGCTATCAGCAGAAGCAGAACCACTGGGACTTCCCGTTCGGGCCCTCCGACGGCGGCTCCGACAACAACGAGTCGTGGGATTCGGGCGGTTCTCACGCGCTGCGTCGGCAACGGCTGCGCAACTTCTGGGCGATCCTGTTCCTCTCGCGAGGCGTGCCGATGATCGTCGCGGGCGACGAATTCGGACGCACGCAAAACGGCAACAACAACCCGTGGGCGCTGCGCTCTCCGGCGATGTGGAACAACTACGCCATGATCCCGACGAACAAGCCTCAGCAAGTGCCGGTCGGGCATGGATTTGAGGTGGGCTACCACGACAACCTGGGCGAGTTCCAGTGTGACGAGGACGCGAACGGGCTCTTCCGATTCGCGCGCTTCATGATGGGGCTGCGCGCTCGACACCAAGCGCTGCGCCAGCGCAACTGGGGCGACTTCGAGATCGGCAACGGTGACGTCACCTACCTGTGGTGTGCCCCCGACGGGGGCAAGCCCGGCGACGGCGGGCGAGCCGTCGCGCTGCACATCAACGCGCCCGACGAGGACTTCTACCTCATGGTCAACATGGAGGGCCACACGGTGGACTTCCAGGTGCCGAGGGCGGCTGACGGGCACCAGTGGCGTCGCCTGATCGACACGTCGCTGCAGTACGAGCCTCAGTTCAACCACTGGGCCGAGGGCAAGGGCGACATCGTCGTCGGTGGGCAGGCGCTGCCTGCGTGGTCGGTCGCGGTGTGGCACGAGACGCCGAAGGGCGACGTCGCCGCCGAGTGACGCGAGGGGCTGGGGCCTCGCAGTCCTTTCTGGCGCAGAGGTTCGAGGGCAGCGGCTGCGGCGGGGCATGCGGATGCGCCAAGCCGCGATGTGCTCGCTGCTCGCACCGGTGACGGCGACGCTCGTGGCAGGGGCGCGGCTGTCTGGTACTGGCTGCCGGCGGCACCTGTTCCCAGACCATTGCCGCGGGTCACGTTGATGGCGCTTGCGACCGGTGCCGTGGTGATTGTCAAGGGGACGTTGCGATCGGCAGCCCTTGCGCCTCGAACGCGCCTACGGGCCTTGGTCCGACGAGCTGCGTTGCCGCAGCCAGCTCGGGACGGCACAGACGACGTTGCGCGGCTGGGAGATTCTGCACCTGCGGGGATGAGAGGTCAGGTATTCGCCCCGGATCGTGGGCACGGCGGCGAAGGACCACGCTGCGGTCGGCGGTCCCAGGGGCTCGGGGCAGCGGGTCAGCCCCGCGCGGGGCGCGGCCTGCCAGCGCTGTCGGTCGAAGTCACGACGTCGGGAATCTTGCCATGGCCGCGTAGACTTGCTCCGATTCCCAGTCGACACCTCGGGAGGGCGAGTGAATCGATCACAGAAGCAGGCAAAGCGCGGACGCAAGCGTGTGAGCATTTGGAAGCGCCTCGCGTTGTCGCTGCTGGCCGTGCTGCTCGTCGTCGGGCTGGTCAGCGTCGGCGGCGTCATCTACCTGTACCAGACCGCGAAACTGCCCGATCCGAACGCGGACTTCCAGACCAACACGACGTTCATCACCTACTCGGACGGGGAGACGAAGCTTGGTTCGCTCGCGGTGCAAAACCGGGAGACGCTCGCCTACCAGGACATCCCGCAGGTGATGAAGGATGCCGTCATCGCTGCCGAGGACCGCACGTTCTGGGAGAACCCCGGCTTCTCCGCCAGCGGCATCGCCCGTGCCGCGTGGAACATCGCTCGCGGCGGCGAGGTGCAGGGCGGCTCGACGATCACCCAGCAGTACATCAAGATCCTCTACCTCACCTCCGAGCGCAGCATGGAACGCAAGGTGCGTGAGCTGATCCTCGCGGTCAAGATGGGCAAGGAGCAGCCGAAGGAGGAAGTGCTCGCGGGCTACCTGAACACCATCTACTTCGGACGTGGCGCCTACGGTGTGCAAGCGGCGTCGAAGTCGTACTTCCTGAAGCCTGTCGACCAACTGTCCGTCGGCGAATCTGCCGCGCTCGCCGCCATCCTCAACAACCCGGCCGGATTCAACCCGTCGGGGGGCGACGCCAAGCGCGCGAGACTGTTGGCGCGCTACCAGTACGTGCTCGACGGCATGCTGGAGCTTGGCTCGATCACCCAATCGCAGCACGACGAGGCCTACGCAACCCTGCCCGAGTTCCCCGAAGTGCCGGTCAACAACCGCTACGGCGGCACCAAGGGATACCTCATCAAGATGGTGGAGAGCGAGCTCGAGGCGGCCGGTATCCCCGACGAGCAAGTCCAGGGCGGGGGCCTGCGCATCACGACGACGATCGACAAGCGCCTACAGGACCAGGCTGTGAAGGTGGCCCAGAGCTACACGAAGCAGGCAGCCGAGGATGGCGCCGACGGGGCCAAGGCAGAAGATCTGCACATCTCCATCGCCTCGGTCGACACCGGCACCGGCGCCATCCGGGCCATCTACGGCGGGCCGGACTACGTCGAATATCCGCGCAACTGGGCTACGACGCCGCGCGCCGCCGCCTCGACGTTCAAGACCTATGCGGTGATCGCGGCCCTGCGCGACGGGTTCTCCCTGAACGACCGATTCAACGGCAACACGTTCCTGCCGGAGGGGGACACGAAGGAGATCCACAACCAAAACGATGAGGAGTACGGCCGGGTCACGCTGCGCCGGGCGCTCGCGAAGTCCATCAACACGGCCTTCGTCGACCTCACCCAGCAGATGGAGGACGGCCCCGCCAAGATCATCCGCGCCGCCAACGACGCGGGCGCCCCCGAAGGGCCGGGCTGGGATGCGCACAACCGCATCGCGCTCGGCTTTGGCGAGGTCAGCCCACTCAACGTCGCCAACGCCTACGGCACCCTCGCCAACGAGGGGCAACGCAACCCGGCGCACATCGTCGCGAAGGTCACCGACGCCGCTGGCAAGGTGATCTACGAGGCCAAGGAAGCCGACGAGCAAACGGTGGAGCGCGACGTCGCCGCGCAGGTCGTCGACGCGCTGACCTCCGTCGTCGACGAGGGCACCGGCGCCCGGGCATCCGAGCTGAACCGGCCCGTCGCCGGCAAGACGGGCACGAACGGGGTCGACGACGAGATCACTTCCGCCTGGTTCGTGGGGACGACGAAGCAGCTCTCGACCGCCGTCAACTTCGTCGCAGGCGAGAGCGGCAACGACGACCTGGTGCCGTTCAAGCGGCCTGGGGACCGCACTTTCTACGGCTCCGGATACCCGCTGGAAGTGTGGCTGGACTACATGTCCGTCGCCGTCGAAGGCATGCCGGTGGAGGACTTCGCCGAGGCCCCATCGTCGAAGCCGACCCGAACGGCCCGGGCTCCGCGCGGCGATGAGACCGAGGAGCGGACGGCGTCTCCCGAGCCCACCGAGTCGGCGGAGCCGACACCGTCGGCCACACCGGACGAGGAGCCGACGAACACGCCCTCGCCGGAGCCGACGCTCGACCCCACCAGCGCACCCACGACGAGTGCTCCCGAGGAGCCCGAGCCGACGCCGGAGCCCACCGCCACCACGGAGCCCGCCACCCCCACGGTGGAGCCGTCGCGCAGCGGAGGAGCTGGCGCTGGCGGAGGCGCCGGTGGTGGTACTGGCGGAGGAGCTGGTGGTGGCGCCGGTGGTGGTACTGGCGGAGGAGCTGGCGGAGGCGCCGGTGGTGGTGCTGGCGGCAACGGCTGAGCCCCGCAGGGCTCGACACGATCGGACATGACGCTAGGGTGACCGGGTGACGAACGCGCTCCTGCCCGCACTCGGTGGCCCGCCGGGCCGCCACGCCCGTCGTCGTGGCGTGTTCTTCGAGCCGCTGCCGTGGGCGTTGCTCGTCGCCTGGCTCGGGTTCAGCCTGCTGTACCTGAGGCACCTGCCGTGCCTCACCACAGACCCCGACAACGTCATCAACGCGTACATCCGCGCCTGCTACTCGGACATCACGGCCAACTACCCGTTCCGCGAATGGGCCTGGGGAGTGCGACTGCTCGGCGGCGACACCCTCGACTTCGCGCCACTGCTCGCAATGCTCATCACCATTGCCGGGTGGTTTGGGGAGGTGATCGGTTGGCGGACGGGCGCGCCCGTGCACGCCTACACGGGCTTGGGAGAGTTCTTCGGCGCGACGGCCATCCTCCTGTTCGCCGCATTCCTCGTCACCGTGGTGGCGTCGGCGCTGATCGTGCGGCGCGAGGGCAGGCCGTGGGACGTGTTCTTCATCGCGGTGAGCCCGGCCATCCTCGCGGCCGGCCTGACGAGCTGGGACCTGTTTCCGTTGTCGCTGACTGCCGTCGGCATGGCCTTCGCGCATGAGCGGCGCAGTCTGGAAGCGGGGGTGCTGCTGGGGTTGGCGGTGTCGGCCTCGACGATGTCCCTGCCGTTCGCGCTGGCCGTCGGCATCGCCCTCCTGCTGGCCGCCGACTGGAGGAATCTCGCGTGGTACTTGGGCCCGTTCACCCTCACCGCGGGCGCCGTGCACCTCGCGCCACTGCTCTCCGGCAGGCAGGCCGTCGCAGGGTTCTACCGAGGCGAGATGTCCGGCGACATCGGGTACGGATCCCTGTGGTACCTGATGCAGTCGTCGGGCGTGCCCCTTCGTGACTTCGGCGCATTGACATTCGTGCTCGCGGTCTTCGCCATCGCGGTCCTCGTGGCGTGGCTGTGGGTGGGCGGCCGTCGAATGGCGCCGGGGCCGCTCGCCGCGATGATCCTGCTGATCGTCGTGCTGCTGGCGCCCGCATACCCGCCGCAGACTGGCATCTGGGTGGTGTTCGCGCTGCTGCTGGCGCGGCCGGTGGACGCGACGTCGTGGATCTACTCGGGCATTCTCGCCGCCCACTACCTCGCGGTGTGGGCGCGCCTCGGCGGACACCTCGACCCGTCGACGACCGGCCCTTGGGCGTTGTACCACCTCGCGGTGCTCGCCCGCATGGCGTTCGAACTGGGGTTCCTGGTGGAGCTCCTGTGGGCCGCGCGTCGGGCAGGTGCTCGTCGCGCCTCCGCCCGGGCGTGATCGGTTATGTCCACCCGGCACGGCACGTGATCGCACCCCGGTCGTCCGGCCGTTGGGCGCCTCTCGAGAGCGATCCAGTGATCTGGTCAACTCTTCGCTGGTGCCTTCCCAGCCGGGGACTCGCCGAGGACGACATGTCACCCTTGCGCCGGGGGAACATGAATTATGGTCGTGGCACGTAACCAACCATGGGGATCAATGACGAAGCAGTTGCACCATGTGGGGGAAACGAATGCGTACCGCTGAGGGAGTCATCTTGCTGACTCTCGTATGCTTGCCCAGCTCGGCAAGGGGGTGCGTCCCGTAGCGTGGTGGCAATCCCCCACACCGGCAGCAACAAGTCGAAGGCGTACATGCACCTTGAACAGGTGGGCCTCGATAGGCTCGCCCGGATGCGAGTCGAACGTCTGTCCGGCGGTGAGAAACAGCGAGTCGCTGTGGCGCGATCACTCATCAGAGGGCCACGTGTGGTCCTCGCTGACGAGCCCACGGGTTCGCTGGATGAGGCCACCGAGGAAAGGATTCTCGACCTCTTTCTCGAGCTGCAACAGCAGGGGGTGAGGTTTGTCATCGCCACCCATAGCAGCGTCGTAGCGCAAGCCTGCAGCCGCCGTGTGCAGATCATCGACGCGAAACTGGTCGATGAAGCGTCTCTGCCGCCGTCGGCCACTGGACGGTAGGCGCCTGCGCGGGGAGACCGCCCTTCGGGCGCACCCCGGTCGCCGGCCGCCCGGTCGGCCGGGGTCAGGCCAACTGCACCTCGTCGAAGTGCGTCGTCGTCATCCGGACGGTGACGGGCACCTCGTCGCCCACCTGCGCAGGTAGACCGGGGCCGTCGACGAAGACCAGCGACGAATGCATGTGCGGAGGCTCCGCGAACGGTCGCTTCCGGCCCGCGACGGTGAACGGGCTCGTCACGCGGCCGCGGACCTCGTCGAGTGCCTCCGCGATCGGGATGAGCCGCTGCTTGAACGAGTGGGCGGTCGCGGGCGCGGCCAACGCCACCCCGTGGGCCGTCCCACCGGAGACCACGACGATGCACCCGTCGGCCGGCGTACGCGCGCCGTGGTACCCACAGGCGGTGCCCTTGGGCAGCCGGTGCACGTCGAGGACGGTCCCCGTGGCTCGGTACGCGCCCTTGTCGCCGAGCCACAGGCGCGTGCCGACGCGCATCCTGACCGGCATCCGCAGCTCCGCGGCCAGCGCGCGGGCATCGTCGAAGGACAGGTGCGAGAACCAGATCCCCTTCGCCCCCTGCGGATGCTCGGCCACCGCGAGCGACAGGCGACGGGCCTCCTCGACGGAGCCCGCGGCCGGCAGATGGATGGTCCAGCCCTGCACGTCCAGCGAGCCGAGATCGAGGCGAGGGACGTCGTCGGGGGAGATGCCGTGCCGGTGCATGGACGTCTCCACCTCGACGAGCACCCGAGCGCTCGGCGCGAGCTCGGCCACGCGGCGCAGGTCGTCGACGCGCGAGACGGTGGTGATGATGCGCGCATCGGACAGCAGTTTCGTGGCGAGCGCGTCGAACGGCCGCCACGGGTTCAGCACGACGACGGAGCCCTCGAAGCCCGCCTCGCGCACCTCGGCCACCTCGGAGGCGATGCCGACGGCGAGCGTCTCGCAGCCCAGGCGGGACGCCTCGCGTGCGAGCACGGCGTTGGTGAAGCCGTAGCCGTTGCCCTTCGCGACCGGCACGATGCCCGGGCAGTCCTCCACCACCTTCTGCTGGTGCGCGCGCCAGCGGGCCGCGTCGACGGTGAGCTTCAGCATGTCATCGCCTCTTCATGTAGATGTCGAATGCCTTGTACAGCACCTTGTTGATGGGCATGTCCCACTCGCCGAGGTAGGCGACGGCCTCGCCGCCGGAGCCCACCTTGAACTGGATCAGCCCGATCTCCGGATCGTCCGCGCCCATGCCCTCGACGATGCCGCGCATGTCGTAGACGGCGCAGCCTGCGGCATTCGCGGTGCGGATCATCTCCCACTGGACCGCGTTCGAGCCGCGCACCTCGCGCTTGGCCGTGGTGGACGCGCCGTAGGAGTACCAGGCGTGCTCACCGACGGTGACGAACGTCGTCGACGCCACCAGGTCACCCTCGTGCTCTGCGAGGAAGACCTTCATGCGGCCCTCCTCCTCGGCGTTCAGGACGTCCCACATGTGCTCGAAGTAGCCGAGCGAGCGGCCGGTGAAGCCGTCGCGCTCCGCCGTCTCCTTGTACACCTCGTGGAAGCGGGCGAGATCGTCGCGGCCACCCAGTCGGACGGTGACACCCTCCTTGGTGGCCTTCTTGATGTTGCGGCGCCAGAGCTGGTTCATGCCCTTCAGCAGCTCGTCGTCGGTCTTCTGGGTGCCGTCGGCGTGGCGCAGGGGAAGCTGGAAGTTGAACTGCGGCTGGCCCGCCGCGAACCCGTGGCCCGACTCGTCGGTGACCCAACCGCGCTGCTGCAAGGCCCGCAATACCCGCGTGCCCTCAAGGGTGACCTCGTCGGGCGCCGCCTGGGACAGCATCGTGACCTGCTCGTCGGCGATGGCGTCCTTGATCGTCGCCGCCAGCCAGCGACGGTGCACCACCGCCGGGCCGATGCGCACCGCGAACGCGTGCTGACGCCTCGCGTACACCACCAGCGCGTCGAGATGCTCGGCGATGTCGGTGCGATCCCAGTTGAGGACCGGCCCCTCCGGCAGGTAGGCGAGGTAGCGCTTCAGCTTCGGGAGCTGGCGGTAGAGGATCAGGCCGGTGCCGGTCAGCTCGTCGCCGTCGAAGAACCCGACGGTCTCGCCCCGCCAGTCGGACTTCACCTGCGCCCACGCGGGCGTCTGGAGGAACGATGCGGAACCTCTGCGGGCGATATGGTCGAGCGTCTGGGCAGCGGAAATGGGCCGAACCTGAATCGTCACACCGACCAATCTACCCGTCCGGGCCCTACCGCGACGGTGTCCCTTCGGCTGCCGCAGGGCGTGGCGGGCGTTGGCAGGTTCCTGCCAACGCCCGCCGAATGGGCGGAAGTGGACCGAGTGCATGATTGGTTGGGGGATGGCGAGAATCTCACCTCTCCTTCTCTCGATCTCGCCACGTGATCGCAGGGGCGGCCGTTCGGCCGCCCCTGCGCCTGTTTCGGCGAGGTCGGGGTCGTCAGTGCTGGCGGGGCCGAAATTGGTCGTCGGGTCGGTCGGGGTCGTCAGTGCGGGCGGGGCCGAGGTTGGTCGTCGGGCCTATCCTCGCCGGCGAAATCCCTTGTCGAAGCCGAGACAAGTCCAATAGTCAACGACTCTCCTGCGAAAATCGACCCCGGGTTAGGTTTGCCTAAGCTCAGGGCGTAGCATCGTCGCCATGAACAGCCAACAAGCGTGCAGCCACTGCCTCGACATGCGTGCCTGCAAGGTGGGCACCGGCGGCGTGGTGACGTGCGTGCTGCGCACCGAAGCCAACGCCGCCGCCGTCCGACGCCTCGCAGAACTGGGCATCCGCTGCGGCGCCAACATCACCGCCGGCCAGCGCACACCCGGCGGAGGCCGCGTGGTCTCCGTCGCGGGATCGCAGCTCGCTCTCGACGCCGAGACACTGCGCTGCCTGCACGTCGCCGCATGAGCAGCCAGCCCATCGCCTCCTGCCACAGCGACACCGGCGCCACCGTCGCGCCCAAGGGGGCGCCCGTCATCGCGCTCGCCGGATCGCCCAACGTCGGCAAGTCCACCCTGTTCAATGCCCTCACCGGCGCCCGCCGCATCATGGGCAACTGGCCCGGCACGTCGGTCGAGGTCGGCCGCGGCGCCTGGAAGGCCACCCACACCTACGACCTCGTCGACCTCCCCGGCGCCTACTCGCTCGACCCGAACTCGCCCGACGAAGCCCTCACCCGCGCACTCCTGGTCGACGTGCCCGCCTGCGAGGTGCCCGACGTCACCATCGTCGCCGTCGACGCCGCCCACCTCGCCCGCTCCCTCTACCTCGTCGCGCACCTCCGCGAACATGCGCTGCGCTGCGTCGTCGCGCTCACCATGACCGACGTCGCGGCCCGCCGCGGCATCCGCGTCGACGCCGACGCGCTGACGCAGGCGCTCGGGGTGCCTGTGGTCGTCGTCGATCCCCGACGCCGCACCGGCCTCGACACCCTCGACGACGCCGTCGCCACCCAGCTCACCCAGCCCGTGCCCACACCGCGCCCCGTCCCCGCCACCGACGACGAGTTCGCGCTCGCCGACGCCCGGTTCGCGTGGATCGACGCCGCCGTGCAGGCCGCGACGAGCGAGTCGGGGGAACGCCGCCGCAGCCTCACCGAACGCGTCGACCGCTGGGCACTCAACCCCGTCGTCGGACCGCTGCTGTTCCTCGTGACCATGTGGGCCGTCTTCCAAATCACGACGACCGTCGCCGCACCCCTGCAAGACGGCCTCGACGCGCTCTTCACCGGCCCCCTGTCCGACTGGGCGCGCGCCGGCCTCGCAGCCATCGGCGCCGGGCCCATCGTCGAAGGGCTCCTCGTCGACGGCGTCATCGCCGGCGTGGGCATGGTGCTCACCTTCGTGCCGCTCATGGCCTTGATGTTCCTGCTGCTCGCGCTGCTGGAGGACTCCGGCTACATGGCGCGCGCAGCCGTCGTCGCCGACCGCGTCATGCGCTGGATCGGCCTGCCCGGCAAGGCATTCCTGCCGCTCATCGTCGGATTCGGCTGCAACGTCCCCGCCATTGCCGCGACGCGCGTCCTGTCGTCGCCCAGGCAGCGGCTCCTCACCGCACTGCTCGTGCCGTTCACGTCGTGCTCCGCGCGCCTGACGGTGTTCGTGATGCTCGGCACCATCTTCTTCCCCGGCAACGCGGGCACCGTCGTGTTCACCATGTACCTGGTGTCCATCGCACTGATCGTCCTCACCGGCCTGCTGCTGAAGAACACCCTCTGGCGCACGATGGGCACCGACCCGCTCATCATGGACCTGCCCCCCTACCAGTGGCCGACGCCGCGGCTCATCGGCACCATGACCTGGGTGCGGCTCAAGGGCTTCCTCCAGACCGCCACCGGCATCATCCTCGCCACCGTCGTGGTGGTGTGGGCGCTGCAAGCGTGGCCGGTGCGCGGCGACGACAGCTTCGGCGAGGCCGCCGTCGAGGACTCCGCCTACGCGGCGGTCGCGAGGACGGTGGCGCCCGTGTTCGCCCCGGCCGGATTCGACTCCTGGGAAACCACCGGCGCCCTCGTCACCGGCTTCGTCGCCAAGGAGGCGGTGCTGTCGTCGTGGGCCCAGACCTACGCCGTCGACGAACCCCCGGAAGGCGGCGATCCGGGAGCCTTCGGCGAGCGCGTCCAGGCAGCGTTCGACGAATCCTCCGACGGGCACCCCCTGCCTGCGCTGTGGGCCTTCATGGTGTTCCTCCTCGCCTACACGCCCTGCGTAGCCACACTCGCCGCGCAGCGCCGCGAGATCGGGCTCAAATGGACCATCATCGGCGTCGGCCTGCAACTCGTGACCGCCTGGGCGCTGGCCGTCGCGATCTTCCAAGTGGGGAGGTTGTTCTGGTGAGCGGGCCGCTCACGCAGGTGCTGCGTGCGATCACCGACGGCGCCTCGTCGCGCCACGACATCGTCGTCGCCACCCAGCTCGACGCCGGAGTGGTCGACGCCGCCCTCGACCACCTCCAACGCCTCGGCCAACTCCAACCCGAACAACTCTCCAGCGGATGCCCCGACGGCGGGTGCACCTCGTGCGTCAGCGGCAAGTCCGACGGCTCCGCCGGCTGCGGCGCCTCCGGCCCCGCCAACGCGCGCGGACCCGTCCTGCTGCGTCTGGCCCCCAAGCCGAACACCGATTGAGGCGCGGGGTTCCCGTCGCGCAATAATGGCTCGGTGGATCTCACGCAGACGGTGGCGGCGCGACGGTTCGCAGCGCTGACGCTGTGGCTGCACTCGCTGCTGCCCGACGGGCTCGCGCGCTTCCTGCCGCAGACGTTCATCGGGTTCGCGCTCATCAACTCGACGACCTTCCTCATCGACATCGCGCTGCTGTCGCTGTCCGTGCGCGTCCTCGGGGTGCCCTACGCGCTCGCGGTCTCCGGCAGCTTCGCCGTCGCCGCCGGCATCGCATTCGGGCTCAACAAGGTCCTCAACTTCCGCTCGCACGGCCAGCTCGGCACGCAGTCGGGCAAATACCTGCTCGTGCTCGTGAGCAACTTCGTCATCTGGCTGCTCGGCTTCTCCACCCTGCTCAACCACATCGGCACCCCGCCCGAAATCGCGCGCGTCAGCGCAGGCCTGTGCGAGGGCCTCTACATCTACCTGCTGTCCAGACTGTGGGTGTTCCGTCGGACATGACATCCGTCACCGCGAATTCGTGACGGCGCCCCCTCGTCGGATCCCGCCCCGCGCGGGACGCTGAAGACATGAACGAACTCGCGATCGAGGCGAAACACCTCACGAAGCGGTACGGGGCGCTCACGGCCGTCGACGGGCTCGACCTGGCCGTCCCCTCCGGGCAGATCATGGCCTTCCTCGGGCCCAACGGCGCAGGCAAGTCGACCACGAACGAGATGGTGTCGGGCCTTGTCCGGCCAGATGCCGGGTCGGTCCGCGTGTTCGGTACGGACCCGCGCACCGCGGTCCGGCGCGGTGACGTCGGGGCCATGCTCCAGCACGGCGCGCTGCTCCACGAGACCAACGTCCGTGGCCTGCTGCGCACCGTCCACGGGCTCCACGCGCATCCGCTGCCGCTGGGCGAGGTCATCGAACGCGCGGAGCTAGCGGACATCCTGAAGACCCCGACGACGAAGCTGTCCGGCGGCCAGGCCCAGCGGGTGCGATTCGCGATGGCGATCATGCCCGACCCGCGGCTCATCATCCTCGACGAGCCCACCGTCGGCATGGACGTCGAGCTGCGTCGGCGCTTCTGGGCGCAGATGACCGACCTCGCCGCCGACGGCCGCACCGTCTGCTTCGCGACGCACTACCTCGACGAGGCCGACGAGTTCGCCGAGCGGATCGTCGTGATCGCCGGCGGCCGCATCGTCGCCGACGGCAACGGCGTCGACATCAAGCGCCGCGTCGGCGGCAAGCACATCACCTTCGTCGGCCCCGACGCCGACTACGCCTCCCTCCCCGGCGTCACGGCCGTGGCCGTCGAGGGCGGACGCCACCAGCTCCTCACCTCGCAGTCCGACGACACGGTGCGGCGACTGCTGAACGACTTCCCGATCCACGACCTCGAGGTGACCTCTCCAAAACTCGAGGACGCCTTCGTCGCACTCACGAATGGAGACCACCGATGACCGCCACCTTCCCCTCGACGACCACCCCCACCCCCCGGCGCCCACAGGGAGGCGAAGGGACGTCGTCGGGCCGCGCGCGCAGCGCCCCACCTCGCGGCGGCCTCGCAGTCTGCTGGCACTACCTCGTGCAGACCGTCCGACTCACGCTCACCGACGTGAGCTTCGTGGGCTTCCTGCTCGCGATGCCCACGGCGATGTACCTGTTCTTCGCGCAGCTCTACAAGGACGAACCCGGCAACGGCCCCATCATCCAGCAGTCGATCATGGTGATGATGGCCACCTACGGCGCCATGGGATCGGCGATGTTCGCCGGCAACTCCATCCAGGGGGAGCGCTCGACCGGCTGGTTCCGTCAGCTCATGCTCAGCTCGCTCACGCCTGCGCGGTTCTTCGCGGTGCGCCTGCTCGCTGCGCTGGCGCTCATCGTGCCCCCCGTGGTGCTGGTGCTCGCCGTCGGATACCTCGACGGGGTGCGCCTCGCGTCGATCTGGGTGTGGCTGCGGGTGGTCGGGGTGTCGCTCGTCGTGCTGGTGCCGTTCGTCCTGCTCGGCATCGTCATCGCGCTGTGGCTGAAGACGCAGACGGCCAGCGCCGCCACCACCTTCACGATGCTCGCCATGGCGATGCTCGGCGGTATGTGGGTGCCGCTGGACCAGATGCCGGGGCTGCTGCAGAGCGTCGGGCGGCTGCTGCCGTCGTACTGGGCGGCGAACTACGCGCTGCTGCCGATCTCGGGGGGCGAGATCCAGATGCGCGGTGTGTGGACGCTGGTCGGATGGACGATCGGCCTGATCGCGCTGGGAGTGGTGGGATACCGTCGGGCTGTAGCCAACTCGAAGCGCTAGGCGGTGCAGTGATCGACGACGACACCCTCGCGCCCGGCCACGATCCGTCGCTGGCCGGGCTGCCGTGGTGGACGCGCGCCTGGCGCCAGGGGGCCGGCTACTTCGTGCCGAACCTCTTCTTCCTGCTCATCCCGATCCTCTTCGCATGGGGCTCGCTGCCCACGTGGCGGTTCGCGCTGCTGATCGCCGCAGCGGTGGCGACCGCCCTGATCGTGGTGGGCACGACGATCGCCGTCGAGTGGCGCGAGGGGTGGCGTTGGGCGTGGCTCGGACTGCTCATCGCGATGGTGGCGGTCATTGCCGCGCTGACCGACGACATCAACAACCTCGCGTACTTCAACGCCTACTTCGCCTGCGCGGCCGCGCTGTTGGTGCCGTGGCGCAGCGCGCGGATCACGATGCTGGCGACGACGCTGATCGGCGTGGGTGTCGCGCTGACGTCGCAGATGCTGCTCGCCGGCGTGCTGGCGTTCATGGGGCTCGTCGTCGGGCACGGCGTCGGTGCAGGCATCCACGAGGCGGCCACCGCGCAAGCGCTGCGGGAGGCGGAGGAACGCACGGCGGTGCTGGCCGTCGCCGCCGAGCGGGAACGCATCGGCCGCGACCTCCACGACATCCTCGGCCACTCGCTCACCGCCATCGCGATCAAGGCCGACCTCGCCGCGCGCCTCGTCGGCCGCGACGACGACGCCGCCCGTCGCGAGGTGGGGGAGCTGGCGTCCGTCGCGCGACAGGCCCTCGCCGACGTGCGGGTCACCGCGTCGGGGCTGCGGGAGGTGCGGCTGGCGTCGGAGTTCGCCGCCGCACGCTCGGTGCTGAAGGCCGCCGGCATCCAGGTGGTGGCGCCGTCGGCGCTACCGTCGGTGCCCGACGACGAATCCGAGCTCATGGGCTACGTCCTGCGCGAGGCGGTCACCAACGTGCTGCGCCACTCGGGCGCGTCCACGTGCCGGATCGTCGTCCGGGAGGGGCTCGTCGAGGTGTCGGACGACGGATCCGGCCTGCCCGTCAGCGCCAGCCGATCCGGGTTGCGTGGCCTCCAAGAGCGGGCTGCGGCGGCGGGATGGAGTCTCGTGGTCGAGAGCAACGGCGGCGTGACGGTGCGCGCCTCGCGCGGATCGGAGACGATGGACGCATGATTCGCGTAGTGGTGGCCGACGACCAGGCGTTGATCCGCATGGCCGTGGCGACGACGCTCTCGCTGGAGCCCGATATCGAGGTGACCGGCCAGGCGGGCGACTGCGCGGAGGCCGTGCGCGTCGTCGCCGAGCAGCGGCCCGACGTGGTCCTGCTCGACGTCCAGATGCCCGCCGGCGGGCTCTCCGTGGAGGACGGGATCGACGTGATCCCCGCCCTCCTGCACGCCGCGCCGGAGGCGAAGGTGCTCGTCGTGACCACCTTCGGGAGGCCCGGCTACCTCAGGCGGGCGGTCGAGGCCGGAGCGTGCGGCTTCATGGTGAAGGACGCCCCGGCGGATGAGCTCATCGAGGGCATTCGACGAGCCGCCGCCGGCCTGCGGGTGGTCGACGGCGAGCTGGCGGCCGCCTCGCTGAGTCTCGGCGCGTCGCCGCTCAGTCACAAGGAGGCGCAGGTGCTGGCCGCCGCGTCCGGGGGCGCGTCGACGACGGAGATTGCCGCGCGCGTGCACCTCTCGGAAGGCACGGTGCGCAACTACCTCTCCTCCGCGATCGGCAAACTGGGGGCGCGCAATCGCGCCGAGGCGGTCAGCGTCGCGGAGGACAACGGCTGGCTGTAGCGCCTCGTCTGCGGGCGATCAGGCGCGACCGTAGCGCTCTCGGAGCCCGGAGAGCAGCTCCGCCATGCCCTCCTCGAACGTCACCTGCGGCTCCCAACCCCACGCCCGCGCGCGCTCGGCCAGCAGCTTCGCGCGGAAGGCCTCCTTGTGGATCCACTCCGGCTCGACGCCGACGGCCGCCGCGACGGGGGCCAGGTACTCGCGGAAGGTGACGTTGCCGCTGACGGCGTTGCAGGTGGTGACCTGACCCGCGACGGGGCCGACGGTGGCGTCGTCGGCCAGGGCGATGCTGCCAGTGGCGAGGTCGGCGATGAGGCGGGCGAGGTCGTCGACGTGGACGAAGCCGTAGGTGCGGTCCGGATCCTCGCGGCGGGCGGCCTCGTCGGTGCGGATGATCTCCGGTCGGACGGTGTTCCACACCGACGTCTCGCCGGGGCCGAGGATGGCCGTCGGGCGGACAATGATCCTTGTCAGGCCGTCGACGCGCGCGACACCGTCCTCGGTGAGGCGTTTGGTGACCGAGTAGTCGTCGGCGTCATCGTCGACGAGCTTGGAGTGCTCGTCGACGTCGCCCGTGCCGGCCTTGCGCTCATAGACCGAGGTGGTCGACACGTGCACGAAGCGCTCGACGCCAGCGGCGCGGGCCGCGGTGGCGAGCGTCTGCGCCCAAGCGGTGGCGGTGTGCTGGAGGTGGTCGTCCTGCATGGGGTGCACGGTGTTGACCACCGTGGCCGCGCCCTCGCAGACGCGGGGGGCCACGTCGGGGGCGTGGAACTCGCCGACGAACTCCTCCACGCCCGGCAGTTGCGGGGCGCTCCCCGCGCGACGGACGACCGCACGCACGGGGACGCCCCGCGTGGCGAGCTCCCGGCACACTGCGGACCCGACGAGGCCATTCGCCCCGGTGACGACGATGGGCTGATCTGTGGTCATGTGGGCAAGGCTAGCGGGGTGATGAAAGTGAGCCGTTACTCACTAGCAAGTTTTGGTTGGTCTATCCACCAAAACTTGCTAGTGAGTGACCACTCATTTTCCGACGAGCCGAAATCAGCGGCGACGCGGCACAGACCCGCCCGCAGGACCGCATGTCTCGGCGCGTTCGGGCGGTGCAGTGCCGAGCCGCTGGCTTGTCGTGTCGGTCGGTTGGCTTGTCGTGTCGGTCCGCTGGCCAGCCCAGTGGGCTGGCGCCGGCCCAGACTCACTGTGAAGTAGTGGTTGGCGGACCAACCACAACCCCACAGTGAAGACTGGCTCACCCCTGGACGTAGCGCGCGAGGTGCTCGCCGGTCACCGTGCCGGAGACGATCAGTTCCGACGGCGTGCCCTCGAAGACGACGCGCCCGCCGTCGTGGCCCGCACCCGGACCCATGTCGATGATCCAGTCGGCGTGCGCCATCACGGCCTGGTGATGCTCGACGACGATCACCGACTTGCCCTTGTCGACGAGCTGATCCAGCAGACCGAGGAGCTGGTCCACGTCGGCGAGGTGGAGACCGGTCGTCGGCTCGTCGAGCACGAGGATCCCGCCCTTCTCAGCCATGTGCGTTGCGAGCTTCAGACGCTGACGCTCGCCGCCCGACAACGAGTCGAGCCCCTGCCCGAGCGTGATGTAGCCGAGGCCGACGTCGACGAGCGCCTGCAGGATCTTGCACGCGGCCGGGACGCGGGACTCGCCCTCGGAGAAGAACCGCAGGGCGTCGTCGACGCTCATCTCGTAGATGTCGGCGATGCTGCGCCCGCCGAGCGTGTGCGCCAGCACCTCGTCCTGGAAGCGGCGCCCCCCGCAGTCGAGGCAGCCGGTGGTGACCGTCGACATGAAGCCCAACTCGGTGATGATGACGCCGTTGCCCTTGCACGACGGGCACGCGCCCTCGGAGTTCGCGGAGAACAGCGCCGGCTTCACGCCGTTCGCCTTGGCGAAGGCCTTGCGGACGGGATCGAGCAGCGACGTGTACGTCGCCGGATTCGAGCGGCGCGACCCCTTGATGGGCGACTGGTCCACGTGCACGATGCCGAGGTCGCGCGGGAAGCAATCCACGAGCGACGACTTGCCCGAGCCCGCCACCCCCGTGAGGACCGCGAGGCAGCCGAGCGGCACGTCGACGTCGACGCCCTGGAGATTGTGGAGCTTCGCGCCGCGCACCTCGATCGCTCCCTTGGATTTCCGGACCACCTCCTTCAGCCGCGCCCGGTCGTCGAAATGGAGTCCGGTGAGGGTGTCTGCCTGGCGGAGCTCGTCGACGGTGCCCTCGAACACGATCCGTCCACCGCCGGAGCCGGCGCGCGGGCCGAGGTCGACGACGTGATCCGCCACCGCGATCACCTCGGGCTTGTGCTCGACGACGAGCACCGTGTTGCCCTTGTCGCGGAGCTGGCCGAGCAGCACGTTCATGCGCTCGACATCGGCCGGGTGCAGGCCCGCGGTGGGCTCGTCGAAGATGTAGGTCACGTCGGTCAGCGACGACCCGAGATGGCGGATCATCTTGGTGCGCTGCGCCTCACCGCCGGACAGCGTGCCCGCAGGCCGCGACAGCGACAGGTAACCCAGCCCGATCTCGACGAACGCCTCCAGCAGCTCGGTTAGGCCGCGCACCAGCGGCTGCACGCGCGCGTCGTCGATGCCGCGCACCCACTCGAGGAGGTCGGTGATCTGCAGGTCGCACACCTCGCCGATGTGGAGCCCGCCAATCGTCGACGACCGCGCCTCGGGAGCGAGCCGCGTGCCGCCGCACTCCGGGCACGACTGGAAGGTGACGGCCCGGTCGACGAAGGCGCGGACGTGCGGCTGCATCGCCTCCCGGTCCTTCGAGAGGAACGACTTGCGCACCGAGGGGATGATGCCGTTGAACGTGATGTTGATGCCGTTGAACTTGATCTTCGCGTTCTCCCTGTGGAGGAAGTTCTCCATCTCGCGCGGGGAGTAGTCCTTGATGGGCTTGTCGGGGTCGAACAAGCCCGACTGCGAGAACATGCGCACGTTCCAGCCGTCGGCGTTGTAGCCGGGGATCTTGAAGGGCCCCTCGTTGAGCGACTTCGTCTCGTCGAACAGCTCGCCGAGGTCGAGGTCGGACACCTGTCCGATGCCCTCGCAGCGCGGGCACATGCCGCCCAGCACATGGAACTCCTTGTGCTCCTTCTGCGTCGCGCCCCCACCCTTCTCGACCTTGATCATGCCCGAGCCTGTCACTGACGGCACGTTGAACGAGTAGGCGTTCGGCGAGCCGATGTGCGGGGTGGCGATCTCCGAGAACAGCTTCCTGAGCAGCGCATTTGCATCGGTGGCGGTGCCGACGGTGGACCTCTGGTTGGCGCCCATTCGGTCCTGCCCGACGATGATGGCGGTGGTGAGTCCCTCCATGCGGTCGACATCGGGGCGGGCGAGTCCGGGCATGAAACCCTGGACGAATGCGGGGTAGGTCTCGTTGATCATGCGCTGGCTCTCGGCCGCGATGGTGTCGAACACCAGCGACGACTTCCCCGAGCCGGATACTCCGGTGAAGACGGTGAGCCGCCGCTTCGGCAGCTCGACGTCGACGGACTTGAGGTTGTTCTCGCGTGCGCCGAGGACGCGAATGGAATCGTGGGCGTCGGCCGGGTGCATGGGGTCTCCTTCTTCGACGGGGCAACGTTACCTGTTGGCGGCCGGGTGCGTCGTCGAGGCGAGGGGCGTCGTCGGCAATGGTGGAGCTGGCACCACCGACGACCGGCCGGCGATGCGCTGTACTGGTGGGCATGCTGACCGTCGCCCTCGTGTGCCTGGCCGTCTTCGTCGTGTGGTTCGTCATCGAACCGCGCTCGGTGTGGCCGGGCTTCCTGCTGACGTTTGGCCTCGTCGCGCTGGCGGCCTGGCTGGTGCAGATGCTCGACGTGGCGTCGCGGATCCCGGTGTTGGGGCTGCCGGTCTCCTTGGCGCTCGCGGCGCTGGGCTTGGTGCTGCTCGTCTCGCCGGTGATCGTCGGGGTATTCCTGCTTGCCAACTGCTGGTTGATGTGGCGCAGGGAGGGGCCCAGCAGTGCGACGATGCTCTCCGGCCTCGTCGGGGCCGGGACGCTGGCGTACGTCGGGTCGTTCGTCGTGGCGAGCGCGTTGGGCAGGGAAGAGATGGCGGCGATCCTTGCCGGGCTGGGCCTGCCGCTGCTGGCGGTGGCCGTCGGGTTCGTGGCCTTCGTGGTGTACTCCAACTTCTACGCGTGGTGGTTCGGCCGCCATGGCGGCCGAGTGGATGCCGTGGTCGTGCTGGGCGGGGCGCTGCGCGGGGCGAAGGTGTCGCCGCTGCTCGGACGTCGCATCGAGCGCGGGCTGCAGGTGGCTCGTCGGGAGTGGGACGCCGGGCGGGAGGTGCCGTTGGTCATGTCCGGTGGGCAGGGGGCGGATGAAGTCGTGGCGGAGGCGGTGGCCATGGCCGAGTACGCGATCGAGCTGGGAGCGCCGTCGGAGCGGATCTGGCTGGAGGACCGGTCCACCACGACGCGCGAAAACCTCGAACTCACGGCCCAACTTCTCCGGGACAAGGGCATCGACGGGCCGATCGCCGTCGCGACGA
Source organism: Propionibacteriaceae bacterium P6A17 (assembly GCA_000619965.1). GTDB lineage: Bacteria > Actinomycetota > Actinomycetes > Propionibacteriales > Propionibacteriaceae > Arachnia. Next base: position 61,287 of record KK211047.1, read on the forward strand.
ACGACTACCACGCCTTCCGCGCCGCGACGATGATGCGTCGTGCGGGGGTGCCGGGGTATGCCGTCGGCTATCTGACGGCGCGCTACTACTGGCCGGCGGCGACCATCCGGGAGTACTTGGCCGTGTTGCGCGACCACCGGGTGTTCGTCGCGTGCGTGCTGGCGATGCTGCTGGTCCCGATCGCCGCGCGGGTGCTGGGCCTGTACTGAGGGGCGACGTTTGCTCGTCGACGGGCGGCGGGCTGGGAGAGCGCGGACTTGCACTTTAGATGAGAATGGTTATCATGGGACTTCCGAGGTACGGAAAGGAAACCGATGGCAGTCCCGAAGCGCAGGATGTCGCGCAGCAACACCCGCTCCCGTCGCGCGCAGTGGAAGTCGTCGCTGGTGGACTTGGTGCCGATCCGCATCCAGGGTGTCGAGCACAAGGTGCCTCGACGTCTGGTGAAGGCCTACCGGCGCGGGCTCATCGAGCCCTGACAAGCTCCTTCGCCGCAGCGGCTTCGTCGCGGTCGGCGTGGGTGACGCCCCGGAGGGGATGCGCGCTGCTGCTGGGGTGCGGCGCGCGGCCCCAGGGGCCGGGGGAATGAGGCAAGGCCCTCCTGTGCTTGGTTCGCAGGAGGGCCTTGTCGTATCCAGGGGGCATCGGGCCTGGGCGTGACTGGTTGCGATCCAGTGCCCGTGAGGGGGCGCGACACGCCGTCCTCGAGCAATCTGGATCGCAACCAGTCACGCTTGGTCGTGGTATGCCGCAGTATCCGGCTGCGTGAATCGGCCTGGGTTTCGTTCCGTTCTTGAAGCAAGGATGGAACACGATGAGCCAGAAGTACTCTCCCGAGATGCGCGAGCGCGCGCTGTGGATGCTTGATGAGGCCAAGGCCTCCGGTGAGCACTCGAATCTGATGTCCGCCGTGCGGCATGTTGCGGGGCTCCTCGGCATGAGCGCGGAGACGCTGCGGGTGTGGCATCGCCGCCGCGAGGTCGACGCCGGCGCGAAGCCCGGTGTCCCGAGCGATGTCGCTGAGGAGAACAAGCGCCTGCGCCGCGAGGTGGCCGAGCTGCGAAAGGCGAATGAGATCCTCAAGGCTGCGAGCGTGTTGTTCGCGAAGGAGCTCGACCGGCCCTGACCGAGATGATCCGCTTCATC
>JHVD01000019.1 GCA_000619965.1 Propionibacteriaceae bacterium P6A17
CCAGGTCTCGATCACGCCCTCCGGGCGCACTCGACCACGAGGGATACTCGGGCTACTCGCCAGCACGAATACCCGGGTCACTCCCCCAGCGCCACGGGCCGCTGGAACGAGGCCACCATGCCGATGGGGCGGAAGCCGAGACGCCGGTTGATGGCGAGCATCGCCTGATTCTCGGTCGCGTTGTACGTGATGATGCTCGGCGCCTCGGGCACGGCCTGGTGGACGGCGATGAGGTTGGCGGCCTTCACGAGCTGCGCCAGGCCGTGGCCGCGATGCTCGGGAAGCACGACGGTCCAGTGCTGATCGACGGCGCCCTCGGGCCTGTCGATCAGCGATGACAAGGAGTTCAGCGCGACGATCCGCCCCGTCGGACGGTGCCGCACCACCGCGACGAAGAACCGGTTGGACGCGGTCTGCTCGGCCACGAACTCGCGCAGCTTCTGCGCGTCCCACACCACGTCGTCCGTCTCCAGCTCGCCCTCGGGCACGTCCCGCGCCGCGACGGTGTACAGCTCGGCGACGTCGTCGATCAACTCCTCGGGAACGGCGCCCTCGAAGCACAGCACCTCGTAGTCATCGCCGGCCTTCTCCTGCGCGAGGCGAAGGGCCTCGTCGGGGGCGATTGCGGGGTTGGCGAAGTCGTAGCGGTTGATCTCCTCGACCTGCCCGAGCCGCATCCCGAGGTCGCGCGCGAGCAGGATGCCCGGATCGTCGGCCAGCACGGCCCCGACGCCCGACGGCGCCTCCCAGCGGGGGTCGTCGTCACCGGGGATGGGGGTGGTGATCCACGACGAGAGGCGGGACACGCCGTCGGGGATGACGGCGAAGAGCTGGTCGAGCAGTTTGCGGCCGAGGCCCGAGCGACGGGCGGCGGGGCTCACGTAGGCGTGGATGTTGGCCTCGCTAGGCGACTCGCGGAGGTCGACGGCCACACGCGCGTACCCGACGGGCACGCCGTCGTCGGTGGACAGGAAGCGGCGGGTGATCGTCGACTCGCGACGCGCCTTGGCTCCGGCCAGTACGCCCTCGGGGGTTTCGTCCCACTCGTTGCCGCCGACGATGGCCCGCGACTCCTCGTTGGCCAGCGAGATGAAGGCGACCCAGTCGGGATGGTCGGCCGACTCGGGCAGCGGGATCTCGCGAATGGTGACGCTCATGGGCGTATCGTGCCACGTCCGACGGGCAGATTCGGCAGGTCTCGATCACGCCCTCCGGGCGCACTCGACCACCAAGAGAGAGAGCCGGCCCTCGACGAGGCCCGCCACCGTCGGCCCCGTGCGTTGAGGAGGCCCGCAGGGCCGTCTCGAAACGACCCCCCGCCAGGTCTCGATCACGCCCTCCGGGCGCACTCGACCACCAAGAGAGAGAGCCGGCCCTCGACGAGGCCCGCCACCGTCGGCCCCGTGCGTTGAGGAGGCCCGCAGGGCCGTCTCGAAACGACCCCCCGCCAGGTCTCGATCACGCCCTCCGGGCGCACTCGAGGACCGAGAATTCGGGCCGCCCCAAGGGCAGACGGGATGCGGGTCGTCGTCGGGGGCTCTCCAGACGCCCGACGACGACCCGCGGCTCAGCGGTTGGCCGGCTTCCACCCCAGCTCGGGTGCGACATACTTCGCGAACGACTCGAGGATGTGGAGGTTGTACTCGGCCCCGACTTGATTGGGGATGGTGAGCATGAGCGTGTCGGCGGACTGGACGGCGGCGTCGGCCTTGAGCTGCTCGACGAGCCGGTCCGGCTCGTCGGCGTAGGTGCGGCCGAAGGTCGAGCGGAACCCGTCGATGACACCGATCTGATCGGAGCCGTCGAGGCCGCCGCCGAAGTAGCGGCGGTCGAGGTCGGTGACGATGGGGAAGACGGACCGGCTGACGGACACGCGCGGGGTCCACTCGTGGCCGGCGTCGCGCCAGGCGTCGCGGTAGCGCTGGATCTGTTCGGCCTGGAGGTCGCCGAATCGTTGGCCGGTGGCCTCGGTGAGGAGGGTTGAGCTCATGAGGTTGACGCCCTGCCGCGCCGCCCATTCGGCGGTCTCGCGGGTACCTGCACCCCACCAGATGCGACGGTCCACCCCCGGCGAATGCGGCTGGATGGGGAGCCGCTGGCCCTGCGGGAACTGTTGCGGATCGGCGTCGACCATGGGCTCCCCGCGCAGGGCAGCCATGAACAGCGGGAACTTGTCGCGGGCGATGTCGGCGCCGCGGGGATCCGTCGAGCCGAGGTAGCCGAACGCCTCCCAGCCGCGGTAGGCGGGCTCGGGCGATCCCCGGCTCACGCCGAGCGCGACGCGACCGTCGGCGATGAGGTCGAGGGCCGCCACCTCCTCGGCGAGGTGGAGCGGGTTCTCGTAACGGAGGTCGATGACGCCGGTGCCGACCTCGATGTGCTTCGTGCGGGCGGCGATGCCCGACAGCAGCGGCATCGGCGCGGCGGCCTGACGGGCGAAGTGGTGGACGCGGAAGAAGGCGCCGTTCACGCCGAGTTCGTCGGCGCCGACCGCCAGCTCGATCGCGCTGTGCAGGGATGCGCGCGCGTCGAAGGCGGACCCGTCGGGGCCGTGGTGGCCGAAGCTCAGGAAGCCGAAGCGCTCCATGTGTCACACCTCACTAGTGATTGAAGTCTCAACCATTCTAGCATCTGGGTGCCCACACACAACGCGGCCCACACACCCGCTCGGCGTACTCGAGCCCCACGGAACCCCAAGGTTCCCGACGATGACCCCGCGGCCCCGTCGCGGGCAGGCTCAACGCCTCCGAACCCACCCCCCGAGGACGACCAGCACGAAGCCGGCGAACGCAAGCTGCATGATCGTGAAGGGTCCCAGGTCCATCAGCCATTCCGGCGGCCAGAATCCGTGGGCTTCACCCTCGTCGGGCCACGGGCCGTTGATGAACTCCGGCCACGTCACGAACGGCAGCGCGAACAGCAGCAGACCGATCACCAGCAGCGCCGTTCCCACGCCCCGTACCCACCGCGGGCGCCGGCGCGGCGGCGCTGGCTCACGCCCCGTCGGGCCTGGCCCTCCCGACGAGAGACCCGAGTACCCCTGCGTCGGCGAGTAGGGCTGATAGCCGGGCTGGCCCTGCGTCGGCGAGTACGGCTGATAGACCGGCTGCCCTTGGATCGGCGGGTTCGGGTCGTAGCCGGGCTGGCCCTGGGGTTGGGGCCCGACGCCGTCGGGTTCGGTCATCGCTCCTCCTGAATCGTCTGCTCCACAGTATTCCCCGCAGGCGGCCAGGCCCCGCCCGCAGTCCGCGCCCGAGAAAACCGCACAATGACCGGACCCACGACAACCACACCCGTAGTCCGCACCCACGCCGAATGCGCCCCAAGGAGAGCACGACGACGAGACGGCGCGTTGGGCGTCGCGCCCGGGAAGGCCCTACCCTGAGAAGGACAATTCTCGGAAGGGCACTCACATGGCCGGTGGTCTGGCAGCACTCCTGGACGACATCGCGGCGATCGCGAAGCTCGCGGCCGCATCCGTCGACGACATCGGCGCAGCGGCGGGCCGGGCCAGCGCCAAGGCGGCGGCGGTCGTCGTCGACGATGCGGCCGTCACCCCGAAATACGTGCAGGGGTTCACGCCGCAGCGCGAGCTCCCGGTGATCTGGAAGATCGCGAAGGGGTCGCTGCTCAACAAGGCCATCATCATCGTGTTGGCGCTGCTGCTGAGCCAGTTCGTGCCGTGGCTGCTGACGCCGTTGCTCATGGTGGGCGGCACCTACCTCGCCTTCGAGGGCACCGAGAAGCTGTGGGAGTGGCTCACCGGCCATCATCCGGAGGCCGAGAACGCCGCCGTCGACCTGGGCCCCGAGGCCGAGAAGCAGATGGTCTCGGGCGCGATCCGCACCGACTTCATCCTCTCCGCCGAAATCATGGTGATCGCACTGAAGGAGGTCGCGCAGGAGTCCCTCTTCACGCGCACGGGCGTGCTGATCGTCGTCGCGCTGGCCATCACCGCGCTGGTCTACGGCGTGGTGGCGCTCATCGTGAAGCTCGACGACATCGGCCTGGCGCTCACGAAGCGGCCGCGCGAGGCGTCGCAGCGGCTCGGCGAGCTGCTCGTGAAGGCGATGCCGGTGATCCTGCAGGTGCTGTCGGTGGTGGGCACATTCGCGATGCTGTGGGTGGGCGGACACATTCTGCTCGTCGGCGTCGACGAGCTGGGTTTCCATCCGCCCTACCAGTTCGTGCATCATCTGGCCGAGGCCGTCGGGCATGCGGTGCCGGGGGTGGGCGGTGCCCTGGCATGGATCGTGGAGACGTTCTTCTCGATGGTGGCGGGCGTGGTCGTCGGGGCGGTCGTCGTCGCAGTGATCCACCTGATCGCCCGGCTGCGCGGCAAGCCCGCCCACTGATCCCCGACGACGTCCCTCGCCTCCCGAGGCACCCGGCCTGCGGCCCGGCCGGACCAACCCGGCCGGGCCGTCGGGTCGCGACTCGCGCAGGATGATTGAGCATTCTCGTTTTCGGGGACCCCGCCCTTGGGCTGGTCCTACCATTTTGGCAGAATGGGTGGTGCGCCGGAGCAGCAGCTCCGGCGTTCGTCGTCCCAGCCGAGGAGAGTCATCCGTGACCACCACGCCGCCCACCACCGTCGCCAATGCCTGGGAGGGGTTCGCCGACGGACCCTGGCAATCCAGCATCGACGTGCGCGACTTCATTCAGCGCAACTACACCCCCTACGAGGGCGACGCGAGCTTCCTGGCCGGGCCGACCGACAAGACCCTGCGCGTGTGGGACACCCTCGAACGCGACTACCTCTCCGTCGAGCGCAAGCAGCGCATCTTCGACATCGACACGGACACCCCGGCCGACATCGACGCATTCCCCGCGGGCCACATCAGCGACGATGACGACGTCGTCGTGGGCCTCCAGACCGACACCCCGCTGAAGCGCGCCATGATGCCCAACGGCGGCTGGCGCATGGTGGAGACCGCCATCAAGGAGGGCGGCAAGGAGGTCAACGAGGACGTGAAGAAGATCTTCACGCACTACCGCAAGACCCACAACGAGGCCGTCTTCGACATCTACACCCCGCGCATCCGCGCAGCCCGCTCCGCGCACATCATCACCGGCCTGCCGGACGCCTACGGCCGCGGCCGCATCATCGGTGACTACCGTCGCGTCGCCCTCTACGGCGTCGACGCGCTCATCGAGCACAAGCAGGCCGACAAGGATGCCGTCGCCGACAAGCCCTTCTCCGAGCACTGGGCACGCTACCGCGAGGAGCACGCCGAGCAGATCAAGGCGCTGAAGAAGCTGAAGGCGATGGCCGCCTCCTACGGCATCGACATCTCCGGCCCGGCCCGCACCGCGCAGGAGGCCGTCCAGTGGACGTACTTCGGCTACCTCGCATCGGTGAAGTCGCAGGACGGCGCGGCCATGTCGATCGGCCGACTCTCGAGCTTCTTCGACATCTACTTCGAGCGCGACCTCGCCGCCGGCCGCATCATCGAGCCCGAGGCGCAGGAGATCATCGACGCGCTGGTCATCAAGCTGCGGATCGTGCGCTTCCTGCGCACCATCGACTACGACCAGATCTTCTCCGGCGACCCCTACTGGGCCACCTGGTCCGACGCGGGCCTCGGCGAGGACGGCCGCACGCTCGTCACCAAGACGTCGTTCAGGCTGCTGCAAACCCTGCGCAACCTCGGCCCCGCCCCCGAGCCGAACATCACGATCTTCTGGGATCCGGCCCTCCCCCAGGGCTACAAGGACTTCTGCTCCGCCATCTCGATCGAGACGTCGTCCATCCAGTACGAGGCCGATCGCGAGATCCGCAAGTACTGGGGCGACGACGCCGCCATCGCCTGCTGCGTGTCCCCGATGCGGGTCGGCAAGCAGATGCAGTTCTTCGGCGCGCGCATGAACTCGGCCAAGACCCTCCTCTACGCCATCAACGGCGGCCGCGACGAGATGACCGGCAAGCTGGTCGCACCCGGCTTCGAGCCGGTGTCGGGCGACGGCCCGCTGGACTTCGACGACGTGTGGGCGCGCTACGAGGACATGCTCGACTGGGTGGTGGGCACCTACGTCGAGGCGCTGAACATCATCCACTACTGCCATGACCGCTACGCCTACGAGTCGATGGAGATGGCGCTGCACGACTCCGAGGTGGTGCGCACGATGGGTTGCGGCATCGCCGGCCTGTCGATCGTCGCGGATTCGCTGTCGGCCATCCGCTACGCGAAGGTCGTGCCCGTGCGCGACGAGACGGGCCTCGTCGTGGACTACGAGGTGACCGGCGACTTCCCGCGCTACGGCAACGACGACGACCGCGTCGACGAGATCGCCGCCACCGTCGTGCACACCGTGATGGAGAAGATCCGCGCCATCCCGCTCTACCGCGACGCGATCCCGACGCAGTCGGTGCTCACGATCACGTCGAACGTCGTCTACGGCAAGGCCACCGGCGCGTTCCCGTCGGGGCACAAGGCCGGCACGCCGTTCGCGCCGGGCGCGAACCCGGAGAACGGCGCCGACACGCACGGCATGGTCGCGTCGATGCTGAGCGTCGGCAAGCTCGACTACAACGACGCCCTCGACGGCATCTCGCTCACCAACACCATCACCCCCTCGGGCCTCGGCCGCACCAAGCAGGAACAGGTGGCGAACCTCGTCGGCATCCTCGATGCCGGCTTCATCCCCGACGGCGACCCCGCGGCCTGCTGACCCCCCCAACACCCATACGACAAGGAGCAATCATGCGCAAGACCTACGACGAACGAGTCGCCTCCATGCGGGCCTCCCGGGCCGCGGCAGACACCCGCGACGGCCTCTACCACGCCAACATCAACGTCCTCAACAAGGAGACCCTCGAGGACGCGATGGAGCACCCGGAGAACTACCCCAACCTCACCGTGCGCGTGTCCGGCTACGCCGTGAACTTCGTGAAGCTCACCCGCGAGCAGCAGCTCGACGTGCTGAGCCGCACCTTCCACCAGAACGCCTGAGCGTCGTGGCGGCAGTGCAGGCGACGGCGTGCGACCAAGGCTTCCAGGCCCCGGCCGCACGCCTGACCGGCGCGGGCATCGTCGGGCTCCAGGAATGGGCCGACGGCGACCGCGTGGAGCGGCTGGAGCAGATGCGCTCCGGCGAGCTGGGCAGCGTCCACTCGTGGGAGCTCGTGACGGCCGTCGACGGGCCGGGCACCCGCATGACGGTGTTCGTCGCGGGCTGCCCGCTGCGCTGCCTGTACTGCCACAACCCCGACACCATGGAGATGCGTCGCGGCCTTCCCGTGACCGCGACGGAACTGCTCGCCCGACTGCGCCGCTACCGGGGTGTGTTCCGCGCCACCGGCGGCGGGCTCACGCTCTCGGGCGGGGAGGTGCTCATGCAACCGGCGTTCGCGGCCAAGATGCTGCGCGGCGCGAAGGAGCTCGGCATCCACACCGCGCTCGACACATCGGGCTTCCTCGGCATCCATGCCACCGAGGAGATGCTCGCCGACACCGACCTGGTGCTGCTGGACGTGAAGTCGGGCGACGAGGAGACCTACCGTCGCGTGACCGGGCGCTCGCTGCAGCCGACGATCGACTTCGGCGACCGTCTGGCCGCCGCCGGGATCGAGGTGTGGATCCGGTTCGTGCTCGTGCCGGGGCTCACCGACGACCCAGCCAACGTCGCACGCGTCGCGGACATCGCCTCCCGCTGGCCGAACGTGAGCCGCGTCGAGGTGTTGCCGTTCCACCAGATGGGCGCCGACAAGTGGGCCTCCCTTGGCCTCGACTACGAGCTCGACGGCGTCCGCCCGCCCTCTCCCGACGAGGTGGATGCGGCCCGGGCCGTCTTCCGCGCCCGCGGCCTGACGACGTACTGACTGCACCAAGGACGGACTGACGACGCGCTGGCCCCGCCATGCGCCGGGGCGAACCCGAGCGCGGGTGGCGCGCCGAGGGTCCCGTCGCGGCTCAGCCCAGCGTCGCCCGCAACCACCGCGCGCACAGCTCCACCCACGAGTGCGCGTTTTCGGGTACGTCCGCCAGGTGGTTGACGAGGCGGTCAGCCAGCGACAGGCCGTGGGCGCCGTGGGCGAAGTGGTGGTACTCGAAGGGTACGCCGTGCTCGCTCAAGGCCGTGACGAACCTGAGCGACTGCGTCGGCGGCACCGTGGCGTCCTCACCCGTGGTCCACACGAACGATGGCGGGACGTGCGCCCCGACGGCGGCCAGGCAGTTGGTCCCCATGATGCGGCGGTACCCGTCGGCCCCGCTCCAGTCGTCGTGGAAGACCGCGTAGCAGGGCACGATCGCGTCCGGGCGCGAAGGATGGTCGAGCAGCCCCTCGTTGGCCGCGACCCCGGCCGCGGCGAGCCGCGGGTACTCGTCGCGTTCGGCTGCGAGCACGTCCGGGTGGTCGTGCAACGTGCCAAGCATCGCGGTGACGTGGCCGCCGGCGGAAAAGCCGAGCACGGCGACGCGGTGCGGGTCGACGCGGAGTTCGTCGGCGTGGCGGCGCACCCAGCGGACGGCACGGGCGGCGTCGACGACAGGCTGCGGGAAGGCACTGTGCTCCCGGATGGAGTAGCGCAGGACGAACGTATTGAAGCCAAAGCGCTGGAAAGCGATCGCCACCGGGTCGGCTTCACGTTCGGAGAGAAACTCGTAACCGCCGCCGGGACAGATGATGATCGCCGGACGTGGGTCCTCGAACGTGTGCACGGGCTCGGTGGCCGCCAGCTTGTCGAACGCGCAGACCTCGAGGGTCACGTCGCGCGCAGGGTCCATCTCGACGATCATGTGCCGCATGCCTCCCCAATGTAGCCCCCCTGCACGACGGCCCGCATTCGGCTCCCGGCAACAGGTTCCGTGCGAAGTGGGGCGAGGCCACCGGGCCCCGCCCCACGCGTCCTGCGTCGATCAGCGGCCCGTCTTGGGCAGGCCGGGCTTCACGGGCACGGCCGGCGTCGACGGCTGGCCCGGCTCCGAGGGCACGACGGGCGTCGTCGGCTGCTCCCCCGCCTCGACGTCGAGGATCTCATCGGCGAAGATCGGCTCCCCGGCGATGGTCAGCCGCCAGTTGCGGGTGAAGAAGTCCCGCTGGTCGATCGTGCCGTGCTCGACGGCCCAGTCGATGAGGAGCTGCCGGATCTCCAGCAGATCGTTGTAGACGACGGGGGCGGTGGAGATGTGCGGGAAGTTGCCGCCGCCGGAGCGACGGTAGTTGTTGGCGGCGACGACGAAGCGTTCGTCGTCGGCAACGGGGGTACCGTCGGCGTGGGTCATGTTCTGGATGCGCTCACCGACCGGCTTCGACAGGTCGATCTCGTAGTTGAGGCCCGAGACGATGTCGTACATGTAGTCCCACACCTGCTGGCCGTCGTGGACGACGCTGGTCATCGTCTCCGGATCGAACTCCTCGCCGGGCTGCACCTGGGCGAAGTACTTCGCGGACCACTCGAGGAAGTCGCGCACCTGGGAGGCATCCATCACGACGGCCTCGAGGGTGTTGTCGTAGATGTAGAGCGCGGCCATGTCGCGGATGCTGACGTCACCTTGCGGGAAGACTGCGGTGCGGCTGAACGGCGCGGCCAGCGACAGCACCGGAAGCTTTGCATATTCCGTCCCGGCAAGGGCTTCCTTGACGGTCTCGGTCTGCACCATCTGGATGTAGTCGATGATCGCCGTGTCGCGGTAGCGCGACTGCGTGGCGGGCAGCTCTGCGACGGAGTTGGCGATGCGCTGATTGACGTAGGCGACCGTCGCCTCGTGCCCGGCGGCAGTGGCGTCGAGGACGGCCTGGCTGGGCTCGTAGTCCTTCGAGTAACGCAGCTGGGCGGCCTTCGAGGTGACCTTCCACTTGCCGCCTGCCTGCTCGAGCTGGAACTGCAGGTCGGACACGGCGCGCCCCCAGTAGTAGGGCTGCGTGATGAGCACCTGCTCGCCCGTGGCCGCGTTGGCCACCCACTGCTCGGGTGCCTCGCGGTGCGTGTGGCCGATGACGATGGCGTCGATGCCCGGCACCTGCTCCGCGATCTTGTCGGCCGGGTTCTCCGCGCCGATCCGGTCCGTGACGTCGTAGCTGGAGGTGCCGATGCCGGCGTGCGCCATCACCACGACGATGTCCGCGCCCGCCTCGCGCACCTTCGGCACCCACGTCTTCGCGGAGGCGACCATGTCGCGGATCTCGATCTTGCCGTCGAGGTGGCCCTTGTCCCAGATCATCGAGCCGGGGGTGGTGAGCCCGAGGAAGCCGACGGTGACCGTCGCGTCCCCGATGGTGCGGCGCACGAGCTGGTAGGGGGTGAAGGCCGGCTCGCCGGTGGCGACGTCGATGACGTTGGCGCCGAGCAGAGGCGCGTCGACCTGCCCCTCGAAGGCGCGCAGGTAGTCGACGCCGTAGTTGAACTCGTGGTTGCCGAGGTTGACCACGTCGTAGCCGACCGCGTTGAAGGAGGCTGCGACGGGGTGCGTGGCGCCCGTCGAGGTGATGGGCTCCTGCTTGGCGTAGTACGTGGCGAGCGAGGACCCCTGCAGGAAGTCGCCATTGTCGACGACGATGACCGACTCCTCGCCGCGCTCGGCGCGGATCGAGTCGATCGCCGAGGCGGCGTTGGCGAGCCCGATGGTGTTGCCGGCCCTGTCGGAGTACTCCGCGTCCTTGAAGTAGTCCCAGTTGCGCATGTAGCCATGCAGGTCGGTGGTGGACACGACGGTGAGGGTGGCGGTGTCGCCATCGGCGGCGACGGCGTACGGCGTCGGCGCCAGCAGGCCGACGCCGAGCGCGATGACGGTGAGTGCAGCAGTCTTGCGCATGGGGCTCCTTGGTTCGGTGTCAGCGGCAGCGTAATGGCCGTGCGGTGCACCAGCGGGGCCACCTGCGAACGTTCGCGAAGGTTTCACGCGACGTTCACCACCGACGTGGCTCCCCCGTCGACCGTCCGCCGCCGCACGCAGGTCCCCCCTCGCACTCGTCCACCGCTGCTGGCAACGCTGCCCTCAACTCCTCAAACGACACGGTCCTCGCAACTCCCCGAAGCTCGGGGCGTTGCGAGGACCGTGAGAACCCACCAGGGGGAACGGGGCCACGGCTGCGTCGGCGGGCGGCTGCCCGTCGCGCATCGGGCCTCGATCAGGCGGCGACGACCTCGAACGGGATGTGCGCAGTGACCGCTGGGTGCAGCTTCACCTGGGCGGTGTGCTGGCCGAGGGTCTTGATGTGCTTCGCGAACGAGACAGCACGCTTGTCGATGGTGGGGCCGCCGGCCTTCTTCACCGCGACCGCGAAGTCGTTCGCGGTGACGGAGCCGAAGAGGCTGCCTTCCTCCGACGCCCGGGCGCTTACCTTGACGGCGAGTGCCTCGAGCTGGGCGCGGATCTCCTGGGCGTGCTCGACGCCACGGACCTCGCGAGCGTCACGAGCGCGCTTGATGCCCTCGATCTGCTTCTCGGCGCCGCGGGTCCAGACGATGGCCTTCCCCTGCGGGACGAGGTAGTTGCGGCCGTAGCCGTCACGGACCTCGACGACGTCGCCGGCGAGGCCGAGCTTGTCAACGGTGCTGGTCAGAATGAGCTTCATCAGTCTTCCTCCAATCAGCGAGCGGTCGAGGCGTAGGGCAGCAGGGCCACCTCACGCGCGTTCTTCACGGCGAGGGCGACCTTGCGCTGGTCCTGGACCGACAGGCCCGTGACGCGACGCGCGCGGATCTTGCCACGCTCGGAAATGAACCGCTTCAGCGTGTTGACGTCCTTGTAGTCGATGTTGGCCACGCGAGTGGTCTTCACCGGCATGATCTTCTTCTTGTTCACAGACTTGCGCTGTGGACCGGCCATTGTGGTGCTCCTTGTCTCCCGGATGTCCCGGGCAAGCCCGTCTTTCGACGGAATGTGCCTAGTTGCTTTCTGCTGTTGCAGTCGGATTGTGGTACGTGCGGCCCGTGGTCAACCGCTGCGATTGTTCGCTTGGTTTCGCGGAACCACGCGACGGGTTTGACCAGCACCCTCGCCTGGTTTCGACTCACGCCCGAAGGCGTTCGCTCAACCAACGGCTGGGCCTGTGGTTTCGCGGAACCACGCGACGGGCTGGGCCTGTGGTTTCGCTGGATCCCCAGGCTGGGCCTGTGGTTTCGCGGAACCACGCGACGGGCTGGACCAGCACCCTCGCCTGGTTTCGACTCACGCCCGAAGGCGTTCGCTCAACCAACGGCTGGGCCCGTGGTTTCGCTGGATCCCCAGGCTGGGCCTGGGTCTCGCGGAACCACGCGACATCGCATCAGAATGGGGGCTCGTCGTTCTGCGACGGAGCGCCCCACGGATCGTTGCCACCGCGGTTGCGGTCGGAGCTCCCGGAGCTCGACCACGAATCGCCGCCACCCGACTGCTGATTGCCCCGCCACTGACCGCCGCCCTGGCCGCCACCAGTGGTCTTGGTGACTTGGGCGGTGGCGAAGCGAAGGCAGGGACCGACTTCATCGACATCGATCTCGAAGGACGTGCGCTTCACGCCTTCGCGATCCTGATAGCTGCTGGCCTTCAACTTGCCGACCACGATCACCTGCGTGCCCTTCTTGAGGGACTCGGCCACGTTTTCCGCGTACTGGCGCCACACCGCACACCGAAGGTAGAGCGGCTCGCCGTCCTTCCATTCGTTGGTGCGCGAATCGAAGCTGCGCGGGGTGGAGGCAACCGTGAAGTTGGCCACGGGCGCGCCGTTCGCGGTGAAGCGGAGCTCCGGGTCGGCCGTCAGGTTGCCGATGATCGTGATGGGGGTTTCGCCTGCCATGTGAGATGCCTCCGATGTCGGACTTGCGAGTTGTCACCCACAGTATGCGAACGGTTTGGGGATCCGTCCCGCCCGATCGCAAATCTGTGGATTACTTTCAGTTGTCGAGACGAAGCACCTTGGTGCGCACGACCTTCTCGTCGATGGACATCAGACGGTCCATTTCGGCGACGGTCGCGGGCTCACAGGTGACCTGCAGGACGACGTAGAGGGCCTCCGACTTCTTGTTGATGTCGTAGGCGAGCTTGCGACGGCCCCAGATGTCGGTGTTGTCGACGGTGCCGCCTTCCTTCGTGACGGTCTCCAAGTGCTTCTCGATGAGAGCCGGCACCTGACGCTCGTCGACGTCGGAGTCGATGAGGACCATGACTTCGTACTTGCGCATGCTTTAGCCCCACCTCCTTCGGTCTAACGGCCACGGGTCTGTCCCGCGGCAGGAGGGCATGGCCGAAAGTTCGGCCAGCGAGCCATGCTACCCGCTGGCCGCCCCCACCTCCAAGCCCACCTGATAGCGTCGAGTGGATGAACCACGAGTACCGCACGCACGAAGTCACCTCCGACCAGCTCGTCGACCACCCCTGGTACCTCGATTGGCTCGCCGCCGTCCAGCAGGGGTTCCACGATGCCGCGGCCTCCGAGGAGCTGGCCGCACACCAACTGAGCATCGACGCCGCCCACCGCGCCGTCATGCGCGGCGTCTGGGACACGTCGCCGCGGCCACGGGCACTTCCCGCGTCGATTCCCGTCGCCACCTTCAGCGAGTGGAAGGGCACCCTCAACGTCGGTGGCGCCCTCATCGACTGCCACCAGATCAGCGACGTGACGGTGCGCGCCTCGCACCGCAGGCAGGGCATCGCCCGCAACCTCATGCAGGACTCCCTCACGCAGGCGCGCGGCCGAGGGCTCGCCGTCGCCGCGCTCACCGCCACCGAGGCGACGATCTACGGCCGGTTCGGCTTCGGCGCGGCAGTGTTCGAGGACGAGATCGAGCTGCGCGTCGGCTCCGGCTTCGCCGTCCAGACCCCCGTCACCGGCACCTGCGAGTACCTCGACCTGGCCGAGCTGCCCAGCACGGCGAGGGTGGTGTTCGACGAGTTCCATGCGACGCAGACAGGCTCCGTGAGCCGCAGCGATCCCGCGATGGGGGTCTACACCCAGCAGATCAACGGCGAGACCCGCAAGCCGGATCCCAAGACGCGCGCCGTCGGGCACTGGGACGACGAGGGCCGGCTCGACGGCTACGCCACCTGGCGGGCCGTACCCAAGGATGAGGCCATCCAGGTGCTCGACTTCGTCCCCACCAACCCTGCCGCGAGCGTCGCCCTGTGGTCCTTCCTCGCGTCCCTCGACCTCGTGCGCCGCATCCGCTTCCGTCGAGCCCGCAACGACGAGCACCTGCCGTGGGCCATCAACGACCGGCGCCGCTACATCATCAAGCAGCACGGCGACCTCCTCTGGCTGCGCATCCTCGACCCGGCCGCCTGCCTCACCGCGCGCAACTACTACGCCGACGGCAGCCTCACCCTGCGCGTCGTGGACTCCATGAGCATCGCCGACGGCACCTGGCGTCTCGACGTCAGCGACGGCCGCGCCACGTGCACGCCGACGGATGCCACGCCGGAGGTGGAGGTCGACGTCGCGGCCCTCGGGTCGACGCTGCTCGGTGGCGTCAACATCCACGCCCTGGCCACCGTCGGCCACGTCCGCGGCCACGCGGAGGCCATCGACAGGCTCGGCATCCTGCTGCGCCGCCGTCGCGAGCCGTGGTGCATCACGCCCTTCTGATCCGGGGCGGGCCGCTGGGCCCCACCGCGGGAGTTGTTCAGCGGCGCCTGCGGTAGGGCCCCGGCAGGATGGGGTTGCCGTCGCGGCCCCAGGCGATGAGCCCACCGGCGACGGACTCCGCCAGCAGGCCCGCCTGGCGCAG
This sequence comes from Propionibacteriaceae bacterium P6A17, assembly GCA_000619965.1. Lineage (GTDB taxonomy): Bacteria > Actinomycetota > Actinomycetes > Propionibacteriales > Propionibacteriaceae > Arachnia. The sequence continues at coordinate 14,651 of JHVD01000019.1, forward strand.
CTCCGCCGCCGCGATGGATGAGCGCAGCCCGTTGTCGCACATGACGATGATGGCGGCGTCGCGCTCCGCCAGCGGGTCGTCGCCGTGGATCGCGTCGAGAGGGTCCTGCTTCAGCGCCTTCGGGTCGACGGGGCGCGCACCCGGGGCATGCCCGGCCTCGTACTCGCCAGGGGTGCGGACGTCGATCAGCACTGCGCCCTTGGACAACGCAACGAGCGTCTCCTCGATCGTCAGCCCCGACGACGAACGCTTACCCAGAAAGTCCAGCAGTCCCATGCGCCCAATCCTTCCACAGCCCATCCGGGCCGCCCAGCGCGTTCACAGCACGCGGAACATCATGAGCCCCACGACGAGCACGGTACCCGTGATGACGATGCCGAGCAGGAAGTAGCCCAGCCACATCTTCCGCGCCCAACGTGCCACGAACCACGGCAGCACCAAGGCCGCCACCACCGCCACGACGGCGAGCACCCGCAGCCACGTCGGGGCGATGCCATCGTCGACCGTCATGTCCGTGCCCGACGCGTTGTCGATGGCGTAGAAGGCCGTCAACGACCACCCGATCACCGCCGGCACGACGGCCAGCACCGACAGCACCCACCACGCCACCACGGCCGGCCACGTCGCCCACCAGGGCCGCGACGGGGCTCGCCCCGACGTCGAGCGAGCGACTGCCCGGTCACTGACCACGGCGCCTGCTCTCCATGCGCTCGTACATCGCGTCGATGCGCTCCTTGAATCGGCGCTCCACCTCACGACGGCGCACCTTCAACGTCGGCGTGAGGAGGCCGTTGTCCATCGTGAACTCGTCGGAGAGCACCTCCGTCTCCTTCGGCCGATCCTGCGTGGGCAGCTTCGCCGTCAACTCGTCGACGCGACGGCGCATCTCGGCCACGAGCTCCGAGCTCTCCAGCCAGTCCTTCAGCTCGCCGGGCCACTGCAGCGACTTCGCCAGCTCCTCGACGGCCGGCGTCGACGGCTTGACGAGCAGCGTCACGAACGGGCGGGTGTCGCCGATCAGCACCGCGTGCTCGAACAACGGGTCGGCGAGGATCAGCCCCTCGATGGGCTGCGGCGCGATGTTCTTGCCGCCCAGGGTGACGATGATGTCCTTCAGGCGGTCGGTGATGGTGACGAAGCCATCGGTGTCGATGTAGCCGACGTCGCCCGTGTGCAGCCAGCCCTCCTCGTCGACCGTCTCCGCCGTCGCCTCCGGCTGGTTCCAGTAGCCGTCCATGACGTTGGGGCCGCGGTAGAGCAGTTCGCCCAGCTCCCCGACGCGCAGCTCGCCGCCCGGCATCACCCGGCCGACCGTGCCGAGCTTGAAGTCCGTCGGCGAGTTGAACGTGATGAGCGGAGCCGCCTCGGTCATGCCGTAGCCGATGCGGATCGGCAGGCCGACGGCGGAGAAGAACTCCTCGATCTCCGGCCGCAGCGGGGCGCCGCCGCAGGCGAGCACCGACTTCGGGCCGCCCATCGCGTCACGCACCGCCTTGAACACCAGCTTGTCGGCGATGGCGCGCTGGAGGGACAGCAGCGGGCCGGGCCGACGGCCGGACCGGAACGCGTACTGGTTGTGCCGGCCCACCTTGAGCGCCCACGTGAAGATGGCGCGTTTCATGCCCGACGACTGCACCTTCTGGTGCACCGTCGCGAACACCGTCTCGTACAGCTTCGGCACCGACACCATCATCGTCGCCTGCGCCAGCACCATCTGCTCGGCCACCTCACGGGGGTTGGCGACGTAGGTGTTCATGCAGCCGTGCGTGAGCAGCACCACCACCCAGGCTCGCTCGAGGGCGTGGCTGAGCGGCAGGAAGCACAGCGACGACTCCGTCGAGGGGAACTCGAAGAACTCCTCCAGCGCGTCGCTCTGCGCGGCCAGCGCACGCTGCGGCAGCATCACTCCCTTGGGCGAGCCCGTGGTGCCCGACGTGTAGACCAGCGCCGAGAGGTCGTCGTCGGAGGCCGACGCCACGCGCTCGTCGACGGCAGCCGTCGGCTCCGCGAACAGGTCCTCGTAGCGCAGCACGTCGTCGGGGCGTCCCTCGTAGTCGGTGAGCACGACGACCGTGGGGATGTCGACGAGCTCCCGCGCCGCGACGACCCGCTCGGCCTCGCTGCGGCCGCCGACGAAGATCGAACGCATGCCGGAGTCGGAGACGATGTGGGCGATCTGCTCGGGCGTCGACGTCGCGTACAGCGGCACCAGCACGGCACGCGCGGTGCCGACGGCGAAGTCGACCTCGCTCCACTCGGGGGTGTTGTTGGCGAACAGCCCGATGCGTTCGCCGGGCTGCACGCCGCGGTCGAGGAGCCCCTGCGCCAGCGAGTCCACGCGACGACGCAACTGCGCGTACGTCTGCGAGCGCCAGCCGTCGCCTTCACGGATGCGGGTGGCGATGCAGTCGGGGACCTCCTCGCTGACCTCCCGGAATCGCTTGATCACGTGCAGCGGACCGTCGCCGTCCTTGTAGCGCTTGTTGACGAACTGGGCCATGCTCTCCTCCTCGCGGCAATGCCATTCCCCAAGAAGGCTACTGCACCGTAACTTGCGGCAGCGCGGACTGGAGCAACACCGCGACGCCGTCATCTTCGTTGGAACCCACCAAGTCGTCGGCCTCTGCGAGGACCGCCGGCGCGGCGTTGGCGACGGCGAAGGCACGCCCTGCCCACCGGAGCATCTCCACGTCGTTCGGAGCGTCGCCGAAGGCCCACACGCGCTCGCACGGCACGTCCAGCAGCTCGCACAGCCGCGCCAGCGCCGACGCCTTCGTCACACCGGGTGCCATCACCTCGACGAACGGTGCGCCGGACGTCGTCGCCACGCACGGCGCCAGCAGGGGGGCCAGGCGTTGCAGCGTCCGCTCGGGCGCCTCCCCCGGCACCCGCAGCACGATCTTCGAGCATTCGACGGCCAGCTCGTCCACGCCGACGATGTCCATCTCCCCTCTGGTCGCTGATGGTCGGCGAACCGCGACGACGCCGCGTACTCCTCCTCGGCCCGGAACCACTCACCCTGTGGTCCCACCGACGCGAACCGCACCGCGTCGTCCGCCTCCCGCACCGCCTGTACGAGGCGACGCGCCTCGTCGGCGGGAATCGCCCGGGAGAACCACACTGCCCGGGTGGAGATGTCGACGGCCACCGCGCCGTTGCCGCAGATCGCCGGCCCCGTGAGGCCGATGGGCTCGACGATCGGGTACAGCCCGTACGGCTGGCGGGCGGTGACGGGCACGACGGGAATCCCCGCCGACTGGAGTGCAGTCACCACCGCGCGCGTGCGAGCGCTGACCGTCTTGTCGTCGCGCAGGAGGGTGCCGTCGAGGTCCGTCGCGACGAGCAGCGGCGGCTCACAGCCTGGCACGCAACCACTCCAGGTCTCGGGCATGCGCTTCGACACCGCCCGGCGTCTCGAGGATCACCGGGGCGCCGGCCGCGCGGACGACCTCCACCAGCATCTCTGGCGGGATGAGCCCCTCGCCGAGGTTGGCGTGCCGGTCGACGCCGCTGCCCGGGCCGCCCTGGGAATCGTTGAGGTGGACCAGGTCGATGCGGCCGGTGATCGCGAGGACGTCGTCGACGAGGGTCTCCATCGAGAGCCCTGCCGCGAAGGCGTGGCAGGTGTCGAGGCAGAAGCCTACGTTGGGGGCGTTGTCGGAGGCGGCCACCTGCTCCCAGAGCCTGGCCAGCGCGTCGAGGTGGCGGGCCATCGCATGATTGCCGCCGGCGGTGTTCTCGATGAGGATCGGCACCTGGATCTCCAGCCCGTCGATGCACTTGCGCCAGTTCGCCACGCCCGAGGCGGGATCGTCGTCGGCGGTGACGTGACCGCCGTGGACGACCACCCCCTGCGCGCCGATCTCCGCCGCGCCGTCGACGTGCTGCTGCAGGAGCTTGCGTGAGGGGATGCGAATGCGGTTGTTGGTGGAGGCGACGTTGAGCACGAACGGTGAGTGGACGAACACGGCGACGCCCTCGGCCTGCGCGTCCTCCCGGAAGCTGGGCACCGCGAAGGCGGGCTTCTTCCAGCTCTGCGGATCGCCCAGCGTGAGCTGGAGCGCGCCGGCGCCGAGCGCGCGGGCATCGTCGAGGGGGTTCGGGGAGGCTGTGTGCGAGCCGAGGGGGAACGTCATGCGCTCAGCCTAACCGTGCGACGGGACGTCCAGGCCTCTCCCAACCGCCAAGGCCCTTGCCGCGACGGGGGCCGGCCTGCCGGTGGGCGAGCTGGCCGACGCCCCTCCAGCGTGGCAGGCCTGGCGCATCGAGCCGAGCCGGAGCCCTCACTCCGCGGCATTGGCACGCCGCCCCTGCGTCGCGAAACGGTCATCCAGGGGTCTTGGCCGTTCCGCTAGGGTTGGACGTGGCCCCTCCCAGATGGACACGAAAGGGACCCTCGTGCTCTTCGCCCTGATTGCTACCCATGCGATCGTGGCATGCCTCACCCCGGCCATCTCCAGATTCCTCGGCACCCGCACCTTCTTCCTCCTCGCGCTGCCCCCGGCCGCGACGGCCGCCTTCCTGCTGAGCCAGTCGGGCCGGATCCTCTCCGGCGGCACCTGGGTGGAGCGGACGCCGTGGATCGAGAGCCTCGGCATCGAGCTGTCGCTCGACATGGGCTTGGTGCAATGGGTGCTCGCGCTGGTGGTGTCCGTCATCGGCGTGCTGGTGCTGCTCTACTGCCGTTGGTACTTCGACGACCGAATGCCCAACCTCTCCAGCGGCGTCCTGCTCGCCTTCGCCGGCGCCATGCTGGGGCTCGTCACCGCCGACGACCTCGTGGTCATGTTCGTCTTCTGGGAGCTGACGACGATCTTCTCCTATCTGCTGATCGGCCACGACCCCACCCGACGCGCCAACCGCGGCGCCGCCAGTACCGCGATGATCGTCACGACCGCGGGCGGGCTCACGATGCTGCTCGGCATCATCGCGATCGGGCACGAGGCAGGCACCTTCTCGCTGAGCGCCATCCTCGCCGGCCCCCCGACGAGCACCCTCGCCGGTGCGGGCGCGCTGATGATGCTCGTCGGGGCGCTGACGAAATCCGCGCTCATTCCGTTCCACTTCTGGCTGCCCGGCGCGATGGCGGCACCGACGCCGATCTCGGCCTACCTGCATGCCGCGGCGATGGTGAAGGCCGGCGTCTACCTGGTGGCGGTGCTCGCCCCAGCCTTCTCGAGCGTGCCCCACTGGCGCCCCGCGGTGCTCATCCTGGGCGCGTCGACGATGGTCGTCGGCGGCTGGCGCGCGCTGCGCCAGACCGATCTGAAGCTGCTGCTCGCCTACGGCACCGTCTCGCAGCTCGGATTCATGGTCCTGCTCGTCGGCATGGGCACGAAGGCCGGCGCGCTCGCGGGACTCGGCATGGTGATCGCGCACGCCCTGTTCAAGTCGACCCTGTTCATGATCGTCGGCATCATCGACCACAGCGCCGGCACGCGGGACCTGCGCAAGCTCAACGGCGTCGTCTTCCGGGCGCCGGTGCTGGCCGCGCTCGGCGGGCTCGCCGCGCTGTCGATGGCGGGCATGCCACCGCTCATCGGGTTCATCACGAAGGAGGCGGCCTTCGAGGCGATGGTGTTCCTCATCACGGGAGACCAGTACGGTGTGACACCGTTGGCCGGGATGCTGCTGGCCGCCGCCCTCGTGTTCGGCTCCGCGATCACCGTCGCCTACTCCCTGCGCTGGTGGTGGGGTGCCTTCGCCCCGAAGGACGGCGCCCCGGTGCTGGACTGGCACGCGCCCGCCCTGGGCATGACGGCCATCCCCGCCGGATTGGGCGTGGCGTCGCTGGTGGGCGGCTTCCTCGGGCACCCGCTCACCGAGCTGCTACGGCCCTACTCGGAGACGCTGCCGCTGGGCAAGGAATCGCATGGGTTCGCGCTGTGGCACGGCTTCACCGCCCCGCTGGCGATGTCGGCCATCGCGCTCATCAGCGGCATCGCGCTGTTCGTGTTCCGCTCCGACATCGCGCGCATCCAGGCCACCTTCCCGGAGCAGACGTCGATGGAGGAGATGTTCCACCGCTCGATGAAGCTCCTCGACCGGCTCGCCGTCGAGACCACGGGCCGCGTCCAGCGCGGCTCCCTGCCGGTGTACCTCGGCACGATCCTCGTCACCTTCACGATCCTGTCCCTGAGCGCCCTCATGGACGTGCGCTTCTGGCCGCGGGTCATGTGGTTCAGCTCGCTGGCCGAGGTGGCCGTCTGCGCGCTGATCGTCGCGGCGGCATTGGCGGCGACGAAGTCCCGCGGCCGGGTCCGTGGCGTGCTGCTCACCGGCGCCACCGGCTACGGCCTGGCGATCCTGTTCATGATGTGGGGAGCACCCGACCTGGCGCTCACGCAGTTGCTCGTCGAGACGGTCTCGCTGCTGGTGTTCGTCCTCGTCATCCGCAAGTTGCCGCGCTACTTCACCAACCGCCCCCTCAGCTCGTCGCGCTGGTGGCGCGTCCTGCTGGCGATGGCGGTCGGCACGACGGTGACGCTGATCGCGCTCATTGCCGCCGGCGCGCGCAAGCACACGCCCGTCTCGGACGCCTGGTACGTCGCCACCTACGAGTTCGGCTTCGGCCACAACGTCGTCAACGTCGCCCTCGTCGACACCCGCGCCTGGGACACCTTCGGCGAGATCACCGTGCTGGTCATCGCCGCGACGGGCGTCGCGTCCCTGATCTTCCTCCAGACCCGGGCCGGGGAGCTGACCAGCACCGACGACGCCCTCCGCGCCCAGAACCGCGAGCGGCAGTCCGACTCGTCGCCGGCCGTGTGGCTACGCGCGGGCCAGACGATGTCGCCCATCGCCCGCTCCTTGATGTTCGAGGTGGTGACCCGAGTCCTGTTCTGGCTGCTGATCCTCATCAGCGTCTTCCTCCTGCTCGCCGGCCACAACGCCCCCGGCGGCGGCTTCGCCGGAGGCCTCGTCGCGGGCCTGGCGCTGGTGCTGCGCTACATGTCCGCAGGCCGCCACGAGCTCGACGACGCCGTACCGTTCGACGCCGGCCGCCTGCTGGGCTCGGGGCTGCTGCTCGCCATCGGCACCGCGATCGCGCCGGTGTTCTTCGGCGGCAAGATCTTCCAAAGCTACGACGTGCACCTCAACCTGCCGGGCCCGGACACCGTGGCCCTGTTCGGGCGCGAGTTCGCGTTCCTCGGAGACCTGCACCTGGTGACCTCCACGCTCTTCGACATCGGCGTGTACATCGTCGTGCTCGGCACCGTGCTCGACCTCGTGCGCAGCCTCGGCTCCGGCATCGACGTGCACCAGTTGCACGACGTGGCGCCCACCCCGATCCACGACTCGACGAAGGCGCTACCTGCGAGGGGGCGCCGTCGATGACCGCCGACCTCACCATCGCCATCACCGCCGGGGTGCTCGTCGCCTGCGGCGTCTACCTGATCCTGGAGCGTTCGCTCACGCGCATCCTGCTCGGTGTCATCATCGCCAGCAACGGCGTCAACCTGCTGTTCCTCGTCGCCTCCGGCGAGCCGGGGCGTCCGCCGCTGTCGAACCTGTGGGGCGCCGACGCCATCGCGGATCCGCTGCCGCAGGCGATGGTGCTCACCGCCATCGTCATCACGATGGCGGTCACCGCGTTCGTGCTGGCACTGGCCTATCGCAGCTTCCAGCTCGGCGGGCACGACGAGGTGGCCGACGACGTCGAGGACGCCCGCATTCGCGCCCTCGCCGAGGCCGACGAACAGTCCGACTCGTACGAGGACTCGACGTTCTCCGACACCGGAGAGGACTCGGTGAGCGAATGATGGTCAACCTCGTGCCCGTGCCGGTGATGCTGACGTTCTTCGGCGCCGCGATCGCCCTGCTGTTTCCCAGGCGCCCCCGCGTCCAGCGCGCGATCTCCGTCGGGGCGCTCCTCGGCGTCGCCGTGCTGGCCGCAGTGTTCATCGTGTTCACCGACCGCGAGGGCCCGTTGGCGCTGTGGATCGGCGACTGGCCGGTGCCGCTCGGCATCGTCCTCGTCGCCGACCGCCTGAGTGCCCTGATGCTGCTCGTCGCGAGCATCGTCGCGCTGTCGGTGTTGGTGTTCTCGACGGGGCAGGACAGCGACGAGGTGCGCCGCGAGACGCCCGTGTCGATCTTCCACCCGACGTTCCTGCTGCTGATGGCGGGCATTTCGAATGCGTTCCTCGCCGGGGACCTGTTCAACATGTTCGTCGGCTTCGAGATCTTCCTGTTCGCGTCGTACGTGCTCCTCACGCTCGGCGGCACGAAGGAGCGCATCCGCGCGGGCACCACGTACGTGATCGTGTCGCTGCTGAGCTCGACGCTGTTCCTCACCTCGCTGGCCGCGATCTACGCCGCCACCGGCACCGTCAACATGGCGCAGCTCTCCCTGCGGCTGGCGGAGCTGTCCCCGCCGGTGCAGTTGCTGCTGCAGAGCATGCTGCTCACCACGTTCGCCATCAAGGCTGCGGTGTTCCCGCTGTCGAGCTGGCTGCCGGACTCCTACCCGACGGCGCCCGCGCCGGTGACCGCGGTGTTCGCGGGGTTGCTGACGAAGGTGGGCATCTACGCGATCATCCGCACGCAGACCGTCCTGTTCCCCGATTCGCCGCTGACCGGGCTGCTGATGGTGGCCGCGCTGCTGACGATGGTGCTGGGCATCCTGGGGGCGCTCGCGCAGGTGGAGATCAAGCGAATGCTGTCCTTCACGCTGGTCTCCCACCTCGGCTACATGGTCTTCGGCATCTCGCTCGCCAGCCACGACGGCCTGTCCGCCACGATCTACTACACGGCCCACCACATCACCATCCAGGCCGCGCTGTTCCTCGTCACGGGCCTGATCGAGCGTCGCGGCGGCACCACGTCGCTCGACGGGTTGGGCGGCCTGCTGAAGACGTCGCCGCTGCTGGCACTGCTGTTCTTCGTGCCCGCGATGAACCTGGGCGGCATCCCGCCGCTGTCCGGCTTCCTCGGCAAGGTGGGCCTGCTCGAGGCTGGCGCCGCCCACGGCGGATGGCTGGCTTGGGTGGTGATGGCCGGCGGCATCCTCACCTCCCTGCTGACGCTCATGGCGATGGCGAAGGTGTGGAACCGCGCCTTCTGGGGCACCGCCCCCGCACCCGCGACGGCCCAAGGCTCCTCGTCGGGGCACGGCTCCACGTCGGGGCACGACGGGCAGCCCCCCGTGGACGACCAGCGCCGCATGCCGCCCCTCATGGTGTTCGCGACGAGTGTGCTGATCGCGTTCAGCCTCGCCCTCACCGTCCTCGCCGGCCCGTTGTACGCCTACGCGGAGCGCGCCGCGGACTCCATCCGGGGCGCCAACTACGTCACCGCCGTCCTCCCTGAGGGGGTGCGATGAAGCAGCGACGACACACCAGCCGGTTCCGGCTCCGCCCGGCGATGATGACCGTGAGTGCGCTCCTCTGGGCGCTGCTGTGGACCAGCCTCAGCCCATTCGTGCTGGTCTCGGGCGCGCTGCTGGGATGGGTGATCGGCGTGCTGTTCCCGCTGCCGCCGGTCCACTGGGACGGTCGGCTGCGCCCGCTGCGGGCGGCGGTGCTCGTCGGGCGCCTCATCGCAGACCTCGTCATGTCCTCGCTGCGGCTCATCCGCTATGCGTTCGCGCGCAAGGTGGACTTGAAGGCTGGCATCGTCCGCGTCGAGCTGCACTCCGACGACGACCTCCTCCAGGTGGGGGTGGCCACACTCATCTCGCTCGTGCCGGGCACGGTCGTCGTCGAGCTGGTCCGCCACCCGCGCCGCCTCTACCTGCACTGCATCGGCCTCGACGAACAGGACGAGCAGGCGGTGCAGCGGATGGTCGTCGGGGTGGAGCGGCGCCTGCTCAGGGCCATCGGCTCCGACGAGCAGCTCGCGGACTTCGAGGACTCGGTGACCACCCCGACGGTCGCCCCGGCCACCGACTGGGAGGCCGAGGATGCCGACGCCGAGGAGGCACCGCAGCGGGAGCTGCGGGAGGCCCGTCGGGAACCGCAGACGGACGACGACGAAGCCCAGCCTGCATCGGGGGTGCGCGAATGAACATCGTGGTGCAGGTGGTGTTGGCGCTCACCGTCGTGGCGCTCGCGGGTTCGGCGGCCGTGGCGATCAACCGGATCGCGCGTGGCCCGAGCCAGCTCGACCGATCCATCGCCTCCGACCTGCTCGTCGCGACGGTGATCGGCGGCATCGGTGTGTGGGCGATCTCCAGCCGGCAGGACACCGAGATCGTCGGCGTGCTGCTGCTGTCGGTGGTGGGCTTCACGGGCGCGGTGGCGATCGCCCGCATGGTCGGTGAGCGGGTGATCCTGCGCCGGGCACGAGAGGCGCGCGATGCAGTCGAGGAGGGCGAACGTCCATGATGTTGCTGGACCTCATCGCTGCGCTGCTGATGCTCGTCGGGGCGCTGCTGTGCGTCGACGCGGCCGTCTCGCTCGTGCGGTTCCCCGACGTGCTCGCGAAGCTGCACGCCATCACGAAGCCACAGGTGCTGGGCATGCTGTCCATCTGTCTGGGCATCGCCATCGGGGTGCGCACGTGGTGGGCCGTCGCCGTCGCGCTGCTGGCGATCTGCTTCCAGCTCGTCACCGCACCGGTCTCGGCCAGCATGGTGGCCAGATCGGCCTACCGCTCCGGCCTCGTCCCGACGAAGGAACTCCTCGTCGACGACCTCGCCGACGACCTCTCCGACACGACACGCTGACGACGCCCCCAGCACCACGCCTCCGTTCCCGGTCTCCTCCACTTCCTGACCGCCCCCAGATTCGCGACACCCATTGGGTAGGGTGTGAACGTGACCAAGAGCGTGTACATTTCGGCTGCCGAACGGCAGGTCAGCAAGTCAGCCATCGCCCTCGGCGTGCTCGAGCTGTTCTCGAGCCGCGTGAAGCGCGTGGGGGTGTTCCGTCCGCTCGTCCTGTCGCTCGAGCACGACGTCGTCGCCGAGGCGCTCCTCGGCCAGCGCGCCACCAAGCAGACGCTGGAGTCTGCGCTCGGCGTCACCTACGAGCAGTACGCCGAGGATCCCGAGAAGGCGATGGATGTCGTCGTGGCGAAGTACTCGGAGCTGGCCGCCAAGTGCGACGCGATGGTCGTCGTCGGCTCCGACTACACCGACATCGAGTCGGCGCAGGAGCTCGACCGCAACACCAAGTTCGCCGCCAACCTCAACTCGCCGGTCATCCTGGTCACGAAGGCCGGCGGACACACCCCCGACGAGGTCGCGCGCATGGCGGAGGCCGCCGTCGACGCCTTCGAGACCCGCCACAACACGGTCATCGCGCTCATCGGCACGCACGCCGACCCGTCCGGGCGCGAGGAGGTCGCCGAGCGGCTCAAGGCCATCCGCGACGTGCCGGTGGCCGTCGTCCCCTACTCGGCCATGCTCGGCGCGCCGACGGTGGGCCAGCAGTTCGAGGCCGCGGAGGCGGTGTTCTGGCGCGGCAACGAGTCACTGCTGAAGGGTGAGGCGCTGCACACCATCGTCGGCGCGATGACGCTGCCCAATCTCCTGCCGTACCTGCAGCGGGAGGCGACGGTGATCCTCCCTGCCGACCGCCTGGACCTGGTGCCCGGCCTCATCATGGCGCACCGCTCGCCGGAGTACGGCCCGCTGGCGTCGATCATCCTCACCGGCGGCTTCGAGATCCCCGAGTCGGTGCAGAAGCTGTTCGCCGACGCCAACATCGACCTTCCGATCGGCATCACGAAGAAGGACACCTTCTCGACGGCGGCGAAGCTGCAGGGCGTCCACAGCTTCTCGACGTCGTCGCCGCGCAAGATCGAGGCCGCGCGCAACCTGTTCGCCTCCTATGTCGACCGCGAGCAGCTCCTCGCCGCCATCGACCTGCCGCGCACCGACCTCCGCACGCCCACGATGTTCGAGCACCAGCTCATGCAGATGGCGCGCGCGCAGCGTCGCCGCATCGTGCTGCCGGAGGCCACCGACGACCGCATCCTGAAGGCCGCCGACATCGTGCTCACCCGCGGCGTGGCCGACCTGATCCTCCTGGGCGACGCCGGACGGATCTCCAGCCGCGCCTCCGCCCTCGGCCTCAACCTGTCCGCCGCGGAGGTGGTGAGCCCCAACGATCCGCAGCTCATCGAGCGCTTCGCGCAGGAGTACGCCAAGCTGCGCGCCCACAAGGGTGTCACCGTCGAGCAGGCCAGGGAGAAGCTGCAGGACCTCAGCTACTTCGGCACGATGATGGTGCATCTGGGCATGGCCGACGGCATGGTCTCCGGCGCCGTCAACACGACGGCCAACACGATTCGCCCGTCGCTCGAGTTCATCAAGACCCGGCCCGGCGTGAGCGTCGTGTCGGGCTCGTTCCTCATGTGCATGTCCGACCGCGTGCTCGTCTACGCCGACTGTGCCGTCAACCCGGATCCGACGCCCGATCAGCTTGCCGATATCGCCATCAGCTCCGCGGAGACGGCGGAGACCTTCGGCATCGAGCCGCGCGTGGCGATGCTGTCCTACTCGACGGGCACCTCCGGCTCGGGCGCGGACGTCGACAAGGTCCGTGAGGCGACCGAGCTGGTGCGCCAGCGCGCCCCGCACCTGAAGGTGGACGGCCCGATGCAGTTCGATGCGGCGGTGGACCACGTCGTCGCTGCGAAGAAGATGCCGGAGTCCGAGGTGGCCGGCCGCGCGACGGTGTTCATCTTCCCCGACCTGAACACGGGCAACAACACCTACAAGGCCGTGCAGCGCCACTCGGGCGCGGTCGCCGTCGGGCCCCTGCTCCAAGGCCTCAACAAGGCCGTCAACGACCTCTCCCGAGGGGCGCTCGTCGACGACATCGTCTCGACGATCTCGCTGACCGCGGTGCAGTCGCAGCGCCTCTGACCCTCGAACAGAAAGCAGTCACCACATGGCAAAGATCCTCCTGCTCAACTGCGGCTCGTCGTCGATCAAGTACCAGTTGCTCGACCCGGCCGTCGGGGAGCCCGAAGCCGTCGGCATCGTCCAGCGCATCGGCGAGGAGGTCTCGACGATCGACCACAAGGTGGCGGGGCAGAAGTTCCACGAGGAGCTGCCGCTGCCGGACCACTCGATCGGCGTCGCGAAGGTCGTCAAGATGTTCGAGCAGCACGGCCCGTCCATCGACGACGTCGCTGCCGTCGGCCACCGTGCGGTGCACGGCGGCATGGAGTTCGTGGAGCCGACGGTCATCACCGACGAGGTCGTGCAGCGGATGCGTCAGCTCATCCCGCTGGCCCCCCTGCACAACCCGCCGGGCATCGCCGGCATCGAGGGCGCGCAGAAGGTGTTCCCGGGCGTGCCGCACGTTGCGGTGTTCGACACGGCGTTCTTCGCGAACATGCCGGAGGAGGCGTACACGTACGCCATCGACCGCCACATCGCGGAGAGGTGGGCCATTCGTCGCTATGGCTTCCACGGCACGTCGCACCAGTACGTCGCGGGCAAGACGGCCGAGTTCCTGGGCCAGCCGCTCAGCGAGCTGCGTCTCATCACGGCCCACATCGGCAACGGCGCGTCGATGACGGCCATCGAGCACGGCCGCCCCATCGACACGTCAATGGGCATGACCCCGCTGGAGGGGCTGGTGATGGGCACCCGTTCGGGCGACATCGACCCGGGCCTGTTCACGTACCTGGTCCGCACAGGGATGAGCGTCGGCGACGTCGACCGCATGCTCAACAAGTCGGCGGGCCTGCAGGGGCTGGCCGGGCACACCGACATGCGCGACATCAACCACGCCTGCGAGCGCGGCGACGAGCGTGCGATCCTGGCCTTGGCCGTGTACTGCCGCCGGATCGTGAAGTATGTGGGCTCGTACTTGGCGCTCATGGGCGGCGCCGACGCGCTCGTGTTCACCGCCGGCGTGGGCGAGAACTCGCGCGGCGTGCGGGCCGAGGTGGTTCGTCGGCTCGCGGGCATGGGCTTCACGCTCGACGCCGAGGCCAACGAGTGCTCCATCGACGAGCCGACCATCATCTCCGCACCCGATTCGAAGGTGAAGGTGCTCGTCGTGCCCACCAACGAGGAGCTGGCGATGGCGCAGCAGGTGGAGGCGCTCGTCGCTTCCCTCTGAGGCCCTGCCCGACACCCCGAATCCCGACGACGCCCCTCCGCCTTCCGCGTGGGGGCGTCGTCGCAGTTGGGACGACGGACGCCCGGGAAACCTCTCAGCCTCGACGCTCGAGGGGTGCAACCAGGGCCGGTTCTGGGCGGGTGCGGCGAAACCGTACATGGGGTGAATTCGAGGGACCAAATTGGCCCGACCAAGGCCTAGCGTGCGGGAATCGTCTGGGGGGACGGTCCCCAGCTTGCTTCGTCTGAAGGAGACCCCATGCAACGTGCCACCCGCGCCGCGCGTGCTGCCGCAGTGGCCCTCCTGACCGCGCTCTTGGCGCTGGTCGGGACGCTCACACCCGCGCACGCCGACGACTTCGACTTCCCGGACGGATACCCGCGCTCGGGTCCGTCCTCGGCCGACACCGCCGGCTACCTGCTGCAACTGCCGCAGGGCCGCATCCGCGCCGTGCTGTTCACGATCCAGACCGGTCCCTCGTCCGAGCCGCTGCTCGCCTACTGCATCGAGTCGACGGTCGACTACCTTCGGGACCACCCGCTGAAGGTTGTCGGCTGGGACCAGTTCCCCGGCAACAACGCCTTCGCCTCCGACGCCGACGTGCGCGCGAAGGTCGCCTAGATCGCGCAGCGCAGCTACCCGCAGACGAGCCTCGACGACGTCCGCGCCGCCGCTGGCATCCCCGGCCTGACCGAGCGTGAGGCCATCACTGCCACGCAGGGCGCCATCTGGCACCTCACGGACCGCCTCGACTACACCGGCGTCGCCGACGCCCCCGACGAGGCCTCGGTCGAGCGCATCCGTTCCTTCTACGACTACCTGCTCGGCCCCGCCAACACGGGCCTCGAGGCGGGCACGGGTCCGACGGTCTCGGTGTCCGCTCCCTCGGAGGCAGGCACCGTCGGCCAGCGCGTCGGCCCGATCCGCCTCTCCTCGACGGAGGGCAGCGTCGCGCTCGAGCCGCTGCCGTTCCCGCTGGTGGACGCCGACGGCAACCCCGTTGACCTGACGAAGGCTCCGGTGGGCGTGGACCTGTTCCTGCAGGTGCCCGCCGACGCCGCCCCGGGCAGCGCGGTGATCCGCGCCACCGCCGAGGGCTCCGTCCTTGCCCGCAACCTGCTCGTCGCGGATGGGGGACGCACGCAGACGATCGTCATCGTTCGAAGCCACGTCGCGCAGGCCAAGGCCGAGGCCACCGTCGCCTGGAAGCAGGCACCCTAGCCCTCGCCCAGCCCGAGCCCGTCGCCCAGCCCGACCCCGTCGCCCACGCCTTCGCCCAGCCCGTCGGTGCCCACGCCGCCCGGACTGCCGAAGACCGGGGCCTGATCCCACCCGCCCGCTTCGGGGGAGGACGACGAGTGTCGTCCTCCCCCGAAGTCGTCCGCGCTCCCGCCGTGCGGGGGTGCGAAGTCGGTGGGGCAGGCCAGCCGGAGGGTCCAATTCGCGCCGCGACGCGCTACCGTTGGGCACATGGCAACTGCGATGATCACTGGTGGCACCTCCGGCATCGGCTACGCGTTCGCTCGTGAGCTCGCGGGACGTGGCACGGATCTCGTCCTGGTGGCCCGCGACACCGCGCGCCTCGACGGGATCGCGAAGGATCTGCACGACACCTTTGGGGTCGAAGTGGAGACCCACACCGCGGATCTCTCCCGGCGCGAGGACTGCGAGCGGATCGCGGCCATCATCGAGGACCCGACGAAACCCCTCGACCTGTTCATCAACAACGCGGGCTTCGGCCTCCACTCCACGGTGCTCGACCCGGCGCACACCGACGACCACGCTCGCGCCCTCGACGTGATGTGCCTGGCGGTGCTGATCCTCGGTGGCGCCGCGGGCAGGGCGATGCGGGCCCGCGGCCTCGGCCGCATCATCAACGTGGCCTCGTCGGCGAGCACGATCTTCACCGGCAACTACTCGGCCGTGAAGGCCTGGTGCTACAACTACTCGGAGTCGCTGGGCGTCGAGCTGCACGGCACTGGCGTCACGGTGACGGCGCTGTGCCCGGGCTGGGTGCGCACGGAGTTCCACTCGCGCGCCGGCATCAAGGCGCACAACCTGCCCGATCTCGTGTGGATCGACATGGACACCCTCGTCAAGGAGGGCCTCGCCGACGCCGAGAAGGGCAAGCCGGTGAGCGTGCCGTCGTTCAAGTGGAAGGTGGCGTTCACCGTCGCGAAGTTCGCTCCCCGAAGTTTCCTGCGCTGGTTCTCCCGCCGGCTGACCGCGTCGCGCAAGAAGTGACCCGCATGGCGAAGGACCTCGAAGAAGAGCGGAAGCGCTACTCCAACAAGACGGGCATGGCCTCCCGTCAGGCCGCCCAGATGCTGCTGATGAAGCCCGCGCTGCAACGACTGCTGCGCATCCGCGTCCACGGCACCGCGAATGTCGCCAACCTCGAGCCTCCGTTCGTCGTCTTCGGCAACCACAGCTCCCACTTCGACGCCCCCCTCATCCTCACCTCCCTGCCCTCCAGGCTGGGCAAGCACGTCGCGGTCGGTGCGGCCGGCGACTACTTCTACGACAAGTGGTGGAAGTCCGCCCCGATGAGCTTGTTCATGAACGGCTACCCCGTCGACCGCGGCAAGGGCGGCAAGGGCTCCAAGAAGAGCCAGCGCGGCATGTCGGCCGCCCTCCTCTCCGACGGGGTGCCGCTACTCCTGTTCCCCGAGGGCACCCGTTCCCGCACCGGCGCGATGGGGCCCTTCAAGCCCGGCGCCGCCGCGCTGTGCATCTCCAACGGCTGCCCCGCCGTGCCGATCGCGCTCGTCGGAGCGCACGCGGCGTGGCCGTCGACGCAGCGCTCGCTGCCACGCGGCAGGCCGGAGGTACACGTCGTGATCGGGCGGCCGATGTATCCGCAGCACGGCGAGATCGCGCACTCGTTCAGCGAGCGCATGCGACGCCAGCTCCTCGAGCTGCACGACACCACGGCCATGGCCTACGGCAAGATGACGCTGGCCGAGTACGCGCGCAACGCCGCGCTCGAGGCCAGCGCCCCAAACCAGACCACAGCGGCCGACGGGCTGGCCGACCAGACCAAGCCAGAGGCAGACAGCCGGCAGGAGGACCAATGATCGACGCAGTGAAGCAGCAGAAGTGGTGGGGTTGGGGCGAGGAAGGCCTCGGCTACTCCGCCGAGGGCCGGCCAAAGTTCGCGCCCTTCGTGAAGAAGATGGTGGGTCTGGACATCCACGCCCACGTGCCGGAGCGCCCGGCCTTCGAGGACCTCGACGTGCCGGCCCCCGTGCTCGACGACGCCCTGCGCGCGAGGCTGGAGGGCATCGTCGGCGCCAAGTACGTGCACACCGACGACGAGACTCGCGTCGTCCACGCCTACGGCAAGGGTGTGCGCGACCTGATGCGCGTGCGTCGGGGCGATCTCGGACGCCTGCCCGACGTCGTCCTCTACCCCGGCGACGAGGCCGAGGTGGCGGGCATCGTGGATCTGGCGGTGGAGGTCGACGCCGTCGTGATCCCGTTCGGCGGCGGCTCCAACATCGTGGGTGCACTCGAGGCGGTCCCCGGGGAGTCGCGCACCGTGTTGTCGGTCAACATGGGGCGGCTCGACAAGGTGCTGGAGATCGACGAGGAGTCCGGCATTGCGCGTATCCAGGCGGGCGTGTTCGGGCCCCACATGGAGGAACAACTCCAGGCGCGCGGGTGGACGATGGGGCATCACCCGGACTCGTTCGTGTGGTCGACGCTGGGCGGCTGGATCGCCACGCGCAGCTCCGGAATGCAGTCCGACAAGTACGGCGACATCGCCGACATCACGCGCGGCCTGCGCATGGTGATGCCCGGCCAGGTCCTGGAGTTGCGGCCGCTGCCGTCGACGTCGTCGGGGCCGAGCGTGCGCGAGATGGTCATTGGCTCGGAGGGCCGGCTCGGCATCATCACCGAGGCGTGGGTGAACGTGCATCGCATCCCCGAGGTGCGGGAGATCCAGGCGTACTTCTTCCCGGACTACTACGCGGGCCTCAAGGCGTGCCGGGAGATCGTCGAATCGGATGCGCAGGTGATGATGGCGCGCGTGTCGGACGCGATCGAGACGCAGTACATCATGGCCAACGGCAAGGAATCGAAGTCGACGTTCTCGAAGCTCAGCAACAAGGCCGTGCAGAAGCTGATGGAGATGAAGCACTGGGACCTGGAGCAGATCGCCATGAGCTTCATCGGCTTCGAGGGTTCCGCCAACCACGTGCGCTACGAGAAGGGTCTCGTCGCGAAGATCGTGGCGAAGCACGGCGGCTTCGGCGTCGGGTCCGGGCCGGGCGCGATGTACGACCAGAAGAAGTACGACACCCCCTATATCCGCGACTACATGCTGGATCGCGGCCTCATCTGCGACGTGTCGGAGACGACGACCCCGTGGTCGAAGACGGCCGAGATCTACGACGCGACGCGTGCGGCGTTCTTCGCGGCGCTCGAGTCGATCGGCAGGCAGGGCACGGTGTTCTGCCACCTCTCGCACTCCTACCATGCGGGCGCCTGCCAGTACTTCACGTTCGTCATCAACGACGACTCCGAGACCGCCGAGCACAGCTACGACGTGTGCAAGCGCGCCATCCAGCAGTCGTTCATGGACCACCACGGCACGGTGTCGCACCACCACGGCGTCGGCGAGGAGCACTCGCCGTGGATGGAGCAGGACATCTCGAAGGCGGGCGTGTTCATCCAGCGGAAGCTCTTCGAGGGCGTCGACCCGGGCTCGAACCTGAACCCCGGCAAGATCGTCCACGACGGCGCCCCCGGCATCTCGTCGAACTCCCACGCCTGACGGGCCGCGGGAGGATCGTCGCGGAGGAACGGAGGAACGGGCGGGCCGTGGCTGCTGCGCCTTAGAATGTGGCAATGCTCACGGTGATCTCCCCCGCGAAGACGCTCGACTTCGAGACTCCCCTCACGACGAGAAAGCATTCGGAGCCTCGGCTGCTCGAGCAGACGGCCGGCCTCATCGAGGTGCTGCGCACGCGCCGCCCGGAGGACTTGCAGACCCTCATGGGCATCTCGGAGGAGCTGGCGACGCTGAACGTCGAACGCTACCGCGCCTACGAGCCGGAGCACACGCGTCGCAATGCCCGCCCTGCGGTGCTGGCCTTCAACGGCGACGTCTACCAGGGCATGGGGGCGGGCACGTTCGATGCGCGTGACCTGACGGAGGCGCAGAAGACGCTGCGGATCCTCTCCGGCCTGTACGGGGTGCTGCGGCCGCTCGACCTCATCCAGCCGCACCGCCTCGAGATGGGCACCAGGCTGGCCACGTCGCGGGGGCAGACCCTCTACGACTGGTGGGGCACCCTCGTCACGGACTGCGTGCGGCGCGACGTCGAGTCCTCCCCCGGCGGCGAGGTGCTGGTCAATCTGGCGTCGCACGAGTACTTCAGGGTGGTCGACGAGCGTCGGCTGGGCTGCCGGGTCATCTCGCCCAGGTTCGAGGATCGTGGCGCCGACGGCGTCCCTCGCGTCGTCAGCTTCCACGCCAAGCGGGCCCGCGGCGCGATGGCCGGCTGGCTGGTGCGCAATCGGGTGCGGGCGGCGGCGCACATCGTCGACTTCGACGAGTTGGGCTACCAATACGATTCGGAGGCGTCCACCAAGGACCAACCGGTGTTCGTCCGGTAGTCCCCGAAGGACGCCTCCGCGCGGGGAGATGCCAGGTCAGTACAACGACATGCCGAGGGCGATCGCGGCGATGAAGAAGAGGATGATGAGGGCCACCGAGACGATCGAGACGATCGACATGATCTTGCTCAGCATGTAGCCGACCTTGAGGTTGCCGTCGAAGCGGTACGGTGCGCCGGCCTCGATCTCCTTCTTTGCCTGCGCGCCCATGTACCAGCCGATGAACCACGTGATGCCCACCACGAATCCGACGATGGAGAGGATCAGCACCGTCTGGGCCTGCGGGTGCTCGGCGGGGACGCCGTAGCCGTACTGGGGCTGCATTCCGTACTGCGGCTGTGCGCCATACTGCGGCTGCGCGCCATACTGCTGGTCGTAGCCCTGGCCCAGGTCCTGCGGCTGGTAGCCGGGGGTGGGCTGGGAGTAGTTCTGCTGTGGCTGCTGCCCGTAGTCGCTCATGGGGGCCTTTCTCGGCTCGGTGATGGTGCTGGAAGGCACCGTGACAAGGAGAGTGTAAGCCCCGGGGTGTGCATTGGCGCAGGCGCGGTCAGCGCCGACGGCTCACTCTGGCGGCCACGCGGGCAGCGGCGGGGGCGTCGTCGACGGTGATGACGAAGTCCTTGCCGTCGCGTAGCTGGACGATGAGCGCCTCGCCGGAGCCGGTCACGAGGCCGGAACGGCGGCCGTCGATGGAGTGGCGCCAGCCGAGTCCGCCGAACTCGCCGAGGGCCTCGACGTGCACGTGCCCGGCCGCGAGGATGTCGTCGGCGGCGAAGTGGTGGACGCGCAGGGGGCCGAGGTACGTCGTGAGTCCGTCGTCGTCGACGACGACCCGCTGCTGGGCCGCGAGCATGGCCAGCGCGCAGACCACGACGAGCAGGGCCATCGCGGCGCCCGCCCACGGGTCTCCCCACCCGAGCAGGACTCCGAGGCCGATGCCGGCGACGGCGAGCACCCCGGCGCCCACCTGCAGGCCCTTGCTGCGACGCACCCGACCGTCGTAGCGGGCCGGCTCGTCGCCGGTGGCCTCGACCGGGTCGAACGTGCCCGAGTGGGTGGCCGGTGGCGGTGTGATGCGTCCGCGCAGCGCCCACGCCCCGAGCACGACGATCAGGACCAACGCGACGACTCCGACGAAGAGGAGGGGGCCGACGCCGACGTCGGAGCTACCGGAGAGCTGCAGGAGGAGCGAGCCCTGGGTCACGATGGCGAGCAGGGCCGCCATCCCGAGGGCGACGGGTGCCATGATCCCGAGGGAGTGCATCGCCGCTCCGAGCCCCAGCAGGAGCGCGACGATGCCCGTCGTGAACAGCGGCGCGAAGGCGATGGCGAACTGCGGGGAGGCCCAGCGGTCGGGGTTGCCGTCGGGGCCCCAGTGGATGGCGACGCGCTCGGGGAGGCTGTCGCGGTGCCAAGCGAGGATGGCCGTCGGGACCCAGATCACGAGCAGGCTCAAGGCTCCGACGATGGAGACCACTGCGCGACGACCGAACTTGACCAAAACGACACTTCCCTTCACCCATTCAGGTACTTTCGTACCTTCACGGGGCCCTCGAATTGCGTTTCCCCAAGTCTATCGCACCCCCTGCCCGGCTCCTCCGGAACGCCGGACGCATCGTCGGGGTTGAACCGTCGGCGAACATGCTCCCTAGCGTGAATCCGATTGGGCAGAACCGGAAAACTTTTCGCAGACGACTGGAATCTTCGCCCCAATGCAGCTATGGTTGTCGTGTCACGTCGTTGGAAGGTACGTAAGTTCCCCCCCCATCACGGCTTGGAAACACGTGACCGAGGCCGGACGCTCCCCCCATTCGTCCGGCCTCCTTCATCTTTCAGGGCGGCGTCCGCCCCCAGTACGCCGAAGATCTCGTACGGGTGCGCCGTGACCACTACACTCGCTGCCCATGACCGCACATATCCGCACGGAGATCGTCGACGGCGTCGGACGCATCACGCTCACCCGCCCCAAGGCCATCAACGCCCTGGATGCGTCGATGCTCGACGCCATGTACTCGACCCTCACCGAATGGTTCCGTCACGAACTCGTCGCCTCGGTCGAGCTGCGCGGCGAGGGAGAGCGCGGATTCTGCGCCGGCGCCGACGTGCGGGCCCTGCGCGCCCAACTCCTCGCCGGCGAGCCGTGGCTGCGATTCCTTGAGCTGGAGTACGCGCTCGACATGCTCATCGCCGAGTCGCCCGCCCCGGTCACCTCGATCATGTCTGGCATCACGATGGGCGGCGGGCTCGGCCTCACCGCACATTCGGCGCGGCGCATCGTCGATGCCACCACCGTGTGCGCCATGCCGGAGACGAAGATCGGGCTCTTCCCCGACTGTGCGCTGCTGTACCAGCTCTCGCGCGGGGGCGCCGTCGGCACCCACCTCGCGCTCACCAGCTCCACGTTCACCGGCGGTGACGCGATCCGGCTGGGCATCGCCGACGAGTCCGCCGACGGCGACCTGCCGGCGCCGCTGTTCGCGCCGGAGGCGTCGTGGATCGAGGAGTGCTACGTCGGCGACGACGTGCTGGAGATCGTCGCCCGGCTCGAAGCCCACGACCACCCCGACGCCCGCCAGGCCGCCGCCGACCTGCGCGCCCGCAGCCCGTTCGCGGTCCTCGTCGCCATGCGCGCGCTGCGCCGGGCCGCGACGCTCACCCTGCCGGAGGTCTTCGGACAGGACCTGCGCGTGGCCGAGCGGATGGTGCCCGTCGACTTCGCCGAAGGCGTGCGGGCGCTGCTCGTCGACAAGGACAACCAGCCCCGCTGGCGCTGGGACACGCTGGAGGACGTGCCCGCCGACGCCGTCGACGAGGTCTTCGCCTACTGACCCCGTCTCGTCGCGCGGGGCCCCCTCGCCCCCACTGCGGCCAGCCACTAGCGTTGCCTCGGAGGAAGGAGCGAGGCCGTGCTCACGTTGGCCACGATCATCGGTATCGCCGCGGGCGCCCTGTCGGGCGCACTGGCCGCCGGCAAGGTGCGGATGGACCTCATCGGGGTCGTCATGGTGGGGTTCGTCACGGCCCTCGGAGGCGGCACCCTGCGCGATGTGCTGCTCGGCAACTACCCACTGTTCTGGGTGCGCGAGCCGGCCTACGTGCTGCTCGTCGTCGCGGTGTCGGTGGCGACGCTGTCCATCGGCAAGCTGATGAAGTACTTCCGTCAGCTCTACCTCATCTTCGACGCCATCGGGCTCGTCGTGTTCTCCATCATGGGGGCGCAGGTGGCGCTCAGCATGAAGACGGGGGTGATCGTCGCGTGCGTGGCGGCCGTCGCCACCGGCGTCGCCGGCGGCATCCTGCGCGACCTGCTCTGCGACCGCGTGCCGCTCGTGTTCCAGGAGGGCGAGACGCTGTACGCGTCGGTGTCGCTGCTCGTGTGCCTTGTGTACGTGGGGCTGGGCGCGTCCGGGATGTCCCAGAATGCGGCGGTCACCCTCACGGTGGCGTTCGGCATCGCGTTGCGCATCGCCGCGCTGCGCTACCGGATCAAGCTCCCTGTGTTCGAGTACGAGGAGACCTACTACGACAACCGCAAGGCAGTGCGTCGCATGCTGCAGGAGCTGCGGCAGCGCTGGGTGCGCAAGGAGGCCGTCGGGGATACCCTAAAGGCGGGCACACCCGACGTCCTCTGAACGACGCCAGCCTCAGCCGATGACCGCGACGACGTCCTCGCGCGCAACGCCGTCCAGGGTCCACGTCGCGGTCAGCTTCGCCGCGCCGGGGTAGTAGGTGTGGAGGCGACGTACGAGCCGCAGCGTGCCGTCGGAGTCGACGCCGTTGCCGCGCACGGACACGCCCAGCGGGCGGGGCTCGCCGGTGCTCGTGACGACGTCGGCCTCGCGGTCGCCCTCGACGATCACCCTGCGGATCTCTGCGAGGAAGACCGGGTCGGTGGCGGCGTCGTAGCAGAAGCGGTGTCCGAGCACGGAGTGGTGCAGTTCGCCGATGAGGCGCGAGCGCGCCGACAGCGGGGCGGAGCGCCACGTGACGGGCACGTAGTAGACGTGCTCACCCGCACGCACGAGCATGTTGTCCAAGCCGACCTCGCCTTGCGGATCCTGGAACCGGAACTTGCCGACCACTTCGAGCTCTGCGGGGTTGCCGTCGAACCACGGCTGGCCTGGAAGCCACTTGGCCAGCAGCTCCTCCTTGGTGGGCCTCAGCGTGGCCTGGGGGTGCACCGTCGCCGTACCGGACATCCAAATCCCTCCTGAATCGCTACTTCGCGGGCGGACGGCGAATGGCCATCGCCACGTTGACCAGCACAATACCCACCCAAACCACGGTGAGGCCCAGCAGGCCCGAGTTGGCCAGCGCGATGGCCGACAGCGGCAGCGACAGCACCAACGAAACGATCGCGACAGCCACCCGGGAGCCCTGCCCCTGGCGGGCGGCGGTCTCGGCTCGTTTGCGTTCGGCGACCTCCGCCTCCATCCGACGACGCACCGTCGCCTCGATGCGGTGCGCCATCGCGTCCACGAGGGCCGGCTCCAGCGCGGGGCCCTGTTCGCGTCGCACTTCGAGCACAGCCTCGATGTCTTCCCTGCCCATCTCGCTCATGCCATGCATGCTACCCGCGACGGAGTGCCGCGCCGGGTCGCTCGCGGCCGTCGGGAGGGGTGTCCGCGGGCGGCGAACCGCGTCCGGGAATGCGGAACTTCGGTGGGCGTTTAGGATGGGGAGCGTCCCGCCCCTTTGTCGGGCGTTCGAGGAGTACCCAAGGAGTTCCATGTCCGACGTGCGCGACATCATCATCATCGGTTCCGGCCCCGCCGGCTACACCGCCGCCATCTACGCGGCCCGGGCGAACCTGCGCCCGCTCGTGTTCGAGGGGGCGCTCGACTCCGGCGGCGCCCTCATGAACACCACGGAGGTGGAGAACTTCCCCGGCTTCCCCGAGGGCATCATGGGCCCCGACCTGATGATGAACATGCGCGCCCAGGCCGAGCGCTTCGGCGCCGAGCTCGTCACCGACGACGTCACGGAGGTCGACCTCGCCGGCGACGTCAAGGTGGTGAAGGATTCCGACGGCACCGAGTACCGCGCCAAGGCCGTCATCCTGGCCATGGGCTCGGGCTACCGCAGGCTCGGCCTCGACGACGAGGATCGTCTCTCCGGCCGCGGCGTGAGCTGGTGCGCCACCTGCGACGGCGCCTTCTTCCGCGACAAGGAGATCGCGGTCGTCGGTGGCGGCGACTCGGCGATGGAGGAGGCGACGTTCCTGACGCGCTTCGCCAGCAAGGTCACCGTCATCCACCGTCGCGACGAGCTGCGCGCCTCCCAGATCATGGCCGACCGCGCGAAGAACGATCCCAAGATCGAATTCGCGTGGAACTCGGCGCCCGTCGCGCTGCGCGGCGAGACGTCCCTCCAGGCCGTCACCGTGCGCGACACCGTCACCGGCGAGACGCGCGACATTCCGGCCCAGGGCCTGTTCATCGCCATCGGTCACGACCCCCGCTCCGCACTCGTGCGCGGCCAGGTGGACGTCGACGGCGAGGGGTACGTCGTCGTGGATGCCGCCACCACCCAGACGAGCGTCAAGGGCGTCTTCGCCTGCGGCGACCTCGTCGACCACCGCTACCGTCAGGCGATCACCGCTGCGGGCACCGGCTGCCAGGCCGCGCTCGACGCGGAGAAGTACCTCGCCGAGATCAACGACTGAGAAAGGGCACTCGCATGGCCATCAACGCCGTCACCGAATCCACGTTCGCCGACGAGGTGCTCATGCACCAGGGCCTCGTCGTCGTCGACTACTGGGCCGACTGGTGCGCCCCGTGCAAGCAGATCGCGCCCATCCTCGACGAGCTGGACCAGCAGTATGCGGACGTGAAGTTCGTGAAGGTCGACACCAACGCACAGCCCGGGCTCGCCGCCCAGCAGGGGGTCATGAGCCTGCCGACGCTGCAGTTCTTCGTCGGGGGTCGCGTCGCGAAGTCGCTGTCGGGCGGCAAGACGAAGAAGGCGCTCCAGAAGGTCATCGACGAGCTGGTCTGACATGACCGCCAACACGTCGGCCAAGCCGCCGATCCCGACGTACGTCACCATCGTCGCCGCAGTGGTGGCGCTGGTGCTGATCGTCGGGGCCCACCAGTTCGGTCGGTGGCTGGGCACGCCGCAGGAGCCCGACGAGACGCCCGCGCTCACCGCGCCCGAGGCGCCCGCCCAGATCGGCGACTACGCGCTCGGCCAGACGCAGGAGCCGACGAGCGCGCCCGGCACCAGCACGCTCGTCACGCGCGGCAACTACACAGATGGCACCGACAGACTCGTGCTGCTGCTGATGCGTCCGCAGCAGGACCTGGAGCGGTTCCTCGCCGACGGCGGCGTCACCGACGTGCAGCGCGTCCAGTCGAGCGGTGAGCCGTCACCCGACGACGCCAGTGCCGTCGCCCAGGGCGCAATGGTGTTGTGCGGCAAGTCGACCGACTCGGGCTTCGCGGCCTGCGGGCGCCTCGTCGACGACACGGGGCAGCTCCTCTACGCCGCCACCGACGTTCCCGCCGAGGAGCTGGCGGCGCTGTTGGGGCAGCTCCCAGGCTGAGCCCAGGCGGGGCCGGAGGGCGTCGTCGGGGATGATGGACCCGGCCGGGGTCCGCAGGATTGGGGCGTAGACTCGCGCCTGTGAGCATCGAGAGGCACGACACCCGGCTCGACCGGTTCGTCGACAACTACGCAGAGCGCACCAACGGCATGCGGGTCTCCGCCGTGCGAGCGCTCTTCGCCGTCGCGAACCGTCCGGAGATCGTGTCGCTCGCCGGCGGCATGCCCAACATCGAGGATCTGGGCCTGCAGGCCATCGCCGACAACGTCTCCCGCCTGATCCGAGACCACGGCGCGAAGGTGATGCAGTACGGCTCCGGGCAGGGCGAGCCGGAGATCCGGGAGCGCATCTGTGAGGTGATGGCGCTCGAGTCGATCCTCGCCCACCCCGACGACATCTGCGTCACGGCCGGCTCGCAGCAGGGCCTCGACCTCGTCACGCGCGTGTTCTGCGACCCGGGCGACGTGATCCTCGCGGAGTCACCGAGCTACGTCGGCGCACTCGGCACGTTCCTCAGCTACCAGTGCGAGGTGGTGCATGTGCCCTCCGACGAGCACGGCATCAGCCCGGCGGCGCTGCGGGAGACCATCGCGCGGCTGCAGGCCGACGGCAAGCGCATCAAGTTCTTGTACACGATCCCCAACTTCTCCAACCCGTCCGGGCTCACGCAGCCGATGCAGCGCCGTCGCGAGGTGATCGACGCCTGCAACGACGGCGGCGTCATGGTGGTGGAGGACAACCCGTACGGGCTGCTCACGCTCGAGACGCTGCCGCAGCCGGCGATGCGCGCGATCGACCCGGAGGTGATCTATCTGGGTTCGTTCTCGAAGATCTTCGCTCCCGGATTCCGGGTGGGGTGGGTGCTCGCCCCGCACGGCGTGCGCGAGAAGCTCACGCTGGCGCAGGAGTCGGCGACGCTGTGCCCGCCGGTGTTTTCGCAGTTCGCCATCGCCGACTATCTGGAGCACTACGACTGGCAGAAGCAGATCGTCGCGTTTCGCGACATGTACCGGGGGCGGCGCGACGCCATGCTCGAGGAGCTCGCCGACGCGATGCCCGACGGGGTGTCGTGGACGCAGCCGAAGGGCGGCTTCTTCGTGTGGCTCACGATGCCCGAGGGGCTCGACTCGCAGGCGATGCTGCCGCGCGGCGTCAACGCGCGCGTGGCCTACGTGCCCGGGGCGGCGTTCTACGCCGACGGGCAGGGCGCGGCCAACATGCGACTGTCGTACTGCTTCCCCACCGCCGAGCGCATCCGCGAGGGTGTCCGTCGGCTCGCGGGCATGATCCGTAGTGAGCTGGAGGTGCACGAGATCTTCGGCACCGACTTCCGGCATCCGCAGGGCAGCCACGTCCCCGGCCCCTCCCCCGACCTCAGCTAGCCGAAGGAACAAGCCATGACCGTGATCGTGATCGCCGGCGGGCTCTCGCACGAGCGCGACATCTCGCTGCGCTCTGGCCGACGGGTGACCGCCGCCCTGCGTGAGGCCGGGCACGAGGTGATCGAGACCGACGTCAACGCCGACCTCCTGCCGCTCATCGAGCAGCATCCGGACGCCGTCGTGGTGCCCGTGCTGCACGGCGGGCTGGGCGAGGATGGGGCGCTGCGCGAGGTGCTCGAGCTGATGGAGGTGCCGTTCGTCGGGTCGACGGGTGACGCGTCCCGGCGCACCTTCGACAAGTCCATCGCCACCCCCACCGTCGCGGCCGCAGGCGTCGCCACACCGAAGCAGGTGTCGCTGCCGCAGGCCATCTTCAAGGAGCTGGGGGCGCGCCGCATCATGGCCGGGCTCGGACGCCACATCGGCTTCCCCATGGTGGTGAAGCCGGCCCAGTCCGGGTCGGCGCTCGGGGTCGGCATGGTGGCCGACGCCGCGGCGTTGCCGGGGGCGCTCGTCGCGGCCTACGCGTACGGGGGCGTGGCGGTCATCGAGGAGTTCGTCGAGGGCACCGAGGTGGCCGTGACCGTCGTCGACGAAGGCGAGGGGCCGACGGCGCTGCCCGCCGTCGAGATCCATCCGGCCTCGGGCGGCATGTACGACTACGAGGCGCGCTACACCGCGGGCGCGACGCGATTCATCACGCCGGCGAGGCTGCCCGACGAGGTGCTGGCCCGGGTGGCCGAGGCGGCCGTCGTCGCCCACCGGGCGCTCGGCCTCAGGCACCTGTCGCGCATGGACATCATCGTGCGCCCCGACGGGACACCCGTGTTCATCGAGGGCAACGTCGCGCCCGGCATGACCGAGACGTCGCTCGCGCCGCTCGCGTTCGAGGCCGCCGGCCGCAGCATCGCCGACGTGCTGGGCAAGCTGGTGGGTCTGGCGCGATGACGCTGCGGGCGAAGCAGATCCTCGCGGTCGCGCTCGGCGTCGTCGTCGCTGCGGTGATGGTGGTGCTCGGCCTGTGGCAGATGAGCCGCTTCCAGCTTTCCGTCATCGACATCGCCGCCCAGCGCGCCGCCGAGCCGCCCGTCGCGCTCGCCCCCGCCGTCCACGAGGACGGCTCCATCGACGACGTGTACGGCCGGCGGGTCACCGCGTCCGGCACCTACCTGCCCGACTATGAGGAGGTCGTCGGCACCACCAAGCCACGCGTCGTGACGCTGATGAGGCTCGACGACGGCCGGCACCTCGCCGTGGTGCGCGGCACCGTCGCCCCCGGCGTCGAGCCGCCCGCCCCGCCCACTGGCCGGCAGGACATCCTCGGGGTGTTTCTCGCGTCCGACAACGTCGAACACCATGCCGACGGCGAGTCTCCCGGCGGAGCGGTCCGGGTGCAAACGCTCGCCCAAACCTGGCCGAGCCCTCTCGTCGCCGGCTACGTGACCCTCGACGCGAGCCTCGCCGGCGAACAGGGGCTCGCCCCCGCCGAGGCGGCGCTACCCGAACAAAAGGGCACCTCCATGCATCAGGGGTACGCGCTGCAGTGGTGGGTCTTCGCCGCAGCGTCCATCGCCTTCGGCATCTTCACCGCTCGCCAGCTTCGGGTCTCCGACGAGCAGCGTCGCGCCCGGCTGGCCGAGCGACGACGAGCGCTGGCGGAGGCCGGGAACGAGGTCGTCGTCGGGCAAGCCGACGACACGGCGCGGCCCTGACGCGGGGCCGGACTGAGTGTGAGGTTGTGGTCGGATGACCAACCACAACCTCACAGCTTGTCTGGCGGACTGCCCCTACTTCACTGCGCCCGACGTGATGCCGGAGACCCAGCGCCTGCGATGCAGTCTGTTACAGCACCAACCCGAGCGCTGCGTTGACGATGCTGCCGGAGTCGAGGCCGTACTCGCGGTAGAGGTCCGGGATCGTGCCGGACTGCCCGAAGTGGTCAACGCCCAAGGAAGTGCTCGGTACGCCGAGCGCCCCTCCCAACCAAGCGAGCTGGTGGCTGGAGGCATCCTGCACGGAGACAACAGGCTGTTTCGGGAAGCGTGCCAGCACTTCGGGCAGGCGTGGGCGGCGCGCTCCTTGTACGGCGGCACGTTGGGCGTCGCGCCACGCGTGGTAGAGCCGCCCAGGGCTCGGGATGTCGATCACATCGACGCCTATGCCCTCGTCGGCCAGCTCCGCCGCCGCCTGCAGTGCCTCTGGCAGCACGGCCCCACACGCCGCGACGGTGACCCGCGGCTGACCGTCATGGCGTGCGAGGAGGTAGGCCCCCTGGAGGACCTGCTCGCGCAGAGTGGCCTCGCCGAGCCGGTCCAGCGCAGCTTGGAACGGCTGTTGGTCGAGCGTGCGCGTCGAGAGCCGGAAGTAGGCGGCATCGGCGTGGAAGTCGTCACTGGCCGCGACGGCCCCCAGCGCGTCGCACAGGAGCCAGTCGAGAGCCAAGGCATAGGCTGGCTCGTGATAGGTCAGGCCGGGCAGCTCGGTGCCGAGCGAGGCCGTCACCGACGACTGGTGCGCCCCTCCCTCGGGCGCGAGCGTGATGCCCGACGGAGTGCCCGCGAACACGAAACTCGCCCCCGAATACAACGCGTAGATGAGCGCATCCAAACCTCGGCAGACAAACGGGTCGTACAGCGTGCCGACGGGCAACAACCGTTGGCCGGTGAGCGTGCGACCAAGCCCGAGCTGGCCCAGCAGCAGGAAGAGATTCATCTCCGAAATGCCGAGCTCCAGGTGCTGCCCACGCGGCGACTCCTGCCACCGCATCATCGGATCATCCGACCAGACCGGTCGCTGCGTCGGGGCGAAGACACCTACCTTGTTGATCCAGCCTGCGAGGTTCGTCGACGTGGCGACATCGGGCGAGGACGTGACGAGGTACGGAGCCGTACCGTCGTCGCGGGCGAGCTGGGTGAGGATCCGACCGAAGGCTTCCTGGGTGGACGTCGGCCGATGGGCGCGCAGTCCGGTCGATGTGGGGACGACGGGCGACGCTGAGACTTCCCGCCTCCGCCGCCGCAGCGCTTCGGCCCGCCGCTGCGCGAGCGCCGCAAGCGGCGACCCCTCCGGGAATCGGAGCCAAGGGTCGTCGCAGGGTATCCCTTGCCGCCGGCGCAGCTCGTCGACCTGATCCGAGCTGAGCAAGGCCGCATGATTACGGGCATTGCCCTGGACGGGGAGGCCCCAGCCCTTGTGCGTGTAGGCGAAGATGGCCGTCGGGCGCTCCGGGTCCACCTGTTCGAGGGCATCGAGTACGGTCGCCATGTCGTGACCGCCAAGGTCGGTGGCGAGTGCGAGGAGACGCTCGTCGTCCTCCCCTTCGAGCAGCCGTACGACGGCGGGGTCGGCGCCGAGGAGGAACCGTGCGCGCAGCTCAGGACCACGAAGCTGAAACAGCGACTGGTAGCGCTCGTTGGGCATCCGGTCGATGTGGCGCAAGATGGCCTCGCCGTCGTGCTGCTCGACGAATGCGCGCAGCCGACGACCGTACTTCAGCTCGACGAGCTGCCACCCATGGGCGGCGAACGCCCCACTCCAAGGGCTGATGCGCATGTCGGGCACGATGCGGTCAAGGGACTGGCGGTTGAAGTCGATGAGCCATGTCACGGAGCCCAGATGCCCGGCTCCCGGGTCGTGTACCGCTTCCCAGACGTTGCCTTCGTCGAGCTCAGCGTCGCCAACGACGGCGAAGAAGCGGCCCTTGCTGCTGGTGCCGAAGTGTGCGGCGACATAGTCGCGAACGGTGGCGGCAAACAGGGTGGCGGCGGGGCCGAGGCCCACGGAACCCGTTGAGAAGTCCACATCGCGATCCTTGGTCCGCGATGGGTAGGCCTGCAGCCCGCCGAGGCTGCGCAGGCTCTCAAGGTCGTCGCGGGTGCGGTTGCCGAGGAGGTACTGGATGGCGTGGAACACGGGTGAGCCGTGCGGCTTCACTGCCACCCAATCGTCGGCTTGAAGGTGCTCGAGGTAGAGCGCGGTCATCATGGTGACCATCGATGCGCACGACGCCTGATGCCCGCCCACCTTGAGGCCATCGACGTTGGGGCGGACGTGATTGGCATGCTCGACGATGTTGGTCGCCAGCCACAGCACGCGCTGCTGGGCCTGTTCGAGGAGCCGAATCCGTTCGTCGTCGATCATGTCGTCTACCCCTTCGTTGCACCTTGCGTGAGGCCAGCGACGATCCAGCGGGACGCGAAGGCGAACAGGACCATCGTGGGCAGGATGGTCAGCACGGCCGCAGCGGACATGGGCCCCCATTCGATGTTGAAGCTGGAGATGAACCCATTGAGGGCCGTGGGGATCGTCTTCTTGGCGTCCGAATTGATGAGGGTCACGGACAGGAACAGCTCGTTCCAGACGTTGACGAAGTTGAAGATGAACGTCGCAATGATGCCCGGCAACATGACCGGCACGATCACTCGCCACAGGGCACTCATGCGGGTGAGCCCGTCGACCATCGCGGCTTCTTCCAAGCTGTCGGGGACGTTGTCGAAGAATCCGCGCAACATGATGGAGGAGAAGGGGATGGTCATGGCGATGTAGATGAGCACCAGGCCGAAGCGGGAGTCGACGAGGCCCAAGGTCGTGAACATCTGGTAGAGGGGACCGAGCGCGATGAACGCGGGGATCATCTGCGTGACGAGGAAGGCGATCATGACGGCGCCCTTGCTGCGGAAGGTGAACCGGGACAACACGTAGCCGCTGAGGAGCGCAATGCTGGTGGCGACGAGCGCCGCGCCGGAGGCAACCGTCAGGGAGTTGAGCATGTACTGGGCGAAGTCCGCCTTCTGGAACAGGCTCGCATAGTTGTCCAGCGAGAACTCCCGAGGCCAGTACCGGACCGGGTATTCGGCGATCTGGTCGGGACGTTTGAAGGATGTGAGCAGGATCCAGTAGAGCGGGAACAAGGTGATGAGCATCCACAGTCCAAGACCAAACACCTTGAGGAAGCGAAGATAGTTCGGAGTGCGGTCGATCATGACTTGCCCTCCCTGGACAGCAGTGCGAGGTAGATGCCGGTGAAGACCGTGAGGACACCGACGACGATGAATCCGAGTGCCGAGGCCAGCCCATACTGACCTTGCTGGGTGAACTGAATCATCCACGTGGTCGCGATGTGGGTCTGGTTGCCCGGTCCCCCGCTGGTCATGGCGAAGATGATGTCGGGGAAGTTGAAGATCCAGATCACTCGGAGCAGCACCGTCAGCACGAGGGTCGAGCGGATCGTCGGGATCACCACCTGGAAGAGCGTGCGGTAGCGTCCCGCCCCGTCGATGGCGGCCGCTTCGCGCAGCTCGTCGGGCACCGACTGCAGGGCCGCGAGGATCATGATGGCGAAGAATGCGACGCCGTACCAGACGTTGGCGATGATGACCGCAAGAAATGCAAGCTTGGGGTTGGCGAGCCACGGAACAGGCGTGTCGACGATTCCGGTGCGCATGAGCAGGTCGTTGACGACGCCGAACTCGCTGTTGAACATCCAACGGAAGAGGATGCCGATCAGGAAGCCGGAGACGGCCCACGGGTAGAACACAACGGCTTGGTACAAGCCGCGGAAGCGGAACTTCTTCCGCAGCCCGAGCGCTATGAGGAATCCGATGACGAACTGCGGGATGAGCGAGCCGATGACCCACAGCGCCGAGTTGAGCATCGTGTGGGTGAACAGCGGATCGACGATGAGCGTGCGGAAGTTGCCGAGTCCGACGAACGGCGTCTCGTTGAGGTTCCACAGCGACCACTGGTGGAAGGCCATTCGGCCCCCCACGAGGAGGGGGTAGTAGGTGAAGATGGCGACGAACAGGAACGCAGGCGCTAGGAAGCCGACGATCGTCCATGCGGTCCGTCCGGTGAAGGGGCGGTGGGCCCGAGGGCGATTGCTCGCGGCAATCGCCCTCGAGGCCTTGTGTGGCGTTGCCATCATTGGGCTCAGCCTTGCCACTTTTCGGTCCAGAACTGGTCCCAGCCCTTCAGCATGTCGGCCGTGGTCATCTGCCCGAGCAACACCTTCTGAAGGTCGGCTTCGGAGCGCTGCATCCACTCGGTCCACCATGCGACGCCGCGTGGCTCCTCGACGGAGATCCACTTGTCGGGGCTCGAGGTCATCTCGACATAGGCGGCCCACGGGCCGGTCTTGAAGAACTCGTCCTCACCGGCAGCCTTCAGGATCGGCACGAGGGAGTTGTCCTTGGCGAACTTCGTCGAGGGCTCTCCTGAGAGCCACTTGACGAGCTCGACGGCTTCCTTCTGATGCTTCGAGAACGAAGTCACCCCCCAACCTGCGGTAGCCATCGGCCAAGCGGCCTTGCCCGTCGGACCGAGCAGATTCGGGGCGACGTTCCACTGCTCCGCGGTCAGGGACGAATCGTTGACCGTCGCGATGACTTCCGGGTCCTGCAGCAGGAAGGCCGTCGAACCGTTGGTGAACGCCTGAACCATCTCCGGGTAGCCCCACGACACCGACGACTCGGGCGAGCCGGTGCGGAAGAGCTCGATGTACTTGTCCAGCGCCGTCTGCGACTCGGGGGTGGTGAAGATCGTGCTACCGTCCTTGACCTTGTAGGCGTTGCTTTCGTCGAGGTTGTCGGCGTTGTAGGCCTCAAGGATGCTCATGACCTGACCGGCCGAATTCGGGCCACCACGGAAGGCGTAGCCGTAGCGGTTCTTCGCCGGGTCCTGGATCTTCGCCGCCTGCTCGACGAGCTCCTCCCACGTCGTCGGAGGCCCATCGAATCCCGCCTCCTTGACGAGATCGGTGCGGTAGAAGAGGCTCAGCCCGTAGAAGCCGTAGGGGATGAAGTAGGACTTGCCCTCGGCATTGACCGTGAATTGTTGCGCCTGGTCTGTGAGCTGGTCCATGCCGTTCCAGCCCTTCAGATCTGCAGCCATGTCGTAGAGCCAGCCATTGTTGCTGAACGGCCCGACGGTGAGGTCACGCACCTCGAGGACGTCGACGCCGGCGCCGGACTGCAGCATCTGCTGCAGCTTCTGGTCGGCTTGCTCAGTCGGTGGCGAGATTAGCTCAACCTTGATGTCTGGGTGTTCGGACTCGAAGTCCTTCAGAAGCCCCTTGATGAGCTCCGTACGTGCGGGGTTGGTGAGGGACTCGACCATCTGCAGCGTGACCTGACCGGTGTCACTGTTTGCTTGACCGCCGCCGGCACAGCCGGATACGGCCAAGGCCACGGCGGAAACCGCGGCCAGCACCGCGCTGAACTGCTTTCGCATGCTTCCTCCTCGAGGTGGGTTGGTGGTTGGTGTTGGGTGTTAAGCGCCTCTGCGTGAATCGATCGACCAGCGGTGGAGCAGGGGCACCCCCACCTTGGCCAGGTATTCGTAGTCCTCAATGGCGTTGTAGATGTGCGTGGAGAGTCGCAGGTAGCCGACGCCTCCGAAGCTGGTGAACGACAGTGCAATGCCGGTCTCGTCGATGAAGGGGACGCGTAGCGCGTCTGCCTCCTCCCGCGTCCGGCCGAGACCACCTGGCAAGGCAAGCAGCCGCATCGGGCCCACGGGCATGCCGACGTCGGGGACTGGATTGTCGACGAGGTCCTCCAGTGCGCCACGGAGGACGCCCACCGCGTCGTCGGCCAACGCCGCACTGCGACGTCGGATCTCGGCCCAGCCGATGGTGTCCTCCAGGTGCTGCCACGCGAAGGGCGCGACGAGCCACCCTGTGGTGTCGAGCGTGCCGGTGTGATCGAAGCGTGCGGGAAAGGGGTCACGGGCACCCCACGAGTCGATGACGGGGAAGAGTGCTTGGTCGCTGTCGCGCGAGTAGAGCATCGCCGTGCCGCGAGGGGCACACACGAACTTGTGGAAGTTGCCCACCCACCAGTCGGCGTCAATGCAGACAGGGTGGGGGTCGACACCCGGCGCGTGCGCGCCATCGACGAGGCTTTGCGCACCATGCTCTCTGGCCAGCAGGCACAGCTCACGCGCCGGGAAGGCGCGCGCGGTGGCCGAGGTGATCTGGTCGATGACGAGCAGCGTCGTCGGAGCTGCGGTGATTGCCTCACCGACGAGGGCCA
This sequence comes from Propionibacteriaceae bacterium P6A17, assembly GCA_000619965.1. Classification (GTDB taxonomy): domain Bacteria; phylum Actinomycetota; class Actinomycetes; order Propionibacteriales; family Propionibacteriaceae; genus Arachnia. The sequence continues at coordinate 50,259 of JHVD01000019.1, forward strand.
GGACGTCGTCTGACTTGGCATCGAGGGGGATGTCGACGGTTCGGAAGGTGCCGCCCGTGCGCTCCGCCAAGCGCTGGGCGCCCATGGACACGGCGCCGTAGCCATGATTGGTCACGACCACATGCGCGGGCCCCCGGTCCATGAGCCGCTGATACACAACGGAGGCTCCGGCTGACGCATTCAGCACGAAGGCCAAGGTGTCTTCCGGGACGTCGAGGAGGCGTGCCATCTGCACGCGGGCGGTCGCGATATTCGTTGCCAGCGACGAGAACCAGCGGACGGGATTCCAATCCATGACCTCACGCAGTCGCTGCTGTTCACGCTGGACCGCGACGGGGACAGCCCCGAATGAGCCGTGGTTCAGGTGTTTGCCGCAGGGGTCGAGCGTCCAGCGCAGGGCTGGGACCGCTACCTCCTCGTACGTTGCATCGTTGCGCATTCATACCTCCTTGTCCGACAATTATGCATATTTCCATCCATCCCGTGGGTGTTTTGTCCAGAATCGTGGCAGATTGTCAGACAATTGACATGAGATCGGGTAGGTTGGGCGACAATGGTCACGGAGGTGGAGATGACCACTGCAATGGAGCGGGCCCGCATCGGGCTGTGTCGGATGATTGCGGCCGGCGAGCTTCGGCCGGGGGAGGCCCTACCCAGCGAAGCGGCGCTCTGCGGACGCTTCGAGGTCTCTCGCAGCTCGCTGCGCGAGGCGCAAAAGATGCTCGTGGCCGCAGGTGCTCTGACGCATCACCGCGGCGGGCGGATGACCGTCTCCGAAATGACCCCCGAGCATGTCCTGAAGGGGCTGCACATGGTGGTGCCGCTTCTGCCGCTCGATCGATTCATCGATCTCTTCCCCTTGCGAGAGCTTCTCGAAGGACACTGCGCTGCCCTATCTGCAGCCCGGCTCGACGACGACTCAGTCCAGCGTCTCCAGCAGATGGCGAGGGAACTGACCGCTTTGGAGCCTGGCGACAAGGCCCAGCTCCTCGACAGCCAATACCACGCCCTCATCATCGACGGCGCCGGCGACCCCATGATCTCCGCGCTCCTGGAGACGCTGCGCAAACGGGGCCGCGAGTTTCGCATCTACGAAGACCGAGCCCACGCGGACCTGAAGCAGGTCAGCGACGACGCTCACCTTGCCATTGCCGACGCGATCGCCGCCCGGGACCCGGAAAGCGCACGCTTTCTTGCCATGAACCACGTGCGCACCACCCGAGCTTGGCTCGAAGAGATCCGGCCCGGCCCCAGCCTCTTTGATGCAGCCGAGGTCTCCTGACGCTGAGCTTCAGGCTCGGATTTCGGCAAAGCTCGCCCCCAGCACACGCGCCAGATCCGCCGGCGCCAAACCGATGTCCAACCCACGCTTGCCGCCACTCACGTACATGCGCTCCAGCCCCTCGGCCGACGCGTCGATGACCGTCGTCAGCGGCCGCTTCTGCCCGAGCAGACTCACTCCCCCGACGACGTAACCAGTCGTCCGCTCGACCGTCGCCTTCTCCGCCATGGCGGCCTTCTTCGCCCCGACGGCCGCAGCCAGCGCCTTCAACGAGAGCTGGTGCGATACCGGAACGATCCCGACGACGAGCCCGTGGTTGTCCTTGAGGTCGGTCTGGGCAACAAGGGTCTTGAAGACCGCGTCCCGACCCAGCCCCAGCACCTCCGCCGCCTCCAGCCCGAAACTCTGCGCACGCGGATCGTGCTCGTACGTGAGCACCTCGTACTCGACACCAGCCTCCGTCAGTTGCACCGTCGCCGGCGTTCCCTCGCTGCGCTTCTTCTTGGCCATGCGACGAGCCTACGACGACACCGTCCATCCGTCCTTCACTGCCCGGCCATCAGGCGCAGTCAGGAAAGGAATGACTCCACCACAACCCACGTACCCTGACCCGAGTCGTCGTGGGGAGCATGGGGAGATCTTGCACGGCGAGGATCGAGGCGCGTATGCCGCCGAGTGCTTGGCTGGCGAGGCAGCATGCTGGGCCAATATCCCCGGTGGCGGAGTCATCATCGTCGGGGGTCAACGACCAGGACGACGGCCCACTGCTCGTGGATACACGTTTGGGATCCCAAGTGGCTGCGCGAGCTCATCCACGACCACACAGCGAAGGCGCTCACGGTGGAGGTGCACGAAGTACACGTCCGTGATGTAAGTATGCTGCTACCGTGTGCGCTCTCGGCCATGGAGCCCATCCGTTACAAGGGCGAGCTGCGGTGGCGCGTGAACGACAAGTGCGTCGAGATTGACACAACAAACTGGCACGTCCCGCATCATGCAGTGCTTGGACTCGATTGGTCGGCACGCACTTCAGGGCATCAGTGAACTGAGATTCGATCTGCGGTCCTGGACATCACGCGCTCCTTCCTCACCGCAACTGGCGAGGACGCCACGCGGAAGCTGGCCGACGCGGACCCTCGGGCCATGCTCTCCAAGCGTAGTTGCGCATGACGTTGTCGAAGCCGGCTGGGAGTCGAGTGGCGGGTGGCTGGTCTCGGCAGGCGGTGTGGGGTCGATGGTAGTTGTAGTGGATGTTGCAGATGGCGAGAGCCGGTGTTCGTTCAGCTTCTCGGCGGTAGAGGCGGGCGTAAAGAACCTCCTCAGCGAAGATCCCGGTTCTAGCGCTCGGCCTTGACGTTGTGCCGTGGCGTGTAGGGCCGGATCCGCTGATGGGTGATCCCCTCGGCGCGCAGGCGCTGGGGAGCTTTCCGTTGGTGCAGCAGGGCTCGTTGTCAGTGATCACGCGGGTGGTCCGGGGATGCCATGATCGGTGAAGACCGCTTCCGCGTCGTGCCAGAACTCCAACAACTTGACGGCTTTCTCATCGGTATGGGGTTCGATGTAGGCGAGCTTGGCGAGCCCGTCGATCGACGAGTGCAGACAGGTGACACCGACCCTCTGACGTCGGCCGGACTTGTTCCTGCCGTGGAGCCGCCAGCGGCCGCCATCGGGATCCGTCCGACCTTCTTCACGTCCAGGTTGGCCATGTGTCCCTTGTGGCGGGCGGTGATCTTGCCCGGCTTCCGCAACAGCTCGCCGTCAACATCAAGCCAGTGGCGATGATTCAGCCCGAGCCGGGCCAGCCAGCGCCCCACCGTCGCCGGGCGGATGCTGATGGCTTGGTCGGTGAACTCGATCCAGACCAACCGCGCAGTCCATTTCCACTCCCGCCGCAACCGTCGGACTGCTCGACGACCACTGGCGGGGTCAGTGACGGACAGTGATGAGGACGGCTGGTGTGGCCATCCGAACAGGCTTCGCCGTGGCGGCGACAACGGGTAGACCCACTTCGACGCGCTCGCGGGGCTGACGCCCATCTCCGCAGCGACAAGCGCGACCGGGCGAGCCTGGCACGTTGGACCCGACGCGAACGCGCTTCGAATGTCAAGGCTGCATCACGGAGGTGAACCAAGGGCAGGCTCCTTGCCCGGAGGGGTGGATCAGCGACTTCGATCCTGACGAGGACCTGCCCCCCACGTCATCTCAACGCCGTCAACAACCTCATGAGCCGCAACAGCACCGACTAGGGCGTGTTGCTAAAGGGGGATCGTCGGCACGCGGGCCACGATTGAGGGTGTGGCGCGTAACGAGATCTCCGATGAGGCCTGGGCCGTGATCGGTCCGCTGTTTCCGGCTCCGAAGGCGACGGGCCGTCCGCCGGTGGAGCGCCGAATGGTGGTGGAGGCGACCGCGTGGCGGTACCGCACGGGCGCTCCGTGGCGGGATGTGCCGGAGCGGTTTGGGAACTGGAACACGATCTACAAGAACTTCAATCGCTGGTCGGAGCAGGGCGTCTGGGCGCGCGTGCTCGAGAAGGTCCAGTCCCTCACGCATCAGCGCGGGGAG
>JHVD01000020.1 GCA_000619965.1 Propionibacteriaceae bacterium P6A17
CACAGCGACCGCGGGGTCCAGTACCGAGCCATTCGCTACACCCAACGACTCGCCGACGCCGACGCCGTCGCGTCCGTCGGCAGCAAGGGCGACTCCTACGATAATGCGATGGCCGAGGCGCTGAACTCGCTGTTCAAGGCCGAGTGCATCCGCAACCCCGCGATGCGACCCACAGGCGGCTGGAAGCACGTCGGCGACGTCGAGATCGCCGTGGCCGAGTACATCGACTGGCACAACCACCGCCGCCTCCACGGCGAGCTCGGCCACGTCCCGCCCGTCGAGTTCGAGACCAATTACTGGTCCCGACACCCCACCACCCACTACCATGAAGAGAAGGCCCTCACCGAGGCCTAAACCAACTAACCGAGTCTCCACCGATCCCGGGGCGATTCATTCTGCGGCGACTCACACATCCGCCCGCATTGGAAGAATGCATGACAGCACCACTTCCGCTGGCCAAGACCCCACAGACGCCGGAGACTTGCCCCGTCGTTCCAGCGTCCCAGATACGGTGTCGCAGCCGCTTGGGAGACGGAACCCCGTCGGCCCGGTAGGCTGCGGGTGTGATCCCGCACAAGCGCCTGAATCGTACGCCAGGCGGCTTCGGCCGCATCCCCGTCACGGGAGTGACCCCTGTCATCGAAGGGGGCACCTACCCGGTCAAGGCGGTCGTCCACGAACGACTGCGCATCACTGCCAATGTCTTCCGCGAGGGCCATGATGCCGTCGCTGCCTCGGTGATCCTCACCGCCCCTTCGGGCAAGCAGCGCCGCGTCGACATGCACCAGATCGAGCCGAAGGGCCTCGACATCTGGGAGGCGCACGTCCGCATGGCTGAGCCCGGCGACTGGACGTTCCGCGTCGAGGGCTGGTCGGACGTCTGGGGCACGTGGGTGCACCATGCCGAGATGAAGCTGCCCATCGGCATGGATGTTCCGTTGGTGCGCATGGAGGGTGTCGACCTGCTGGGTCGCGCTGCCGCACACGCGGAGCAGCTCGGCGTGGCCGGGGCTGCCAGCCTGCTGCGTGGGGCTCTCGAGACCCTCAATTCGGAGGAATCTTCCAGCGAAGAGATCCTCGAAGTGGTCCTGTCTCGGCCGATCATTCGCGCGATGGCGAGGTTCGGCCCGCGCGAGCTGCTGTCCCCGACGCAGGAGTTCCCCATCCGGGTCGAGCGCAGGCGCGCGCTGTACTCGTCGTGGTACGAGTTCTTCCCCCGCTCGCAGGGCGCGTGGCGCGACGACGATGGCAATTGGCACTCGGGCACGTTCGACGCCTCCCACGAGCGCCTCGAGGCCGCCGCCGCGATGGGCTTCCACGTCGTCTACCTGCCACCCATCCACCCGATCGGCTCCGCGTTCAAGAAGGGCAAGAACAACACCCTTGACGCGCACGATGACGACCCCGGCTCCCCGTGGGCGATCGGCTCCCCCGCCGGCGGCCACGACGCCATCCACCCAGACCTCGGCGACTTCGACGCATTCGACCGCTTCGTCGCGAAGGCGAAGGAGCTGGGCCTCGAGATCGCCCTCGACTTCGCGCTGCAGGCCTCACCCGACCACCCGTGGGTGACTGAGCACCCGGAGTGGTTCACCACGCGCCTCGACGGCACCATCGCCTACGCGGAGAACCCGCCGAAGAAGTACCAGGACATCTACCCGATCAACTTCGACAACGATCCGGTGGGGATCTACCACGAGGCGCTGCGCCTGCTGCGCTTCTGGATCGACAAGGGCGTCACTTTCTTCCGAGTCGACAATCCCCACACCAAGCCGGTCGACTTCTGGGACTGGCTGCTGAAGGAGGTCCACGAGACCAATCCCGAGGTGCTGTTTCTCGCGGAGGCGTTCACGCGCCCGCAGATGATGGCGACACTCGGCAAGGTGGGCTTCCAGCAGTCGTACACCTACTTCACGTGGCGCAACACCAAGTGGGAGCTCACGGAGTACCTGCAGGATCTCTCCGGCCACATGGCCGACTACTACCGCCCCAACTTCTTCGTCAACACCCCGGACATCAACCCCTACTTCCTCCAATCCGGCAACCAAGCGGCCTTCGCGATCCGCGCGATCCTGGCCGCGACGATGTCCCCCTCGTGGGGCGTGTACTCCGGATTCGAGCTGTTCGAACACGAGGCGCTCGCCCCGGGCCGCGAAGAGTATCTCGACTCGGAGAAGTACGAGTACCGCCCGCGTGACTACCGAGCCGAGCCGAACCTCCACGTGCTCATCGGCCAGCTCAACACCATCCGCGAGACGCACCCCGCGCTGCAGCAGCTCCGCGACGTCGTGTTCCACCACGTGCCGCACGACGAGATCATCGCCTTCTCCAAGCAAGACGGCGACGACGTCGTGCTCACGGTGTGCTCCCTCAGCCCCGACCACGACGTCGTCAGCGAGGTGTACTTGGACTTCGGCGCACTCGGCCTGGACCGCAACCGCCCCGTCGTCGCCCACGACGAGCTCACCGGCCAGACCTTCCAATGGGGCGAGCGCAACTATGTGAAGCTCTACCCGGCACAGCCCGCCCACATCCTCAGGATCACCCAATGAGTCTCGCGGAAGCACTCTGGCAACTCACCTCGAACGCACGTTGGTTCGGCGGGCGAGGACGCGACGGCCACCTCGAACGAGTCCGCTCGCTGGACCCGATTGCTGACGTCCAGTCACTGCTCCTCGACGTGCGCTACGGCGACGGTGTCGTCGAGACCTACCACGTGCCCGTCCTCCACTCCGCGCTCCCCCACCTCGCAGAGGCCTGCGACGACGGCCTTCGGCTCTGGGACCTGCTCGCCACGGACGCCTCCGGCGTCGAGCTGCTCGACGAGCTGCCTCGCCCCGGCTCCGCGACCCGGTTCCCCGGCGAGCAGTCCAACACGAACGTGTTCTTCTCCAACGGCACGATGCTGAAGGTGCTGCGCCGTGTGGAGCCTGGCGGCGGGATCGAGGCAGAGCTCCTCCAAGCGCTCAGGGGAGCAGGAGTCGCGCCCGAGCTGCACGGGACGTGGACCCACCACGACCTTGCCTTGGGCGTGCTCGTCGAGACGCTCCAGGATCCCGAGGACGGTTACGACGTCGCCTGTGCCGCAGCACGCGGCGGGGCAAGCTTCACGCAAGAAGCCCACGAGTTGGGAGCCACGCTGGCACGCGTCCACGAACTGCTGCGAACCCATCTGGCGGTCGGCGCCGGCGACTCCACGGCCCTGGCCGGGGTGTTTCGTCGCCGATTCGACGAGGCTGCAGTCGAGCTGCCCGCGCTGGAGGAGTTCCGCGACGGTGCCACCCGCGTGTTCGAAGCGGCCGGCTCGTCGGAGTTCGCCACGCAGCGCATCCACGGCGACTGCCACCTCGGGCAGGTGCTCTCGACTGTCCACGGATGGCGCTACGTCGACTTCGAGGGTGAGCCCATGAAATCGCTGGCAGAGCGCCGCGAGCTCGACTCGCCGCTGCGGGACGTCGCAGGCATGCTGCGGTCCTTCGACTACGCGAGGCAGGCGGGCGGCGCCGACGCCGCCTGGGCCGACGAGTGCCGAGCCGCCCTCCTGGCGGGCTACGGGGTGACGTCGGATGCCGTGCTCACCGCATACGAGCTGGACAAGGCCGTGTACGAGGCCATCTACGAGGCCCGCTTCCGCCCACCACTGTTGGACGTGCCGCTGACGGCCATCCGACGCCTCACCGGACTGTGACCACGTCGGAGGGAACCCCCATGCGCACCCCGGCACCAGCCGTCGAGGCGCGCCGCCCCGAAGGCTGGTGGCGCAAGGCGGTCGTCTACCAGATCTACCCGCGTTCCTTCCAGGACTCGAATGGCGACGGCGTGGGCGACCTTCGCGGCATCACGAGCCGCCTCGACCATCTGGCCCTCCTCGGGGTCGACGTCATCTGGCTGTCGCCCGTCTACCGTTCCCCGATGGTCGACAACGGCTACGACATCTGCGACTACCGCGATATCGACCCCCTCTTCGGCTCCCTGACCGACATGGACGAGCTACTGCAGCAGGCCCACGCCAAGGGCATCAACGTGCTGATGGACCTCGTGGTCAACCACACCTCCGATCAGCATCCCTGGTTCGTCGAGTCCCGAGACCCGGCCTCTGCCAAACGCGACTGGTACTTCTGGAGGCCCGCACGCGCAGGGTGCGAGCCGGGGACTCCGGGCGCCGAGCCCGACGACTCCGCCGCCGCATTCGCCCCACACGCCTGGCACTACGACCCGGCGAGCGGCGAATACTACTTCGGCATGTTCAGCGCGGCCCAGCCAGACCTCAACTGGGAGAACCCGGAGGTGCGCCGGGCCGTCCACGACGTCCTGCGATTCTGGATCGAGCGCGGGGTCGACGGATTCCGGATGGACGTCATCAACCTCATCTCCAAGCCTGCCGGCATCACCGCTGGAGGCCCCGTTCCCCCCGGCTCCGGAGATTGGGAGCGCATCGCCAACGGCCCCCGGCTCCACGAGTTCCTGCGCGAGATGCACGATGCCGTCGGCTTCGCCGACCTCCGCCTGCTCACCGTCGGAGAGATGCCGGGCTCCACGATCGCACTCGCCCGCGACGTGACCGATCCTGCCCGCCGAGAGCTGTCGATGGTGTTCACCTTCGAACACGTCAACCTCGACCAAGTCGGCGGCGACAAGTGGACGCTCGCGCCGCTGCACCTGCCCGCGCTCAAACGCAATCTCGCCGATTGGCAGGCTGGACTGGGCGGGGCCGGCTGGAATTCCCTCTACCTCGACAATCACGACCAGCCACGGGCTGTCTCCCGATTCGGCGACGACTCACCGAGGCACCGCGTGGCCTCCTCCAAGACCCTCGCCACCGTGCTGCATCTGCACAAGGGCACGCCCTACGTGTACCAGGGCGAGGAGCTGGGCATGACCAATCATCCGTTCACGTCCATCGACGAGTACATGGATGTCGAGGCGCTCAACCACCACCGTCTCGCGACGGCTGCTGGCGTGCCGGAGGCCACAGTGCTGCGTTCACTGGCAGCGAAGGCCCGGGACAACGCGCGGACCCCGATTCAATGGGACGCGACGCCGACCGCCGGCTTCACCTCCGGCCAGCCGTGGCTTCCCGTCACCCCGAATGCGGTGACGATCAACGCGGCCCAGCAGATCGCGGACCCCGATTCGGTCTTTCACCACTACCGCCGCCTCATCGCGCTGCGCCACACCGACCAGACCGTCCAGCTCGGCGCGTTCCGGCTCTTGGAGCCCGACCATGATCGGCTCTGGGCGTTCACCCGCACCTTGCGCGACGACGTCATCCTGGTGCTCGCCAATTGGTCGTCCGAGCCGCTGACGCTCGACGGGCTGGACCTACCAGACACGACCGACGCCATCCCCCTGCTGCACACACACGGCCCGGGGTCGTCGTCGGTGCTGCGGCCGTGGGAGTCACGAATCCTGAGGCTGGCCCGATCCTGAGATCTCCAGCCCCGCAACTGCCGTCCCCCACAACGGCCCGACGCTTTGCCGGTAGATTGGTCGTAAGACCTGCGGCTTTGAGGAGATGACCATGGCGCACGACAAGTTCGGTGGCCTGACCGGATGGGATTTCGAGGGATTCCACAACGGCGGCGACACGGAGATCTGGAAGCGCCTCGGCGCGAGGAGGGTCACCGTCGACGACGACGAGCGCGGCACCGTCGAGGGCGTGCGATTCGCGGTCTGGGCACCCAACGCCCGCCGAGTCATGGTCACCGGGCCGTTCAACTTCTGGACCGGCGACGACATGGAGCTCATCCCGGGCACCGGCGTGTGGGGACTGTTCATCGAGGGCCTCGGCGAGGAGACCTTGTACAAGTTCAAGATCGAGGACCAGTGGGGCGGCTGGCACGAGAAGGCCGACCCGGTTGCGCTGTTCTCGGAGCAGGCGCCCAACAACGCCTCGATCGTCTACACGTCGCAGTACGTCTGGTCGGACGACGAGTGGATGGAGCGCCGTCGCAATTCGCGTGCGCACGCCGAGCCCATGAGCATCTACGAGGTGCATCTGGGAGGCTGGCGCAAGGGGAAGTCATACCTCGAGCTCGCCGAGGAGCTCGTCGAGTACGTCTCCTGGCAGGGCTACACGCACGTCGAATTCATGCCGCTGGCCGAGCATCCGTTTGCCCCGAGCTGGGGGTATCAGGTCACGGGCTACTTCTCCCCCACTTCCCGCTTCGGCAAGCCTGACGACCTCCGCTACCTCATCGACCGTCTGCACCAGGCCGGCATCGGCGTCATCATGGACTGGGTCCCCGGCCACTTCCCCAAGGACTCGTTCGGCCTGGGCCGATTCGACGGCACTGCGCTCTACGAGCACGCCGATCCGCGTCAGGGCGAGCACAAGGACTGGGGCACGTACATCTTCAACTACGGCCGCAACGAGGTGAAGAGCTTCCTCGTCTCCAACGCGCTCTACTGGGCGCAGGAGTTCCACGTCGACGGCCTGCGCGTGGACGCCGTCGCCTCGATGCTGTACCTGGACTATTCGCGCAACGAGGGTGAGTGGGTGCCCAACCAGTTCGGGGGCAGGGAGAACCTCGAGGCCATCGACTTCCTCCGCTACGTCAACCGTCACCTCTACGAGCGCGAGCCGGGCATCGTCATGGTCGCGGAGGAATCGACGAGTTTCGCCGGCGTCACCAAGCCTGTCGACCAGGGCGGTCTCGGGTTCGGCTTCAAGTGGAACATGGGCTGGATGAACGACACGCTCCGCTATCTGGAGCTCGACCCGGTCTACCGGCAGTACGAGCACAATCTCCTCACGTTCGCGATGGTGTACGCGTATTCGGAGAACTTCATCCTGCCCATCAGCCACGACGAGGTCGTGCACGGCAAGGGATCGATGCTCACGAAGGTGCCGCAGGACGATTGGCGCAAGTTCGCGACGCTGCGCGCCTACTACTCGTTCATGTGGAGCTTCCCCGGCAAGCAGCTCGTCTTCATGGGCTGCGAGTTTGGACAGCGCCCGGAGTTCAACGAGGCCGTCAGCCTCGAGTGGTGGGTCTCCGACCTGTGGGGCCACGGTGGCCTCCAGCGGTTGTTCCGTGACCTCAATACGATCTATCGCGAGAACGCCCCGCTGTGGCAACTCGACAACGACCCCTCCGGCTTCACGTGGATCAACGCCGACGACAACGGCCACAACGCGCTCTCGTGGGTGCGCCACGATGAAGAAGGCAACCACATCGCGTGCATCACCAACTTCTCGCCGGAGCCGCTCGTCGACTACGAGATCGGGCTTCCCGCCGACGGCGACTGGGAGGAGATTCTCAACACCGACGCCCCCGCCTACGACGGCTCCGGCCAGTTTGGCAACCTTGGTGAGGTGCACGCGAAGGACGAGCCGTGGAGCCACTTCCCCGCGCGCGCCAACGTCACCGTGCCGCCGCTGGGATCGATCTGGCTGCGGCACGCCGCGAAGTGAGGTCGCACGAGTTCCGGGTGCACGTCGCGATCAACGGCGACGGCACCGGCAAGCTCTCGTGGGCCGAGCAGGTCGTCGACGTGGCGGCCCTCGAGAAGGGCATCTCGTTGGCTGCCGACGATGCCATCCTGGGTCACGACCTCAGGCGACTCACCGTCGAGGTACCTGCCAACGACCGAGCCGCCCGAACCGCGTTGCACAGGGCGGGCTTCCGTCAGGAGGGGCGTCTGCGCCAGGCGCTCGCCACGCCTGCGGGCGACTACCTGGATGTGCTCGTGTACGCTCGGCTGGCGACGGACGTCGTCTACGGCCCCGAGGGTTTTTCCGGCGTCATGGACTCCGTGCTACCCATGAAGCGCATCATCGCGCACGCCTTGTTCACCAGTGTCGCGGGTGATGTGCTGCTGCTCGAGACGACGTACAAGTCCGACTGGGAGCTGCCAGGCGGCGTGGTCGAGCCCGGAGAGTCGCCCCGCGTTGGCGCCGAGCGGGAGATTTGCGAGGAGCTGGGCTTGCAGGTCACGCTCGGCCAGCCCGCGCTCGTCGATTGGATGCCGCCGTACCTCGGTTGGTCGGACGCCGTCGAGTTCCTCTTCCATGGAGGCACGCTCGACGACGCCCTCGCCTCCTCGCTGCGGATCTCGGACGGCGAGCTGAGGGCCCTGCACTGGGTCGCCCCTGATGAGGTCCACCACCATGTGACCGAACTGTCCGCGAGGCGCATCTCCAAGCTCTTGGCCGGCGAACGCGGACACACCGAAAACGGCCACTGACCGCCCTCGCCCATAGACCAACCGAGCTGCCCGATCCCCTCGTTCGTCGAGTCAGCGAGGCGCCCGAGCCACTCGTTCGTCGAGTAAGCGAGGCGCCCGAGCCACTCGTTCGTCGAGTAAGCGAGGCGCAGCCTCGCGCATCGAGACGCGCCCAACAACCCCTCGCCGCCCGAGCCCCTCGTCCGTCGAGCAACCGAGGCGCCCGAGCCACTCGTTCGTCGAGTAAGCGAGGCGCAGCCTCGCGCATCGAGACGCGCCGAACGATCCTCTGGCGAGCCGATGTCGAGTCTGCGTTGCGTGGACGACGTGCACCCAGCGCCGTCAGAACAGGACGGTCGCCAGCCGTCGTCGAGCCTTGAGGACGATCGGATCCGTGCGGCCGATGACCTCGAAGAGCTCGAGCACACGCACCCGGACCACCTCCTTGTCCTCCGGCGAAGCCGTGGCGGCGAAGTCGAGGAGTCGGTCGATGCCTTGCGCGTAGGCGCCTTGGATGATCTCCAGATCGGCGGCCTGGAGCTGGGAATGGAGGTCGTCTTCGTTGGCGGCATTTGCGACTACGGCGGCCGGGTCGAATTCGGTGGAGCGCTGCAACAACGACGCCTGGGCCCGTCCGGCGATGACCTCGACGTCGTTGGGCGTGGCCTGGAGCAGCTTGTCGAACTCCGCCACCGCCGCCGCGTAGTCGCCGGAGGCGAGTGCCTCGTCCGCGGCAGCGAATCGGGGATCTGCCGGGGCTGCCTGGTCCGCGGACGTCGCGGCTTGTTGGGCCCCCCCGACGGGCGCCGCACGACCGGTGATGCCGTTGGCGAGCGCGGCCTGACCCACCTGCTCGACGACGGCGGTGATCTCGTCGGCGGACTTCGTCCCCTGGAACAAGGGCGCCAGTTGGCCGCCGAGCAGTGCCACCACGGTCGGTACGGCCTGCACGCCGAGCGCCTGCGCGATTCGGGGCTGCTCGTCGACGTTGACCCGCGCAAGCAGATACTTGCCGGCGCCGGCGTTGACCGCCGTGGCGAGGGCCTCGGAGACCGGGCCTCCCTGCGGATCCCGCGGGGAGAAGAACTCGACGATCACTGGGTGCTGCAGCGACCGCTGGGCCACCTGCTCGAACTCCGCCTCCGTCAGGTCCATCACGTAGTTGCCACCACCGTGGCTGGCCGCCTGCTGCGAGAGCTGGGAGAGGTCTACGGCGCCAGGGCGGCTGAATTGCTCGGAAGTCATGCCTCTATCTTCGTTGTCGAGGACCACATCTTCAAACGGCAATAGGATGACACCATGGCACACGCACGCGCAGGGCAGCCCGCCCTGGAATCCGATCTCATCGACGTCGACGCCCTCATCGCGGCCTACTACGATCTCACCCCCGACCCGGAGGACCCGGATCAGCAGGTGGTGTTCGGCACGTCTGGACATCGCGGGTCGAGCCTCGACACCAAGTTCAACGACCTCCACATCGCCGCCACCACGCAGGCGATCGTCGAGTACCGCGCGAGCCAGGGCGTGACCGGGCCACTGTTCATCGGCAAGGACACGCACGGGCTCTCGCTGCCTGCTTGGAAGACCGCCATCGAGGTGCTCGCCGCCAATGGCGTCGAGATTCTCGCCGAGCGTGAGGACGAATACACCCCGACGCCGGCGGTGTCCCGCGCGATCATCCGCCACAACCGTGAGCACGAGGCCCACGCCGACGGTATCGTCGTCACCCCCTCGCACAACCCGCCTCGCGACGGTGGCTTCAAGTACAACCCCCCGCACGGCGGACCTGCCGACACGGATGCGACGAAGGCGATCGCGGCCCGCGCCAACGAGCTCATGGCCTCCCCCTCAGGCATTCGTCGCGTGGCCTACGAACGCGCCGAGGTCCATCGCTACGACTACCGCACGCCCTACTGCGACGAGCTCGCGCTGGCCATCGACTTCGACGCCATCCGCGCGGCGGGCCTTCGTCACGGGGCCGACCCCATGGGTGGTGCCTCCGTGCAGTACTGGCAGTTCCTCGCCGAACGAGGGCTCCCGATCGACGTCGTCAATCCCGTGGTGGACCCCACATGGAGATTCATGACGCTGGACACCGATGGCAAGATCCGCATGGACTGCTCCTCGCCCAACGCGATGGCCTCGCTGGTCCAGCAACGCGACCGCTACGCCGTCGCCACCGGCAACGACGCCGACTCCGACCGCCACGGCGTGGTGACTCCCGATTTCGGGCTCATGAACCCCAACGCCTACCTCGCGGTGGCGATCGACTACCTGTTCAGCCACCGCGACGGCTGGTCTCCAGACGCGGGCATCGGCAAGACACTGGTGAGCTCGTCGCTGATCGATCGCGTCGCGGCGAAGCTGGGGCGCAGGCTGGTGGAGGTGCCCGTCGGCTTCAAGTGGTTCGTCCCCGGACTCACGAGCGGCACGATCGGCTTCGGCGGCGAGGAGTCCGCGGGGGCGTCGTTCCTCGACCGCAACGGCCGCACCTGGACGACCGACAAGGACGGCATCCTGCTGGCGCTGCTCGCCTCGGAGATCCTCGCCGTGACCGGAAAGAGCCCGAGCGAGCACTACGCCGCGCTCGAGGCTGAGTTCGGCAAGTCCTACTACGCCCGGGTGGATGCCGACGCGGACCGCGACCAGAAGGCGCGCCTCAGCAAGCTCGGGGCGCAGGACGTGACGGTCTCGGAGCTGGCGGGCGAGCCGATCACAGCCGTGTTGTCGCATGCCCCCGGCAATGATGCACCCATCGGCGGCATCAAGGTCACCACCGAGCACGCCTGGTTTGCCGCCCGCCCGTCGGGCACCGAGGACAAGTACAAGATCTACGCCGAGTCCCTGAAGGATGCCGACCACCTTTCCGAGGTGCAGCGCGCCGCCAAGGACATCGTCGACGCCGCCCTCGCGTGACACGGAGCGCGACGGGGCCCGGGCCACTGTGCAGGCCCGGGCCCCGTCGCTTCCCTTGGGTCAGTCCTTAGGGGGTCAGTCTTCGAGCTTCATGGACTTCCGCAGGCCCGCACGCTGCACGACTCGCTGGATCGTCAGGTCCCGCTGCGCCGGATCGGCGACGTAGGTGATCTCCCGCAGCCCTTGATCCTGCGCGGCCGACTCGAACACGAAGTGCCCGTAGCCGAACATCTGGCCCAGCAGCGGCTGGTTCATTGAGATGTCGAGGATGCGGGTCATCGGCATCGTCGCGAGGCGCTGGTCGAACACCCCATGGACGCGGAACACGCGCATGTTCGTGATGACGAACCGATCCATGTGCAGCACGTGGATCTTCCAGAGACCGACGACGAACGCCACCACGCCGGCGCTCAGAGGAAGCCAGAACAGCGCTCCGGCCGGGATCATCAGGATGAAGGCGACGATGCTGCCGACGAGCAGCAGATACCAGCGCAGGCTCGCGGCCCAGTGCTTGGTGACCTCGTCGATGATCACCTCGCCCTCGGAGGTGAGCAGGTGGCGTTCGACCTGCGGGTCGAGCAGCCGTTGGATCATCGCCTCAGCTGGCGAGCGCGGTGAAGAAGCGGGCGATCGACTCGAAGGCGCCGAAGAACGTCAGCACGGCCTCGGCCGCGGCCTCCGGCCGGGTGAACAGATAGAAGACCACGAAGGCTGCGACGAGCACCAGCAGGGCGCGCTTGATCCAACCGACCACGGTTCCTCCTTCGTATGGGGTCAGGCACATTCTGCCAAGCCGAGCTCCCCTTGACCGCGACGGCGCGCCGCGTTTCGACGATCGTGATGGCGTCAGAATCAGGTCCAACCAATGGCCGCGTTGTCCGACCCCGACGCCTCCCGGCGCACTGCGATGTGCAAGGCTAGAGCCATGGAGAATTCTGATCTGTTCATTTGCATCGATCACGTTGGCATCGCCGTCCCCGACCTGGACGAGGCCATCAAGTACCACGCCGAGAAGTTCGGCTGGCGGGAACTCCACCGTGAGGTCAACGAGGAGCAGGGCGTCGCCGAAGCCATGATCGGCACCGGCACCCAGGGCGTCGAGAACGCCAAGATCCAGCTCCTCGCCCCGCTCAACGAGAACTCCACCATTGCCAAGTTCCTCGACAAGAAGGGCCCCGGGCTCCAGCAGCTCGCCTACCGCGTCGCCGACATCGACCACGTCATGGAGGTGCTGAAGGAGCGCGGCGTTCGTCTCCTCTACCCCGAGGCCAAGCGCGGCACCGCGGACTCCCGCATCAACTTCGTGCACCCCAAGGATGCCGGCGGCGTGCTGCTCGAGCTCGTCGAGCTCGCCAAGTGAGCCAACGGCTTCCCGCGCGACGGGGGTGGACACGGACACCGTGTCCACCCCCGTTCGCTACACCCGGGAAGCTAGGCTGCCAATAGCAGTACCGAATCGTAAGGAGCTCCCGTGGTCGATCCGTCCCGCGACATGGAAACCGAAGAGACCGGACTCAACCTGTTCGATGAGAAGGCGTCCGCGGCTGGGAGCTTCCCCACCTCCATGCTGGGCTACGATCGCCACGCCGTCGACGGCTACGTCCGCGAGGTGGAGCAGCAGGTCGGCGAGCTTCGGCAGCGGACGCGCCTGCTCCAGCAGGAACTCACATTCATCCGGGCCGAAGTGGGCGAAACGGACTTCGAGAAGCTGGGGGCGCACGCGACGGGCCTGCTGAAGGCCGCCGAGGCGCAGGGCCGCGACATCGTCGCACAGGCCGAGCGCGAGGCGGACCGCATCACCCAAGAAGCCCGACGATCCGCCGGCAGCGTGCGGGAATCGGCGCAGCAGGAGGCGGACGACATCCGCCTCAGCGGACTCGCCGGTCTGCGCCAGCTCCGCGCCGAGCAAGCCGAGGCCGGGCAGCAGGCGCTCGACAAGGCTCGCAGCGAGGCCGCACAGATCGTCGACGACGCGCAGCGCCGCCGGGAGGTCATCCTCGCCGCGGCCCGCGCCGACGCCGAGGCCCTGCTCGAGTCCTGCCGTGCCGAGGTCGCGCGGCTGCGGATGGAGGGCGAGCGGGACGTCGCCGCCATCCGTGAGCAGGCGGGCAAGGAAGCCGAACGATCCCTCGCCGCCATCGCCAGGAGCGCAGCCGACGCCCAGACCAACGCCGCGGAGCGTCGTCGTCTCGACGAGATCGAGGCCGAGCAGGCAGCCGAGGCCGTCGCCGCGGCTCGAGCCGAAGCAGCCAACGTCCGCCAGACGGCAGTCGAGGACGCCGAACAGACCAGGGTCCAAGCCCACCGCGAAGCCGAGGCGCTGATCGAACAGGCGCGCAGCAAGGCAAACGAGGTCCTGGCGCAGCTCGAGGAGCAGGCCGCTTGGCGCAAGGAACAGCTCGCGCGCGAGGTGGGCGTCCTCGAGGGACGCAAGCGCAGCGCCCTTGCACAGTTGTCCAACCTGCGGGCACTCGCCGAGCAGTCGCAGGCCGAATTCGACCCCGCGGAGGAGCCGACGGTGGTCGTCGCCTCACCGGAGCCCAACGCCGACGAGGACGCGTGAGCGGCGACGGCACGCCCGCCGCGCCGAGCGACCCACGTCGGAGATCCCCGTTCGCGCTCGGCTTCTTCGGAGCCATCGGGGTCCTCGTCGCCCTCGCGCTGAGCGAGGCCGTGGCCGCCGTGCAGAGCGTGCTCGTACTCGTGGTCCTCGCCTTCGTGCTGGCGTTGGGCGCCAGCCCCGTCGTCGACTTCCTCGACCGACGCATGCCCAGGCCGCTCGCGATGGTGCTGGTGCCGGTCGTCGTGCTCGGGGTGCTCGCCTTGGGCCTGTTCGCGCTCGTCCCCCTCCTCATGAACCAGGGCACGCAACTCGTCGCGAACCTGCCCAAACTGCTCGGCAACCTGCTGGACCACGAACGGGTGCGGGAATTCAACGAGCAGTTCGGCGTCATCGACAAGCTCCAGTCGGCGCTCACCGACGCCAAGCTCGCCGACACCCTCGTCAATGGCCTCATGGGCGCAGGGGCCGTCGTCGTGAACTTCCTCTTCTCCGTCCTCATCACCGCCGTGCTGACCATCTACTTCATGGGTTCGCTCGGCACGATCAAGCAGCTCGTCTACGACCTCGCCCCCGCCAGCCGCCGCGACCGCGCCAAGTACATCGCCGACGGCATCTTCCAAGGCGTCTCCGGCTACGTCCGCGGCATGATCATCGAGGTCACCATCTCCACGATCGTCGCCTTCATCGTCCTGCAGTTGTTCGGCCTGCACGAGTACGCCGTCGCGCTCGCGTTCGTCTACGGCCTCCTGTGCTTCATCCCGGTCGCCGGCCCCCCGACCGCCGCGGTGCTGCTGTCGCTCGTTGCCTTCTCGATCAGCATTCCGCAGGGGCTCGGGGTGGCGATCGTGTTCATCATCTACCAACAGTTCGACGCCTACCTGATCTACCCCACCATCATGGGCCGCACCGTCCGTGTGCCGGGGGTGCTCGTCGTGCTCTCCGCGATCATGGGTGGCATCCTCATGGGCATCATCGGGGCCGTGCTCGCCGTCCCGACAGCGGCCGCGCTGCTGCTCGTGTGGCGGGAGGTCATCAAGCCCGCGCTCGACGTTCGTTGACTCTGCGGAGCGCTGGTAGCGTTGAGCGGGTGAGATTGGTGATCGCCCAGTGCCAGGTGGACTATTCGGGGCGCCTCGACGCGCACCTTCCGATGGCGAAGCGGCTCCTGCTCGTGAAGGCCGACGGCTCCGTGTCCGTGCACGCCGACGATCGGGCCTACAAACCACTCAACTGGATGAGCCCGCCGTGCACCGTCACCGTCCAATCGCCCGACGAGACGGCCGCGGCAGAGCTCGGTGTCACCGAGGAGTGGCTGGTGCGCGCCAAGGACGGCGACACGCTGCACATCCGCATCGGAGAGGTCTTCCTCGACACCGCCCACGAGCTGGGCATCGACCCGGGGCTGGTCAAGGACGGCGTGGAGGCACACCTGCAGGCGCTGTTGGCCGAACGCCCCGCAGTCTTCGGCGACGGCTGGCGCGTCATCACCCGCGAGTACATGACCCCAATCGGCCCCGTCGACCTGCTCCTGCGCGACGACAAGGGCGTCCACGTCGCCTGTGAAGTCAAGCGGCGCGGCGAGATCGACGGGGTGGAACAGCTCACCCGCTACCTGGACCTCCTCAACCGCGATCCGTTGCTCGCACCCGTTCGTGGCGTCTTCGCCGCCCAGCAGATCAAGCCCCAGGCACGCACCCTCGCCCACGACCGCGGCATCGACACGTTGCTGCTCGACTACGACGCGCTGCGCGGCATGGACGACGCCGAGGATCGGCTGTTCTGATGGCCAGGCGGCGCCCCTCAAAACACCTCCGTACACCGCGCCCGCTGCTCGCGGGCACGGACACACGACGAGTCAGCCTGCGCGGGCGCTCATGGCTCGTCCGTACCATCCGAGCCGGCCATTCGGAGAAGGAGTACCGTTGTCCGGGTTGCGACCACGTCATCCCACCCGGGATGGCCCACGTCGTCGCCTGGCCGGAGGTGCCCCCGCTGGGCGTCGGGTCGGGGCTGGACGTGCGTCGCCATTGGCACACCTACTGTTGGGAGCGAGCGTGACACTGCACACGACATCAGTCGGGGACGGCCCCCTCGAGGTCGTGTTCCTGCACGGCCTGTTCGGGCAGGGCAAGAACTGGCTCACCGTCGCCAAGGCCGTCTCCGATCTCGCCCGCTGCCACCTCGTCGACACACCCAACCACGGGCGCAGCAGTTGGACTCATGTCTTCGACTACGACGAGCAGGCCGACATCGTCGCCGACTGGGTGCGTGAGCACACGGCGACGCCGACGGTGATCGTCGGGCACTCCATGGGCGGGAAGATCGCGATGCGGCTCGCGCTGCGCCACCCCGAGCTGGTCAAGGCACTGGTCGTCGTCGACATCTCCCCCGCCCGCAATGTCTCCGCGCTCCGGTTCACCACCCTGGTCGCCGGCCTCAAGAGCCTGAGGCTCGACGAGATCGCCAGCCGCGGCTACGCCGATCAGCAGCTCGCCGAACGGATCCCCGACGACGGCCTGCGGCGCTTCCTGCTGCAGAACCTCCAACGCACCGAGGGGCACTGGAGCTGGCTGCCCAATCTCGACCTGCTCGGCGATCACCTGCACGAGATCGGGGGCTGGGAGCCCATCGTCGGCCACTTTGACGGTCCGACGCTGTGGGTCGCGGGTGGACGCTCCGACTACATTCGGCCCGAGCACGCGCAGGCAATGCGGGAGCTGTTTCCCATGGTGCGCCAGATCACGCTCAAGCGCGCCGGCCATTGGGTGCACTCCGACGACCCGGAGTCGTTCGTCGCGACGCTGCGCCAATTCCTTGCGCAGCTGGACTGACGCTCGATTCAGCCGATCGACATGCCGGTGATGAGTGCCTCGGCGTTCGGTGAGATGCCGTCGGAGGCGTCGACGCCCTGGGCCGCGATCCCCCCGACGACGCCGAGGCCCGCGTCGTCGATGGTGCCGAAGACGGTGTAGTCCGGGCTGAGGTCCGTGTCGTCCCACACGAGGAAGAACTGTGAGCCATTCGTGTCCGGCCCGCGATTGGCCATGGCGATCGTGCCGCGAGGATAGGCGGTGCCCGGCGCGATCTCGTCGGCGAACGTGTAGCCAGGGCCCCCCCGTCCCGTCCCAGTCGGGTCGCCGCACTGAAGGATGAACATGCCGTGGTCCACCAGCCGGTGGCACGACGTGTCGTCGAAGTAGCCTTGCGAGGCGAGACTCAGAAAGGAGTGGACGGTGCACGGCGCCTTCGCCTGGTCCAGCGTCAACGTCACGTCTCCGGCCGTCATGTGCATCACGACCTGCACTGTGCCGCGGTTGGGCACGGAGTGCTCACCCGGTGCGTCGACGGCCCGCGCGGGCTCCCCATCGGGAGGGTAGGCGCACGTGGCCCCCGGGGCGACGGTGCCGTCCGCCGCACCCAATTGGGCGGACTGATTGGCGTCCGTGCACGCAGAGGCCGCGACGGCGACGGTGAGCAGCGCGGTGATGGCGAGGGATCGGGTCACGGGCACAGCCTAGACGATCCGCGCCTCGCGGCGGCCCGCATGGGGTAGAGTGGCGGCATGGTCACCCTCTCGAAGATCTACACCCGCACCGGCGACGCAGGCACCACTAGGTTGGTGGACAATTCGATCGCCCGCAAGACCGACCTCCGCGTCGAGGCCTACGGTCACGTCGACGAAGCCAACTCCGCCATCGGCGTCGCCTGCGCCCACGGCGTGCCGGCACGGGTCGGCGAGATGCTGCAGGTGGTGCGCAACGAGCTCTTCGACGTCGGTGCGGACCTCGCGAACCCGCTCACCGAGCATCCCAAGTGGGAGCCCCTGCGGATCATCCAGTCCTCCATCGATCGGCTCGAGCAGTACTGCGACGAGCTGCAGACGGACCTTCCGACGCTGCGCTCGTTCATCCTCCCCGGAGGCACCCTCGCGGGCGCCCAACTGCATGTCGCCCGCACCATCGTCAGGCGCGCCGAACGCGCCGCGTGGGCCTGCGTCGAGGCCCACGGCACCGAGCCGAGCGACGAGGAGGGAGCCGGCGGGGTCAACGTGCTCGCCGTCACGTATCTCAATCGCCTCTCGGACCTGCTGTTCGTCATGTCGCGCGTGGTCAACGGGCAGGATGGGGAAACGCTGTGGGTCCCGGGCACCGACCGGCCGAAGCCCGAGTGATCCCCACGCTGATCGCCCCTGCCCCGACCGCGGGCGATCACTGCTCGACGGCGTCCCCTGAGCTCCGATAGGTGCCGGGGGGCGCGGCCTCGAGCCAGGAGATGAGCGCCATGCCGGTCCCCTCCGAGACCCCCAGGTTGTAGTCGGCCCCTGTGCGGGTGTTGTGCACGGTGAACACCGACGTGTCGTCGTATAGGAACATCGTCTCGGCGCGAGTGGGTTCCCGACGTCCCACGTAACGCGTACACCCACGGGTCAGGGTGACGCGAGGTCGAAACGATAACGAGAACGCGCGGAACCACTCGAGGTGCTCGCCGCGGTAGCGGGCGACGCCCAGCGACCAGCCGACCCCCGGCTCACGGCTGAAGAGCTGGAGGGCGCAGTCGAAGGAGCTCACGTGGCTCGTCAGCCAGCGCCGCCTGGCGTAGAGGGTGCCCACCGGCACGACGACGAGCAGGAGCAGGCCCAGCAACACCCACGCCACCTCAGGCCACATGCGTCACACACCTCTCCTTCATCGGATCAGGGCAGCCCCCACCTTGGTGGGGACCGCCCTGAACTGTCTTGTCGTCTGGCTCAGAAGTCCTTCGCCCTCGCCGCTGCCGCCAGCTGCGCATTCAGCATGTGGATGCGGTGACGTTCCTCATCGGAAGCCTCACCCGTCCGGTAGCGCAGCATGAGCGTGTCGAGCTCGGCCTGTGCTGCGTCCGTGGAGATCTCCGCCCCGAGGATCGCCTCCTGCGCGAGGATCGAGACGCGCCCCTCCGCGACGGAGATGAATCCGCCGTCAACGTAGAGCGCCTCCTGACGACCGTCGTTGGTGACGATCTCCACGCGGCTGGGGACCAGCAGCGCCAGCACCGGCTCGTGGCCGGGGAGGATGCCGATGTCACCCTCCACGGTGCGGGCAATCACCTGCACCGCCTCACCGGACCAGACGATCCGGCTCGCCGAAACGACTTCCAACTTCAGTGGGGGCCTGGCCACGATCAGCCCTTCTGCATCTTCGAGTAGTTCTCGAAGACCATGTCCATGCCACCGACGTTGAAGAACGCCTGCTCCGGGATGTGGTCGACGTCGCCGCGGCAGATCATCTTGAAGCCCTCGATCGTGTCGGCCAACGGCACGGTCGAGCCCTCGATGCCGGTGAACTTCGTCGCCATGTAGGTGTTCTGCGACAGGAACTGCTGGATGCGACGTGCACGGTTGACCGTGATCTTGTCCTCCTCCGACAGCTCGTCGATGCCCAGGATGGCGATGATGTCCTGCAGCTCCTTGTTGCGCTGGAGGATCTGCTTCACCTGGACCGCGGTGTCGTAGTGCTCCTGGCCCACGTACTGCGGGTCGAGAATGCGCGACGTCGACGACAGCGGGTCCACTGCGGGGTAGAGACCACGCGATGCGATCTCACGGGAGAGCTCCGTCGTCGCGTCGAGGTGTGCGAAGGTCGTCGCCGGGGCCGGGTCGGTGTAGTCGTCGGCGGGGACGTAGATGGCCTGCATGGACGTGATCGAGTGACCGCGCGTCGAGGTGATGCGCTCCTGGAGCTGGCCCATCTCGTCGGCCAGGTTGGGCTGGTAGCCCACGGCCGAGGGCATGCGGCCCAGCAGCGTCGACACCTCGGAGCCGGCCTGAGTGAACCGGAAGATGTTGTCGATGAACAACAGCACGTCCTGATTCTGGACGTCGCGGAAATACTCCGCCATGGTCAGGCCGGTGAGCGCGATGCGCAGACGGGTGCCCGGGGGCTCGTCCATCTGGCCGAAGCACAGCGCGGTGTCCTTGAGGACGCCGGCCTCCTCCATCTCGTTGATGAGGTCGTTGCCCTCACGGGTGCGTTCGCCCACGCCAGCGAACACCGAGGTGCCGCCGAAGTTGTGGGCAATGCGGTAGATCATCTCCTGGATGAGCACCGTCTTGCCGACGCCAGCGCCGCCGAACAGGCCGATCTTGCCGCCCTTGACGTAGGGGGTCAGCAGATCGAGGACCTTGATGCCGGTCTCGAGCATCTCGGTGCGCGACTCGAGCGCGTCGAACGGCGGCGGATCGCGGTGGATCGGCCAGCGCTCGGTCACCTCGACGGTGGACGGATCGGCGTTGAGCACCTCGCCGGTCACGTTCCACACGTGGCCCTTGGTGACGTCGCCGACGGGCACCGAGATCGGGGCACCGGTGTCGGTGACCTCGGCGCCGCGACGCATGCCGTCGGTGGGCTTCAGGGAGATGGCGCGCACGACGTTGTCGCCGACGTGCAGCGCAACCTCGAGTGTGATGGTCTGCTTCTGGCCCATGACGTCGGTGTCGACCTTGAGCGCGTTGCCGATCTCGGGGAGCTGATCAGCCGCGAACTCGACGTCCACAACGGGACCGATGACACGGGCGACGCGACCGACGCCCGTCGACTGTGCAGTGGTTGCAGTCATTTTCTATCCTCTTGATTCTCAGGCTGATTCGGCAAGCGCCGAGGCGCCTCCGACGATTTCCGTGATTTCCTGCGTGATCTCCGCCTGACGGGCCTGGTTGGCCTCGCGGGTCAGCTTCTCGATCAGCGCCTGGGCGTTGTCCGTGGCGGACTTCATCGCCTGCTGGCGGGCCGCCAGCTCCGACGCGGCCGCGTCGAGCAGCGCCGTGTGGATCCGGTCCGTGACGAACATCGGCAGCAGGGCGTCCAGCACCGTCTTGGCGTCGGGCTCGAACTTGTAGAAGTGGTTGTCGCTGTCGTCCGGGAAGTCCTCGGACTTGGCGTCGACCACCTCCAGGGGCAGCAGACGGATGGCCCGCGGCTTCTGCGTGATCATGGACTCGAAGCGGGTGGTGACGAGATGCAGTTCGTCGACGCCGCCCTCCTCCGTGGGCGTGAGGAATGCCTGGAGGAGCGTGTCCGCGATCTCACGCGCGTCGCGGGTGCTGGGACGTTCGGAGAAGCCCGTCCAGCTCTGCTTGATGTCGCGCCCGCGGAACTCGTGGTAGGCGACGCCCTTCTTGCCCGTGAGGTAGAGGTCCACCTCGAGGCCTCGCTCGGCGACGAGATGCTCGCGCAGTTCCTCCCCGAGACGGATGACGTTGGTCGAGTAGGCCCCCGCCAGGCCGCGGTCGCTCGTCAGCACGAGTACCGCGGCCCGCTTTGGCTCCTTCGCATGGCGCAGGAAGGGGTGCTCCACGTCGTGGGCGCTCGCCAGCATCGAGACGGCCTTGGACAGCTCCAGCGTGTACGGCAGCGCCGCACGCTGGGCCTGCTGGGCCTTCACGATGCGCGACGAAGCAATCAGCTCCATGGCCCTCGTGATCTTCTTGGTTGCCGAGACAGACTTCCTGCGCTGTCTGAGCTCCCTGAGACTGCTGCCCATGGGCCGATCAACCCCGCTTCTTGCGGACGATCTGCGTCGGGTCGATCTCCGAGCTCTCGATGGCCTCGACGACCTCGTGGCCGATCAGGGCCTTCCCGTCCGAGTCCTTGAAGCCCTTCTTGAACTCGGCCAGCAGGCTCAGCACGGCCTCCTGGTCCTCGCCCTCGAAGACGTTGGTCTCGGCGACGTTCTGCAGCACCTGGCCGTTGTGGCGCAGGTAGTCGAGGAAGTCGCGCTCGAAGCGGAGGATGTCGCCGACCGGGACGTCGTCGAGGTGGCCCTCGTTGCCCAGCCACACGGACACGACCTGGTCCTCGACCGGGTACGGCGCGTACTGGCCCTGCTTCAGCAGCTCGGTGAGGCGGGCGCCCCGCTCGAGCTGGCGGCGCGAGGCCTCGTCGAGGTCGGAGGCGAACATGGCGAACGCCTGCATGTCGCGGAACTGCGCCAGACCGATCTTGAGGGTGCCGGAAACCTTCTTCATGGCCTTGACCTGTGCGGCGCCACCGACTCGCGAGACGGAGATGCCGACGTCGATGGCCGGACGCTGGTTGGCGTTGAAGAGATCCGACTGGAGGAAGATCTGGCCGTCGGTGATGGAGATCACGTTCGTCGGGATGTAGGCCGACACGTCGTTGGCCTTCGTCTCGATGATCGGGAGCCCGGTCATCGAACCGCCGCCCAGCTCGTCGGAGAGCTTGGCGCAGCGCTCGAGCAGCCGCGAGTGGAGGTAGAACACGTCGCCGGGGTAGGCCTCGCGGCCCGGGGGCCGACGCAGCAGCAGCGACATGGCCCGGTAGGCCTCGGCCTGCTTGGTCAAGTCGTCGAAGACGATCAGCACGTGCTTGCCCTGGTACATCCAGTGCTGACCGATGGCCGAGCCCGCGTAGGGAGCGATGTACTTGAAGCCTGCCGGGTCGGAGGCGGGCGCATGGACGATGGTCGTGTACTCCATCGCGCCGGCCTTCTCGAGGGTGCCCTTGACCTCGGCGATCGTCGAGCCCTTCTGGCCGATGGCCACGTAGATGCAGCGGACCTGCTTCTTCGGGTCACCCGAGTCCCAGTTGGCCTTCTGGTTGATGATCGTGTCGATCGCGATGGCTGTCTTGCCGGTCTTGCGGTCGCCGATGATGAGCTGCCGCTGGCCGCGACCGATCGGGATCATCGCGTCGATGGCCTTGAGCCCGGTCTGCAATGGCTCGCGGACCTCCTGCCGGTCCATGACGCCGGCGGCCTGCAGCTCGAGGGCGCGACGACCCTCGATGCCCGCGATCTCGCCGAGTCCGTCAATGGGGTTGCCCATGGCGTCGACCACGCGGCCGAGGTAGCCCTCGCCGACGGGGACCGAGAGCACGTCACCGGTGCCGTGCACGAGGGAGCCCTCGTCGATGCCCTCGGAATCGCCGAGGACGACGACGCCGATCTCGCGCTCGTCGAGGTTCTGGGCGATGCCGAGCGTGCCGTTCTCGAAGCGCAGCAGCTCGTTGGCCATCGCCGAGGGAAGGCCTTCGACGCGCGCAATGCCGTCGCCAGACGTGACAACCCGGCCGACCTCAGTCTTGCTTGCGCCTTCCGGCTTGTACTGAGCGACGAAGTCGTTCAGCGCGTTGCGGATCTCATCCGGACTGATGGTCAATTCAGCCATTGTGTCCTACTTTCGCTTGAATGGTTCGCTTAGGAATTGATGAGTTGACGCCGGACATCGTCGAGTCGTCCGGCGACAGTGGACTCGTACACTTCGTGCCCGATGGCGACGTGCATCCCGCCCATGACGTCCGGATCCACCTCGACCTGGAGGGTGACCGGCTTGCCGGTGCGGGCGCTCAACGCCTGCCGAAGGCGCGACAGGCGGCCCTCGTCGAGCGGACGAGCAACGGTGACCTTGGCCAACACCGAGTCGGACAGCTCTGCGGCCTGCTCGAGGTAGGAGTCCACCGTCTTGGAGAACGTGCGAGCGTGCCCGGCGACGGCGCGGGCCGCAAGCAGCTTGGTCACGGGATGGACGTCGTCGCCGACGAGGCGCGCGACGAGGGCCCGCTTGGCGTCGAGGTCGTAGCTGGCACTGCGCATGACGGCCGTCAGCTCCGAGGAGCCCCCGACGGCACTGCCGATCGCGTGGAGCTGCTGGGAGACCTGCCCCAGCGCGCCCTCGTCGAGCGCCTGCGTGAGCCCGGCACGAACCCCCTCGGACTCGAGGCCGAGGACCAGCTCCCGGGGGCTGCGCCATGCGCGGCCGACGACCTGGTCCATGAGCTGGAGGGCTTGGGCGCCCACACGCGACCCGAACAGGCGTCGCCCGAGGGCGATGCGCTGCTCGGGCTGCGCGGACGGGTCGGACAGCGCACGACGCAGCATCGGCTGATCGATGAGGACATCGACCATGGCGAAGATGTCAGTTGCCGCGTCGAGCTTGGTCATCGTGCGGTACCTGCCTGCTCCAATTCGGCGAGGAAGCGGTCGACCGTGCGCAGTGCACGCTCGTCGTCCTCGAGGGACTCGCCGACGATCTTGCCTGCCAGTGCCGTGGCCATGCCACCGACTTCGCCCTTGAGCTGCGCGACGAGTTGTGCGCGCTCGGCGGCGAGCTGCTGGCGACCGGACTCCAGGATGCGGTCCGATTCCTTGGTAGCCTTGTCACGGGCCTCGGCAAGAATCTGGGCGCTCTGGTTCTTGGCATCCTCGCGGATCTTGGCCGCCTCCTCGCGGGCGGAGGCCAACTGATCCTCGTACTGGGCGAGCGCGGCTTCGGCCTTGGCCTCCGCCGCCGCGGCACGCTGCATGCCGCCCTCGATCTTCGAGGACCGCTCCTCGTACATCTTCTCGAATGCCGGAACGACGGCCTTGGCGATGATCAGGGTCAGGACGAGGAGGAGCAGGATGCCGACGATGACCTCGGACCAGTGGTGAGGTGCGAGGGGACCCAGAGTGTTCTGGGGAACCCAAATCGTGGAACCCATTGCGTCTGACCTCAGAGGACGAACGCGAGGGCGATGGCGATGATCGCGAGGGCCTCAACCACGGCGAAGCCGATGAAGGCGGTGCTCATCATGGCGCCACGGGCCTCGGGCTGACGGGCAGTGCCGTTGATGACGGACGAGAAGATCCACGCAACGCCAGCAGCCGGGGCCAGGGTGGCGATCGCGTAGCCGATCATGTTGAGGCTGCCGGTGATGTTGATCTCGAGGAGTTCCATTTCTTGCCTTTCGGATGGGTTCTTCGTGTTGGGAAGAAGAATGTGGGGGTTGGATCAGTGTGCGTCGGCGACGGACGTCGACACGTACTGGGCGGTGAGGACGGTGAAGATGTAGGCCTGCAGGGCGCCGATGAACAGCTCAAGCAGGAGGATCACGAGGCTGAACAGCATGCTGACGCCGCCGGAGACGTTGTACAGCAGATTGTCCTGGTAGGTGAGGAGGAATCCGCCGCCGACGACGAACACCAGGACCACGAGGTGGCCGGCGAAGAGGTTGGCGAACAGACGGAGGGCCAGGGTGACAGGGCGCGTGATGAACACCGAGAGGAACTCCAGCGGCATCACCAGCGGAAGCAGGTAGCCGGGCACGCCCTCGGGGATCAGCGACTTCTTGAGGAAGCCGAAGCCCCACTTCTTGAAGCCGGCTCCGACGTAGACAACCCACGAGACCAGTGCCAAACCGTAGGCGTAGCCCACGTTGGAGAAGGTCGGGTACATGAAGAAGAAGAACTCACCGAACCAGTTGTTGAACAAGAGGAAGGTGAACAGGGCGAGCAGGTAGGGAAGGAACTTGCGGTAGTCGGCGTGCAGGATGTCCCGCGCGATGCCGTTGCGCACGAATTCGTAGACGAACTCGAAGAAGTACTGCCCCTTGCTCGGCTTGACCTGGAGCTTCCGCGACCCGAAGTACCAGAAGAGCACCACGAGCAGGAAGCCGATCACGGCTTGGATGAGCGGCTTGTTCACCCAGTCGGGAAGCACGTCCGGCCACACGGAACCCCAGAGGAAGTCTTGCGTGCCCGGTGGTGTGTAGCCGCCCCCGCCTTCGAGCGGAACGAGTCCAATCGTCACTTGACGCTCCCGTAACGTTTGTAGATGAGGTAGATGCTAGCCATCAGTCCCGCGATGAGGCCAACCGGCAGCATCCATGAAGTGCTCAGGAAGTGGTCGCCGAGCCAGCCCAGGCCGCCGTAGAAGAGGATCCCTGCGACGATGTAGCTGATGACGACCATGCCATCCTCACGTCCGCTCGGTGAACGGTCGTCCGCCTGCTTCGGTGAAGGTGTGGTCCGCATTTCGAGGCCGAGCCTATCAGTGTCCGCCCGAATGTTCACCTTCGGTCTCGGGCGTCTCAACTTCGTCGTAGACGGGCACTCGTTGCCTTGCTCCGACGACGACGACGCCCGTCACCCAGGCGAGCACGGTGAGGACGACGGCGGCCGCCAGCCACTCCCCCACGATCAGGGGCTCGAGCGGGTCCCAACCGAGCGCAGCGGCCAGTGCGGCGCCGATGCCGACGACCCGGACTGCGTAGCCGACGAGCACGATTTCCATGGCCTGCCGTGGCGGCCAATCGGTGGCCACCACCTCCAGCCACTGGCCGAGCCCGTAGAACGTCACCACGGCGAGGACGCCGATGAGCGCAGTGGCGAGGCCGCCGATCCCGTGGGTCAGTCCAGCGACGACGATCAACACCGCGCCGGTGGCCACGCCCGCACAGGCCCCGGCCAGCGCCATCTCCCGTGCCCTCCGACGGGCCGCGGACGGACGCAGGCTGCGCCTCGTCACCGCGATCCCTGCCTGCGCAGGGGTCGGACCGTCCACACCAGGACGAGCAGCACGACGAGCACCACCATCCACACAACGGCGGCCGAGTTGCTGAGCCCGATCGCGACGACGCCCCCGCTGGCGATCGCCGTCCACGCGTACATCAACAACACGGCACCCCGGATCGAGTGACCGCGCGCCACGAGCCTGTGGTGGATGTGTGACTTGTCGGCCACGAACCAGTACTGGCCGTTCAGGGTGCGCCTGACGTAGGCGAGGCCGAGATCCAGCAGCGGCAGCAGCAGCGCGGCCAACGGCACGAGGATGGGCAGCAGCGCGGGCAGCACGTCGGTGCCACCGCCGGTCAGCGCGGCCGGATCCATCTGCCCGGTGAATGAGATGGAGCTCATGGCCATGAGGAGCCCCAGCAACATCGCCCCGGAATCGCCCATGAACATGCGCGCGGGATGCCAGTTGTGCAGCAGGAAGCCCGCGCAGATGCCGGCCGTGGCCACCGTGAGCAGCGAGGCCGTCGTCGCCCGGACCAGCTCCTGCTCGTAGGCCAACACGTAGGCATAGGAGAAGAACGCCAGCGCCCCGATGGCCACCACTCCCGCAGCGAGGCCGTCGAGCCCGTCGACGAAGTTGACGGCATTGGTGCACAGCAGGATGAACAGCGCGGTGATGAGGATGCTCGAGGCGTCGTCGAGCGCGATGATGCGGCCGGGGAGCGGGATCCAGAGGATGCGCACGCCCTGCATCACCACGATGCCGGCCACCAGCGCCTGACCGCCCAACTTCGTCAGCGCGGGCAGCTCGATCTTGTCGTCGACGACCCCGATCACGGTGATGACCAATCCGGCCAACAGGACCGCGAGGGCATCATGTTGGACGACGGCGTGTCGGCCGAGAAACGGCATTCCCACGGCGAGCAGCAGCGAGGCCGCGAGGCCCAGGAACATCGCGACGCCACCCAGATACGGGATGGGCATCGTGTGCATGTCCCGGGAGCGCACGGGTGCGAACACGCCAGTGCGGATCGCCACCTCGCGCAGCAGGCTGGCCGTGAGGAAGGTCAGCGACGCGGCGACGAGGAAGACGAGGAGATACTCACGCATCGCCGTCCGCCGCCGGCTGCTCCTGCGGCTGCGAATCGTCCCCCGCGACGGGCTCCGATGCATCCTCGGGGCTGGCTGCGGCGTCCGCCTCGTCGGCCTCGGGTGCGGCAGTCACCTCGTCGGACGCTTCCTCCACGGCGGGGGCCTCTTCGTCCAACAGGACGACCGTCGGGGCCACCTCCCGCAGCGTCTCCAGGGATACGACGCCGACGCGCACGACCACGCCCTCCTCCCGCACTGAGAAGTCGACGATCGTCGACGGCACCAGACCTGGAGTGGGCCCGCCGTCGAGGTACACCGCCACGGAATCCCCGAGCTGCGACTCGGCCTCCGCCGCGGTGGTGGCGGGCGGCTCGCCCGAGATGTTCGCAGAGCTGACCGCCAACGGCCCGGTGCGCCGCAGGAGTTCACGGGCGCCGTCGTGGGCGGGCACCCGCAGCGCGACGGTGTCCCCCGCCTCCCCGAGGTGGAGCCCTCCCCCCGACTGGGCACGCAGAATGAGGGTGAGCGGCCCGGGCCAGAACGCGTCGGCCAGCTTCTTCGCCGCCTCGGGCACGGCCGCGACCAACGCCCGGAGCATCGTGCGCTCGGCGATCAGCACCGGCGGGGGCATGTCCCTGCCGCGTCGCTTCGCGTCCAGCAACCCCTGCACGGCCAACTCCGAGAACGGGTCCGCACCGATGCCGTAGACGGTGTCCGTCGGCAGCACCACGCAGCGCCCTTCCCGGACCGCGTCAACGGCGGCACCCAAGCCTTGCTCGTCAAGCTCCATCGCACTCACACGTCCCATCATGTCATGCACCCCTTCGTGCGACGACGTAGCGAGGCCGCCGCGCGTGATCGAGATGCCCCTCGGCGTCCACGAATCCGTACGCCCCGAGGAGCCCGACGAGCTGCCCCTGGTGGGACTCGTCGTGTTCGACGACGAGCACCCCGCCGGGTTTCAGCAGCCTGGCCGCCGCCGAAGCGACCGCAGGCATCAGCGCGAGCCCGTCCTCCCCCGCGAACAGCGCCTCGTCGGGGTCGCGTCCCAGGACGTCGACGGGCAGGCGCACCCGCTCGGGCTCCGGCACGTAGGGTGGATTGACCGCCACCACGTCGACGGTGCCGTCGAGCGCGGGGAATGCCGAGTCGAGGTCACCGTGGTCGATCTCGACGCCGAGTCCGTCCAGGTTGCGTCTCAGATAGGCGAGGGCCTCGTCGGAGCGCTCATTGGCATACGCCCTGACCCCGCCGAGCTCGCGCACGACCGAGCGGGTGATGGCCCCCGAGCCTGCGCACAGCTCCACGAAGACCCTCATCCCCGGGGAACGCGCCGCGAGAGCGTCGATGGCCGCTCCGGCCACGAGCTCGGTCTCGGGCCTCGGGATGAACACGCCGGGGCCGACCTCGACCTCCTCGTACCGGAAGAACGCTCGCCCCATGATGTGCTGCACCGGCTCGCCGGCGAGCCGCCGCTCCACCAGCGGCTCGAGGGCCCGCACGAGCTCGTCGTCCACCTCCCAGCGCCTGAACAGCTCGCCGGGAGTCAGCCCCGCTGCATGCGCCACGAGCCACTGCGCGTCGGCACCGGGGCTCGCGAATCCTGCGGCATCCAGCCGCGCAGCGACCTCGGCGACGAGGTCCGATGGCCTGGCGGGACGGGCGGTCATGCGCCGACGCTGGCCAGACGTTCGGCCAGGTCCTGCTCGGCGAGCGCATCGAGCAGCGCCGTCAGCGACCCGTCCAAGACCTGGTCCAGGTTGTGTGCCTTGAAACCGATGCGGTGATCGGTGATCCGGTTCTCCGGGAAGTTGTAGGTGCGGATGCGCTCGGAGCGGTCGACGGTGCGCACCTGCGACTTGCGGCTCTCCGCGGCCTCGGCGGCGGCCTGCTCCTCCGCGAGCGCCGTGAGCCGGGCGCGCAGCATCCGCATCGCCGACTCGCGGTTCTGGATCTGCGATCGTTCGTTCTGACAGCTCACGACGACGCCAGTGGGCAGGTGGGTGATGCGCACGGCGGAATCCGTAGTGTTCACACCCTGGCCGCCGGGCCCCGAGCTGCGGAACACATCGATGCGCAGGTCGTCGGGATTGATCTCGACGTCCTCGGCCTCGACGTCCGGCGCGACGAGCACCCCCGCGGCCGACGTGTGGATGCGGCCCTGCGTCTCCGTCACGGGCACCCGCTGGACGCGATGCACCCCACCCTCGAACTTGAGCCGCCCATAGGGGGCGAGCTCGCCACCACCCTTGATCGCCAGCGTCACCGACTTGTACCCGCCAAGGTCGGTCACCTGCGCGTCGAGGACGTCGACCTTCCAACCGACCTGCTCGGCGTAGCGGAGATACATCTTGCACAGGTCCGCAGCGAACAGCGCAGACTCCTCCCCGCCCTCGCCGGACTTGATCTCGAGGATCGCGTCCGCGTCGTCGTTCGGGTCGCGCGGTGTCAACAGTCGCGTCAACCGCGCGGTCATCTGCTCGATCTGCTCGTCGAGGGCAACCACCTCCTCGGCGAAGGAGTCGTCCTCGGCGGCGAGCTCGGCCGCGGCCTCGCGATCCGCCACGAGCTGCCGGTGCGCCTCGATCCCTTCGACGATCGGGCGCAGGCTCGCGTAGCGCCGCCCCACCTTGCGCGACCGCGTCAGGTCGGCCAGCACCTCAGGGTCGGCGAGCTGCCCCTCGAGTTGGTGGAACTCCTCCACCAACGGTGCTGCGTTCTCGAACATGCTGGCTCCTGGCTGCAATGGGTGGAGGGGCACTGGGCTTCACCAGTGCCCCTCCGGGGATTGATCCTCCCGCCGCTCAGCCGCGGCGAGGTCTCGCTACACACGCACTCAGCGCGCGCACTCGACAACCAAGGTCTCGATACACACGCGCTCAGCGCGCGCACTCGACAACCAAGGTCTCGATACACACGCGCTCAGCGCGCGCACTCGACAACCAAGGTCTCGATACACACGCGCTCAGCGCGCGCACTCGACCTGACACCGGCAACGCTCCTCGAGCGTTGCGCGGTGTCACTTCTTGGCGTAGCGGCGCTCGAAGCGGGCCACACGACCGCCGGTGTCGAGGATCTTCTGCTTGCCCGTGTAGAACGGGTGGCAGGCCGAGCACACGTCGGCGCTCATGGCTCCCTTGGCGTAAGTGCTGCGGGTGGTGAAGGTGTTGCCACACGTGCACGTCACGGTGACTTCCTGGTACTCGGGGTGGATGCCCTGCTTCATGTGAACTCCTGATGTGTGTGTTGCCCGGGTCGCAGACCGGCGGCCTGCGTGAACCGGCACGGCGTCCCATTATGCCGCGTCCGCCTGAAAAGACGAAACGCGGCACCGGCTCAGTCCGAAGACGGGGTGGTCTTCAGGACCGAGAGGAGGAACTCGTGGTTGTTCTGCGTCTTGCGCATGCGGCTGAGCAGCGTCTCGAGTGCCCCGGAATCGTCAAGCCCCGACAAGGCGCGGCGCAGCTTCCAGATGATGGTGAGCTCGTCGCGACCCAGCAGCAGATCCTCGCGACGGGTGCCCGAGGCGTCGACGTCGATCGCGGGGAAGATTCGCTTGTCGGCCAGCTCGCGGCGCAGCCTGAGCTCCATGTTGCCCGTGCCCTTGAACTCCTCGAAGATGACCTCGTCCATGCGCGAGCCGGTCTCGATGAGGGCGGTGGCCAAGATGGTCAGCGAACCGCCGTTTTCGATGTTGCGCGCGGCGCCGAAGAACTTCTTGGGCGGGTAGAGCGCAGCCGAATCGACGCCGCCGGAGAGGATGCGGCCCGACGCCGGGGCGGCGAGGTTGTAGGCGCGGCCAAGGCGCGTGATGCCGTCGAGCAGCACGACCACGTCGTGGCCCAACTCGACCAGGCGCTTGGCCCGCTCGATCGCAAGCTCCGAAATCGTCGTGTGGTCCTCGGCGGGGCGGTCGAACGTCGACGCGATGACCTCACCCGACACGGTCCGCTGGAAGTCGGTGACCTCCTCGGGGCGCTCGTCGACGAGGACCACCATCAGATGGACCTCGGGGTTGTTCGCGGTGATCGCGTTGGCGATCGACTGCATGACCATCGTCTTGCCCGCCTTCGGCGGCGACACGATCAGGCCACGCTGCCCCTTGCCGATGGGCGAGACGAGGTCGATGATGCGTCCGGTGAACGCATTCTGCACCGTCTCCATCCGCAGCCGCTCCTGGGGGTAGAGCGGCGTGAGCTTCGCGAACTCGGGCCGGTTGCGGCCCTTCTCTGGAAGGTCGCCGTTGATCGAATCAATCCTCACCAGCGGGTTGTACTTCTCCTTGCGCTCGCCTTCCTTCGGAGTGCGAATGGCGCCAGTGATGACGTCCCCGCGGCGGAGGCCGTACTTGCGCACGGTGCCCATCGACAGGTAGGCGTCGTGCGGGCCCGGCAGGTAGCCCGAGGTGCGGACGAATGCGTAGTTGTCGAGGATGTCGACGATGCCCGATACGTTGGACAAGACGTCGCCCTCGTTGATCTGGGGCTCGGCATCGTTGTTGGGCAGCCCGGCGCCGTTGCGGGAGCGACGGTTCTGGCGGTCACGGTTGCGCCGACGACGGCTGCGGCGCGATCCGCCCTGACCATCGTCGTCGTAGCTGACGTCCGCCGAGCTGGGCTGAGACTCGGCCGCGGGCGCCGGAGCGACCGCCTTCGGGCTCGTCTCGCCCATGGCCGCGGCCAGCAGCTCGCCGACCTCCTCGATCGTCTCCGCCTGGGCGCTGCGGTCGCGCTCGTTGCGGGCCCGGCGACGTCGGGACCGGCCGGAGGGCTGGTCGCCGCGCGCGTCCTGCTCCTGCTCCGACTGCCGCGACTGCTCGGCCGGGCGCTCGGCGTGGGCCTGCCGCTCGGGCTGGGCCTGCGCCCCCCGACGTTCCTCGCGCTCCTGGGACTGCTGCGAGTCGGACCCGCGACGGTCCGCACGCACCGGCTCGTCGCCCGAGGCGGGCCTCGTCGTGCGCTCCGCGCGAACGGGGGCCTCCGACGACGGACGCCGCTTGGCCGCGGCCCCCTGCCCGCCGCCTGCCTCGATGGCGCTCACGAGTTCGGCCTTGCGCATCGTGGAGATGCCCTTGATCCCCATGCCGGCGGCCATCTGCTTCAATTCGGCGAGCTTCAACGTCGCCAGGGACTCGGTCACGAATAATCCTTCCGAGCGCCGATCAAGGGCGCAATCGGGTAATGCTGTGATTCGGATGACTCCGGTTGCGGCCGTCCACGCAGGAATCTCTCGTGGTCGCAGAAATCTCGGAGCTGGGTTCACACTACCACTGCGCGAACCAGCTTCCAAGGCGGGGGCGCTCAGCGCTCCACGACCACCCCGGAGCCGATCGGCAGCGCGTGCGCGACGAAGCCCTCCCCGACGACATCCTCCGTCGCCGCGAGCTGCTCGCCGGTGCCGATCGCGAACACCGTCGGCCCCGCACCCGAGACGGTCGCGGGCACGCCCACCGCGCGCAGTCGGTCCATGAGCGCGATCGTACTGGGCATCAGCGCGGCGCGCTGCCGCTGGTGCAGCCGGTCATCCGTCGCCCCCAGCAGGAGATCCGGGCGGCGCTCCAGCGCCAGCACCAGGCGTCCCGCCGCCGCGGACTGGGCCACCGCGTCCAGCCGAGGGACGTCGTCGGGCAACACCCCGCGCGCGGAGCTCGTCGGCACCTCGAACTGCGGCACCCACACCTTGGCCGTGAGGCGATCGTCCAGTGCGAGCGGCTCGACGAGCACCTCGCCGCCCTCGATCCAACCCAGCGTTGCACCGCCCACGACGGCCGCGGCGGCGTTGTCGGCGTGCCCCTCGAGCAGGCACGCCAGACGCGCCACCTCGGCCCGGTCCAGCTCCTCGTCGCGCGCCAGCGTCCAGGCCAGCGCCAGCCCGGCGACGATCGCCGCGGCCGACGAGCCGAGCCCGCGGGCATGGGGAATGCTGTTGTGACAACGCAGGACACCCCCGGGCAGACGCCCGTCGCCCCACTCGTCCAGGCCACGGCGCATCGTCGCGACGACAAGGTGCGACTCATCCAGCGGCACCTGCCCTGCACCCTCGCCCTCGACCTCGACGCGAAGCGGCCCCTCCCCAGCGTGCAGCTCGAGCTCGTCGTACCAGTCGAGGGCGATGCCGATGCAGTCGAACCCCGTGCCCACGTTGGCCGTGGTCGCGGGGACGCGAACTCTCATCGCGCACCCTCGATGCGCATGAAGCGCACGTTCTCGCCGACGAAGTCGGCCCGTCGAAGATCCTCGACGACACCCGCGAGATCCGCCTCCGCGGCCTCGTGGGTCATGAAGCCCAGGCGTGCGGCAAAGCCGTCCTGACGGCCCAGCCCCTCGAGGTAGGACTGCTGCACCGTCTGGACGGAGACGTTGTGGGAGGCGAACACGCTCGCGCAACGCGAGAGGATGCCCGGCCGGTCCTCCACCTCCAGCGACACGAAGTAGCGCGTCCTGGAGGCGCCGATCGGCGCCACCGGGCGGTTGCGGTACGTCGACGGGCTCTGGGAGGAGCCCCCGCGGACGCGATGCCGAGCGACGGTCACGACGTCTCCCATCACGGCCGACGCCGTCGGACTGCCCCCTGCGCCCGGGCCGAGGAACATGAGTTCGCCCGCCTCCCGGGTGGTGACGAAGACCGCGTTGTAGGCACCCGAGACCGCCGCGAGCGGATGCGTGAGCGGCACCATCGCCGGATGCACCTTGACGACGACCGACTCGCCGCCGTCGTGCGCCACGGCCAGCAGCTTCACCGTGCAGTTCATGGCCTTCGCCGACTCGATGTCCTGCGTGGTGATACCCGAAATCCCCTCGCAGTGGACCTCGCTGCCCTTGACCTTGGTGTGGAACGCGAGTCCCGCGAGCAGCGCAGCCTTCGCGGCCGCGTCGTGGCCCTCGACGTCGGCCGTCGGGTCTGCCTCCGCATAACCCAATTCCTGGGCCTGGCGAAGGGCGTCGTCGAAGGACAGCCCCGAGGTGACCATCTTGTCGAGGATGAAGTTGGTGGTGCCGTTGACGATGCCCATGACGCTGGTCACCTCGTCACCCACCAGCGACTCACGCAGCGGCCGGACGATCGGGATGGCCCCTGCGACGGCCGCCTCGTAGTAGAGGTCCACCTCGCGCGCATCCGCCAGCTCGGACAGCGACGCCAGCTCCTCGGCCAGCAACGCCTTGTTCGCGGTCACCACGGAAGCGCCGTTGTCGAGCGCGCGCCGCACCAGCGACCCTGCCGGCTCGAGCCCGCCCATCACCTCGATGAGCACGTCACTGCGGTCGACGACACCCTCCAGGTCCGTCGTGAGCAGCTCCGGGGAGATGCCGGGACGTGGCTTGTCCAGGTCGCGCACGCCCACACCGATCAGCTCCAGCCGGGTGCCGACGCGCTGCTCGAGCTCGGCGCTCTCCTCGAGGAGGATGCGCGCCACCTGCGATCCGACGGTGCCCGCGCCCAGCAGGCCAACCTTCAGGGGCTCTCCACTCACTGTCCCACGTCCAATCTCATGAGGTCGTCCAAGGTCTCACGGCGCAGCAGCACCGTGCTCGTGCCGTCGAGGACGCCCACCACCGGCGGCCTCGGCACCTGGTTGTAGTTGCTCGCCATCGAGCGGGCGTAGGCGCCCGACCCGGGGACCGCAATGATGTCACCGACTGCGAGGTCACTCGGCAGGAACACGTCGCGGATCAGGATGTCGCCCCCCTCGCAGTGCTTCCCCACCACGCGACACAGCAGCGGCTCCGCGTCGGACGTGCGATTGGCGAGCACCGCGGAGTATTCGGCCGCGTACAGCGCGGGCCGGATGTTGTCGCTCATGCCGCCGTCGACCGACACGTAGGTGCGGACCTTGCCGCCCTCGAGCTCGACGGGCTTGATGGTCCCGACGGTGTACATCGCCACCCCCGCGGGGCCACAGATCGCCCGTCCGGGTTCGATCGCCAGCTCCGGCCGGGCGAGGCCCAGGGCGCGGCACTCGTGGTCGACCATCTCCTCGAACGCCGCGGCGATCTCGTCGAGCGGCTTCGGCGAGTCCGCCTCCGTGTAGGCGATGCCGAACCCGCCCCCCAGGTCGAGCGCCGGCAGCTCGACGCCCGTGGCGGTCCGGAACTGGTGGGCGAGTTTCAGGGTGCGCCGGATGGCCACCTCGAAGCCCATCGTCTCGAAGATCTGCGAGCCGATGTGCGAGTGGATCCCACGCAGGTCGATGAAGGGAGAGTGCTCGCAGCGCACCAGTGCCGCGAGCGCCTGCCCACCCTGGATCGACAGGCCGAACTTCTGGTCCTCGTGGGCGGTGGCGATGTACTCATGCGTGTGCGCCTCCACACCGGTGGTCACGCGGACCAGCGCCTGGACCCGATGCCCGCCCTCGCGGCATGCCGCCTCGATGCGCTCGATCTCCTGGAACGAGTCGACGATGAACTGTCCGACGCCCTGCTCGAGCGCAAAGGCGATCTCTTCCTCGGACTTGTTGTTGCCGTGGAATGCCAATCGCTCCGCGGGCATGCCGCCGGCGAGCGCGATGCGCATCTCCCCCATCGTCGTCACGTCGAGATTGAGCCCCTCCTCGGCCACCCAGCGCGCGATCGCGCGGGTGAGCAGCGACTTGCCCGCGTAGTAGACCTTCCAGCCGGGGAACGCCTCCTTGAAGGCAACGCAGTGAGACCGGAAGTCGGCCTCGTCGATGAAGTAGGCCGGGCTGCCATGCTCGGCCACCAGATCGGCTGCCCGCGCACCGGCGACGACGAGCCCTCCGGCGTCGTCGCGGTACGTGCCCGCGGGCCACAGCTTGAGGTCGAGCGCATTCAGATCGGCGGGACGATGGAGCCACTGCGGCTGGATGCCGGAGTAGTCGGCATGGATCGAGCCCGCGATGTGCATGTGAGTCATAGTGAGCCAAGCTTGCCAGACTGCGTCAGTCCGCTCTCACGAGGACCGACTGGTGGCCACGCAGCCTCACCGAGGCGGGCTCGTCGACCGGCTCCCCGTCGACGAGCACCTCCACCGCACCGCAGCGGTCGGCGAGGCAGTCGTCGTCGAACCGCACTCCCCACAACGTGAAGAGCTGGCCCAGCGTGACCTGGTCCTGGTCGGGGCCCTCGAGCCAGACGTCGCCACCGGCCTCGTGCGTGTGCACGACGGCCTGGACGGCGCGGAGCCGGTCGACGCCGATCATGGCGGGCACGGGCACCTGCTCGCCGCCGTAGACCACGGTCAGCTCCAGGATCCACGGGTCGGTGTCCTCGCCGATGGGCCGCTGCTCGAGCCCGGACGCGTCGATGTACGAGACGGCGTCGCGCGGGGCGTCCCACGGCGGCGCGGACTCGCGCAGCACGGCGGGCTCCGGCGCAGGACGCGACACGCACCCGACGAGGAGCAGGAGGCTGAGGAGCAGGGCCTTGCGCATGACCCCAACCTACCCGAGACGCAGCCTGTGCAGATCTTTGCTAGGCTTGGCCGGGTTCGAGTCCTGCGGGGCTCGACGGGCCCCCGTAGCTCAGGGGATAGAGCACCGCCCTCCGGAGGCGGGAGCCGAGGTTCGAATCCTCGCGGGGGCGCCCAAGCATTCGACACCCTGGGGCAGGTCCTTGACGAAACCGCACGACGCCAAGCTGGGCTCCGTCGCGCTCTTGCTGCTGTTCGCCGTGACCCGGATCATCACCGTCTTGCTGTGGCTCGATCCGAACGCCAACTTCGTCGCCAACGACATCAGCTACTACGGCTATCACCTCCACCGGCTCTCCGAAGGCGCGACGGACGTCATGACGGAGTACCCGCCTCCGGCGGTGTGGATCCTCAACGCCCTGTACCTGCTCGGCGGCGGCTGGCAGACATGGATGCCCGTCTACGCGACGGCGATGCTGCTCCTCGACGGTGCCGTCGCCGTGAGCCTCTACCGGCGGGGGCGGGCGACGGCGTCGCTGTTCTGGATCCTGTTCACCGGCGCCAACGGGGCGATCGTGTGGTTCCGCTTCGATCTGATCCCGGGCGCGCTCGTGGCCTGGGCGTGCATCTTCCTCGCGTCGCGCCCGCGCCTGGCGGGCGCACTGGTCGCCGTCGGGGCCTCGATCAAGCTCTGGCCGGCGTTGCTGATCGCACCGATGGCCGCCCCGAGCCCGATCCGCGGCGAGGGACGCCGTCGGGTCCTCGCCTTCGCCGGCACCGGCGCCGCCATCGCGCTCCTGTCCGTTGCCGTCGAGGGTCTGGAGCGCAACCTCGGGCCGTTGCGCTGGCAGTCGGAGCGCGGACTGCAGATTGAGTCGGTGCCCGCGACGGTGATCCAGTTCTGGCGGACCTTCCTCGACGCGCCACTGTGGCACGTCGAGTTGTCCGAGTACAACGCCCTGGAGCTCTTCGGCCCGGGCGTGTCCCAGACCCTCGCGGTGGCCTCGGCCCTCACCGTGGCCACGGTCCTCGTCGCCGTCTGGCTCGGAGCACGCCTCGTGCGCCGCGAGGCTGGCCCCGACCCGATACTGCTCGCCATCACCGCCATCCTGCTGCTGACGGTGGTCACCTCCAAGACTCTCTCGCCGCAGTACGTCGTGTGGCTCGGCGGCCCGGTGGCCGCACTCCTGCTCCAACCCCTCGCACCGAGGATGCGCCGACACGTGGTGGTGCAGGCCGTCTCCCTGGTCGTCATCGCGGGGCTGACGCAGTACACCTACCCTTGGGGCGCAGCGGGGATCATGGCGCTCCCGCACGGCAGCGCCCCGCAGATGTCCGTCCTGATCCTGCGCAACCTCGGACTCGTGGCCCTCACGGTGCACGCGCTGTGGCTGTCCATCGCCGCCAGCCGCGTGCCGTCGAGGACGTCATCATCTTGAAGTTTTGGCTAAGCTGTCCATTGCAGCCGCAGGAGTCTGCGGGAAACCACGAACGAGAGGGATGTGGCACAGCCACACGCGAGAATGTCTACAGTTCAGTCGCACGATGATTTCGGTGCCAATGCGTGGTTGATCGACGAGATGCGGGAATCGTATGAACGGGATCCCAACTCCGTCGATGCTTCGTGGCAGGAGTATTTCGCGAAGGAACGCGGCGCCAAGCCCGCCGCGACGGCTGCTCAGCCCACCCCGACGACGCCGTCGGCGGCCGCTGAGCCCGGCCCTGTGCCCCAGCCCGCAGCGAAGCCGGAGCGCCCCAGCTCGAGCGACCATCCGGCTCCGCCGAGCGCCAATGCCCCCGCCACCGAACGAGTGAAGACCACCGCGGAGTCGCCCGCGCAGCCCGGCAGCGGCGCCGGCCTGTCCGCGAATGCCCCGAGCCCCACGCTGCGCCCCGACGTCGCCCCGAAGCAGGCGAAGTACACCGTGCTGCGGGGTGCGCCGATGCGCACCGCGAAGAACATGGAGGCCTCCCTCACCGTGCCGACCGCGACGTCGGTGCGCTCCGTGCCGATGAAGCTCGTGATCGACCAGCGCACGTCGATCAACAATTTCCTGCGCACCACCAAGGGCGGCAAGGTCTCCTTCACGCACATCATCGCCTACGCGATGGTGCGGGCCCTGAAGAAGGTGCCCAGCATGAACAACGCGTACGAGGTCGTCGACGGCAAGCCGAACCTCGTCGAGAACCCGGCGATCAACCTGGGCATCGCCATCGACATCAAGAAGGAGGGCGGCCCCCGCCAGCTCCTCGTCCCCAACATCAAAGGCTGCGAAGAGCTCGACTTCGCGCAGTTCTGGGCGGCGTACGAGGCCGTCGTCGCCAAGGCCCGCAACAACGAGCTCACCGTCGACGACTTCGCGCGCACCACGGCCTCGATCACCAATCCCGGCGGCATCGGCACCAACCACTCGGTGCCGCGCCTCATGAACGGTC
Organism: Propionibacteriaceae bacterium P6A17; assembly: GCA_000619965.1. GTDB lineage: Bacteria > Actinomycetota > Actinomycetes > Propionibacteriales > Propionibacteriaceae > Arachnia. The sequence goes on from JHVD01000020.1 coordinate 38,810, forward strand.
AGGGCCTCATCCTGGGCGTCGGCAACATCGACTACCCGGCCGAGTTCCAGGGCATGTCGCCCTCGCGCCTGCTCGAGCTCGGCGTGTCGAAGATGACGACCCTCACGTCCACCTACGACCACCGCGTCATCCAGGGCGCCGAGTCCGGTGAGTTCCTCAAGGTCATGCACGAGCTCCTGCTCGGCGCGGACGGCTTCTACGACGACATCTTCGAGGCGCTGCGCATCCCTTACGAGCCGCTGCGCTGGGCGCCCGACGTGTCCGCGCACCGGATGGACCAGGTGGGCAAGCAGGCGCGGGTGCTGGAGCTCATCAACGCCTACCGCACGTTCGGCCACCTCGTCGCCAACACCGACCCGCTCGAGTACCGGGCCCGTAGCCACGAGGACCTGCGCCTCGAGACCCACGGGCTCACGATCTGGGATCTGGACCGCGAGTTCGCCATCGGCACGTTCGGCGGCGCACCCCGTCGCTACCTGACGCTGCGCGAGATCCTCGCCACCCTGCAGGACTCCTACTGCCGCACGCTCGCCGTCGAGTACATGCACATCGCCGACGGCAAGCAGCGCACCTGGTTCCAGCAGCGCATGGAACAGCCCTTCACTCCGCTGACGCACGAGGAGCACATGCACGCCCTCGACAAGCTCAACGAGGCGGAGATCTTCGAGACCTTCCTTCAGACGAAGTTCGTCGGCCAGAAGCGGTTCTCGCTCGAGGGCGGCGAGTCGCTGATCGTCCTGCTCGACGAGATCGCCCAGCGGGCTGCCAACGACTCGCTCGACGAGGTCTGCATCGGCATGCCGCACCGCGGGCGCCTCAACGTCTTGGCCAACATCGTCGGCAAGAAGTACGGGCAGATCTTCAAGGAGTTCGACGGCGTCGCCGACACCAAGGGCACCGGCGACGTGAAGTACCACCTCGGCAGCGAGGGCACGTTCGTCGCGAGCAACGGTCGCACCATCAAGGCGTCGGTGGCCGCGAACCCGTCGCACCTCGAGGCCGTCAACCCCGTCCTCATGGGCATTGCCCGCGCCAAGCAGGACATGCTCGGAGCCGACGACTTCCCCGTGCTGCCGATCTTGCTGCACGGCGACGCGTCGTTCGCGGGCCAGGGCGTGGTGTTCGAGACGCTGCAGATGAGCCAGCTGCGTGGCTACAAGGTCGGCGGCACCGTGCACGTCGTGGTGAACAACCAGGTCGGGTTCACCACCTCGCCCATCGAATCGCGCACCGCCACGTACTGCACCGACGTCGCCAAGGCCATCGCCGCGCCCGTGCTGCACGTCAACGGCGACGATCCCGACGCCTGCGTGCGCGCCGCGCGGATCGCGTTCGAATACCGTCAGGCGTTCAACAAGGACGTCGTCATCGACCTCGTCTGCTACCGCCGCCGTGGCCACAACGAGGGCGACGACCCGAGCTTCACGCAGCCGAAGATGTACGACCTCATCGAGCAGAAACGCTCCACGCGCCGCCTCTACACCGAGGCGCTCATCGGTCGTGGCGACATCTCCATGGCGGACGCCGAGGATGTCATGAACCGCTTCCGCGACCGCCTCGAGGGCGTGTTCAAGGAGATGCGCGAGAAGAAGGACCAGGTGGACGACGACTACCGCAAGGTGCCGTACTACCCCACCAAGCCCGACCAGCGCCTCACCGAGATCACCCCCGACGAGGTCCGTCGCATTTCCGAGGCGCACCGCACCTTCCCCGAGGGATTCACAGTGCACCCGAAGGTGCTGCCCCAGATGGAGCGTCGGGCGCAGGCCATCCTCAACGGCCCGATCGACTGGGCCACTGCCGAGATGATGGCCATCGGCTCGCTGCTGATGGAGGGCCGTCCCGTGCGCATGTCCGGACAGGATGCACGTCGCGGCACCTTCTCGCAGCGTTTCGCGGCGGTCGTCGACAGGGTCACCAACGAGGCCTATGTCCCGCTGAAGCACCTCACCGACGACCAGGCACCGTTCGAGATCTACGACTCCCTGCTCTCGGAATACGCCGTGGTGGGCTTCGAGTACGGCTACTCGGTGGCGCGGCCCGATGCGTTGGTGCTGTGGGAGGCGCAGTTCGGCGACTTCGCCAACGGCGCGCAGACCATCTCCGACGAGTTCATCTCCTCGGCGGATGCGAAGTGGGGCCAGAAGTCGGGCGTCGTCCTGCTGCTCCCCCACGGCTACGAGGGGCAGGGGCCCGACCACAGCTCGGCCCGCATCGAGCGGTGGCTGCAGCTCTGCGCCGAGAACGCCCTGGCCGTGTGCCAGCCCTCGACCCCGGCGAGCCACTTCCACCTGCTGCGCAACCACGCCTACGTCAACTACCACCGTCCGGTGGTGATCGCGTCGCCGAAGTCGATGCTGCGCAACAAGCTCGCCGTGTCGCAGCCCGAGGAGTTCACGTCGGGGAGCTGGATACCGGCCATCGACGACCCGACGATCACGGATCCTTCGCAGGTCGAGCGGGTGCTCCTCTGCTCCGGCAAGGTGCGCTGGGACCTCGTCGCTGCCCGCAAGAAGCAGGGCTTGGAGGGCAAGATCGCCATCGTCTCGCTCGAGCGGCTGTATCCGCTGCCCGACGAGGCCCTCGCGCAGATCCTGTCCCGCTACGCCCACGTCACCGACGTGCGCTACGTCCAGGATGAGCCGGAGAACCAGGGTGCGTGGCCGTTCATGGCGTTGCACCTCGCCAAGGCGATCCGCGAGCACTTGCCCTCGTTCGGGGAGCTGACGCCCGTGACCCGGCCGTGGTCCTCGGCCCCGTCCGTCGGCTCCGTGAAGCGCCACCAGTCCGAGGAAGCCGACCTGCTGCGTCGCGCACTGGAGGCCTGATGTACTTCACCGACCGTGGGCTCGAGGAGTTGGTCGACCGGCGCGGCGAGGAGGAAGTGTCCTTCGAGTGGCTGGCTGATCGCCTCCGCACGTTCGTCGACCTGAACCCGGAGTTCGAGACGGTCGTGGAGCGCCTGGCCTCCTGGCTGGCCAGGCTCGACGACGACGAGGACTGACCTCACACCCCAGATGGCGGTGCGGCCCCGATCAGCGGGGCCGCATCGCCATCCGCGTCGAGGGCAGGATGGCGGCGACGCCGCCCGCGATCGACATCAGCAGCCAGACGACCGCCAGCCAAAACTGGAAGCCGTGGTCGGTGCGGATGAACGACCCGGCCGTGAACGCGTTGAGCAGCGAGACGGCCACCATCATCCCCCACGCCCACGACTGACGCAGCCATGCCGCGACGGCGATCGCCGCGATGATCGCTGCATAGATGAACATCATGATGGCCACGCTGATGCCGAGCTCTGCGGTGTGGGAGAGCAACGACCAGATCGCCGCGATGAGCACCGCGAGCGCGGTGATGGCGGTGACGGCGACGGCGATGCCGTAACTCAAGGGACGGAGGCGGTCCAGGACACGGGAGGTCGACATGTGCAAAGCATCCCCCAGCGAGGCGATTCGGGGCAAAATGGTGCATGGCTCTTGTCGATTGCCCGCTCAACGAGTATGTTGCAGTGGTTGTCGTTTCGGAGCCACGTGAGAAATGGAGTTTGTCAATGGATTGGCGTCACAAGGCTGCTTGCCTGACGGAGGATCCTGAGCTCTTCTTTCCCGTGGGCAATACCGGCCCCGCCCTGGCCCAGGTCGAAGAGGCGAAGAAGATCTGTCAGCGATGCGAAGTCCGCGACCAGTGCCTAGCGTGGGCCCTCGAAGCCGGCCAGGACCACGGGGTCTGGGGCGGCATGAGCGAGGACGAACGTCGGGCCATCAAGCGGCGCAACGCGCGCAGCCGGGTGCGCGCGCACTGAACGTCGTCGTCGGCGACGCGGGCTGGGCTCGAAGGCTCAGCCCTTTCCCTTGCCCTTGACCCGCAGCGCGTGCAGCGGCAGCTCGATGATGGCCGCCGTGCCCGGGCCGTCGCTCCTGGGCTCCAGTGCAAACGTGCCCTGCAGGTCGGCGATGAGCGTGCGAATGATCGACAGCCCGAGGCTCGTCTGACGGCCGAGCTGGAACTCCGGGTCCAGCCCCACCCCGTTGTCGGCGATCGTGATCCGCAGAATCTCGTCGGAACGCTCGGGGATCACCAGCACCTCGCCCGACGAACTGCGCAGGCCGTGCTCGATGGCGTTCTGGCACAGCTCGGTGACGATCATCGACATCGACGTCGCCACCCCCGCGGGGATGACGCCGAAGCTGCCGACGCGGCGCGCCTGGACCGTCCCGGAGGCCGCAGCCAGATCGCCCACCATGTCGAGGATCTTGTCGCAGATCTCGTCGAAGGCAACGTCCTCGGTGATGGACTGGCTGAGCGTCTCGTGGACCACCGCGATCGAGCTCACGCGCCGCATCGCGTCGCGCAGTGCCTCCTTGCCCTCGGGAGATGACAGTCGGCGCGACTGCATGCGCAGCAGCGCCGCGACGGTCTGGAGGTTGTTCTTCACTCGGTGGTGGATCTCACGAATGGTGGCGTCCTTCGTGACCAGCATGCGGTCGCGCCTGCGCAGGTCGGTCGTGTCCCTGCACAGCACGAGCATGCCGGCCGATCGTCGCGCCCGCCACAGCGGCATCAGCATGAACCGCATCGACGCCGTCCCGCGGACCACCTCGAATTCCAGGCTGAGGGTCCCGTCAAGGTCGGTGCCGACGGTCTGACCGACGCCCTCGAGGCCCTCGCGCAGCGACCGGATGAGCCCGCGGAAGTCCTCACCCTCGATGTCGCCGCTGGCGCCGAGCCGCCGGAAGCCGGTGACTGCGTTGGGGCTCGCGTAGGAGATGGTGCCGTCGGGCTGGACGCGCAGCATGCCGTCGCCGACGCGCGGGGCCAGGGCCTTGTCCGCCGGCTGGAGCAGCGGAAACTCGCCGCGCACCAGCATCTGCGTCAGGATCTCGGCCACTTCCAGAGCGCTCTCCTCCTGTGGCCCCATGGCGCGCACGCCCATCTGATTGGTGTGCCGCTCCAGCACAGCGATGGGGCGTTCATGGCGGAACACGGGAATGGCCCACACCCCGACGGGGATCCCTGCGCTCAGCGCGTTGTCGCTGGTCTCCGTCACCTCCCGGGTGAGCCAGGCGCTCAGCACCGGGTGGTCTGGCTCGTCATGGCCGACGGTCTCCCCGACGATGTCGTGCTCGATTGCGGTCGGTCCCGTGACCGGCCGCACCTGGTTGGTGCAGACGAACGTCTCTCCCTGCTCGTCGAGTGGCCTCCAGAGGACCAGATCCGAGTAACACAGGTCCGCGAAGAAATTCCATTGGGCGACGAAGGCATCCAGCCACTCCGTGTCGGTGAGGTCGTCTGCATCATGCATGAGCACAACTGTGCCACAATGGACCGTTGCAACATCAACGCCAAGGAGATTGACATGGGCAAGACTGGTCGCAAGCGTCGCGCTCGACGCAAGAACAAGGCCAACCACGGCAAGCGTCCCAACGCCTGACGTGACGAAGCCCCCGCGGTGTGCGGGGGCTTTTCCTTGTTCGTGCTGGTGTTGCGCCGGGCTCAGGACACCTCGCGTCCGATCCTCATCGAACGGATTTTGAGGTGGAGCGACGAGGGTGCCTTGGCGACGGCAGCCCTGCGGATCATCTCCTCGATGGCGGTCTCGATCTCGTACTGCTCCATACATCGCTCACAGGCGTGCAGATGGTGCCGGATGGCGTCGGCGTCGGCCTCCAACAGCTCGTTGTGGAGGAATGCGTGCACCTGATGCAGCGCGGCCACGCATTCGTCGACTTCGTGATGGGTGTGCATCTGCTCAACCACGGTGCTGCCCCCTCGGACCGAACCCACGCTCGGCGGCGTACTCCGCGAGCGACTTGCGCAACTGTCCACGGCCACGATTGATCCGGCTCATCACCGTACCGATGGGCGTGTCCATGATCTCCGCGATCTCCTTGTAGGCGAATCCTTCGACGTCGGCGAGCCACACGGCCAGGCGGTACTGCTCCGGCAGCGCCTGCAGCGCCTCGGAGACGACGCTGTCCGGCAGCCGGTCGAGGGCCTCCATCTCGGCCGAGCGCAGCCCCCTCGAGTCGTGGGATGCGGCGCTGGCGAGCTGGTGGTCGGTGATCTCCTCGTCGTCGCTCAGTTGAGGGGAACGCTGGGCCTTGCGATAGTGACTGATGAACGAGTTGGTCAGGATGCGGTACAGCCACGCCTTGAGGTTGGTGCCCATCGTGAAGGACTCCCTGGCGGAGAACGCCTTGGCGTACGTCTCCTGCACCAGGTCCTCCGCGTCGGCGGCGTTGCGGGTCATTCCCAGCGCGGCGGCGTAGAGTCGGTCGACGAGCGCGAGCGACTCCTCCTCGAAGGGGTCGATGCGGTCGTCGACCGTAGCCAACGGGTCGAGCCCGTCGTCGGCAAGCGTGCTGGTGTCCATCACCCAGCAGAGTACCGGAAGGGTGGGAAGGCAGTATCCGCCACCCACTGCTTGCGTCGCAGCGCTCCGGTGCTCCAGCAGGTCGTTCATGTGCTGGTCAACGCCTGCGGGTGCGCGATTATTCCCCCACGGGGGTCAGCAGTTCCGGGCCCTCGTTGCCCACCTTGTTGACCGCCGTGGTCACCGCGGTGGCGCGCAGCAGCCGCGGCTCCTCCAACCCCGCGAGTGCCTCGACGGGGTCGGTCGACGTCGGATCCAGCCAGGCGTCCCGGGAGTCCGCGTGGACGACGAGCGGCATGCGGTCGTGGACCCAGCCGAACTCGTCGGTGGCTTCGGTGGTGAGGATCGCCGTCGTGCGCACCCACAGGTCGTCGAAGCGGTGGAACTCGAAGATGCCCGCCAGGGCGAGGGTGCCCGTCGCGCCCTGGAGCCAGTAGGGCTGTTTGCGGCCGCCTTCGGCCCGCCACTCGTAGTAGCCGTCGGCCGGGACGATGCAGCGACGACGGCGGATGGCGTTGCGAAACGAGGGCTTCTCGGCCACGGTCTCCACCCGCGCATTGATGAGCTGCATGGGGCGCTCCTTCGCCCACGGCGGGATCAGGCCCCAGCGGGTGGCGGTCAGCAGGCGCGTCTCGTGGCCGTCGCGGTCGTCGACGAGGACCGTCGCGATGGGCATCGTCGGGGCGATGTTCCACCTGGGCGAGGCGGCGGGCCCCAAGTCGTCGACGAAGTCGATCTCATATTCCTCGACGAGTTCGCCGGGCTTGGCCGTTGCCGCATATCGTCCGCACATGTCACCACCATACGGGTAGGCTCGGGACATGAGTCTCATCCGATTTGCAGCACGTTCCATGTTCGCCGGACACTTCGTCACGAGCGGGCTCCGCGCAGTCCGTGAGCCGGAGGACCTCACTGCCCGGGCCGAGGACTTCACCCAGAAGGCCGTCCCGCTCGTGCAGCGCCTGGTGCCGGCCTCGTACTCGTCGCACATTCCGCAGGAGACGAAGACGTGGGTCCGCATCGCGGGCTTCCTCAAGATCGTGGGCGGCTCGATGTTCGCCACCGGGATCGGCCGTCGGCTCGGCGCCTGCTTCCTGGTCCCGGCCACGCTCCTCGACGTCGCGATGGTCTGGCCCGACAAGCACGCGGGCCCCGCAGAGAAGGCCGAGCGCCGGGCGGAGGCGCTGCAGCACGTCGCGTTGCTCGGGGCCGCCGTCCTCGCGACGCAGGACCTCCAGGGGCAGCCGAGCCTGGGCTGGCGCGCCGAGCAGCGTCGCCAGCAGGCGAGTGCGCAGGTCAGTGAGAAGGCGAAGGCCGCCTCGGCCATGACCCGCAAGTCGATGCGCAAGCAGGCACGCAAGGCGAAGAAGCTGGCCAAGCGGGTCACCCGTTGACCGCCGCCCTCCCCTCGGCCGCCGGGCCCGTCCACGGCGAAGTGGTGGTGCCCGGCTCCAAGTCGGAGACGAACCGTGCGCTCGTGCTGGCCGCGCTGGCCACCGGCGTGAGCACTCTGCGGGGGGCGCTGCGCTCCCGCGACAGCGATCTCATGGTCGCGGCACTGCGTACCCTCGGGGCCGACATCGACTGGACAGGCCCGAGCGAGCTGCGCATCACACCCGGCCCCATCCGCGGCGGCGGGAGCGTCGATTGCGGGCTCGCGGGCACCGTCATGCGCTTCGTTCCACCGTTGGTACTGCTCGCGGACGCGCCGGTGAGTTTCACCGGTGACCCACACGCCAGCGAACGCCCCATGGCCGGGCTGCTCGACGCGCTGCGCGCGCTGGGCGCCCGCATCGACGGGGACCGGCTGCCGTTCACCATCTCTTCAAGCGCACCTGCCGGTGGCAGGGTCGAAGTCGATGCGTCGGCCAGCAGCCAGTTCGTCTCGGGGCTGCTGCTCGTCGGGGCACGGCTGCCGGGCGGGCTCGTCGTCGAGCACGTGGGCGAGCGGTTGCCGTCGCGGCCGCACATTGCCATGACCACCGCGATGCTCACCCGTCACGGCATCCGGGCGCGCGAGCTCGACGACCACACTTGGCAGGTCGACGAGGGGTGCCCCACTCCCGTCGACGCCCGCGTCGAGCCCGACCTCACGAATGCGTCCGCATTCCTCGCGGCGGCTGCGGTGGCCGGCGGGAGCGTCTCCGTGCCCGGATGGCCCGAGGCCACCACCCAGCCCGGGGCGCTGTCACTCGACATCTTCAAGGCGATGGGCTGCGAGGTCACCGTCGCCGATGGGATCGCGACGGTGCTGGGCGACGGTCGGCTCACCGCCGCCGGCGTCCTCGACCTGCACGAGGCATCCGAGCTCACGCCCGTCGTCGCGGCGCTGGCCGCCGTCGCGGAGGGCACGACGACCATCACCGGCGTCGCCCACATCCGCGGCCATGAGACCGACCGCCTCTCCGCGCTCGCGCGGGAGCTCGCGCGCGCTGGCATCGTCGTCGAGGAGCGGCCCGACGGGCTCGTCATCGTCGGCGGACGGCCGCGGGCGGCCACCTTCGAGACGTACGCGGACCACCGCATGGTCCACTTCGCCGCGCTGCTCGGGCTGTTGGCGCCCGGCTCGTCGGTGACGGACATGGCCTGCGTCGGCAAGACGATGCCCGACTTCCCTGCGCTGTGGGCAGGGCTGCTGTGAGCATCTACGAGGACGAGCACGCACGCTTCGACCGTCCCACGCGGCGCTCCCGGCCGCGCACGAAGGACCGCCCCGACTACTCGCGCAATCCCGTCGCGCTCGTCGTCTCCATCGACCGCGGACGCTACCGGTGCAAGCTCGACGGCCGGGACGTGACGGCGGTTCGTGGCCGATTCGTGCCGCGCAAGGGCGTGCTCGTCGGCGACCGGGTACGCCTCGACGGGGATGTCTCCGGCGACGAGGGCTCGCTGGCCCGCATCGTCGAGGTGGAGCCCAGGACCACGATGCTGCGCCGCTCGTCGGACGACGAGGACGCGTTCGAGCGCCCCATCGTCGCCAACGCCACCCAGCTCATGATCGTCACCGCACTCGCCGATCCGCCGCCGCGCGAGGGCATGATCAACCGCATCCTCGTCGCAGCCTACGACGGCCACGTCGCACCGATCCTGTGCCTCACCAAGGCGGATCTGGCGAGCCCCGACGCGATCATCGACACGTACGCGCCACTCGGGCTGCCCATCGTCGTGACCGACCCGGACTCGGACCTCACCGAGGTCGCCGAGCTGCTGCGTGGGGAGGTGACGGTGCTCGTCGGGCACTCCGGGGTCGGGAAGTCGACGCTCATGAACCGGCTCGTGCCCGGCGCGGCGCGCTCCACGGGCGCGGTGAGCGACGTGACTGGCAAGGGCCGGCACACCTCGTCGTCGGCACTCGCCCTCGAACTGCCCAGCGGCGGCTGGATCATCGACACGCCGGGGGTCCGCTCCTTCGGGATCAGCCACGTGGGCCCGGGCACGGTGATTCGCGCGTTCCCCGACCTGGACGAGGTCACGCAGGACTGCCCCCGCGGCTGCACGCACACCTCCGCGGAGCCCGAGTGCGCCCTGGACGCAGCCGTGGCCGACGGCCGGCTGAGCGCGAAGCGTGTGGCCGAGGTGCGGAGGATGGAGCGCGCGTTCGCCTGAGTCGGATGCGGCGCCGGGGCATCGGGTAGAGTCCCGGGCGTGCAACAGCTTCGACGCAGGCGGATCGTCGCCACCATCGTCGCGTTGGTCGTCCTGGTAGCCGGCGGGCTGCTCCTCCGGCAGGGCCTGTCGCGCACCGCGCTGCTCGAGCAGCCGGAGACGAGCGTCGCACTGCCCTCGCGCGAGACGCCACCCCCGACGAGCGCCCCACCGACGACCGCCCCGCCGTCGCCTTGGCCCTCCCCCACGCCCAGCCCGACGCCGACCGCATCCCCCAGCCCATCCGCCGCCACCGCGCAGTGCTCGCATTCGACTTCCGGGTTCACGCCGACCTCCTTCACGCTGGCACGCGTCGGGGCCAAGGAGCGGGTGATCGCCATGCGCACGCAGGGCGGGCAGATCTCCGCACCGCCGAAGAACGACCGGCGCTCGGCGGGCTGGTGGTCCGACGGGCCCCGTCCGGGTGCCGACCATGGCAAGGTCGTGCTGACGATCCACACCTACCGCCCCTCGCTACGGCCGGCGCTGGGCAACGAGTTGTACGACGGTGGGGAGTCTGCGCTGCGTCCCGGCGACGTCCCCCAACTCCACGCCAAGGACGGCTGCACCGTGTGCTACGAGTTCGTCGAGGCGCAGCGCATCATGGTGGCGGACTACGACCCGTCGTCGAGGGTGATGCTCGACCCCGACGGGGAGCCGTCGGCGGTCATCGTGATCTGCTGGGACTTCAGTTCCAGCACGAAGGACTGGGACTCTCGGGTGTTCTTCCAGTTCCGGCGGGTCACGGGCTGAGCCAGCGCACGCGGCGCCCGTGGGCCTGGCTCCACGCCAGCGGTGCGCCGTCGAGCGCTGCGACGAACTTGCCCCACTCGGGTGCCACACCCGCCAGGGCCGCCACCTCGGGCAGGACGCGCGCATCCTCGAAGGCGAGCCAGCGGGCGCCGGTGCCGGCGATCGCCGCGATGACCTCTGCCCGCGCGGCGCGAGGGAGATAGCCGAGCGTCACGGAGTGCATCACCACGCACGTCGCCTCCGGAGCCCGCGTGCGCAGGTCCTCCACGAGGGAGCCGACGAGCGCCTCCGGGTGCTCGAGGAGGTCACCGCGTACCACCTCGGGCGGGTCCTGGGCGGCGACCTCGAGGGCGTGGGCCAGTCGTCGCTCCCGATCCTCCTCGCCCGGCCACACGAGGGCGCGCAGCCAGCGGCGGGTGTCATCGCGGGTGATGTCGAGGGGATTGCGATCCACGCCGAGACGCGCTGCGACGCTCAGCCGTCGGCCGTCCGCGGGTGGGGTCCCCGTGGCGTCGACCGGCCGCAGCGGCAGCCGGTCCGGGAGCAGGCACAGGCCCGCCGAGGCCCCCAGCTCGAGCAGCGCCAGTGGCTGGGGCAGCGAGGCGAGGATGGGCCCGAGGACCGCGAGGCGGCCTGGCTCGTTGGTCTGGGTGGGCCGCGAGATGATCGTTGCGCGCAACTGCGCCCAGTGCTCGACGACCCAATCGCGGAGGGTCTCCCCTGGTTGCAGCGGGGCGTCGTAGAAGCGGAGTGCGGCGAGGAAGCGGTTGGGCTGTCGGGCCTCCCCGGGCAGCGCGTCGAGGAGCCGCTCGAGCGTCGGCTCCCGGGCGATCCAGAAGGACACGGCTTCCCAGAGCGGTGACGTCGCGCGCGTCTCCTCGGCGAACCAGCGGTAGAGCTCGGGAATAGGCGTCTCTGCGAAGAAGCGTGACACGCGGGTCTCGTCCCTAGCGATGCGGGTGCCGGGGGGCGTCGCCGACGACACGCGTCAGCAGGGCGTGCAGCGTGGCGCGATCGGCGTCGTCGAGCTGCGCGAAGAGCTCTTCGGCCGCGGCCTCTCGCGCAGCGCGCGCTCTGCCGAGCGCGCGGGTGCCCTCGGGGGTGATCGCGATCCGCTTGGCCCGGCGGTCGTCCGGATCCGGCTCGACGACGATGAGCCCGGCGCCCACGAGTGCGTCGACGACGTCGGTGACCGCGCGCGGCGTGATGAACAGGCGCTCGGCGAGCCGGGCGGGCCGCACGGGAGCGTGCGCGATGATCCGCAGCGCCCGGAACTGGTGTGGCGGTATCCCCAACTCCAGGGTGCTCGCGCGCATCCGCCGGGCGGCGAGGGATACGAGGTCGCCGAGCTCGGCGCCGGTGATGTCCATGGCTGCATGCTACCAGCATTTCGTGAGCTATCATCATAGTGAAGTAACCGCACTATGTGTTGCGGTCGGGAAAGGGGCAACCATGGGACACGACATGTTCGGGCGCGGGGCCCAACGCAAGAATCCCGCGGATCTTGCACAGCTCACGCGCGCCCCGGTGGACCTTCGCCGCGTCGTCGGGCTGTTCCGCCCCCACTCGGGCAGCATCGCGCTGGTCGTCGGGCTGATCGTCCTCACCTCGGGGCTCACCGTCGTGCAGCCGTTCCTGGTGCGCGCCACCGTCGACGACGCGATCCCGCACGGCGACGTGCCGCTGTTGCTGCGGCTCGTCGCGGGCATGGTGGGGCTCGCGGCGGTCACGCAGGTGGTCGCCGTCGCGCAGACGTGGATCAGCGCCCGGGTCGGCCAGGAGATCATGCACCGGCTGCGCGTCGACGTGTTCGAGAACCTCCAGCGCCAGTCATTGCAGTTCTTCACCCGCAACCGGGCCGGCGAGGTGCAGTCGAGGCTCACCAACGACATCTCCGGCATGCAGTCGGTGGTGACCACCACCGCCACGTCGATCGCCAGCAACGTGACGATGACGGTGGCGATCATGATCTCGATGATCGCCCTGAGCCCCACGCTTGCCGTGCTGTCCCTGGTGGTGCTGCCGCCGGCCGTCTTCGTCACGCGTCGGGTCGCGCTGGCCAGGAGGTCGGTCACCGCCCGCCAGCAGGAGGCGCTCGCCGACCTGCAGCACACCATCTCCGAGGAACTGTCGATCTCGGGCATGCGGTTGTCGAAGACGCTCGGTTCCAGCCATCAGGCCGCGCGGCGATTCCGGGACGCCTCGCACGAGCTGATCGGCCTCGAGCTGGAGAGCCAGCTCGCAGGGCGCTGGCGCATGGCCACCATGCAGTTCGTCTTCGCGACTATCCCCGCACTGGTCTACCTTGCAGGGGGCCTGCCGATCACCGGGCGCGGCATGTCCATCGGCACGCTCATCGCCTTCACGACGCTGCAGACGCAGCTCTTCCGCCCCCTGCTTGGGCTGCTCAACGTGGGCGCGCAATGGGTGGCCTCGATGGCGCTGTTCTCGCGGATCTTCGAATACCTCGACCTCACCCCCGACCTCGCAGAGCCAGCCTCCCCTGCCGATGAGCAGATCCGGGACCCGTCCATGGCCCTGCGCGGCGTCACCTACCGCTACCCGGGCGGGCACGACGACGCGCTCATCGACGTCACGATCGACATCCCCGCAGGCCGGACGACGGCCCTCGTGGGCCACACGGGCTCCGGCAAGTCGACTCTCGCCTCCCTGCTCGTGCGGTTGATGGATCCGAGCAGGGGCGACGTGCTGCTGGGAGGCGTCGACCTGCGCGCCATCTCCGCCGACGAGCGGGCCCGGCGCGTCGGCATCGTCACGCAGGAGACGTACCTGGCCCACACGACGATCCGCGAGAACCTCCTGCTGGCCCGCCCGGACGCCGACGACGCTCTGCTGTGGGACGCGTTGGAGCGCGCCCACGTCGCCGATGTCGTGCGCGCGCTGCCACTGGGCCTCGACCAGACGGTCGGCGCGCGGGGACATCGCTTCTCCGGAGGGGAACAGCAACGCCTCGCACTCGCCCGCACGCTGCTGAAGGAGCCGGAAGTGCTGATCCTCGACGAGGCGACGAGCGCCCTCGACAACGAGACCGAGCGTGCCGTGCAAGAGGCCGTCGCGACCGTCCGATCCACGTTGGTGGTCATCGCGCATCGTCTGTCCACCGTACGTGCCGCCGACCAGATCGTCGTGCTCGACGACGGACGCGTCGTCGAGCAGGGCACCCACGAGTCGCTGCTGGCCGGCGCCGGCGCCTACGCGGCGCTCGTTCGGGCGTCCACGGGTGGCGTGCTCGCGGGAGCCCAGCCACGACGATGAGCCACGGCTGACCTAGGCTGGGGGCCTCCACCTTCCCGACGACGAATGGGGCGAGATCATGGAACCACGAGACGAGACGCCAGACCAGGAAGGGGCGAAGCCCGACGAGCGCCAGCACGCCGCCCAGTGGATTCGCTGGATCCTCGACGCCGCGATCGACGGGGTTGGCCCCATGGAGGATGCCATCACGACGAGCAACCGTCGCCTCGCGGCCGCAGGCGGGGATGCCGAGGCGGCGATCAGGCAACTGACCACGTCGGAGATGCACGCGCTCGGCCTCAGCGGCTTCGTCTCCGGCTTCGGCGGATTCTCGACGATGCCCCTCGCACTCCCCGCCGACCTGACCCTCTACCACCTGCGCGCCGCCCGTTTGGCAGCCTGCGTGGCACACCTGCGCGGTTACGATCTGGGCTCCCCCGTGGTGCGCCTGCTCGTTGCGCTGACGCTGGCCGGCTCCGAGGGGCGTCGTCTGGCGAGCAGGCAGGGTGTCGAGCTGGGATCGTTCGAGTCCATCGGCAGGCTCCACGACCTGCCGGCGAAGCTGCTGCAGGACATGGAGCAGGCCGTGGGCATCAAGCTCATCACCAACGCGTCGGTGAAGGGTGCCATCAACCTGGCCCGGTTCGTGCCCGTCGTCGGGGGCGTCGCGGCCGGCGCGGTCAACGTCGTGGGGCTGCGTGACATCGTCACCGCCGCGACCAGCAACTTCCCCCGGCCCGGCGCCTGAGCCGCGGCCTGATGTGGTGGACCTACGTAGAGAGTTTGACAACTTTGGCTCCGCCGCACGAACCGTGCGTTCGCGCAGGTCGCGAGGGGTTTACCGGACATCGAAGCGGCCCTCGGAACCCTGCGTTGCGAATTCACAGGGCTGAGCTGTCTGCTCACGTGAGACTGAATCGGCCTGGGTTTCGTTCCGTTCTTGAAGCAAGGATGGAACACGATGAACCAGAAGTACTCTCCCGAGATGCGCGAGCGCGCGCTGCGGATGCTCGATGAGGCCAAGGCCTCCGGTGAGCACTCGAATCTGATGTCCGCCGTGCGGCATGTTGCGGGGCTCCTCGGCATGAGCGCGGAGACGCTGCGGGTGTGGCATCGCCGCCGCGAGGTCGACGCCGGCGCGAAGCCCGGTGTCCCGAGCGATGTCGCTGAGGAGAACAAGCGCCTGCGCCGCGAGGTGGCCGAGCTG
>JHVD01000021.1 GCA_000619965.1 Propionibacteriaceae bacterium P6A17
AGTCGTACCCAAACCGTACTGCGGTGCTGCTGGCTAGGATCGTTGCTCGCCTGATAAGGCAGAGGTCGCTGGTTCAAGTCCAGCTAGGCTCACCACGAAACCCCTTTTGGCAAGGGGTTTTTCCATTTTCTCGATGCGGCGGTGCCACGGCTGGTGTCTGATCTGTGTCGGCGATCGGGGCGGCGGCGCGCCGTCGGGCCGCGGGTTCGTCGGGCGGCAGGTCCGTCGGGCCGTGGGTTCGTCCTCGGTTGGGACGTCGGGCCGCGGGTTCGTCGTCGGTAGGGACGTCGGTAGGTCCGTCGGCACGCAGTCCCGCCGTCGGTTGGGGCGTTTGCCCGGGGTGTTCGGGTTTGCCCGGTCTATAGGGTGTGCGAGCTCGAATGGGAGACGTCGAAGTCGAGGTTGCGTCCCGAAGTCGAGGTTGCGTCCCGAGATCGAAATTGCGCCAAGAAGTCTGATTGGCTCCGCCACCGCCCGGCACGGCGGGTTCGCGGCAAGTCCCGACCGGTCAGACGTCGGCGGGCGTCCAGTCGGGGGCATCGTGGAACAGGAGTGGGCGCAGGATCGCGGTCGCGCGTCGGAGGCCCTCCTCGCCGCCGACGAGGACGTCTTCGTGCTCGATGCTGAGCGGCCCCGAGTAGCCGACCGCGTGGAGCGCGTAGACGAACTCCCGCCAGAACTCGGCCCCTCCCCGGTGCCCGTTGCCGAGGGTGACGTAATTCCACGTGCGCTCGTGGACGGCCGACGGCGGGAGCGGGTCCAGCAGCCCGTCCACGGCGGTGCGACGGGGCATGATCCGCACGTCCTTGGCGTGCACGTGGGCGATGTCGCGCCCGAGCGCCTCGACGACGGCCAGCAGGTCGCAGCCCTGCCACATGAGGTGCGACGGGTCCAGGTTGGCGCCGATCGCAGGCGAGCCGACGGCGTCGGACAGCCGCCGGAACGAGGCGACGTTGTGGACGAGCTGGCGTCCGTGCATCTCGACGGCCAGCCTCACGCCCAGCCGCTCGGCCTCGTCGGCGAGCCCGCGCCAGTACGGCAGCGCCACGTCCTCCCACTGGTGGCGCAACATGGCCTCCGCCTCGGGCGGCCACGACGTGGTGATCCAGTTTGGCATCGTGTCGCCGGGGGCTCCGGCGGGCAGCCCGGACATCAGCACGACGGTCGGCACGCCCATCTCGGCGGCGAGCCGGAGGCTGCCCCGCACCACCGCGTCGTGCGCGGCGCCGTCGGTGGGGTGGAGTTGGTTGCCGTTGGCGTTGATCGCGAGCAGCCGAAGCCCGTGATCGTCGAGCTTGGCCTGGAGCTTCCGGATCTCCGACGACGACCCTGCGGTGGCCGCGAGGTCCAGGTGGGGGGCCTTGGACCACCCTCCCGCGCCAAGCTCCACCCCGTCGAGACCCAGCTCCGCGGCGAGCGCGAGGGCCTCGTCGAGTGACCGCCCGGCCACCGCATCGGTGAGATATCCCAACAGCATCGTCCCGCACCTTCCATCGATCACTGCGACTATGTTAGGACATGGCAATCGTGGAAGGAGCAATGATGCAGGACATCCGCATCGGCATCGTCGGGGCCGGGTCCATCGGCCGGGATCATGCCCACAGGATCGCGGCCCGGATCGCAGGGGCCGAGCTGGTGGCGATGGCCGACAGCGACGTCGACCGGGCGCGGGACGTCGTCGGCGAGGGGGCCGCGTTCGACTCCCTGGAGGGCATGCTGGAGGGCGCCGAACTCGACGCACTGATGGTCTGCTCACCCGGATTCGCGCACCGCGATGCGCTGCTGACTGCGCTCGACGCCGGCCTGCCGACCTTCTCCGAAAAGCCGCTCACGCCCGACTCTGCCTCCGCGGAGGAGGTCCTCGACGCCGAGCAGCGGCTCGACCGCCCCCACATCCAGGTGGGGTTCATGCGCCGCTTCGACGCCGAGTACGCGCAGCTGCGCGAGCTCGTCGCTTCGGGCGAGGCCGGCGCGCTCCTCATGCTCCACACAGCCCACCGCAACGCGCGCCCCACCAACCCGCTGTACACCCAGCAGAACCTCATCGACGACTCAGTCGTGCACGAGTTCGACGTGCTGAGCTGGGTGGCGGGCTCGCCGGTGCGGACCGTCGCGGTGCGGCAGGGCCGACGCAACACACTCTCCCTGCCGCACCTGCGCGAACCGATCCAGGTGCTGATGGAGCTCGAGGACGGGGTGCTCGTCGACGTCGAGATGAACGTCTCCGCGCAGTTCGGCTACCAAGTCACCACCGAGGCGGTGTTCGAGCGGGCGGTCGCCAGGATCGGGCAGCCGTCGGGCATGGGGGTGTGGAGCGACGGGGCGCACCGCGTGCGTGAGCACGTCTACTACGACACGCGGTTCGCCCGCGCCTTCGACGTGGAGGTGCAGACGTGGGTCGACGCGGTGCGCGACGGCCGACTCGTCGACGGCCCGACGGCCTGGGACGGCTACCGCGTCGCGCTCGCCTGCGAGGCAGGCGTCGAGGCGCTGCACACGGGCAGGGAGGTCGAGGTGCGCTCGACGCCACGACCCGCCTTCTACGGGGGCTGACACCCTCCCCACTTGGTTCGACCATTCCGAAAAGTTTGTATTGACAATCGGCCGGGATGGGGTTACCTTTCAAGAAGTGCCGAACGGGTCGAAACTCGTCGGTGAAGACGTACCCGGGCACGCAGAATCCAATGGAGGAATCAATGAAGAAGACTCTCATCGCAGCGGTCTCTGCGGTGGCCCTCGCGTTGTCCGCCTGCAGCATGGGTGCTGGCGATGCGGACGCGGGTGCCTCCAACTCCGCGGGCGGCGACGCGGGCGGCGCCGTCAAGGTCGGCGTCATCCTGAAGACCCTCTCCAGCGAGTACTGGAGCTACGTCGGCGCCGGCGTGAAGGCCGCAGAGAAGGACCTCGGCGTCACCGTGCAGCTCCAGGGCCCGGCCTCGGAGACGGCCTACGACGAGCAGAACAACATGATCGAGACGATGCTCGCCGACAACTCGATCCAGGCGCTCGTCATCTCCCCGCTGCAACCCGACTCGGTCGTGTCGGTCCTCGGCAGCACCGAGAAGCCGATCCTGTTCGTCGACACCGACGCCCCCTACGACAAGAAGCTCTCCTACATCGGCACCGGCAACGAGCCCGCAGCCAAGTCCGGCGGCGAGGCGGCCGCCAAGCTCGCCGGCTCCGGCGCCAAGGCCGCCTGGATCGGTGGCGTGCAGGGCAACACCACCAGCGACGCCCGCGAGAAGGGCTTCACCGAGGGCCTGCAGGCCGGCGGTGTCGAGGTGGTCGTCAAGCAGTACGGCGAAGGCCTCGCCGACAAGGCCGCCTCCATCATGGAGAACGTCCTCACCAGCAACCCCGACCTCAAGGTGGTCGTCGCCAACAACGACGAGATGGCCTCCGGCGCCGCGCGCGCAGCAGCCGCCGCGGGCAAGAGCGACCTCGTCATCTTCGGCTTCGACGGCATCCAGGCCGGCGTGCAGAACGTCATCGCAGGCACCGTCGCAGGCACCGTCGCCCAGGACCCCTACGGCATGGGCTACAAGGCCGTGGAGGCCGCGGTGAAGGCAGCCAAGGGCGAGCAGCTCGAGGCCTTCATCGACACGGGCTCCACGGTCATCACCAAGGACAACGCCGCCGACTACCTGGCGAAGCTCAAGGAACAGCTCGGCGAAAGCTGACGGGCACCGCGCAGCACTGATTGGGCGGGACGCGAGGACTGCCACGCGTCCCGCCCAATCCATCCAAGAAGCCAAAACCATCCAACGAAGGGGGAGACAGTGTCTCCAGTGGTCGAGCTGAAGGGTGTGACCAAGAAGTTTCCGGGCGTCGTCGCGCTCAGGGACATGGCCATCCAGATCGAGCCGGGCGAAGTGCACGGCCTGATCGGCGAGAACGGCGCGGGAAAGTCCACGCTCATCAAGGTCCTCACCGGGGTCTACCAGCCCGAGGAGGGCGAGATCCACGTCGACGGAGAACGCCGCAAGTTCGCGTCGCCGCAGGATTCCCAGAACGCGGGCATCGCCTGCGTCTACCAGGAGCTCAACATCGTCCGGCAGTTGTCGCTCACCGACAACATCTTCCTGAACCAGGGCATCAAGGGCCCCGGCGGCCTGCTCGACTACAAGTCCATGGACGCGAAGGCCACCGAGCTGCTCGCCTCCATGGGCATCAAGGCCGACGTCACCAAGCAGGCCGCGATCTTCGGCATGGGCGTCCTCCAGATGGTCGAGATCGCCCGCGCGCTCCTGAAGGACGCGAAGCTCATCATCATGGACGAGCCGACGTCCAGCCTCGGCGAATCCGAGGTCGACGAGCTCATGCGCGTCGTGCGTGAACTGCGCTCCCGCGGCGTCGCGATCCTCTTCGTGTCCCACAAGCTCGAGGAGCTGTTCGAGCTGTGCGACCGGGTGACGGTCATGCGCGACGGCGAACACATCCTCACCGAGGACATCGAGAACATGGACAACGACAAGCTGATCCGCGCCATGGTGGGCCGCAGCGTCGAGAACCAGTTCCCGAAGCAGGACAACACCCCCGGCGAGGTGGCGATCGAGTTCCGCGGCGTCACCTCCGTCGGCAAGATCAAGAACGTCAGCTTCACGGCCCGCTACGGCGAGATCCTCGGCTTCGCCGGGCTCGTCGGCGCCGGCCGCACCGAGACGATGCGCTGCATCTTCGGCGACCTGCCCGTCGACGCCGGCGAGGTGCTCGTCGACGGCAAATCCGTCCGTATCCGCAACCCCCGCGACGCGGTCCGCAAGGGCATCGCCTACGTGACGGAGGACCGCAAGGGGCAGGGCCTGGTGCTCAACCAGTCGATCGCCGACAACCTCATCCTGTCGGCCTTCCGGCACGTCACCAAGGGTGGCTGGCTGAGCCCCAGCAAGGTGCACGAGATGAGCGCCAAGAGCATCGAATCGCTGCGCATCAAGACACCGAATGCCGACAACCTCGCCGGCAAGCTGAGCGGTGGCAACCAGCAGAAGGTCGTCATCGGCAAGTGGATCAACTCGGTGTCCAACATCTACCTCTTCGACGAGCCGACGCGCGGCATCGACGTCGGCGCGAAGGTCGAGGTCTACAACATCATGAACACCCTGGCCAGCCAGGGAAAGTGCATCATCATGGTCTCCTCCGAGCTTCCCGAGGTGCTCGGGATGAGCGACCGCGTCATCGTCATGCGCGGCGGCGAGGTCATGGCCGAGATCAATCGTGACGATCCCAAGTTCAACGAGGACGACATCATGAAGGCTGCTTGGGGAGAAAGGCAAGAACAGTGAACAACAAGAGGGCGAAGGCGATCCTTGGGAAGTTGGCGCCGCTGCTGGCGCTGGTCATCCTCATCGTCATCATGTCGCTGCTGACGCCGCAGTTCCCCACGGTGAACAACGGCATGAACATCCTGCGCCAGACCGCCGTCAACGGCTTCCTCGCCGCAGGCATGCTGCTGACGCTCATCACGGCAGGCATCGACCTGTCGGTGGGCACCAACGCGATCCTCAGCGCCTGCGCCATGGCGTTCCTGATGGTCTCGTTCGGCTGGACGAACCCGTTCGTGCTGCTGCTCGTCGCGCTCATCGTCGGCACGCTCGTCGGCGTCGTCAATGGTGTGTTGCTCACGAAGCTGAAGCTGCCCCACCCGTTCGTCTCGACGCTGGGCATGAAGTACGTGCTCGCCGGCTTGGCGCTGTACCTGCTCGCCACCCGCACGATCTCCGGATTCGACCCGGGCGTGACGCTGCTGGGCTCCGCGGACCTCTTCAAGGGCAACGGCTTCAACGGGCTGCCGGTGTCGTTCCTGGCGATGCTCGGGCTGTTCGCGCTCGTCCACCTGCTGCTGAACCGCACGTCGCTCGGGCGCGCGATCTACGCCGTAGGGGGCAACCCCGAGGCGACGCGCCTGTCGGGCATCAACACCGACAACGTGCTCATCTTCGTCTACGCCGCGGCGGGCTTCTGCTCCGCGCTCGCAGGCATCGTGATCGTCGGACGTTCCGGCGTGGCCAACCCGTCGGCCGGCATGTCCGGCAACTACGAGACTGACGCGATCGCGGCCTGCATCATCGGCGGCGCGTCGTTCACCGGCGGCAAGGGCACCATCTGGGGCACGCTCATCGGCGCGCTCATCATCTCGGTCATCCGCAACGGCCTGACCCTCCTGAACGCCCAGTCGGACGTGCAGTTTATGGTCATCGGTGCGGTCATCATCGTGGCAGTGTTCGTCGATGTTCGACGCAATGCCGCGGAGGAGAAGCGCCGCCGTCTCGCAGCGGCCTGATCCACCCCTTCGGCGTCGTCGCCCGGCCCCTTCGTGGGAGCCGGGCGACGGCGTCGTTGTGGGAGGTGCGCGTCAGGCGTTGCCATCCGTGCCGTCGGTGGTGCCCGACGAGTCCTGGCCGGGGCCCATGCCGCTGGGGGGCATCTGGCGGTCGCCGCCCATGCCGCCGCCGCCCATGCCGCCGCCCATGCCGGAGCGGCCTCCTTCGCCGGCGGTCACCGTCGCCACCTCCGAGCCGTCGACCGAGACGACGTAGCTCTCCCCGGTGGTGATGCCCTCGGCGGAGACGACGACGTTCTGCGCCGCTTTCTGCGCGGTGAAGGAGACCAACTCGGTCCCGTCGGCCGTGCTGACCGTCACCACCTGGCCGGCGGAGGCGCCGACGTCGGCGGTGATCCAGCCCTGTCCGGACTCCGCAGAGGGGGTCTGCGCCATGCCGGAGGCGCCCGCGGCGACGAGCGTGCCTCCCGTGATGGTGAATCCGCTGGCTACGTCGATCGAGCCGTTGCCGTTGTTGGTGGGGCCGTGGACGGTCAGGGAGCCGCCGGTCATCGTCGCGGTGCCGTTGGAGTCGAGCCCGTCGCCGCCGGCATCGAGCACGATCTCCCCGCCGGCGATCGTGACGCTCACGTCGCTGCTCGCGGCCATCGGGTCCGCGCCCTGGCCGTCGCCGGAGGAGCCGTTGATGGCGTCGTCGGCGGCGGTCACGTCGACGACCCCGCCCAGCAGGGAGATGGTTGCGGCCTCGAGGCCCTCCTCGCTGTTGGCGATGGTGAGGTTGCCGCCGCCGACGAGCAGCGCCAGGTCGGCGTGGAGGCCGTCGTCGGTGGCGTCGATCGTCGTCGTCGCATCGCCGACGAGGATCGTCTGCGCGTTGCCGCCGTCCTCGCCGCTGGTGGTGGTGATGGTGCCGCCCAGCAGGGCGATGTAGCCGACGGTGGCGTCGTCGACGTTGTCCGACTTCAGCGCGTGCCCGCCGGCCTGCACGTCGAGCGTGCCACCTTCGACGATGAGGTAGTCCTTGCCGCGGACGCCGTCGTCGGCGGCGTCGACGGTGACCGTCCCGGAGGCGATCAGCAGCCCGTCCTTCGACGAGATGCCGTCGTTGGCATTGCCCTTGACGGTGAGCGATCCGCTGCCGGTGATGGAGAGGTCGGCGCTGCTCCACAGGGCAGCGTTCGGCGCCTCCTCCGACGTGTCCGCGTAGGTCGAGGCATCCGTGAGGGAGTTGGTGGAGCCGTCGGCGAGCGCGACGGTGACCTCGTCGGCGGAGGTGACCGCCAGGGCCGAGCCGGTGTCGGAGGTGATGGTGACGCCGTCGAGGATGAGCACCACCTTGTCCTCCTCGCCGGCCGCGACGACGACCCCGCCGCTCAAGTCGCCGGTGATGCGGTAGGTGCCCGCCTTCGTGATGGTGACGACGCCGTCCGTGCTGATGACGCCCTCCGCGTCGGTGGTGGCGCCGCTGCCGGAGAGCGTGATGGTGGCGGCCGCGGCGGTGTCGACGTCGTCGGCGGAGTGTGCCTCCTTGAGGCCGGCGAGGGCGTCGTCGAGGCTGGCGGTGGAGACGGTCGTCGTGGTGCCCGACGACGCCGCCGCGGCTTGGCTGCTGCTCGACGAGGTGCTGCTCGTCGCGTCGCCCGAGCTGGTGGTCGCGGTGGCGGTGCAGGCGCTCAGCAGTCCGGCGACGGCGAGCCCGGCGAGTGCGGTGGAGATGCGGCGGTTCATCGGTGGTCCTCTCGGAGGGGGTTGGGGGAGGTGGGGGAGACGGGATGGTTGGGGGTGGGATTGATGCGGTTGAGCGTGCGGCGCCACTTCTCGGGCGGCAGCCCGGGGGTGGTGGCGGCGAGGCCGACGCCGTACTTGGAGATGCGCGCGGTGCGGTGGCCGAGCCGGTGCAGTGCGAGGTCGAGGGAGGTGAGGCGGTGTCCGGCCTTGGTCTCGACGATGGCGAACTCGTCGAAGGACACCTGGCTCTGGCCGGATCGGCAGACGAGGCCGACGTCGACCGTGGCGCGGGCGTCCTCGTCGGGCAGGAGGAGCGTGGTGCGGCGGTAGCGGGTGACGAGCGTGGGGACCAGCGCTCCGACGTCGGGAACCCGCACCCCAGCCTCGCGCAGCGTGCCGGCGACGAAGTCCAGTGCGACGGCGTCCAGCGGCCATGCGCCCTGGTGGGGGAGGCGCCGCTTGTGGGTCTGCTTGCGTCCGTCGCGCCACTTCACCTCGAGGTATTCGTCACCGCCGGCGTAGCGTCGGGTGCGCACCTTGTAGCGACGACGGCGCCCGCGCCCCGCGAGGTGGTAGCTGTCGAGGGAGGCGGTGTCGAGGTAGGTCGAGGTGTAGTCGGTGGCGCGCTGACCGTCGATCTCGAGCACGCGGGCGTCGGCGACTGCGGGGGCGAGCAGGCCGAGCTCGTCGGTGGGGAGGAGGTACTTGCGGTCGACGCGGATCATGCGTTCGGCGCGGGTGTTGAGCTCGTCGAGGCCCACTGGCGCGAGCCGTGCGGTCCAGTCGGTGCGGTGCATCGTCGCGGTCATGCCGCCGCTCCGAGGACGACGCGGCCACGACGGTCGCTGTGGGCGCCGAGCCTGACGCGCACCAGGGTCGAGTCCGCGACGAGGTCCACCTTTTCGACGGCCACGTCCAGCACTTCGGCGTCGCAGAGGGCGGCGACGTGGGCGCGCAGCTCGGACTCGTCGGTGAACGCGCGGTCGAGCACCATGAGGCGTCGTTCGCCGCGCTGCAGCCAGGCGGCGTCCATGACGGCGATGGCGACGACGATCGCCGCGACGAGGATCATCGCCATGACCGAGGTGGTGCCGAGGCCGGTGACCAGGCCGATGGCGAGGGAGGCGAAGTAGTAGGCGATCTCGCGCTGCGTGAGTTCCTCGGAGCGCAGCCGGATGATGGACAGGACGCCGAAGAGGCCGAGTCCGACGCCCGCGGCGACCGAGGTGGAGGCCAGCGCGAAGGCGACGGCGAGCACGCCGAGGTTCACGGTGAGGTAGGCCAGCGCCATGTCGGTGCGGCGGTGTCGGGGCAGGTAGACGCCGAAGACGAGGGCGGCGATGGCCGCGAGGTCGATGGCGACGGAGAGGTAGTCGGTCATGGTTGGCTCCTGGTCGTGCGGGGTATGTCAACCATTTGGCCCGACCAGCCTGATGGCGTTCGGGGAGCCGCCTGTGCGTTTCCTGTGAGAGTCATCCCCGACGACGACCCTCGGCTCGACGCGGCCGGGCCGAGGGGCGGCCGACCGGCTCGGCGCGTTTGCCTTCGCCCATCCTCGGCAGCGGGTTGAATGGTGCCACCACCTTCGAGAAGGAGCACCATGTCGACCATCGACGAGATCATCAACAGCCTCGACCTGGAGCGGCTCGCCGCCAACGTGGGCGCCGACCCCGACGCCGTGGAGGCCGCCGCCCGTCAGGCACTGCCGACGCTGCTCATGGGCCTCGGCGCGAACGCCGCGGACCCGGCGGGAGCCGCGTCGATCGAGCGCGCGCTCGCCGACCACGATCCTGCCCTCGTGCGGGGCACCGTCGACCCGTCGCAGGTGGATGCCGAGGACGGGGCGAAGATCACCCACCACATCTTCGGCGGCAACGAGGGAGCGGTCGTCGACAAGTTGAGCGGTTCGCTCGGCATCGACAGCGGCCTCGTCCGCAAGCTGCTGCCCGTGCTCGCCCCCATCGTGATGGCCTGGCTTGCGTCGAAGTACGACGAGGCACGCAGGCAGCAGCCGGGTACCGCCCAGGAGCAGGCGCCGACGACGCCCACGTCCTCGACGCAGGAGCAGGCGCAGGCGCCGGGCACCGGCGGCGGTCTGTTGGGCGACATCCTGGGGCAGGTGCTGGGCGGCGGACAGCAGTCCTCGGGCGGCGGCATCCTGCTCGACGTGCTCGGCTCGCTGCTCGGCGCGGGGCGGCGCTGAGCACGCTCGGGGCCGACGGCGGGACGTCGCGGCCCGTCGTGGCGCAGCGAGGGGGATCGGTGCACGGCACCGTCGATGATCGCCGGGCGGGCCTGCTCGTCGCCGCCGCCGTCGGTGACGCGTTGGGTGCCGGCCACGAGTTCGGCCCGCCGATGCCGCAGGAGGCCCCCGTCGAGATGACCGGAGGCGGCCCCTTGGGGCTGGCGCCCGGCGAGTGGACCGACGACACCGCCATGGCCTATGCGCTGGCCGAGGCCGTGGCCCGCAACCTCGACCCGACGAGCCCCGCGTTCGAGGAGGCCGTCGTCGCGCGCTGGCTGGAGTGGGCCGACTCGCAGCCGCCCGGCATGGGCGCGCAGACGCGGTCGGTGCTGCGAGGTGCGCAGGAGCGGCGGGCCGACGGGCTGCGTGACGCGTCGCTCGCGCACTTCGCGGCGAATCCCGAGCACTCGGCGGGCAACGGCGCGCTGATGCGCACGGCCCCGCTCGCGCTGGCGCCGATGTCGGACTGGGGCTACTTCACGGCCGCCGAGGCGATCGGCGAGCTCACGCATGCCGACCCGGTCTCGGGCGAGGCCTGCGGGATCTGGACGTACGCCTGCCACCATGCGCTCGTCCACGGCACGTTCGACGGCGTCCGGGAGGCGTTGACGTACCTGCCGGAGCGTCGCGCGGCGTTCTGGGGCGGACTGCTCGACGACGCCGAACGGCTCCCCATCACCACCTTCGCGAACAACGGCTGGGTGGTGCACGCGCTCCAGGCCGCCTGGGCGGCGATCTCCCAGACGCCCATCCCCGACGACGACCCTCCGGCCCATCTGCGGCTCGCCCTCGCCGCCGCGGTGCGCGGCGGCGGTGACACCGACACGGTCGCCTGCATCGCCGGCGGCTTGCTGGGGGCGCGGTGGGGAGCGTCTGCGGTCCCCGAGGAGTGGGTCTCGGTCCTGCACGGCTGGCCCGGTGCCACCGCCGTGGATCTGGTGCGACTGTCGCGGCGCAGCCCGCGCGACGAGTTCCTCTCGCGGCCGAGGGGCTGACGTCGCTGGGCATGCGAACGGGGCCGGGGGGCACATCCCCCGGCCCCGTCCCTTCTCGTCGCCGCGCTGCACCCGGATTCGCGGCGCGGCGACAAGCCTTGTCAAACGCCAGTCGACGGCAAGCCGGGCTTGACCTTGGTGGGCGTCGTGGTGAGGGTCACCGTCGGCTCCGAGCTGGGGGCGGCGCTGGGTCCGGTGGTCGGGGCCACGGTGGGTGCGGTGCTCGGGGCCACGGTGGGTGCGGTGCTCGGGGCCACGGTGGGGGCAGTCGTCGGAGCGGGATGGGGGGTCTCGGTGGCGAGGCCGGACCAGCGCGGGGGCACGCCGTCGTAGTCGTCGCTCGGGGTGATGCTCCACCCCTCGACGCTGCCCGCCTGCGGCTCGTAGGAGCCGAGGCCGAGTTGCGAGTACTCCCAGGCGGAATCGGCGCCCGGCATGCGGTGCCAGTAGCTCCAGTAGGCCTTGTCGAGGACGTAGTCGGCGCGGATGCCGTCCAGGACCTTCACGAAGGAGTCGCTGTCGGCGGTGAACCCCGCGGAGATCAGCGCGTCGTAGCCCGTGGCGAATTCGGTCGCGCAGCCGCCCATCGCGTCGGAGCTGATCGGGTCGACGATCACGAAGACGTTGCCGGCGTCGGTGCAGGAGCGCACGTCGGCGTCGGTGAAGGCCTTCGTCGAGGCGGGCGGGGCCGTCGGTGCGGTGCTGGGCGCGGACGGCGAGCTCGGCACCGGCGCCGGGGCGGGGGCGAGGGACGCCGTCGCGAAACTGCGCCCGGCGACGCCGAGGATGGCCTGGGTGGTGGCCATCAGGTTGGGGCGGGTGCCGTTGTGGGCGGCCGCCCAGGCGTTCTTGCCGGTGACGAGCTGCTGCTGCGCCTCGAGGTAGGCGACCGGCTTCGACACGTCGATGCCAGCGTCGTGCAGGCCTGCGGCCATCAGCCCGGTCGAGTTGGCCGACGAGTAGGTGGCCCAGTAGTGGTTGCCGGCGTCGAGCTTCTGGTTGGCCGGATCCTGCGCCCACGCGATCGCTGCCTGCTTGGCGGGGCCTGCGAGTGCGGCGGAGGCGTTGTCGGTGCCCTCGAGTGCCTGGAGGGCGGTGATACCCATCGCGGTGTAGTCCGGATCGGGCGTGAACTTGCCGCCGACCGAGTAGCCGAACGCGCCGCCTTGCTGGGTGGCGAGCAGCGCCTCGACGAGGGGCGTCGGCACGGGCTCGCCGGCCCTCACGAGCGCGATCACCGCGAAGTGGGGGTTGAAGTACAAGGTGATGCCGCCGTCCTTGCCTGCGGTGCCGACGTTGGCGGCGTAGGAGTTGAGGTCGGCGACGAGGTCCCGCTCGAGGAAGGTCCGCGGGCTTTCGCCGACGGCCATGAGCGCGACGGCGAACTTCGCGGTCGAGCCGGCGGAGTCCTCGGCCACGAGCGCAGCGCCGGAGTCGCGCAGCTTGACGGCCATCGCCTTCGCCTCGGCCTCATGGGTCTCGGCGGCGGCGAGGGCGAGCATCGCGTCCGCGAGGCCACTCGGGTTGGTGATCCGGCCCGCGTTCCACTCACCGACGATCCAGTCGGCGGCGGCCTGCACGCTGGGACGTTCGGGGGACGGGCTGGTGGCCGCGGAGGCGCGCTGGGCCAGCGGCCACAGCAGCATCACCACCGCGAGCAGCAGTGCAGGGATGGGGTGTCTGGTGCGCAATCGAGGCTCCTTTCAGGCGGTCCGTAGGCAGGACTCCACCTGGAGCCTGACCCTCCGCAGACCACGACGGAATGTGGGTCGACGCGGCGGGAGCGGTCCGGCTGGGCACCTGCGTGCCATCACGGTTGCGGGTCAGCTCTGGATTTGCACCAGATTCCTCACACCTCGTCGCCGGACACACTAGCAGGGTCCAGACGACGGCGGGAGGCCCCGTCGGTGCGCGAGTGGGCCTTCGCGGGCTTGCGCGGTGTGGTGGGATGGGGACATGAGCACTCCCGTTGATTTCTGGTTCGATCCCACCTGCCCGTGGGCGTGGATGACCTCCCGCTGGATGCTGGAGGTGGAGAAGGTTCGCGACATCGACCTCACGTTCCACGTCATGAGCCTCGCCGTCCTCAACGAGGGCCGCGACCTGCCCGCCGACTACCGCGCCCACATCGATCAGGCCTGGGTGCCGGCGCGCGCCTGCCTCCTCGTCGAGCAGCGCCACGGCTCCGAGACGCTGGCCCGGTTCTACACGGAGCTCGGCACGCGCTATCACCCCGGCGGCGAGCCCCGCAGCCTCGAGACGCTCGCGGCGGCGCTGGCGGCCGTCGGCGCGGACGCGGACATCCTCGACATCGCCCAGACCGACGCCATCGACGACGACCTGCGCCGCTCGCACCACGAGGGCATGGATCCGGTCGGCGACGAGGTGGGCACCCCCGTCATCCGCGTCAACGGCATGAGCCTGTTCGGCCCCGTGATCTCACCCGCACCCAAGGGCGAGGCGGCGGGCGAGCTGTTCGACGGTTTCGTGAAGGTGACGAGCTACCCCGGCTTCTTCGAGCTGAAGCGCACCCGCACCGTCGGCCCCATCTTCGACTGACGACCGCCCGCGTCGTCGGGGCTCACAGGAGCCCGTCGAGCCGCGCGAGTGAGTCGTCGAGGCGTGCGGACAGCTCACCGAGCCGGGCATCGAGCTGGGCCAGCCGCTGGTCGATCTGCTCGATCAGCGGCTCGGCCTGCTCGCCGCCGGTGGCTGCCAGCGTGAGAGCTCGGTTGGCGGCGCGGACCACGTCGGCGAGCGACTCGTCGTCGAGCGCGGGGACGTAGACCTGCGTGAACTGCTGCGTGCGGTTGTCGAACGACACCTGCGCCTGGCCGGCCGTGCCGGTGAAGGTGCGGACGGCGGCGGCATCGCCGGCGGTGCCCACGTCCTCAGGCGCCTGCCCACCCTCCAGCAGCTCGCGGGTGGACCCGGGCAGGCCGGGCGCAGCCTTGATCTCGGCGAACGATCCCTCTCTGGCCGACGACAAGGCGCGGCTCAGCGCGCCGACGAGGCGTTCCCCGACGACGCCCGGCGGCAGCGAAGGGTCCAACACCTGCACGTCGACGACGCTGCCGGTGCCGTCGACGACGGCGCGCGCGCCCGGCTCGTCGGAGTCGGCGGTGTAGCGACGCTCCGCGGCCGCCACCAAGGCGGCGAGCGTGGGGTTGTCGAGTGGGTTCGTGGCTTCGGACATGACCGTATTCAAGCAGGACGGAAGTCCATGGCCCGAGCGAACTGGCACACTCGGGGCCATGTTCGACTACCTGAAGATCCACGCAGACACCGTGCAACTCGTGCTCCAGCCGGGGGAGCGCGCGGTCGCGCTGCTGAACGTCACCTATGTGGCGGGCGAGGAGCTCGTCGGGCCGCAGCACGACGTCGTGGACTTCGACGTCGTCAACGGACTGACCGTCACGAAGTGGGAGCGTGCCTCCGAGCGTCTCCTGCTCGGCACCTCCCTCAGCGCCCGGCCGGGCGACGCCGCGCCGAGCCTCGTCTCCGCGCTTGGGCAGGGAGCGCCTGCGCTGATCCTCACCACCGGGCGGCTCCTCCTCGTCGACGAATTCCAGTCTGACAAGGCCCGTGTCGTGTGGGGTGTGCCGCACGCCGCGGTCGGGGCGATCAGGCACGTGCCGCAGTGGAACCAGCGCGGCCGGATCGGGATCGTCTTCCGCGACGGCTCGTGGGTGCGGCTGGTGGCCGGCTTCGTGTTCGCGGGGAAGGCGAGGCGATTCGTGGCAGCCTGGGAGCAATTCTCCCGGAGCTGAACCCCTCGTTTCCTAGTGTGGTCCCCAGCCGCCGGATGTCGCGCCGGCCAGAGAGGATCGAGATGGACTACAAGGTCGCCTTCGACGAGTTGAGACAGGCGGGTTCGCAGTTCGGGCAGATGGGTCAGTCTGCCGAGACGCT
Source organism: Propionibacteriaceae bacterium P6A17 (assembly GCA_000619965.1). Classification (GTDB taxonomy): domain Bacteria; phylum Actinomycetota; class Actinomycetes; order Propionibacteriales; family Propionibacteriaceae; genus Arachnia. The sequence continues at coordinate 15,161 of JHVD01000021.1, forward strand.
GCACGGACGCCTCGACGGCGTGCCGCTCTCGCACGCCGACTTCGGCCGCATCCCCTGGCTCCAGACCCGCGTGTGGGAGGCGTTCCAGGAGCACACCCGAGACTGCTCGGAGGCGCTCGACGACTTCTCCGGCGCGCTCACCGACGCGGGTGAGGGGCTCGAGGCCACCGCCGACGCCTACCAGGAGTGGGAAGACAGCGCGGCCGAGGCCATCGATCAGTTCTTCGGGAAGGCATGCGGATGACGGTCTACAACAACACCCTCGACACTTGGTACTCCAACTGCCACTGGGCCATCCAGGAGGTGCTGCGCACCCCGTACGAGAAGGCGTCCGAGTGGCTCCGCTGGGTGACGGGAGACCCGAACAAGGTGGCCGGCGAGGGGCCCACCTACGAGGCCATCGGCCAGGAGGTGATGCGCCTCGGCACGCAACTGCGCGAGACCGCGACGGGCATCTCCGGCTGGGAGGGATCGGCGCACGACAACTTCCTCATGACGATGGGCAGGCTCGAGGAGACCGCGTCGAAGATCGCCCCTGCGATCCAGCAGACCACGGAAATCCTTCGCGCCGCGGCGGAGACCTCCGTGGAGGCCGCCAACATGATCCTCGACATCATCAAGAGCGTCATCGAGTTCCTGGTCTCCTCGCTCGCGATCGCGGCGGCGACGTCGCTGTTCACCTTCGGCGCCTCGTTCGGGGCATGGATCGCAGCCAACCTGGCCAAGGGCGCGCACGCGCTCGCGAAGATCATGCAGGGGCTGACCAAGGTGGCGCAGGTGCTCGAGAAGATCGCCAGCGCGCTGAAGAAGATCGCAGAGCTCATGAAGAAGCTCGCGGAGCTGCTGAAGACGCTCAAGGAGCTCCTCAAGATGCTCAAGGAGCTGAAGAAGCTCGTCGGGCTGAAGGGCAAGGCGGTCATCGCCGTCGCCAACGGGCTCCTCACCGCCCCCGTGAAGTTCGGGGCCAACCAGGTGCTGGACGGCGCGACGGCCATCACCGGCGCCGAAGTCAACATGCCCTCGGGGGTGGGCACGGCCAAGAGCGCGGCAGAGAATGCCTGGGACGCATACTCGGCCTCGGAGCGGGCCGTCGACGCCGCCACCGGGGTGAGCCCGTAGCCGCGGCCGAGGGCAGCGAACCGCCCATGGTCTAGTGTCGCCCCATGGAGACGCTGCACACGCCCCGGCTGAAGCTCAGGCCGCCGGACGAGGCCGACGCGGCCTTCGTGATGGGCATGTATCGGCGCCACGAGGTCATGCGCTGGATCGGCGACGGCGCCCCGCAACCCACCCACGCGCAGGCCCTGCAGCGCATCGCCCGCTACCGCTCCTACCCCGAGCCGTTCGGCGGCTGGCTGATCGAGCTGGGCGGCAGGCCGCTCGGCTTCCTGCTGTGCAAGCCGATCCCGTGGTCCCGCGACGCCGACCGTCGCGACGATCCCCCCGACATCGAGATCGGCTGGCACCTCCACCCCGACGCCTGGGGCATCGGGTACGCGACGGAGGCCGCCCAGGCCGTCATCGAGTACGTCGCCGCGCACGGCGTGCGCCGGCTCGTCGCCGTCACCCACCCCGACAACGAGCCCTCCCGGGCCGTCTGCGGCCGGCTCGGGATGCGTTCGATGGGCGCGACGACCGACTACTACGACGAGCGCACCATGCTGTTCGAGCGGCTGCTCGTCGCGCCCGACGAGGCCCCCTCAGCCCAGCAGGGCTTCGCGTAGCACGTCGAGACCGACCGAGCCGACGTCGAGCGCGCGCCGGTGGAATGCCCTGAGGTCGAACGCCGCACCCTCGCGGGCGCGCACCTCGTCGCGGATCTCCTCCCACAGCCGCTGCCCGATCTTGTACGACGGCGCCTGCCCGGCCCAGCCGAAGTAGCGGTCGAGTTCGAAGCGCAGGAAGTTGTCCTCCATGCTCGTGTTGGCCTTCAGGAAGTCCCACGCCCGCTCGTAGCTCCAGCGGCCGCCGTCGGGGTGCGGCAGGTCGAGGTGCACGCCGAGGTCGAGCACGACGCGCGCGGCCCGCAGGCGCTGGCCGTCGAGCATGCCGAGCATGTCGCCCGGATCGTCGAGGAAGCCCAGATCTCGCATGAGGCGCTCCGCGTACAGCGCCCAGCCCTCGCCGTGGCCGGACACCCAGCAGAGGTTGCGTCGCCACGTGTTGAGCAGCTCCGAACGGTAGGCGGTCTGCGCGATCTGCAGGTGGTGGCCCGGAACGCCCTCGTGGTAGACGGTGGTCTTCTCCATCCACGTCGTGAACTCCGTCACCCCCGACGGCACCGCCCACCACATGCGTCCGGGGCGGGAGAAGTCCTCGCTGGGGCCGGTGTAGTAGATGCCGCCGCTGGCCGTCGGGGCGATACAGCACTCGAGCCTGCGCACCGGGTCGGGAATGTCGAACTGCGTCCCTGCAAGGGCCGCGACCGCCTCGTCGGAGGTGGCCTGCATCCACTCGCGCAGCGCCTCGACGCCGTGCAGGCGCCGAGCCGGGTCGGCGTCGAGGATGGCGACGGCCTCCTCCAGCGTCGTGCCCGCGCCGCCAAGCTGCGCGGCGACCGCAGCCTGCTCGTCGACGATGCGCCGCAGCTCCTCCTGCCCCCAGGCGTAGGTCTCGTCGAGGTCGATTCGCGCGCCCAGCGCCTTGCGGCTCAGCAGCTCGTAGCGCTCCCGGCCCACCCCGTCGGCCTCCTGCCCGGTGGGTGCCAGCTCGCGCAGGGCCTCGGACAGGCGCCCGAACGCTGCGGCCGCCTCGTCGGCCGCAGCGGCCAACTCGGTGCGCAGCGCAGCCGGGAGGGCGCCGTCGGTGGGGTTGGCGCGGGCAGCGAGCTGCGCCCAGTAGCCGTTGGGGCCGACGGCGTCGGCCGCCTGGGCCGCGACGATGGCGAACTGGCGCTGCGCGGGCCGGACGGGCGATTGCCGCAGGGAGGCGAGGTGGCCCTCGGTGGCGGCCGGAACCGCGCGCATGCGGGCCGCGATGCGCTCCCACTGCTCGACGGTGTCCATCGGCATGAGGTCGAAGACGTCGCGGATGGCTTGGACGGGGGAGGCGATGTTGTTGAGGTCGCCCAGGGTCTCACCCGACTCCACGAGCTCCACCGCGAGCCCGAGGCGTTCGCGCATGGCGGCGCGGGTGACGCGATCGACGTCATCCTCGTCGCCCACGGCGTCGATCTCCAAGAGGGTCTGGCGCGCGGCGTCGGCGAGGGCGGCGTGGCCGTCCGGGGAGAAGTCGTCGAGGAGGTGGTCGCTGTCGTGGCGGCCGAGCTCGGTGCCGCTGATGGGCGAGAGCGCGAGGACGCGGGCGACGTGGCGCTCGGCGATGGCGTCGAGCGCGGTGGGCTGGCGGTTCGTCATGGCGCCAACCTACCGCGCCCCCCGCGCTGGCGGCGGGGCGGCTCAGCCGCGCACGAGGCCCCGGCCGTGGGCCGACTCGAGCGCGATACCCTCCAGCTCCACCCGGCCGTCGCCGACGACGAGTGCCGCGTCGGAGCCCTCGCCGTGCGCGTGGATGCCACCGACCACCGCGAGACGCTCGACGGTGCCCCCCACCTCCAGCGTGGTGACGTGGGCGCCGCTGGTGGACAGCCGTCCGCCGATGCGCAGCTCCTCGACGGCGCCGCCCGGCTTCACGCTGAGCGCGATGGCCTTGAGCGTCATCTGCACGCCCTTGACGAGGCTCAGCCCTTCCCCGCCGCTGGTGGTGACGTCGCCGGCGACGGAGAGCTTCGGCAGCGGCTTGGAGACCTGGATGCCGATCGAGCCGTCGCCGGTGGTCTCGATGCTGCGGAAGCGCGCCTCGGCGAGGGTGCCGTCGTAGAGGTTGAACCCGCGCGCCCCGCGGCCGGTGGTGACGATCGGTGCGTCGACGTCGAGCAGCCCGATGCCGCCGAAGTTGGCGAAGCCGATTCCCGACGGGCCGTGCGACGTGACCGGCGCCGTGACGATCCAGCGCTCGACCTGGCCCCAGTTGTCGAGGACCATGTCGTTCTGCCCGTCGGTGGTGACCGGGCCGGCCGTCGTGACCTGCTCGACGATGCCCCCGGTGACGACGAAGACCCCGCCGGAGATCAGGTCCGGGGTGGCCTCGGGGATGCCGCCGTCGGTGTGGATCTCGCCGGTGCGCAGCTCGTCGACCCGGATGGTGCCGCCGTCGGGCTGGCCCTCCCAGTCGCCGTGGCCGCCGACGAACACCCCGGACCCGCGCACGGGCTCGTCGGCGGTGCCGGCGGAGACGTCGAGCAGGTGGGCGGTGAGGACGACGTCCGGGCTCGGCTGGCGATTCCACAGCGTGAACGCGCCCTGATGCACTTCGACGCCGTACCCGTGCGGGCGGTGGAAACGGCCCCTGACGTCGGCGGCCGCGACGTGGACCCGCTCGGCGTGCACGTGCCCGGCGCGCACGGCGTCCTCGGCGATCAGCGCGATCTGCCCGACGGTGGTGACGTCGCGCAGCGTGAGCGTGCCCCAGCTCGTGACCGTGGTGTCGGTGACGATGGCCGCCTCGTGCGGGGCGGTGACGACGGTGACGCCGTCGAGGGTGTTGTCGGAGGTGAGGCGCAGGCCCTTCGCGCCGAAGTGCAGTGTGCCTCCGCGCAGCGTGGTGCCGGGAGGGAGGGTGAGGGCGGGCGAGCCGGCGATCTCGCCGTCGATGGTGATGTCGGTGGCGCCGGAAGCCAGGGCCTGGGTGAGCTCGACGGCGGTGCGGACGGTGGTGGTCATGCGGGGATCCTTCCTTCAGGCCCGGACGTGGCGGGGCGGGAGCCATGGGTGGCGTGCGCGATCTTGCCGAGGATGGTGCGCAGGGCAGCGGCGTCGTCGGCGTCGAGGGTGGCGAGGCTCTCGTCGCGGATGGTGGCGACGACGGGGTGCGCCGCCTCGAGGATGGCGCGGCCGCCCGGGGTGAGTGTGAGGAGGCGACGGCGCGCGTCGGATGGGGCCGGAGTGCGGACGATGAGGCCGCCCCGCTCGAGCCGTGCGGCGAGGTCCGCCATGGTGGTGGGCTCGACGGCCGCGGCCTCGCCGATGGTGTGCTGGTCCGATCCGGGCATCTCGTGGACGCTCAGCAGCACCGCGTACTGGACGGGGGTGAGCGAGGGGAGCCGTCGTCGCCACAGCGCGTGGTGGTGCTGCAGCACGCGTCGCATCAGGTGGAACGTGCCCTCATTGGCCCACACGGTGGCTCCTCTCGATCGACGATCATGAGTATACCAACTATTCAAGTTGATTGAACGACGAAGGAACCTCGGGCGCTACACTGCCGACGGCGGGACCCGCCCCCGACGACGGTTCAGTACCGGGTGACGACAAGACTGGCCAGCGATCCGTTCGATGGGCGCCGACGCGCCCGGCAAGGGAGTGGCAATGGACTGGGTGATCCTCGTCGTCGCGGGAGTCCTCGAAGCGGTGTGGGCGACGGCGCTCGGCGCCTCCGACGGGCTGCGCCGCCCGGTCCCGACGATCATCTTCGGCGTGGCCGCGGTGGCGTCGCTGGTGGGGCTCGGCATCGCGCTCGCCACCCTGCCCACCGGCGTCGCCTACGCGGTCTGGACGGCGATCGGGGCGTCGCTGACCGTCGGATGGGGCATGTGGCGCGGGCACGAGCCGGTCTCGCTGGCACGGATCCTGCTCATCCTCGGCATCGTCGCCTGCGTCGTCGGACTGAAGGTGACGGCATGAAGTATTGGGTGACACTGCTGGTCAGCGCCGTCCTGGAGGCGGTGTGGGCCAACGCGCTGGCCGCCTCCGACGGGTTCACCCGGCTCGCGCCCAGCGCGCTGTTCGTCGTCGCCACCATCGCCTCGACGGTGGGCCTCGCCACCGCCATGCGCGGCATCCCGACGGGCACGGCCTACGCGGTGTGGACGAGCGTCGGCACCCTGCTCACCGTCGCCTACTCGGTGGCCACGGGGGCGGAGCCGCTCACGTGTGTGAAGGCCGCGCTGCTGCTCGGTATCGTCGGGTGTGTCGTCGGGCTGAAACTGCTCGACCAACCCCGAAGGGAGCGCCCCAGTGCCGAAGCGTGAGGTCACCGTCTCGCCCGTCGACGACAACCCGCGGGCCGCATTGTTCGTCACTGACGTGTCGCACTTGCAGACCGGGGAGGTGGCGCACGCGCCGGGCACCGTCGGGCCGCTCATGCAGTACGGAGTGCTCACGCGGGTGTGCGTCGAGCCGCGGGGCGTCGTCGTCGAACTCGCCTGGCCCCACACGTGGACCGATCACGGCCCGCGCATCCGCGACGCGGTGCGGCTCGCCGTGGATCTGGAGGGCTGGCAGTACCGCTGAGCAGGGCCCGCGGCGCGCGCCTCACTTGGCCGCGCGCGCAGGACCGGCCGAGCGCGTGGGGGCCGGCGCGGCCGGGCCGACGGTCATGGCCGCGATGGCCGTGGTGATGGGCACCGACAGGATCAGCCCGATCGCCGAACCCAGCGTCCGCACGATCTCGCTGGCGAACAGCTCCCGGTTCAACACCTCCACCAGCGACCCGGAGGTGAGGTAGACGAGCATCGTCACCACGAGCGCGGAGCCCGCGTAGGCGAACACGATCGTGTAGATCGTCGACGCGATGTGGTCGCGCCCGATGCGCATACCGGAGGCGAAGATGTCGCGACGACGCATCTCCGGCGCCGCCGCCCGCAGCTCGAACACGGCCGAGGCCTGGGTGATCGTCGTGTCGTTGAGGACGCCGATGCCGCCGATGATGATGGCCGCGACGAGCAGGTCGCGGAAGTTGAGGCCCGGGGCGAGGTTGAGCAGGTCCCACTCGTTCTCCTCGGCGAAGCCGGTGAGGCGCGCGACGTAGACGCTCGCCGCGCCGAGGGCGGCAGTCACGGCGAGCCCGAGCAGCGTGCCTGCGAGCGCGGTGGAGGTGCGGATGGAGATGCCGTGGGCGACGTAGAGCACCACGAACATGATCGCCGTCGAGCCCACCAGCGCGACGAGCATCCCCGGCTTGCCCAGCAACAGGCCGGGGATGATGAACGCGAACAGGACCCCGCCGGCGACGGCCAGGCCCGCGATGGCCAGGAGCCCCTTCCAGCGCGCCACCGCGACGACCACCAGCACGAACAGCAGGCCCAGCACGACGAACACCGGCGTGCGGTCGATGCCCTGGTAGCTGTAGAGGGGCCCGTCGGGGGTGTCGATGCGCGACACCTCGACCCGATCCCCCGGGACGAGCCCCGCCTGCGAGGGCGGGCCGGAGGCCTCGATGCGCTGCTGCGTGCCCGCGTCGGGGCCGTCCTCGACGCTGATCGTGAGGGTGATGCACGACAGTCGCCCGACGCCCGGGTCGAACTGCTCCGAGCAGGCCTCCTCGACGCCGTCGACGATGGCGGTCGCCGTCTGGACCCCCTCGACCTGCTCGACCCGGTGGATGCCCGTCGCCACCTCCGCCTTCGACGGCCACAGCCAGATCATGCCTGCGATCGTCAGCACGGCCAGGACGGTGAGGAACCCCACGAGCACGCGCTTGGCCACGGTGCCGACCTCGACGTGCACGTCCGAGTGGCTGTGTGAATGACCCATGCCGGGAAGCCTACCCAGCCCGTCGCGAGCGGCGGGTGTGGTCGTCGCGACGGAGTTCGTCTCGCCCTCGTCCAGCTCGGGTGCTCGTCGGGGCATACTGGGGGCGATGGACGTCCCAGCCTGCTACCGCCACCCCAATCGCCCCGCCCGCATCGTGTGCCAGCGATGCGAACGCCCGATCTGCCCGGACTGCATGGTCCAGGGATCGGTGGGTTTCCACTGTCCGGAGTGCGTCAAGGCCGCCCCGCAGCGGACGATGAAGCTGAAGGCCCGACGGCTGCAGCCGCAGGCGCTGACCTCCGTGGTCATCGTCGCGGTCAACGTGGCGGTGTGGCTGGCGGTGCTCCTCACCGGCTGGGGGGAGAGCAGGCTCATCGACGTGCTGGCACTCACCCCGCACGGCTTCTGTCCCACGGGCGACGGCTACCTCGTGCTCACCAGCCCGGCCGGGTGCGCCGCCGAAGGGCTCCAGTGGCAGGCGGGCGTCGCGACGGGGGCCTTCTGGCAGGTCCTCTCGTCGGAGTTCCTCCACGTCCAGCCGTGGCACATCCTGTTCAACATGATGGCGCTGTTCGTGCTCGGGCCGCAGGTGGAGGCGCTGTTCGGCAGGGCGCGATTCCTCGCCATGTACCTGTTCTCCGGGCTGACCGCGAGCACGTTGGTGATGGCGCTGGCGCCGGGCTACCAGGCCACGCTCGGCGCGTCGGGGGCGATCTTCGGCCTGATGGGGGCGTTCCTCGTGCTCGCCCTCAAGCGCAAGGCGGACCTGCGCGGCATCCTCATCTGGCTGGGGCTGAACGCGGCGTTCACGTTCATGGTGCCCAACGTGTCGTGGGAGGGGCACCTCGGAGGGTTCCTCGGCGGCGTCGCGATCACGGCGCTGATGGCGTACCTGCCGCGGCCCCGGCGCAAGCTCGAATGGCCGTTGGCGGCCCTCCTGACCGTGCTGGTGCTGGCGGCCATCGTCGGGATCTCGATCGTGCGCTTCGGCTGAGATCCGGCGACGGCCGCCCGCCCGAGCAGGTCAGCGCTCGACGTCGGTGCGCTGGTGGGGCCGCTTCGAGCCCGGACGCAGCTTGCGAAGCCGCTGCTTCTGCCGAGCGATCTCGAGTTGCTCGCGGTGGAGGCGACGCTCGCGCGCCAGTTTCCGCTGGAAGGCCTGCTGCTCCCGGTGCTCCAGGTAGATCACGTCGCGGCGCAGCGCCTGCACGATCGCGAACATCAACGCGACGATGATGATGAGGAACGGGCTGGCGGCGATGATGGTCACGTTCTGCAGGTTGGACAGCGCGTCGTTGCCGCCGGTGAGCAGCAGCGTCAGGCCGATCAGCGCGGTGAGGATGCCCCACCCCGCGGACAGCCACGGGGAGGCGTCGGAGCGCCCCTGCTGGGACATCGAGCCCATGACCGTCGACGCCGAGTCGGCCGAGGTGATGAAGAATGTGGCCAGCAGGATCATCGCGACGACGCCCATCACGGCCCCGCCCGGGAGCTGGTGGAGGAGGTTGAACAGCATGCCCTGGGCCGAGCCGTCTCCCCAGATGGAGTGGCCCGCACGCTCGAAGGAGATCGCCGTGCCGCCGAAGATGGCGAACCAGACGGTCGAGACGAGGGCGGGGATCAGCATCACCGTCATGCAGAACTCGCGGATCGTGCGGCCACGCGAGATGCGGGCCAGGAACATGCCGACGAACGGGCTCCAGGAGATCCACCACGCCCAGTAGAAGATCGTCCAGCCAGCGAGGAAGTCCCCGGCGGTGGCATCGGCGGTCTCCGCGGTGCGGCTGGCCATCTCGAAGAACTGCGACAGGTACGCCCCGACGGAACCGGGGATCAGGTTGAGGATCGACACCGTCGGGCCGAGCACGAACACGAAGATCGCGAGCACGGCGGCGAGCACCATGTTGGTATTCGACAGGTACTGGATGCCGCGGCTCACCCCCGACATCGCCGACAGGAGGAACGCGAGCGTCAGCACCAGCACGATGCCGACGACGACCCACTGCGAGGGTTGCTCGATGAGCCCCGACGCGCGCAGCCCCGCCCCGATCTGCAGGGCGCCCAAGCCGAGCGAGCAGGCGGTGCCGAACACCGTCGCGAAGATCGACAGCACGTCGACGACCCGGCCCGGCCAGCCGTTCGCGGCCCGCTCACCCAGCAGCGGGACGAACGCCTGGCTCAGCAACTGACGTCGCCCGATGCGGAACGTCGAGTAGGCGATGGCCAGCCCGACGATGGCGTAGATGGCCCACGGGTGCAGGGTCCAGTGGAACATCGCGGTGGCCATGGCGGGCATGACCCCGTGGGGGGCGTGGCCGGGGACTCCGTCGCGGTAGAACGTCAGCGGCTCGGCGGCGCCGTAGAACATGAGGCCGATGCCCATGCCGGCCGCGAACATCATCGCGATCCAACTGACCGTGCGGAACTCGGGCTCCTCGTCGGCGCCGCCGAGCTTGATCCGGCCGAAGTTGGAGAACGCGATCACGAACACGAAGCCGACGAACACGGTGCCGAACAGCACGAACGCCCAGCCGAAGTTCGTCACGATGAAGTCGAGCGCGGTGCTCGCGAAGTCGGCGAACGACGTCGCGGACAGCAGGCCCCACAGCACCACGGCCGCGATGATGGCGGCGACGGGGCCGACGACGAACCAGTCGATGCGGCTGTCGTCGGATTCGGATTCGAGGATCACCTCCTCGGCCGACGGCGCGGGGAGAGTCTCCGCTGCGAGGAGCAGCGCCAACTCGTCGGCGGCGCTCAGCTCCCGGGGTGTCTCGTTCGGATTGGGGGATTCGGACATGCCAGCTTCACCTTGCTCGTTGCGGGGGACAAACCTGTTTCGCGGGTACGACCCTATCGGATGAGCCCTTCCGGCTTCGGCGGGCTCGGCACCAGAGGCGGCGACGGGGCCCGCTCGGCGGGGCCGCGGGGCGTCGTCGAAGGGCCTGCTGACGACGCCTGTCCGCTACAGTGCAGCCATGAGCTGGTCTGGTCACGACGAAGCTTGGTCCTCTCCGCCGCCGCGATTCGATGCGCAGGCACAGACGTCGGCCTTCTCCGCCGACGGCCGGGAGATCGAGTACACGGAGCCCGCGAAGCCGCCACTGCTGTGGCTCGGCATCAGCGTGGGGCTGTCGGTCGTGGCGCTGGTGCTGGCGCTCGTCGGGCGGGGCGCGACGATGGGTCTCGTCGCCTGGGTGCTGGCGGGGCCGCTGGCGATCGGGATGCTCGGGCAGTTCATGGGCGCGGACGCCAAGCGTCGGGAGGACGGCTGGTATGCGCCGTCGGCGCTGGCCGAGTGGGGGCAGCGGCTCGCCGTCGTGCTCGCGCTCGTCGCGGTGGCCTGCGCCGCGTGGATGATCGCCGGTGACGTCGCGAGGGGAATGTGGACATGACGAGACTCGCTCGCAGCCTGTGGCTCGCACTGGCCGTCCTGCTGACCATCGCCCCGCTCGTCGGGGGCCAGGCCCGCGCCGAGGAGCCCACCGCGCAGACACCCGTCGGACGCTTCGGCAGCTGCGTGCGCGGCGGGGGACACGGCAGCATCCTGATGCTCTTCGACAGGTCCGGCTCGCTGCAGGACACGGACCCGGACAACGCCAGGGTGACGTCGGCGAAGTACCTCGTCGAGCAGCTCGCGGCGAAGCTCGGCGGCATCGACGGCGCCAGCGTCGACATCGCGCTGGCCGGCTTCGACCACAGCTATGAACGGTCGCTGGACTGGACGCCGCTCACCGCGGAGGGTCTGGGTCCGGTGCTCGCCGACCTCGACGCTTACGCCGAGCGCAACGACGGTGCTGAGACCGACTACTGGAAGGCCGTCGACGGCGCCCGCAAGGAGCTCGCCGCCAGGCAGGAGGGCTCCGAGGCGCGCGGCTGCGCCCTGATGGTGTGGTTCTCCGACGGCGGCTTCGCGATCGGGCAGCGCAAGAGCGAGGAGGCCGTCGCGAGGTACGGCGGTCTGAAGCCCTACGACCCGGACAACGAGCTGCGCACGGCCGACGACGTGCAGCGCGCCATGGATGCCGGAGCCACGGACATGTGCCGCGTCGGTGGCGTCGCCGACCAGCTCCGCAGCCTCGACATCGTCTCCGTCGGCATCGGCCTCGACGTCGAGGGCTCGCAGGACTTCGGGCTGATGCAGGGCTTCACCTCGGCCGAGGGCCAGCAGTGTGGCGACATCACGGAGCCGAAGCCCGGCGAATTCCTCATGGCCTCCGACATCGACGAGCTCATCCTCGCCTTCGACAGCGTCCTCGACGAGACCCCCGCCGAGCCCGTGGAGACGGGGGTCTGCGTCGACGAGGAGTGCGCCGAGGGCACGCGGACGTTCGTCCTCGACGGCTCGATCGGCAAGGTCCAGGCCCTCGCGCAGGTGCCGGTGGCCGACGCCAACGTGCTGCTGCGCACGCGCGAAGGTGAGACGGTGGAGCTCAGCCGCGACGGCCGCGAGGCGACGGTGCCCGGCGCGAAGCTGCAGTGGCAGTGGCTGAGCGACAACAGTGTGTCCCTCGAGCTCGACCGCGACGGGCAGAGCGAGCAGTGGGTGGGCCCTTGGGCGCTGGTCTTCGTCGCCGCCACCGAGACGTCTGAGCTTGCCAAGTCGGTGTTGCGCCTCTACGGCGACATCCTGCCCGCCTGGACCAACTCCGCGGACGTCACCGTCCGAGCCGATGGGGCGCCCGTCGAGTTGCGCTTCGGGGCCACCGACGGCGCCGGCGCCGCGATCGACCCGGCCACCCTCTCCGACCGGACCTTCCTCGACATCGCGCTCGAGCACCCCGACGGGCAAAGCGTCCCGCTCGCGCAGCTTCCCGCGGCGCGGTTCGGCGAGCCCGTCCCGCTCGAGGCGGCGGACCTGCCGGTTGGCACCTCCAAGCTGCGCGTCGTCCTGGACGTGACGACGATGGACTGGAACGAGGGCGGGACCACCGTCGAGGGCACGCGGTTGGAGCCCGTGTCCGCGACGTTCCCGCTGAAGGTGCTGCCGCCCGAGGAGTTCCCGACGATCCTCGACAAGATCTCCTTCGGCTCCACCGAGACGGCCGACCCGGTCACCGTCACCGTCCCGCTGACCGGCGCGGGCTGCGCGTGGCTCGGCGACCAGGTGAAGTTCACCGGCTACCCGCAGGGCCTCGACCAGGCGACGCTCACGTCGCCGGCCAAGGACCAGGCCTCCTGCGCGACGGAGGGTCTCCCGCTGACGTTGACGCCGGGCGACGTCGGCAACGGCGCGCTCGTCGGCACCGCTCAGGTGTGGCTGAAGTCGCCGAACGCCGCGGAGGGCACCCCCGTGCAGCTCGCGTTCGACCTGCAGATGAGCCGCCCGGTCTCCCAGCCGGTGCTGTGGAGCACGTTCGCGCTGGTGCTCGCGCTGGGCATCCTCATCCCGCTCGGCTTCCTCTATCTCGTGAAGTACCTGACCGCCCGCATCCCCGGGCAGGCGGTGCTCGCTGCCCGGCTGAGCGGTCCCGTCGACGACGCCCGCGCATTCACCGACGCAGGCATCCAGCTCGACGTGTCGCAGATGGCCGTCGCCCACCTCGCCAACGACCGGCGGCGCGTGGAGATCGCGGGCGTCACGCTCCGCACCCGCACGGGCCTGGCGCTGACGGAGCCGGGCTACGTCGTCGTCGAACAGCCCGGGCGGGCCGCCGGAGGACGGGGCGTGACTCGCGTCGGCGAACGCGCCAAGCTGCCGTTGGCCGTGCAGGGCACCTGGACCGTCGCGCTGGATCCGCAGCGCCCCGCGAGCGGCGACGTGGTCGTGACCGTGTTCACCGGGCCGGGCGGGCGAGGCCTGCCCGGGCTGCTCGACGAGGTGCGCAGCAACGTCCGCGACGTCGTCGCCGCCCTGCGCGACGGGCTGCCGCCGGATCCCGCGGCGCCAGTGGCCGACCAGTGGGGTGGAGGCCCGACGACCGGCGCCGGCTCGTCGTGGGATCGGCCCCCGACCCCGACGACCGACCCGTGGACGACACCGACGAGGCCTGCGTCCGGCGCCGGAGGCTGGCAGACGCCGTCGTCGTCCCCCGCGCCCGGGGCAGGAGGCTGGAATACCCCGCCGTCGGCACCGCCGAGAACTGACACAGGGGGCTGGCAGAATCCTCCCGAGACGGGTGGACGGCCCCCGACAGGGGACGGCGCCGGCTGGTGAGCCGTCGTCGCGCCCGCGAACGTACCGATTCCAAAACGAACCAACAGTGAGGACACAGCGTGCGTAGATTCCTTGTCGTCGGATGTGGTGGCTCTGGAGGCACCACCCTGCGTCTCCTGATCGACCAGTTGCGCGCCGACCTGCGGGCCCGCGGCATCTCGGAGCTTCCGGACGCCTGGCAGTTCGTGCACATCGACGTGCCCGTCGACCCGGACAGGGGCCCGGACCCGCTCGGCAACATCCAGGAGATGGGCGGCCACTACGTCTCATTCTCCTCGCCGTCCAACTCCTTCCTACAGACGTCCAACACGCTCGAGTCGCAGCTCGCCAGCAAGGACCGCAACTTCGTGTCGCTGGCGGGGTGGGCGCCGCGCAACCCGTCGGCGGCCAACACCATCCCGGTCACCTCCGGGGCCGGCCAGTACCGTGCCGTCGGCCGCATGCTCACCCTCCCGCGCCTCGGGCAGCTGCGTGACACGCTCGCCCGCGCGCAGGCCAAGTCGGTCGCGCCGGGCGCCTGGGGCCAGATCCCCACCGCCGAGCAGTCCAGCGAGGTCATCATCCCGATCATCGTCGGCTCCATGGCAGGCGGCTCTGGCGCGTCGATGTTCCTCGACGTCGCCCGTCTGCTGGGCACCCTGCCGGGGGTGAAGAGCCAGAACATCGGCTGCTTCCTCTACACCGCCGACGTGTTCGCGCAGCTCGACGAGGGCAAGCGGTCCAACGTCGAGGGCAACGCGATGGCCGCGCTGCCGGAGATCATCGCCGCGATCGCCCGCACCTCCGAGGGCTACGACGCCGCCACCTATGGTTCGCTCGGCATTCCGTTGGCGACGAACACCCCGCCGTTCGCGCGCGTGTTCCCCATCGGTTCACGCATCGGCGGCTCCGGTGCGTACTTCGGCGACGGCTCCCAGGAGTCCGTCTACCGAGGCATTGCGCGCGCGCTCGCCGGCACCATGCTCTCCGAGCGCGCCTCGCGCCAGTACCTCGACTTCATGCTGGGCAACCCGAACCCGCTCACCAACCTCAACCAGCGCTTCGGCTGGCGCATCGACCCGCTCGCGCTGCCGTTCGGTTCGCTCGGTTTCGCGTCGCTGTCGCTCGGCCGCGACCGCTACCTCGACTACGCCGCGCAGCGTCTCTCGCGGGCCGCATCCGACCACCTCGTGGCCGGGCACATCAACCCGACGAGCCAGCAGCCCGGCAACGACCAGCTCCGCGCACTGCTCGAGAACCAGCTCGTGGCGTCGCTGCGCAACATGGGCCTGCCCCAGGTAGGCGAGTCCGTGCCCGACTGGTTCCAGAGTGTGGCGTTCCCGCGTCAGGCGTGGGAGAGCATCGGCCGGGAGGCGGCGGCGCCGGCGGTGGGCATGCTCGCCGGCTTCGGCCAGGCGCCCGCCTCCGAGTGGGTGTCCGTCGTCAACGCCAACCTGGCGTCGCTGCGCGAACCCGCCCGTGCGCATCTGCAGCGCGGCGCCTACCAGTGGGCCGAGTACTGGGCGGGCCAGCTCGAGTCCGCGGCGAAGGCGGAGTTCCTCCGCGTCGTGGCTCAGTTCGGCCTCCCTTACGGACGCGAGCTGATGGCGCGGGTTCGAGGGCTGGCCGACCAGATCATCGCGCAACTCGTCCAGGCCGGCCACGAGGCGGCCGGGGCGGACCCCGTCGCGCTCGACCCGACGGTGGCCCAGCAGGCCGCCTCGCTCGGCAAGAAGGCCGTCGACGTCAACCACCCCATCGGCCAGATGGTGGCCCGGTCGCTGGCCAACTCGATGGAACGCACGGTGCGGCTCGAGGGTGCCCGGCTGGGGGCCGAGGTGCTGCGCGCCTACGCCGTCGACGTGCTCGGCGCCCTCGCCAACGCCGCGAACGACGCGCTCCGGCTGCTCGAGTCCCAGCGGGCCCGCACCGCCTCCGGCGCCGGGCTGGCGCAGCTCTCGTCGGAGATCTACGCCGACTGGCCCGACGAGTCCGATCGCGTGCCGCTGCGCTTCAACCACGCGGAGAACGAGGTCCTCCTCACCACCGCCGACGACTTCCCGCAGCAGTTCCGCAGCGACGTGCAGGCGTCGGTGCAGGGCACGCTCGACTACGGCCAGGCGCTCGGCAAGATCCGCGCCGAGGCCATCGGCGGGCGCTGGGAGACGACGGGCGCGAAGGAGGAGTACCCGGTACTCAGCCAGAGGAGCCACTGGCGCCCCGCCGCGCTGCCCAGCCGGGCGGCCGACGGCCAGCCCACCCCCGAGGCGAAGCCGCACTACTCGCTGGCGCTCTCGCACAGCGACCTCCTGGAACGCAGCGTCCAGCGGCTTGGCGCTCGCGGCGACGTCTTCGCCGCGTTCGCCGGCCAGTCGATCTCCGACTACCTCGACGACGCGCAGGTCACGGCGCTCGACCGGGAGCGCCGCCAGGAGGCGTTCTCCACGAAGCTGCTGGAGGCCATGGAGAAGGCGAAGCCGGTCGTCGGCATCGACCTCACCATGGCGCAGCGCCTCCACGGCACGGACATCAAGTTCGTCTACTCGTTCTCCGACATCCCCATCGGTGCCGAGCATCCGGTGAGCAGATCCATCCTGCAGCGCCTGCGCGCGGACGCCTCCCTCGACCCGACGTCGGTCGACAACTTCGAGGACGCGCTCGTGGGCACCACATCGTCGGCGGGCAAGGTCAACGTGTTCGGCTCCTACCAGAAGGTGTCGCCGCTGTGCTTCACGTCGCTGCTGGAGCCCATCCAGTCGCGGTGGGCGAAGGCGCCGCTCATCGCGCAGCGCAACCTCTGGCAGTGGAAGCGCACCCGCCCGCTCGCCGCTGCCATCGCGATGTCCCCCGACGAGCTGCGTCGCGTCATCGCGGGTTGGTACCTGGGCCGCCTGGTCGGGCTCGTCCGGCAGGACGCCACGGGCCGGGCTGCCGTGAGCTCTCCCGACGGCTGGCTCAACTTCGGCGACCTCCTCACCAGCGAGGACACGCAGGTCCACACGCCGCACGACGTGCTGGCCGCGGTCCTCATGAGCCACGCCTGGGCGTTCGTGCGGTGCAGCGGTGACGCCGAGCTGGCTCCGCTCGCCCCCTACGACGCGCTGCGTCGCCTCGTCGACGGCGCCGACTCCAACGCGCACTCCGGTGACGTGGGCACGTTCAACGGCACGGCGCTGCTGCGCGCGGCGCTGCGGGGAGAGCCGCTGCAGCTCGCCGGTGGGCCCCTGCCCTCCGACGGCCCGTCGCCGGTCCTCACCCGGGCCGAGGCCGAGGCCGGGACGTCGCTCGTCGCGGCCCGCGCGGCCGAGGCGACGCGCTGGGTGGAGGGGCTTCGTCGCATGTACGTGGAGCAGTGGGGCCAGATGGATGCCGCGGGCAACCTCAACGAGCAGAACGTCGTCGCCTACCAGCTCGGGCTGCCGCTGCCGAAGGTGCGGCAGATGAGCCTCATGTCGGAGCTCGCCCCCCACGCCCTGCCTGCGCTGCAGCTCCTGCAGCAGATGATCGAGCTCGCCGCAGACGAGGATGCGGGACCACGCGCCGCCGAGGTCTGGATCTGAGCATGGCCGACTCGCCCGACTACGTCGTCATCGCCGCCCGGCGCCCCGTCGCGGTCCTGGCGCGGTCCATCCTGCACGACCTCACCGCCCAGGGGCTCGCCAAGCCGGTGCGCATCGTCGACCTCGACTCGCTGGGCGAGCGCCCCGAGGTGCCGTGCATCGTGCTCGACGCCGACGGCAGCCGGCCCGACGCGCTCCAGCAGGACCTCTCGCGGCAGCGTCCGGGGCGCATGCGCCTGGCGGTGGTGGGCGTCGTCGACGACGAGGAGTCCTGCGTCACCCAGCAGCAGGCCGTGCGGGTGCTGGACGCGGTGCAGGGGACGATGACGAGCGCTCCGGTGACGCTCCTGAGCGTCACGGCCGGCGCGCCGGGAGCCCAGTGGCAGGCGCGCTCGCTCGTCATGCTCGGCTGGCACAATCTGGCGGTGTCGCCGGAGCAGTCCCGCGCGCCGGGCGCCCCGTCGGTGGCGCTGCAGCATTCGCCGAGTGACCCGCGCTGGGCGATGCTGGTGGTCGGCACCCTCACCGGCCTGCTGGGGCTGTGGCCCGGGCAGCGGCAGGGGCCGTTCGACGACCGCCAGCCACCCAGCGGCCCGCTCATCACGCCCCTGCGCGCGTTCTCCCGGTCGCTGTCGTCGGGTGCCGTGCAGGAGGCGCTCGGCGAGCGGCTCATCACCGTCTCGGAGCGCTACCCCACGCCGCGCTTCGACGCGGGCTTCGCGGTGACCGTCGACGACGAGGTGAGCCGCGCGGTCGACATGGGCGAGGCCCTGCTGAACAAGTACGCCGACACGGCGTGGCCGCGCAAGCGGGTGCCGACGCCCGCACCGAAGCCGCAGGACGTCGGCTTGGGCAAGGCGCTGTCCGGCTTCCTCGGCTTCGTGGGCGACTCGCTGCGGCGCGCCCCCAGCCGCCTGGCCGCCGCCGTCGACCGCGAGGCGAGCCGGTTCGCTGCGAAGACTGCCCAGCAGGCGATCTTCGGCGGCTCCGACTCCGGCTACGCGGTGGTGGTGCGGGGCGTGCGCGCCGACGGATCGTTCGCGAGCTGGGCGGAGTACGAGGACTCGATCGAGTCGGTCATCCGACGCTCGACCGGCTCCTCCAACGAGCTCCCCGCCGTGGAACGCCGTCCGCAGCTCTGGCACGACTTCGTCGGCGCCGGCCTCACCCTGCTCGACGCCGGCAACCGCGACCCCGAGCTCGGACCCTGGACGCAGGGCACCCAGCGCGCCATCATCCCGACGACCGACCGCGTCGCCCCCGATCCCAGGGGCACGTTCACGCTTCCGGCGTCGCTGGCCGCGTTCCTGCCCGGCTGGGAGATCGCGCCGGGCGACGACATCGCCGTCGGGCGACTGTTCGACAGGTTCGACCACCTCATGCGCACCCAGCCGCATCTCGGCCCGGTGATCTCGGGGGAGCGCAACCGCCTCCGCACCTGGGCCGAGGAGGCGCGGCGCTCCTACGCCGGGCACGTCGGGCGGCGGATCGGCGACGGCCACCGCGCCGTCGTCGCCGAGGTGGGGGAGCTCAACGACAAGGTCGATCGGCTGTTGCAGCGCCCCCGGGAGACGCGGGACGTGCGCGGGCTCGAGGACGAGCTGGGCACGAAGGTGGCCGTGATGAGCGCCGTGTCGGCCTCGATCGCCGTGATCCTCGTCGTGCTCACCGTCCTCGGCGCGCTCCCGTGGTGGGGGCTGCTGTTGGGGCTCGTGGGCGTCGCGGCGGGCTGGATGACCGGCGGCGCCATCATCCACGTCAAGGCGCAGGCGCGCGTCTACGCCGTGCTGCACGCGATGCACCGGGCCAACACGGAGCTCGAGGACGCGCTGCGGCACCGGATGGAGGCGCTCGAGGATCTGCGGCGGATCAGCCAAGTCTACCGGCAGTACCTCGACTGGTCGCGCGTGCTCGGCGCGTTCGTGCACGCCCCGCACGGCAACGCCCAACACAGCGACCAACGCGAGGTGCACGTCGGGCAGGGGCTGCCGCTCAACATCGCCATCGGCGTGGCAGACACGGACCAGGAGGCGGTCGACGAGGTGGCGCACCGCTGGCGAGGCGACCTGTTCCCCGTGGGGTGGCTGTCCGAGCCGTGGCGGGAGTTCGTCGAGTCGCGTCCGCCCGAGCTGGGGGCGCTGCGCCACCAGCTCGTCAACGACGATTCCCTGCTGGCACGCGACCCCCTCATCGACGGGGAGTACGCACTGTCCCACTGGAGCCGGGTCATGGCAGAGCATGCGGCCACCCGCGGCATGGAGGGTCGCTTCCGCGACGCCATCGTGCGGCTCACGATGTCCGACGCTCCCGCGCGTGAGCGCCTGCTCGGACGCGTCGTGGTGCGGGACGCGGCGACGGGCCACCGCCAGGTGGGGACCCGCGAGGCGTTCGTCGCGGGGCTCGACGCGGCCGCAGGCGAACGCGACGTCTTCCAGCCGGGAATGTTCGCCTCCGACGCCACCGTCCTCGACGTGCGCAGCGTCAAGGAGGCCGTCCGGCAGGACGAGTCCCAGGGGCTCGACGACGCGCTCATCGTGATGCAGGTCGGCCGAGCGCTGACCGTCGACCAGCTCGCCGGGACACACGTCGCCGTTGCGCAGGTGGCGACGCCGAGCGACGACCAGGACTTCGTGTAGGAGACGAACAGGTGAACGAGTTGCTGCCCGTGCTGATCCTCTGGGGCATCTTGGCGCTGCCCTCGGTGGCCCACGGCGTCGTGATGGCGCTGAGGGCGGGGAAGTCGGTGCCCTTCGCCTTCGTGGCGTGCCTGCTGCTGCCCTGGGTCGGCCTGCTGTTCTTCCTCGGCGGGCCGGCGGGCCGTCGTCGCGTCACCGGGCTCGGCCAGTACTGCGCCCACATGTTCGTCGTCGCGGCCTGCCTGGCGATCTGGTCGATCGTGCCGGCGTGGGTCGTCGGTGACCCGAACGTACTCGGCGGCGACGGCATGGTCGGCCCGACGGACGTGTGGCCGCTGGCCGTCGTCGCGGTGGTTTGGGCCGTGTGCCTCGTCGGCGGCGCGACCGCCGTGCTGCGCGGCGCCGACCTGACCGCAGGCGTCCTCATCGGCCTGGTCACCTCGGTGGCGCTCGGTGTGCTCCTGGCGCTCCGCCAGGCGTGGGGCACCGCCGGTCTGCTCGTGCCCGAGCTGCGAGACGCGCAGACTGCCGCCGTCGACGTGGCGCGCGTCGGCCCGGGCGGCTGGGTGGCGTTCGTGGCGCTGGTGGTGGCCTATCTGTGCGCCACGCTCCTGCCGTTTGGGCTGCGCCTCGAGCCGCTCCCCGTGCCTGCGCCGCCTGCCCCGCTCGGCGGCCAGCCCGTCGGGTCTGGTGCGTGGAATGGCGGTCAGCCCGTCGGGTCTGGTGCGTGGAATGGTGGTCAGCCCGTCGGGCCCAGCGCGACGACGCCACCGCCGCAGCCCGGCATCCAGCAGTCGCCCGCGCAGGGCGGCAGGCGGGGGGCCGGCTGGTGAGCAGCGAACGCAGGCGCCGTCTCGAGGCCTACAACGAGCGCAGCGGAGCGGCGCTCTCACCCACCGACGTCGGCATCTTCGCCCGCTTCGTCACGGCGCGCGAGCCGTGGACCGAGGTCATCCTCTGGGACAATCAGGAGTCGGTGCGCGCGAAGTTCGACGACCTCCTCGCCGCCGCCGACGGTGACGCCCAGCCCGCGCCGCTGGGCCCCTCCGCGCTCTACGCCAACCTGCGCGTCTGGCGCGACCGGCACACCGACGACTCCGTGCGTTCCGTCTCCGACGCGGACCTCGGCCGGCTCGCCGCGGCCCCACTCAACAGCGCGGAGGACCTCGGCCGCGCGACGGCTGCCCTGCGCGACGGCGGGCGCCTCATCGGATATGCCGACGAGCTCCTTCGGCTTGTCGGACTGCGCCGCGACGTGCCCGCGGACTCGGGGGAAGCACGACGTGCCGCCTCGGCCAGCCCGGGGGCACCGTCGGCGTCCCCCGAAGCGGCTCCGCGGCCAGCCGCAGCGGCCCCGCCCCGTGGCCCCGAACGCGCGCCGGCCCCGCAGGCTCCGCCGGCCCCGCCGGCACCGCCGATGATGTCCGAGGTGCGGCCGCACCAACCGGCCCCGGCACCCAGGCCCGAGCCTCAGCCAGCGCCCAAACCCGAGCCCCAACCCGACCCCGGCAAGCCGTTCGTGTGGGTGCAGGTGCCGCGCTTCAAGCCCTTCGACTGGACCAGCGGCAAGGCCGAGCCGCAGGGGCACGTCGTCGCCGAGTCCCGCGACGGGCATGTCGAAATGCAGTGGACCCCGGCGCGCGGCGAGGCCCCCGTCACGCTGTACCGCATCGTGTCATCGCCGCAATCGTGGCCGGTGGGCGCGCCGGAAATGGCCGCCCAGCAGGGTGTGACCGAGGCCACCGCGGGGCGCTTCCCTGCCGTCGCGTCGGGTGCGATCACCTACTACGCGGTGTGGGCGCACCAGGGCGCATCGGTGCTGGAGGCCTCCCAGTCGCAGCCGACCCTGATCGGATCCACCGAGGTGGTCTGGCCGCCCTCGTCGATGACGGTCAACGTGACCCCCGAGAAGAAGGTGGCCGGCACATGGAATGCGCCGCCGGGCAGCCGCGTCGAAGTGCAGCGCTTCCCTGAAGGACACCCCGTCGGCTACGACCAGTCGCGGCTGCTGCGGGCGGAGGTCGTGCGCAGCGGAGGCTTCCTCGACGATGAGGCCCCGCAGGGCCAAGTGCTCAGGTACGCGGCCTTCTGCGTCGCCGACCTTCCCTCCGGCGGCTCCGCAACCTCCGCGCCGACGATCGCCGAGATCACCGTCACTCCCGAAGTGCAGCAGGTGGCGCTGAGCGTCCGCCCGTCCGCCGACGCCAACGGCACCTACGACATCTCGTGGATCCCGCCCGCCCATGGCTCCGTCACCCTCTACGCGCTCGGAGAGCGGCCGCCACAAGGGCTGGAGCGCGAGCCACGCCCCATGGCGACGCTGGAGGCGCAGGGCGTGCGGCCCGAGTTCCGCATCACCTACCCGTCCGACGACCTCGGCGGGGTCCGCACCATCCGCGGCTTCGTCGTCGACCGCACGTGGGTCCACGCGCACTTCGTCGCCGTGCACCAGGCCTCCGACGAGGTCGCCTGGATGAGCGCGCCCGCGTCGGTCGTCACACCCCACCCGCCCCAGTGGGTGCAGGTGGTGGAGCGCGTCGACACGCAGATCCTCGCATTCCCGTGGCCCGAGGGAGTCGCGAAGGTGGAGGCCTATCAGTCACCGCGAGGCGTCGCCATCGACACCACCACCAGCGAGCCGGTCGCCCACCTCACGCGTCAGGACTACGACCGCGCGGGCGGCATGCGCATCGCCAGGGCCCTGCCCGGCCGCGGCTGCAGCCTGCACGTCGTCGGCGTCGTCTACCTCGACGGGGCCCCCGTGCACTCGGCGCCCGTCACCGTCGACTACCCCGGCATCACGCGCATCCGCTACGAGCTCGAGCCTGCCGGCCCCGACGGCCGCCCTGCGCAGCCGGGCACCCCGGTGGCGTACCACCACCTGTTCTGCACCGCCGACGACGACCTGTACGAGGTGCCGATCATGCTCGTCGCCAACGACCGCCGCTTGCCCCTCGAGCCCAGCGACGGCGCGATGGTGCGCCAAGCCGTGATCTCGCTCGGCGCCGGCGAGCGGGTCTTCGTCGGTGCCCTCCCGGCGGGGCCACGCGTCACCTGGCTTCGGCTGTTCATCAACCGTCCGCCGGCAGAGGTGGGATCCATCGCCGTCCTGGACCCGATCGTCGATGCGCTGCGCCTGCAGCTCGGACAGTGAGGGGTGGATGATGAAACAGCTGCTCTACGGCTCGGCCGACGGCATCGCAGGCAGGGAGGCCGGCGGATGGGGGATCATCCGTACCACTGCCGACGTGGACCCGCAGGCCGCCGAGGCGCTCTCGTCGCTGGTGAGCGTGTCGCTCAGGCAGACCATGCCGCAGTTTCCGACCCCCGACGATCTCGCCCGCCGTGTCCGACGATTCCGGGCGCGTCCCGTCGACGGGGAGCTCGCCTGCTGCATGAGCGTCGAGGCGGGCCCCGACCGCTCGGGCCGTCCCGGCAACGTCATCTCCCACTGCGCAATGCTGCCGATCTCGTCGCGCCGGCGCGCCACCGACTGGTTCTTCGCCGACGGGTGGGTCCTGCCGCACGGGGCGTCGGAGGTGTCGCGGGCCGAGCTGCCCGACGGGCTTCGGCTCGGCGACGGCTGGTCGGCGACGGCCAAGTGGCTTCGCGCCGACCCGTCACGGCTCCCCTTGGCGGCACACGTCGTCGCCGCCAGCCTCGCCGTGATCCGACGCCGGTGGCCCCTGCTGCTCGTCGGTGACGATGTCACCGAGGCCGCGCACTGGCTCACGGCACTGCTGTGGATGCTGCCGGGCCGCGTCGCGGACATGTACGCCGTCTACCTGGGCGAGGACCAGGACTCGATGGCGAGACTCAAGCCGACGGGCCCGCACATCGCGCTGCTGGGACGCGACGTCGACGTGCCCGAACGGCTCGCGGATTGCGTCGTCGACCTCTCGGACGGCCCCCGCCACGACGACGGCTGGCAGGTCCTGCGCGACCTCGCCCTGCAGCCGGACGACGTGGCGCACGCCGTGTTCGCGCTCCGCGACGAGCTGCACCTGCGCTACGTCGGTGCCCGGCTCGAGGAGCCCTTCTCGATGGAGCAGATGCTGGAAGTGGCGTGGTTCTCGCGCGACGGGGCCCTCTACCTCGGCCAGGAGGAGGTCATCGGGCAGCTCCTGGACACGGTCGGGCCCACCGTGCGCCAGTGGCCGGAGCTGGTGGCGCTGGCGTCGGCCGTGGGCCGGCCCGGCGCCGTGCCGACGACTCCGACCACCCCGTCGACCGCGTCGACGCCGGACGCGGGCGCCCCCTACGACTTCCTCCAGGACACACCGCCAGCCCCCGAGCCGCCCCGCAGCCAAGGCGAGGAGCTCGTCGACGAGGCCCTGCGGGCTGCGGCACGACTGGGATCCGTCGACGACGTCGCCCAACGGCTGCTGAGCCCGGACGCCGAGGCCGACCCCGGCCGGCGCGCGGACCTGTGGTCCGTCGCGGCGGCGGCGAGCTGGGTGACGCCGGAGCCGCAGGTGCTCGTCGAGGCCCTGCGACGACACCACGACGCCGACGAGCGTGCGGTACGGGCCGTCGCCTCGCGCGTGCGGGCCCGCCACGGCGACTCGCCACTGTTGAAGGGCATCTTGGGAGGCCAGCCATGTCAGTGATCCAACTCAGCGGAGGTTCGCAGCCCGCGCCCGCCGGGGCCGTGTTCGTGCGGTTGAGTGTCCAGCACGGCGTCGAGCTGGTGTTCCTCGACGCCGACGGTGCCCCCGTCGCGCCGGACTTTCCGCAGAGCCGCACCGAGGCCGTCATCATTCCTCGCGGACCGCTCACCGTCGCCGCACGCACGCTCGATGGGCAGCCGTTCGCGCGCGGCACCCGGATCGGTGTGTCGATCAAGCCCGCCACTGCGGTGAGCGGCGGTGGGGGCGACGAGGTCGTCCGGCCCCCGTCCGACGTGGGCGGGCGGCAGCAGGTGGCGTTGGTGGAGCTCGCCGACGGGCGGGTGACCGACCTACTTGGGCAGGCCGCCGAGGCCGAGCGGGCCTGGATGCGCCGCGGCAACTACGCCTACCACGTGCACCACCGCCAACCCTCGGCGCGCCGCACGCCGTGGGCGGTGGTCATCGACGGCTCCCTGACCGGCCACCATCGCGACTCCGACGCCTTCCGGGGCTTTCTGGAGCTGGTGCTCGGGGTGGCCGCCACGGGCTTCGGCGCGGCGCCGGTGCAGTGCGTCGTCGCGACGATGCCCCCGCGGGACGTCACGCCGGCGCTGGACGGCGACGAGATCGACTGGGACGGGCTCCTCGGGCATGCGCCCGCGCCGTGGCCGAGCCTCGGCGGGGCCGTCGAGGTGGCGCTCGGGGCGCTGCCGCAGGACGGGGCCGTGGTGTTGGTGACCGACGGGCCGTTCGTCGACTACCGGGAGGTGCGCCAGCAGCTTGAGGACCGCAGGTGCCTCGTCGTGACCACGGGCCGATCCCGGTTCGGGGCGCGGCCCAGCGACCGCCCCACGCACTTCTGGGAGGAGGAGCTCGACGCACTGGCGGGCTTCGAGGTGGCGTCGGTGGCGGACTTCGACGGGCTCGCCGACGAGGCGCACGCCCTGGCCGACGTGATGTTCCGAGGTGATCGCGGATGAGTTACCAGGCTGCCGGGTACGCCATGCAGGCCTGCCCGAGCTGCTATCAGCCGGTGGGCGGGCCCGGGCCGTGTGGCCGCTGCGGCTTCGACGTGCCCGTCGAATGGTTGACGAACGTGCAGTTGTCGTTGGCGGTGACCGGCGCGCGCACGGCGGGCAAGTCGGTCTTGATCGGCGTGATGATGGACCAGTTCGAGTGCTATCTGAAGAGTCGTCAGCAGCTCCTGACGGCGGCCGGTACGACGGAGCGACGGTTCACCGAACGCTATCGGGTGCCGCTGCTGCAGCAGCGCAACCTGCTGGGCGCCACCCCGCCCGCCGACCAGCAGCCCGTCGAGCCGCTGCTGTGGAGCTTCAACCACGACGGGATCCGCTTCTGCCTGTCGATCACCGACGCGGCCGGCGAGGATTTCGAGCGGCTCGCCCCCAACGACGAGCGCTTCCGGTATCTCGGATTCGTCGACTTCATCGTCACGCTCGTCGACCCCCTGAAGGTGGCCGACGTGCAGGCGGTGCTCGACGGCGCGGTGACCATCCCGCGCCAGTCCGGTGATGACATCCACGTGATGCGGCAGGTGTTGCGCGCCCGGGCCGCACAGCGCGTCGAGGGTGGCCCGGAGCAGCTGCTGGCGGTGGTGCTGAGCAAGTTCGACGTGCTGCAGCGGCTGGGCAAGCTCCGGACCGCGCCGTGGCAGTCGATCTTCAACCGGCCCGGTGCCGCGATGCAGCGCGACCCCTGGATGGGCGAAGGGATCGACGTCGACGCCGACGGGCGCCTCCTCCACGAGGAGCTCGTCGGCCTGCTCGAGCGCATGGGCGGGGGGCTCGTCGAGGCGGCCGCGATGGAGGCGGGCATCCCGCATCGCCTGTTCGCGGTGTCGGCGCTCGGTTCGGAGCCGGATGCGCAGTCCGTCTCCAGTGGCGGCATCATCCCGTTCCGGGTGCTCGACGTGCTGCGGGCGGCGCTGGCGATGAAGGAAGGGAGGCTTCGTGGCTGACGCTCCACGACGTGCACGCAGGATCGAGCCGGGCGATCGGGAGCCGTTGCGCAACCTCGACGGGGCCCCGATTGAGCGGGTGCTCGTCGGTGCGATCTGGGATGATCCGAGCTTCGACGTCGACCTTTGCGCGCTGCTGCTGGGCCCGGACGATCGGGTGGCCGACCGGACGCACTTTCTGTACCGACGTCAGCGGGAGGCGCCGGGCGGGGTGGGTTTCGTCGCGTTCGCGCAGCCCAATCAGCCGGCGCAACCCGACCGGGCGCAGGTACTGCTCGACCTCGCCGCGCTGCCGGCGTCGGTGCGGACGGTGCGCACGGCGTGCAGCGCGATGCGCAGCGGTACGACGCTCGCGGCGGCGGGAATGCTGAAGACCCGCACCATGGACCTTGCCACCGGGCAGACGACGCTGGTCAGCCTGCATCCCGGGGACGGCCTGACGGAGGTGTCGTGCCTGCAGCTGTGGGAGTTCACGCGCGACGGCGACGGTTGGCTCGTCGGCATGGTCGGCGCCGGTTACCCCGGCGGGCCGCCTGCCTTCGCGCGCGACCACGGCGTGCGGTTCGACTGACCGGCCGCCCGGCGTGGGGGCGGCGAGGGACTGCGTCGACGGGCAGGACCGCTCACCGGACGGGGTAGTGCTCCACGTTCGGGTCGTTGCGGACCTTGTCGCAGAGCGATTGGAGCCGACGACGGGTCTGCTCGGGCGTGGCCTTGCGGCGCAGCATGTCGGACAGCGCGGCGTTCGACTCCGCTCCGAGTCCGTAGTGCTCCACGAATCGCCACGTGAACGACTGCGCCCCTGCGCCGGCGATCAGCCGGGCCTGTGACCGCAGCGAGACCGATTCGATGCCCTGCGACGAGCCGTGCACCACCGTCGGCACCTCGTTGAGGCGCGAGAACTCCGACGCCGTCGCGCGCGAGAACATCGTGCGCAGCAGCTCGAAGGCCCCGGCCTGGTTGGTGCCCGTCGCCGGCACCAGGAACTCATCCTCGGCGCCCGCGTGGATCGCCGACGACGCCAGTTGCGGTCGCCCGGAAACGGTGGGGACGGCCGCGACCACCGGCGCGAACTCCTCGTCGCGGACCCCGACGGTCTGCCGCACGATACGCGCCCCGGCCGGGATCAGCAGCGGGCCGCTGCCGGACGCCCACAGGCCCGTCGCGCCCACTTCGTGCCGGAGGTGCCCGTCTGCGGCGAGCTGCGCCAGGGCGTCGATGGCGCCGACGACGCACGGGTGCGACCAGGCGTCCTCGGCCAGGGAGTCCAGGGCGACGCGCACCTCGTCGCCGCCGTCCTTGATGGCCGCCGTGATCGCGAGTTCGAGGTAGTCGTCGACGTTGTGCTCGTCCCAGGCGAACAGGTAGCCGCCGCGGGTCGTCGCGTGCTGGCCGAGCTCGACGAGCTGCGCCCACGTCGTCGGGGGCATGAGCGCATTTTTGGCGAACGCCCGCTCGGAATACCACAGGCCGTGGGCGATGAGCGTGTACGGCAGCGCCCGACGACCGCCTGCGTCCGTCACCGAGCGCAGCGCGGCGGAGAACAGCGAGTTGCGGATCGGCTCGTCGTCGAGGCTTGGGGCGTCGAGCAGCGTCGTCAGGTCGGCCAGCCGAGCGTGGGCGCTGGAGAGGTTCACGCGGTTGGTGCCGCCGTTGTGGATGAGGTCGAAGGCGCCCTTGTCGAGGCCTGGTCCGAGCACGGCCTGGATGTCGAGGGCGGCTTGGGTCGCTACCGTTACGCCCGGATGCCGATCCTGCAGGCGAGTGGCCGCGCCGTCGATGAGGCTCGTCCCGAACGCCCCCGAGTGGATGAGGACCTGGATCGTCGAAGGGGACTTCAGCCCGAACGGGCCGGCGCCGCCCGTCGGGGAAGGGGAGGGGGACGACGATGGGTCTGCGGACGCCGAGGTGGTGGCGCTGGGGCTCGGCGACACCGCTGCGGGCGCGCACGACGCGGCGAGCGCTGCACCCGCGAGTGCGGCGCCGCCCAGCAGCGCGCGGCGACCAACCTCCATGCAGGTCACCCTACAAGGCTGCGGGTCGCAGCCAGCCGGAGAGACCCCGACGAGGGCCCGCGGCCTGGTCGGTCAGCGGCCGGTGCCTGCGTAGACCGTGGCGACCCTGTCCGCGTCGAGGCCGAAGGCAGTGTGCGCCGACTGGACCGCGCGATTGACGTCGTCGGCGCTGACGATCACCGAGATGCGGATCTCGGAGGTGGAGATCATCTGGATGTTGACGTCGGCGCCGGCGAGGGCCTGGAAGAAGGTGGCGGTCACGCCGGGGTGGGAGCGCATGCCGACGCCCACGACCGACACCTTGCCGATCTGATCGTCGTAGCGCAGCGCCTCGAAGCCCACTTGGTCCTTCACCCGCTCGAGCGCGTCCATGCCCTTGCGGCCCTCGTTGGCGGGCAGGGTGAAGGAGATGTCGGTGCGCTCGAGCGACAGGCCGGAGACGTTCTGCACGACCATGTCGATGTTGATGTCGGCGTCGGCGACGGCCTGGAAGAGCGCCGCGGCGTTGCCGGGGCGGTCGGGGACGCCGACGACGGTGATCTTGGCCTCATCGCGGTCGTGCGCGATGCCGGTGATGATGGCTTCTTCCATGTCGCTTCCTTCGATTTCCTCCTGGGGGACGACCCAGGTGCCGGGCTTGTCAGTGAACGAGGAGCGCACGTGGACGGCCACGTTCTCCCGTCGCGCATATTCGACGCAGCGCAGGTGCAGGATCTTGGCGCCGGAGGCGGCCATCTCCATCATGTCCTCGTAGCCGATGCGGCTGATGTGTCGTGCGCTGGGCACGATGCGCGGGTCGGCGGTGTAGACGCCGTCGACGTCGGAGTAGATCTCACAGTGGTCGGCGCCGAGGGCCGCGGCGAGTGCGACGGCGGTCGTGTCGGACGCGCCACGGCCCAGCGTGGTGACGTCCTTCGTGGTCTGGGCGACGCCCTGGAAGCCGGCGACGATGGCCACCTTGCCGTTGACCAGCGCCTGCTCGACGCGGCCGGGGGTGATGTCGATGATGCGCGCGTTGCCGTGGACCGGGGTGGTGAGCACGCCCGCTTGCGAGCCGGTGTAGCTCACGGCGTCAACGCCGATGTCCCACAGCGCCATCGCCAGCAGGGCGGCCGACTGCCGCTCGCCGGTGGTGATGAGCATGTCCAGCTCGCGGGAGCGCGGCGCGGGAGAGACCTGCAGCGCGAGGTCCATGAGGTCGTCGGTGGTGTCGCCCATCGCGGAGATGACGACGATCACGTCGTGCCCTTCGCCTCGCGTGCGGGCGATGCGGCGGGCGACGCGCTTGATCGACTCGGCGTCCGCCACCGAGCTGCCGCCGTACTTCTGGACGATCCGACCCATTCTTCGGCTCCCTTCCTTGCGGGTCCAGCGTAGTCGGACCATCAGGTTGGGGCGGGGAGCGTTCCACAGGCGGGCGCGAGGGTCGTCGTCGGGCTGGCAGGGGCAACCTGTGTGGCAACCGAACCGCACAGGTTACGGGTGCCCGCCAGGCTGGGGACCGCCCGGGCTAGCAGGGGCAACCTGTGCGGCAACTGAACCGCACAGGTTACGGGTGCCGATGGCGCCCCGACGATGACCCGCGCCTCCCCGATGGGCTCGCCCCTCCCAGCGCCCCGGCCGGCCGGACTTCGCGCACCCGGCCCGGGGATTGGCCGCCCAGACTACGCTTGGCGCATGGACACGATTCGCTGGGGAGTCATCGGGACGGGCCGCATCGCGCACACGGTGGCCAAGGATTTTCGCGAGGTTGCGGGCGCCGAGCTCGCGGCGGTGGCGTCGCGCACCAAGGCCCGTGCCGACGAGTTCGCGGCGGCCCACGGCCTGTCCAGGGCATATGGCAGTTATCGAGAGCTGCTGGACGACGACGGCATCGACGTCGTCTACGTCGCCACCCCTCACCCGCAGCATCGCGACGTCGCGCTCGCGGCGATCGAGCGCGGCAAGGCGGTCCTCGTCGAGAAGGCCTTCACCGCCACTTACGAAGGCGCCGAGCAGGTCGTCGACGCTGCCCGTGACAAGGGTGTCTTCGTGATGGAGGCGATGTGGACCCGCTTCCAGCCGGCTGTGCAGGCGGCGAAGGAGGTCGTCGCGTGGGGTCGCATCGGTGATGTGGTCGGCGTGCAGGGCGACCTCATCGCGCACCGTGAGTTCGATCCCACCGACCGCTTGTTCGCGCCCGAGCTGGGCGGCGGCGCGCTCCTCGACCTCGGTGTGTACCCCGTCTCGCTCGCGCAGCACTTCCTTGGCGAGATCAAGGAGGTGCAGTGTCAGGCGCGGCTGTACCCGAACGGCGTCGACGCCGGCCAATCCATCATGATGCGCCACACCGGCGACGCGCTCAGCTCGCTGACCTGCGCCTTCGACGGTCACGGGCCGGGGCGGTTCATCATCGCTGGGACGAAGGGGTGGATCGAGATAGAGCCGCGCTTCCACCACCCGACGCGCATCACCATCAACCGCACCGGGGCGCTGCCTCGGGTCATCGAGACCAAGGTGATCGGCCGCGGCTACGCCCACGAGCTGGCGGAGGTGACGCGCCTCGTCGCGGCGGGCGCCGTCGAGTCCCCGACGATGCCGCTTACGGACACGCTCGAGGTCATGCGCGTGCTCTCCGACTGCGCCGACCAGTCCGGGCTCGTGCTCCGGGAGGCGACGGTCGACCTCGGTTGACGCTTGCGCCACAGAGAAGGCCAGTTCCGGCGCCGATTCCGTAGCTGTGCAGGGGGCCGAGAGACGAGGCAGAGAGTTGTAGGCCGCGAGGCCGCTGGGCTGCCCGGCCAACGATTGACGTCCGCCGCCAGTGCTGTCGAACGTCTTGCCCTCGCCAGGCCTGGCCACCGTAGTTTGCGATGGCCACTGCAGATGTGCACTCGAAAAGGTCTGCTGACATCGGGGTGTATCAACGACGTCAGCCGGTGTGGCGGAAATCACGACGTGTAGCCGCCCCGTACGGCCGCGGCAGCGACTCGCACAAACAGGTGCTCATCAGGGTGCGGCGGAGTCGTTGCCGGTGGTTTGGAGGCGTTCCATCCATTGCTCGACGTGTTGATTGAGTGCGGTGCGTTGTGATTCTGGAACGCCGGGTTGGAGGTTGCCGTAGTGGAAGTCTGCGGTGAAGTCTTGGTCTTGGGGGCGGAAGCGCAGGATCATGCGGGTGGGGATGGGGTCTGGTTGGGACTCGTCGTAGAGCCCGAACCAGTAGTCGAATTGTTGGTCGTAGAGCGCGCGGATTTCGTCGTTGTCGTATTCCACCTCGTTGAGAACTCGATGGATCTGCTGGACTTCGTAGAGTTTGTCGTCGATGCGGTAGATGGTGGCAGGGGCGACGGATAGTGTGCCGTTGGAGACGATGTGGAGCCACAGCATCTCCACTTGGGGGGACTGCTTGGCGTAGTCGTAGGCGTCCCAGATGAAGTGGGGTGCGTATTTTTCGAAGGCGTCGTTGAAGGTCATGCTCGTGGTCTTGGGGTTAGGGTGTGGCGGAGTCGTTGCCGGTGGCTTCGAGGCGTTCCATCCATTTGAGGACGAGTTCGCGTGGTGAGGACTGTTGATCCTCTGGGATTCCCGGTTCGAGGTCG
>JHVD01000022.1 GCA_000619965.1 Propionibacteriaceae bacterium P6A17
GGCTTCAAGGATCGGCTTGACCGCTCGCCACAGCGTCCTCCAGGCGCAGCCGAGCTGCCGGGCCATCCCCTGGACCGAGGCGTTCTCCCGCCGCATCTGCCCGATCGCCCACGACGTCGCGCGACTGGTGAGCAGCGCCCTGGGTCGCGCCACATCGGGGTCTTGCTCCATGAACGAGTTCACCGGACACATCGGCTCGGGACACAGCCAGCGTCGTTTCCGCCACCACAGCTTCACCGGCGCCGTGAAGCACGGCGCGTCGATCAGCTCGACCCTCTGCCGGCCATGCGCATGCGCGATCACGCCGCAGGCGGGGCAGCCCATCACTTCCGGCCGGACGGATTCGACCTCAACCCGAAGCCCCGCGTCGTCGCGCTGGACGCCGACCACGTGGAGCCCGGGCAGGCCCAGCAGAAGGTCGCAGCGCTGACAGTAGCCGCCGCCGGCACGGCAGCAGGAAGTAGAATCGGGCATCGTCGAGGTCCTTGAAGATCAGTTGGTGTGGTAACCCCGATTCTTGAGGGCCTCGACGCCCATCACCCCGCCGACACGCCCGCCGTCGGATCCACGCTCACCCCACGCTCAGGTACGAAGAGCCGCGAAACGTGACGGTCACCGCCGAAAGAAGCGCTTGCGGATCCCCTTTGCCAGATTGACAATTCGAGCACCTAGAACAGAAGTTCGCATTCGCTCCAACGCCTGGTACCTATTGGCCAAGTCATTACGAGCATCTGCGAGTTCGAAGATCCACTCGAAGAAAGCCTCGGCGTTGTCTAGATAGAGTCTCTGGTTGTTTCGAAGGATGGCAGCGTGACTCGCCACCAATAGGGCGCGATCGCCTCCAACAGCAGCATTGACCGAGCCACCATTGAGAGGTCGCCTATAGTGAAAGTAGAGGCCATCCAATCTACGGACTGCGCGGCCAAGACCCACAATCTTCAGGATGAAGTCATGATCCTCTCGCCCCCTCATGGACTCATCGAACCCGCCAACTTCGCGCCAATCCCGGAGCCGGAAGAACGCTGTTGTGAAGATACAGTTTTGCATCAGCTCAGTCTTGACGCTGAAGTCAGGAAGTAGCCACGGCCCCGTGACCGCACCAAAGAAATCCGCGCGGCAGTAGACGATGCCCAATTCAGGGTCTGCTTCGAGCGCCGCAACAGCTTCGGCCATGTACGGGGGTTCAATGAGGTCGTCTCCCAGCACAGTGAAGTACGTGCCACGCGCACTGGACAGCCCCGTATTGAGAGCACTCGAAACACCGCCGTTCGGTTTCCGAATCACGGAGATTCCAGAAGCCTCCACCTGCGACAACAGGGACTGTGTCTCCAAGTCGGTGGAGCCGTCATCAACGACTAGAATCTCGATGTTGTCATAGGTTTGGCGTTGAACAGACCGAATGGACTCCCACAAGGCTTCGCCCATGTTGAAGCACGGAATGACCACCGTTACCAGAGCTTGTTGCACGAGAGATCCTTCCTGATCGGCTTCGAAAATCAGACACCCCGGACTACGACATCCTCAGCCGCGACGAGACCACGACTGGCGAGCGCCTCAACGACTCTGGCCCACATCTGTCGGTATGTAAAGGACTCATTCATCCGCCGTGAAGCTTGCAGCCCCAATCGCTCTCGCAGTCCCGCATCTTCACGGGCAACGGTCAAGGCCTCTCGCAACGAGGTCGCGTCGCCCGGAGGGACCAACAACGCTTCCTGTCCCGTGAAGTACTCACGCATCGGCGTGGTATCCGTGACGACGACAGTGGCCCCTGCACCCGCTGCATCCATGGCAACGGTCTGCCCAGTGGGGTACGCCAACTCCTTGGTGGGCACGACCACCACTTGCGCCGTTGCGAGGAGTCGACGATACTCCGAGTACGACACTCGGCCGCGAAAATCTATCTGGGGCGGCGGCGGTGCTCCGCCCAGGGCCCCCGGTCCGGCAACGAGCTGGACGTGCAGATCCGTCCCTGACACAGCTTCGATAAGGGTTCCATAGTCACGGCCCCTGTCCTGACCGATGGCGACAATGCCGCCGCTTCTTTCTGCGGCAGGGACGAAGGGAAACTGTTCTGGGGCAAACCCGAAGGGGACTGCGGCCACTGCGCTCTCGCGGAATCCGGCGTCCACCAAGATATCGAGTTGATTCGAGCTCCAGGCGAAGGTCAGATCCACCCCCTGATAGTCGCGGGTCATTCGACGGCGGTCGTCCCGAGGGAGTTGTCGCAGCACTTCCGCCAACCAGCATTCGAACATCACCAGCGGTTTCTGTCGCCAAGGCCTCACGTTGTGCCGTTTCAGCCACGCGGGCGTCCGAGCAAAGTTTTCGAGGAACGCAATGACGAGATCCGCAGAGGCGGCGAGCCACGTCGATCGCAAGGCCTTGTCGATAGGCAGTCCGAGCCTGTGTTCAAACACGTCCCGCAGCTTGACATGTGCTCTGGCTGTTGCGTCCGGGACATCGCACAATTCGAATCCAAACTCATTGAGCTTGTCGATACCATAGGGGCCGTCTGCGGCTCTCCCCCCGGTCACCACCAACGACTTGATCATCCCCGGCGCTCCTGCGGACGGGCGCCGAGCCTATCCGTGGCGGCGCCCTCCAGAGCGCCAAGCGCGACGGCCGACCATCGCTCCCACGTAAGCAGGTGCTCCGCGTGGGCCTTCGCGGCCCGGCCCATGGCTTCCCAACCGCGGATCGCTGTCGCTGTTGCTGTCGCCCCCGCCGAAACAATCGCATCCTCGTCTGTCCCGTCGAAGAGGATCCCCGACTGACCGTCGAGGACGATTGTTCCGACGCCTCCAGTGCGGGTGGCTACCGCGACAAGCCCGAAATTGGCAGCGTCGGTCAGCGTGATGCCGGAGGCGTTGCCTCGGGCTGGTTCCAGCAGGAGCTGGTGGCCGCCCAGCAGCTCGGCGAGCTGTAGTCGTGACACTCGGCCCACGGCGTCGACTGTGGCCGGGACAGGCCCGGGAGTGTCCCCGACAAGCGTCAGCTGGTGCCCCAAACCGCGGCGGAGTAGCTCTTCGTGGATTGCGAGGACCCGGTCGCCCCCCTTGCGATGCCAATGGCTGATCACCGACAAGACGCGCGGCACATCAGCGCGATCTCGCACCGGCAGCTCGTCAGGTGGAGCAATGCCCGGGCCGAAAGGCGCGACGATTACGCTCTCTGGTGGGACGCCATCATCGTGGATCAGGGCCTCTCGGGCCCAGCGGGTGGCGGCCAAGGTGGCTGACGCGCGGCGAACGGACAACCGCGACAACGTCTCGCCCTGAGCCCGAGACACCCAGAGGAGGTGCTGGAAGTCTGGGTACAGCTCCCGCGCTTTCGCGAAGGTCAGATCTGAGACCTGTACGACAGGCCAAGGCCCACCGAGGAACGCGATATCGCGCGAGGCGACGACTGCCAGAACCACATCCGGGCGAATCGCCTGCA
Source organism: Propionibacteriaceae bacterium P6A17 (assembly GCA_000619965.1). GTDB lineage: Bacteria > Actinomycetota > Actinomycetes > Propionibacteriales > Propionibacteriaceae > Arachnia. The sequence continues at coordinate 3,439 of JHVD01000022.1, forward strand.
GCCGCCGCTCCAGATCCCGGCCACGCTTTCGCGCCGTGGCCAACGCATGACCGGGCAGGTATCCCTTTCCCCGGAATCCGTTGAGGAACCTCGTCGCTACACGATCCACCAGCGCATCCCTCACTGCCATGGTGGACACGGGCACCACGTCGCACCGCTGCTGCAGTGACTCGAACATCGGACGGATCACGCCCGACCACGAGGACGGATTCGAGATGTCCCACGGGGTGACGAACGCGACGCGCAACATGGCCCGAGGATACCAACAAACCCTGTTTCGGCTGAGACTTGGTAGATTGGCCCGTACGCGACGCGGGTAGTCAAGAGGGGTTCCATGCACATCGAACGCAACGTCACCAGGCTCACTGTCGACAGCCGCGACGACATCGTCACCGCCATGCGCAAGATCGACGCCAACAAGTCCCGGATCGTGTTCGTCGTCGACGCGCACGGGCATCTCGTCGGTGCGCTGTCCGACGGTGACGTCCGGCGATGGCTCATCGCTTCGACCACCCCGGATCTCTCGACGCCGGTGGAGCAGGTCGCCAACCGCCAATGCCGCACCGCGCCGTCCGACGCCACGCCCGCCGAACTCCGCGAGCTTCTCGCCGGGCCGATCACGCACGTGCCGGTCATCGACGCACAACGCCGCCTCCTCGGCATCGCGACGAGCCGCGCGGACGCGTTCGTCATCGGGCGCCACCGCGTCTCGGCCGACGACCCGACGCTCGTCATCGCGGAGATCGGCAACAATCACCAGGGCAGCGTCGAGTTCGCCAAGGAGCTCGTCGACTTGGCCGTCGACGCCGGCGCGGACCTGGTGAAGTTCCAGCTTCGGGACTTGGATGCGCTCTACCGCCAGTCGGGGGCAGCCACCGCCGGTGAGGATCTCGGCGCCCAATACACCCTCAACCTGCTGTCCAAGTACTCGCTCTCAGCTGATCAGATGCGGGAGGTGTTCGACCACTGCCGCACCCGCGACATGGACATCCTCTGCACACCTTGGGACGAGCCCAGCGTCAAGGTGCTGGCCGACTACGGCATCGCCGGCCTCAAGGTGGCGTCGGCGGACATGACGAACCACACGCTGCTGAAGTCGATGTTCGCTACCGGACTGCCGATGATCGTCTCCACGGGCATGAGCACGGAGGAGGAGATCCGACAGTCGGCCGACCTGCTGCGCAGCTCCGGCTCACCGTTCGTGATGCTGCACTGCCAGTCCACCTATCCGGCACCGTTCAAGGACATCAATCTGCGCTACCTGCGTCGCTTGGCCGACATCTCCGGCGGTCCCGTCGGCTACTCCGGCCACGAGCGCGGCTTCCACATTCCCGTGGCCGCCGTCGCACTCGGCGCGCGCATCATCGAAAAACACTTCACCACCGACCGCTCACTGGAGGGCAACGACCACAAGGTGTCGCTCCTGCCCGGCGAGTTCCGGCAGATGGTCGAGCACATCCGCGAGCTCGAGGCGGCGTTGGGCGACGGGGCTGCCCGCATCGTCTCCACCGGCGAATCGATGAACCGCGTCAACTTGGCGAAATCCCTCGTGGCCCGACGCCGCATCACGGCAGGCGAACGGATCGCCGCGGAGGACGTCGACGTGAAGTCGCCGGGCCGCGGCCTGCAGCCCAACCGCCTCGATGCGCTGGTCGGGCGCACCGCCCAGCGCACGATCGAGGCGGGCGACTTCTTCTACCCCGGGGACCTCACCGATGCCGTCAGCAAGGGCCGCGCCTACCACTTCCGGCGCCCGTGGGGACTGCCCGTCCGGCACCACGACTACGCGAAACTCATCGAGGGCACCAATCCGGACTTCATCGAGTTCCATCTCTCCTACAAGGACGTGGATCTGCGCCCGGAGGATTTCTTCTCCTCACGCTTGCCCTTCGGATTCACCGTCCACCTGCCCGATCTCTACGCCGGCGATTTCATCGTCAACCTCGCCAGCGAGGACGACACCGTCTGGGAGCGCTCGATCCACGAGCTCCAGCGCGTCATCGACCTCACCCGCCACATGACCCGCTACTTCACCGTCGACGCCCCACCCGTGGTCATCGCCACGATGGGTGGCTTCACGGCGCACGGGTTCATCGCCCCCACCGAGCGCCCCAGGATGTACGCGCGCATCGCGCAGGCACTCGAACGCGTCGACGAGCAGGACGTGCGACTGACCGCCCAGACGCTGCCGCCGTACCCGTGGCTGATGGGTGGACAGCAGTACCACAACCTCTTCATGGGCTTGCAGGACACCGTCGATTTCTGCACCCAGTACGGCCGCAAACTCACCCTCGACATCTCACACTCGAAGCTGGCGGCAAACTTCCACAAGACGCCGTTCAGCACCTACGTCGAGCAGCTCGCCCCGTTGTCGGAGCACCTCCACATCGTCGACGCGGAGGGCGTCGACGGTGAGGGGCCGCAGATCGGGGAGGGCGAGGTGGACTGGCCGGTGCTCGCCGAACAACTCGACCGGCTCGCGCCGGGCGTGGGCTTCATCCCGGAGATCTGGATGGGCCACACCAACAACGGAGAGGGATTCTGGAAGGCGCTGGACCGGCTCGAGGAGTGGTTCTGAGCATGTCGATGCAGCGCGACTCTCCGCCCGCCGCTGGCGCGGAAACGCCCTTGGAGGCTTCCGCGGTGATCGTCGTTAGAAATGGCGAGAAGACCATCGTCCGACAGCTGCGTGCGCTTGCGGACCAACGACAAGCCCCACCCTTCGAGATCATTGTCGTCGACAATGCCTCTTCGGACGGGACCGTCGCAGTCACCAAGCAGTGGGCGGCCGCTGGCCTTGGCGCGGCCACGGCGATCACCATTGTGGACGCCTCCAAACGCACCAGCATCCCCTACGCTCGAAATCTGGGCGCGATGGCCGCCCGCGGACGATTGCTCTTGTGGTGCGACGCGGACGACGCGGTGGACCCTCACTGGGTGCGCACCTTCGCAGCACGTGTCTTCGAGGGCGGGGCGAGCGGCTGCATGCGGGCATGGCGTCCGGACGGGACTCCCGCCCCAGATGTTTTCCCTGGCGGTCTGCAGCAGACGAACTACTTGCCCCACGGAAGCAATTGCAACATGGCGATCGTGCGCTCCGACTTTCTCCGGGTCGGCGGGTACGACGAGTCATTTCCCAGCTATGGGTGTGAAGACGTCGATATCAGTTGGCGCCTCCTGGAGGCTGGGCTGCCCATGGAGTATGTGCCCGAAGCCACGATCGACTTCACCGTCAGCACGCGCACACGGCAAGTGCGCAAGACATTCCTGGCGGCGAAAGCACGCATAGCCGTCGCCCTGCGCCATCCTCAGTCCTTGGGCACAGAGACGCTGTCGGCAGGGGTGTTCATCGTCGAAGCCATCCGACAGACTTGCCTGCTGCCGATGAGGTTGGCTCGCCCCGGACAGGTCCCACGATCCCGCTGGCTGCGCAACGCGGTCGCCACTTGGGGTCGCTTCGCGGGCTATTGGACCTACGCCGTCCGGCGGAAGCCAGAGCAGCGCATCGAGGTGACCGGGCGATGACCCCGACGGCGCTCTGGGTCTCGCCCGTCAGCAATCTCGCCGGCGTCGCTCGCCACATCCTCGACGCTGCCCGGGCCGGGATCCCTGGATGGGAGCTCCACGTGGCGGCCCCGCAGGGCCCCATCCTCGACGAGCTCGCGAAGCTCGGTGTCCCCTCGACGCCGCTCCCGTTGGAGCACGGCACGACGCGGGCGGCAAGTGCACTGCGCGGGATCATTGGGGCGCTTCGCCCGCGAGTGGTCCACTCGCACCTCGCCAAGGCAGACTTCCTCGTCGCCGCGGCCGCCGTCGGAATGCCCGCGAAGCTCATCTCGACGGAGCACGGCATCGCCGCCGACCCTCGCCTCTACAACACCAACCCCGTCAAGGCTTGGCTGAAGCAGCAGGCCCACCGTCGTCGATGCCGACGATTCGACCAGCTGATCGCCGTCAGCCATTCGACGGCCGAGCAGATCCAGCGCCACTGGCATCCGTCGACCCCGGTGACGGTGGTCCTCAACGGCGTCGACCGCCCCGAGTACATGCCGGCGCGGCAACCGGGTAAGCGCTACCTGTCGCTGTCTCGCATCTCGCACGAGAAGAACATCTCCGCCATCGTCCGCGCGTTCGCGCTCCTCGACGACGAAGCGACCTTGACCATCGCCGGCGACGGCCCCGATCACCCAGCCGTCGCCCGGCTCGTGGAGCAGCTCCAGCTCGGCGCTCGCGTGTCCTTCCCGGGTTTCCTCGACGCGCAGCGAGCACTCGCGGAGCACGACGTGCTCGTCCAGCTCTCGAAGTGGGAAAACGCCTCGTATGCGCTCCTGGACGCTGCCGTCAACGGACTGGGGGTCGTCGCGACGCCCGTGGGCGGCAACCCGGAGATCCTCCCGCCGCGGTGCCTCGTACTCGCGGAGGACACGCAGGCCGTGGCCAAGCGGATGCGCGAACAGGCCCAGCTGGCCGCCAGACCAGTCCTGCGCGCCGACTGGCCCACCGTCGCGGAGATGACCGACCGAATTGCCCGGGTCTACTCGGAGGTGTGCGCATGAAGATCGCGTTCGCGGCCAACCACGGCGAGTTCGGAGGCGGCGAGGTGATGCTCTTCGCCATGGCCGAGATCGCGCGCGAGCTGGGCCACGACGTCACCATCGTCGCCTCTTCCAGCCCACGCGATGTCGTGCGATCAGGCATCGAGCGCGGCTTCCGCACACTCGAAATCCACGCTTCGAGCGCCCCCGAGTACCTGTGGAGGCTGCGCCACTGGGACCACCGACGGCAAGGCCTCCTGTGGTGCAATGGGCTGCGCCCGGCCGTCGCGACCGCCGGGCATCCCCAGCGCATCGTGCATCTCCACCAGCTCCCCCACGGCACGCAGCGAGCCGCTGCCCGAGCGGCTGCCATGGGGGCTCGGCGGGTGATCGTCCCCTCGCAGTTCATGGCCCGCGAACTGGGGCTCGGCAGCCAAGTGCTGGAGAACTGGAGCAGGTCCGTGCCCAAGGAGACGAGGGCACCGGGGATGGCTGGGACCCATCGCGTCGGCTTCATTGGCAGGGTCTCCATGGGCAAGGGCATCGGCGTTCTCGCGCAGGCACTCAGCCGGCTCAACGAGCAGCAGGCCGGTGCGTATCACCTCGTGCTGGCGGGCGAGACCCGATTCGTCGACGACGCCGAGCGCGTCGCTGTGGAGGCCGCCTTGGCATCGGTCGCCGGAATCACGACGAGGCTGGGGTGGATCAGCCCGCCCGAATTCTACGACCAGGTGGACCTCGTCGCCGTGCCGTCGATCGCCGACGAGTCATTCGGGCTGGTCGTCACCGAGGCCATGTCCGCGCAGGTGCCTCTGGTGGTGACCGATTCCGGTGCGATCCCGGACATCGTCGGATCCGAATACCCGTGGATGGCTCGCAAGGGAGACGCGGCTGACCTGGCGCGCGTCATCTCGTTGGCCGCCACCCAACCGGCGCCGGGCCTCGTCCGAGAGAACCACCGTCGCTGGCAGGAGCGCTACTCTCCGGATGCCGGACGCGAGCGATTCGCAGCGCTGTTGGCCGAACTCGAGGAGACCAGCCGATGACCCTCGCATCCATCGTGATTCCGAGCCGGGGCGGTGCCCGGCGGCTCCCGACTCTGCTGTCGGCGCTGGCAGCCCAGGACGATGCGGGGTGGGAGGCCATCGTCGTCATCGACGGCGATATCGACGGCTCGGAGGTGGTCGTCGCGCGGTACTCGCATCTGCCGGTGCGCGCAATCGTGTTTCCGCAGAACCAGGGCCGCGTCGCAGCACTGAACGCCGGCTTCGCCGAGGCGCAGGGAGACGTCCTCATCCGCTGCGACGATGACCTCGTGCCCGCGCCCGACTACGTGCGACGCTTCAAATCGGCTGTGCGAGATGGGGACGCAGCCATTGGCCTCTACCGCAACGATCTACCGGCCACACCGTACGCGGCTGCCTACGGCAAGCCGACCGATGAGTCCTTTCGGGCCGACGCCTACCGTTCGGCGACGCCATGGCGCTATTGGGCCGGAAACTGCGCTGTGACACGCGTTTGTTGGGAGTCGGTGGGCGCGTACGACCCAGACTACCGAGCCTACGGCTGGGAGGACGTCGACTACGGTTGGCGCATCCAAGTGTCGGGGCGACGCGTGGTCCTCGTCCCCGAGCTGGAGACCACGCACCGGGTTGCTGCCGTCACAACCCGGTCCCGTGTGCTGCGCGCCTACCACTCGGGCGCCGCCCGGCGGACGTTCGAGGGCAAGCACCCGAAGGCGCCACTGCCTGCAGCGGAACCAGCGGCGACGAGTGTGTGGAACCGGCTGGTACGCGCGCTCGGCCGTCACGCCTCCAGACGGCAACTGCTCGCCGCCGCGACGGCGGTGGACGGGCTCGCCCGAGTGCTGCCCCACTCCGTCTCGCGCAAGCTCATCGCGCTGCTCGTCGAGGGCGGGGCCGTCGCCGGCTACCGTCGCCCCTCCGACACGACCACGGACTTCTGACGATGACAAGGCCGCACGTCGCCATCGCGCACGACTACCTCACCCAGCGAGGCGGGGCCGAACGCGTCGTGCTCGCCATGCTCCGCGCGTTCCCGGGGGCGGAGCTGTACACGACCGTCTACAACCCGTCGACCACCTACCCGGAGTTTGCCGACCACCGCGTCCACACCGTCACCTCCCTCCAACGCCTGCCTCTGCTTCGTCGCGATCATCGCCTCGGGCTGCCCCTCTACCAGCCTGCGATCGACCGCGCCCCCGTGATCGACTGCGATGTACTGCTCGTCTCCACGACAGGCTTCGCGCACGGCTTCCGCACGACGGGCCGCAAACTCGTGTACTGCCACTCCCCTGCGCGCTTCCTGTACCTCGTCGACGACTATCTCGGCGACGGGGGGCGACACAGCCCCGTCGGAGTCGCTCTGGGCGCGCTTCGTCCCCCGCTCATCCGCTGGGACCAGCGGGCCGCCCACTCAGCCGACCGCTACCTGGCCAACTCGACGACCGTTCGCCAACGAATCGCCGACGTCTACGGCATCGACGCGACCGTCGTGCCGGCGCCGCCTGCCGTCAGCAGCACGACGGTGCCGGAGCCCCCCTCGGCACTCAGCGACTGGGCGGACGGCTTCCACCTGATCGTCAGCAGGCTCATGCCCTACAAGAACGTCGACAAGGCCATCGCCGCGTTCCGCTCGATGCCGGACCAACGGCTGGTCATCGTCGGAAAGGGCCCCCAGCGCGACGAACTCCGCCGCGGCCTCCCCTCGAACGTGCGCATGCTCGAGGGCATCTCCGATGGCGAACTCGCCTGGTGCTACCGCACGGCTCGCGCGCTCATCGCACCGAGCTTCGAGGACTACGGGCTCACCCCGCTCGAGGCCGGAGCCTTCGGCACACCGACGCTCGCACTCCACGCCGGCGGCTACCTCGACACCGTGGCCGATTGCCTCAGCGGGGCGTTCTTCGACGAACCAACGCCGACGGCGATCCGCGACGCCGTCCGCCGCACCGTCGGCACATCATGGGACCGGGAGGCCATCGCCCAGCACGTCGAGCGCTTCTCCGAGCCGCGCTTCCACGAGGCGTTGCAGGCAAAGGTCGACCTACTCTCACACTCGAGCGGGTTGGGACGATGACCCCGCTGTTATGCTGCGCGGGTGCCGATGCAGTGTGAGGAGGAATCGCCGTGACAACGCGGGGGGGTGACGTTCTCGAGGATCCGGGCAAGGCGGACCCAGTCGATCTGCTCATCCTGCTGCCTGCGATCTTCCTCACCGCCCGCGAGGCGTTTGCTTGGGCAGGCCTCTCAGTATCCGGCCTCCCAACGAACACCCTCGCCGCCGTCCTGCTCGTCGCTCTCGCCGCGTTCCGACGCCCGCGCTGGCGCATTGACCAGCCGCTGGTGACCTGGTCGGCCGTCGCGCTCGTCGGATGGCTGATCGCCTCCACCGCTCTCCTCCATGGCGACTCGAACGTCCGCCGCATGGGCAACATCGTCATCCTTCTCCTCATCGCGGGAGTGATCGCATCGGGCCGGCTCGGCCTGTCCTCCATCACCGCGGGTGGCCTCGTCGGCTACGTCGGTGCCCTCGGCCTCAGCGTCGCCTTGCTGTACACCCAGGGCTCCAGCTACGAGGGACGCCTCACCGGCGTCCTGGGCGACCCGAATGCCGCCGGCTTCATCCTGCTCGCCCTTGGACTGGCATTCGCGCAGGGCCTGCCGGAGCGGCTGCACAAGTGGCGTTGGGCCATCTGGCTGCTGGCCGCCGGCGGCGTCTGGCTGACGCAGTCGCGCACCTCGATGTTCGCGATGATCATCGCCACCGCCTGGATCCTGGCCGCCAAGCGTCTTCCCCGCTGGGCCAGCATCCTCGCGCTCGCGGCGACGATGTGGCTCTACGACTGGGCCAACGGCGTCATGGAGGCGCAGGGCTGGTTCGTCGAACGCGACGGCTCGGACAACCTGCGCGAGCGCCTCCTCATCGTCGAACAGCAGATGGTCGCACAGGCCGGCTGGACCGGCAACGGGCTCGGCACCGCCGTCGCCGATCTCGACAGCATCACTCTCTTCTTCCACGACAGCTATCTGGCAATGCAGGCCGAAGGCGGGCGCATCGCGCTGTACCTCCTGTACGCCATGATGGCCGGACTGTTCCTGATGCTGCACAAGCTGCCACCCGATCGTCGGCCAGTGTGGGCCGAGGCTGGTGTGATCGCCGCGTTCATCTGCTCCATCAACATCGGCTTCTCCATCACCCACCCTGCCATGGCAGTGGCGATCGGGCTGCTCCTCCACCACCACTGCGCCCAGCGCGAGAAGCTCGCCCAAGAGACCGCAGCGTCGGACACGAGCGCCACGGACGCGACGCTGAGCTCCTAGCCATCACCCCATCCGCGCCGCGCCGCATTTCCAGAACCCGCCTCCTGGACGGTAGGATGACTCGCGAGAGGGAGGGGCGAGATTCGCCCACGAGGGGACGCCAGACAATGGGTCGACGCCATGGGCGGTGGAGGATGTTCCCGCCTTCGCTGTGGCTGATCTTCGTCGATGCCGCCTTGATCGGCATCGCGGCAGTCGCCGCGATCGCCCTTCGACGCAACGCTCGCGGCTTTCCCAGCGAAGGCAGCGACGTCGAGTGGCTCGTCACGCCCATCGCACTCCTCCTCATCCCCGCTTGGCTGCTCGCGCTGGCCCTGGCCGGCGCCTACGAGCGCCGCTGGCTCGGCTCCGGCCCGCAAGAATTCAAGCGGATCCTCAACACGTCGCTGGTGATCGCCGCCGGCCTCGGCGTCGGCGCCTACCTCTTCGCCTACCCCCTCTCACGCGGCTTCTACGTCTTCCTGTTCGCCCTCGGCATCCCCCTGCTGCTGCTCGGACGATGGACGATGCGTCGCGTCCTGCACGCCGCGCTGCGTTCCGGCCGCTACAACACGACGGTCCTCGTCGCCGGCGAAGCTGGCCACATCGACGACCTTCTCAAGGTGATCGACCGCAACCGCTGGCTGGGCTACCGGCCCATCGGGCTGCTCATGCGCTCCCCCGGGGCCGACGGCATCCCCGCCGGACTCCCCGTCTACGGCAAGCCGGGCGACGCCGTCGCCGCCATCGAAGCCTCCGGCGCCGAAGCGGTGATCTTCGCGGAGGGCTCCTTCAGCCGCGCCCACGACTTCAACCGCCTCGCGCGCAGCCTCGAGCTCAAGGACGCGCAGACGATCGTCGTCCCCGCGCTCACCGACATCGCGTCCAGCCGCATGACCGTCCGCCCCGTCGCAGGCATCCCGCTCGTGCACGTCGAACGCCCCACCGCGGCCCGCGCGACGGCGTGGACCAAACGCGCCTTCGACATCATCGGCGCCACCGGCGCCATCCTCATCTCCTGGCCGATGATGCTCGTCGTGGCCATCGCCATCAAGCTCGACGACGGCGGCCCCGTCCTCTTCCGCCAGACCCGGGTGGGCACCAAGGGCAAGGAGTTCGAATGCCTGAAGTTTCGCTCAATGGTGGTCAACGCCGAAGCGCTCAAGGCCGAGCTCCTCGCCCAGAATGAGGCCGACGGCGCACTGTTCAAGATGGAGCACGACCCGCGCAGCACCCGCGTGGGGCGCGTCATCCGCCGCTACAGCCTCGACGAGTTCCCCCAGTTCTTCAACGTGCTGCTGGGCGACATGAGCCTCGTCGGCCCCCGCCCCGCACTGCCCACCGAAGTCGAGACGTACAAGGCCCACGTGCTGCGTCGCCTCGACGTGCGCCCCGGCATCACGGGCCTCTGGCAGGTCTCCGGCCGCTCAGACTTGGACTGGGACGAGACCGTGCGCCTCGACCTCTACTACGTCGACAACTGGTCCCTGCTGCAGGACATCGTCATCCTCCTGCGCACCATCCGCGTCGTCATCGTCGGCGCCGGCGCCTACTGACCGCCCCGCCCCCACGACCTCACCGGGCCACCCCGACGGATGACTCGCCGCCGTCGACCTCGCCGGCCGGTTCCTCCTCGACGCCCGCCACCTGCGCAGCGACATCGTCGATGAAGTCCAGCACCGACTGCCAGCCCGTGACCGGCCCACCCGCGAGGAGATCGTCGGTGCCGAACAGCACCGCCGACGGCGTCCCCGAGATCTCCAGCGCCGTGCCGAGCATCCGGTCCGGGTCGAACAACGCATGCTCCACGCTCGCGATGAGCCCCTTGTCCTGCAGCTCCACCCCGCGCTCGTGCGTCATGACGTAGATCTCGCGCAACGCCACCGGCCCAAGCCTCGTCCGCAGCTCCGGCAGCTTCTCGATCACCGGAGTGCACGACCCACACGACGGCGACACGAACACCAGCAGTTGTGCCTGCCTGCGCGCCAAGTCCCGCACCGACCGCAGCACCCCGTCGCCGGTGTAGACCGCCGCCGGCGGCGTCGGCTGCCGCACATAGTCCCCGTAGTCCTCGAGCGCCTCCCCCGCTGTGTCCCCCTGACCCGGCTCAACACCCGCGACGACGCCCCCACCGCCGACGGGGGCGCGGGACGTCGTCGGGGAACCTCCGACGATCAACGTCGCCACCGCCACGGCACACGCCGCCGCGACCACCCAACCCCACAGCAGCGGGCCGCCCGCGACGAGATAGCGGAGGGGGCCCTGCGGGTGCAGCACCGCGAACACCACTCCCGCCGCCGCGACGAGGGACAGCAGCACATTGCGCCACAGGGTCCGACGAGTCACCTCGCCCATGCCGAGCCTGCCGAAACAGCCACAATCCACCGGATACCCGAACGTCAACGCCCGGCCGATCACCACCGTGTAGGCCAGCATCAGCGCCAGCGCCGCCGCAGCGACGACGACCCCCGCCGGCCCGCCGAGCACCAGCAGCGCCACCGCCAACACCAGCTCCCCGATCGGCAACGCACGATGCGCCACCGGACGGTCCAGCCAGGCCGGCATCCGCAACGACGAGAATGCGCTCGCCACGTCTTCGGGCCGGCGCAGCTTGGCCGCGACGCTGACCGCCAGGACCGCGACGATGACAAGGGGTGCGAGCAGCAACGGGGACATGCGATCATCCTAGTCGCGGCACACCGGGCGCCACGGGCAGCGTCGCGCCGACCCCGGTAGACTGCGCGTCAGCGGTGATGGCGAGGCAAGGGAGAAGGATGTCGCAACTCGACGTGGAGCGCACCTCCATCGACGGCCTCCTCGTGCTGCGGCTGCCCCTGCATGAGGACGCGCGCGGCTGGTTCAAGGAAAACTGGCAGCGCGAACGGATGGTTGCCGCCGGGCTTCCCGACTTCGGCCCGGTGCAGAACAACATGTCGTACAACGCGAAGGCCGGCGCCACCCGCGGCATCCACGCGGAGCCGTGGGACAAGCTCGTCTCCGTCGCCAGCGGCCGCGTCTTCGGCGCCTGGGTGGACCTGCGTGAGGGCCCCGGATTCGGCACGCTCGTCACCGCCGAGATCGGCCCCGACACCTCCGTCTTCGTGCCCTACGGCGTCGGCAACTCCTACCAGGCCCTCACCGACGGCACCGTCTACTCCTACCTCGTCAACGACCACTGGTCGCCCGAGGCGCGCGCGCAGTACACCTACTGCAACCTCTTCGACGACACCCTCGCCATCCCCTGGCCCATCCCCGCAGACCAGGCGGAGATCTCCGACGCCGACCGCACCCACCCGCGCCTCGCCGACGTCACCCCGATGCGGCCGCCGGCCACGAAACCCCTCGCCGAGCGCAACGTCGTCATCCTGGGCGCCGGAGGTCAGCTCGGCTCCGAGCTGCGGCAGCGGCTGCCGCGGGCGGTCGCCGTCGACAAGGACCAGCTCGACCTCACCGATGCCGCCGCGATCGACGCCTTCCGGTTCGCCGACGCGGACGTCGTCATCAACGCCGCCGCCTACACCGCCGTCGACGCCGCCGAGACCGCCGACGGCCGCAGGCTCGCCTGGGCACTCAACGCCACCGCCGTCCAGCGCCTGGCCGAGGCTGCCCGTCGCGACGACTTCCTCCTCGTCCACGTCTCCTCCGACTACGTCTTCGACGGCGCCCGCACCACACATACGGAGGACGAGCCGCTGTCCCCACTCGGCGTGTACGGCCAGTCCAAGGCCGCGGGCGATCTCGCCGCGATGGGCGCCCCCCGCCACCTCATCGCCCGGACGAGCTGGGTCGTCGGCGGCGGACCCAACTTCGTGCGCACCATGGCCGGGCTCGCAGACCGCGGCATCTCCCCGACGGTCATCCACGACGCGACGGGCCGGCTCACCTTCGCATCCACGCTGGCCGACGCCATCGTGCACCTCGTCGAACGCGGCGTCGAGGGCGTGGTGAACGTCTCCAACGGCGGCCCCGTCACAAGCTGGTACGACATCGCCCGTCGCGTCTTCGCGCTGCGCGGCCGCAACCCCGACGACATCACCCCCGTCACCCAGGCACAGTTCACGGCCGGCAAGGACGGCGTCGCCCCCCGCCCGCTGCACAGCGCCTTCGACCTCACCCGTCTGCGCGCCGCCGGCTTCACGCCCGGCGACGCCGACGACGCCCTCGCGCACTACGTGGCGGGGCTGCCATGAGCCGATCCCTCCTCCTCCGCGGCATCGGCGTCACCGCCGAGCTGATCGTCGACGACGGTGCGTTCGGCGCGGAGCAAGACGCGCTGCTGCTCGACGAACTGCGTCACGTCTGGGCGCGATGCCTCGTCACCGACGGCAGCCCGGAGACGACGGTGCACCTGCGGCTCGGCGACGGCAGCCCTTCGGCCCCCGACCGCGGCACGACGGTCGTGGGCCGCGACATCGAGTCCCTGCTGACGTCGGCCACCCAGTCGATCACGCACGCGCTGCTGGCGCAGCGACTGGGCCTGCGTCTGCTGCTGCACGCCGGCTGCGTCGCCCACCCGACCAGCGGGGACGCGCTCGTGTTCGCCGCCGGCGGCGGCACCGGCAAGACGACGCTCACCATCGGACTGTCCTCGCGGTACGCCTACGTCACCGACGAGACCGTCTCGATCGACGCCGACGGCCTCATCGAGCCCTACCCGAAGCCGCTGTCGATCGTGGGCGCAGGCCGCTACCACAAGGGCGAACGCTCCCCCGACGCACTCGGCCTCGTGCCGCTGTCGGTGCAGCCTGTGCTCCGAGGACTGGTGCTGCTCAACCGGGTGCCCGACGCCCGCGAGGTCACCGTCGAGGAGCTGTCGCTGCTCGACGCGGTGGAGGGGATCGTGCCGCAGTCGTCGTCGGTGCACCTCCTGCCAGACCCGCTGCAGACCATCGCGGCGACGATCGACCTCGTCGACGGTGTGCAGCGATGGACGTACTCGGAGTGGGAGAGCCTCCGCCCGCTCGTCGAGGAGCGATTGGGGGTGGCCCCGTGACCCGCTACGTCACCGCCGGCGAGCTCCTCGACGTCCTCGAGCAGGGCGCCGAGGCGCTCGTCCTCGTCGACGACCGCCTCGTGCGCGGCAGCATCGTCGCCGCCGACATCCTGTGGCTCTGCTCCACGCCCAGGACCTTCGAGGAGATCGCGCACCACTGCCTGCAGGCGTTCGGCCCGCCCGAGGGCATCGGGCTTAGCGAGGCCACCCAGCGTTCCATCGACGCGCTCCTGGCCGCCAGCGTACTTCGGGCCGAGCCGTGATCCCGACGCCCGAGCGTCTGGCCCTCACCCACGCCGCCATCCAGTTCGCCGCCGACGCCGAGGGCGCCCGGGCGCTGCACCTCAAGGGCCCCGCGTTGCACGAGGAGCTCCTCCAGCTCCGCGACGGGCGCCCCGTGCCGCGCCACTCGACCGACGCCGACGTGCTCGTCGAGCCACGGCACGCCCGCAGGCTCGTGCGGCGCCTCATCCGGCAGGGCTGGCGGCGCGTCGCCAGCTTCGAGACCGGGTCGCCGTTCGGCCACGCCGCCACCGTGTGGCACGACCAGCTCGGCTATGCCGACATCCACCGCTACTTCCCGGGCATCGGAATGGCACCCGACGACGCCTTTCGGTACTTCTGGCACGGCAGGACGGGGCTCGCGCTCGGACACCAGCTCTGCTGGGTGCCCAGCCTGACCGATCAGCGGCTCATCCTCCTGCTCCACGCCGCCCGCAGCGGCGGCACCGAGAACCCCGACGTCGACGCCGCGTGGCTGCGCCCCGACGACGAGGTACGCGCCGAGCTGAGGGCGCTCGCCCACCGACTGCGCGCCGAGCTGCCGCTCGCGGCGGCCATCGGCGAGCTCGACGACTACCGCGGCGACCGCCACTGGGACCTCTGGCACCAGTTCTCCACCGGAGCCCAGCCGTCGCGCTCCGACGAGTGGCGCGCCCGCATCAAGGCCGCGCGGGGCCCCGTCGACGCCGCGAAGCTCGCCGTGCGCTCCGTGCTGGTCAACACCGACCGGCTCGCGATGGATCTCGGCCGACGCCCCACCCGCCGCGAGGTCTGGCAGGCCTGGACACGCCGCATGCGCCAGGCCGTCGACGAGAACGTCCCCCACCCGGAACACCCGGCCAAGCAGGAGGATCAGCCATGAGTTACCGCATCCACCCGGACACCGCCTGGGTCCACGACCCCAACACCGACTCCATCCATGTCATGCCCCTGCCCGCCGGCGAACCACTCACCATCGGCGGCACCGGCTGCGCTCTCTACCTGGACGTCGTCGACGGCAGGGATCCCGTCGTGGAGGCGCTGCTGCGCTGGGATGCACCCGAGCATGAGATCCGCGCAGGCGTCGACGGCTTCCTGCAGACCCTCGTCCAAGCCGGCATCCTCGTCGTCGACGACGCCCCCTCCGCCGAGGCGTCGACGACGCCCGCACGGCTGGAGGAGCTTCGGCTGCTGTTCGTGTGCACGGCCAACATCTGCCGCTCCGCCTACGCCGACGTGCGCATGCGGCAGCTCTCGGTGCCGGGGCTCGTCGTCGACTCCGCCGGCACGCACGCCCTCGTCGGGCAGCCGATGGACCCGCCCATGGCGAGGCATCTGGCCAATCCCGACGAAGGGGCCAGGCACCGGGCGCAGCAGATCACACGGGAGCTCGTCGACGGGGCCGACCTCATCATCGCGATGAGCGCACGCCACCGCGACTACATCCTCGACGAGTGGCCGCACGCCGCGAAGCGCACCTTCCTCATCGGCCACGTGGCCCGCGAGCTGCGCAACCTCCCCCGCGACGCCCGCCCCGAGGACGTCGTCCCCCACCTGTGGACCCACCGCGGCACGCAGCGCAGCGACTCCGTGCGCGACCCGTACGGCCGCGGGGAGGCGGCCGCCTCCCGGGCAGCGCATATCATTGATTCGCACCTCGAAGTCATCGCCGAGGTGCTGGGGAGGACCATGCAGGGAGTACAGCCGTGAGCAACAGCCTGTTCGACGAGGATGGCCTGCGCGAGACCGACGAGTCGGCGCCACGTCGGGCAGAGGGCCGCAAGCGCAACCGTCGGGCGCTGATCGTCGTCGTGTCCGTCCTCGGCGCGCTGCTGCTGGTCACGGCGGGCATCGTCGGCTGGTACGGCAAGTCGCTGAGCGACGCGCTCAGCTCGATGAAGCGTTCCGACCAGCTCCTCCCGAGCCAGACGTGGACCCCGCCGCCGGGCAAGGTCGACGAGCTGCCCCCTGACGAGGCCCCCGTCAACTTCCTCATCATCGGCTCCGACTCCCGCGGCACCGACCGCGGACGTTCCGACGCGTTGATGCTGGCGCACCTCGCGGGCGACAGGAAGAGCGTCCACCTCATCTCCATCCCGCGCGACTACTGGGTGAACATCCCCGGCAAGCAGGTGGCGAAGATCAACGCCGCCTACTCGTGGGGCGGGGCCCCGCTCGCGGTGCAGACGGTGCAGGAGCTGCTCGGCGTCCGCATCGATCACGTCGCCATCACCGACTTCGAAGGCTTCAAGAGCGCGATCGATGCCGTCGGCGGCGTGACCGTCTACAACAAGCAGGCGTCGAGCAACGGCAACTACTCGTGGCCCGAGGGCGAGATCACCCTCGCCACCGGTGATGAGGCGCGCTGGTACGTCGGGCAGCGCTACGACCTCGCCAACGGCGAGTTCGACCGGCAGGAGCGCCAACGCGACGTCACCATCGCGGTCTTCGACAAGCTCACCTCCAGCGGGGTGCTCACCGACCCGCTCAAGTTCCGCAACGCCGTCACCGCGATCGGGCCGAGCTTCACCGTCGACGATCAGCTCACCAACGACCGGCTCACCCAGCTCGCCACGAGCCTCGCCTTCCAGGGCTCGGCCAACATCCGCGCCTACAGCGCCCCGTGGGACGGCTTCGGCACGTCCTCGGACAAGCAGAGCTACGTGAAGGTCGACGAGGAGCGGCTCGCCCAGCTCGGCCAGGCGCTGCGTGACGACGACATGGAGCGCTACTACTCCACGCGCTGAGCCGGCGTCGGGCCGGCGCCCGACCGTCGACGGCGGGGCTTCGTCGCATTCGCGACATTCCTACGACGGGACACCTTCACTTGACCCTCGGGTCGATTAGAGTTCACGTTGAATTTACTTGCGCTTGCAACTATTCTGCGGTTGCGGAGATGGTGGACAGGTTCAGGAATTCCCCGCCCGAAGGCGGCATTCCTGACCCGAGTACCCACTAGAGTCGCTGCGTCGGTGGCCCTCCCAGGCCGCGGAAGGACAGGCAACGGTGCTTGTCAGGCGATGGTCAATTCGCAGCGCTACCCAGATGGACTCAGGCCGGCCTGAGTATCCAAGCTCAATTCCGCCTATCTTCCATACCCAGAAAGAACGCGTAAGGGGCCCCACGATTTGGGGGTCTTTCTCCGCGTCTCGGCTGTCATCATCGAATCGTGACGACGCCGAGGACTCTCGGCTCGAGAGAAGGAGAACGACATGAACGACCAGCTGGCCCCCTGCGTCAACGCCTCGAACGTGTTCCTGCACCCCCTGCTCGAGGACGGCACCTCCGCCAACACCCGCGCCGAGCGCCGTGAGCAGGCCATGCTCCGCGCCCAGGCCGAGCGCCTCTGCGCCGACTGCCCGATGCTCGCCCAGTGCCTCTCCGACGCCGTCGTCAAGCACGACGTCACCGGCTTCGTCGGCGGCACCACCCGTCGCCAGCGCCAGGAGATCCGCGCCCGCCTCGGCGTGCGCGTGGAGGCCGACGACATGGACGTCTACGCCGGCGTCAACTCCGGCCGTCAGTTCGACCGCTACGAGATCCACCGCATGCGTCAGGCCAACCCGGACCAGCCGCTCAGCGTCATTGCCCAGAAGGTGGGCTGCTCCGTCTCGACGGTGAAGCGTCACCTCCGCCGCGTCGAGCAGGAAGGCGGCGCCCCGGCACTCCCGCAGCCGTCCGCGATGCCCACCCCCGACGAGGTCCTCGCCACCGCGCGCGCCCTGCAGAGCCCGGCACCGCGCGTCGCAGCCTGATCCGCGACGACTACCACTTCCGCCAGCGGCGGGTTCCCCGGTGTTGGGGTGCCCGCCGCTGGCGCGTTCGTCGTCGTGAAACCACTAGACTCCGGGGCATGGGAACGACCGTGGTCACCGGCGGCGCCGGGTTCATCGGCAGCAACTACGTCCGCCACCTCATCCAGCACACCGACGATGACGTGATCGTGCTCGACGCCATGACCTACGCGGCCAACGAGTCGTCGCTGGCCGGGCTGCCGGGACAGCGGGTACGGCTCGTGCGCGGCGACATCGCCGACGCTGAGGTCGTCGACGCCGTCGTGAAGGGGGCGGACGTCGTCGTGCACTTCGCCGCCGAATCACACAACGACAACTCGCTGAACGACCCGTCGCCGTTCATCCAGACCAACCTCGTCGGCACCTTCAACCTGCTGGAAGCCGTCCGCCGCCACGAGGTGCGCTACCACCACATCTCCACCGACGAGGTCTACGGCGACCTCGAGCTCGACGACCCCAACCGCTTCCAGGAGACGACGCCGTACCGCCCGTCAAGCCCCTACTCCGCGTCGAAGGCCGGCTCGGACCACCTCGTGCGCGCCTGGGTGCGCTCGTTCGACGTCCGCGCGACGATCTCCAACTGCTCCAACAACTACGGGCCGCGCCAGCACGTCGAGAAGTTCATCCCCCGCCAGATCACCAACGTCATCGACGGGGTCCGCCCCCGCCTCTACGGCGCCGGGCTCAACGTGCGCGACTGGATCCACGTCGACGACCACAACTCCGCAGTGCTCGCGATCGTCGAACGCGGCCGCATCGGCGAGACGTACCTCATCGGTGCCGACGGCGAGATGGACAACAAGTCCGTCATCCAGATGATCCTGCGGCTCATGGGCGCCGACGAGCACGCCTATGACCACGTCAACGACCGCCCCGGCCACGACCTGCGCTACGCCATCGACTCGACGAAGCTGCGCACCGAGCTCGGCTGGGCCCCGCAGTACCGCAACTTCGAGGAGGGCCTGGCCGCCACCATCGACTGGTACCGCCGCAACGAGGCGTGGTGGCGCCCCATGAAGGCGGCGACGGAGGCCAAGTACGCGAAGACGGGCCAGTAGGTCAGCCCCGACGGCCAGCCTGCTGGCCGTCCCTGCCTGCGTCGCTGGCTACGGGTTGGCCGGCTGGGTGGAGTCGTCGGCCAGCAGGTCGAGCAGGTAGCGTCCGTACCCGGACTTCTCCAGCCGCTGCGCGCGTAGCCGAAGGTCGTCGTCGGAGAGGAACCCCATCCGCCACGCCACCTCCTCCGGGCAGCCCACCTGCAGGCCTTGGCGGGCCTGCAGCGTGCGGACGAAGTTGTTCGCGTCGTTGAGGGAGTCGAACGTGCCGGTGTCCAGCCACGCCGTGCCACGGGAAAGGATCTCGACGCGCAACTGCCCCCGGTCGAGGTAGTGGCGGTTGACGTCGGTGATCTCATACTCGCCGCGCGCCGACGGGGCCAGCTCGCGCGCAATGTCGACCACCTGGTTGTCGTAGAAGTACAGCCCGGGCACCGCGTAGTGCGACTTCGGGCGCTCCGGCTTCTCCTCGATGGACCTGACGACGCCGTCCTCGCCGAACTCCACCACGCCGTACGCCTCCGGATTGGCCACCCGGTAGCCGAACACCGTCGCCCCGTCACGCTCCCCCAGCGCGCGCAGCGTCCGCCCCAGGCCGGGGCCGGCAAAGATGTTGTCGCCCAGCACGAGCGTCACGTGCTCGCCCCCGATGAAGTCGGCGCCGATCGTGAACGCCTGCGCCAAGCCCTTCGGCTCCGGCTGCTGCGCGTACGTGATAGCGATGCCGAACTGCGACCCGTCGCCGAGCAGCCGCTCGAACTGCGGAGCGTCGTGCGGGGTGGTGATGACCAACACGTCCCGGATGCCCGACGCCAGCAGCGTCGAGAGCGGGTAGTAGATCATCGGCTTGTCGTAGACCGGCACGAGCTGCTTGGAGATGGCCTTGGTGATGGGATGCAGGCGGGTCCCCGAACCGCCCGCCAGGATGATTCCGCGCATGCCCCGAGCCTAGCGGCCACGCCCCATCGGCGCGCGGCAGCGCGGCAAGTCAGGCGCGGATGGGGCGCCGACGATCAGCCGCGGCAGCGCGCTGGGCCGGGTTGCCGAACCACCGGTCCAGCTCGCGGACGGTGCCCAGATCGTCGAAGGCATCCGTGACCCAATCGGCGCTGGCCTTCACCTCGTCGGGGGCCTGCCCCATCGCCACCCCGCGCCCGGCCCAGCGCAGCATCTCGACGTCGTTGTGGCCGTCGCCGATGGCGAGCACGTCGCTCGCGCTGATGCCCAGGTCGTCGCACACCATCTGCAGGCCCGTGGACTTGTCGATGCCGAGCGGCGCGATGTCCAGCCACGCCGACCATCCGACGAAGTAGCTGACGTCGTGCATGCCGAGCTCCGTCACCAGCTCGTGGAAGACGTCGTCGCCGTCACGCTCGGGCTCACGGATGATGAGCCTCGACACCGGGTGCGCGCACAGCTCCTCCAGCTCGACGATGTGCACCTCGCCCATGAGCTCCCCCTCGGGGAACGGCCGGCTCGCGTAGCGCACGAGGCCGCGCTCGACGCACAGCCGGGCGGTGGGGAGCACCTGCGCAACCTTCTCGATGGTCTCGCGCGGGTCGAACAACACCTCGTGCACCAGCCGGAACGGCGGATTGTGGACGATGACCGCACCGTTGGCGGACACCGACCAGCCCTGCGGCAGGCCCAGCATCTCGAAGATTGGCTGGGTGGCGAGCCAGCCGCGGCCCGTGGCAAGCACGACGGGCACCCCCGCCTCCGCCACCCGCCGGACGGCCGCATGGACCTCGTCGGGCATGTTGCCGGCGGTGTCGACGAGCGTGCCGTCGATGTCGAGGGCCACCATCTTCGGGGTGAAGTGGGTGGATGGGACGGCGGATTCGTTCATTGCAAAGGTCATCGTTGCCTTCCTTCATTCGTGTACTCGGCCTCCACCGTGCCACACGACGGCAAACAGCGGGTGCCCGCGGACCAACGCAACGGTGAACAATGACGAAGTCAGGGGCCCCGACGGGCGGCGTCAGGCCTGCGCGGTGAGACGCTCCAGCCCACCGAGATACGGGCGCAGCGCCACGGGGACGTGGACCGAGCCGTCGGCCTGCTGATGATTCTCCAACAGCATGATGATGATGCGGGTCATCGCGCACAGGGTGCCGTTGAGGGTGGCGATCGGGCGGACCCCGTCGTCGAAGCGGCCGCGGATGCCCAGTCGGCGCGCCTGGAAGTCGGTGCAGTTCGACGTCGACGTGACCTCGCGGTAGCGCTTCTGCGTCGGCAGCCACGCGTAGCAGTCGTACTTGCGGGCCGCCGAGAGGCCCAGATCCCCGGAGGCGACGTCGAGCACCTGGAACGGGATCTCGAGCAGCTGCAGGAACTCCTTCTCCCAGCCGAGCAGCTTCTCGTGCCACGCCTCGGCGTCGTCTGGGCTGCAGTGGACGAACATCTCCACCTTGTCGAACCAGTGCACGCGGAAGATGCCGCGCGTGTCCTTGCCGTACGAGCCGGCCTCGCGGCGGAAACACGGCGAGTAGGCCGCGTACTGCTTCGGCAGGTCCTCCAAGATCTCGTCGGAGTGGAACGCGGCCAGCGCCACCTCCGAGGTGCCCACCAGATACATGTCGTCGGCGGGCAGATGGTAGACATCCTGCGCGGCCTGGCCGAGGAAGCCCGTCCCGTCCATCGCCGACGGCTTCACCAGCGCCGGCGGCAGCATCGGGGTGAAGCCCCACTCGAGCGCCTTCGTCATCGCCAAGTTGAGCAGCGCCAGCTCGAGCCGCGCGCCGATGCCGGTGAGCACGTAGAACCGCGAGCCCGAAATCTTCGCGCCGCGCTCCATGTCGATCGCGCCCAGCGCCTCGCCCAACTCGAGATGGTCCTTCGGCGTGAAGCCCTCGGCCGCGAAATCGCGCGGGGTGCCGACGGTCTCCAACACCACGCCGTCGTCCTCGCCACCGCGGGGGACGCCGTCGAGGACGAGGTTGCCGACCCGCTTGATGAGCTCGGTGAACGTCGCCTCGGTCTCGCCCACTGCCGCCTCCGCCGCCTTCACCTCGTCGGAGAGGCGCTTCATGTCGGCCAACAAGGCGGCCTTCTCGTCGCCCTTCGCCCGCGCGACGTCCTTGCCCGCAGCCTTCTGCTGGGCCCGCAGCGTCTCGAACGCGGCGATCGACTGGCGTCGCGACTCGTCGGCGGCCACGAGCTCGTCGACGAGCTCCACGGACTCTCCGCGCGCCTCCTGGGAGCGGCGGATGCGGTCGGGGTCGGTGCGCAGGATCTTCGGGTCGATCATGCAGCCAACTCTAGCCCGACGACGCCCCTCGGCCGACGCCACGGCCCGGCGATGACGGCGCCAACGGGTAGCCTTCCTCCATGGCCCCGCTTCGCCCCTCCCGATTCACCCTCACCGCGACGCTCGTCCTCGGCCTCGCGTTCCTCGGGTGGAGCCTGTGGCGCCCCGAGTTCGTCGACCGCTGGTGGGACATCCCGCCCCTCGATCCCACCTCCGCCGCTGGTCAGGTGGGGGTCATCGTCGCGGGCGTGTCCGCGCCGATCGTGCTGGGGGCCGTGGCGGCCGTCGGGGCGTGGGTGCTGAGCCGGCGCCGGCTCTACGCCATCTCCGGGGCGATCATCCTGGCGTGGCTGCTGGCCTGGTCCGGCGCGTCGGTGGTGAAGCAGGTCGCCAAGGTGGCGCGCCCCGGATCGCCATTCGACTGGAGCATCACACAGCAGGGCTACGCCTACCCGTCGGGGCACATGGCCGCGTGGGCTGCGGGGGCGCTCATGGCGGCCACGCTCGCGTCGACGATGCGCCGTCGCGTCTGGCCGTGGGCGCTCGGCTGGGCGCTGGCGGTCGTGGTCGTCGCCGTCGACCGGCTCCTGCTCGGCGCGCACCGGCCGACGGAGGTCGTCGGCGGCATCCTGCTCGGCCTGTTCACAGCGAGCCTCGCCAACCTCATCGCCGACGTACACGTCGTGCGCACCCCACGAGGCGGCGACGGGCTGAGCGCCGCCGTCATCTACAACCCCGTGAAGGTCAAGGGCGTCGAGACGTTCCGCGAACTCGTCGGCTCGACGCTCGCCGAACACGGCTACGACGACGTCCTTTGGCTCACCACGGAGGCGGACGACCCGGGCGTGCGCATGGCCCGGCGCGCCCTCGCCGCCGGCGTCGACCTGGTGCTCGTCGCCGGCGGCGACGGGACGGTGCGCGTCGTCATGGGCGAGCTCGCCGGCACCGAGCAGACGATGGCCGTGCTCCCGTCGGGCACGGGCAACCTGCTCGCCCGCAACCTCGACATCCCGCTCGACCTCGAGCGCGCCACCCGGCTCGCCGTCCAGCAGGCGCCCACCCCGATCGACCTCATCGAAGTGCGGCTGCCCGACGGGGTCCAGCACGCTGCGGTCCTCGCCGGGCTCGGCATCGACGCCGCCATCATGATGGACACCGACGAGGGCCTCAAGAAGGCCATCGGCCCGGCCGCGTACGTCGTCGCCGGCGCCAAGCACCTCCACGCGCAGCCGATGCGGGTGCGCCTGACCATCGACGACCACCCGCCCGTCGAGGCGGAGGCGTCCCTCGTATCGGTGGGCAACGTCGGCGAGCTGCAGCGCGGCGTGGCGATCATGCCCGACGCCAGCGCCCGCGACGGGCTCCTCGACGTACTCGTCGCCACCCCGCAGAACGCGCTCGACATGGCGCAGATGATCACCGACGTGCTCATGGAGGCCGACGACGGCCCCAACATCGCCCGCTACACGGGCCGCAGGGTCCGCGTCGAGGTGGAGGGGTCGGCCAAGTGCCAGATCGACGGCGACCTCGTCGGGGAGGTGGCCGAGGTCACCTTCGAAGTGCAGCCGGGAGCCGTGCAACTCGTCCTCCCCGCGGCTGGCCGCAACTGACCCGTCGCGCCCACGCGAGCCGGAACTGCATCAGCCGGCCGATACCCTCGACGAATGGGCGCGGACGGCACGAGCCGCGTCCGGAGAGCGAGGATCGTCATGAGCATCACCCGACGGGCAGTCCTGCTGAGCCCCTTGGCCGGCGCGCTCACCGCGTGCGCCACGACGCCCCTGCCGCGACCCTCCGCCACCCCCGCGACGGGCTGCGTCACGCTGGACGGCTACACCTTCCCCCACTCCGGCACTCGCTGCGCAGGCGTCTCCGGTGACGACCCCGACTCCGACGCGAACAAGATCCCCTACGACTGGCTCGGCCCCCTCACCAGCACCGGCGACGGCCTCGTCGCGTGGTACCGCAGCGGGCTCGTCGAGTGGGATTCGCAAGGCGATCCGGTGCGCCTGCTCGCGACGCTGACCTCGTCGTCGAGGGCCTACGCGCTGGTCGGCGGCGACGCCGTGGTGCCGCTGTGCGACGGACGCGTCCAGCGTTGGCGCGACGGCTGCCCCGTCCCCGTACTGCCCGGCCACGCACCCGCGCGGGTGGTCGCGATGACCGGGGTGGACGACTCCCGATTCGCCACGCTCGGCGACGACCGGCGCCTGCACCTTTGGCACCTGGGCCAAGCCGAACCGATCGCCACCGCGAGGGTGCCCGTCGACGGGCTCATCCGCCTCGCGCTCCTCGACGGCGTCCTCTGGGCCTCGTCGGCCACCAGCTTCCACGGCTTCGACGTCTCCGACCTCGACCCAGCCGGCCACGCCGACGGGCTGCCCCACTCGAGCCACGGCTGGGTGCCCGCCCCCGGCAGGAGGCTCGTCGGACACGCAAATGCCCTGCTCATCGCCCAACCAGACGTGGGGGTCACCCGGCAGCATCCCACCGTGGACAGGGACCTCCACCCCGCCGCGGCCCCCGACGGGAGCATCGCCGCCGTCGGGCACGGCATGCTGTTCGTCGGCCACATCGACTCCACCGTGACGCGCTCCCCCTTCACCGAGGCGCCGCAGTATCCCGTCGGGCTCACCTTCGCCGCCGACGGCACGCTCCAGATGCTCGACGGCGTGTCGGGCGGAGTACGACTGGACCCGACGACCCACCGCCCGGTCCACTCCTACCGCGCGCCACTCGAGTGAGCGCTCAGTCCTCGGCGTCGAGGCTGGAGACCCACTCCCTCGCCGACGTGAACGACTCGTCGGAGAAGCGACGGTCCACCTTCGGCGTGACGCGGTCGGCGCGCGGGTAGGAGCCGAGGAAGTGCACCTGCGGGCACACCCGCGCCAGCCCCGCGAGGGTCTCGGCGATGCGCTCGTCGTGGAGGTGCCCCTCGGCGTCGATCGAGAAACAGTACGAGCCGAGCAGCGTCTTCGTCGGGCGCGACTCGATGCGCGTCAGATTCACCCCGCGCACCTTGAACTGCTCCAGGATCTCCAGCAGTGCGCCGGAGCGGTCCTCGTCCATGTACGCGACGAGGGTGGTCTTGTCTGCGCCCGTGCGCATCGGCGGCTCCCCCGCGCGGACCACCTCGACGAAGCGAGTCACGGCCCCCGGATTGTCCTCGATCGGCCACGCGAGCTCCGACAGGCCATACATCTCCCCGGCGACGCGCGCGCACACCGCCGCGTCGTGCCGCGAATCCGGACGCGCGACCTCCTCGGCGGCGCCCGCCGTCGAACCCGCCTCCGTGACCTGCGCCCCCTCGAGCCCGACGAGGAACCTGCGGCACTGCGCGGCCGCGTGCCCGTGCGTGAGCACGTGCCGCACGTCGGCGAGGCGGGTGCCCGGACGCGCGTACAGGCCGAACGACACCGGCACGAGCACCTCGCGACGGATCATGAGGGGCTCGCCGTTGATGAGCTCGTCGAGCGTGGCCGAGACGCCGCCCTCCACCGAGTTCTCGATGGGCACGACGGCCGCCTGCACCTCGCCTGCGCGGACCCCCGCCAACGCCCCGACCACCGACGAGTACGGGCGCGCCTCCGCCCTCGTCAACGTCAGCAGCGCCTGATGCGTGAACGTCCCCGCCGGGCCAAAGTAACCGTGCACCAGGCCAGCCTACTGGCACCGCGCACAGGCCGCGGGCGCTCGTCGGGGCCGCTTTGGCCTGGCCTACTCGCCTGCCGGGCCCTCTCCTCCCGGCAGCCGCCCACCGCCCGAGGCCCGACGTGCGGCGGGGATCACGATCGCAGCGACGATGCCCCCCACCGTGAGCAACAGCGCGACGATGCCCACCGCGATCCCCACCAGCGCAGGCCGCCCGTCCACCGGCGGCGCCGGCGGATACTGCGCCTGCGGCCGTTGCGTCTCCGCGCCGGCGTTCGGGAACCGCTGCGGCACCTCGCCCGAGAGCAGCCGCAGCGGATTGACGATGCCCGCCCCGATGCGCGGGTCGTGGCCCGCCCCCGTCGGCGGGTCCGCGGTGTCCATGAGCCGCTGCCGGATCTGCTCGGGGCTGAGCGGCGCGAGGCCCGCGTCGCGGCGCTGCTGGATCAACAACGCCACCACCCCACTCACGATCGGCGCCGCGTACGACGTGCCCGAGACGGGCTGCGAGTACACCT
Source organism: Propionibacteriaceae bacterium P6A17 (assembly GCA_000619965.1). Lineage (GTDB taxonomy): Bacteria > Actinomycetota > Actinomycetes > Propionibacteriales > Propionibacteriaceae > Arachnia. The sequence goes on from JHVD01000022.1 coordinate 29,818, forward strand.
GCGACTCCATGCCGCGCGTCGCGTCGTAGCGCGACGGCTCCAGCGTGATCACCCCAGCGCCCGGCGCCCCGACGTCCACCTTCGCCCCGTACTGGCTCACGGGGTCCGGCGCGTCGTAGCGGTTGGTCGCGCCGACGGCGATCACCGGCTCGAACGCGGCCGGGTACGCGCGGCCAGTACCCAACTGGCCGGTGTTGCCGGAGGCGGCCACGACGACGATCCCCCGGCTGATCGCGAGCTCGATCGCCTGCTGGAACGCCTCGATGCCCTTCACGTTGCCCGGCACCACCTGGGACAGGTTGATGACATCCACCCCGCGCTCCACGGCATCGAGCACCGCGTCGATCGTGGGCTGCAGCGGCTGCGGCTCGCTGTTCTCGTCGGCCTCCGACTGCATCAGCACGCGATAGGTGAGCACCCGCGCGTCGGGCGCGATCCCCGCGAACTGCACCCGCGTGTCCACCGGGCCACCGTCCTCGCTGCGCCCCGCCGCGAGCAGCGCCGTGACGCGCGTGCCGTGCAGACAGTCGAACTCCTCCACCTGCTGACCGCCCTGGGACTTCACCCCGTCGAGCATGTCGTAGGTGGTGAACCGCTTGTCGACGGCACCCTGCAGGTAGGGGGAGGTGGCCGTCGCGACCCCCGTGTCGATCACCGCGACGGTGACCCCGCGGCCCGTCGCGACGTGCCAGACCTGCTCCATCTGCAGCCGCTCGAGATGCCACGGCGCCTGCGGCTGGGCGGTGCCGAGCGCGGCGACGTGGCACTCCGTCGCGTCGAACGGGATGGGCGCCGCCTGCGCCGCCAGCGACGGCGCCAACCCGACCACCCCGGCCAGCGCCGCCGCGAAGGAGGCGCGAAGCCGGGCCCGACGGGCGCCGTTGGTCACTGCCCGCCCTCCTCTGCGGAAGCTCGGAACCCTGCCTGGACGAGGCCCTTGAAGGCGCGGGTGACGAGCGTGCCGCGGCCGGGAGGCATCGGCGAGGCCTTCACATCGCCGAACATCGTGCCCTCGTCCTTCGAGCCGGACATGACCAGACCGGGGCTGATCGACTCGCGCATCTTCGCGATGATCGGGTCGCCGAAGATGGCGCGGCCGGCGCCACCGGCAGAGCGGGCCAAGATGATGTGCAGGCCGATGTCGCCCGCCTGGTTGACGAGGTCGGAGAAGACCGCCATCGGGTTGCCCGACTGCGTCGCCACCAGCTCGTAGTCGTCCACCACGACGAACACCTCGCCGCCTTGCCACCACGACCGGTCCCGCAACTGCTGCTGCGTCACGTCGGGGCCGGGCAGGCGCATCCGCACCGCCTCGGCGAGCTGACGCAGGTTGTCCGTCGCGGCGGACGCCGACGGGTAGTAGCCGATGAGGTGCTCGGTCTCCACCTCGCCCAGCAGCGACCGCCGGTAGTCGACGATGACGATCTTTGCTTCCTTCGGCGTGTACCGGGTGGTGATGCCGTGCAGGAGAGTGCGCAGGATCGTCGACTTGCCACACTCCGGACCGCCCACGATCGCCAGGTGCGGCTCGTGTTGCGGGTCCAGCCACACCGGCTTGAGCTCCTGCTCGTCGATCGCCCAAGGGATACGACGGTCGGCCACATCGTGCGTGATCGCGGGCAGCTCGGCGACGTCGAACCGCTCCGGCAGCATCCGCACCTCGGCGGCCCGCGGACCCTTCCAGGCGCGGTTGATGCGCTCGATCATGCCGCGCTGCCCCTGCGTGACGTCCTCCGCGTCCTCCACGGCATCGACGCGCGGCAACCCGATGAGCGTATGGAGGCCCCCCTCGGTGATGCCGCGGCCCGGCCGCCCGACGGGGATGATCGCCTGGATCTTGCGGTCGATCTCCGAGTCGAACGCATCGCCCAGCTTCAACTCCACCCTGCTCTGCAGCATGTCGCGCGTCGCGGCCCGAATCTCCGACCATTTTGCCGCGGACACCCACACGTGGATGCCGAAGCCCAGACCGCCAGCCGCCAATGCCTGCACCTGCGGCTCCAGCAGCTCGAACTCCGTCTTCAGTGTCGCCCAGCCGTCGATCACGAGGAACACGTCGGTGGGGAACCTGTCCGGCGGGATCTGCCCGCTCGCCCGCCCCCGCCGATACGTCTGCATCGAGTCGATCCCGAGCTCCGCGAACTGCAGCTCCCGCTGCCCACGCAGGCTCGTCAGCTCCGCGACGGTGCGGCGGACGCGATCCACGTCGAGACGACCGGTCACCGAACCGACGTGCGCCAAGTCCCGCATCGACGTGAGACCACCGCCGCCGAAGTCGAGGCAGTAGAAGCCCACCTCCTGCGGCGTGTGCGTGAGCGCAAGCCCCGCGATGGCCGCGCGCAGCGCCATCGACTTGCCCGCCTGCGGACCGCCCGCGACGCCCATGTTGCCGCCGGAGCCGGAGAAGTCGATCCACCACGGGTCGCGACGCTGGTGCCGCGGCCGGTCGATGAGCCCGATCGGGGCCCGCAACTTCCCAAGCCAGGCCTGCGTCGACGCCTGCAGGCCACGCTGCTCCGTCTCCTCCAGCCCGCTCAGCAACTGGTCCATCGTCGGCGGATCGTCCAGCGGCGGCAGCCACACCTGATGCGCCGGCCAGCCGTGGCCGCGCAGTCTCGAGACGCAGATGGACAGCAGCGTCTCCTCCTCTTCCTCCTCGTCGTCCTGACCGACGCCGGCAGTGGCGGGACCCCCTGCCGGGGCAGCCTGTTCAACCGCAGGGGCATCGTCGGGGGTGAGGATGTGTGGCTCCGGCTCGGGCGGCTCGACGGGCATCACGTAGTCGACGGTGAACTCTCTCACCGGCGGGGTCCAGACGCTCGCGTCCACCGCCGCCGCCTCGTCCATCGGCTGCTGTTGCGCCGACGACGCCACCGTCGACTCATGCCACGGGCCGGACACGTAGGCGGCCTTGAACCGCGTCATGCCGGTGGTGTCGAACTTCAGATACCCGTTGCCCGGCGGGGTGGGCAGCTCGTACGCATCCGGGACACCGATGACGGTGCGCGACTCGGCCGGGGAGAACGTGCGCAGCGCGATCCGGTACGACAGGAAGGTGTCCAGGCCGCGCAGCTTGTTCTCCTCGAGGCGCTGCGAGGCGAGGAGCTGGTGCACGGCGATCGAACGGCCCACGCGGCCGATCTGCACGAACAGGTCGATGAACTCCGGACGCGCCGACAACAGCTCCGAGAACTCGTCCACGACGATGAACAGGCTCGGCATCGGCGGAATGTCGGCGCCGGCCTGCCGGGCGTTCTCGTAATCCTCCCGGTTCTTGAAGTTGCCGGCGGCGCGCAGCACCTCCATGCGACGATCCAGCTCGCCCCCGATGGCGTCCTGCATGCGGTCGACGAGGCTCAGCTCGCCCTCGAGGTTGGTGATCACCGCGGAGACGTGCGGAAGCTCGTCGAGGCCGAGGAACGTCGCGCCGCCCTTGAAGTCGACGAGGATGAAGTTGAGCTGCTCCGTCGAATGCGTCATGGCAAGGCCCAACACCAGGGTGCGGAGGAACTCGGACTTGCCGGAACCCGTCGCGCCGATGCAGATGCCGTGCGGGCCCATGCCGCCTTGGGCGGACTCCTTGATGTCGAGCTCGACCGGCCGCCCGTCCTCACCCGTGCCGAACGGGATGCGCAGGTGGTTGCGCAGCGGCCGCGGCCGCCATGCCACGCGCGGGTCGAGGGTGAGCGGGTCTCCCACGCCCAGCAGGGCCGGGAAGTCCTTCGGGGCCTCGAACACGACGGCCTCCGGCTCGCCCTCGTCCGCGGCGAGCACCTCCGGCATGCGATACGGCGCGATCGCGCGCGCCAGCATCTCGACGTACACCGGCGGCACCTGGTCCGGGTGCCCGAACGGCGTGCGCGCGTGCGGCACCTTCGACGTGCGGCGATGCAGGATGACCTCGTCGCCCACCACCTCGAAGTAGGCGATACCCATCTCCAACACCCGCGGCAACGACCGCTGCCCGGTGACGTGCACGCTCACGGCCTTCGTCTGCGGCGTCACGAACTGCTGCGCGTTGACGCCCTCCACCCCGTCCGAGACGATCACCATCAGCGACGGTGGGGGCGCGTCGGCGCCTTGGGCGGACGTGCCGAGCTGCGACACCTCGCTCGCCCCCGTGGCGAACATGCGCAGACTGCCCACGCCGTCCTTCTCCGTCGGGTGCTGCAGATGCGGGAGCCACTTGACCCACTGCCACCGCGGCTGGTGTTCCTTCGCCGCCGCCACCATCAGCGACACGTCGGTGGGGGCATGCCAGGTGACCAACTGCGCCACCATCGAATAGGCCACGCGCCGGCAGGCCTCCTCGTCGCCGATGAGCTGGACGGCGCGGAAGCCGCGCAGATCCACCGCCAGCGGCACCGACTGCACCACGCGGTGCGTGCGGATGAAGCGGCGCAGGGCGCCGGTGGTGAGGGGTTCGAGATCCTCGATCGGCTGCGCCTCCGGCGGCGTGATGCGCTTGGCCGACTGCTGACGGCCGACCGACAGCCGCACCGACCCGAAGTCCTCCGCATCCGGCCGTCGCTCCCACATCCGCATCCCGCCGATGATCGTCCAGAGGGTGTCGGGCGCGGGGTGGCGGTAGGCGACGGAGGCGCGCTGCTCGTCGGCGGTCTTGGCGAAGTTGCGGCGCGTCTGGGACAGGTAGCGGAAGTAGTCGCGCCGGTTCGCGTCGAGCTGGGCGGACTGGTCGTCGTTTTGTCGTCCCGTCTGCGAGAGCATCATGCCCATCATCGAGACGGCGTACAGGCCCATGACGATGCCGCGCAGAGGGTTGCTGCCTCCGCCGCCCATGCCGCCGCCGACAAGCATCAGCCCCATCGCGAGCGCGCCGGCGATCATCGGCAGCATGCGCAGCACCGTGCCGAACGGCTTCGAGGGGGTGGGCGGCGGAATCTCCGGGGGCGACTCGAGGAGGAGATCACCGCGCGGCATCGCTGGCGGCGTGACCCGCTTCGGGCGATGGAACGTGACGACTCCCATGCGGCGCACTCCTTCTCTCTGCTCAGCCAAACGTAGTCGCGTGTCGGGTCAGGACGGAACCGGCGCGGGCGTCGCGGCCGTCATCTCGGCCGGCGCATGAGTTGCTGCACGGCGGGCACCATGCCGGGCAGCGTGGCGTCGGTGAAGCGCAGCACCGTCCACCCGCGCAGAGTGAGGGCGACGTCGCGGGCCCTGTCGGCGGCGAAGCTCTCAAAGCTGCGGTGGAATTGCCAGCCGTCGAGCTCGATCGCGATCTTCTCGCGCAGCAGGGCGACGTCGAGGTAGACCCACCCGCCGTCGAGCTCGACGCGGTGGTTGGCCTTCCAGCCGTCGATGCCCGCGCTGCGGAGGTCCCGGTGGGCTCGGCGCTCCAGGTCCGACCATGGCTCGTCGCGGGAATCCTCCACCCATTGGCGGGCCTCGCGGTTGCCGCGGGCGCAGGGGAAGGCGTCGAGGACGGTGCGGAGATCCTCCACCGTGGTGACCGCCCGCCGGAGCGCCTCGTCGATCACGTTGGGGCCACGCTGGGCCAGCATCTCGATCACGCTCAGCGCCGGGCTGGCCAGGCGAAGGCCGGCGCGCTCGGTGATGAACTCCGGCGGCACGCTCCGGTGGCGAAACTCGTAGCCGGGGCTTGGGGGAAGCTGGGCTGCGGTGTTGACCAGCACGGTGTCGACGTGGAGCTCATTCCACCAGAGCAGTTGGGCGGCGGCGTCGCCGCCGATGACGCAGTCCGGGTCCTTCATGACGATGGCGGCGATGCGCGAGGGCACCGAGCGGTCCGCGCCGTAGATGGAATGAAGCAGGCGGTGGAGTTCGCCGCGGCGCACCGCGCCGCGCACGCGCCCCCGCAGGTGCGGGTGGCGCGCAAGTGAGACCACGCCGTCTTCCTGGAGGATGTGGGACAGAAGTTCGTTCACATATATCGGTATGGGCAGCGAACACCGCCGGATTCCCACCCGCCGGCGGACTTGTGGATAACTCGTGTCGAACCACCAGCTCACACTCGATCCGCGAAAACCCCACTTTCCGGCCCCTTTCGGCCATCGAGTGTGAGCTGGTGGTTCGCGCGCCTCGGGTCCCCCTCCTCGGACGGGTCTACAGTGTGCCCGTGACCCGCTCGCAGCCATCGCCCTTCGCCACCGGAGTGGCGCTGCTGGTCGTCGGGGCTGTCTCCGTCCAACTCGGCGCGGCCATCGGCGCCTCGGTCATCCCCGCCATCGGGGTGCTCGGCATCGTGCTGGCCCGCTACATCGTCCAGGCGTGCGTCCACGTGCCGCTCGCGCTCGGACACTTGCGGCGCACCCCGCGCCGCAAGTGGTGGTGGGGCGTGGTGGTCGCGGCGCCTCTGCTGGCGATGAACACCGCCATCTACATGGCCTTCTCACACATCGGAGTCGGCCTCAGTGTGACGATCGAACTCATGGGCCCCATCACGCTCGCAGTCCTGTCGGCCCGGTCCTGGCAGGGCTGGGTGGGCGCGGCGCTGGCCGCGGTCGGGATGGTGCTCGTCACGGGTCCCACCGGCACTGCCAACGCAGCCGGCATCGTGTGGGCCGTCGTCGCCGCGACCAGCTGGGCGCTGTACCTCGTGGCCGTCCGCAAGGCGGCACGCGAACTGCCCGGACTGTCTGCGACGGCGATCGCGAGCGTGTTGGGGCTCGCGATCCTCGTCCCGGCGAACCTCATGCTCAACCACGGCGCCGAGCTGTCCACCTCCGTGTTGTTGCTCGCCTTTGCGGCGGGGTTGCTGTCATCGGCCGTGCCCTACGCGTGCGACGTGGCCGCGATGCGGAGGGTGCCGATGAACGTCGCCTCGACCATGATGTCCGTCAATCCCGTCATGGCCGTGCTGTTCGGCGCCCTCATCCTCGCCGAGCGGCTGGGGCCGGCAGAGATCGTCGGGCTGCTCGTCATCTCCGCCGCGAACGTGTTGGTCGTGCGCGCTGCCGCGCGCACGACCAAGTGATCAGCTCAGTTGCCCGGCGGTTTCCTTGACGATCAGCGTGCGCAGGGGCTCCCCAGCCGCGAAGCGCCCGATCTCCTCGACCGCGGCTGCCCCCTGCTCGAGACGCGCGCCGGTCGTGGCGCCCGCGACGTGCGGGGTGAGGATCACGTTCGGCAGACCGAAGAGCGCGGATTGCGGCGACAGCGGCTCCTGGGCGAATACGTCGAGCCCGGCCCGCAGCCGCCCGCTGACCAGCTCGCGTTCGAGGGCCTCCATGTCGACGATCGCGGCGCGGGCGGTGTTGAGCAGGACGCCTCCGTCAGGGATCCGCGCGAGCTGCGCAGCACCCACCATCCCTCTCGTCTCAGGAGTCACCGGGGCATGCAGCGCGACCACGGGGCTCGCCATCACCTCGTCGAGGCTCACGAGCCGCACCCCGAGCTGCGCGGCCCTCTCGTCGGGACAGTAGGGGTCGAACGCGACGAGGTCCTCGCAGCCGAGCCCTCGCAGCATGCGCGCATGCCAGATGCCGACGCGGCTCAGCCCGACGATGCCGTGCCGGAGCGAATGGATGCCGGTCCCATACTCGGGTGCCCGGCTTCGCGCCCAATCGCGGGTGGTTTGGAGCCCGCGGTCGTAGGTGTGCAGCTCGCGCAGCAGCGCCAGCTCGAGCGTGAGCGCAAACTCGGCGACGGCGCGGGCCATCGGATCGCTGCCCGCCTGGGCGATGTCGACGGTGCTGGCCAGCACCTCCTCTCCCAGCGCCTCGCGCCAGCTCCCGGCCGTGTGGACGATGAGCCGCAGGCGGTCGCCGTCGATGCGCTCGAGTCGGGGGGTTCCCCAGCCTGTGACCAGCACGTCGCAGGTCGCGCACAGGTCGGCCGGCAGCGACGACGCTCCCTCGGCCAGCACCTCCACCTGCGCCAATCCCTCGAGACGACGCCACGTGGCGTCGTCGAACAAGACCGCTCGGATACCCTCTGGCAACGCCACATACACCTTCATCTGCGAACTCCTTGCGTCAGTTTCCGTGCCTCGACGACGGCCTGCAGCACCGCGCGGGTGTCGTCCCACGCCACGGGCGAGGGGTGCCCGTCGGCCAGTGTGAGGACCATCCGTGCGGCGCGCAGGAAGCCGAAAGGATCGCCGTCATCGACCTGGCCGAGCGTGCGCCGGATGACGGTGCCGTCATCGGTTTCCACCTCGATCGAGTATGTCTGCCCGCCGGGTGCCCCGTCGATCTCGAACGTGGCCCGGACCCCGTCCGCACTGGTCGCGGCGCCGACCGCAATGTCGGGGCTGCCCAGGCCCAGGTCGAGCCGTTGCCGGGCCTCGCAGGAGGTGATGCACATCGTCGGGCCCAGGATCCGTTCGAGCATGTCGAAGGCATGCACGCCCATCATCGGCACGAGTCCGCCGGCGTCGTCCTGCCAGCGCTGGGCGGAGTCGAGCCAGTACTCGATGTCGTGATGGACGTTCACGTGGACCCTCCGGATCCGGGCGGGCAGGGCGTCGAGGTCGGGTGCGAACCGCAGCACCGACGTGGTGAACACCCGCTCCTCGCGGCCCGCGACCGCAGCCTCAAGGGCCCGCAACTCGGCCTCGCAGGTGACTGCCGGCTTCGTGATCGACACCGCCGAGCCCGCGTCGAGCGTCTCCGCGACGATGCCCGCCACCTCCGCAGGCGGTCTGGTGAGCACCACCACGTCGGGGCCCGAGGCGAGGAGCGCGGCAGGCGATTCAACGTGCTCCGCCGACGGGTGCTCGTCCGCGAACAGCGCGCGTCGTTGCGGCGACGGGTCCCACGCGAGAAATCGGATGCCGGGCCGCAGCGCTTTCAGGTGCCGGGCGTCGGTGAACGGGTGCGAGTTGGCGAGCCCCGCGAAGCCGATCGTCGTCATGACACGTCCGCCAAGCCGAGCGCGTCGCCGAAGAGCGCGTGGGCGTTGCGCCAGAGCACGTCGTCGAGTTGGTCCTGGGGCAGGTCGGCGGCGGCCACCTGCCCGAACGCCACCGCGGGGTCGAGCAGCGTCGAGTCCGTCCCGAAGAGCACCTTGTCCCGCGGGGCGTGCTGCATGACGTACCGCATTTGGCCGGCGAGGGCGACGGAGCAGGACGGCTCGATCCAGAGATTGCCGACGGCGCGCGCCGCTTCGCAGGCGAGGTCCCAGCGGTCTGCGCCCATGTGTCCGGCGATGACCCGCACACGACGCAGCGGCTCGATGAGCTGCGCGAGATGTACCACGTCGGGGCCCCAGGTGTGGATCAGGACCACTGCGTCGTGCTCGTCGAGCATCTCGAAGGTCTCACGCATCTGCGGCGAGGCGATGGGCGCGTCCGGGTAGTGCGTGTGGATCTTGATCCCGACGAAGCGGCTGCCGGGCTGGAGCCATCGTTCGGTCTCACGTTGGGCGACGGCGAGATCGCGCTGGTTGACGACGGCGTAGCCGAGGAGTTCGTCGTAGTCGTCGAGGATGCTGGCGAGTTCCTCGTTGCCGGCCACCGCGTCGTGGAACACACCTCGTGAGTGCGAGACGACCTGCCGCGTGATGCCCCAGTGCCGGCACATGCGGCGGTTCTCCGTCGCGTCATCGGCGCCGACGTGGAAGAAGTACGGGCCGACGTGCGCGTGCGTGTCGACGATGTACCTCGCCTTGGCGATGGGATGCAGGTCAGGCATGGGGCACCTCCAGCTCCTCGGCGATCCGCCTGAGGTCCGACGACGACCGCGCGATGTGGTCGTCGGTGAAGTTTTCGTTGATGGCGACGGTGACCAGCGTCCTCGACACCATCGTCTCGGCGTTCGGGCACGACGGTGCGGGCCTGTCCGACAGCGTCAGCGGCCATCCGGACGTTCCGAACGTACGTCGCTCGGTGAGGAAAGGGTTGGCGTGGAGGACCCGCTGCAGGTATCCGGCCGAGGCACCGAGCCCCGTCTGTGCGATGCGGGTGGCGATCAGGCGGTTGTCGACGTCGGGCCGCTCCACGACGATCGGGTACAGCCAGTAGGAGTGTCGCTCGCCGTCGGGCGCGACGTGCCACCCGCTGCCCGTGAGTGCCTCGTCCCACGCGGCCGCGACCCGTCGTCGGTCCGCGACGATTCCCTCCAGCTTCGTGAGCTGCACCCGAGCCACGGCCGCCGTGAGCTCGGGCATGCGGTAGTTGAGGCCGAGGAAGAGGTGGGTGCGTTGCCCGGCGTCGCGCGGCCAACCCTTGTCGCAGAAGAGGGCGGCGCGCCGGGCCAGGGCCGGGTCGTCGGTGACGACGAGTCCGCCGTCGCCTGCGGTGATGTGCTTGGACTGTTGCAGGGAGAAGCAGCCGAGGTCGCCCACGGTGCCGACGAGCGCCCCGGATTTCGTGCGGGTCAGGTAGGCCTGGGCGCAGTCCTCGATCACGCGGATGTTCCGGGCCGAGCACACCTCGACGATGCCCTCGACATCCGCAGCGCCGCCGAAAAGGTGCACGACGACGACCGCCTTCGTCCGCGGCCCCGCGGCCTCGGCCACCGACTCCGCGGTGATGCAGCCCGTGAGCGGGTCGACGTCCGCGAACACCGGGACGAGTCCTTGGGCCAGGGCGCCGATGACGCTGCCGGCGTCGGTGATGGGCGGGACGATGATCTCGTCGCCGGGGTTGAGGTCGAGTGCGGCGACGGCGGCGTGGATCGCGCCAGAGCCTGTGGCTGCGGCGACGCAGTGGCGGGTGCCGAGGAGGTCGGCGAACTCGCGTTCGAGCGCGGGAGCCTCGGTGCCGTCGACCCGCCAGAGGTGGCCCGAACGCAGCACGCGCACCACGGCGGCCTCCTCGTCGGGGCCGAAGCGTCGACCGTCGATGTCGTTGATGGTGGGGTAGTGCATCAGGCCTCCAACAGTCGTGCCAAGGTGCCGCCTGCGACGGCAGTGAAGTCGTCGTGGGAGATGCGGGCGTCGCGCAGACGCCACACTGTGGGCTCGAGGTCCTGCAACGGGCTCCCCGATCCGAACGCGAGGTGGCTGGAGCCCACTTCGCCGCAAACGCGCTCGAAGGAGTCGGGGCCGAGCATCTTGCGCGTGGAGGCGACGAATCCGTCTTCGTCTGCGGCGACGAGGAGGAAGTCGGCGAGTTCGTAGTAGCTGGCGTCGAGGAACACGACCTTGGCCCCGATCCCGCGGAACGCCTCCTGGACGTCGTTGAAGCCGCCTTCGACGAGCATGGTGACGCCGCGTTCGGCAGCGGTTCGAATGACGTGTCGGTAGCCGGAATTGGTGGGGTGTTGCCCCTGGGTGACGCCGGGGAGGCGGATGGCCCGGACCCCGTCGGAGATCCATTCGTCGAGCCGTTCGGGGAATCCGACGGCGTCGCGGAGGTTGACGGCGTTGCACCTGCGCCAACCTCGTGGTCGTGCCCATTCTCGCAGTTCGACGACGGCGCCCGCCTCGTCGTACCAGCAGCCCCGAGAGGACGACAGCAGGGGGGCGTCGATGCCGCCTCGTTCGAGGATGCCTTCGATGGCCTCGGGGGTGGCATCGATTTCGGGGCGCGAGGTCCACAGGCCGGCGAGCACGTCGCAGTCGAGCGTGATCCGTCGCGTGTCCCGGGTCAATCGTTCGAAGAAGGACATCGTCGCCTCCCGTGTAGGAAACCTTTTCTAGCAGTGTAACCCCCGCCGCCGTCGAGGTGAAGGGGATGGGGAGAAACCCTTGCTCCCGCAGCAGAAAACCTTTACCATGGGAGAGTCGACAACCGGATGGAGGACCGATGCACGCAACGCCACCGATGAGGGAGCACGAGCTCGATGAGCTCCTGTCCGCCCCGACACCGGGGGTCGTGGACGCCCTGTCCAGAGTCCAGGGCGACATCGTCATTCTCGGCGGCGGTGGCAAGGTGGGCCCGACGATGGCTCGCATGGCGCGGCGTGCCCTGGACGAGGCGCGGTCCTCGTCGCGGGTCATCAGCGTGTCGCGCTGGTCCGACAAGGAGGCCGAGAGGCGGCTCAACGAGCACGGCGTCGAGACCGTCTCGGCAGACCTGGGAGACCCCGACGCATGGGCCACCCTGCCCGACGCCGGCGCGGTCATGTACCTCCTCGGCCACAAGTTCGGGGCGACGGCGAACCCGTCGATCACTTGGTGGATCAATGCCGTCGTGCCCGGCTTCTGCGCAGCCCGTTACCGGGGGGTGCCGACGGTGGCGTACTCCACGGGCAACGTGTACCCGCTGCGCCCCCTGGCGCTCGGCGGCGCCACGGAGCGAGACGAGCTGGGCCCCGTCGGGATGTATGCGCAGTCGTGCGCGGCGCGTGAGCAGGCCTTCGCCCAGGGCGCCGAACGCTTCGGCACCCCGACGACGATCTACCGGCTGAACTACGCCTGCGAGCTGCGCTACGGCGTCGTCGCCGACATCGCCCAGACCATCGCAGCCGGAGATCCGGTGGACGTCACGATGCCCGCCGTGAACATCGTCTGGCAACGCGATTCGAATGCATGGTCCTGGCAGGCGCTCGACCTCGCGGACTCTCCCGCAGCCATCCTCAACGGCACGGGCCCAGAGACCCTCTCCACCCGCCACATTGCCGAGCAGCTCGCCCTACTGGGCGGGTGGGATCTCACCATCACCGGCGACGAGGCCCCCACGGCGCTGCTCAGCAACGCCGAGAAGTGCCACTCGCTCTACGGTTACCCAAGCGTGTCCGCCGCGACGATCATCGAGTGGGTGGCGCAGTGGGTGAGGTCCGGCGGCCGAATGCTCGGCAAGCCCACGAAGTTCCAGAAGCGCGACGGAGGTTTCTGATGCACCTGTTCGGCGAGCCGCCCTACGTCATGGCGGCCCACCCGCTCGCGGTCGGCGACGACGGCCGACCCGACTGGGCTGCGCAGCGCCTGCTCACCCGCTACTACTGCGCCGCCGGCGCGACGGGGCTGGGGGTCGCGGTGCACACGACGCAGTTCGAGGTGCACCACGATCGGGAGCTGCTGCGACGCGTCTATTCCGAGGCCGCCGACGTGGTGGGCCAGTTCGGGGAGGCGACAGTGCTCGTCGCGGGCATCGCGGGGGACGCCGAGCAGGCTGCCGCCGAGGCCACGATCGCCCGAGAGCTCGGGTATCGCGCCGCGCTGCTCTCCCCCTACGGGCTCACGGATCGCAGCGAGGCCGGCACGCTGACACGTGCCCGGGCAGTGGCGGAGGTGCTGCCGATCGTCGGCTTCTACATGCAGGAGTCCGTGGGCGGCTCGTATCTGTCGCCGGGTTTCTGGGAGGAGCTGCTCGCGATCGAAAGCCTCGCCGGGATCAAGGTGGCGCCGTTCGAGCGCTACCGGACGAAGGACGTCGCGGAGCAGCTCCTGCTGAGCGGCCGCGAAGACGTGGCGCTTCTCACCGGCAACGACGACGCCATCATCCACGACCTCATCACCCCCTATCGCCTGGCCGGCAAGGAGATTCGCTTCCAGGGCGGCCTGCTAGGGCAGTGGGCCGTGGGCACGAAGGCGGCAGTGGACACGTCGCGCGTCATCTGGGCAGGCAACGGCGACGACGTCCCGCAGGCCACGCTCGCCCTCGCCTCCGCCATGGTCGACATCAACCAAGCGGTCTTCGACCCCGAGCACGCCTTTGCCGGCTCGATCGCGGGCGTCAACGAGCTCCTGCGCCAGCAGGGGCTGCTCTCGTCGTCGCGCTGCCTCTCCGACGACGAAGTCCTCGCCGACGGGCAGGCCGAGCGCATCACGCTGATCCGCGAGCGCTACCCCGAGCTGCTCGACGAGGCCTTCGTCGCCGAACACCTCGACGACTGGCGGCGCGACGTCGCCTGACCCCGCGCGCTCGTCATGCAGTCGCTGCGCCGGCCACTCCCGATCGTCGAGTGGCCGGCGCAGCCGGCTGATCGAGACGGGGCTCCCCTCCTCGCGGCTCCACGCCCCCTAGGGCGTGTTGCTAAAGCCATTGGAGGGTGGCGGCGAGGCAGAGCGCAGAGTGGTAGTTCCGGGCGGTCTTGTCTGAGCGCATCGCGATACCGCGCCACTGCTTGAGCTTGTTGAAGCATCGTTCGACGACGTTGCGGCCCTTGTAGCGTTCTCGCTGCTCGCGGCCGAAGTCGATCGGTCGGCCGGACCGCTTGCGGCGGTGGGTGATCTGGTCCTCGCGTTCAGGGATCGTCGCGGCGATGCCGTGCTCGCGCAGCCAAGCCCGGTTCGCCTTTGAGGGGTAGCCCTTGTCTGCGAGCAACCGGTCCGGCCGTGACCTCGGCCTGCCG
>JHVD01000023.1 GCA_000619965.1 Propionibacteriaceae bacterium P6A17
TTTCGCAGCTCGGCCACCTCGCGGCGCAGGCGCTTGTTCTCCTCAGCGACATCGCTCGGGACACCGGGCTTCGCGCCGGCGTCGACCTCGCGGCGGCGATGCCACACCCGCAGCGTCTCCGCGCTCATGCCGAGGAGCCCCGCAACATGTCGCACGGCGGACATCAGATTCGAGTGCTCACCGGAGGCCTTGGCCTCATCGAGCATCCGCAGCGCGCGCTCGCGCATCTCGGGAGAGTACTTCTGGTTCATCGTGTTCCATCCTTGCTTCAAGAACGGAACGAAACCCAGGCCGATTCATTCCGGGGCCCCGGCCGGGCCGGTCCGCGAACGAGTTCTGTCTTGTAGTACCCGTTGACTGTCTCGGTCAGGGTGTTGTCATACGAATCCTCAACGGTCCCGATCGACGGGGTCGCGCCGATCTCGGCGAGGCGTTCCCCGTAGCGGATCGACGTGCATTGAGACCCGGCATCGCTGTGACACCGCAGATCCTCGTGGTGACGACCTCTCGACCAGCGGGCCATCTCGATCGCGTGGCGGACCATCTCGGTGCGCAGGTGCGACGCGACCGGCCACCCCAGGATCATCCGGGAGAACGCGTCGATGATGAAGCACACAGAGGCGACCCCGGCCCAGGTGGGCACGAACGTCAGATCGGTGACCCAGAGCCGGTTCGGCACGGTCGCGGTGAACTCTCGTCTCACGAGGTCAGGGGGCCGCGCCGATGCCGGATCCGGCCGGGTCGTCTTCACGCGCTTCGACTGCCTCGCCCCCTCGATTCCGGCGACGCGCATCTGGCGCGCAGTCTGGTCTCGGCCGATCATGATCCCCGACCGCTTGGCTGCTTTCCAGAGCGTGCGGATCCCGTAGACCCGGTTGTTGGCCTCCCACGGTTCGACGATCTGCGGGATCAGCTCCTCGTCCCGTAGCGCGCGGGCAGATGGAGCGCGGGTCTTGGTCGCGTAGTAGCTGCTCGGAGCCACCCGCAGCAGTCTGCAGAGGAGCTCGACTCCGAGCTGGCGACCGTCCACGACGTCGTCCGTGTTCGCGTCGATGAACGCGACTACTCCCGGTCATGGCGGTCGAGCTCCGCCCCGAAGAGAGACGCTGCCCGCTTCAACACCTCGTTGGCGCGGCGAAGCTCCCGGTGCTCCTGCTCCAGCTCTTTCACTCGTTGCGTCTCGGCGCTGCTCACGCCGGTGGTGACGCCATCATCGATATCAGCCTGTTTCACCCACGTCCGCACGGACTCGACCCCATAACCGAGTTGCGTCGCGACACGCTGCACGGTTGCCTGCGTGACGCCGAGCTCGGCGCGCAGCGTCCTCACCATCCGCACCGCGGCAGCCTTTTCCTCGACCGAGTAGCGACGCGTCGTCGGCTTCCCCACACTCTGTTCCTTCGGCAGCACTCCATCCTCGTTTCCAAGATCAGGAGCCCCCAACAAACCCAGGGTGCTTCAGTCGGTCGCGTACTCAAGGACTTGGAGGACGCCGGGTTGGTTGAGCCGTCGTGGCCGTCGCGACGGGGCAGAGGGTTTCACTACGTCTCGACGCGCGGTCGGAGCGCAGGGGCATAATTAACGCGCGAGTTAATTATAGGTCGGTGTCTCACAGGGCCCGGCTGGATAATTAACCGCCCGTGAATGGGCCAATCCGATGCGGGAATCGGCCTGAGTGCCCTTCCTGTGCGCGAGCCATGCCGAGCGGGAGCGCGTGGGGTTAGGGTCTACCCATGCATCCGTTCGCCTCGCAGTGGAATCTGGATTCGGAGCTGTATCCGCTCGTCGGGGATCTGCTCGAGGGGCGAGAGGTGGTGCTGGACGTCGGGTGCGGCGACGGTACGTTGGCTCGGTATCTGGCCCGGCGTGGACATCAGGTGCTGGGGATCGACAGGGAGCCGGAGGTGTTGCCGTCGGATTCGGAGGGCACCCACTTCGAGCTGGCTGACGCGTCGAATCTTCCGTTCGGGTTTGATTCCTTTGATGCGGCGGTGGCGGTGTCGAGTTTGCACCACAACGCGCGTCCGGGGCTGGTGTTGGGCGAGATGCGGCGTGTGCTGAAGCCTGGGGGAGTGGTGGTCGTCGTCGGGCAGGCGCTCGATCGCACACCTGCGGATATGGCCCGTACGGCGCGGGACGTGGCCCGGGCGCGGTGGATGGCGCGTGGCAAGACCCGGTGGGATCCGGGGGCGCCGGTCGTGGAGCCGACGATGGGTTGGTCCGAGACGAAGGCGCTGCTGGGGGAGTATCTGGAAGGGGTGTCGTGGGAGCGCGTCGGCTCCCATCGATACGTGGCGGTCTGGCATCTGGCCTAACGCCCGTTTTGTCGCTCCCGGGCGCTAGTGTGCCGATATGCGGCGAGGTGCGAGGGCGACGAATTCCTCGAAGGTAATCGCATGGCTGCTGGTCATGGCCTTCGTGTTGACCGGTTGCGGCGGCCTCGACGCCATGGTGCCCTCATCGCCAGCGTCGACCAGCAGCGCTCCGGTGCAGCCGAGTCCCGAACCCGCACCGGAGCCGAGGCCGACGGGCCCCGAGCCTGCCGAGGCGTCGTCGGTGGCGACGACGCTGCCACCCACCCCGACGCCCACCCCCACACTCGAGCCCACGGAGCTCGAGGAGGCCGACGACCCGCCTCTGGTGGCGGGGCTTCTGGCGCTGGAGGCCGTCGACCAGTTGCGCGTCAAGGGTCGGGCCCCGATGACGGGGTACGACCGGGACCTGTTTGGGCCGGCCTGGCAGGACACGGATCGCAATGGTTGCGACACCCGCAACGACATCCTCCGGCGCGACCTGCGGGAGCTGGAGCTCAAGGACGGCACGAACGGTTGCGTCGTGCTTCGAGGCCTACTGGACGACCCGTTCACCGGGGAGACCATCGCATTCCAGCGCGGGCAGGGCACATCGGTGCTCGTGCAGGTCGACCACGTCGTCGCCCTCGCCGACGCGTGGGTCAAGGGCGCGCAGCAATGGGACGACGCGCAACGCCTCCAGTTCGCCAACGACCCGCTCAATCTGATCGCGGTCGACGGCGCGGAAAACCAGGCCAAGGGCAACGGCGACACCGCCACGTGGCTGCCGCCCCACAAGCCCTTCCGGTGCCGCTACGTCGCTCGTCAGGTGGCGGTCAAGGGCAAGTACGACCTGTGGCTCACGAGTGCCGAGCGGGACGCCATGGCGCGCGTGCTGTCGGGCTGCCCGACGGAGCCCCTGCCCGTCGACGGGGAGTCGGCCTGGGGTGGGACGGCGGTCATGAAGGCGGTGGAACGCGACGAGCCACCGGAGGCAGCGCCGGACGACGGCGACGCGTACTTCGCCAACTGCCGCGAGGCATGGGCGGCAGGCAAGGCGCCGTTGCGGCGCGGCGACGCGGGCTACCGGTCCGGCCTCGACGGCGACGACGACGGCATCGCCTGCGAGCGGCCACCGAAGTCGGGCTGACGTCCACACGCCGGTGGGCAACGCGCGGACCTTGCCCCCCGTCGGATACCCCCGGTAGTATTTCGCGCATGATTCGACGACTTCGCCAGAGCCTGCAGGCCATCCGGATGTGGACGCTGCGGCAGTGGTTGGCGGCCGTGCTGGGTGCGCTGGGGGCGGGGGTTGTCGTCGGGGTGGCGACGGTGCTGATTCCGAACCCGGTGTTCGGGCGGGACATCGCGCCCGTGTGGTGGAACTACCCGGTGTGGGTGGTGACCTCGGCTTTGATGGGGCTGCTGGCGGCGACGTATATGCAGCCGTCGGGGGATGCAGCGGTGGCGCCGGTGCTCGAGGAGCGAACGGAGCAGCGGACGACGCGGTTCGGCGCCGTCGGCGGCGTGCTGGCGTGGTTCGCCGTCGGGTGCCCGGTGTGCAACAAGCTGGCGCTGTTGGCCTTCGGGTATTCCGGGGCCATCACGTGGTTTGCTCCCATGCAGCCAGCGTTGGCCGTCGCCGCGCTGGCACTGACTGGGGCAGCGCTGGTGATGCGGCTCAGTGGGCAGGTGGAGTGTCCTGTGCCGCGGGCCGCGTGATCCCGTGTGAGCGTTTCGATGTGCGCAGACTTGCCTCGACTGCACGGACAACGCGGCAGCGGACGCCCTGGCGAGGGCGGAGAGAGTGCCGCGGAGAGCCTGATTGCCTTGGCCGAGCAAGTGCCCGACCCGCATGGGTACGTGGGCCCTGGCCCATGGGATAGCGCGGGTCGTGTTATGGGGCACGACATCAGCGGCCCCGCGAGGGGGCCGATTAACCGAACTCCCTGAGGAGTCGGCGGGGTATGTCACTGGTGTACGCACCACTTGTCGAGTCATTTCCAGATGGGTCTGGGATCCCCGAAGGGGTGCCATCTCAGAGGGGCAATCCCTCGGGGCCGGACAGGCTGCGGGTGCAGGTGGACGGCTTCCGTCGTTGTCACGGACTGCACGAGCAGGCGCGTTGCCAGTTCCTGTGGCTTGATCTGGTCAAATTCGCCGAGAACGTGCGTCCGCACAGCTCCTTCGAGCATGTTCACCACTTCACTGCACCGGCGGTGGGAGACGCCGGTGTGGTCAGTCGTCAGAGTGTGTATCAAAGAGCGTTCGAAGGGCGCTCGCCTGATCGCCTGACCATCGTCCAAGGCCGCGATCAGTCGAAGCCGAAGCACTGCCGCGCGTGCCAGACGAGCTGGATGGAGCGCGACGAGAAGGAAACGGATGTCAACATCGCATTCAGGCTTGTTGCGGATGTCGTTCAAGCGGTGGTGGACACGGCGATGCTCATCAGCGCTGACTCTGACTTGGCGCCTGCTGTTCGAATGGCTCGTGAGTTGAATCCGAGTCCGCACATCGTCGCCGCGTTTCCACCCAGACGTTACTCGGATGAGCTGAAGAACATCATGCCGGGCTCCTTGCAGACCTATGTGTCGCGAGTGAAGAAGTCGCTGCTGCCCGAGACCGTCGTGTCCCTTGACGCAACGACCCTCACCCGGCTGCAGAACTGGGCGTGAGTTGCCCATCAACCACCGGTGGTCTCAGCCGCGACACTCAATAGCACCGCCTCAGCCGGCTGACGCCGGATGCGGAGCGTGCTTCAGTGGATGGCCGCTGCGCGACCGCCCGACGCAGGCCGAGGGCAGCCTGCCCTCGGCAGCGGGAGCGCAGTTGCGCAGGCTACGACTGCGACAACGCCGCAGCAAGCCGAGAGCTTTGGCGCGTGGCCTCGCGTACGATGCGTTGGGCGCCAGCTTGGGTCACGTGGTCGGCATCCGAGTACAGAGCTCGGTCCGCATCGGCACGACGACACACCTCGTCGTCGCACAACGCCCCGAAGATGTCCACGACCTCGACTGATGGGAATTGCGCTTCGATGGTGCGGAGATCTTCCTTGATGGCCTGGTCATCTCCCGCGAAATAGTCTCGCTCGTGTTGGCAGGTGTCCCCGGGCAGGGCCACAGCCGTTCGATACACACAACCGAACATGTCGGTCGGCCAACGGGGGTTGTCCGTGAGAATGTAAAGCGGGCGCCCGGCTGAATCCAGTGCTAGAGCCACGGCCGCCATTCCAGCGCGTTCGTGTTCGGAGAGCCCTGCCTGACCTCGGAACAAAGCCCGCGAGTAGATCACGAAGCGTAGGTTCGACTGGTCCGTGATGTAGTCGGCCACGGCTTGGGCTCCGGCCGGTGAGCCGAACGGTTTCGGGGAGCGAACGGTCATGACCAAGAAGTTGAGCTTCGGATACTGTTCAGCCAGCGCCAACACGAGATGCTCAGCGTGGCTGTCCCCGATGAGCGCGGCGGTTGGCTCACCGCCCTTGGTGGTGCCACACAGGCCGTTGCTCAATCGCTGGAGTGCCGAATCAGGGCATGGGTGCAGCACATCGCGCGGATCTCTTTCCTCATGCTGTGCAACACGAGGTGCGAGGGCCCCGCCCGGGGTCATGGCTGGCACCAAAACCCATGCCCAGGATGCCCACGCGGTCAGAGCCGCTCCCAGCGCGGGAACTGCAGTTCTCGCGAGGAGCCGACCAAGTTCGGTGGCGCGGACCACCTTCAGCCGACGACAGGGTTGCTCGACATGGACATACGTCAGGTAGGCGGGGGCGACCGACAAGAGACCCGCAATCACCGGAGCGACCGTCGAGAAGGGAAGCATCGCCCTGGCGGTCACGATCATGGGCCAATGCCACAGATACAGCGAGTAGGACCAGTCGCCGATCGCCACCATCGGACGGCTACCGAGGAGCTTTGTGAGGGAGTTCTCGCCGCGCCGAGAGCTGACAAGCATCAATACGGTGGCGCAGACCGGCAGCAGAGTCGCTTTCCCCGGGAAAAGGGTCTCCGCAGTGATCACGATGCAGGCGATCCCGACCCCTGCGAGTCCCAGCCAGCCCGAGAGCGCCAACAACCAGCGGGGCAACATCCGCACCAGCGGAAGGATGAGCGCCACCAGGCACCCCGCCAGGAACTCCCAGGCTCGCGAAAACGGACCGTAGTAGCCGAAGGGGAAATTGACGCTCATCCGCACCGACCACAGGGAAGCAACCGCCAGACCTCCCAAACCCATGACGGCAAACAAGCGATTCGGGCCGAAGCGGAGGCGTCTTCCCAGCCACAACAGCAGAAACAGGAGGGCAGGCAACACGAGGTAGAACTGCTCCTCCACGGACAGGCTCCAAGTGTGCAGGAGCGGATTGCTCTCGGCATTGGGACCAAAGTAGTCTCCGGAGGCGACAGCCACGACGGCATTCGCCATCCCTAAGGTGGCTCCCAGCGCCGTCTGATAAGTCGCCTCTTGTGGCCCGAGCGGCGACAGAAAAAGAAACGCCAGGACGACAGTCACGATTGAGGTCACGGCCAGCGCGGGGGCCAGTCGCTTTATTCGCCTCACGTAGAACGCCCAAAAGGCGACGCGACCCGTCGACTCATACTCGCGCAGCAGCATCAGCGTAATGATGAAGCCTGAAATGACAAAGAACATGTCGACGCCGACGAATCCCCCAGACAGGGGGAGCGCAGCGTGGTTGGCCATCACCGTCAGCACCGCGATTGCGCGAAGCCCCTGCACATCTCTCAGCAAGTTGCTGCTCGGCGCCGAAGACGCGTTGCTCACAGTGTCCCCTCTCCTGAACCGGCGCGGACCCTCGAACCGCAGTCGGTCCGGCCCACGCGCTGCCGGAGACCATCGAGTAATCCGCTAGAAGGAGCGTAGTGCACTGGTATCCACGCGCGGCAGCTTCGCCGACTGTGTGGCCGTTGGTGCGTCTCGATAGGTGCGGCTTCGCCGCACCTACTCGACGAACGGGTGGGGGCGGCGTGGCGTCGGGTCGACGGGCGGGTGCGGGGCGGCGTGGTGGTTGGTGCGTCTCGATAGGTGCGGCTTCGCCGCACCTACTCGACGAACGGGTGGGGGCGGCGTGGCGTCGGGTCGACGAACGGGTGCGGGGGCGGTGTGGCGTCGGGTCGACGGGCGGGTGCGGGGGCGGTGTGGCGTCGATTCACGAGCGCCGGGTCGTCCGTCGCCAGAGGTCGATGACGATGGCCGCGAGGACAGCGCCGACGGTGTTGGCAAGGACGTCCAGCCAGCTCGCGTCGCGGGGCAGCCACCGCCATTGCGCCACCTCCACGCCGACGGACAGCAGCAGCGCGAGCCCGGCCCAGGTCCACACCCGTAGGCGAGGCCAGACGACGGCGAGGAGTACCGTCGGGATGGCGAACAGCAGCATGTTGAGCAAGAAGGCGTAGCCGTCGATGGAAAGGTGGTCGATGCCGAGGACGGACTTGTTGAAGTAGAAGAGCCACACGACGAAGCGGTTCAGCCTCCAGCCGATCGGCAGCAGCACGAGCCCAGCGCCGACGACGACCCACGCGGCCAACGCCCCCGCCGCCAAGCGACGAGAGGCGGGCCATCGGACGGGACCGCCGTCGGCGGGAGAACGCATCACACTTTCACCCTACGGCTCCGCCGTCGGCCGTCGCCGGCGGTGCCTCGGCCCCGTCGTCGGGCCACGTCGCCACGAGCCCGACACACGCCCACCACCACAGGCTCACGCCGAAGTTGCGCAGGAGGTAGGTGTCGAACAGGAACGCCACCAGCGACGCCAGCAGCGCACTCGCGACGACCAGCCGCGGCAGATCGTGGCGCGCCTGCCACCACAACACCAGCAGCGCCACCCCCAACACCGCCCCCGCCAAGGCACCGATCAGCCCATGCTCGACGAGCAGCGCCAGCGGCGTCGAGTGCGGGGTGAGCAGCAGATTGCCGGCCGTCGTCGGACGGACACTCGAATGCCCCTCCGGCGGGAAGCGGTAGAGCCCGGTCTCGTACGCCGGCCACGGCCACGCATGCCCCGAGCCGAGCCCGAAGATCCTCGTCGACCAATCCTCGTTCCACAGCGTCAGGGCATTGACGAGGTTGTCCCGACGCTTCGCGTCACGGAGGTTGAACACCCGGTCGAACCCCGGCACGAGAGGGGCCAGCGCAGCCGCGACGACGAGCACCGCCCCCAGCGGCCACAGCTTGCGCACGTCGCCGGCGCGGGTCAACAGCACCCCGACGACGATCAGCGCGATGAACGCCACCACGGCCACCATGCCGCCGCGCGACTGCGTCGCCAGCAGCGCGACCATCCCACCGCCGATCAACGCGAGCCCCAGCTTGCGCGAGCCACCCCGTCGCAGGAATTCGGCCAGCCCCAACGCCACCAGCAGCAGGAAGATCACATGCACGACGGCGGCCCCACCCTGGCCCGTCGCCAGCCGCACCGAATGCCGGTAGGCCGACTGGAACGGCCACCCCGCGAACGCCACCACCAGCGACGCGGCCCCGGCCCACGCGACGATCCGCAGCCGCAGATGCCGCTGCGCCGACAACACCATCCCCAGACCCGTCACCATCGACAGGCCCGCATTGAGCAGCGGCACCAGCAGGAAACGCAGCGGCACCGGCCCTCCGCCGGGGGTCGTGGCCTGCGCCGGGCCGTGGAACGGGAGCGCGACGATGCCGTAGACCACCACGACGGTGAAGGCCCCCACCAAGATCAGCGCAGCACGCCCGAGCTCACGCCCCCGCCTGGCCCACCAGGGCGCGGTGAGCGCCGACAGGATGATCAGCGCGATCAGCTCGAAGGTCGGAAACCGCAGCACCGGCACCCGGTAGGCGAGCTGCACGGCCTGACACAGCGCCAGATAGGGCACGAACGCCCACGCCACGCGGTTGCCCCGCTTGATGAACCCGACGTCCTCCACTGCCTGCTGCACGCCCCCATCTTCGCACCAGCCGGGCCCCACACCCCAGCCGAGGTGCAGCCGCAGCTACGGGCGCACGTCGACGAACGTGTTCGTCCTGGCCGACTCGATCATCGCCTCGCAAACCCGCACCACCTGCGCGCCCTGCGTGAGCGTGACGATGTCCGCCTCCTTGCCCAGCACCGCGTCGCGGAAGTGCTCATGCTCGGTGCGCAGCGGCTCCGGCTTCGGGATCGCGAAACGGGTCACGTTCCCCTCGGCCACCCCACGGAAGCGCGCGATGTCGTCCCACGTCTGCTCGACGGAGGCGTTGGCGTAGAACGTCAGGTCGGCCGTCAGGGTGTCGGCGACGAACATGCCCTTCTCGCCGGTGACGATCGTCACCCGCTCCTTGCTCGGGGTCAACCAGTTGACGAGATGATTCGAGATGACGCCCCCGCTCAGCGTGCAGGTGGCCGAGACCATGTCCTCGTACTCGCGTCCAGCCTTGAACACCGACCGCGCAGCCACCCACTCATAGTCACGCTGCGTCACCCACGCGGTGAGGTCGATGTCGTGCGACGCCAGATCCTTCACGACGCCGACGTCGGCGATCCGGGCCGGGAATGGCCCCTGACGACGGGTGATCACCTGGTAGACGTCGCCCAGCTCGCCCGCCTCGAGCCGCCTGCGCAGCTGCTGGAGCGCCGGGTTGTACCGCTCGATGTGCCCCACCGCGCCGACGAGCCCCCGCTGGCCGAACGCCTCGACGAGCAGCCTCGCCCCCTCGACCGTCTTGGCGAGGGGCTTCTCGATCAGCGCGTGCACTCCCGCCTCCGCGATCGCGACGCCGATCTCCTCGTGGAACATCGTCGGGGCGGCCACCACCACGTAGTCCAGGCCCTGCGCGAGCAGCGCGTGGACGTCGGGAAGGACGGGCAGCCCGTCGGCCACCCCGTGTGGGTCACCCTGCGCGTCGGCCACCGCGACGAGGTCCACCCCATCGATGGCCCTGAGGTTGCGCGCGTGGTGACGCCCCATCATGCCGAGGCCGACGAGGCCGGCGCGGAGGTTCGCCATCACGCACCCGCCTTCGCGAGCGCGGTGACCGCCGCGACGATCCGCTCCAGATCACCCTGCGAGAGCGACGGGTGCACCGGCAGCGACAGGCACTCGCGTGCGGCCTGCTCGGTGCCCGGCAGCTCGACCGGCGACTGGAACGGCTTCAGGCGGTGGTTCGGCACGGGGTAGAACATGCCCGAGCCAATGTTGTACTCCTCCTTCAGCGCCTTGGCCAGGCCGTCGCGGTCCTCGGCGACGCGCACGGTGTACTGGTGGTACACGTGCACCGCGCCCTCGGCCACGGCCGGCACGATGACGCCCTCCAGATTGGCCGACAGGAAGGCCGCGTTGTCCTGGCGGGTCTTCGTCCAGGCATCCACCTTGGTGAGCTGTACGCGACCGATGGCGGCGTGGATGTCGGTCATGCGGTTGTTCAGGCCGACGACCTCGTTGTGGTACTGCTGCAGCATGCCCTGATTGCGATACAGGCGCACGTTGCGCGCGATCGTCTCGTCCGCGCAGGAGACCATGCCGCCCTCGCCGGAGGTCATGTTCTTCGTCGGGTAGAGGGAGAACATCGCGAACGCGCCGAAGGCGCCGACGGGGGTGCCGTGCAGCGACGCGCCGTGGGCCTGCGCGGCATCCTCGAACAGCAGCAAGCCGTGCTTGTCGGCGATGGCGCAGAGCTGCTCCATCTTGGCCGGGTGGCCGTAGAGGTGCACCGGCATGATCGCCTTCGTGCGCTCGGTGATCGAGGCCTCGACTGAGGCCGGGTCGAGCGTGAAGTCGTCGAGCGCGATGTCGGCGAAGACCGGGGTGGCGCCGGTGAGGGCCACCGAGTTGGCCGTCGCGGCGAACGTGAAGGACGGGACGATGACCTCGTCGCCAGCGCCGATGCCGTTGCTCAGCAGGCCCAAGTGCAGGCCGGAGGTGCCGGAGTTGACGGCGACGCAGGCGCGGCCGAGCTTGAAGTGCTCGGCGAATTCCTGCTCGAAGGCCGCTACCTCCGGGCCCTGGGCGATCATGCCGGAGCGCAGGACGCGGTCGACGGCCGCGCGCTCCTCGTCGCCGATGATCGGCTTGGCGGGCGGGATGAATGCTTCGGTCATCATGCCTCCTTCACGAGGACGAGGGTTTCACCGGACTGTTCGAACTCGTCGCCGGTCTTGGGATCGCGGTAGGTGTTGTCGCCGGTCTGCTCGAGCGGGAAGCCGGAGCGGCCCACCCACTTGATGCGACGGGCGGGGACTCCGGCCACGAGCGCGTAGGCGGGCACGTCGCGGGTCACGACGGAGCCGGCGGCGACCGTCGCCCACTCGCCGATGGTGACCGGCGCGACGCACACGGCACGGGCGCCGACGGAGGCGCCGTGCTTCAGCGTCACACCGACGGGCTCCCAGTCGTGGGCGCTCTTCGACGAGCCATCCGGGTTGCAGGCGCGCGGGAACGTGTCGTTGGTGAGCACGGCGGCGGGGCCGATGAACACCCCGTCCTCCAGATGCGCGGGCTCGTAGACCAGCGCGTAGTTCTGGATCTTGCAGTTGTCGCCGACGTGGACCCCGCTGCCGATGTAGGCCCCCCGGCCCACGACGACGTTCTCGCCGATCCGGGCGCCCGCGCGCACCTGCGCGAGGTGCCAGATCGAGGAACCGTCGCCGATCGACACGTCGTCGTCGAGGTCCGCGGAGGGGAGGATTCTGGGCTCTGCCATAAGCGTGTGGTCTCCTAGCGCGATTGCCGCTCAGTCTAGTGTCTGCCGCCCGACGACGACGCCGCGCGGGGCCGCGAAGACCTCAATCGCGGACGATCGCCTGCACGGTGCGGACGATCACGCCGAGATCGCCAAGGAAGGAGCGGTTGCGCACGTAGTCGCGGTACATCGCCACCTTCTTCGGCAGGATCACCTCGACGTAGTGCCGCTCGGGGTCGTCGACGGCGGCCAGCTCCTCCTGCTCGTTGCGGAACGCGATCGCCGCCGGGTCGGAGATGCCGGGCCGGACGCTCAGGATCTCGCGGCGGGCCTCGTCGCCCCACAGCTCGACGTAGCGCGGCACCTCGGGGCGCGGGCCCACCACCGACATGTCGCCCAACAGCACGTCGATGAGTTGGGGGAGCTCGTCGAGCTTCGACTTGCGCAGGAAGGCCCCGACGGGTGTGATGCGGGAGTCGTTGGCGCTGGTGACGAGCGCGCCCGCGCCCGCGACGCGCATCGAGCGGAACTTGTGGATGCGAAACACCTTGCCGTCCCGCCCGACGCGCTCCTGCCGGAAGAACACCGGCCCCTGGTCGTCGAGCTTGATCGCCACCGCCACCGCGAGGAACACGGGCGCGAGCACGACGAGTCCCGCGGCGGAAGAGACGACGTCGAACGCGCGTTTGGCCACGCTCACGCGAGGATCCCCGTCACTGCCTCGACGACGTGGTCGACGTCGTCGTCGGTCATGGAGGAGAAGATGGGCAGGCTCACACAGCGCTCGAACTGCGCCGAGGCGACGGGGAAGTCCTCGGGCGCATGGTGGTAGGTGTCGCGCCAGTAGGGCTGCAGGTGCAGCGGGATGAAGTGGACGCTGGTGCCCACCCCGGCGTCGGCCATGCGCTGCACGAAGCCGTCGCGGCCGAGCGGCGCCTCGTCGGTGAGGCGCAGCACGTACAGGTGCCAGGAGTGCGTCGAGCCGTCGGGGGCGTGCGCGGGGAGGACGACGGGCAGGCCGGCGAAGGCCTCGTCGTAGCGGGCGGCGATCGCCGCGCGCTTGGCGGCCATTTCGTGCGAACGTTGGAGCTGCACCCTGCCCATCGCGGCGGCGGTGTCGGTGAGGTTGTACTTGTAGCCGGGGGCGACGACGTCGTAGTGCCAGCTCGGCTTCTTCGACGAGTAGCGGTCGAACACGTCGCGGTTGATGCCGTGGAGCCGCATGGTGCGCATCCGGGCCGCCAGCTCCGCATCGGGGGTGACGACCATGCCACCCTCGCCGGTGGTCATCGTCTTGGTGGCGTAGAAGCTGTAGACGGTGGCGTCGTGCCCGTGCGCGCCGATCAGCGTGCCCTCGTTGAGCGTCGGGAACGAGTGGGCTGCGTCCTCGACGATCCGTAGCCCGTGGCGCTCGGCGAAGTCGGTGAGGGCGCCGTCGGGGACGCCCAGCCCGGCGAAGTGGACCGGGGCGATCGCGACGGTGCGCTCGGTGACCTTGCGCTCGGCGTCCGCCAGATCGATGCACAAGGTGAGCGGATCAACGTCGACCAGCACAGGGTCGCCGCCCAGGTAGCGCACCGCCTCGGCAGTGGATGTGAACGTCCAAGTGGGGACCAGCACCTCGGTGCCGGGTCGCACCCCGATCGCCTCGAACGCCAAGTGCAGGCCGGCCGTGGCGGAGTTGACGGCGATCGCTTCGGCGTCAGCGCCAAGGAACTCGACGAACTCCCGCTCGAAGGCGGCGCAGTTGGGGCCGGTGGTGAGCCAGCCGGAGCGCATCGTCGCGACGACGGCGGAGATCTCGGCCTCGGTGATGTCCGGGCGCGCGAAGGGAAGGAATGCCACGCATCGGACGATACACCGCTGTCAGCCGCGCACCGGGGCCCACCGCGCGAGCCGACGAGCACCCTCGCCCCTCCAACCCCTGGGAGCCGCCCGGGTGACGTCGGAGGATTACACTCGGGCGCAGACGTATCTGAGGAGGGTTTGTGGCCAGCCGCACCACCAAGACCGGCCTGCTCCGCGTGGGGCTGGCGCTGTGGGACAGCCTGAGCTGGGCGTTGGCCGTCGTCGCGCTCGTCGTGATGCGCTACAGCTTCTCCCTGAGCCGGGCCGAGTCGCAGTTCGTCGTCCAATACCTGAGCGCCGCGGTGCTGCTGCAGGTGGTCATCGGCGTCGCCAGCAAGCTCTACCGCGGCAGGTATCGCATCGCCTCCTTCGACGAGGCGGCGCAGCTCGCCGCAATCGTGGCCGCCATCGGCTTGGTGCTGGGCATCCTGTCCGCCAACTTCGCCACACCCGGCTACCCGCGCGTCGTCACCTTCACCGTCCCCCTCGCCGCCATTCTCCTGATGGCCGCCGGCCGCTTCCTGTTCCGCACGGTCACCCGCAGCTCCCACGGGGCAGAGGCGGAGCCGGTGCTCGTCTGGGGCGCTGGCAACGCCGGGCAGCAGCTCGCCCGCCTGCTCGAGTTCGATCCCGACGCGCCGTTCGAAATCGTCGGCTTCATCGACGACGACCCCACCAAGCGCAACCTGCACCTCTCCGGCGCGAAGGTGCTCGGCGACCGCACCCGCCTCGTCTCCGCCGCCCGGCAGCACGGGGTGCGCACCGTCATCATCGCCATCCCGACGGCGGACAAGTACTTCATGCGCGAGGCGTCCGCCATCACCGACGACGCCGGCCTCAAGACGCTCGTCATGCCCCCGACGAGGGAGCTCGTCTCCGGGCGCGTGGAGCTGTCGAGCCTGCACCAGCTCGACGTCACCGACCTGCTCGGCCGCGCCCAGGTGAAGACCAACCTGTCGGAGATCTCCGACTACCTCTCCGGCAAGGTCGTCCTCGTCACCGGCGCCGGCGGCTCGATCGGCTCGGAGATCGCGCGGCAGGTGCACAAGTTCGGGCCCAAGGAGCTCGTCATGCTGGACCGCGACGAGTCCGGCCTGCACGGCACCCAGCTCTCCATCTTCAACCAGGGCCTGCTCGACACCCCCAACATGGTGCTGTGCGACATCCGCGACGAGGATGCCCTCGACGCCGTCTTCGCCGCGCACCGCCCGGACGTGGTGTTCCACGCCGCCGCGCTCAAGCACCTCCCGATGCTGGAGCAGTACCCACTCGAGGGCTGGAAGACCAACACCCTCGGCACCCTCAACGTGCTGCGCGCGGCAGAGAAGTACGACGTGCAGCGCCTGGTCAACATCTCCACCGACAAGGCCGCCGACGCGACGAGCGTCCTCGGCAAGACGAAGCGCCTCGCCGAGGAGCTGACCGCGTTCTTCGCCCAGAAGCTCGGCCGCAACTGGCTCTCCGTCCGCTTCGGCAACGTGCTCGGCTCGCGCGGCTCGATGCTGCACACCTTCACCCGCCAGATCGAGGCCGGCGGCCCCGTGACCGTCACGCATCCCGAGATCACGCGCTACTTCATGACCATCCCCGAGGCCTGCGAACTCACCATCCAAGCCGGCGCGATCGGCAAGCCTGCGGACGTGCTCGTGCTCGACATGGGCGAGCCCGTGAAGATCCTCGACGTGGCGCGGAGCCTCATCGCGCGCTCCGGCCGCGACATCGACATCGTCTTCACCGGATTGCGCCCCAACGAGAAGATGCACGAGGTGCTGTTCAGCGGCGACGAGACCGCCGAGCCGACGAGCCACGAGCTCATCTCGCGGGTGCAGGTGCCGCCGCTCGACCCGACGGAGCTCGACCACGTCGACGGTGGCGATCCGGACTCCCTCAACCAGCTCATGCACCAGCGGGCCCAGTCCCGTCCGGCCTGACCCCGCCAGCGACAAGGAGCAGCCGTGCGCATCCTCTACATCGACCACTACGCCGGATCCCCGACGGCGGGCATGGAGTACCGGCCGCACGCGATGGCGCTCGAGTGGGCCAAGCTGGGGGCGGAGACGACGATCCTCGCCGGCACCTACAGCCACCTGCGCAAGCGCAACTTCGAGGACGTCGATCCCGGCCGCCCCATCGACGTCGACGGGGTCCCCTTCCGGTTCCTGCGCACCCGCAGTTACGAGGGCAATGGCCTGGGCCGGCTGCTGAGCTGGGCGGATTTCGTCGGAGGAGGCCTGCGGCGAGCGCGCGCCATCGCGGACGCCACCCGCCCCGACGTCGTCATCGCCTCGTCGACGTATCCGTTCGACACCTGGCTCGCCGCGGCGCTCGCGCGGCACGCAGGCGCGGGCCTCGTCCACGAGATCCACGACCTGTGGCCGCTCACCCCCATCGAGCTCGGCGGGCATTCGCCGCACCACCCGCTCATGTGGGCGATGGGGGTGGCCGAGCGCTGGGCGTACCGCCACAGCCGCGTGATCGTGTCGATCCTGCCCAACACCGAGCCGCACGTGCGATCCCTCGGCATCGACACGCCCGTCATCCACATCCCCAACGGCATCGACGTCGACCAGCCGCACGCACCCGCGCCGGCCGATTTCGTCGCCCGCATCGACGCGCTGCGCAAGGCTGGCCGTCGGATCATCGGCTACGCCGGTGGCATGACCACCGCCAACGCCATGGACGACTTCGTCGAGGCCATGGGGCTGCTCACCGACGAGCCCGTGACCGCGGTCCTTTTGGGCGACGGACTCCTCCGGCCCGACCTCGAGCAGCGGGCGGCCAGGCTCGGGGCGCACATCGACTTCGCCGGATCGCTGCCGAAGGCCCAGGTGCACGAGGCATTGTCGCTGTGCGACGCGCTCTACATCGGTTCGAAGCGCAGCCCCCTCTACGAGTACGGCGTCTCCGCCAACAAGATCTTCGACTACATGCTCACCGGCGTCCCCATCGTCGACGCATTCGCCTCGCAGCACTCGCCCCTCGCCTACAGCGGCGCCGCCGTGCGCGCACGCGCCGAGGACCCGCACGACATCGCGCGGGCCATCGTCGAGGCCACGAATCTCCCCGACGACGAACGCGCCCGCCTCGCTCAGGCCTCGATCGCGTGGGTGCGCGAGCACCACAGCCTGCCGGCGCTCGCCGAACGGTTCCTGACCGTGCTGCGGGTGGCCGCGTGATCGTCGTCGTCACCTCGCAGTTCCCCTTCGGCGCCGGCGAATCGTTCATCGAGGCCGAGCTGCCCCTGTGGACCGCGGCCGACGACGTCGTCCTGCTTCCCGAGCAGCGCGCCGGCGGCCCGAGTGCGAGGCCCTTCCCACCCACGGTTCGGCTCGACGAGACCCTCGCCGACCGCTGGGCCTCCCGCAGATGGCTGGCCTGGGCGGCGCTGTTGGCACTGATCTCCCCTGTGCTGTGGCGCGAGCTCGCCGCGCTGGCGCGGGCGCGGCGCCTCAACCCCACGCGCGCCACGGTGGCCTTCCGCACCCTCGCGCAGGCGCAGCTCATCGAGCGCACGCTCCACGACCTCGCACGCCGCGAGGGGCGCCACGTCGACGTCGTCTACGGCTACTGGCTCTCCGCGGGCGTGCTGGCCGGCGCGCTCGGGGTGCGACGAGGACGCGTCGGGGCCGCGCTGTGCCGCGCCCACGGCACCGACCTCTGGGAGACGTCGCGACTGGCGCAGTACACGCCGCTGGTGAGGCAATTCGCGCCCCAGATCACGTCCGTGCACGCCGTCTCGGCCAGTGGTGCCGAACACCTCGCCCGCTACGGGTTCACCGACGACCAGCGCGGCGTCGCGCGGCTCGGCGTCACGATCCCCGACGAGCAGACCCCGCCGAGCGGCCCCGGCGAGCTGCACGTCCTCACCCTCAGCTCCATGACCCCCTTCAAGCGCCTCGACAAGGCCGCCGCCGCGCTCGCCCGGCTCCACGAGCTGCGGCCGGACCTGCGGCTCACCTGGACCCACATCGGCACGGGTCCGCTGCACGACGAGGTCGCCCACCTCGCCGAGGGGCTGCGGGCGGAGGGCGTCGTCGTCGAGCTGCCCGGCGCGCTCCCCCACGACGAGGTCCTGGCCCGGCTGCGCGGCCCCGGGGTGGACGTCGTGCTCAATACCTCCGACTCCGAGGGCATCCCCGTCTCGCTGATGGAGGGGATGGCCCACGGCATCCCGGCCGTGGCCCCCGACGTGGGTGGGATCGCCGAGCTCGTGCCGTCGGCGACGCTGCTGCCCGCCCACGTCTCGGGCGAGGAGGTGGGCGAATATCTCGCCGCCCACGTCGACGACCTCAAGGCTCCGCGCTGGCGTGCGGAGGCCCGGGAGCGCGCGGCGACGCTTGTCGACGCGCAGCGAAACCACGGGGAGTTCATCGCGCACGTGCGCGTCGTCGCCTCGGCCGCCCGCGCCCGTCGGCGCCCCGGCGGGACGTTCAGCGGCTGAGCGCGCCCGCCCCCGCCTCGTAGGGCGAGGACACCGTCGGCAGCTTGTCGGCCTGGACGACGAGGCCCGCGACGGGCGCCCGCACCGCATCCAGCAGGGCGAGCGCCTCGGCCAGGCCCTTGCGACGGTCCACGTCCTGGGCGACGACGACGAGCACCGCATCGAGCCGGCTGGCGACCATCGGCCCATCCGACGCGACCAGCAGCGGCGTGCAGTGCACGAACGTCCAGCCCTCGCCCCGCATCCGCGCGACGACGGCGTCCCAGTCGGCGCGCGCCAGCAGCTCGGCGGGATTGGCGGGCACGGCGCCAGCCCGAAGGACGCCGTCGAGGGGCTGCGCGTCGCGCCCGAGCAGCAGGTCGACGAACCCCTCGTCGGAGGTGCCGAGCGGGTGGGCCCGGAGGTCGGCGTCGACGACGCGCACCGGCTCGCCGAGGCGTCGGGTCGCGGCGGCCAACGACGTGGTCAGGCGGGCCGAGCGGGCGC
Organism: Propionibacteriaceae bacterium P6A17; assembly: GCA_000619965.1. Lineage (GTDB taxonomy): Bacteria > Actinomycetota > Actinomycetes > Propionibacteriales > Propionibacteriaceae > Arachnia. Next base: position 18,709 of record JHVD01000023.1, read on the forward strand.
CGTCGGTGAGGGCCGCGATGCCCACCGTGCGCGGGCCCCCACCCGGGGCCAGGAATCGAAGCTGGGCGGCGAGGCGGTCTGCCTGCTCGTCGGTGGGGGAGGGGAACGTGAACGCGACGACGGACTCGTCGGTGATGGCGGCGACCTGCTGGTGCGTGCGCAGGCGGTCGTCGAGGGCGACGCGCGCGATCAGGTAGGCGAGCCCGACGAGCAGCCCCGCGAGTGCTGCGGAGGCGAGCCGGCGGGCGATCCCCGCGTCGCTGCCCCCGACCATCCCCACCTGATAGTCGGTCGAGACCCACTCGAGGGCGGTGCGCCCGTCGGCCGAGCGCAGCGGGGTGGCCTCGAGCTCCTGCTGGAACTGCTCCGCCACCGCCTGCACGAGTGCGCGGGCCGCGTCGGCGCTCTCCGCCTGCGTGGACACCACGAACACCAGGCTCGACGGGGGCGTGTCCTTCGCGATGCGCGACGCCATCAGCGGCGCCGGGACGGGCGGGTCCAGCCGGCCGCCGGCCGGGCCCAGCACACGTGGCGAGACGAGCAGCGCCTGGGCCGTGCTCACCAGCTCGGCCGACGCGGCCTGGTCGCGGGCGACGTCGCCGCTGCCGGCCCCGGAGAGGGTGGTCTGGATCGTCGCCGAGGCGCTGTACGACGGCGTCGACAGGAGGGGGCCGATGAGGAATGCGAGCGCGGCCGTGACGACGGCAACCACTGCGGCGCCGACGGCGAAACGTCGGCTGCTGGCGACGTATGAGCGAAGCATCCACCCTCCTGACGGGCTCGAACCACGACCTAGGCTACCGGCCCCCCAGGGCTCGTCACGCGGGCACACCGCGCGGCCACACCGCGCGCTGCGGACGGTAGGATCACGCGTCATGGGCACGAGGGGTTTCGAGGCGGGGTTCCTCGTCGCGCTGTTCCTCATGCCGCTTTCCGCCGCGCTGGGCAGTTTCGTGACGCTCGCCGGGCTGGCGCCGGCCCGCCCCGTCGCCGTGGTGCTGTGCGTGTTCGCCCTCCTTCGGCTGCGACGAGCTCCCTCGCCCCAGGCCGTGCTGACGACGGTGCTTGCCGCGGCGTGGCTGGGCTGGGGGTTCTGCCTGCCCGCGACGCCTGCCGGGGTCTCGGAGCTCAGCAGCATCGGCTTGGGCATGGCCACCGTCGCGGCGCTCGTCGCCGAACCCGCGGGCGTGCGCACCTGGCGGGTGTTCGCTGCAGGGTGGGGCCTCGCCTGGGTCGTCGCCTGCGTGCCCGCGCTGGCGGAGATCGCCACCGGGGAGCACCTGCCCAACTACCTCCAGGGTTCTCCGGAGTACGTGCGCCAGGCCTCGACGGACATCGCCTCGTTCTTCGTCAACCCGAACCTGTTCGCCTACTTCATCACGCTCGCCTCCCTCGTGCTGGTGGGGTTGGCGGGCCTGGCGCGCACCGGGTGGGGCCGGATCGCGATGATCGCCCCGATGGTGCTCAACGTGCCGCTGGTCTACGCCTCCGGCAGCCGGATCTCGACGCTGATCGGCCTCAGCCTGTGCGCCTGGACCGCCTGGGCCTGGCTTCCTCGGCTGCGCCGCCAGTTCGTCGCGCTCGCCGCGGTGGGGGTGGCCGCAGGGGGGCTCGTCGCCCTGTATTCGCAACGCCTGCGGCAGTTCCTCGAGACGCAGAGCGGCGGCTCGACGGAGGGCCGCCTCGGCCTGTACCGCAGCGGGCTCCACCTGTGGGAGGACAGCCTGGGGCTCGGCGTCGGCGCGGGCCGCTTCGAGCAGGCCATCGCACGCGGCGCGGTGCCCTATGACACCGGCGGGGCGCTCAACCCACACTCGGGCGTGTTCGAGCTGCTCACCCAGTACGGCCTCGTGCCCGCGGCGGTCGCCGTCGCGTGCCTCACGGTGGTGGTGGCGAGGGCGCTGCCGTCGTTCGGCCCCTCGGCCAGCTCCCAGGCCGAGGCCGCGGCCGGGCAGTTCGTCGTCGTGTCCGTGCTGGCGATGCTCGTATTGTCGTTTGCCAACTCGACGTTCCTCGACTCGCCCATCGCGTGGCTGCACATCGCCTCCACCATCATGGCGTCGGTGGCGCTTCGGTGTGGCACCTTCGCCCCCGACGACGACGCGCGCCGGGCGCCCGGGCCGCTGGGCCGTCGTCCAAGGCTTCGGGCCTACGCCGAGTCGCTGGCGGCGCCGCGGTCGTAGCCGCGGGCGACGAGCAGCGCCACCGCGCACAGCACGACGAGCAGCGCCGCCTGGCCGAGGCTCATCCACCAGACGGTGCGCAGGAGGTCGCCGCCGCGCCCCGACCAGATGATCGTCAGCGGCAGGGCCGCGTAGACGACGGCGAACGCCAGCATGATGCCTTGGCGTCTGGCGACCACGAAGAGGTTCGAGATCGGCGCAGTGGAGAAGTTGAGGTAGAGCCACGGGGTGAGCGCGGCGGCGAACAGACCGACGCGCGTCCAGTCGGCGCCCAGCACCCACGGCAGCACGGGCGGCGCGAGGAAGTAGATGAGCAGGAACGGCACGGCGGCGACGAGCAGCGTCGTGCGCAGGGAGCGCCGCACCAGAGCCGACATCTCGCCGCGCGGCGTCACGCTCAGCCGCTGGAAGAACACCTGGGACAGGGCGGAGGCGACGAGCGCCGTCGGCGCCTGGACGAGCATCCACGCCAGCCCGAACTGCCCGACGACCGCCGCGCCGGCGATCGCGCCAATGAACAGGTTGATGCCCTGCAGGCGGACCGCGTCGACGAGCGCGTTCGGGCCGTTCAACAGGGGCATCTTCCGGTGCTCGCGCAGGAGCCGACGGACGTCGTCGGAGGTCAGCGCGACGCGCTCCGGGATCCCTCCCCGGCGCCACAGGTTCAGCAGCGCGGCCACCTGCCCCAGCAGCGTGCCGAGCACGAGGCCGAACGCGCCGACGCCGGTGGGCCCGAGACCCACCTGGGTGACGGCCACCGTGGAGGACTGCATCATCTTGTTGCGGCTCACGAGCGTGAACCGCTTCTGGCGGACCAGCCACTGCGTGTAGATCGCCATCTGGCCGAAGGCCCACACGATGGCGCCCACGCCGTACAGCCAGGCGTGGGCATGCTCGGGCATGCCGCGAAACAGCGACGCGATCCGCGGCGCGAACAACAGCATGACCAGCGTCGTCGCCAACGCCATGACGAGGTTGATGCGGCTGGCGATGCGCACGAGGCGGCGGGCATCGTCGTCGGACTTCGGCAGCATGATGGCGAGGTCGTAGCGCAGGGCCGCGAGCGGGATCACGAAGCCGGCGACGGAGGTGACGACCACCCAGGCGCCGACGGCCTCCTGCGAATACAGGCGGGTGATGATCGGCATCGTGACGATCGGCAGCAATTGCGCCACGCCCGTGCCCGTCATGAGGGTCAGGACGTGCTGGATGAAGGGATGCGCGGCGAGCAGACGGCGGACGCGGCCGGGCGGACGCCCACGCTCGTCGCCTGGTCGGCCCTCGGCCTCGCCCCCCGGCGCGTCGCTCATCGGGCGCGGCGTGCCGCCCGAGCGCTGACCTCGAGCAGCGCCGGCACCTCGGCCTCGAAGTTGAACTCCTGCTCGATGGCGGCGCGCCCTCGACGGCCCATCTCGGCCGCGCGCACTGGGTCGGCGACGAGTGCCGCGATCGCCTCGGCGGGGGCGGCGGCGGTCGTCGTGTCGACGAACACGCAGCAGTCGTGGCCGCCCAGGATGCGGCGCAGCCAAGGGAAGTCGCTCACCACGGCCGGGATGCCGGCGGCCATGTACTCGAACAGTTTCGTCGGCAGCGAATCGACGTAGTTGCCGAGCGGCTTCAGGAAGACCAGGCCGATGGAGCCGGACGCGACGATGCCGGGCACCTCCGTCGACGGCAGCATGCCCCGGTAGTCGATGCGCGGGTCGCCGGACTCGAGCAGGGGCCGGATGTCGTCGTCGGCCTTTCCCGCGACGAGCAGCGTGGCTCCCGGCACCTGGCGCACCGCGTCGATCATCACGTCGACCTGCCTGCCCTGCGAGAGCATCCCGACGTAGACCACCCGGCCCGGCACGTGCTCGGCCGACGAGGCCGGGTATTCGTGGAGGTACGGGTAGTTGTGGACGACGGCCCTGTTGGGGTTCGAGTAGAGGCCGGCGATGTGCTCGGTGGCCGCGACGATGCCGTCGAAGCCCTTGTCGGCGAGCTTCACCAGGCCTTTGGCGAGCAGCATCGCGAGCGGATGCACGAGCCGCGGGATGTACGGCTTGTCGTCCATCTGACCGACGAGGTCCTCGTGGGCGTCGTAAATGGCCGCCTTGCGCCGGACGGACTTCCACAGCCACACCATCGGGATCAGCTCCGGGTCGTGGACGTGTACCAGCGACGGGCGGACGCGCTCCAGCGCACGGAACGCGCGCCACTGCGCCTTCAAGCGTCCGACGATGCCACTCGCGGTGGACAGGCCCACCACCTCGACCCCGTCGACGACCTCGTCGTGCTCCTGCGCGCCCAGGAACCAGAGGTCGACGCCCGAGGCCGCCAAGGAGCGGCACTCCTTGTTGAAGATCCGGTTGTCCCGCGGCGGGTGGAGCGTCGAGAGGTGCGCGACGCGCCCGCGGATGGCCTTCGTCAACGCCGGCTCTCGCCGTCGCCGATCCGGAAGAAGCGCACGCCCTGCCAGCGGGCCTCGTCGAGCATGCCGCGGCCGTCGACGACGACGTGCAGGCCGGGCAGGCTCTCGGGGGTGAGCTCCTTGTACTCGGGGTGGTCGGCCTGGACGATCGCGACGTCGGCAGGCTCGCCCACGTGGTAGGCCTCGAACCCGTAGCGGGCGAGCTCGTCGTCGGTGAACATCGGGTCGTGCACCAGGACGCGGGCGCCGCGGGCGTGCAGGCCCTCGACCGTCGGGAACACGCCGGAGAACGCCGTCTCCTTCACCTTGCCGCGGTATGAGGCGCCGAGCACGACGACCGTCTTGCCCTCGAGCGAGCCGAGCGCGCCCTCGGCCAGCCCGATCGCGTACTCGGGCATCGTCATGTTGGCCTCGCGGGCGGTGCGGACGATCGTCGCGTCGGGATCCGTGTAGAGGTACAGACGCGGGTAGACGGGGATGCAGTGGCCGCCGACGGCGATGCCCGGGCGGTGGATGTGGCTGTAGGGCTGCGAGTTGGAGGCGTCGATCACCTTGTGCACGTCGATGCCGTGCGCGGCGGCGAACTTGCCGAACTGGTTGGCCAGCCCGATGTTGACGTCGCGGTAGGTGGTCTCGGCGAGCTTCGCCATCTCGGCCGCCTCGGCGGTGCCCATGTCCCACACGCCGTTGCCGCGCGGGAGGTCGGGGCGCTCGTCGAACGTGAGGACCTGCTCGTAGAACTCGATGCCGCGACGTGTGCCCTCCTCGGAGAGGCCGCCGACGAGCTTCGGGTACTTGCGCAGATCCTCGAAGACGCGGCCGGTGAGGACGCGCTCGGGGGAGAACACGAGGTGGAAGTCGTTGCCCTCGACGAGGCCCGAGATCTCCTCGATCATCGGCTTCCAGCGGCCGCGGGTGGTGCCGACGGGCAGCGTCGTCTCGTAGGAGACGAGGGTGCCGGGGGAGAGGTGCTCGGAGAAGCTGCGGGTGGCGTTCTCCATCCAGCCGAAGTCGGGCTGCCAGGTCTCGTCGTCGACGAACAGCGGTACGACGATGACGATCGCCTCCGCGCCGGGGATCGCGTCGGCGTAGTCGGTGGTGGCGCGCAGCTTGCCGGCGGGCACGAGCTCCTGCAGCTTCTCCTGCAGGTGCGCTTCACCCGGGAATGGCTCCTCGCCCGCGTTGACCTTGTCGACGACGCTCTGCTGGACGTCCACGCCCACGACCTCGTGGCCCATGGAGGCGAACTGCACGGCCAGGGGCAGGCCGATCTTGCCCAAGGCAATGACTGCGATCTTCATGGAGTTCCTTTCCCGGCGCCACGACTCCCAGCAGCTTACCCCGGGGCGGGGAACCGGACTGGGCGTGGCGGCGGCGTCAGGGCATCTGCTTGTCGATGTCGGCGTTGTAGGCGGCGATCACGTCGGGCATGTCGCCGTCGAGGTGCAGTCCGCCACCGCGCAGGTAGAGGCCTCGGTTGCAGAATCGGCGCAGGTCTGGCTCCGAGTGGGAGACGAGGAACAGCGTCTTGCCGTTGCTGAGCAGGTCTTCCATTCGGCGGTAGCACTTCTCGCGGAATGCCTTGTCGCCGACGGCGAGCACCTCGTCGACGAGCACGATCGGCTGATCGAGCTGGGTGATGACGGAGAACCCGAGCCGCACCTGCATGCCTGAGGAGAAGTGACGAAATGGCACGTCGAGGCCGTCTCGCACCTGGGGGCCGGCGAAGTCGATGATGCCCTCGAACTTCTCGTCGATCTCCTCCTTCGTGAGGCCGTGCAGCCCGGCGGTGAGGTAGACGTTCTCCCGAGCGGACAGGTCGCCGATGAATCCGCCGGTGAGCTCGATCATCGGGGCGACGCCGCCGTCCACCGTGATCGAACCTTCGTCGGGCAGCAGCACACCCGCGATGATCTTCAGCAGCGTCGACTTCCCCTCGCCGTTGGCCCCGACGAGCCCCACCGCCTCGCCGGCGTGGATGTCGAAGGACACGTGGCGCAGTGGCCAGAAGGTGGACTTGTCGCCGGTGACTTGACGCTTGAACACCAGCTCGCGCCAGGAGAGCTGGCGTTTGCGCGAGCGAAGAAACTCGATGCCGACGTCCTTCGCGGAAATCACGACATCGGTCATCAAATCTCCTTGAGGACGGCGCGTTCCATGCGCTTGAAGGTGAAGACGCCCAGGACGAGCATCAGCAGCGTGCCGATGGTCCCGTAGCCGACGACGTGCCATTGCACGGGATTGGGGAAGAAGCCGGCGCGGAACAGCTCCAGGATCCCCGCAAGGGGATTGATCTGGAACAGCCACTCCCACCCCTCGAGCTTCGCGAACTTCGAGAGGTCGAAGATGATGGCGGATGCGTAGAAGTAGATCCGCAGGAAGATGCGCACCGTGGGCTGGATGTCGAACATCATGACCGTGAGCGGCGCGAGCACCAGCCCGAAGCCAGTGATGTAGAGGAACAGCAGCAACATGCCGACGGGGAACAGCAGCAGGCCCCAGTTGAGCGTCGCCTCACCCCGGACGAGGTAGAAGACCACGAAGATAACGAGCACCGGCAGCGAAAAGGCGAACTCGAGCCCCTTCGAGGCCACCACGCGCAGCACCCAGATTTCGCGCGGCAATTGGGTGGACCGCACCAGCTGTCGCTCCGTGATGAGCGAGCGCATCGACTCGCTGACCGCCGCGTTGAACCACTGCCACGGCAGCAGCCCCGCGAGCAGGAACAGGAAGTAGGGTGCGTGGCCCGCGTCGCTGCGCTCGAAGAGCACGACGAAGATCATGAAATAGATCAGCGCCGTGATCAGCGGATCCAGAACGGTCCACAGGTAGCCGATGACGCTTTGCGAATAGCGCACGCGCAGGTCACGCTTGACGAGGAGGCGCAGGACTCTGCGTTCCTCCCACAGTCGCTTCAGGGTCTGCAACTCGTGCTCTCTCCTGTCGTCTCTTCTGGGCTCACTGCCCCAGTTCTTGCGACAGCCTACGCCCAAACTCCGCGGGGGGCTGGCAAGGCGAGGCGTACTGTCCCAGCAGGGAAGCCTGTCGAGGGGCCAATGCCTCGTCCAGGGCGATCAATTCAGGGGTGCCCACCCGCAGCGCGCGGATGCCGTGCACCGCGGCCAGGTTGAGCAGCGCCGTCGACGATGCCCCGACGAGCACCGTCGCACCGAGCGCGACCGGGTTGAACTCCGCCAGCGTCGGCTCCGCGGGCGCATCGTGGGCGGCATGGCGTGAGTGACGGCCGGGCGCTTCGCCCGGATGCGGCAGCACGACCATGTCAAGGCCAATCCGACGACACGCCTCGGCGACCTCTTCCACGTGATTCTGATACGTGGCGACGTCCAGCACCCCGAGCTCAGGCCACGGCTGCGAGAGGAACACCGCACGTCTCGCCACGGCTGGTGCGGGCGCGAGGCGGCGGAACTCGTCGGCCACGGGGGCATTGAGCCCCCACCGCTGAGCCAAGCGCACGTGTAGGGGCCAGCGCACATTCGTCAGGGTCCCAGTGGCGAGCTCGACGGCCGTGGTCCTCACTGTGCGCCACGGCTCGCCGACGCCCTGCCGCTGCATCGCCTCCCAGCGCGAGCGCCAGTTGCCGTAGGTGCCGAGCCCCTCGTCGGTGACCACGACGGTGATCCTCCGGCTTGGGTGCCGGGTGCGGAGCCGCAACCATGGCTTGATGCCTACGGCGCCCGTCGACAGCATCCAGAGGCGTTCTCCCGGGGGCGCGCTCGAGCCGTCCCAGTGCGCGACGTCCACCCTGGCGTCGTCCAGCAGCGCGGACACCTGGCTGGGCGTGATCTCGTCGCCGCCGAAGAACTGCCTTGTGGGCAGCATGCGCAGCGAGACCTCGCCGGGCTCCCTCCGCAGCAGCTCGCGCACCCAGGAGATGCCGTAGGTGAGGTGGCCGCGGCTCGCGACGCCAGCCCACCAGACGGTGTGCCTCACCACAGCGGGGGCCTGCCGAGCTTCGTCATGGTCCAGACCGTGCGCCACGAGATGGGTTCGCGTGCGCGCGGTGCCCGCTGGGAAAGCCCGGCACGGAGCCCCTCCCAGATCACCTTGACCTGCTTCGGCGACCGGGCCCGCAGCAGCGTCGCGCCCGTCCACACCGCGAGGTAGAGCGGCAGGATGGGAGCGGGCAGGTTGCGCTTGGCCACCCACACGCGGTTGCGCATCGTCGTGAAGAAATGGTGCGAGTGCCGGGCGGCTGCCGTCGCGGGGTGGTGGACGACGATGTCGGGGGCGTACACGATGCGCCATCCGCGGTCGATGAGGCGCATTGCCATGTCCGTGCCCTCGTGACCGAAGAACAGCTCGGCGTACCAGCCATCGACCTGGTCGAACGCCTCCCGACGAAATAGCGCCATCGCCTCCCAGAACACCGCGACGTCGCCCCCGAGCATCTCGTTTGACTTGCGCAGTCGTGGCACCCAACGGCGAGGGCTCGGCGCCCCCGACGGGTCGGCGCCCCGGGCCTGCACGACGCCGACATCGGGGCCACAGCGGGCCACCATGCGGGCCAGGGTGTCGGGGGAGGGGAGGGCGCCGTCATCGTCGTAGAAGAACAGGAACTCGCCCTTGACGAGGGCTGCAGCCAGATTGCGGCCGCCTGGACAGCCGAGATTGTCGGGGGAGTGGAAGGTGCGGACCCAGCTCGGAATGCCTTCCGGGTCCCAGCCGTTGCCGACGAGGACCACGTCCATGTCGACGCCCTGCTGCGCCTCGAGCGCCCGCAATGCGGCGGCGAGCTCCGCCGGGCGATTGCCCATGCTCAGTAGGGCAACGCCCACGGTGGGCAGCGAATCCTGCGACATTCGCACCTCCTCTGCTTCCGCCCAAGCCTACTGGGGTTGGTTCGGCCCGCCCGTCGAGACGTGCCGATGGACCCGATCGGTGGGTCCGCCCGGAGGCGGTGTTCGAGGGGTGTGCGGCCTTCGCATGTTCGTCGAGTAGGTGAGGCTTCGCCTCGCGTATCGAGACGTGCTGATGGATTCGGTCGGTGGGCCCGGTCGGAGGCGGTGTTCGAGGGGTGTGCGGCCTTCGTATGTTCGTCGAGTAGGGGAGGCTTCGCCTCGCGTATCGAGACGTGCTGATGGATTCGGTCGGTGGGCCCGGTCGGAGGCGGTGTTCGAGGGGTGTGCGGCCTTCGTATGTTCGTCGAGTAGGTGAGGCTTCGCCGCACGTATCGAGACGTGCTGGGGATCGGCTGGGGAGTGTCTCGTGGTTTCGACTGGTCCGCTGCGCGGACCGCTCAACCATCGGGGTCCTGGACCGCTCAACCATCGGGGTACTGGACCGCTCAACCATCGGGGTACTGGACCGCTCAACCAGCCGGGGTGCCGGACCGCGCAACCATGGGGGCTTCACCGCTCAACCAGTCGAGGTGCCGGACCGCCCAACAATGGGGGCTTCACCGCTCAACCAGTCGAGGTGCCGGACCGCCCAACAATGGGGGCTTCACCGCTCAATCAGCCATGGAGACGAGTCGCCCGCAGCAGACCACGGCGTCCCCGACGACGAACTGCGCCACCTCCACGTGCCCAGGCTCTGGGGAGCCCAACAGACCCCGGCCGAGTAGCGTCAGCACCGGGGTGTCGGTGAGCTTTGCCACCACTTCGAGCCTCGTCCAGGCCCGCCAGAAGTCCTCGTCGGAAGTCAGGCGGGCAGCGAGCGCGGGAGGCGGGGTCGTCGAGCGCTCGACGTCGAGCGCTCCCCAGCCGGGGGCGCGGAGACACCAGCGGGTGTCGTCGGAGGTGTAGGAGTGGATGAGGGTGCAGCCGTCGGGACAGGGCAGGTCCCGACGGCTGCGGATCAGGTGTTGCTCAGATGGAGCCGCCACCGTCGATGACGAGCGTCTGTCCGTTGACGTTGGTGTCCTCGAAGAGCAGGGTGTCCAGGACGGGCACGACATCGCTGGGCTCCACCAGCCTCCCTGTGGGGGTGCGGCGGGTGATCGTGTCGAGCTGCGTCTGGCCGAGCACCGAGCTCATCTCGGATGCGAAGAAGCCGGGGGCAATCGAGTTGCACAGCACTCGGCCGTGCATCTCGCGCGCGATGGTGCGCATGGCGGAGTCCAGCCCGCCCTTCGTCGATGAGTAGGCGACGAGCCCCGCGTAGCCGCGCTGGGCGCAGATGGAGGTGATGAACACGATGCGGCCGGTCCCGCGGCCGGCCATGATGCGCCGCAGCACCGTACGGGTGAGGATCAGGGGCGCGGTCAGGTTCGTCTGGATGATCTGCTCGATGCGCTCCGGAGAGGTGTGCACATGCAGGGAATCCTGGCCGATGGCTGCGTTGTTGACGAGGCCGTCGATCGGTCCCAGCTTGCGCTCGGCCTCCTTGACGAACGCATTCAGTGCCTTCGTGTCGGTGGCATCGACGGACGCGACGTGGACCCGCTCGGGGTACTGCGCGGCGAGCTGCTCGAGCTCCGGGGTGATCGTGCGGGCAAAGGTGGCCACCTTGGCGCCGCGGTCGAGGATGGACTGCACGATGGCGAGGCCCAATCCGCGCGAGCCGCCGGAGACGACCACGCAGGAGGCAGCTGCAATGGGTGGGTTAGACATCGGACTTCAGGCTCTCCTTCAAGGGGATTTCGTCGAGAATGCGCACTCGACGCGGCACCTCCGTCTCTGCGAGGTGCTCGGTGGCGTAGCGGATGATGTCGTCCTCGGTGAGCGACTCGTCGTCGAGGACGACGGAGGCTTGCACCATGTTGCCGACGATGGGCGCCTTGCGGGCCTTGATCGCAGCCCAGGCGATCCCGGGGTGCTCGAGGAGAACGCTCCGCACCTTTCCGGCGGACACCTTGGTGCCGCCCACGTTGATCTCGTCCGAGCCGAGCCGCCCGGTGATGTGGACCCGGCCGTCGCGGATCTCCACGCGGTCTCCTGTGCGGAGGACCTCGTCCACGCCCGAGCCGCGGTGCGGCGAGGCGATCAACAGCTCGTCGCCGTCGACGCTGAGCTGCGGACGGCCCTCCTTGTGGGAGTCCAGCCACTCGACGGGGAAGCCGGCCTTCCCGTCGTGGACCGCGATGCTGGCGCCGGCCTCGGAAGAGGCGTAGATCCACGAGACGCGCGTGTCCGGGAACGTCTGGTGGAGGAGATCGATCACCGCCTGATCCACGGGCTCACCGCCGAGGGTGATCTGCTTGAAGCGCACGCGGGCGAGCTCATCGCGCTGGGTGAGCAGTGCTTGGCGCCAGAACGTGGGGGTGCCGGACGCGGCGTCGACCCCGTACTTGGCCGCCTGTTCGGCCCACGGGTGGCCGCCGTCGACACACACCATGGACGTACCGGGGTGGGCCAGCGCGAGCGTCGTGACCTGCCACCACGCGTAAGCGCCGGGGGTGTAGGGGTTGAGCCAAGTGCGAGGGGGCTGCTTGCCGCGCACGGTGAGCAGCGTGTCGAGCGTGTGGCCCACCTGCTTCGGGCGGCCAGTGGAGCCGGAGGTGAGCAGCCAGACGCGCCCGGGGCGAGTGGTGCGCTGCTCCGTGGGCTCCGCCACGATCTCCCCGTCGGCCACGATGGTCAGTCCGAGGTCCAGGAGATCCTGCTCGAGTCCGGGCTCCCGTCGGGATGCCGCAGCGACGAGCAACTCGCGCTGGTGCTGGCGCTGATGCCACACCGCTCGCAAGGCCTCAAGGTCATCACGGACGAACACCGCTGCACGATCCGGGAGCGTGATGGGAGGCAGTTCGGCCCACGAGCCGTCGAAGTCGCCGGCGACGATGCGGTTTTCGGCGCTCAGCGGCGGTCTTGGCGTGTCGGGGTGATCGAACGTCATGCTTGCTGCTGCAGCTCGTCGATGAAGTCGAGGACGTCCGCGACGGTGCGAATCGTCCGCAGCCCGGGTGCGTCGAAGTTGAGCTCTTCGTCCAGTTCGTCCTCGACACGGAGCGCGAGCTCCGAGAAGTCGAGCGAGCGGAAGCCGATCTCGTCGAGCGCGGTGTCTTCGGAGGAGGGCATCTCCTTGTCCTGGCGGCGGAGCACCTCGGCCATCATTTCCTTGACCTGTTCGCGGCTCAACTGGGCCATCTTCACTCCTTGGCTGGTTGGGATGCTGGATTGGCTTGGGCCAGTCTACTCGCGCCGTGCCCTCGGGTGCCCGATCCGCGCCCGAGCGTCCAGGCGGCGCGGCACTGGGGCGTGACGGAGTGACGTCCAGTTGCGCACAGCGGGCGCGACACGCCGGGGGCGGATCATCTGGCGTTCAATCTGTCACGCGACCACCCTGCCGGGGGCCGACAGATTCACGTCGTGCTCCCGGATGATGCAGCGAGGGGGCCCGTCATACGGGCCCCCTCGCTGCGCTGCTGGATCGGCTGCGTGTCAGCGGGTCTCGCAAGCGACGCCGTCGCCGTCGCGGTCGAGATGCGGACCGTAGCCGGGTTGACCGCGATACAGCGGGGCCTTGCCGGCTGCGCGAACGGCGTCGCAGTTCGGGTAGTAGACCTCGGAAGTGGAGGTTCGAGTCATCCGGAAGTTGTTGGAGTAGACGTTGCGGCCACCAGCGCGGACGCCGACACGATACGTGGTGGTGCCCACGGTGTTGACGCCGTAGGTGAGCGGGATGATGAAGTTGCCGGAACCGTCGGTGGTGCGCTGCTGCGACTTCGACCAGCCCGTGGCGACGAGGACCTCGGTCCACACCGGCGCATTCGGGGCGCCCTTCGCGGTGCCCCAGGTATTGGTGACTTGTCCGACGGGCTTGGTGCCGGCGCTGTACGCGGTGACCGTGACGGAGGGGGCGGTACGCGTGACCGAGAAGGTGTTCGAGTAATACGTGCGGCCCGCGGCGCGGACGCCCACGCGATAGGTGGTGGTGCCGACGATCGTGGTGCCGTAGGTGAGCGGGATGACGAAGCTGCCGGAACCGTCGGTGGTGCGCTCCTGCGACTTCGACCAACCTGACCCGATCAGCACCTCAGTCCAGGCCGGGGCATTCGGGGCGCCCTTCGCGGTGCCCCAAGTGTTGGTGGCTTGTCCGACGGGCTTGGTGCCGGCGCTGTACGCGGTGACCGTGACGGAGGGGGCCGTACGCAGCAGGTCGAACGGTGCCGAGTAGACGACGCCCTCCGTCGCTCGGACGCCGACGCGGTACGTGGTGACGCCCTCGGTGTTCGTGCCGTAGGTGAGCGGGATGACGAAGTTGCCGGACCCGTCGGTCTGCCGGACCTGTGAGCGGGACCATCCCGTAGGGAGCAGGACTTCGGTCCAGATCTCGGCCTGTGGGGCCTCGGTGGCGGTGCCCCAAGTGTAGGTCGTCTGTCCCACTGTCTTGGTGCCCGCCGAATAAGCGTAGACAGTGGTGGCGGCTCGTGCCGGCAACGTCCATGCGGACACGCTGAGTAACAACGTGACGAGCAACGCCGTCATTCTGCGCAACTTGGACATGGGGACCTCCGTTGGTCGGGTGGAACACAATCGCCGGGCCTTGTTGGCGGGAACAACACGTGCCCTTGGATGATCGCAGGATAGTCCGAGGCGCTTCGTGCCGTATACCTAGGGGCCCGGTTTGGGCAGGGCTGTTGACCTGAAGGAGACTCTTTCGCTTTACGAGAGGCGAGGGTTGGAGCCGATGAACGCGACACCCCGCAGGTGCTGCGCAGAGAGGCCCCAATCATGCGGGGACAGCCACGCGCTGACGGATTGCCGCGTGACAGGCAAGGGGCCCCGTCATAGGGGCCCCTTGCGGAGTCAAGCTCTCGGTCGCAGATCAGGCGCACGACCACGGCTGGAAGCCGCGCAAGTCGTGGAGCCTGTTGGCCACGGTGATCTGCTCGTCGCGCGTGGCCTGATGCGGGTACGTCGCGAAGTCGCCGCCATCAACTGAGTGCCAGGTCTGGTAGTTGAACTGCAGGCCACCGTAGTAGCCGTTGCCGGTGTTGATCGACCAGTTGCCACCCGATTCGCACTGCGCGATGCGGTCCCAGGTGGCCGCCATTGAGAGGTCCAGCGGGAGGCCCTCGCGGGTCAGCGTGAAGGGATTGGATCTGACGACGCCGAGTGACGTACTTGCGGCGACGCGGAAGGTGTATGTGCCGGCGGTGGCCTTGCCAAACGTGAGTGGGATGGAAAACGAGCCGTTGGTGCCGGTGGTCCGCTGCTGCGACTTCGCCCACGATCCATCGGGAAGCTTCACCTCGGTCCACACCGAGCGAGACAGGGCTCCGTGGGCAGTGCCCCACGTGTAGGAGTCCACTCCGGTGCGAGTCTTGCCCGCCGACGTGGCGGTGACCCAGCCGGTACGGGTGAGAACGAACTCGTTCGAGCGGACGATTCCCGTCGCGGTGCTGGCGGCGACTCGATAGGTGTACTTGCCCGCAACGTTGGAGCCGTAGGTCAGCGGGATGGAATATCCGCCGGACGAGCTGGCGGTGCGTTGCTGTGATTTCACCCACCGCCCATCAGACATTCGGACCTCGGTCCACACTGGGCGGTTCGCGGCACCGTGGGCTGTGCCCCACGCGTTGGTGGCGAGACCGGCCTGCTTCGTGCCGGCGGACGCACTCGACACCCATCCCGTGCGGGTGAGAGTGAGGGTCGCGGAGCGCACAACGCCCGCCGGGGTGCTCGCCGCTACGCGCCAAGTGGTGGTGCCCGCGACGTTGGACCCGTAGGTCAGCGGAATGACGTACGTGCCGTCGGCTGCAGCGGTGCGCTGCTGGGACTTGGACCAGGAGCCGTCGGCAAGTCGTACTTCCGTCCAGACGGCCCGGCCCTCCGCGCCCAGGGCCGTACCCCACACATTGGCGGTGACATCGACGCGGGTGGTCCCTGCGGAGCTCGCCGTCACAGTGGCCGCCGAGGCCGGGGTGATGGTGGCTGGGGCGACGAGCGCGGCGGCTGCTGCGAGGACCATGAGCGCTTTCAAACGCCAGTTGGGCATGATCGATTACCTTCTCCCTGAAAACTTCTCAGTTTCAGTTAAGCAAAGCTTCAGGAAGAATCCAAGCCGGTCGTCTGAATCCGCAGCGGCGTCGTCGGCGGGCGTGCTCCGCGGAGTACGGCCCACTAGCATGGCCGATAGCCCCGAACCCTTGAGGAGGCCCCATGCTTCGCCCTGCAACTGATGCCGATCTCGATGCGATGCGTCGTTGGCGCAACCACGACGAGGTCCGCCGCGTCTCGCTCACGCAACACGAAATCAGCGCCGATGAGCACGCCGCCTGGTGGGAGAAGACGAAGTCCGACGAGACCCGTCGCGTCCTCATCTATGAGCGTGACGGAGTGCCGTCGGGTGTTGTCACCTTCTTCGACATGACGGACGGCAAGGCCTGGTGGGGGTACTACTTGGACAATGATGGGCTCGCTGAGCGTGGCGCGATGTTCCCGGCTTGGATTTCCATCCAGCGCGAGGCTGTCAGGTACGCACGCAAGGAGCTCGGGCTCACGCAGCTCGACGGCGAGACGCTCGTTGCAAACGAGTCGGCCGTCGACTTCAACGCGCGACAGGGTTTCCGCGAAGTTGAGCGATACGCTCGCGAGGTGGGTGGACAGACCGTCGAGGTCATCCACTCGCGCAAGATCTTTGAAGGGAAGTAGCAGATGGCCAAGTCAATCTCGATCAGTGGCGTGCCCGTCGGGTCGGAGGCAGACCCGTTCATCATCGCCGAGATGAGTGGCAATCACAACGGTGACCTCCAACGAGCGCTGGATATCGTCACGATGGCTGCGGAAGCGGGGGCGCACGCCATCAAGCTGCAGACCTACACGGCAGACACCATCACCATCGACGCGGACACCCCGAGCTTCCGCCTCTCGGACGGTCACGAGCTGTGGGGAGGGCGGCGTCTCTACGACCTCTACGACGAAGCCCACACGCCGTGGGAGTGGCACGAGAAGATCTTTGCGCATGCTGCTGACAAGGGCATCCTCGCGTTCTCGTCGCCCTTCGACCCGACTGCCGTCGCCTTCCTTGAGGGCCTTGGTGCTCCGGCGTACAAGGTGGCGAGCTCCGAGATCGTCGACCTGCCGCTGATCCGCGCCATGGCCGAGACCGGCAAGCCGATCATCATTTCCACCGGCATGGCATCGATTGCCGAGATCGACGACGCGGTGAAGGCTGCGCGCTCGACGGGCAACGAGCAGATCGTCGTGCTGTCCTGCACGGCTGATTACCCGGCGGACCCGGCGTCGGCCAACCTGCGCTCGATCCCGGTGCTGGCCAACGCGTTCGACGTGCTTGTGGGGCTGTCCGACCACACGATGGGCATCGGTGTGCCGGTGGCGTCGATTGCGTTCGGCGCGGTGCTCGTTGAGAAGCACGTCACGTTGTCGCGCGGTGACGGCGGTGTCGACTCGGCGTTCTCGCTGGAGCCTGACGAGCTCGCCGCGATGGTCCGCGAGACCGCGATCGCCCGTCAGGCGCTCGGCGAGGCCCGGATCGGCGCGAAGGAGTCCGAGCGCGAAGGGCTCCGGTTCCGTCGCTCGCTGTTCGTGACGCGCGACGTCAAGGCAGGGGAGCTGGTGGGCCCCGACAACGTCCGTTCGATCCGGCCCGCAGGTGGCCTGATGCCCGACGAGTTCAAGAACGTTGAGGGCCGGGAATTCCGCGTCGACGCAGTCAAGGGCACTCCGCTCACATGGGATTTGCTTTGACGTCACAGGAGGTAGCTGTTGCGGCTCCCGGTCAGTCCGTTGCCTTACCCCGACCTTGGGCAGGACGAGCCCTCAGCTGGACATTTGCGCTGGTCGCGTTTGGGCTGACGTCTGCTGCGATGCTGGCCCACGGGTTCGAACTTGGGCAGCAGGTCAGGCTCTTGGCCGCGACGTGCCTGCAGGTCGTGTTGCCAGGGTTCGCGTTGACTGGGTGGATGCGACGTTCGACGTTGCCCGAGTTCTTGGCTGCGGGATTCATCCTCGGCCTTCCCGTTCAATTGCTCGGCTGGGGAGCGGGTGTCACGACGGGCGCAACTTGGTTGATGTGGGGCGTTCCTGTGGGGGTCGGGGCTGTGGGGGTCGTTGCGCAACGTGAACGTCTGCTTCGCAACTTTCGTCAACGACGGGAACTGAGTGGCTGGGAGTCGCTGACGCTCTTGGCGCTGTGGGCGGTGTTCGTTCGACGCCTGTCAGACCAGTGGAACACGCAGATATTCGATGACCGGACCGCGGCGTTGTACCAAGACCTCTACTGGCACTTGGCGATCAACGCCACTTCGATGCGGGGCTTGCCACTGCGAGATCCGCAGGCAGTGGGGGAGACGCTCAACTACCACTGGCTCACCAACGCGCACATCGGTGCCCTAGCACGATCGGCCGAACTCGATCTCCCGGGGCTGAGTGTGCATGCTTGGGTGTTCGCTCCGCTCGCTGCACTGCTGGGAGCAAGTTTCGGGCTGGCCCATCACCTTGCACGCAGCACCCTTGCAGGCACGCTAGCCGCTGGTTTGGTCGTCCTCGCTCCGGCGTTCGCGGTGAACTCGGCCGTTCGTGCTGGAGGGTTCGGCAACTTCCAGCCGCTTTCGCCGTCGCACATGCTCGGGATGCCGGTGACGGTGATGCTCGCTTGGCTCGTCATCACGTTGCTGTCGTCAGGAGCACTCCGCCGTCGGGCCGCTGTGCTGCCCCTAGCGTTCATGATTCCGCTCGTGGCCGGAGTGAAGGTGTCGACGCTTCCGGTCTTGGCCTGTGGTGTCGTCGCGGCGGGCTTGCCCCTGTTGGTGATTCGACGGCGAAGGGGGCTCTGGCTGGGTCTCCTCACTGCAGTGCTCGGTGCCTTGGTCGTGACCACGCCTGTGTTCGGCGGGGGCGCCGGCGGGAGCACGTTCGGATTGCTGCTGAGTCAACAAGGCCTCGGGATCTGGAAGGACAGCGGGGCGGAACTCGCGCTCCGGGGACCACTCGGTGACAAGGCACTACTCGCCGGATTCATCGCGTTGTTGTGCCTCAACGCGGCCGTGGCATTGCCGGCTCTCCTGTCATTGCGCCTTCGTCAACCAGCGGGCTGGCTACTGCTCGGCATGATCACGTCGGCGTTCGGAGTGACATTCGTGCTGTCCCATCCGGGCAAGTCGGAGATGTATTTCCCGATGGGGGTGCAACCGCTGCTCGCGGTCGCGGTGGCCGCCGGGCTCGTGGTGATAGTCCGGCGCTCATTGTCACTCGCGCTCCGAGATTTGGTCGGGACGGTCGCGGCAGGACTGACAGTGGGGGCGTGGCTCAGCACGGCCCCGCCATGGCAGACGCTGACACTCCGGGGCGAGGCTGCTGCGCTGGCGTTCGCTCTGCTTCTCGCGGTGGCCGTGTTGATCCTGGCTACGATCATCGGCATGCGACGGGCTCTAGCCCTGGCGTCGGTGTGGCTGGTGGCGGCATCAAGTGCCAGCGGGGTGCTCGGCGCAGTCAATGGCAGTGGGTTCTCCTCATTGTCGGGGCAACACGTGCAGCAGGTGGCAGCGGAGCGCAAGCCTTCCGCGAGGGATGTCGTTGAAGACGAGATGCGGGCGCTGCGCCACGTTACCGAACTGCCAGCCGACGCCGTGCTGGCCACCAACGTGCATTGCCAAGAAGTCAAGACGAGCGACAATTGCGACGCTCGTGCGTTCTGGGTGGCCGGGATCGGCCAGCGTCCCGTGCTGCTCGGCGGTTGGGGATACACGAATCTCGGGCGCTCGACGCAGGGCCAGGGGGGGCGTTACCACGTCATGAATCCGTACCCCGATGAGCAACTCTTCGCGCTCAACGAGCGTGCGTTTCAAGAGCCCGACGACGCCACTATCAGAGCTTTGAAGGAGCGGGGGGTGACGCATCTGTTCGCGGATCGTCGTGCATCGGGGGTGGCTGATCTCACCCCGTGGTGTACGACCACCTTCGAGAACTCTACGGTGACCGTCTGCGCTCTAGGCTGAGGCCCATGCCGGGGAGCGCAAGGAGACGCTCAGGCTGCAGTAGGGCGTTTGAACACCATCTGGGCATAGAGGAGGTAGTTCCACGTGAGCGAACCGGCAGTGGCTGCCAGTTTGGCGATCAGCAGGAGCAGCGGGCCATCGAACCAGCTGTGGAGCAGAGTACTCGCTGCCCAGATTAAGAACGTCTGCACCACCCACAGGCCGAACAGCGTGACGATGAGGAACAGGGCGAACTGCCGACCGCGGTGGCCGTCGGAGTTGAAGGTCCACTTCCTGTTGAGGAAGAAGCTGACGACGAGACAGATGCCCGTCGAGAGAATGTTCGCGATGTACTGGTCCAAATCCAAGACGTAGACGAAGAGGAATAGGAGGGCGAAGTCGAGCAGGGTGTTGAAGCCGCCGACGATGGCGAACCGGACCAGCTGTCCCAGGTTGCGGACTTTGGGTCCGCCCGCAGTTTCAGTCATCCTCGCGACGCCCGTAGATCTCCTGGATGCCGTACAAAGGCCGCCCCTTGACCTCGGTGTAGATGCGTCCGACGTAGCTGCCGATGATGCCCATCATGACGAGTTGCAAGCCGCCGACCAACAAGATCACGATGACGGTGAACGTCCAGCCGGGGACAGCGTGCGTGGGGAAGAACAACCGGACGACGAGGGCGTAGAGGATGCCCAGAAATGCGAGCAGGGAGAAGCCTGCGCCCATCTGACTGATCAGCGCGAGCGGCTTGCTCGAGAAGCCCATGATGCCGTCAGTGGCGAGCTTGATCATCTTCTTCAGCGGGTAGCCAGTCTCGCCTGCGTGGCGTGCATGCCTGTCGAATTGCACCGCGACGTGCTTGAAACCGGCGTGAGCGAACATGCCGCGCAGGAAGCGGTCGTGCTCGCGGTACTTGCGAATGTGGTCGAGTGCCTTGCGGGAGACGAGCCGGAAGTCGCCAGTGTCACGGGGAATCTCGACGTCGGAGAGCGCATTGAGCGTCCGGTAGAACATGTCCGCCGTGAACTTCTTGAAGAACGTGTCCTGTCGCGTGCGGCGCTGCGCGTAGACGACGTCGTAGCCTTCGTGCCACCGCTCGATGAGTTCGAGCGCCACCTCCGGTGGGTCCTGCATGTCCGAGTCCATGATGACCACCGCATCGCCTCGGACGATGTCGAGGCCCGCGGTGACGGCCAGTTGGTGGCCGTGGTTGCGGGAGAGGTCCACGACGACGACGCGTTCGTCCCGTTCTGCCAGGGACTTCAGCAATTCCAAGGAATCGTCGCGGCTGCCGTCATTGACGTAGACGAACTCGAGGTCTTCTTGGAGTTCTGCCGTGACCCTCGTGATGGTCTCGTGGAGAAGCTCGATGTTGCCCGACTCGTTGTAGATCGGGAACACGAACGAGATGAGTTGGGCCATCGCTGCCTCTTCCGCTTCATTGTTGTCGCCTTGACCTAGGGCGTGTTGCTAAAGGGGGATCGTCGGCACGCGGGCCACGATTGAGGGTGTGGCGCGTAACGAGATCTCCGATGAGGCCTGGGCCGTGATCGGTCCGCTGTTTCCGGCTCCGAAGGCGACGGGCCGTCCGCCGGTGGAGCGCCGAATGGTGGTGGAGGCGACCGCGTGGCGGTACCGCACGGGCGCTCCGTGGCGGGATGTGCCGGAGCGGTTTGGGAACTGGAACACGATCTACAAGAACTTCAATCGCTGGTCGGAGCAGGGCGTCTGGGCGCGCGTGCTCGAGAAGGTCCAGTCCCTCACGCATCAGCGCGG
>JHVD01000024.1 GCA_000619965.1 Propionibacteriaceae bacterium P6A17
ACTCACGTGTTACTCACCCGTTCGCCACTCGTGTACCCCCGAAAGGGCCTTACCGTTCGACTTGCATGTGTTAAGCACGCCGCCAGCGTTCGTCCTGAGCCAGGATCAAACTCTCCGTTGAAAAAACATCGGAAACGGGCAAAAACCCAAAATCCGTCAACAAAAAATCCAACCACTGACAAGACCCAACAACTGGATCAAATCAATAATCAAAGGAACCGCGCACAACCAAAAAGGCCATGCAACGGGACACACAAACAAACACAAACATCTGAATGTGCGAAAAATTGGCATTGACTTAAAGCACGCTGTTGAGTTCTCAAGCTTCGATTGCGATCCGGTCGCCCCGATCCGCTGTTGGATCTGGCCGCCCGGGGCAGCTCGGCCAACTTTACCTGGTCCCTCTGGCTCCGTCAAATCGGGGCTCATGGGCTTCGGTCTCGTCGACCACGCCGTTCAAGACGGCTTGCGCAACGTTACCCGCCTGGTGTCCGTCTGTCAAATCCTCTTCCCGCGGCGCGGGAGGCCCGATGTGACAGGCGCACACTGTGGAGTTTTCGCTGCTCGGCCACTCGTCGAGCGGCCTGCGGTAGCCTATGCGCTCTGTCACCCACCGGTCAACTCGGGGCTCGGACCACCCATGCACGTAGCCTGTAGCCGTGGTTCGGACTCTGCTGCAGGGCGCCTCGGCCGTGGCGCTGACCGTGGCTGTGCTGTCCTGCGTCCCCGCCGCTCGAGAGGCCGAGCACGCCCCGTCGGTCACCCCTTCCTCCGGCGCGCAATCGTCGACGGCGACGCCCCAGCCTGGCCGCTCTCCCACTCCCATCGAGGCCGCCTCGTCCCAGGCAGTACCCGAGCCCACGCCCTCGTCCGTGCCCCGCACCGCGACGCTCAACGTTTCGGGCGATCTGCTGTGGCACGAAGCACTGTGGGCTACGGCCCAGCGAGACGGCGGCGGCGGCATGGACTTCGTCCCCCAGCTCGCGTCCCTGGGTCCGTTCGTGGCGCGGGCGGACGTCGCCGTGTGCCACTCCGAGGTGCCATTCGCCCCCGACGGGGGCCCCTACCAGGGATACCCTCTCTTCGCTGCCCCACCGGCCGTCGCACCCGCCCTTGCCAAGCTCGGTTGGGACATCTGCACCACCGCGTCCAACCACAGCATGGATCAGGGGTGGGACGGGCTCGTGCGCACCATCGACGTCCATCGCTCCGCGGGCCTCGACACCGTGGGCACCTACCCGACACAGGAGGAGTCCGAGACCCCGGTGATCGTCGAGACCGGACGCGGGGTGAAGATCGGCTTCGTGTCCCAAACCTTCGGACTCAACGGACTGCCCAAGGCCAAGGGCAAGGAGTGGTCCGTGCAACTGCTGGACGCCGAACGCGCCGTCGCCGACGCAAGGCGTGCGAAGGCAGCCGGAGCGGACATCGTCGCCGTCCATATTCACGCCGGGGACGAGTACGTCCACGCCCCCAACGAACAGCAGCGACGCTTCGTCGAGGCGGTGACCCTCTCGGAACACGTGGACCTGGTGTTCGGGCAACACGCCCACGTCGTCCAACCCATCGAGAAGGTCCACGGCAAGTGGGTGCTCTACGGCGCCGGCAACCTGATCGCTGCCAGCGGCCCCGCCAAGCCGTGGACGTACGACGGCTACATGGCCGAAGTGCGGTTCGTCGAGCGCGAGGAGGGGGGCTTCAACGCCGACCAGGTGGTGTGGGCACCCACCTTCATCACCGGCCGAGGCGACGGACCCCGTCGCGTCCACCTCATCCCGAAGGCGCTGGCCGACGGCGTGGGCCCCAGGGAACGCATGCTCGACTCGGCCGCCCGCACGCGCGCCATCGTCACCAGCACCAAGCCGGAGGGTCTCGTCGAACTGGAAAGGCCCTGACTCCGACGAGCCAGGGCCTCCCACAGGGCACGCCTCACAACGTGACCGCGCCCACCGTCTTCTTGCCACGCCGGATGATGCCGTAGCGGCCGTGGATGAGCTGGCCGGCATCGAGCAGCAGGTCCGCGTCGGTCACCTTCGCGTTGTTGAGATACGCGCCGCCCTCTTGCACCGCGCGACGGGCCTCACCCTTCGACTTCACGATCCCCGAGAGCGCCATCGCGTCGACGAACGGCATCGGCTCCCCCATCGGCTGGCCGCCGACCTCCTGGACCACGCCGTCGAGCGTCGCGGCGTCGAGTTCGGAGAGCTCACCGCGCCCGAAGAGTGCCGCGGCCGCAGCGACGGCAGCCCGGCGCTGCTCCTCGCCGTGGACGAGGTCGGTGACATCGTCGGCCAACGCGTGCTGGGCGGCCCGCTTCCACGGTTCCTCGTGCGCGGAGCGCTCGAGCTCGGCGATCTCCTCCTGCGTGCGGAAGGTGAACTGCTTGAGGTACTCGACGACCTTCGCATCCTCGGCGTTCAGGAAGAACTGGTGGAACGCGTAGGGGCTCGTCAGCGCCGGATCGAGCCAGACGGCGCCACCCTCGGTCTTGCCGAACTTCGTGCCGTCCGCCTTCGTGATGAGCGGCGTCGCCAGCGCATGCACCTTCGCCTGGTCCGAACGTCGCAGCAGCTCGACGCCCGCGGTGATGTTGCCCCACTGGTCCGAGCCGCCGGTCTGCAAGGTCACGCCGTGTCGACGGTACAGCTCACGGTAGTCGTTGGACTGCAACAGCACGTAGCTGAACTCGGTGAAGCTGATGCCGCTCTCCAGGCGGCTCGCGACGATCTCCCGCGCGAGCATGCGGTTGACCGGGAAGTGCTTGCCCAGATCGCGCAGGAAGTCGATGACATTCAGCTGCGACGTCCAGTCGAGGTTGTTGACCAGGCGTGCCGCGTTCGCGCCCTCGAAGGAGACGAACCGCCGCGTCTGCTCACGGATGCGCTCCACCCAACCGGCCACCACGTCGGCGTCGTTCATGACGCGCTCACCCGACGCCTTCGGGTCGCCGATGAGGCCCGTGGCACCCCCCACCAGGAGGTGCGGCACGTGGCCGGCCGCCTGCAACCTGCGCGCCATCAGGAGCTGCATCAGGTGCCCGATGTGGAGGCTGGCCGCCGTCGGGTCGAAGCCCACGTAGAACTTGACCGGACCCGCCTCCAAATGCGCGCGCAGCGCCTCCGGGTCAGTGGAGTTGGCGATCAGGCCCCGCCAGGAAAGGTCGTCGAACAGCTTCATGGCTCCCAACCCTAGTGGCTGCCCGCCGACGGCCCCGTACCAGCCCATGCCCGCAGCCCTGCACGGACGGCCTCCAGCTCCGCGAGCTGCTCCCCCACGCGCCGCGGCGAAGTGCCACCACGGCCATCGCGCGCCGCGACGGAGCCCTCGACGGTCAGCACGTCCAGCACGCCCTCGTCGAGGTGCTCGGAGATGCGCGGAAGGTCGTCGGCGGTGAGATCGGAGAGCGTCTTGCCCTCCTGCTCGCAGAAGCGCACCGTCGCGCCGGCCACCTCGTGCGCGACCGCAAACGGCATCTTCTGCCGTACCAGATGATCCGCGACGTCGGTGGCCAGCGAGAACCCTGCCGGCGCGACGGCCGCCATGCGCTCCTCGTGGAACGTCAGGGTGCCGACCATGCCCGCCACCGCGGGAATCAGCACGTGCAGTTGGTCGAGCCCGTCGAAGATCGGCTCCTTGTCCTCCTGCAGGTCGCGGTTGTACGCCAGCGGCAGGCCCTTCAGCGTGGCGAGCAGCCCGGTGAGATTGCCGATGAGCCGCCCCGCCTTGCCGCGGGCCAGCTCGGCCACGTCGGGATTCTTCTTCTGCGGCATGATCGACGACCCCGTCGACCACGCGTCGTCGAGGGTGGCGAAGCCGAACTCGGCGGTGCACCACAGAATCACGTCCTCGGACAACCGCGACAGGTCGACGCCGATCTGCGCCAGCACGAAGGCCGCCTCGGCCACGAGATCACGCGCGGCCGTGCCGTCGATCGAGTTCGGCACCGACGACGAGAACCCCAGCTCGCGGGCCACCAGCTCCGGATCGAGACCCAGCGACGACCCCGCCAACGCCGCCGAGCCGTACGGGCTCACCGCGAGCCGATCGTCGAGGCTCTGCAGCCGCTGCACATCCCGCACGAGCGGCCACGCGTGGGCCAGCAGGTGGTGGCTGAGCAGGATCGGCTGGGCGGACTGCAGATGCGTCCGGCCCGGCATGACCGCGCCCAGATGCCGCTGCGCCTGCGCCGAGAGGGCGGAAAGGACCCCGTCGAGATCCTGCGCGATGAGGCGGATCTCGTCGCGCAGGTAGCTGCGGATGAGCGTCGCGATCTGGTCGTTGCGCGACCGGCCCGCCCGCAGACGACCGCCGAGGTCGGCGCCGACGATGTCCTTCAGTCCGCGCTCCAACGCGCCGTGCACGTCCTCGTCGGCTGGCGCCGCGACGAACTCGCCTGCCTCCACGCGGCGGGCGAGCTCGGCGAGGCCCGCATCCATCGCGTCGGCCTGCGCATCGTCGAGGTATCCGGCCGCGTGCAGCGCCTTCGCGTGGGCACGCGACCCCGCGATGTCGTGCAGCGCGAGCCGCCAATCGAATTGCGTCGACTTGCTCAGCGCGAACATCGCATCGCTCGGGCCGCCGGCAAAGCGGCCACCCCACAGTCGTCCGTCGGTCATGTCGTCTCCATTGGTCGTCCGGTGCTGGTCATTTTCGCCAAGTCATCCGCCACTCGTCGCGCGGCCTCGTCGGATTGGGCGATGACGAGGATCGTGTCGTCGCCGGCGATCGTGCCGACGACGCCCTCGAGGCCCGCCTGGTCCAGGGCCGAGCCGAAATACTGCGCAGCGCCCGGGGGCGTGCGCAGGACGAGCTGGTTCGTGGCCACGCGCATCGTGTGGATCAGCTCCGAACAAAGCCGTGCGAGCTTGTCCATGGCCGCGTGATCGTGCTCGAGGAGCACGTAGACGAGCGCCCCCTCGCCGTCGCGCTGCCGCACTGCGCCCAACTGGTGGAGGTCCTTCGACAACGTCGACTGGCTCGCGGCGATGCCCCGCTCGGCCAAGGCTTCGGCCAGCTCGGCCTGCGACGTGTACCGGCCCTCGTTGATGAGCTGG
Source organism: Propionibacteriaceae bacterium P6A17 (assembly GCA_000619965.1). GTDB lineage: Bacteria > Actinomycetota > Actinomycetes > Propionibacteriales > Propionibacteriaceae > Arachnia. Next base: position 5,055 of record JHVD01000024.1, read on the forward strand.
CGCAGCATGGCCTGCCGGCCCGAGCGGCTCACCTGGCCTCCAGCAGGCGCGGCAGGGCGTCGACGAACGGCTGCAGCTCGTCGGTGGTGATGACCAGCGGCGGCGCGAGCCGCAGCACCCCCGGTCTGGGGGCGTTGATGATGAACCCGGCCTCCAGCGCCGCGTCGGCGACGGCCGGGGCGCGATCGTCGGTGAGCACCACGCCGAGCAGCAGTCCGCGCCCGCGTACCCTCTGCACGAGCGGGTGTCCGAGCCCTTCGATCGCTGCGGCCAGCCAGGCACCGGTAGCCCGCACGTGCTCCAGCAGCCCGTCCTCGATCACGTCGAGCACCGCATTGCCGGCGGCAGCAGCGACGGGATTGCCGCCGAACGTCGTGCCGTGCAGCCCGGGCGAGAACAGCTCGGCGGCCGCGCCCGTGGCGATGCAGGCTCCGATCGGGAAGCCGTTGCCGAGGCCCTTCGCCAGCGTCACCACGTCGGCGACCACGCCCAGGCTTCGATGAGCGAATACCTCGCCACAACGCCCGACGCCGGTCTGGACCTCGTCGATCCACAGCAGCGCCCCGTGCTCCTCGGTGATCCGCCGCGCAGCCTCGACGAAGCCCTCCGGCGCCGGCACGACCCCGTTCTCGCCCTGGATCACCTCCATGACGACGGCTGCCGTCTCGTCGTCGACCGCAGCCTCCAAGGCCGCCACGTCGCCGAACGGGACGAACTCGACCTCACCGGGCAGTGGCAGGAAGGGCTCCCGGTACTTCGGGTTGTGCGTCACGGCCAACGCGGCCGCGGTGCGCCCGTGGAAGGCGCCCTCCATCGCGACGATTCGTGTGCGGCCCGTCAATCGGGTGATCTTGAACGCGGCCTCGTTGGCCTCCGCACCCGAGTTGGCGAAGAACACCCGCGCCCCCGGCACACCCAGGTGGGCCGTCAGGCGCTCCGCAAGGCGGATCTGTTCCTGGGAGGCGAAGAAGTTGGAGACGTGGCCGAGTGTGCGCAGTTGCGTGTCGATAGCCTGCGTCACCTGCGGATGGGCGTGACCCAGCGCCAACACGGCCAGCCCCGAGAGCAGATCGGTGTAGGTGCGGCCGTCGGCGTCCTCGACGTGCACGCCGCTGCCGCGCACGAAGACGCGCTTCGGCGTGCCGAAGGTGTGCATCATCACCTCGTCGTAGCGGCGCTGCAGACCCTGGTTGCCGTCAGTCATCGCGTCACCATCGTTCCCACGCCGTCGTCGGTGAAGATTTCCAACAACAGCGCATGTTGGAGCGTGCCGTCGGTGATCGTGGCGTTGGCGACACCGCCGTCGATGGCGGCGAGGCAGGCCTCGATCTTCGGGATCATCCCTGCGTCGAGCTTCGGCAGGAGCGCGCGTGCCTCGTCGGCGGTGATCTCCTTGATGAGCGATTCCGGGTCGGGATAGTTGGCGTAAAGCCCGGCCACGTTGGTGAGCATGACGAGTCGTTTCGCCCCGATCGCCGCGGCGAGCGCCGCGGCAGCGGTGTCGCCGTTGATGTTGTGGATGACGCCGTGCTCGTCGGGCGCGATGGACGCCACGACGGGGATCCTGCCGGCCTCGATGAGGTCGTTGAGGCCCGAGGGATCGACGGAGGTGACGTCCCCGACCAGGCCCAGATCGACCTCCTCGCCACCGACCTGCGCGGTGCGTCGCGTCGCGGTGAACAGCCCCCCGTCCTCGCCGGACATCCCGACGGCGAACGGGCCGTGCGCGTTGATCATGTTGACGAGCTCGCGGCCCACCTGGCCGACGAGCACCATCCGCACGATCTCCATCGCCTCGGGGGTGGTGACGCGAAACCCGCCGCGGAACTCGGAGCGGATGTCCAGCCGCCCAAGCATCTGCGAGATCTGCGGGCCGCCGCCGTGCACGACGACCGGCTTGACCCCGACGCGGCGCAGGAACACGATGTCCTTCGCCAGCGCCCGCTTCAGCTCGTCGTCGACCATGGCGTTGCCGCCGTACTTGATGACCATGATCTCGCCGGCGTACTCCGCGAGCCACGGCAGCGCCTCGATCAGCGTGTGGGCCTTTTGGACGGTGACTTCGAGCTCGGTCACGACGAGTACTCCGCATTCTCCTTCACGTAGTCGTACGTGAGGTCGTTGGTGAGGATGGTGGCCTCGTGCGCGCCGGCGTGCAGATCGACGAGAACGTGGACGTCGCGGCCCGAGAGGTCGACGCCCTCGCGGGGGTCTCCGATGGCACCGCCGCGGCAGACCATGACGCCGTTGAAGCTGACGTCGAGCTCGTCGGGGTCGAAGGTGGCATCGGTCACGCCGATGGCGCTCAGCACGCGGCCCCAGTTCGGGTCGCCGCCGAAGATGGCGCACTTGAAGAGGTTGGAGCGGGCGATCTCGCGCCCGACGACCTCAGCATCACGCTCGGAGGCTGCTCCGACGACCTCGATGGCGATGTCGTGGGCCGCGCCCTCGGCGTCGTGGATGAGCTGTCGGGCGAGGCTCGCCGACGCCTCCCGCAGCGCCTCGGTGAGTTCCGCAACGCCCGGGCGCGCCCCCGAGGCCCCCGACGCCATCGCGATGACCGTGTCGTTGGTGGACATGCAGCCGTCGGAATCGGCGCGGTCGAATGTCGTGCGCACCGCCTCGCGCAGCGCGAGGTCGAGCACCTCGGGCTCAGCGTCCGCGTCGGTGGTGAGCACGACGAGCATCGTCGCCAGCCCGGGCGCGAGCATGCCCGCGCCCTTGGCCATGCCACCCACACTCCAGGTGCCGCGATCGACGTGGACCTCCTTGTGGACCGTGTCGGTGGTCATGATCGCCCGCGCTGCGGCGGAGCCTCCGTCGACGGAGAGCTGCCCGACGGCCTCCCCGAGCCCGGCAAGGAGCGCCTCCATCGGGAGGCGGACTCCGATGAGCCCCGTCGAGCAGACCGCGACGTCGTCCGTCGGGATGCGCAGCAGCTCGGCGGCGCGGGCGGCCGTCGTGGCGGAGTCCTGGAAGCCCGCCGCTCCCGTGCAGGCGTTCGCGCCGCCGGAGTTGAGGACGACGGCCTGCAGCCGACCGTCGGCGACCGCCTGCCGCGACCACTTCACGGGCGCCGCGTGGACACGGTTGGAGGTGAAGACGGCCGCTACCGCCATGCGGGGCCCTTGGTTGACGACGACGGCCAGGTCCGCGCGGCCCGATGTCTTGATGCCTGCCGCGACGCCAGCCGCGACGAATCCCCGAGGTGTGGTGACGCTCACGGAGCCACTCCAATCGTGCTGAGTCCGGTGCTCTCGGGCAGCCCGAGGGCGAGGTTCATCGACTGCACCGCGCCGCCGGCGGTGCCCTTGGTGAGGTTGTCGATCGCTGAGATGGCGATCACCCGTCCGACGGCCTCGTCGACGGTGACCTGGACGAGGACGTGGTTGGAGCCGACGACGGCCGCCGTGGTCGGCCACTGCCCTTGCGGCAGGAGCGTCACGAATGGCTCGTCGGCATAGGCCCTCTCGTAGGCGGCGCGAACGGCGTCGGGACCGCCCGAAAGCGGCGCGCTGCACGTCGCGAGGATGCCGCGCGGCATGGGCGCGAGCATCGGCGTGAAGCTCACCCGGACGGGGTTCGAGGTGACGCCGGAGAGGTTCTGGACGATCTCGGGGGTGTGCCGGTGGCCGCCGCCGACGCCGTAGGGTGACATGCTGCCCATCACTTCGCTGCCGAGCAGGTGCGGCTTGGCGGACTTGCCTGCGCCCGAGGTGCCGGAGGCGGCGACGATGACGATCTGCGACGAGTCCACGAGCCCCGCCTGGACTGCGGGGAACAGCGCCAGGGTGGAGGCGGTCGGGTAGCACCCGGGCACCGCGATGCGGCGCGCACCGACGAGCTGGGCCCGCTGCCCCGGCAGCTCGGGGAGGCCATAGGGCCAGGTGCCGGCGTGCTCGGAGCCGTAGAAGCGCCGCCAGTCCTGCGCGTCGCGCAAGCGGAAGTCGGCGCCCGCGTCGATGACGAGCACGTCGTCGCCGAGCTGCTGCGCGATGGGCGCCGAAGTGCCGTGCGGGAGCGCGAGGAAGACGACGTCGTGCCCGGCGAGGGCCTCGACGGAAGTCGCCTCGACAATGCGGTGGGCCAGCGGTGCCAGGTGCGGCTGGTGCACGCCCAGGTGGTCGCCCACCGATGAGTTGCCCGTCAGCGCGCCGATCTCGACATCCGGATGAGCGAGCAGGAGACGCAGGAGCTCCCCGCCCGCGTAGCCGGTGCAGCCGGCCACGGCAGCCTTGAAAACCATGAGGATGATTATGCCATTGATTCGATACTTATTCCAGCCCCGCGGAGGATGGTGGCAACCCCCTCCTCGAAGGCGCCGATCGCCTCGTCAGCGTCGAATCCCTCGACCAGTCCCAGGGCAGCCAACTGGGCCCGCGTCTGGTCCTGCAGTGCCGAACCGAGGATGAAATGCTCCAACGTGCGCAGCACCGTCGCGTCGCCCCCCGACGGCAGCGGCGCCTGACGCTTCGGATCGATCTCCCCCAGCCCCATCGCCAGGCTCGACGCGACGAGCTCGGCCCCGTCGCGGTGCGAGAGCAGCGCCCGGCGATACGCCGCCGCCCACTGCGCGAGCGACCCCGCAGCAACCATGCCACCCAGGATCTCGTCCGCGACGGCCGCGAGCAGCGACTGCTTGTTGGGCACGTGGTAGTACAGCGCACCGGCCTGCACGCCCAGGGCGTCGGCCACCCTGCGCATGCTCAGGTCCCCCAGGCCGTAGTCGTCCAGGATGCCGCTCGCCGCCCGGACGATCGCCTCGCGCGACAGCGCCATCTCAGCGGCCCCCACACGACGAACGGGCGCGGCCGGGAGCTGCCGGAACCGGCCGCGGCCCCGGAACCGGCAGAGCCCGGGGCAGCCCGCCACCGACTGGTCGCTGCTGCCCCGGGCTCCTCATGCCTGCGATTCTGCCATCACGCGCGCTGGACCGCGCCGAAGCGCTCCGCAGCGGCGGCGACGGCGTTCTGTCGGACCACCGCAGCGTCGGCATCCGTGAGCGTGGCATCCGAGCGGATCCGCAACGCGAAGGCCAACGACTTGCGCCCGGCACCGATCTGTTCGCCGGTGAAGACGTCGAACAGATGCACCGACTCCAGCAGCTCGCCACCACCGTCGCGCAGGGCCTGCTCCACGTCGGCCGCGGCGACGGACTCCTCGACGATCAGCGCGACGTCCTCCTTCGCCACCGGGGCCGTGCGCAGCGGCCCGATGCGGCCACTGCCAGGCGCCGCATCCAGCAGGGCATCGAGCGTGAGCTCCACCGCGCACGTGTGCGGTGGCAGTCCGAACGCCTCGACCACCAGCGGATGAAGCTCGCCCGCGTAGCCCAAGGACACGTCCCCTGCGAACAGCTCCGCCGTACGGCCCGGATGCCAGGGCTGCACATCGTCGACCTGCACCCTGCGGAGGCGCACCCCGACGGACTTCGCTGCCGCCTCGGCAAACGCGACGACGTGGCGCCAGTCCGCCCGCTCGCCCGCCCCGTGCACACCTGCCGGGATCCATTGGCCCGTCACCACTGCGGCGAGCCGCTTGGGCTGCAGCGGCAGCGAGGCGTCCAGAGCGGCGATCTCCTCGTCGCTGGGACGCTGCGCAACGCTCGGACGCGGCGCTGCCGGGACGCCCTGATCGACGAAGCACGCCCCCTCCTCGAACAGCGCCAAATCCGTGATCGACCGTGACAGGTTCGTGGAGACCGCGCGGAACAGCCCCGGCAGCAGCGACGTGCGCAGGTAGGGCTGTGCGTCCGACAACGGGCTCGCGAGCCGTACGGGCAGGCGACGGTCGTCGTCCTCGCCAAGGCGCAGGCGCGCGAGGTCGTCGTCGCCCATGAACGGCAGGGTCAGCGTCTGGGTGAAGCCCAGTTGCGCGACGGCGCGCAGCACGTCGAGGCGCGCCGCCTGCCGCGCGGTGCGGCCGCCCCCCGTCGGGGCGACCGGCAGCGTCTTGCCGATGCGGTCATAGCCGAACTTCGATCCGACCTCCTCGACCACGTCGTACGGGTCCACGAGGTCGGGACGCCACGTCGGCACCTCCAGCGTCAGCGAATCGCCGAGCGCGGTGACACCGAGCCCGGCGGAGGCCAGGATGCGCACCACGTCCGAATCCGAGATCTCGGTGCCGAGGACCTGCGAGACGAGACCTGCGCGCAGCTTGATGATGCGACGGGCAGGAGCCGCTCCCACGAACGTCTCGGGACCGATGAGGCCGCCGCCGTACTGGGTGATGAGCTTCGCCGCCCGCAGCGCGGCGGCGTGACCGAGCGCGGGGTCGACCTTGCGCTCGAATCGCTTGGACGCCTCCGACAGCAGGCCGTGACGGCGCGCCGTGCGCGACACCGAAGCCGCGTCGAATGCCGCAGCCTCCAGCACGATCCGCTGCGTCGTGCCGGACACTTCCGTCGTCTCGCCGCCCATGACGCCGGCCATGCCGATCGGCCCCGTATCGTCGGTGATGAGCAGGTCGTCGGCGTCGAGTGCCCGGGTCTGCCCGTCGAGGGTGACGAGCCGCTCGCCCGGCTCGGCCATCCGGACCCGGATGGGGCCCTGGAGCTTGTCCGCGTCGTAGGCGTGCAGCGGCTGCCCCGACTCGAGCATGACGTAGTTGGTCACGTCGACGGCGAGCGAGATCGACCGGACACCGCAAGCGCGAAGCCTGTCGACGATGAACTTCGGGCTGGGCGCCGTCGGGTCCACGCCTTCGACGGTCACCGCCGCGAAGGCCGCGCATCGCTCGGACGCCAGCTCGACCGGGTGCCCCTCGGACTGCGGCTGCGGCAAGGGCAGTTGGTAACGGTCCTGGTAGGAGACGTCGTGCGCCGCCGCAGCCTCGCGGGCGAGACCACGAATGGACAGGCAGTGCGAGAGATCGGGGGTCACGTCGATGTCGAGGACCTCGTCGCGCGTCCAGAGCAGCTCGATCGCGTCCTGGCCGGGCGTGCCGTGGTCGAGCACCATGATGCCGGCGTGGTCATCGCCCAGACCGATCTCGTCCTCCGCGCAGATCATGCCGTCGGAGAGGTGGCCGTAGGTCTTGCGCGCCGAGATGGCGAAGTCGCCCGGCAGCACGCAGCCGGGCAGCGCGACCACGACGAGGTCGCCCGGCTCGAAGTTGTGCGCGCCGCAGACGATGCCGCGCGAGGCGGGGTACTCGTCGGTGGCGGGGTCGTTGTGCTCGTCGCCGACATCCACGCGGCAGTAGTGGACGGTCTTGCCGTTCTTCTGCGGCTCGTCGGTGCGGCTCAGTACGCGCCCGACGACGAGCGGGCCCGTCACGGGCGAGCCGACGTGCTCGATGTGTTCGACGGTGAGGCCGAGCCTCGTGAACTTGTCGGCGATCGACTCCGCGGTCGCCTCGGCGGGGATGTTGGCCAGCTCACGCAGCCAGGAAATCGGGGCCTTCATCGCGCTCCTCCAAGCAGGGACCGGCTGAATCGGATGTCACCCTCGACGAAGTCGCGGATGTCCGGGGCGCCGTTGCGGTTCATGATGGTGCGTTCGATGCCGAGACCGAACGCGAAGCCCGAGTAGACGTCCGAGTCGACGCCACAGGCCTGCAGGACGCGGGGGTTGACGACGCCGCAGCCCAGCCACTCGATCCAGCCCTCGCTACGACAGGTCCGGCAGGGGCGATCGGGATTGCCGACGGATGCCCCGTGGCAGACGAAGCACTGCAGGTCGACCTCCGCGGAGGGCTCCGTGAACGGGAAGAAGTGCGGGCGCATGCGCGTCTCTACGTCGCCGAAGAGCGCCTTGGCGAGGTGGTCGAGCGTGCCGCGCAGGTCGGCCATGGAGATGCCCTTGTCCACGACGAGACCCTCGAGCTGATGGAACACCGGCAGGTGGGTGGCGTCGTACTCATCCGAGCGGAAGACCTTGCCGGGGCTGATGACGTAGAGCGGCACGCCGCGCTCGAGCAGCGCCCGAATCTGCACGGGCGAGGTCTGCGTGCGCAGCAGCTTGTGGTCGGTCATGGGCTCGACCCACAGCGTGTCCTGCAGCCCACGCGCCGGATGGTCCTCGGGGAGGTTCAGGGCGTCGAAGTTGTGCCACTCGGTCTCGAGCTCGGGACCCTCCGCCACCTCGTAGCCCAGCCCGACGAACACGTCGGTCATCTTCTCGATCATGGCGGTGACGGGGTGCAGGGCACCCTCGGGGGCGAGCTCGACGGGCAGCGTCATGTCGACGCGCTCGGCGACGAGCGACGCCTCGAGCTCCGCGGCCGCGAGCTCCTCCTGGCGGGCGGCCGCGGCCTGCGCGACCCTCCCCCGCGCCTCACCGATGCGTCGGCCGACCTCCTTGCGCGCCGCCGGGGGCAGCGCGCCGATCTCGCGGTTGGCGAGCGCCAGCGGCGACTTGTCGCCCATGTGCGCACCACGGGCCTGCTTCAGCGCACCCGTGTCGGTGGCTGCCTCGATGGCCGCCAGCGCGTCGGCGACGAAACCGTCGACGGCTTCCTCGGACAGGGCGGAAACCTGCTTGGGGTCGTAGTTGTCATTCGGCCCGCTCATGGGGCACTCCCTCTCTCTGCTCCGGCGCCTCGGCCCGTCGCTGCGCCGACGCCGTGGCATAGAGGCACACGGCGGCAGCGCTCGACAAGTTGAGGCTCTCGGCACCGCCCCACATCGGGACGGCCACCACTTCGTCGGCCAGGGCCCGGTCGGCGTCGGGAAGTCCCCACGCCTCGTTGCCCATGATCCACGCGGTGGGGGCGACGAGCTCACCGCGCAGTTGTTTGAGATCCAGCGGGGCACCGTCGCCGTCGGCAGCCAGCACCTGCATCCCCATCGCGTGGACACGACGCACGGCCTCGCGCAGGTCGACGCCCGTGAGGATGGGCATGTGGAACAGGCTTCCGACGGTGGAGCGCACCACCTTCGGGTTGTAGATGTCCACCGACCCGGTGGACAGGATGACTCCGTCGGCGCCGAATGCGTCGGCGCAGCGGATGACCGTGCCAGCGTTGCCCGGGTCGCGTACCTGGGCGCAGATGACCACGAGCTTCGCCTCGTCGAGGTCCTCCCAGCCGAAGTCGAGTTGGCGACAGACCGCGACGATGCCCTGCGGCGACACCGTGTCCGACAGCTGGCGCATCGCGTGCGCATCGGCTCGCCACACCTTGACGTCGGACCCGTCGAGCAGATCGGCGTGCTTGGCGGGGTCGTCGACGATCACCTCGTCCACGAGGGAGCCGGCAGCCAGCGCCTCACGCACTGCCTGCCGGCCCTCGACGAGGAACTTGCCCGCGATGTCCCGCCCGCGGCGCTGCGTCAAACGACGAACCGAACGCAGCACCCCGACCGGGAGCGCGGCGTCCGGTTCGTGGCGCACGGCGGACTCAGGCTGCGGCAGCCTGATGCTCCTTGGCGACGGCAACGAGCGCGTTGAACGCGGCCACGTCGGTGACGGCCAGGTCGGCGAGGATCTTGCGGTCCACCTCGATGCCGGCGTTCTTGAGGCCGTTGATGAAGCGGTTGTAGGTCATGCCCTCGGCGCGGCAGGCCGCGTTGATGCGCTGGATCCACAGACCACGGAAGTCGGCCTTCTTGGCGCGACGGTCACGGTAGCTGTAGGTGGCGGAGTGGAGAAGCTGCTCCTTGGCCTTGCGGTAGAGGCGGGAACGCTGACCACGGTAGCCGGAGGCCTGCTCGAGGACCTCGCGACGCTTCTTCTGCGCGTTGACGGAACGCTTCACGCGTGCCATGTTGACTCCTTATGAAAACTTCGGGGTGGGTGGGATGGGGGCTCAGCGACCCTTGTGCTTGCCAAGGAGCTTGCGCGCCTTCTTGGCCTCCACGTCGACGACCTCGACGTCACCGCTCAGGCGGCGCAGACGGCGCGAGGACTTGTGGGCGTTGAGGTGGCCGAGGTTGGCCTGGCGGTGCATGAGCTTGCCCGACCCGGTGGTCCGGAAGCGCTTCTTCGCACCGGAGTGCGTCTTCATCTTCGGCATGACGTGCTCGCTTTCTTGTCTGTCTCGAGTGTCCGGGATCGGAATCGACTCAGAGGTCGATGTCGGGATCCATGTTGTCGGCAGGGCCGCGACGCTTCTTCGTCGGCTTGGAGGCCGCCGCCTTGGCACGCATCTCGGCCTCCGCAGCCTTGTCGGCCGCAGCGACCTCCCTACGCTCTGCCATGCGTCGGTCGCGATCCGCGTCGCGGTCGGCCTTCGCATCGGTCTTCTTCTTCGTCGGGCCCAGCACCATCAGCATGTTGCGGCCGTCCTGTTTCGGCGCCGACTCGACGAAGCCGTACTCGGCGACGTCACCGGCGAGCCTGCGGAGCAGGTCGATGCCGAGCTCCGGGCGCGACTGCTCGCGGCCACGGAACATGATGGTGATCTTCACCTTGTCGCCGGCCTTCAGGAAGCGGACGACGTGGCCCTTCTTCGTCTCGTAATCGTGGCTGTCGATCTTCAGGCGCAGCTTCATCTCCTTGGTGGAGACGTTGGACTGGTTGCGGCGCGCATCGCGGACCTTCTGGGCGGCCTCGTACTTGTACTTGCCGTAGTCCATGAGCTTGGCGACGGGCGGGCGTGCTTGAGGGGCCACCTCGACGAGGTCGAGGTCGCTCTCGGCCGCAAGACGCAGCGCGTCCTCGACCCGAACGATGCCCACCTGTTCTCCCTTGGGGCCGACGAGTCGGACCTCGGGGACTCGGATGCGATCGTTGATCCGCGGTTCAGTGCTGATGACAACTCCTGGGACGAGATTCGGCGATCAACCGAAAAGGCCTCCGTGCACGACGGAGGCCGACGCGACACGTCGTCGCGCATTGGACCCGGCCGCCGATGCGGGACGCGGGTGGGAGTGGCCTCCACTTGACACGGATCAACCCCTGCGGGTGATCAATTGCTCGTGTGATGTTACCCGACCGGCGGTTGTGGACCAAACTGGCACACGCATGACCTCGACCGGGCCGCCCTCACTTGCCGCTAGAGCGCGTGGCGCGACCACCCAGTACCCTGAGCCTCGGTGGAGCGATACTGCTCAATCTTTGGCCCGCTGTTCTCCAACCGACGCAGGACGGCAACCAACCAGAACCATGATCGGAAGGGACAATGAAGGACTGCGTGCCCAATGGTACCCAGATTCTCCTTGCCATCACGATGTGCACGCTGACGCCCGTCGTAGCGTTCTCGGGACCCGACGGCGTGGACGCAAGCGCAGCTGTCCCTACTGCCGCCGAGCGGGTGGCCCAGTCTGCTACGCGCCTTCTGGACCAGGCTGGAACCGACGAAAAGGTGATCCCCCGTTTCACCAATGGCGAGTGGGTGGGAGAGGCGGTCCTGCGACCCGACGATGATGCGAGCACGAAGTTCCACCGTCACGTATTGGACACAGGACGCGCCGTTGGAGGCGAGGTCCGGTCGGTCCCTGATGCGAAGGATACTTCGGCGTTGGTGCCCCGCGCGGACGATCGTCGGCAGCAACTGCGGTCCAGATCCTCCGGCGTCACCGAGGCTCTAGAGCCTCCCCTCGTCCCGAGAACCGGCACCCTTGGGCAGATCCGACTGCAGGGATTGGAGTCCACCGATCATGTGTTCACGGGTTTGGCAGCGTATGAAAGCACGCTCCTGCCGTGTGAAGTCTGGTCAATCTACGATGCCGAGAGGTGCATGATGCCCAGTTTCGCCTACGAACACGACTACAAGATCACCACTTCTGAGTGTGTGAGCCCTGATCCCAACTACTACTGGGAGTCGAACCTGCCGGGCGCTTACAGAGACACGCGTGCTTCGGATTCGGGGAACTCGCTCGATTTCACCATCGGCAGCGCGTATACATGGCTGCTACAGGCATCCAAGAAGTACACGATTCGAACAGTAGTCGCCGGAGGCAAGTTGCAATCTGGTGCCGCGCAACTCGCTGGGCAACGCTTGAGCAACGACGCGCCGTGCGTCTTTCGCTTGGAGCCGAACACCGTCCATCCCCGTGGTGATCAGGTACCCACCCCTTGGTGCTTCGGCCTGAATCCGTGGGGCGGCGATTCCGTCTACTACATCAGTATCGAGCCATTCACCATCGCGTACTCTGGTACATGCCGCAGGTTCACATTTGGGCAAGGGGCGCTGCCGTGCTGAAAGCCGTCGTTTCGCCCGGACCGCGTCTGCTCAGCTTGGGCGCGTGGCTGGTTTTGGGAGCAGTATGGGGCTGGTGGGGGCTCGCGCTGGTGCATGTCTTGCCGCGAGTCAATGGGGTGCTGCTGATTCTTGCGCTCGCCACGGTTGTGGCCGCTTCGCTGGTGGTGCTGGAGCGTCGAACGCGCGGTCGCGCGCCGCAGTTGCTCTCCTGGTCGATCGTCGTCTCCGTGCTGTTGATCGGGGGCATTTTCGCCGTCCAGCACGCCAAGGGCACGACTCACCAAGGGTGCGCGGTCGCGCTGGCCATGCGAGGGGGTGGGCCGAATGACACCCGTACCCGAGCCACACAGGTATGGCCGTCGTGGACGGGCAATGTGATCTGCCGAGTGGAGGATCCGACGGTGCAGGAGGGCGTCAGCACGTTCGAGGTGCCGTTCTGGGAGCTCTGGGCAACGGACAGCAGCTAGGTGGCAAGGGTCGCAACTCACAACGCGCCCCTCGATGCTGAACAGGGCCCAAATTGGCGCGTCTGGTGAATCGAGATACGCATTATGTAGCGCTGACGTGGGCCACAATGGCTCCCATGCATCTCGCACCACTCGCCATGCCCGGCCGACGTTCCCCCGTCTTCGCGCGCCACGGGGCGGTGGCGACGAGCCAGCCGCTGGCCGCGCAGGCCGGGCTCGACGTGCTGAAGGCGGGCGGCAACGCCGTCGACGCCGCGATCGCCACCGCCGCAGCGCTCACGGTCGTCGAGCCCTGCAGCAACGGGCTGGGCTCCGACGCGTTCGCGCTCGTCTGGGACGGCGGTCGGCTGCACGGGCTGAATGGCTCCGGCCGTGCTCCGGGTGGGGCGTCGTCGCAACGCCTGCGTGCCCTCGGCCACGAGACGGTCCCCGCCCACGGCTGGGAGGCGGTCACGGTGCCGGGCGCCGTCCGCGCGTGGGCCGACCTCCACGAGCGCTTCGGGCGTCTGCCGTTCGCGGACGTGATCGAGCCGGCGATCGCGCTCGCAGACGAGGGCTTCGCGCTCTCTCCCGTGGTGGCGCTCGGCTGGGCGCGGGGAGCTCGACGAGTGGCCGAGTCAGCGCCGGATCCGGCCACGGCCGGCTTCCTCCCCCACTTCGCGCCGGAGGGTCAGGTGCGCGTCGGGATGCGCTGGCGCTCCGACGACACCGCCCGCACCCTGCGCGCGATCGCCGCAACGAACGGCCGCGACTTCTACGAGGGCGACCTCGCCGAGCGCATCGCCGCCTTCGCCGCGCGCACTGGTGGCCTGCTCGGAGAGGACGACCTCGCCGCCCACACCTCGCAGTGGGTGGAGCCGATCTCCGCGCGCTTCCGCGACCACGAGATCTGGGAGATCCCGCCGAACGGCCAAGGCATCGCCGCGCTCATCGCGCTTCGGATCCTTGACGGCTGGTCCCCCGACTTGGTGGCACCATTCGGCGCGGCGGGCGGGCCGGTCGCCGTCGACGCGCCGCCCAATCCCGACGCCTGGCACCGCGCGATCGAGGCGATGAAGCTCGCGCTCACGGACACGCACGCGCTCGTCGCGGACCCGGACCTCGTCGACGTGCCTGTGGAGGCCCTGCTCTCCGACGAGCACGCAGCCCGTCGTCGGGCGGCGATCGGCGCGACGGCCGGCATCGCGGCACCCGTCGACCCCCGCGCCAGCGACACCGTCCTGCTCGCCACCGCCGACGGCGACGGGCAGATGGTGAGCTTCATCCAGTCCAACTTCCACGGCTTCGGCTCCCACGTCGTCGTGCCCGGCACCGGCATCTCGCTGCAGAACCGCGGCCTCGGCTTCTCGCTCGTCCCGGGCCACCCCAACGAGCTGGCACCCGGCAAGCGCCCCTTCCACACGATCATCCCCGGTTTCCTCACCAGAGGCGGGGTACCCGTCGGGCCGTTCGGGGTCATGGGCGGGCACATGCAGGCGCAGGGGCACGTGCAGGTGGCGCTGGCTGCCGTGGAGTTGGGCGACGACCCGCAGACCGCGCTCGGGCGACCCCGCTGGCACTGGGACGCGGCCACCGGCGCGGTCGACGTCGAGGCGAGCGCCGGACCCGAGATCGTGCGCGCCCTCGAGGATCGAGGCCACACGGTGCGGCTGGCGCCGGAGTCGACGGTGTTCGGCCGCGGTCAGGCCATCTGGCGGCTCGACGACGACACCCTCGTCGCCGGCTCCGACCCGCGGGCCGACGGCTACCCCGTCGGGTTCTGACCGGACTCACCGTCGCCCTCGGCGGCCTCGGCCTCGCGCTCGGCCTGCTCGATGAGCCGACCCATCTCGTCGACGACGCCCTCCAGCTCGGCCACCTGCTGCGCGGCAGGGTCGACTGGCACCTCGTCGTACTTCACCCAGGCGAACTCCCCGCCCTCGAACTCCGCGACGGCGTAGCCCTGCGCGAACAGCTCCAGCGCCTCTCCAGCCACCACCAGCGGCGTCGGACCCGCGCAGTCGATGAGGAGCCTGTCCGCGCCAGCCTCCTGCACCGTCGCACACAGATCGTCGAGCGTGCACGGTACGGGCCGCGCCCCGGGCTGCCAGGCCTGCAGGGAGTCGAGGCCGGTGAAGGCGAGCAGGTGGGCGCCGTCGTCGGTGACAATCTGCACCGCAGCCATCTCGGCGTGACGATCCGGGTCCGGGTGGTCGGTCTCGTCACCGCTGGCCACGATCGGCATGAGCAGCCGGCTCGAGCACAACGCGACGAGCGCCCGCACGTAGGACGTGTGGTCCACCACCTTGGCCATGGCCTCGCGGGTGATCGGATCTGCCGCGCCGTGATCGTCGGCGAAGCGGGCGTTGGGGTTCGACAGCGTGCGCATGACGGCCAGCCTACTGTCGACGGGGCCAGCGCCGCCTCGTCGACGCTTCGGTGTGGGAGACTGCTCCCATGAGCACCAGCCTCCTCGTCACCATCGTCCTCGCCGTCTTGATCCTTGCCGTCACCATCGGCCTCTGGGCGAGTTCGAAGCGTGCCAAGCCCCTCGTCGGCGGCCTCGGCCTCATCCTCATCCCGGTCGGCCTCCACCTGCTCGGCATCACGGACCTGGCGGTCAACGGCATCATGAGCCTCGTCGACTGGGGGCAGCGGACCGTCTGGGACGACGTCATGACCACCGGTGCCGCCCTCGCGGGCGCAGGCGTGCTCCTCGCCATCGTCGCCGCGTTCCTGCCCGGAGGGCGCAAGCCGCAACCCCAAGCCCCGGCCCAGCGTCCGCTCGGCAACGGCGCCCGCCCCGAGGTGCCGTTCGGCCGCAAGCCCGCCGTCGAGCAGCCGCCGAGCCCCGCCAGGAAGCCCGCGCCCGCCCCCAAGGGCGCTCAGGACGGGCTGAGCGACGAGGACCGCGAGATCGCCGAGCTGCTGAAGAAGCGCGGCATCATGTAGCCGAGGCGTCCCCCCGGACGTCCTCACTGGTGGCGCCGTTGGCGACGAGCCACCGCCGCAGCTGCCGTACCTTGCGACCCGCGGCCTTGCCCTCCAGCGACTGGATGGCGAGCGTCGGGCGCCGCCGGATGCCCGTCTCGCTCGAGGGGTCCTTGACCAGCAGGAACGCCCACGGATCGCCCTTGCGCAGGCGCAGCCCCGCGATGTCCTCCACCTTGTAGTGCCGGATGAAGATGGCGTTGCGCACCACCACCTCACCGTCTCCTGCCCAAAGGTGGGAGTAGCCGACGGTGAGCATCACACCCAGCATCACCACCAGGAACACGCCCAGGGTGGCGAGCTGCGGCAGCGTCACCTGCGCGCGCACCTCCGGGCCGAGCAGATACCAGAACAACAGCGCGCCAGCGAGCAGCACCATCGACAGCACCACCGCCGTCGCCAGCGCAGGCGGGCTGACGAAACTGAGTTGCTCGTCGGCATCCTGCGGCTCAGGGGCGACGGGGGTGGGGTTCTCGTCGGTGCTCACAGTCGGCACGCCGCCAATTCGGTGAGCAGGATGCCTCGCGCCCCGGCGTCGTAGAGGCGGTCCATGAGCAGGTGGGCCCCCTTGCGCGGGACCAGCGCACGCACCGCGTACCAGCCCTCGCGGGCCAGGGAGCTGACCGTCGGGCCGTCGACGCCGGGAGCCAGCTCGAGGGTGGCCTGCAGCTGTGCCTCGCCGACGTTGTAGTCCATCATGAAGTAGTTCTGCGCCACCATGACCGAGCGCAGCCTCGTCTTCAGGCCGGCCACGAGCTCGTCGTGGGCTCCCCCGTCGGCGCGCTCGATCAGCACGGCCTCGGAGAGGCAGATCGGCTCGCCGAACATCTCGAGCCCCGCCTTGCGCAATGTCGTGCCGGTGTCGACGACGTCGGCGACGACGTCCGCGACGCCCAGCCGGATGGCGGACTCGACGGCACCGTCGAGGGGAACGATGTCGGCCTCGATGCCCTGCTCGTCGAGGTAAGTCGACAACAGCCCTGCATAGCTGGTGGCGATCCGCTTGCCGGCGAGGCCCTCGAGGGTCAGCGACTGGCCGGCGGGGCCAGCGAAACGAAACCGCGAGCCGCCGAAGCCGAGCCCCATCACCTCGCGCGCCGTCGCCTTCGAGTCGAGCAGCATGTCACGGCCCGTGATGCCGACGTCCAGGTCGCCACGCCCGACGTAGACGGCGATATCGCGCGGACGCAGGTAGTAGAACTCGACACCGTGATCCGGATCGATGAGCGTCAGCTCCTTCGAATCCGTGCGCTGGCGGTAGCCGGCAGCGGTGAGCATCTCGCGTGAGGCCTCGGCGAGCGCACCCTTGTTGGGGACGGCCACCTTCAGGAGCGGTTCGGACAAGGGACTTGCACCTTCCTCGTGCTGGTTGGGGTGTCTCAGAGGTAGTCGTAGACGTCGTCGAGCTCGAGGCCCAGGGCGATCATCATCACCTGGAGGTGGTAAAGGAGCTGGCTGATCTCCTCTGCGGCCTGCGCCTTGGTCTCGTACTCCGCGGCCATCCACACCTCGGCGGCCTCCTCGACGACCTTCTTGCCGATCGCGTGGACGCCCGCGTCCAGGCGCGCGACGGTGCCGGAGCCCTCCGGCCTGGTGGCCGCCGTCTCCTTGAGCTGGGCGAACAAATCCTCGAACGTCTTCATCGTCAATTCCTCATCACAATCGGACACCGAGCAGCGCGTCGATGGCGGCCACCATCTCCCCCACCGCATCCACGTCATCGCTGGTCATGGCCGACGAGGCGGCCACCCACGCGTCGACTGCGGCCAGCGCGGCGGGGGCGTCGAGATCGTTGCGGATCGCGGTGCGCATGGCGGCGATGGTCTCGGCGGCAGGCACCGCCGTCGCGTCGTTGAGCACCGAACGCCAACGCTCCAACCGCGCGACGGCCTCGTCGAGCATCTCCGGGCGCCATTCCCAGTCTGAGCGGTAGTGATGGGCAAGCAGCGCAAGCCTGATCGCCATGGGATCGGCCCCCGCCTTGCGAAGGCGGGAGACGAGCTCCAGGTTGCCCTTCGACTTGCTCATCTTCTCGCCGTCGAGTGCCACGAGCCCAGAGTGCACACATGCGTCGGCCATCGGCTCACCCGTGAACGCCAGCGCTTGGGCGGCGCACATCTCGTGGTGCGGGAAGATGAGATCCCGGCCGCCACCTTGCAGATCGAAATGCGGGCCGAGGTGCTGCAGCGAGATGGCCACGCACTCGACGTGCCAGCCCGGGCGACCGGCGCCGAGCGAGGACTCCCAGGCCGGCTCGCCGCGCCGGGCGAACTGCCACAGAAGGGAATCCAGGGGGTGCCGCTTGCCGGGGCGGTCCGGATCGCCGCCATTGTCGCGGAACACGTCGATCATCCGCTGCTCGTCCAGCCCGCTCACGGCCCCGAAGCCCGGCACCTGCGCGGTACGGAAGTACCAGTCGGGATGCTCCGGGTCGTCGATCTGGTAGACGAGATCCGTCTCCGCCAGACGCTCGATGTAGCGTACGACGAGGCCAATCGACTCGACCGCACCGACGTAGTGGCGCGGCGGGATCACGCGCAGCGCCTCCATGTCCGTGCGGAACAGTTCGATCTGGTCGGAGGCCAGCTCGTCCCAGTCCTGCCCCGTCTGGGCCGCGCGCTCCAGCAGGGGATCGTCGACGTCGGTGACGTTCTGGGAGTAATTGACGCCCAGCCCCAGATCGAGCCAGGCGCGCTGGACCAGGTCGAACGTCAGGTAGGTGTTGGCGTGGCCAAGGTGGGTGGCGTCGTAGGGCGTGATCCCGCACACGTACATCCGCGCCTCGCCGGACTCGGGACCGACGGGCGTGACGGCGCGCAGCGAGGTGTCGAACAGCGACAAGCGCCCGGGCACGTCCTCCGACGGCGGCACGGCAGGCACGGAGACGGGGGCCCATGAGTACATGGCCCCAAATCTAGCGCAGCCGCCGAAGTCGCCGCGCCACGCGCCCAGTGGTCAAAATGGCGGCCACGGGATCGACGGCCAGCCATCGCCCGGCGAGGGAAAGACACCCTCCCGAAGTAGGCGCAGCGCCCTGGCCACCACGGCCTCCCACTCGGCATCGGCGAGCCCGGGCGACAGCGGCGAGACGATGCCCGCCGCGGCGCGGACGACGGCGAGCTCGTCGTCGGACAGCGGCATCCCCCGGAATCCCCACGCGACGGTGCGGAGCTTGTCCAGCCGGTGCAGCGTGAGCCCGTGATCCACGCCCAGCAGGCGCCCGTCGGCGGCTTCGATGAGGTGTCCGGCCTTGCGGTCGGCGTTGTTGGCGAGCACGTCGAACAGCGCGATCCGGCGCAGACGCTCGTCGTCGCGATGGGCGAGCACCAGCGGTGCACCGTGCTCGTCGACGAAGCTCGCCACGGGCAGCCAGCCCTCGTCGAGCTCCTCGGGGCGCAGGAGGTTCACCGTCGAGCTGAGCGTGCCGTCGACGAATTCCTGCAGCGACCCCTCCCCGAACGGGCCCTCCACCCACGAGGTGCGAGGGACCACGTCGAGGCCGAGCTGTTCCGAGAGCATGTGGGCGGCCACCTCGCGCCGCCCGAGGGTGCCGTCGGGGAAATCCCACAGCGGCTGTTCGCCCGCCACCGGCTTGTGGACGAAGCGTCGCCCGCCCTCGTCCTCCACGAGAAAGGTGGCGTTGGAGGCGTCGACGAGGCGTCCGAGGACGCGCCAGCCGTCGACGCTCATGCGAACAACTGACGCCGATAGCCGTTCGAGCGCGGACAGATGTGCCCGGACTCGTTGATCGGCTGCTGACACACCGGACACGCAGGACGTCCGGCCCGCACGACCCGCTCCGTCCGCCCTGCGAACTCCCTGGCCCGGCCGGGACTCAACCAGATCTGCACCATCGTCCCGTCGCGCTGCGCATCCTCGTCCAGCGGGAACAACTCGATCTGCGCCGACATGCGCCCCGAATCCCATGCGAGCCCGATCGCGCCCGCCCGGAAGTCGACGGCCAGCGGCGCGTCCAGCGGCCCCATGTCCCGCGGCTCGAAGGCGTCGGGGATGGGCTGCCCCAGCGCGACGAGCTGGTCCAGGATCTCGGTCAGTCGCCGCCCCAGCAGTTGCGCCTGCTGCTTCTCGACGGCGACCGCGGCGATCCGGCTGCCCTGCGAGACCTGGATGATGAACAGCCGTCGGCCAGGCTCGCCGACCGTGCCGACGATGCAGCGATCGGGGTGTCGGAACTGCATCAACATGCGCCCAGCCTACGCGCCGCGGCTGCCGCCCGGGAGGGGCCGTGCGGGGCCCGTCGGCAGCGCCGGGCCCGGCGGTGCGCCGATCAGCCGCACCAAGGGCTTGACGCCCGAGTAGTCGACGACACTGATCGAGCCTGGGGCCACGTCGAGGCGTTGGAACTCGTCGAACGGCATCGCCAGCGCGTCGGCGAGGATGGCTTTGATGGGATCACCGTGGCTGAATACCGCGACGGACTCCCCGCGGTGCCGCTGCACAATGCCCGCCACCGCCGCCACGGCTCGATCCCGCATCTCGAGCAGGCTCTCCCCCTGAGGGAAATGAACCCCAGAGGGGTGACGCTGCACCTCATCCCACAGCTCGAGCGAGGCCAGGGCATCGAGCCGCTCCCCCGTCCATTGGCCGTAGTCGCACTCGTCCAGGCCCGGCACCACCTCCGCGACGAGCCCCGCACCCTCGGCCGTCTGGCGGCAGCGATCCATCGGCGACGTGTAGGCACGCGCCACGTGCCGCAGTGCGTCGGCCAGGGCCCGCGCCTGCATGCGGCCGTGCTCGTCGAGCTCGACGCCCGGGGAGCGGCCGGCGAGGATGCCCTGCACATTGGCCGTCGAACGGCCGTGGCGGACGAGGATCACGGTTGCCATGCACACAAACTAGCCGCAGGGGCGTAATGTTGCCCGGGTTCGTCGATGACCGGGAGGTGCCGCATGGGGTGGTTCGAGGCAATCGTGTTGGGAATCGTGCAGGGGCTCACCGAGTTTCTGCCAATCTCGTCCAGCGCGCACGTGTCCATCGTCGGCCAGCTGCTCTTCGAGGGCCGCGACCCTGGAGCCGCGTTCACCGCGGTGACGCAGCTCGGGACGGAGACCGCGGTCCTCGTCTACTTCTGGAAGGACATCACCCGGATCATCTCGCGCTGGGCCTTGGCACTCGTGGGCCGCCACCCGCAGGACGACCCCGACGTGCGCATGGGCTGGCTCGTCATCGTGGGCTCCCTGCCCATCGTCCTGCTCGGGCTGCTGTTCGAGGACGCCATCGACTCCACCCTGCGCAACCTGTGGGTCACCGTCGCGATGCTCGCCGGAGTGGCGCTCGTGCTGTGGTTCGCGGACCGTCACGGCGGCGACAACACGCGCACCCTCGACAAGCTCACCTGGCCGCACGGCATCACCCTGGGGTTCGTCCAGGCGGCAGCGCTGATCCCCGGCGTCTCGCGCTCGGGGGCGACGATCTCCGGCGGCCTCCTGCTCGGCTACAGCCGCGAGGCCGCGGCCCGCTACTCGTTCCTGCTGGCGCTGCCCGCGGTGTTCGGCTCGGGGCTGTACAAGTTGAAGGACCTCGGCGCCGACGGTGCCGTCGCCTGGGGGCCGACGATCGCGGCCACGCTGATCGCGTTCATCATCGGCTACACGATCATCGCCTGGCTGTTGAAGTACGTGTCCTCGCACTCGTTCGGGATCTTCATCTGGTACCGGCTGGGGCTGGCCGCCGTGGTCGCCGTCGCGCTGCTGACGGGCACCCTGACGGCCTGAGCGGCCACGCCTTCCGCCACGCAATAGGCTTCGGTCCATGGAACCGCGAACGCTCGGCAACTCGGGATTGCACGTCTCCCCCATCGGGCTTGGCACGATGGCGTGGGGCCGCGACGTCGACGCCGCGACCGCTCGTCGACTCCTCACCACGTTCGTCGATCGGGGCGGCAGCCTCGTCGACACGGCCCCCGCCTACGGTGCTGGCGCGGCCGAGCGGATGATCGGCGCCGCACTGGCGCGCGGGATACCGCGCGATGAGCTCGTCGTGGCCACCAAGGCGGGCTTCGTCGTCAGGGGCGGCAAGCGAATCATAGACACGTCGCGGGGCGCACTGCTCGACGACCTCGCCGGCTCACTGCGCCGGCTCAACACCACCTACCTCGACCTCTGGCAGATCCACGCTTGGGGGGACGCGCCCCTCGACGAGACCCTCGCGGCCGCCGACACCGCGGTGAGTCGCGGCATGGTGCGCTACGTCGGCGTCTCGAACTTCGTGGGCTGGCAGACCGCCACCGCCGCGACCTGGCAGGCCGCGATGCCGGGCCGGGCGCGGCTGAGCAGTGTCCAGGTGGAGTACTCGCTGCTCGCCCGGCGCGCCGAGGTCGAAGTGGTGGGGGCCTCGCAGTACCACGGCCTCGGGCTGCTCGCGTGGAGCGCGCTCGGACGTGGCGCGCTGACCGGCAAGTACCGTGGCGGACGGATGCCCGCTGACTCGCGGGGGGCATCCCACCACTTCTCGTGGTTCCTCGAACCCTACCTCCAGCCGCGCTCCGCCGCGATCTGCGACGCGGTCGCCCACGCCGCCCAAGGTCTCGGCCTCACCCCCGCGCAGGTCGCGCTGTTGTGGGTGCGTGACGCCCCGCAGGTGTCGTCGGCGCTCGTCGGGCCGCGGACCGTCGAGCAACTCGACGAGCTGATGGACGTCGACGGCAAGGAGCTTGTGCCCGCCATCGTGTCCGCGCTCGACGACATCTCTGGCGGCCCGAACGCCCTGCGCTGAGCCCGGGTTCCTCGCGCTCGGGTCACGCGGTGGCAGGAGCGCACTGCGACATCACGGAGGCGAGACCGCTCTAGGTGTCCGGACTCGCCGGCCACAGCAGACGTGCGATTTGCACGCCCCCGGAGCCCCTGCTAATGTTTCATCTCGCTCCCACGGGAGCAGGACACCTGTCCGGGTGGCGGAATTGGTAGACGCGCTAGCTTGAGGTGCTAGTGGCCGTTATAGGCTGTGGAGGTTCAAGTCCTCTCTCGGACACTTTTCTTGACCCCTAGTCAGAACGGCGAAACGCCGGATTGACTAGGGGTTTTTCTTTTGAAGGCCTCCTTCAGGCTCCGTCAGACTGGGTCAATCTGTAGCATCTTGATCGCACGTTCATCGCACGTTCGTCGCACGAATATGACGGCTGGGGGTGGGGCAGATGAGGTTCGGGTACGTTCGCAAGCTCCCGAGCGGCCGGTACCAGGGGAGCTATTTGGGGCCCGATGGGAAGCGGCACAACGGCCCCAGCACCTTCACCCACAAGGCAGACGCCCAGGCCTGGATCACGGGTGAGCGACGACTCGTGGAGTACGGCGCCTGGACCAGCCCCGCGGCACGCGCTGAGGCTCTGAGGGAGGTCGAGCAGGCCCAGGCTGAGCGGGCGGCGGCCGAGGCTCGAGCCGTCGAGGTGCTCCAGAACACTCCAACGGTCAGTGAGTGGATCGAGAGGTGCATCAGTGAGCGTCAGTCCCGGTCCCGACGCCCGATCAAGCAGACCACGGCAGACAACTATCGCAAGCTCGCTCGGCTGAATGTGACCGGGACTCCTCTGGGCGGCATGCGGGTGACCGAGGTGCGGCGCGCTGATGTCCATGAGTGGAGATGGGACGGGCCGCCCAGCCGCACCCGAACCCAGGGAGCGAAGGCGTACGAGCTGCTCGTGTCGGTCTTCGACGACGCCGTTGTGGCCGAGCTGATCGAGACCACGCCGTGCACCTTGAGGGGGGCTGGGTCACCCGAGCGGTCTCGTGAGCCGGAGTCGTTGTCGATGGAGGAGGTTGACCGCTTCTTCGCGGCGATCGACCTGCCGTGGGCGCGCGCGGCGCTGACCATCCAGGTCACGTGTGGCCTGAGGATCGGGGAGGTGCTGGCGTTGCGGGCGAAGGACCTCGACTTGGAGGCCGGCACAGTCACCGTCGCCGGGACTGTGGCCAAGATCGGCGAGTCGGGGCAACGCTCGCTGGTGGTGCAGGCGCCCAAGACCCGGGCATCGCTTCGGACGCTGTCGCTCCTGCCCGACACGATGCCCGAACTGCGCCGGTGGCGACGTTCACTGGGCGAGCTCAAGCCCACTGCGTAGCTGTTCGCCGACCACGTCGGCAGGCCACTCAACGACGATGTGCTGCGACGCGTGCAGAAGAAGGCCGCGGCCAGCATCGGCCGCGCGGAGTTGAAGGATCACGATCTGCGCGCCACAGCGGCCACCCTGGCAGCGGCCGCTGGGGCGTCGGTGCGGGAGATCCAGTCGATGCTGGGCCACACCACGCCCGCCATGGCCCTCAAGTACCAGACGGCGACCAGGGAACGTGACGCCGAACGAGCCCGGAATATGTCGCTGCGATGGCAGGACGCCCGAGCCGCATCGCCGCCGCCGGAGTGATAGTCCACTCGCCTGGCCGCGGTGCGTGGGCGACGCCGAGCAGGAAGGCCACTGCGGTGGCGGCGGGAGCGGCTAAGGCGCCATGATGGGGCGTTCGCCTCGAGGCAGAGCGTCGATCTCATTGAGGTCCACCAGCACGCGGTAGCCGTTCTTGTAGCGGGTGAGTCTGCCCTCGGCAAGCCGGCGCTCAAGCGAGCTGCGAGAGGACCTGCAGTACTCCATCGCCTCCGGAAGCGTCGCATACCGGGGCGGCTGCGACGAGCGCGGGGCCCTGGGCATTTAGCGTTCCACCTCGCGATTCCGGCGTGGATCGGGCAAGACTGCGGGTTGCCGCACCGTGCCATCATGGCAAGTGGCGCGGATCAGGCGCCTACCCTCGCGGGCGTCGAGCCCGCACAACTCCGCCGCCTCGTCGACGGGCATCCCCTCCCCCGAAGTGAGCCTGTCGAGCGCTTGGCCGAGGCGAGCCTCCGCCTCCCGGACGGCCCGGTCCCGGTTCAGGATGGCTGCGGCCGCATCCAGCACCTCAGTCCTGATCCTCGCCTCCCGTGCCATCAGTTCCTCATGCCGTCTCATGAGCTGGCTTTGTACCTTGAGGCGGGCCTCGCTACGGGCGCTCTGAGACATCGCAGGGCTCCTTCCAGTGCGACAGGACTGGCAGTCCGTCTGTACTGCTAAGGAACCCCCGACGAGCCGACGGGTAGCGGAACCCACTTGTCTCGGGTGGTGCGACGTCTCCTCCCACGTCGATCCGGATCTCTGCGCCAACCAGGCCAACTGATGGGAACTCGCGGGAGTCGGCTCCCACCAACCCGCCTGCGCAGTGCACTTCCAGCCGGTCAGGAACACACCCAGGCTCGGTCACGGCAACACGAGGCACACCAGACGTGAGGTTGACCCCGTTCGGTGGACATCCTGTATCGCCCCGGGTTTTCTAGAGGCTCCCGGTTGTTGCGAGTTCGGGTGAGCTCGCCGGTTGTGGTTGATCGTAGAACGTTGCCTCGTATTCGGCGGGTGGCTGGTATCCGATCTCGCCGTGGAGCCGTCGGTGGTTGTACCAGTCGAGGTACTCGGCGACCGCGAACTCGAGATCGCTGATGCCGTGCCAGGGGCCGCGGTTGCGGATCAGTTCGCTCTTGAACAGCGAGTTGAACGCCTCGGCTGCGGCATTGTCGTAACTGTCACCGGTCGACCCGACGGACGCCACGACGCCGGCGTCGGCCAGACGCTGGGTGTAGCGGATGGCACGATATTGAACGCCCTTGTCGGAGTGATGTATCAAGGCGGACAGGTCGCAATCCTGGCGTCGTCTGGACCAGATCGCCATGTCGAGGGCATCCAACGCCAACCGCGTGTGCAGGCTGGTCGACAGTTGCCAGCCGAGGATCATGCGGGTGCACATGTCGAGGATGAACGCCGCGTACACCCAGCCGGCGAAGGTGCGCACGTAGACATCCCACGTGAGTCAGTTGTCAAGCGGCGGTGGGTAGCGGCTCCCGTTGGTGGTGTGGCCAGGCGGCTTCTTCGTTCCAGAGTTCCCCGTTGCGCAGGCACCACCAGAGGTCTCCGAGGAGCTTGTTGGCGAGGTTCCGGAGCGCTGCGTTGTGGTGGTCGCCCGCGGCTCGACGTCGGTCGTAGTGCGCGCGTGCCGCGGGAGATTTGGTGAGCGCGGCGAATGCCCACCAGTGACACGCATCACCGAGTCGCTTGTTGCGGACCTTCCGTGCCTTGACGTAGTGCGACCGCCCGGACGCGCGGGTAACGGGCGCGGTCCCCGCGAACGCTCGCAGACCTGCGGCGGTGGTGAACCGCTCGGGGTCATCGCCAATCTCGGCGAGGATTCGTGCCGCGAGGACGGCGCCGATGCCGGGGGCGGATTGGAGGATCGGCGTGAGGGGGTGCGGTGCTAACGCGGTGGTGAGGGCCCGTTCGAGCTCCTCGACGGCGTCGCGCATCGCTTCGACGATCTTCAGCAGGCCAGTGACGACAGTGCCTAGCGCGGTCTCGACCTCCTCGCTCTGGCGCAGCGTGGAGGCTTTGAGATCGGTGCGCACCTGCATGACGAGGGCGGGGTCGTTGCGGCGTCCGACGCGGTGGAAGATCGCCTCGATCCGACGAGAACTCAGCCGCTGCCCCGCAGCTGGTGTCGGCGCGGCAGTCAAGATGGCCGTCGCCGCGTGATGCTGCAGGTTCGGGAATGCGATGATCGCCTGCGGGTAGAACTCCAGCAGCACCGACCGGAGCCGGCTCACGGTCTGGTGCAGCGCCCAGATCGCTTCTTGGTGTTGACGTGCCAACGCCTTGATCTTCAGCGCGCTGTCGGTGTTCGCTGGAAGGGGCCGGTGCAGGTGCTGGTCGGTGCGGAGCACATGCGCGAGCGCGATCGCGTCGGCGGGATCTGACTTGCCGCCGGCCTGTCCGTGTCGCTCACGGTATCGAGCGAGGGCGCGCGGGTTGACGGGATACACGCTGAATCCCGCAGCAGCCAACGCGACGACGAAGAGGTTCTTGTCTGTCTCGATCGCGATCGGCGTCGAGTCGGGATCCCCGCCGTGCAGGGCGATCAGGCCCAGCAGTTCGCTGAATCCGTGCGCGTCGGCGCTCACCCTCCGTTTCGTGATCACGTGTCCGTCAACATCAACGAGAGCGATGTCGTGGTGGTTCTCGGCCCAGTCGATCCCGCAGGTCATCGCGAGTTGCTCCATGTTCTGCTCCGTTCTGGTCGTGAGCATCGAGAGCGTGTCGGCGACCTAATGGAAGCGCTCCAGGAGCGGCATCTCACAAGCCGTTCACACTCTGTTGGGCCGGCAGGGTCACCGTCTACGTTCAGACCTCAGCGGTCGGCTGTATCTGCAAGAAGTGATCACCCATCGGCTGCTCACTGCTCACACTGCCCGACCCGGTCGGTGAAATCTCAGTGACCCCTGCCAGCCCACGCAAGAGCCGAAGCATGAGCCGCCTCGGCTCTCCCATTAGGTGATGTCGGCCACCCACAGCCGATCCGGCGCCTGCGCGGTGAACTGGCGATTCACCTTGTCCTCCGGCGTCGGCGCGCCGGCCGGGATCGTCGTACGAGGCGCCTTGGCCTTGCTGACACCGCGGAGCCCGTTGATCCGCATCAGCCGTTCCACGGTGCACCGGGCGACATCGGTGTGCCCCTGCCGCCGCAGTTCGTGCCAGAGCTTCCGCACGCCGTACACGCCGTAGTTCGCCTGGTGAACCCCGGCGATCAACCGGACCAGACCGGCATCGGTCAACGCGCGCCGGCTCGCCGGCCTCGACCGGAACGCGTAGTAGGTGCTCGGGGCGATCGGGATCCCGTGAGTGGTCAGGACCCTGCAGATCGGCTCGACCCCGTGCTCGTGCTTGTGGTCGTCGATGAACGCGACGATCACCGCTGTGGGCGGTCGAGCTCCGCCTGCGCGAAATACGCGCTCGCTTGCCGCAGGATCGTGTTCGCCCGCCGCAGCTCACGCACCTCACGCTCCAAGGCGACGATCTTCGCTTTGTCATCGCTGCTGACACCCTCCCGTACGCCGGTATCGACCTCAGCCTGGCGGACCCAGTTCCGCAACGCCTCCGGATGAATCCCCAACTGCTTGCCGATCCGGCTGATCGCCCCGGCCCGGCTGGCTGGATCCCTCCGCGCCTCCACCGCCATCCGAGTGGCGCGCTCCTTCAATTCCTCCGAATACTTCCTCGGTGCTGCCATGACTCCCATCCTTCCGTGTGATGAGAGCCTCCATCAGACCCGGGGCGATGCACAGTGTCGAAGACCGCCTCCGCGTCCAGGACATCGCCGCGAACCACCGTCAAGTTCTCATGCGTCACCCGAAGCCTCTCAGGGTTCCGAACCAAAGCCCGAACCCGATGGCCGGCAGTCAACGCCCGCGCCAACACCCGACGCTTCACGCCCTTGACCACAACCACGTCCCTGCGTTACACTTGTTCCTACGGAGGGGAGTATCCCCCACGCGCGTCGTCGTCACTACGGTCCGCCATCGGGCCCGGCGAGCCGGCCCACCGGGTCGGGAGAGACCTCCGATCGGCTGTTGCGATCGGAAGGAATCCGTCATGGACGTCCCGTTGTGGTTGTGGAGTGCCGTCATCGGCGCCATTCTCCTCATGCTGGTCATTGACCTCGTCGCGCACCGCGACGCCCACGTCATCAAGGTCCGGGAGGCCGCAGCGTGGAGCGCCGCGTGGGTGGCGCTGGGGGTCGGCTTCGGGGTCTGGTTGTGGTGGTGGCAGGGCGCCGAGGTGGGCCAGCAGTACTTCGCCGGCTACCTGATCGAGAAGTCCCTCGCCGTCGACAACGTCTTCGTGTGGGCCGTGATCTTCAGCTACTTCGCCGTCCCGCCCCGCTTCCAGCACCGTGTGCTGTTCTTGGGCGTGCTCGGTGCCCTGGTGCTGCGCGGCGCCTTCATCGCCGTCGGGGCCGTCCTGATCGAGAACTTCTCGTGGATCCTGTACGTATTCGCGGCCTTCCTGCTCTACACCGGCTACCGGATGATCAAGCAGCGCAACGAGCACCTGGACCCGGAACAGTCGGTGGTGCTGCGGCTCTTCCACAGGTTCGTGCCGATGACCGACGCATACTACGGGCAGCGGTTCCTCGTCCGCCGCGGCGGGGTCCTGCTGGCCACGCCGCTCCTGGCGGTGCTGGTGCTCATCGAGGCCACCGACGTCGTGTTCGCCGTCGACTCGATCCCCGCGATCTTCGCGGTCACCGACGAGCCGTTCCTGGTCTTCACCGCCAATGCCTTCGCGCTGCTGGGACTGCGGGCGATGTACTTCCTCCTCGCTGACCTCATGCACCGCTTCGTGCACCTGAAGATCGGGCTCGCGCTGGTTCTGGTGTGGGTCGGCATCAAGATGGCGCTGAAGATCGACGTCTACTACATCCCCACCGCAGTCTCACTGGCGGTCATCGCCAGCATCCTGGCGGTGTCCGTCATCACCAGCCTGCGCGCCACCCGCGGCCTCCACCCCACTCCGTCAGAGCCGGCAGGCCCATTCCGCCACGCCACGGACGACGAAATGGCCGAACTCGAGACCAAGACCCGATGACTCCAGGCCCGAACAACGCCGGTCAGGACACTCGCCCTTCAGGGCGCTCGATGGCAGATCCCCAGCTTGTGCGCCGCCGCCCCTCGCAGCCCTCACCGTCGCGCCCTAGCCTGATCGGGTGACTCCTTTTAGTTCGTTGCCCGTCCGCGAGGTGGTCGGTGACCCCGGCGAGGATGATCAGGGCTGGCCGTTCACTATGGGCGCAGTTTGGCAACTGCTGTCAGACGGGCTGGAGCTGTCCTGGTTGACGGTCCTGGTCGGGGAGAACGGGGTCGGTAAGTCAACCATCATCGAAGCAATCGCCATGGCATACGGCCTGAGCCCCGAGGGTGGCAGCACACACCTCAGGCCCTCGGAGCGTCCCACCGAGTCGCCGCTGCACGAACGGATCCGACTCGTGCGCGGCCTGTCCCGTTCCCGCTGGGGATACTTCCTGCGCGCCGAGACCATGCACGGACTGATCACCTTTCTTGAGCAGAACCCTGGCGCCGACAGTCGCTACCACGAGCGCTCGCACGGCCAGGCATTCACCGAGCTCCTCGACACCAAGCTGGGACACCTGTCCCGCAGGGGCGGATTCCTGGTGCTCGACGAGCCGGAGGCCGGACTCTCGTTCATGACCCAGATCAAACTAGCCAACCTCCTGAAAGAACTACGCCACGACGACATCCAAGTGCTGATGGCCACCCACTCCCCGATCCTCACCGCCACCCCAGGCGCCCGCATCATCGAACTAGACGACGACGGCTTCGGCACTCGGGTTTGGAAGGACCTGATGACCGTGGCGCTGTACCGACGGTTCCTCAACGACCCCGGCTACTGAATCGGCCTGGGTTTCGTTCCTATCGGTTTCCCTGTCCGGCGGTCGCCGGGAGGCCTGATTCGAGGTCAGCGTAGTACGCGTCCTCGATCTCGATCGGGGTGCGCATGCCGAGTTCGCCGTGCAGGCGTTGATGGTTCCACCACCACACCCATTCGAGCGTCGCGAGCTCGACCTGCTCGACGGTCCTCCAGGGGCCGCGCTGGCGGATCAGCTCGGTCTTGTAGAGGTTGTTGACCGCCTCGGCGAGGGCGTTGTCATACGAGTCCCCGACGGTTCCCGTCGAGGGTGTTGCGCCAAGCTCGACGACCCGGTC
>JHVD01000025.1 GCA_000619965.1 Propionibacteriaceae bacterium P6A17
ATGCGCGATCACGCCGCAGGCGGGGCAGCCCATCACTTCCGGCCGGACGGATTCGACCTCAACCCGAAGCCCCGCGTCGTCGCGCTGGACGCCGACCACGTGGAGCCCGGGCAGGCCCAGCAGAAGGTCGCAGCGCTGACAGTAGCCGCCGCCGGCACGGCAGCAGGAAGTAGAATCGGGCATCGTCGAGGTCCTTGAAGATCAGTTGGTGTGGTAACCCCGATTCTTGAGGGCCTCGACGCCCATCACCCCGCCGACACGCCCGCCGTCGGATCCACGCTCACCCCACGCTCAGGTACGAAGAGCCCTGAATCTTCCCCCAACGGGGTTGGCGTAGTGACGCGCCCTGGCGCAGGAGCCACCAGCGGCAGCTGCCGTCAAGCGTCGGGATCCGCCGAACCGTGGCCGAGCCGGCGCCGGCTACTCGTCCTCGTCGGCGGTCTCGTGGAGCGCGACGAGGGGCAGCCGCATCGTGAATTGGGCGCCCCCATCCGGGTGATTCGACGCGCGCACGGTGCCGTGGTGCGCCTCGACGGTGTGCGCGACGATCGACAGCCCGAGCCCCGTCCCCGGCGTGTTGCGGGCCCGATCCGAGCGGTAGAAGCGGTCGAAGATGTGCGGAAGGTCATCCTCAGCGATGCCCGGCCCCGCGTCGATCACCGTGATGACGCCCTCCTCCAGCCGGACCCGCACCTTGCCGTTGGCCGGCGAGAACTTCACCGCGTTGTCGAGCAGGTTGGTGATCGCGCGCTCCAGCGTCGACGGGTCGCCCATGATCTCCGAGCCGTCGGTCGCCACCTCGAACTCGATGCCCGGTCCACGCCGCTGCGCCCTGGCCACCGAG
Organism: Propionibacteriaceae bacterium P6A17; assembly: GCA_000619965.1. Taxonomy (GTDB): domain Bacteria; phylum Actinomycetota; class Actinomycetes; order Propionibacteriales; family Propionibacteriaceae; genus Arachnia. Next base: position 845 of record JHVD01000025.1, read on the forward strand.
GCGTGCACCACGTCGGCGAGCATCACCGGCTCATGCGGGCGCTGCAGGTGGTCGTCGCGGGTCAGCGCCACGAGGTCACCGACGAGTGCCGTGAACTCGCCGAGCTGCGCGGCCACGTCACTCAGGATGTCGGCCCGCGCGCCGGGCGGCAGCATGCCGGAGCGTTCGTCGGCGACGAGCAGCTCCACGTTCGTGCGCATCGACGTCAGCGGCGTGCGCAACTCGTGACCGGCATCGGCGATGAGCTGACGCTGCTGCTCGCGCGACTGCTGCAGCGATTTCAGCATGGTGTTGAACGACTGCGTCAGCTCGCCCAAGTCGTCTCGGCCGTAGATGCGGATGGGGTTGAGCTGGTCGGTCTGCGTCACGTTCTTCACCGCCGTGGACAGGCGACGCACCGGCGTCAACACCGCCCGGGCGGCCCACATCGCGGCGATCGTCGTCGACACGACGCCCAACAGCCCCGCCACCACCATGACGCTCCACATCGCGCTCAGCGTCGACTGCAACGAACTCATCGGCCGCCCATAGGCCACCGCCATGTACGTCGTCGCACTCTCCGACGACGACACGAACGGCACCGTCATCACGCGATACTCGACGCCGTTCGAGGCGATGAGCGTCTCCGCGGCCGAATCGCTCTGCAGCCTGGCGATCGCGATCTGTCCGCTGGTCAGGGGCAACGTCGCCGTCTGCGCCGAGGGGTGGTCGCTCGTGCCGGACGCACTCACCACGCTCAGCAGCGCCGACGACGTGCCCAGCGACTCCGCCGTGTAGTTGTCCAGCGTCGACGGATCGGTCGCGAGCTGCGAGGCCACCTGCTGCGCAATCCGCGTCAGGTCACGATCCAGCTGGTCCTGCAGGGACAATCGCGCGACGATGAACCCCGCCCCACCGACGACGATCACCGCCAGCGCCACGGAGACGCCGGTGAGCAGCGCGATGCGGCCCTGCAGCGACTGGCCGGAGAGCAGACGACTGAAGCCTCGTCGGAGGCGAACCCACAGGCTCGAGATCACGGGGCGGTTTCGCGCAGCACGTAGCCGATGCCGCGGACGGTGTGGATGAGGCGCGGGAGGCCACCGACCTCCGTCTTGCGCCGCAGATAGCCGATGTAGACCTCCAGCGAGTTGGCCGTCGTCGGGAACTCGAAGCCCCACACCTCATTGAGCAGCGTGTTGCGCTCCAACACCTTGCGCGGGTTCTCCATGAAGACGTTGAGCAACGCAAACTCGGTGCGCGTGAGCGAAATGTGGTGCCCGCCACGCGTCACCTCGCGATGCTGCGGGTCGAGGATCAGATCCTGGAACTGCAAGGTGCGCGCCTCCGCCTCCGTCGCAGGCTTCGCACGCCGGGTCAAGGCGCGCAGCCGCGCCAGCAGCTCGTCGAGCGCGAACGGCTTCACCATGTAGTCGTCCGCGCCGGCGTCGAGGCCGTCGACGCGGTCACCGACGGCGTCGCGTGCGGTCAGGATGAGGATCGGGACCTCGTTGCCGGACTCGCGCAGCATCTTCGTGGTCTCGAGCCCGTCGAGCCGCGGCATCATCACATCCATGACGATGGCATCCGGCGTGTAGGACGCGAGCTTCGCCAAGGCCTCGATGCCGTCGGCTGCGGTCTGCACGTCACTGCCCGTGTACGACAACGAGCGCGCCAACGAATCGCGGACGGCCTGATCGTCGTCCACCACCAAGATCTGCATGGGGGAAGTCTACCCCCAACGCCCCCCGCCCATCCCGACGAGGCGAGCCGCGTCCGCCCGCGCCTCGGCCAAGCCGGGCGTGGCCGTCGGGCATCTGGAAGACTGAGCGCATGACACTGCAAGGACGTTCGTTTCTGAAGGAACTCGACTTCACCCCCGACGAGTGGCGGCACCTCCTCGACCTCGCAGCCCAGCTCAAGTCCGAGCGACGCGAGGGACGGGAACGTCAGCGCCTCACGGGCAAGCAGGTGGCGCTCCTGTTCGAAAAGACGTCCACGCGCACGCGCTGCGCCTTCGAGGTGGCCATGGCCGACCAGGGCGGGCGCACCACGTACCTCGATCCGTCGGGTTCCCAGATCGGGCACAAGGAATCCGCCGCCGACACCGCGCGCGTGCTCGGGCGCTGGTACGACGGCATCGAGTTCCGCGGCTCAGCGCAGGCCGACGTCGAGACGCTCGCCGCGCACGCCGGCGTGCCCGTCTACAACGGCCTCACCGACGACTGGCACCCCACCCAGATGCTCGCCGACCAGCTCACCATGCTCGAACACTCCGGCAAGCCGCTGCGGGACATCGCGTTCGCGTTCCTGGGCGACGCGCGCAACAACGTCGGCAACTCCCTGCTCATCTCCGGCGCGATGATGGGGATGGACGTGCGCATGGTGGCCCCCGCATCGCAGCAGAACGCCCCGCACGTCGTCGAGCAGGCGCGCCGCATCGCCGCGGAGACCGGCGCGAGGATCACCATCACCGACGACGTCCCTGCCGGCGTCGAGGGGGTGGACTTCCTCTACACCGACGTGTGGGTCTCCCTCGGAGAGCCCAAGGAGGTGTGGGCCGAACGCATCGAGCTGCTGCGGCCCTACCAGGTCAATCGCGCCGTGCTGGAGGCCACGGGCAACCCCGACGTGCGGTTCCTGCACTGCCTGCCGGCCTTCCACGACCTCGAGACGTCCGTCGGCCGCGACATCCACGCCCAGTTCGGCCTCGAAGGGCTCGAAGTGACCCACGACGTGTTCGAATCCGAGGCCAGCGTCGTGTTCGACCAGGCCGAGAACCGCATGCACACCATCAAGGCCGTGCTCGTCGCGACGCTGGCAGGTGAGTGATGGCGGCGCGTTTCCTCGTCACGAACCCCTGCCAGGACGCCTGCGGCACCATTCAGACCGATGAGCGCGTCGAAGGCGCGCCCGTCTACCGCTGCCCGGGCTGCGACACCCGCTGGATCGAGCTCAACGAGCGCACCGAACCCGCAGAGGCGACCACCCGCTGACCGCAGGGTGCTCGTCGCGACAAAGCAACGGAGGGCCGGGCAGATGCCCGGCCCTCCGTCATGAGTGGACCCGAATCAGGCGCCGGTCTTCGGCAGACCGGGCTTCTGCGGGGTGGGCGACGCCGAAGCCGACGGCGACGGCGCGGGGGCCGACGGCGACGGGCTCGGCTCGGCAGGCGCGCCCTCGACGTTGATCGGGTAGGCGATGAGCGTGCCCGAGTCTGCCACGATCATGTAGACGATGTGCTGGCCGGTGGGAAGGTCCGCCGGAAGCTCGATGTCGAGCTGGGCCACACCATCGACGACGCTCGCGTGGCCGACCCAGTCCTCGCCGATCATGGCGTGCACTTCTGCGTTGGCGAGCTGCGGGGACACCTTGGCGCCCTCGGCGAGGAACATGTCCAGAGTGCCGGGGTTGACCTCGCCGGGCGCACCCAGGGTCAGGGTGACGGTCTCGCCGGCCTTGTAGAGGTCCTTCGCGCCGGTGATGGAGACCCCGCGCTTGGTGTAGTCGGGGGCCACCGTGCCCTGTTCCTTCAGCCAGTCGACCCATGCGGTGAGGTCCACCAGGCCGGAGTCGGCGGTGTTGACACCCTTGGCGAAGGCGCGGAAGTTGTCGCCACCGGAGATCAGGAACGAACCAGACCCGACGGTGTACAGCTTCTCCATGTCCATCGGCTCGCCGTTCATGAACACGGAGGTGATGCGCTCACCCTCGGGCAGCGACTCGTCGTAGGTGTAGCTGACGTTGTCGGACAGGCCGAGCGCGAGGTAGGGGCGCGAGGGGACGTTGCCCTCGGCGTCGCGCTGCCACTGCTGGTTGAGCACCTCGACGAACTGCGCACCGGTGAGCTGCGTGGTCATCAGCGAGTTCGCGAACGGCAGGACCAGCGCGGCCTCCTCGTAGGTGATGTCGCCCTGGTCGAACGACGTGCGGGTGCCGCCCGGGTTCTGGACGCCGATGAACTCGTCGTTGCCGTTGCTCATCATGTCGAAGAACATCTGCGCCACCATGTTGGACATGGGCGACTCCTGGTCGCGGGTGCCGGAGCCACCGTCGCCGGGCGTGGAGATGGCCTCCTCGGCCTGGCCGACGACCTCGGCGCCCTTCTCCGCGGCAGCAGCCTTCGCGGCGTCGACGCTCTTCTCAATCTCGGCGATCCGCGCGAACGTGGTGTTGGCCTTCTCGGCGGGGGCGACGTGGCTCGTCGTGATACCGCACAGTGCGCCCGCGTCCGTGACGCCCAGGTCGAGCTGGACGAGCTGCGCCCCGTAGGACTTGGCCTGCACGATCGGCTGGCCCTTCGCCGTCGTGGCGAGGTACGGCACGTGGGTGTGGCCGTTGATGATCGCGTCGACGGAGGCGTCCATGCCGTCGTACATGCCGGCGAAGTTGGTGGAGCCGTCCGGCGAGCCCTCGTGGATCGTCGCGATGACGACGTCGGCCTCACCGTTGCTCGTGTCGCCGTCCTTGAGCTGCTTCGCCACGGCGTTGACCGAAGCCACCGGGTCCTTCACGTCCAGTGCGCTGATGCCGGCGGGGGAGACGAGCGACGGGAGATCCTTCGTCACGGCGCCCACGATCGCGATCCGCAGGCCGCCCTTCGGGATCACGGTGTAGGCCTTCAGCGGGACGGCCACGGAGTTGGTGCCCTTGTCCACGACGTTGGCGGCCAGGTAGGGGAAGTCCGCGGCGGGAACGACGCGGCCGGCCAGGTCTTCCCAGCCCTTGTCGAACTCGTGGTTGCCGGCGCTCGCCGCGTCGAGCGCGGCGGCGTTCAGCACGTCGATCGTGGGCTGGTCGTCGGCGACGGCGGAGACGAACGTCGAGCCACCGATGTTGTCCCCGTTCGACAGGAGCAACACGTTGCTCTCGCCGATGGCCGCGCGCCGCTCCTCGACCGGCGTGAACAGCTTGGCGGCGGCGTCGATGCGGCCGTGGAAGTCGTTGAACGTGAAGACGCTGACCGTGGAGGTGGCGGTGCACTCGTCGGCGTGCGCGACGGAGGGCGCGCCGACCGACACGATCCCCCCGGCAACGCCCATCGCGGCAGCCGCGAGCCCGGCCACCGAGCGGCGGGTGTAGTTGGACATGGAGTCTCTCCTGACATGGCGGTGTCCCGCGCGGATGCGCGGGTGTTGCAGTGTCACCAAACTAGATGATCCGGGCTCAGGTCAAGTCGTTTTCCAAGAGTTCACCGACGAGACATCCTTTCGTAGGCGCGCGCGTGCGGCGAGGGGCGTCGTCGGGATCCAAGGTCACGGCCGCGGCTTTGGAGGAATCCTCCATCGCAGTCGACCCATCCATGTGCCTACGCTTGCGTAGGCTACGTCCGCGTAACTTCATGGGAGGAGATCGCACGTGCAGGACTCCATGGTGCAACTGCTGACCCCGGAGGGCACCCGCCTCGAACACCCCGACTTCCACTGGGACGGCAGCGGCGACGACCTGCGCGGACGCCTGCGCGACATGTGGCTCGGCCGCCGTTTCGACCAGGAGGCGACGGCCCTGCAGCGCCACGGCGAACTCGGCCTCTGGCCCCCGCAGCTCGGGCAGGAGGCGGCCCAGGTGGGCGCCGCGCGGGCGCTGGCACCCGCCGACCACGTCTTTCCGAGCTACCGCGAGCACACCGTCGCGATGGTGCTCGGCATCCCCATGACGCAGATCCTCGCGCTGTTTCGCGGCTGCGACGCCGGCCACTGGGACATGCAGGACCGATTCCGCACCTACGGCATCGTCATCGGGGCGCAGGTGCTGCAGGCCGTCGGCTACGCGATGGGGCTCCAGCTCGACGGCCTCGTCGGCGCGGACGACGAGTCGCGCAACGAGGCCGTCATGGCCTTCCACGGCGACGGCGCCTCGTCGCAGGGCGACGTCAACGAGGCCTACGTCTTCGCCGCCAGCTACCAGGCCCCCGTCGTGTTCTTCTGCCAAAACAACCAATGGGCCATCTCGGAGCCGATCGCGCTGCAGTCGCGCATCCCGCTGTACCAGCGCGCCCGCGGCTTCGGCTTCCCCGGCGTGCAGGTCGACGGCAACGACGTCCTCGCCGTCGAAGCCGTCTCCCGCTGGGCGATGGACCGCGCCCGCCGCGGCGACGGGCCCACCTTCATCGAGGCGTACACCTACCGCATGGGCGCCCACACCACCTCCGACGACCCGACGAAGTACCGCCAGGCCGCGGAGGAGGAGCAGTGGCGCGGACGCGACCCGATCAGCCGCCTCATCACCCACCTGCGCAGCATCGACGAGATCGACGACGCCCACCTGGCCCGGCTCGAGGAGGAGGCCGACGAACTCGGCGCCAGCACCCGCGCGTCCATCGCCGGGCTCAGGGACGTGGACATGGAGGAGCTGTTCGCCGCCGTGCACGCGGAGCCGACGGTGTCCCTCGCCTCCCAGCAGCGCCAGTACACCGACTTCCAGTCCGGGTTCGAGGAGGACTGATGCAGAAGATGACCATGGCCAAGGCCCTCAACGCGGGCCTGCGGCGCGCCCTCGAGGCCGACCCGAAGGTGATCCTCGCAGGTGAGGACATCGGCAAGCTCGGTGGCGTGTTCCGCATCACCGAAGGCCTCCAGGCGCAGTTCGGCGAGTCGCGCGTCGTCGATTCTCCCCTTGCGGAGTCCGGCATCGTCGGCACCGCGATCGGCCTCGCCATGCGCGGCTACCGGCCCGTCGTCGAGATCCAGTTCGACGGCTTCGTATTCCCGGCGTTCTCGCAGATCGTGAGCCAGCTCGCGCGCTTCCACACCCGCACCGGGGGCAGGGTGCCGATGCCCGTCGTCGTGCGAATCCCCTTCGGCGGCGGCATCGGCGCCATCGAGCACCACTCCGAATCCCCCGAGGCGTACTTCGCGCACACCCCCGGCCTGAAGGTGGTGGCGCCGTCCAACCCCAACGACGCCTACTGGATGATCCAGCAGGCGATCCAGTCCGACGACCCCGTCATCTTCTTCGAGCCCAAGCGCCGCTACCAGAGCAAGGGCGACGTCGACCTCGACGCGCGCCCGGTCCCGCTGCACGCCGCGCAGATCACGAGGGTGGGCAAGCACGCCACGCTCCTGGCCTACGGGCCGACGGTGCCCACCTGCCTCGACGCGGCCGACATCGCGGCCGAGGAGGGGACCGAGCTCGAGGTCGTGGACCTGCGCACGCTGAGCCCCATCGACTGGGTCACCGTGCGCAATTCCGTCGCCCGCACCCGTCGGGCGATCGTCGTCCACGAGGCGCCGCTGTCGCTCGGCATGGGCGCCGAGCTCGCCGCCCGGCTCCACGAGGAGCTCTTCTACGTGATGGAGGCCCCCGTGCTGCGCGTCACCGGCTACGACATCCCCTACCCGCCCGCGCGCGTCGAGGAACACTACCTGCCCGGCATCGACCGGGTCCTCGACGCCGTCGACCGCTCGCTCGCCCACTGACCGGAGGACCGATGATCCAACAGTTCCTGCTGCCCGACGTCGGCGAGGGCCTCACCGAGGCCGAGATCGTCGCATGGCACGTCGTCGAGGGCGACATCGTCGCGATCAACGAGGTGCTCGTCGAGATCGAGACCGCGAAGTCGATCGTCGAACTGCCGAGCCCCTTCGCGGGCCGCGTGGCGAGGCTGCTCGTCGCGGAGGGCGACGAGGTGACCGTCGGCACGGCCATCGTCGAGATCGACGACGGTGAGCCCGACGACGAAGCCTCCCCGGCCACTGCGTCGCGAGGGAGCGAGGAGGCGTCGACGCCCACGTTGGTGGGGTACGGGGCGAGCGAGCCGCCAGCGCGACGTCGTCGTCGGGCCAAGCCGGCCAACGGCGCCGAGGTGCGCGCCGCCGTCGCCGCCTCCTACGATCAGCACGCCCCCGGGCGCGGCGCCGAGCACGTGCAGCCCGCGGAGCCGGTCGAGGCCGAACCCGTCGGGGAGCCGCTGCCCGACGCGGGAGAGGCCCCGACGGAGTCGTCGCTGGTGCTCGTCGAGGACGACACCCCGCGCGCGAAACCGCCGGTGCGCAAGTACGCCCGGGATCTCGGCGTCGATCTCCGCTTCGTGATCGGCACCGGCCCCGACGGCACGATCACCCGCGGGGACGTCGAGGCGGCGCACGCCGTCCAGCAGCAGCCGCGGCAGGGGCGCGTCATGCACGACGACGACCCCGGCGGGATGGGCGGCCCGGGCGCCGGCGCCCCGACGGGAGGCCGCTTCGACCCGTTCGAGGGCCGCGCCGAGCGCCGCGTGCCCATCAAGGGCGTGCGCAAGGTGACGGCCGAGAACATGGTGCGGTCCGTGTCGACGCACGTCCACGTCACGGAGTGGACCACCATCGACGTGACGGCGACGATGGAATTCGTCGAGCGGCTGCGGGCACGTCGGGAGTTCCAGGGGCTGCGCATCTCGCCGCTGTTGCTCTACGCGAAGGCGATCTGCCTGGCACTCCGCCGCAACCCGGACCTCAATGCGTCGTGGGACGAGCAGCGGCAGGAGATCGTCTACCACCGCGACGTCAACCTCGGCATTGCCGCGGCGACGCCGCGCGGCCTCATGGTGCCCAACGTCAAGCGCGCCGGCGAGCTGTCGCTGCTCGAGCTGTGCGAGGCGATCAACCGCCTGGTGCAGATCTCCCGCGACGGCAAGCTGCAGCCCGCCGACTACTCGGGCGGCACGTTCACGCTCACCAACGTCGGCATCTTCGGCATCGACTCGGGCACGCCCGTCATCAACGGCGACGAGTCCGCGATCCTGTGCATGGGCGCAATCGACCGCCGGCCGTGGGTGGTGGGCACGGGTGCCGACGAGCGCGTCGAGCCGCGGTGGGTGACGACGATCTCCGTCGCGTTCGACCATCGCCTCATCGACGGTGAGCAGGGCTCGAAGTTCCTCGCTGATGTGGCGCAGATCCTCCAGGACCCGGCCTCAGCGCTGCTGTTCTGATCCCTTCGACGGCAGGCTCGCCGTCGTCGGGGCGCGGGTCGGCGTCGACGGCCTGCCTCGCCGTCAGCCCTTGGCGGGGCCGGTGGTGTCGTCGGCGTGGGAGGAGTCGTCGGCGAAGACGTCGGGGATGCCGTCGCGGTTGGCGTCCACGTGTTCCTTCTCCTCGATCGCGCGGTAGTGGGCGTTGCGGGGGACGAGCAGGATGGCCCCGACGACGGTGGCCACCACCGAGGCGGTCAGGACGCCCACCTTGGCGTCGTCCTGCAGGACGCTCCCTGCGGGGTAGCTGAGCTCGCCGATCAGCAGCGACACGGTGAAGCCGATGCCGGCGATCGCGGCGACGCCGATGAGGTCCACCCACTTGACGTCGGGGTCGAGGTTGGCGTGCTTCAGACGGGTGACGAGCCACGTCGTGCCGGTGATGCCGAGCATCTTGCCGAGCACGAGGCCAAGGACGATGCCGATGGCCACGGGCGACGTCCACGCCTCGACGAGGCCAGACCAGCCGCCCACCGCGACGCCAGCGGAGAAGAACGCGAACACGGGCACGCAGAAGATGGTGGAGATCGGGTTGAAGCGGTGCTCGAACGTCTCCGACAGCGAGTACTTCGCGCCATACGGGGACTTGGAGTGCACGGGCACGAGGAAGGCGAGTACGACGCCCGCGATGGTCGCGTGGATGCCGGAGTTGTAGAACAGCGCCCACGTGATGATGCCGAGCGGGAGCAACAGGATCCAGGCGGTGGTGTAGGACTTCTTGAACCAGTGCTCGAAGCGGTTGGCGAGCACCCAGTACAGGCCCAGCGGCACGATCGCGAAGGCCAGGTACTCCAGCTTCAAGTCGGTGCTGTAGAAGACCGCGATGATCGTGATGGCGATGAGGTCGTCGACGACGGCCAGCGTCAGGAGGAACGTGCGCAGCGCCGCGGGCAGGTGGGTGCCGATGATGGCGAGGACGGCGACCGCGAAGGCGATGTCGGTGGCCGCGGGAATCGCCCAGCCGCCGAGTTCGCCGTCGGTTCCGTTGAGGTTGACGAGCGTGAAGATCAGCGCGGGCACGGCGACGCCACCGAAGGCGGCCGCGACGGGCACCAGCGCCCGCCCCGGGTCGCGCAGGTCCCCGACGACGAACTGCCGCTTGAGCTCGAGCCCGACCATGAAGAAGAACACCGCGAGCAGGCCGTCGGCGGCCCAGTGGCCGAGGGACAGGTTGAGGTGCAGCCACGGCAGGTCGAAGCCGAGATGCGTGTCGCGCAGGCCGAAGTAGGCGTCGGCCGCCCCGCTGTTGGCGAGGATGAGTGCGATCGCGGTCCCGATGATGAGCAGGACCCCGGCCATCGAATTGGTCGTGAGCAGTTTCTCGATGCGGCTGTACTCGCGGTACGTGCCGCGGGACAGGATGAATTCCTCGCGGGTGGGGGTGGTCACGGGCGGTCTCCTCGATCGTCGTCAAGCGTTCGTGCCGACCAGACTTCCCGGCTCACCGCGCCCAATCCTTCCACAGATTCGGGCTGCGGCGCCCGCCGGGCGTCGGCGTGAACGCGAGGAGGGAGCCCCCTCAGGACTCCCTCCTGATGCGCTCCGGCCGGGCGCCGACGAAGGTGGGGCCGGTTCAGGCCTCGTCCTTCTTCGTCTGCTCCACGACGCGCACCAGCGCGATCCCGATCTCGAGCAGGACGCGCACGACGAGCGCCTTCGCCGCGACGCCGGCAAGCCCGCCCAAGAGGATCTGGGCGATGCTGAGGGCGCCCTGGTCGTAGGCGAGCACCGGGATGAAGCCGAGCAGCCATTCGATCAGGAGGCACACGATGACGATGATCCAGATGGCCGACGCCGACTTCGGCAATGACAGCTCCCGGAAGCTGAAGTCGAAGGGGCTGCCGCCCGAGGGCGCCACCTGCGCGGGCACGGACCCGGCGGGCATCGCCGCGCCACCCTGCCACTGCTGCTGCTGCCAAGCCTGCTGCTGGTCCCAACCCTGCTGCGGCTGCTGCTGCCCCCAGCCCTGCTGGGCCTGCTGGTCCCAACCTTGCTGCGCCTGCTGCTGGGCCCACTCGTTTGCGCTCTGGCCCTGCTGCCACTCGCCAGCCGGCTGCTGCTGGGCTTGCTGGCCCCATTCGTTGGCCGACGGTTGCTGCTGACCCCATTCGTTGCCCGACGGCTGCTGAGGCTGCTGTCCCCACTGGTCTGCCGGTTGCTGCGCCCACTCGTTCGCGGATCGCTGCGGGGAGGCGCCGGCGTCGGGCTGCGGCACCCACTGGTTGCCCTGGTTGTTGTTCCACTGGTCGTTCGACATGGTGTCAGTCTGCCAGCTCCACAGGTCAGCGTCATGCCCGTCGAGTCCGCCCATCGGTCCTTGTCCACCAGCTCCTCGCCACGTCTTCGCAGCGCCGTAGGATGCAAGTCGTGAGTGCCACCGAACTCGTCGTCGACCTGCAAGCGATCGCCCGGAACGTCGAAACCCTCCGCGTCCGCGGCGGTGGACGGGCCATCATCGCCGCGGTCAAGGCGGACGCGTACGGGCACGGGATGGTGCCCGTCGCGCGCCACATCGAGCCGATCGTCACCGGCTTCGGAGTCGCCACCGTCGACGAGGGCCTCCGGCTGCGCCAGGCGGGCATCTCCAAGCTGGTCCTGAAGCTGTCGCCGGCCGGCGTCGACGAGCTCCCCGCCGCCATCGCCGCCGACGTGACGCTCGTCGTCGGCTCCCTCGACGACATCGAGCGCATCGCGCGGGCCGCGCGGCAGGTCGGGCGTCGCGCCGACGTGCACCTGAAGGTGGACACCGGGATGCGCCGGGTGGGCGTCGCGCCCGAGGAAGCGGGACGGGCCGCCGCAGCGATCCGTGCGAGCGAGGACCTGCGCCTGCAGGGCGTGATGACGCACTTCGCGGTGGCGGACGTGGAGGAGGGGCGGGCGTTCACCGCGCTGCAACGCGAGCGCTTCGTCGCGGCGACGCGCGCCGTCGGCCCGGTGCCGTACGTGCACTCCGGCAACTCGGCGGGCATCCTCAACCATGACCTCGGCGACGACACCGCGATGCGGCCCGGCATCGCCCTGTACGGCTCCGCCCCCGAGCTCAACCTCGACGAGGAGGGGCTGCTCGCACCCGTCGTGCGCTGGACGACGAAGGTGACGCTCGTGAAGGACGTCGCCGCCGGCGAGAGCGTCTCCTACGGTCGCATCTGGGCCCCGGCGGCCGACACGCGGATCGCGACGGTCGCCGTCGGCTACGGCGACGGCTTCTCGCGCCGCAACTCCTCCCGGGGACGCGTACTCATCGACGGCCGCTCGTACCCCGTCGTGGGCCGCGTGTGCATGGACCAGATCCTCGTCGACGTGGGGCCCGCATCGACCGTAGCGCCCGGCGACGAGGTGGTGCTCCTGGGCGCGTCCGGCGACGAGCGCATCACGCCGCAGGAGCTGGCGGACCTCATGGAGACGATCCCCTACGAGGTCACCTGCCTCATCACGGCGCGCGTGCCGCGACGCTACGTCGGCTGAACTGGCTCAGCGCCTGGGGCGACGGCTCGGCAGCTCGTCGAGCGCGTGTTGCGCGATCGTGTGGGCCGTCCAAGCGTCGACGGCCGCGCCCACCCCGCCACCGACCAGCGGCACGCGCTTGGCGAGCATCACGCCCATCCGCTTGCCGCTCACGGAGCTGAACGCGCGCTCCATCAGCACCCGCGCGACGGCACCATCGAGCTGCGCGTCGAAGACGGGGGCGGTGGCGACGGCGAGCGGCGAACTCGGCAGCACGCCCTTGGCCACCAGCGACGGGCCCGACTTCGGGCCCAGCATGCACATCAAGATGGCCGTGCGCACGCGCGGGTCGTGCAGCTCGTAGCCGCGGAGGTGGGCGATGCCGGAGACCATGCGCGCCTGCACGAAGGCGGCGGCGGCGATGTTCGCGGGGATCGTGACGATCGAGACGAGGAAGCCGCCCCAGTTGGTGGCGAAGCCCTGACCACCGGCGAGCGCGAGGTGCTGGGTGACGAGCGTGCGGATGGCGGACTCGGACTCGCCCGCCTTCTCGAGGTGCTGTTTCGCGATGGTCTTGGCCCCCGAGAGCGGGTTGCGCCCCGTGATCGCCAGCTCGAGGATCTGGTGGAACACGTCGGCCGACACGTGCTCGGTGACGGCGAGCTGATTCTGGTCCATGGTCCTCCTTCACCCCAAGGTCCACTCCAAGGGTCGCACACCACACCAAACACCCGACCACCGGCGTTGGCCCAACGCGGCCTGCGGTGCCACACTGGCGCCATGCTCAGCCCGATGTTCGGCGACCCCAGCGGGTGGCCCGCCCAGGACCTCATCGGGTTGTCGGACGAGTTCGACGCCGGCATGACGCTCGAAGCGTATCTGAGCGGAGTCTTCCCGATGCCGATCGAGGGGATGATGGGGTGGTGGTCGCCGCTCGATCGCGGCATCCTCCCGCTGGATGCGCTGCGCGTGACCCGCAGCCTGCGCAAGATGACCCGTCGCTATGTCACGACGATCGACGCCGCCTTCGACGAGGTGCTGCGGCGCTGCGCCGACCCGGCCCGCGACGGCGCCTGGATCGACGACGCCATCGTCGAGGTCTACACGCAATTGCACGAGCGCGGGATCGCGCACAGCGTCGAGACCTGGACGCCCGACGGGGACCTCGTCGGGGGCCTCTACGGGGTGCGGATCGCCGGCTTCTTCGCCGGCGAGTCGATGTTCCACGACGCCGAGCTCGGGCGGGACGCGTCGAAGGTGGCGCTCGTCGCGCTCGTTTCGCGGCTGCACGAGCTCGACGCGACACTGCTCGACGTGCAGTGGCTCACTCCCCACCTGGCGTCGATGGGGGCCATCGAGGTGCCGCGCGACGACTACCTTCGCCTTCTCGACGAGGCCCTCTCGGCCTGAGTCGGCCATCCGGCGGCGTGGCGCGGGTAAGCCGCGCGGACGTCGTCGACGCAAGACTTGGTCGTCGACGCGCAACCCGGCCGGCGACGCGAAGCGGGGCCCGGCCGAAGCCGGACCCCGCTCGAGGGTGGTGTGGGTCAGGCCCAGCGAGAGGCGTTGGCGCGCTCGGTGGCGTCGTAGCCGTCGGCGATGTTGCCGAGGAGCACGGGCATCTTCTCGATGATGTCGTTCTGGCGCTGCGCCGAGCGGTCCCACTCGTCCTGGACTTCCTGGTACGCGATGCGGGCGTTGTCCTCCCACGCACCGAGGGACTGACGGAGCTCACCCTTGAGGGTCTCGAGCATGTCGACGAGCTCCTTGTGCGCACGGCGCAGGGAAGCGATGCCGTCCTGAAGGCCGGACTGGGTGTAAACGGTTGCGTCGCTCATTGTGATTCTCCTTGAAAGCTCTGTGCGGTCGGTGCGGATCAGATGGTGCCGATGAACTTGTTGGCCTCGGCCTCAGACTCGTCCTCGCGGATCGTGTAGTCACGCTGAGTCTCGGTGAGGGCGCTGTGGATCTTCTCGAGGCCGTTCTTGACCTTCTCGTACTCCTCGTCGAAGCGCTGGTAGCCGTTCTGGAAGGCGACGGAGGCCTTGCCGGTCCAGACGCCGGCGAGGGTCTGCATCTCGCCACGGAGGCGGGACTGCAGCGCAACGATCTGCTGGTGCTTGGTGTCAATCTGCTGAGCGGCCTTGGCCATCTCGGCGCGGTCCACGGACTTGTTGCCCATTGTTCATTCCCTTCGACGGTGGGCCGTTCTCCGGCCGGCGGTGGCAACTTCGATTGCTCGGGCTGCCGTGTTGTCGTGGTCGACACTATGGGCCCGAGGGGTCAGTTGCCCACCGTTTCGTCGGGGATTGCCGGATTCGAGTAGCAGTACCTAGACGGGACCCGCCCCAGCGCACCACCCGCCCACGCACCACCACTCGGGTGCACCGCGCGGCGGCGTCGGGCTACAGCGGGTGGACGTCGGCGAGGCTCAGGGACGTGCCCTGCGGAAGGCCGTCGGGGAGCTGCGAGAGCAGCCCACCGGGGACGGGCACGAGGGCGACGTCCCCGTAGCCGAGCGCGCGGCGGGAGTTGACGTCGGGGATGCCGTACTTGCGGCCGTCGGCGACGAGGAACGTCGCAGTCTCCGACGCCTTCGAGCCGGCGTGCCGAAGCAGCGCCCCCGACAGCGGATCCATCGCGATGTAGTCGAACGCGTTGCCGACGGAGACCCGGAAGTTGGGCGGCAGCTCGGGCGTCGCGTCGCCGAAGCTGATGGCCGGAGTGTCCGGGGAGGCGGAGGTCCACGTCGCGCAGATGGCCTGCTGCTCGACGGCGGCGTCGCGCGGGGGGCCGACGGGGCGGTCGAGCGGCACGCCCGGGGTGCTGCGATCGGGGAGCGAGAAGCGGTCCAGGCCCTTGAAGTCCTGCGGCCCGAGGGTGCGGATGCGGTCGGTGGAGCCTTGGAAGTACTTCTGGATGATTGCGTCCGCGTCGAGGTAGGAGATGCGCACGATCCCCTCCTCGGTCTGGACGAAGTACTGGTCGCGGCCGTCGTCGTTGGAGGAGGGGGCCACGCCGACGTCGCCGCGGGACATGCCCGCGATCCAACGGCCGTTGTCGTCGCCCAGCCCGCGGATGTCGAGCGGGACGATCGGCAGCCCCTCCGGCATCGCCGCGATCCATGCGTTGCCGACGGGCACGCGCGGCAGATCGGGCACCATGATGAGCCCCGAGTTCGTCGGGTCCGTCCACAGGCGGTGCTTCTTGCCGCCGAAGATGACGTATTCCGAGCGGTCGGAGTGCTGCGCGACGAACGCGAACCCGGAGGTGGCGGGAGCCGTCGACCCGAACTCGAGCGTCACGAATCGCTCGCCGCCCAGATCTGGCTTCGTCGAACACATCTTCAGCGGGTGGGCGGCCATGTTCTTCGGCGACGGGAGTTGTCGCGGCGCACTGGTGATGCCCATGAGCTGCCCCTGCGGGACGCCGGCGAGCGCGTCGGTCTTCACATTCGTCGTGCGGGGCGTGCCGCCCTCGGTGCCGGCCGCCACCAGACGCGCGGAGGCCGCGTCGGCCATGGGCACGAGGACCTGGTTGGCCTCGTCGTAGGTGAACAGCGCCCCCGACTCGGTGTCGGAGATGACGACGCCCTCCGTGCGCCAACCCGGGTTCGAGCCGGGGCGGATGAGACCCATCAGCGTGTAGCCCGCCACGAGGACGATGCCGAGCATCACCGACACGAACGACGCCATCCCGACGCGGCGCAGGGGCGGCGTCGGATCGTCGGGGTCGCGGTTGATGAACGACGCCACCATCCGGCGCGACGTGAACGCCTGCGCCTTGAGGAGGTCCTTCCGAGTGGCCATCCGTGTCCTTCCCACGCCGAGCTGGGGCCCAGACTAGACCCCGTCGGGGGCGAGGGACGTCGTCGCGGACCGCAAGGTGCCCCCGATCGGCCCTAGAGTTGCGCGGGAGAGATGGTGCCGAGAGGAAACGATGCTGAAGTCCGCCCAACCCGTGAAGGCGCAGTTGCCGCTGCGGGCACGCTCGACGAGGTACCTGCCCGTCGTCGTGTTCTGGCAGGTGGTGCTCGTCGTCGCCGCCGCGCTCGGCGCGTTGCGGCAGCCGTGGAGCCTCGCGCTGGCGGCGCTGCTGCTGCTCGTCGGGCTCCTGTTGACGGTGCCGGTCAACGGGCGGACGTTGCCGAGGACGTGGGCGCACCGGAGGGCGTTCCGGCGCCGGGCGCGCCGATTCGTCGAGGAGCCGGATCAGCCCGTCGAGCTGGTGCCGCTGGCGCAGTGGCTGCCCGGGCTTGAAGTGACGCGCATCAAGGACGCGCACGACGGCGAGATCGGCATCGTCGCGGATGGGCAGTCGTGGACGGGCATCTTGGAGCTCACCTCCGACCTCAACTTCTTCTCCGACCGCGGCAACCGACTCAACCTCGACGAGCTCGCCAACCTCACCCGGCAGGACGACGTCACGTTCGCGGGTGTGCAGATCGTGACGTTCACCGTCGGGGCGCCGACGTCGGCCATGCTGCCGCCCGGATCCCCTGCGATCGCCGCCTACCGCGAGATCCTGGGCGGGGAGCTGCCTCCGCCTGCGGTGCGCCGCACGTGGCTCGCGCTTCGGCTCGAGCCCAGGCTCTGCCTCGAGGCGATCGGGCGTCGCGGGCAGGGGCAGGTGGGGGTCTACGCCACCCTTCGCTTCGGTCTGCACAGGGCGCAGACGATGCTGAAGCGGCGCGGTGTGGCCACCCAGCCGCTCGACCCGATGGAGATCGGCGCCGTGCTGGCGCTCACGTCGGGTGCCGGCCCCGAGCCGCGCACGCCCCGCTCGTCGGAGCAGTGGGGGACGTGGACCTGCGACGGGCTCGTGCATGAGTCGCGGTCCGTGCAGACGTTCGGCAAGGATGCGAGCGCCGGCTACCAGGCGCTGCTCGACGCGGTCAACGAGTCGCCGGCGATGATGGCGATCACCTCGTTCACGATCTCCCCAGGTGAGCCCGCGCGCGGGGCGGTCCGGCTGGTGTCCAACGACGACGACCATGCCCGCGAGGCCGACGAATTCGTGCAGTCGACGATCCCGGCGACGGTCAGGCTCGGCCCGCGGGCGGGCTCGCAGGTGCCCGGGCTGCTCGCGACCGTGCCGCTCGGAAGGCAGGTGGATCGATGACCGAGACGCATCAGGCGCTCGCGCCCGGCAGGGAAACCGTCGAATCCGTGGTGTCGACGGGGCCCTCCGGCCTGCTGCTGGGGAGGGGGCCGGGCGGTGCCGTCGCGCTGCGACTGTTTCGTCGCGAACCCACCCGCGTCTACCTCGCGGTGCCCGACTACATGCAGTGGCTGCTTGCGTTCAGGGCCATGTGCATCGGGGCGCACCTGACGATCCTGTCCACGTCCGCGCGGCGGTGGCTGGCGCTCGCCGACACCGTCCGTGCTTGTGGCGGCACCATCGACATCCTCTCCGACGTGGAGAACGTCCCCGGGCAGGGGCGGCCCTTCCGCCCGAGCCTGGTCGTCGACGCGATGGATGCGATCCAGCCGACGCATCGGCTGGGGGCATGGCAGGCAGTCGCGCGCGTCGGGGACCCGACGTCCTCGTCGGCGGTGGGCGAGTTGCGCAACAGCGACGTCGCGATCGTCTCGCCCGTCGACGCGAAGGTGAGTGAGCACCTTCGCCGCGCGTTCGCGCTGCCGTCGTCGCAGGTGAAGGGCGTGTTGGACCTCGACGACTCGGAGGTGGTGCTGGCCAGTGCCCGCCGCCTCGCGCGCGTCGCGATGCCGCCATCGCCCATGGAATACCGGATGCTGTTCGGCGGCTGAGGCCGCGTCGGCTCCCGGCGCGTGGAGACGGGGCGTGCGAGGGGTGCGACGACGGCCCCGGCCCGCGCAGGGGTGAGGGTCAGAAGTTGAACAGGCTGCGGAACCAGACGTAGAAGTCGAGGACGCCCAGCATGAAGGGCACGATGCCCATGATGGCGAGCCACTCGAGGATGTCGCCCCAGCGGCCCCACGTCGGGGAGAGGATCTTCTTGTACCAGGCGGCCGAGTAGTGGGCGAAGACGTAGCCGACGAGCAGCGTCACGCCCACGAGGATGCCCAGCCCGACCGGGCGCGTCGCGATGCTCGCCGCGATCGCGAACAGGCCCAGCGCGGTGATGAGGGCGCCGCCGACGAGCAGCGAGAGCCGCTGGGTGAATCCCACGAAGGCCCTTGCCCGCAGCAGGAACGCCACGCCGACACTGACGACGAGCGCCACCGCCCACCACGTGCCGCGGGTCATCGTGATGGCGGCGGAGAGGGTGGCGGCGATGGCGGTCGCGGCAAGCATGCCGCCCAACAGGCGGTCGGCGAAGAGGGCGCGGCTCACGATGTCGGACTGGACGGGGGTGTCGTCGGCGAGCATGGCCTCGCTCGTCACGGGAAGGTTGGGCAGCGCGATGCCCGCGATCTGGTAGCTGAGCGTCGGAAGGGACGTCGTCAGCAGCGCGGAGACCGCCATCGTCGCTGCGGCGACCTTCGCGTCGTTGCCGTAGTTGAGCGCCATCACGGCCGAGCTGATGAGCATCATTCCCGAACCCACCGCGACGGCGAACAGTGCCATGGCCTGCACCCGGGCTGCGAGTGCGTTGGCGGTGGCGAGCACGAGCGTCAGCGACGAGGCCATGAGGATGTGGATGTGCAGTGCCGGGTTGGTGGCGATGATGTCGGGGAGGTTCCAGCCGACGATGCCGGCCAGTGCCACGCTCATCCAGGACAGCGTGCCGGCGGTGTGCTGCTCCTTGGCGGCCCTGGCCAGCGAGACGGCGGCGATGAAAGCCGCGAAGGAGAGCATGCCGGTGGCGGCGAGCATGAGCCCGTGCGGGAGCCGGCCCTCGTCGGTGGAGGTGTGGATCAGCAGCAGCGGGAGGCCGATCAGCGTGGCCGCCATGCAGATCAGGCCCGCGACGCGCGAATGCGCGTGGTGCCACGACGGCCGGGAGCTGGTGGCCCCCGCGACGGCGTCGACGACGTCGTCGAATGCGGCGTCCGGGATGGCGTTTTCGCGCTGGCGCAGGTGGAGCGTCTCGCCGTCGCGGATGCCGAGCTTGCTGACGGGGGCGTACAGGTCGAAGGGGTCCTGCCCGAAACGCTGCAACACCCAGGCGTGCACGGCGTCCGTCGGGGTGTTGGACTCGAGGCCCGCGAACCGGCAGATGCTGGGCAGCAGTTCGTTCAGGGTCACGGACCCCGGGAGGGCGAGGTCCACCCGCCGCGTGGGCGAGATGATCGTCACGCGGGACAGGTCCTCCTCGGGCACAGGCGTACTCACGATCCCCCACCCTAGTTGGCGGGGCGGTTCACGGGGGTGGTGCCCGTGGATCGCCGGGCGGGACCGGTGACTCGTGATCGCGACTGGGAAGGGCCTTTCCCAGTAGACTTCCCGCATGGGGTCGGTGAATCTGAAGACGATTGCCGAGAAGGCCGGCGTCTCTCTGGCGACGGCCTCGCGTGTGCTCTCCGGCAGCGACTACCCGGTGAAGGACGAGCTCCGCGAACGGGTCCTGCAGGTGGCCCAGGAACTCGATTACGTGCCGAACGCGAACGCGCGCGGGCTGCTGCGGGGGCGATCGCAGACGGTGGGGGTGCTGGTCGGCGACGTGTCGGACCCGTTCTTCTCCGGCATGATCGGCGGCATCCACGACGTGGCAGGCAAGGCCGGCTACATGGTGACCACCGTCAACACGTACCGCGAGCCCGGTGCGGAGCTCGACATCGTGCGCCGGCTTCGCGCCCAGCGGGTCGACATTCTCATCCTCGCCGCGTCCGGTCTCGCGGACCCGATCCACACCGAGTCCATGCAGCGCAGCCTCCGCGCGTTCGTCGAGGACGGGAAGTCCGTCGTCCTGATCGGCCGGCACGAGGTGGCAGGCGACTTCCCCGCCTCCCGCGTCGAGTTCGACAACCGTCTGGCGGCGCGAGAGGTCGCAGAGCACCTGCAGGGCCTGGGCCACCGGGAGGTGGCCGTCGTCGCGGGCAACTCTCGACTGTTGTCGATCGCCGATCGCGTCGCGGGCTTCCGCGACGTGCTCGGGGAGTCGCTGGTCGTCGTCGAGGCGGAGCCCACCCGCGATGGCGGCTACGAGGCCTGCGGGGCCATCCTCGACGACCACCCGCGGGTCACTGCGATCGCGGCGACGGCTGACCAGATGGCCTTCGGCGTCCTCGCACGGCTGCGCGAGCGGGGGGTCCAGGTGCCGGGGCAGGTCTCGGTGACGGGATTCAACGACATCGCGTTCGCCGTCGACACGGTGCCCGCCCTCACGACGGCGCACCTGCCGCTGCGGGAGATGGGCAGGTCGGCCATGGAGCTCGGACTCCGCGGCCTCGAGGGTGGCCACGACCGGGTGGACACCAAGCCGCAGCTCGTCGTGCGTGGCTCGACGGGGCCGGTGGGGCGCTGAGACCTCTCCTTCCTGGGGGCCGTCCCGCAGGGATGTGGTGCCGATTCGGGGGCTCGTCGTGCCTGAGATCACAGGTCGGCAACAACTTCCCAAAACCACTGGACAGGCATACCTCGTGAAGATAACCTTTTCTCCAAGGGTCAACCCGTTCAACCCAAAGGAGAGTTGCAATGGCTCGTGGAGTTGCAAAGGTGGCCGTCGCCGCGCTGGCGGTCGGCCTGCTTGCCGCGTGTTCCGGTGGGGGTGACGCCCCGACCGCGGCGCCCACCGGCGACAAGACCGCGTCGATGAGCGGCGACAAGACCGCGTCGATCAGCGGCGAGGTCAAGTTCCGCACGTTCCCGATCAGCCCCGAGGTCCGCGCGAATGCCGACGAGGACTTCTGGAAGGGCATCGTCGAGGACTTCAACAAGGAATACCCCGACATCAAGCTCACCAACGAGGTCTTGCCCTGGGCCGACCGCGACACCGCGCTGTCCAGCGCGATCGCCGGCGGCGTGGCGCCCGACATCGTCTACATGATCCCGAACGAGCTCGTGAAGTACGAGGCTCAGGGTGTCGTCGCTCCGCTGGACGACCTGCTCGTCACCGACGGCTACTTCGAGAACGCGATCAAGTACACCAACATCAACGGGCACCAGTACGGCGCGCCCATTCTCATGTCGGTCGTGCCGGTGACCTGTGACAAGACGGTGCTCGACGCCATCGGCGCCGAGGTCCCCGAGACTTGGGACGACCTGCGCGCGCTCGGCGAGAAGGCCAAGGCGAAGGGCTACTACGCGACGCAGCTCGGGATGCAGCCCGACGGTGCAATGGACATGGCGTTCCTGCCCTTCGTGCAGCAGGCAGGTGGCAGCACCTTCGACGCGGAGGGCAACCCGACGCTGAACAGCCCCGAGGTGCTGGAAGCGATCAAGTTCCAGAAGGAGCTCGTCGACAAGGGCTACGTCAATCTCGACGATTCCGTGACCGCCGTGCCGTTGGAGCAGTCGGGCATCGCTCAGCGCAAGGTCGCCTGCGACATGACGCAGGGCGTCGGCGTCATGGCACCCTACTGGGGCGACGACCGTGTGGTTGGTTTGCCCCTGAAGAACAAGGTCAGCGCCGGATACGGCACCATCGGCTCCCTGACTCTGCTCGAAGCCTCCAAGAACAAGGAAGCCGCGGCGGTGTTCCTGAATTGGATCACGAAGCCGGAGCAGCTCTCCAAGATCCACGAGTTCAGCCACTTCTACCCGCCGAAGGAAGCTGCGAAGATCACCTTCGGGGAGGGCACCCCTGAAGGTGATGCGGCCAAGGCGCTTTCCGTCGTGACGCCTGGCGTGCAGAACCCGATCGCTCGTGAGGTCAATGGGGTCATCGGGACTGAAATGCAGGCTGTCCTGCTCGGTCAGAAGTCCCCTGAAGATGCGCAGGCAGCCATGCAGAAGGCTGCTGAAGAGATCGCCAACCGCTAGTTCTCCTGATGTCTGCAGCAGCACACACACCGACGAGGGCCCCCCGGCCCGGCGCGCACCGGCGCCGGGAGGCCCTCGCGGGCATCATCTTCGTCCTGCCTGCAGCACTCCTCTTCCTCACATGGCGGGTGCTGCCGACGCTGGGAGGGATTGCCATCTCGCTCGGAGACGTGAAGCTCTCGGGGGCCATCGAGTTCGTCGGGTTCAAGAATTTCGAGCGGATGGTGACTTCCGGCACCTTCTGGCAGTCGTTCCTCGTCACCGTCCTGTTCACGGTCATCGTCGTCCCACTGTTGATGGCCGTGTCGATCTCGCTGGCCCTACTGGTCCGCAGGAGTGGGCCGTTCATCAAGTTCTTTCGTGGGGCCTTCTTCATCCCCTCGATCACATCTCTGGTGCTGGCCGGTGCCGTTTTCGTCTGGGTGTTCAACGCTGACGGCATCGTCCCCTCCCTCTGGCAGCTGCTCGGCGGAGACGGGCGCTCTTGGTTGGCCAAGCCCGGCTTTGCGCTCGTCACGGTCATCCTGATCGCGGTCTGGGGCCGGTTCGGATTCGACCTGCTCATCGTCCTCGCCCGCCTGCAGGACCTGCCGCGCGAGATCGACGAGGCGGCGATGGTCGACGGGGCCAATGGCTGGCAGCGATTCTGGTTCATCACCTTTCCGCAGCTGCGCCCCGTCCTGCTCTTCCTCCTCGTGATCGAGACGACGTTCTCGTTCCAGGTCTTCGACGTCGTCTACGTGATGACCGGCGGCGGCCCGTCGGGGACGACGAAGGTCCTCGGCCTCCTGCTCTACGACGAGGCCTTCCGACTGTTCCACTTCGGTTACGCCGCGGCCATCGGCGTGTCGATGGCCATCCTGCTGATCATCCTCGGACTGATTCAGCGTGCGGTGCTGGACAAGGGAGACTGACATGACCGAAGACACCCGAACCCGCCGGGGTCAGGGGGCACCGAGCCCGACGACGAAGCCTCGGCGCTCGTGGGTGCAGGAGCGCGACCCGCTCTCCCCGAAGGGACTCGCCGCCGTCGGCCAGTACTTGATGCTGGTGGTGGCCGGCTTCGTGACCCTGTTTCCCTTCTACGCCATGATCGTGATGTCGCTCCGGAAGCCCGGGGTGCCGCTGACCTTCCCCGGATCTCTGGTTCCGACGGATCTCTCACTCTCGAACTACCAGGAAATCTTCGCCACAGGCAAGATGCCGCTCTGGATCCTGAACACCACCATCTATGCGGTGGTCTCGGTCTTCTTCGTCATGCTGTTCGCGTCGATGGCTGGTTACGGCTTCGCGAAGAAGCGGTTCAAGGGGCGCGACGGCCTCTTCTGGCTCTTCATCGCGATGGTCATGGTGCCGTACCACGTCACGCTGATCCCGCAGTTCATGCTGATCTCCCGGCTCGGCGGCGTGAATACCTACTGGGGGCTCATCATCCCCACGCTGGCAAACGTTCAAGCGACGTTCCTGATGCGCCAGTTCATCCAAGGCATCCCCGACGAGCTTATCGAGGCCGCCAAGGTCGACGGGGCGAGCGAGGCGCGCATCTTCCTGACGATCGTCCTGCCGCTGTGCCGGCCGATCCTGGCGACGTTGGGGCTCTTCGTCTTCCTGTGGCACTGGAATGACTTCCTGTGGCCGTTGATCGTGGCGCAAAGACCAGACATCCAAGTCCTGACCACCGGCGTCGCTCGCATGTTGCAGGAGAACGCGCCGCTCAGTTCGACACTTGCTGGGTCAGCAGTGGCTCTGGCGCCGATCCTGATCGCCTACCTGTTTGCGTCGAAGTACTTCACCGAGGGCGCGATGATGTCGGGTGTGAAGGGCTGACGATGGACCCCGACGACCGGCAGGTCGGCTGCCCGATCGAGCTCGAGGACTCCTTCCGAGCTCGGCTCGTCGACGAGTGCTCGTCGATCAGCCTGCCGCGGTGGGAGTGGGACCACTCGACGGTGGTGCAGGACGCGCGGCACGGGGCCTTCTACGACAGTGGCGAGGACCACGCGTTCTTGCCGAATCTAGCCGAGGGCTTCAGCGGCTGCGATCTGACCAGCCTGATCTGTCATGGGCCCTTCTTCGTCCAACGCGGTCGTGCCGACATGATCGGCCGGTGGCCGCAGGTGGTCGAACAGTTTGCGCGAGCGCGTTCCCATCGGGAAGCGCTCGGCTGTGCTGGCAGCGCAGAGCTGCAGTGGCACGAAGGCGGCCATGTCGTCGGGGCCGACGGCCTCGTGGACTGGCTGTCCCTCCACTACTGAACACTCCCGTCCCCGGGCGAACACTGTGATGTTCGCTGTCGCGCGGGAGCTACTTCCGGCAGCCGCCAAAGTTGGCGCTCTTGGCTGCCCCCTTCAACTAGTGAGGAATTGAACGATGCGAATCAAACGATGGCCACTGTTGGTGGCGTTGGCGCTGCTCCTGACTTTGCTTCCCATGACCCCAGCGCGGGCCGCTGGACCGTCACCGGTGTCAGGGGCTGAGGAGAATCTGGGGTATGCCATTCCAGGCTCGTTCCTCTCCCCCGACTCAGCTCAGGGCGTGGACGACGAAGGTCGTCTTCTGGCCTTCTACGTCTCCAATGGCAACGAAGAAGTGCCGATCATGCTGCAGGTCATCGACGTGGAGAAGCAGGAAGTCATCTTCCAGCAGCGTGCCCAGGCTGGCGTCAACTGCTGGGCAGTGGCCTTCTCGGAGGTCGAACGGACGGTGTACTTCGCGTCGACTGACGGGCACATGTACTCGTGGCACCCTGGAGACGCGAATATCACGTCCCAT
This sequence comes from Propionibacteriaceae bacterium P6A17, assembly GCA_000619965.1. Classification (GTDB taxonomy): domain Bacteria; phylum Actinomycetota; class Actinomycetes; order Propionibacteriales; family Propionibacteriaceae; genus Arachnia. The sequence goes on from JHVD01000025.1 coordinate 25,839, forward strand.
GGGATGCCTGCTGGTCGAGGCGAGGGCATCTGGAGGCTCGCGGTGGCCCCCGACGGCACTGTCTTCGGGGGGACCTACCCGGGAGGGAAGCTGTTCAGCTTTGCCCCTGAGACGGGGCAGGTCACGGACCTGGGCCAGCCCAACGTGGGAGAGACCTACGTACGGTCGATCGCTGCCACCGACAAGTATCTGTTCGTCGGAAGCCAGCCGAATGCGCGTCTGGCGCGGGTGGATCGCGCGACGGGTGAGGTGACCCCGATGCATCTTCCTTTCGAGAAGGCGGATGCCACCTATGACCTCACGGTGGCCGGCGGTTTGCTCTTCGCCCGGATTGAGTCCATGGGGACGATGCTGGTCTACGACGTGGAGACCATGGAGCTCAAGAACTCGATTGAGAAGGTCACCAGTCGGGTGATCTCCGGATTGGACCCCACTGGAAAGTTCGTCTTGTTCCGCCTCAACAACGGAGTGGACCCCGTGGGGATCTATCGCTACTACATCGAGGATCACCGCGTGGAAGCTACCGGCTGGAACCCCAACATCTTCCCTGGGTCGTTCCGTTGGCACCGCTTCGCCGATCAGACGAAGTACCCGGGCGAGTCGATCGTCGCCACGTACTACCGAGGCCGCACCTATTCGTGGAACCCGACCACCAAGAAGGGCATCTACATCGGCGAGAACATCATGGAGGCCACGCCAAATCCGATCCAGAGGCTGGGTGTCGGCCCCGATGGCAAGGTGTACGTCCCCGGATTCCTGTCGCCTCCCAGCATGGCCCAATTCGATCCGGCGACCGGTGAGTTTGTGCAGCTGCCGGGCGCTGGGCAGGTTGAGGGGCTGGGCAACTTCGACGAGCTGCTGGTCATGGGACGGTATCCGGGTGGCCTGCTGACTGCTTGGGACACGACGAAGCCTTGGAAGTCGGGCACGAATCCGCCCGAGCCCATCGCGATCGGCCACGATCAGGATCGGCCGCAGTCGCTGGTCCGAGTTGGCGATGAGGTAGCCGTGGCATCCGTGCCGAAGTCGGGACGCCTCGGTGGAGCCATCAGCATGTGGAATCCCCGGACGAATGCCATCCGCAGCTACCTGGATCTGGTCCCGAATCAGGCGCCGGTTTCCCTCGCGCTGCACAATGGCCTGCTTTGGGCCGGCTCGACGATCAACGGCGGCTACGGCATCGATCCCGTCGCCAAGGAGGCTGTCCTCTTCGCGATCGACCCCGCGACCGGAGACAAGGTGTTCGAGACGGTACCGTGGCCCGGCGCATCGAACGTCACGGCGCTGACGCTCGACGCCAAGGGAATGCTGTGGGCCGTCGCCGATGGTGCGCTGATCCAGTTCGATCCTGAGACACGAAAGGTCGTCCGGGCCGAGCAGGTGTTCCCTGTGACCAAGACGATGCACGGCACGGTGAACGAGCTGCTCTTCCGTGAGGACGGCTACCTCTACGCCACGTCTGCTGGATCGCTCTGGCGAGTGGATCCCACGACGTTTGAACGCATCCAGCTGGCCAGCAACGGTGTTCGCTACATCGTTCAGGATGCCCAAGGGCAACTTTACTTCGCCCGCGTCGCGACGCTGTACCGCTGGAACTTCGATCTCGAGTCCACCATTGACGCCGTGGCGCCGGTGACGACCGCCGAGGTCGTCGGCGACGGTCGGGAACCCGGAGAGGTGCGAGTTTCGCTCACCGCCGAGGACGAGGGTGGATCAGGGCTGGACCGCATTGAGTTCCGCATCGGGGATGGCGGCTGGCAGCGCTATGAGGCCCCTGTCTCGTTCGATGCACCCGGTCGCTATCTGGTCTCCTACCGTGCCGTCGACAAGCACGGCAACGTCGAGGGGGTCAAGTCGGTGACCGTCGAAGTGGCGCAGTCGCCGTCGTTGACTCTCGATCCCGCGGTGACGCTGCGTCCGGGGGAGCGGGCGAGCCTGACTGGCCAAGCAGTCAAGCTGGACGGGCAACAGATCGTCGCCGAGCTGTGGACTCGCTCGGGATGGGTGAGCGTGGGCAGTGGCGTAGTCGTGGACGGTCAGTTCCACCTCTCGCTGGGCGGGCGGTCCAACTCCGTGGGTGAGCATGTCCTGCGGGTGCGGGCCGGAAGCGTCGTGTCGGATGCAGTGACGCTACGGCGTTTCCCCAAGTAGCGCGGTCAGCGGAGGCACGGCAGCCCCGTCGACGTGCGGGGCTGCCGTTGCGGCTGGGCTCGGGAAGAGAAAGGGACAACCATGACAACCAACGACCCTCTGACTTGGGACGCCCCGTTCATCGCGGCAGTTGATGCGCCGTCGTCCGCGCCGGTCTTCAGCAACGACTTCGAGCTGTGCGCTGGTCACGGGCAGGTGGCCAGCGCTCGTCTCGGCGTCACTTGCTTGGGCGTGTGCGAGGCGTGGTTGAACGGACGACGGGTTTCGTCAGCGTTCCTGACTCCGGGCTGGACCAGCTATGAGTGGCGTCTGCATCGCGTCGAGTACGACGTGACGGACCTCCTCGAGGCGGAGTCGTCACTGTCGATCCTCGTGGGTGACGGCTGGTATCGAGGGAGGCTGGGATGGATCCCGGGCCGCCCCTACGGCGAGCGGCTGGCCGTGTCGGCGCGGTTGGACATCGAGTTCGCAGATGGGTACCGGCAGCGCGTGTTGACCGACGACACTTGGCAGTGCGGCCCGAGCAACGTGCTCAGCAACAGCCTCTACGACGGGCAGACGATTGACGCGCGGTGCGTTGACGCCCGGTCTGCGGGCCCGGTCTCCGCAGGAGCGACTGACTGGGGTGCCGTCGAGGAGGTGCCCTACCGCGGGGAAGTGACCTTGGATCCGGCTCCAGAAGTCAGGGCGTTGGCCGAGCTTGCCCCGATCAGCGTGGTGCGCCAGAGCTCGGGCGCGTTGCTCGCCGACTTCGGTGAGAACCTGGTCGGCTGGGTGCGGGTCAGGGTCCGTGGCGACGCTGGGACGGAAGTCGTACTCAGACACGCCGAGGTCCTCGTCGAAGGTGAGTTGGCGACGGAACCCCTGCGCTCGGCCTCGGCGACGGACAAGTTCGTCCTGAGTGGTGGAGACGACGTGTTCGAGCCGACTTTCACGTTCCACGGCTTCCGGTACGTCGAGGTCCAGGGCTGGCCTGAAACCGTGGACCCCCTTGCCGGGGGCGCCCTCACTGCGGTCGTGATCGGCTCCGATCTGCGCCGGATAGGCACGTTCGAGTGTTCGGTGCCGGAGCTGAATCAGTTCCACGAGAACGTCGTTCGCGGAATGCGTGGGAACTTCGTCGACATCCCCACCGATTGCCCACAACGCGACGAGCGTATGGGCTGGACCGGAGACCTCGCCGTGTTCGCGCCGACGGCAGTCTTCCTGTTCGATTGCCGCGCCATGCTGGGCGACTGGCTTGTGGACCTGAGGCTCGAACAAGACGCGCTCGGCGGTGTGGTTCCCTACGTCGTTCCTGACGTGCTGAAGTACTTGGAGACGAACGGCGAGCCGGGGGTGACGTCGCGGCCGACTGCGATCTGGGGTGATGCGGCGGCGTGGGTGCCGTGGGCGCTCTGGTGGGCATACGGAGACCCGTCGGTACTGCGTGACTCGCTGGATTCCATGGCGGCGCATGGCCGACAGATCCAGCGGCTGCTGTCCGACTCAGGGGTCTGGGACAAGGGCTTTCAGTTCGGCGACTGGGTCGACCCCGACGCCCCGCTGGACGATCCGGCTGCGGCCAAGGCGGACGCAGGGGTGGTGGCCACGGCCTGCGCCCATCGGACATTCCGGATCATCGCGGAGGCCGGGGGAATCGTCGGGCGAACTGACGTCGCGGCGGAGTTCGAGGAGGCCGCTGCCGCGACGCGAGCTGCATTTCGTGCGCAGTACATCGTCGGCGAACGAATTGTCAGCGACTGTGTGACCGTGTACGCCTTGGCCATAGAGTTCGGCCTGCTCGACGCGGACCAGATGGGTTGGGCCGGGGAGAGGCTGAGGGAACTCGTCGCTGCCAGCGGCTATCGGATCGCCTCGGGATTTGCCGGCACGCCGTTCGTCAACGATGCGCTCATCCGGACTGGACACATTAGTGAGTCCTACCGGCTCCTCCTGCAGCGTGAGTGTCCGTCCTGGCTGTATCCCGTGACCATGGGAGCGACGACGGTGTGGGAGCGCTGGGACTCGATGCGGCCGGACGGGTCCATTTGTCCGGGGGGTATGACGAGCTTCAACCACTACGCGCTGGGCTCGGTCGCCGATCACCTCCACCGCGTGGTTGGTGGGCTGGGTCCGCTCGAGCCGGGGTACCGAAGAATCCTGCTCTCCCCCAAAATCGGGCCGGGGGTTGATTGGGCGAGGACCGTCTTGGAGACCCCTCTTGGTACCGCCAGCCTCTGGTGGCGCCGCCGCGACGAGGGCGTCGAACTCGATGTCGTGGTACCCGAGGGAGCCGAAGCTGTTGTCCGGATCGCTGGCACTGATGAGTTCGTTCTCGCGGCGGGGCGTCATCAGGGGGTGGTCGTCCGCTAGGGCGTGTTGCTAAAGGGGGATCGTCGGCACGCGGGCCACGATTGAGGGTGTGGCGCGTAACGAGATCTCCGATGAGGCCTGGGCCGTGATCGGTCCGCTGTTTCCGGCTCCGAAGGCGACGGGCCGTCCGCCGGTGGAGCGCCGAATGGTGGTGGAGGCGACCGCGTGGCGGTACCGCACGGGCGCTCCGTGGCGGGATGTGCCGGAGCGGTTTGGGAACTGGAACACGATCTACAAGAACTTCAATCGCTGGTCGGAGCAGGGCGTCTGGGCGCGCGTGCTCGAGAAGGTCCAGTCCCTCACGCATCAGCGCGGGGAGCTGGACTGGGT
>JHVD01000026.1 GCA_000619965.1 Propionibacteriaceae bacterium P6A17
CCCGAAAGGGCCTTACCGTTCGACTTGCATGTGTTAAGCACGCCGCCAGCGTTCGTCCTGAGCCAGGATCAAACTCTCCGTTGAAAAAACATCGGAAACGGGCAAAAACCCAAAATCCGTCAACAAAAAATCCAACCACTGACAAGACCCAACAACTGGATCAAATCAATAATCAAAGGAACCGCGCACAACCAAAAAGGCCATGCAACGGGACACACAAACAAACACAAACATCTGAATGTGCGAAAAATTGGCATTGACTTAAAGCACGCTGTTGAGTTCTCAAGCTTCGATTGCGTCCCTCGCGGCTTCGCCTCTCGGCGTTGCTGCTCGGGGCAACTCGATCAACTTTATCCTTGGCTTTCGTCCCTGTCAAATTCAGGTCCTTGACCAGCGATTTTGTTGTTCGCTGCCGTTTTTCGCGGCTCGACCTACTTTACCGACCCCGTCCGACTCGGTCAAATCGACGTTTCCGCCTTCTTCCTCGTCGTGGCGCCCTGTCGGACGCCGGATCTCGGTGTGGAGTTGTCGACCCGCTCGAAGCGGCGAGAGAGGATATTACCCACGTGCCCGGACCTCGTCAAATCCGCCTCACAGCGCCGTCGGTGCGTTCATCGCAGGCGCCTCCAACTCTCCTGACCACGCGCCAGCCGAGGTGCTCTCGTCGTGCCCGTACGCCTCGTCTGCCGTCTCTTCGGGCTGCCCGGTCCACGGTCCATCCCGCGTGTGGACCGCAGCACGGAAGGCCGCTCGACGAAGTCCGGCAGCATCCAGGGTCCATCCCGCGTACGGGCGGCAGGCCATCGCGAGGTCGCCTCGGTGGCATCTGCCCGCTGCGCTGCCGCAACTCGATCGGATGTGCCGGGTCACGCCAAGCGCTGCGGTGCAGGAGTGACTCTCTCGCGCAATCAGGCGAGGGACGTCGTCGGGCTGCCCTCCCCACAGCCGGGCCCCGCCGAGTAGGCTCCCGGCCATGAGCAATGGCGCGACGACGACGGGCCCGGCCCCGACGGTGACCACCGTCTCCACAGCCCGCAACAGGTGGGCCTTCGCAGTGGGCACGCTGGGCCGAGACATGACGTACACGCTCGTGTCGATGTTCCTCATCGTCTACCTCACCGAGGTGCTGCAGCTCCCCGACGCGACGATGTGGTGGGCCAACGGCATCCTGCTCGCCGCGCGACTCTTCGACGCCGTCACCGACATCCTCATGGGCGCGATCGTCGACAACACGCACACCCGCTGGGGCCACTACAAGCCGTGGATCCTGGGCGGCGTGCTCGCGTCGGCGGTGGTGACCACGCTGCTGTTCACCGACTTCGGCCTGCGCGGCGCCGGATTCGTCGCGCTCTTCGGGGTCGTCTACATCGCTTGGGGGCTCGCCTGGACGGCCAACGACATCCCCTACTGGTCGCTCATGCCGGCGCTGACGCTCGACCCCGTCGAGCGTGAACGCATCGGGTCGCTCGCGAAGGTGTTCGCCACGCTTGGCCTGTTCAGCGTCGTCGTCGCCGTGATCCCCGTCACCAACGCCCTCGGCGGAGACTCCCGCGCGTGGACGACGTTCACGATCGCCGTGATGCTCATCATGGTCGCGGGCCAGATGGTGACCCTCATCGGCGTCAAGGAGCCGGGCCTCGTCGTCGAACAGGAGCGGGTCACGCTGCGCGAGGTGTTCGGCGTCGTCTTCCGCAACGATCAGCTCCTGTGGACCGCCGTGTCGATGGTGCTGTTCATGACGGCGTTCGTGACGACGACGTCCTTCGGCGTGTACTTCTTCAAGTACGCCTACCGCGACGAGAACATGTACTCCCCGTTCGCGGCCGTGCTCGGCGTCGGCGAACTGCTGGGCTTCATCGTGTTCCCGCTGGTCAGGAAGGCGTGGTCGCGCCGGACGCTGTTCATCTTCGCCTTCGCGACGATGACCGCCGGCTACCTGCTGTTCTTCGTCTCGCCCATGAACATGATCCCCATCGGCATCGCGGGGCTGCTGCTGTTCTTCGGGCAGGCGTTCGTCGTGATCCTCATGCTGATGTTCATCGCCGACTGCATCGACTACGGCCACTGGAAGCTCGGGCGGCGCAACGGCGCGATCACGTTCGCCATCCAGCCGTTCATCAACAAGGTGGGCGGCGCGCTCGGCACCGCCATCGTCGGCGCCACCCTCATCGTCACCGGCATCAACCGCGCCCAGACCCCCGACGATGTCACCCCGGAGGGGCTCCTCGGCATGAAGGTCATGATGATGATCTTCCCGCTGGTGCTCATGGGGCTGAGCTTCGGCATCTACCTGTGGAAGTACCGCATCGACGAGCGCCTGCACGCGCAGATCCTCGCCGAGCTGCACGACCGCGGGGAACTCGTCGACTGAGCCCCGAGCCCAATTCACGGCCCACGCCGGGGCGGCGCACAGCTTCCCCACAGGTTGCCCGACGACGCTGGTGGTCATGACCGCGGCAGCAATCCCGACCTCCTCGGCAGCCCCCTCCGCCGAGCTCGCGCTTCGTGTCGGGCTGCCGCGGTCATCGTCGAGGATCCGCCGCCTCGCCCACGCACTGCGGGCGAGGCGCGGATTCTTGGCCTTCGCCGGCTCCTCCTTCGCGAGCTGGGCCGTCGAGTTTGCGCTGCTCAGCGCCCTCTACACGCTCACCGGCGCGCTCGTCGCGTCGGCGGTCGTCGCGCGTCTGGTCGGCTGCGCCGTCAACTTCGTCATCAACCGCCGCATCGTCTTCCACCACGACGGCAACCCCGCGGCTGTGCTCGGCGGCTACGCCGCAGTGCAGGGTGCCAGCCTGCTGATGAACACCGCCGCGCTGGCCCTGCTCGTCGACGTGCTCGGGGCCAGCCTGACCCCGGCGAAGATCGCCGTCGACCTCACGCTGTTCGCCTTCAGTTTCACGATGCAGCGCTTCGTCGTGTTCGCCGGACCACGCACCCCGCGGCCGCAGGTGCCCAGCGCGGTTACGCTGGCCGCGTGATCCTGCACCTCGCACTCCCCGACGACTGGGCCGCGGCCACCGCGTCGGGGCTCTACGGCATGTCCACGCGAGGCCTCACCATCGAGGCCCAAGGCTTCCTCCACGCCAGCTTCGACGACGAGCAGGCCGCCCGCGTCGCCGCCCACTTCTACGCCGACGTGCCCGCGCTCGTCAGACTCGAGATGGACGAGGACGCCCTCGTCGCAGCCGGATTCGAGGTGCGCGCCGAGCCCGGCGACCCGTCGCGGCCCGACGGCGAACTCTTCCCGCACGTCTACGGCGGCCCCATCCCCGTCGCGCTGCTGCGCGCATCCGCCTGGGCGATGCCGCAGGGATGAGGGCCCTCCAGCCACTCATCGCGGCACCCCAGCGCCGCCACAGCAGCCCCACAGCGACGGGCGATGCACTGGTTGCATGACCAGCAGCACACCGCAACCCACCCCCGCACGAACCCCGCGCGTGAGCCGTCGCGGACTCATCGGCGGCGTCACACTGGCCCTGGCAGGCGGCGGCACCGCATGGGCGCTCGACCGCTTCGTCATCGAGCACGCCCAGGTGACCGACGCGTCCAGCCTCTGGGCCGACACCACGCGAACCAGCAGCGACGCCGGCACCTCCACCGCAGCGCAGACTGCGGACGCAGGCACCGTCGACGGCCAGACCTACCGCTCCGACAACGCGACGATCACCGTCGAGCGGCACTCGACGGGCTCCGGTGACGACGCACTCGTGTGGTTCGTCGCCGACCTGCAGCTCGCCTCCGCCACCGTCCTGCGCACCGCGCTCGCCAAGGACACCTACGGCGAGAACATCCTCCAATACCCCTCCGACATCGCCGCCGCCAACGACGCCATCTGGGCCATCAACGGCGACTACTACGGCTTCCGCTCCACCGGCATCGTCATCCGCAACGGCGTCGCCTTCCGCGACAAGGGGGCCCGCCAAGGGCTCGCGCTCCACTCCGACGGCAGCCTCCGCCTCTGCGACGAGACCGCCACCACCGCCGACCAGCTCGTCGCCGACGGCGTATGGCAGACGTGGTCCTTCGGGCCGGGCCTCGTCTCCGACGGCGCCATCGTCGCAGGCATCGACCAGGTCGAGGTGGACACCAACCCCGGCAACCACTCCATCCAGGGCAGCCAACCGCGCACCGGCCTCGGGATGATCGCGCCCAACCACCTCGTCGCCGTCGTCGCGGACGGACGCGCCGACGGGTACTCGCGCGGCGTCACGATGAGCGAGTTCGCGCAGCTCTTCGTCGACCTCGGCGCCCAGGTGGCCTACAACCTCGACGGCGGCGGCTCGTCGACGATGCTCTTCGACGACCAGCTCGTCAACAACCCGCTCGGCCGCAACAAGGAGCGCGGCACCTCCGACATCATCCACGTGGAGCGCTGAACCATGCTGATCCTCATCCCCGCGTACGAACCCGACCTGCGCTTGCTGACCCTGCTGGGCCAACTCGGCCAGACGCTGCCCGACGCGCGGGTGCTCGTCGTCGACGACGGCTCCGGGCCCGACTACGACGGCATCTTCTCCGCCGCGCGCGAACTGGGGGCACACGTCGTGCGGCACGTCACGAATCGTGGCAAGGGCCACGCCCTGCGGGCCGGACTGCGGTGGGCCCGCACACACGCGCCCCAGGAGACCATCGTCTGCGCCGACTGCGACGGCCAGCACACCCCGACCGACATCGCGCGCGTCGCCCAAGCGGTGCGCCCAGCCACCATCGTCCTCGGCGGACGCCGCTTCACCGGCCGGGTGCCGCTGCGCAGCCGCGTCGGCAACACCGCCACCCGCTGGTTGTTCCGGGCGCTCACCTCACAAGGAATCCACGACACGCAGACGGGCCTGCGGGGCTTCGCCCCCGACGTCGTCGCGTGGCTGCTCACCGTCGACGGCGACCGATTCGAGTACGAATACAACGTCCTCCTCCGCGCCCGCCAGGCCGGGGTCACGCTCCACGAAATCCCCATCGAGACCATCTACCTCGACGACAACGCCTCGTCCCACTTCCGCCCCCTGCGCGACTCGGCGCGTATCGCGGCGCCCATGCTCGGCTTCGCGGCGTCCTCCCTCGCCGGGGCGGCCGTGGACATCGTCGCGCTCGCCGGTTGGTACGCGGCCTCCGGCAGCGTGGTGGCCTCCGTCGTCGGCGCACGCCTGCTCAGCGCGACGACGAACTTCCTGCTCAACCGCGAGTTCGTCTTCCGCCACGACGGCGACCGCCGCCTCGCCGCGGCCCGGTACGCGGGCTTGGCCGTCGCCATCCTCGCCCTGAACGCGCTCGGGATGTGGGCGCTCGTCGACCTCGCGGGGCTCCCGCTGCTCGTGGCGAAGGTGCTCGTCGAGGCGGTGTTGTTCGGCCTGAGCTACGTGGCCCAGCACCGGTTCGTGTTCGCACCGCCCGCGATGCCGGCCCGGCCCGACAAGGCGAGGGAACTCGTCGGCGCCTGAACGCACGCGCCGCGGCCGACGGATCTCCCTCGGCCGCGGCGCGCGTCGGGTCAGTCGTTGCGGCGCTCCTCTAGCCGCAGCAGCCGAACGTGCAGCGGGCGCGTCGCCAGCAGCGACGCTGCAGCCAACGTCAGGCCGACGACGAGCACCGCCGCGATCATCGGGAGGCCGGGGGCGTCGTCGAGCTGGAACCGCTGGGCCGCCCGATACATCGGCAACGCCATGAAGGCACCCAGCGCGGTGGACAACGCGACACCGACCACGAGCGGCCCGAACACCTCGAGCCACATCACCCTGCGGCCAAACGATGTGGGCGCACCCATCCGATGCAGTGCCCGCGACTGTTCGCTGCGCTCGATCGTCCCCGAGGCCTGCCCGATCAACATCGACGTGGCCGTCAGCACGAACCCCACCGCCAGCGTGATGACCACGCCCTTCACGAAGTCCAGGCGAGTGGCCTGCACGAAGCCCCGCACCACCGCCGAATCATCGTCCGGGTCGATCAGGATCGGCATCAGCGCCATGTAGCCGCCGATGAAGGCCAGCAGCGCCATCCCCGACACGCGCCGCCACGTCGCCGCCGCATCGGCGACGATGCGCCGCGCCGCCCACATCATCGCCGGCGACGGGACGTGCGCCACCGCCCGCGCGATGAGCTGCAGCAGCCAGGGAGCGACGAGGTTGATCGCGACGACGGCGATCACCAGCCCACCGCCGAGCACCAGATAGGGGACCAGCTGGGAACCGGGCCGCACGACGTTGACGATCACCATCACCACGCCCAGCAGGACGACGAACACCACCGCCCGCAGCCACGACAGGCCGGGCTTGTTCGCCCGACGCGCCACGCCCAGCGGGGAGATGACCACCTGCCGAAGCCCTCGCCACGTGGCGAACATGCCGACGAGCCCCACCCCGACGATGACCGCCGCCGTCAGCCAGGCGGGCAACATCATCTCGGCCGTGGTCAGCGGCAGGCTCTGCATCGTGAGCCTGTCCCACAACGGCAGGGACAGCACATGCCCGACCCCGCCCAGCGCGGCGCCGATCAGGAACTGCAGCAGGGCATCGAGCAACGCCATCCGCGTGACGTCGCCGCTCGTGAGCCCCATGAGCCGCAGCGACGCCAGCCGTCGCTCCCGCCCGCGCGCCCCGAGCAGCGCCGCCCCAGAGGCGAGATTCACCGTTGCCGGCACGAGCAGCGCGCAGGCGGTCACCGCCAGCGCGACGTACAAGGAGAGGATCAGCGAGAAGGTGGAGTCGTGGGCCACGAGCTCCGCAAGGGTCCCCGTCGGATGCTCGGAGCGGCGCCAGAACAACAACGTGCCGGAAGCGACCGTCAGCGCCAGCCCGGAGGCAATGGTGTACGCGAGGACGCCTGCGAAGTAGAGCAGCGATTCCCCCTGGCGGGCACCGAATCGGGCGGCAGTGAGCTGGAACGTGAGCCCGACGAGGCCCGCCGCGGGGGGCCTGTGGGCCGGGGAAGTCGTCGGGGCGCTCATCGGGTGGCCCCCTCGACGGCGCGCAGCGGGTTGTCCGCATGGACGAGGCCGTCGCGGATCTCGATCAGCCGAGAGCACCACCGCGCGACGGCAAGATCGTGCGTGACCAGCACCAACGCGGCCCCCGTCATCCCCACCGAGGCGGTGAGCAACTGCATCATCTCGTGGCCGGTGGCCTGGTCGAGGGCGCCGGAGGGCTCGTCGGCGAAGACCACCTTCGGACGCCCGACGAGCGCCCTCGCGATGGCCACGCGCTGGGCCTGCCCACCCGACATGTCCGACGGACGCCGGTGGCGCAACTCGCCGAGGCCGAGCTTGGTCAGGACCTCGTCTGCGGCGCGCAGGGACGCCCCCGCCGGGGAGCCCTTCAGCATCAGCGGCAGTGCGACGTTCTCCCGCGCAGGCAGCTCGGGCAGCAACTGCCCGTCCTGGAAGACGAACCCGAAATCGTGGAGGCGGATACGCGAGCGCTTCGCGTCGCTCAGCGCCGAGATGTCCGTCCCCTCGAGCAAGACGCTGCCGGAGTCCGGGGTGAGGACGCCCGACAGGCAGTGCAGCAGCGTCGACTTGCCCGACCCGGAGGGGCCCATGATCGCCACCGATTCGCGCGCGCCGATCTCGATCGAGACGCCGGCGAGGGCCGCGACGTCGCCGAAGTGCTTCACGATGTCGTGAGTGGAGAGCAGTGTTTCGTTCATGGCATCCATTCCACCGACGATCCTTGCACGCCACCATCACCCCAACTCCCGCATTGGGGTAGTGCCCGCACTACCCCGCCCGGCCCGGGCGCACCGGTAGGTTGGTCGGCATGGGATGGCTGGGACGACGTCGATCACGCGACGCGTCGCACGAGGAGACCGCCGCGCGCAGGATCGAGGAACTCACCGCATCACGGCGGATCATCGTCGACGCCTACGAGGTGGAGCGGCGCCGCATCGAACGCGACCTCCACGACGGCACCCAGCAATACCTTGTCAGCGCCATGATGCAGCTCGGGGAGGCGCGGCTGTCGCCGTCGGTGGGCGCGGACCCGGAGCTGGCCCGTCGGCTGGCCGATGCCCAGGCGACGGTGAAGCAGGGGCTCGAGGCGCTGCGTCGGACGGTGCGGGGCATCCACCCGCAGGCGCTCGTCGAGCTGGGGCTCGAGGAGGCACTGACCGAAGTGGCAGAGTCCGTCGACGACGAGGTGCGCGTCGACTGCCCCCATCCGCTGCCCCCGCTGCCCGAGGGGGTGCTCGCCTCGGCCTACTTCTTCGCCGTCGAGGCCATCACGAACTCCCGCAAACACGCCCCGGGCAGCCCGATCAGCGTGCTCCTCGTCGCCGACGAGCGCCTGCGGGTCTCCGTCGTGGACCGCGGCCCAGGTGGCGCTCGACTCGTCGACGGACACGGGCTGGCCGGGATGCGGGAGCGGCTGGCGGCCTTCGGCGGCGAACTCACCCTCGTGAGCCCCGCAGGCGGCCCCACCCAGGTGGCAGCGTCGCTGCCGCTGCTGCTCCATCGCGGCGAGGGCAGCCTCGTCGCCCAACTCGACCAAGGGATGCGATGACCAGTCTCGTACTCGCCGACGATGCGGCGCTCCTGCGCGAAGGGCTGGCCGGACTCCTCGAGCGCCAAGGGTTCCGCGTCGTCGCCCAGGAGGCGTCGGCCGATGCGCTGCTGTCTCGGATGGATGCGCTCGCCCAGGCCGAGGAGCTGCCCGACGCGGTCATCACCGACGTCAGGATGCCACCGACGATGACCACCGACGGGTTGGCCGCGGCCCTCACGCTGCGCGAGCGATTCCCCCAGGTGGCCGTGCTGGTGCTCAGCCAGTACGTCGCGCCCGCGCACGCGCAGGCGCTGTTCGCGCACGACACCCCGCCGGGGGCCGGCGGCGCAGGCTACCTGCTGAAGGACCGGATCTCCGACGTGACCGACTTCCTCGGGCACCTGCGCACCGTGCTCGCGGGTGGGGTCGTCATCGACCCGGAGGTGGCGCGCTCGATGATGCGCGCGACGAAGTCCGGCCTCGGCAGCCTGAGCCCGCGAGAACTCGAGGTGCTCGAACTCATGGCCCGGGGGCTGTCGAACGCCCAGATCGCCGCCGAGCTCTACGTCACCGGCGCCGCGGTGGCCAAGCACGTCTCGTCGATCTTCCTCAAGCTGCACCTCGATCCGTCGGAGGACAACCGTCGCGTGCGGGCCATCCTCACCTTCCTCGGCGACGGCGGGCCCCGCTGAGCGGCCGCGGCCGGCGGAGGTCCGTCGGCCGCGGCGCGCGTCGGATCACCTCGTGGCGGCCTCGCTCATGCGCTCGAGCTGCGCATTGCCCGCACCCGAGCGCTGCGCCCGCACCATCGCCTCGAGCTCGGCCGGAGAGACTCCCGCGCGACGGGCGGCCGCCCGGGCCTCGGCGCTCGTCAGGTCGGGCGCGACGAACCGGCCCCGGGTCGTGTCGGACGACGTGGTGCCTCCGGTGGTGACGCGCACGTTCGTCGCCCGCGTCGACAGCGTGCCCGCCCCGAGCCCCAGGCGGTTGGCGACCACCGGCGCGTAACCGCTGCGATACCCGGTGGACTTGGGGTGGAACGACTCCGTGATGTTGGTGATGCGCACGTTGTGGATCCACTCCGCGGAGTCACACACCGCGTGCCCGACGAACGGGCTGCGCACGTCGGCGTAGGAGAACCCCCGCTTCGCGGCTGCGGCGGCGGTGATCTGCGAGAGGCGGTCGGCGGCCGAGTTCAGGCGCGACATCTCGGAGCCGGAGAAGAACGTCGCGATGTGGCAATCGGATCCGTTGAACAGGCGCGGATAGCCGGCGACGACCACCTTCGCATACGGCGCGCGGGACCGGATGGCCGAGTAGACGCGGTCGAGGCGCGTCGGCAGGTCGTTCTCTGCGATCCACAGTGCCCGCGTGATGGCGCCGTCGCAGTCACCCATCCAGCCGGGTTTGGCGCACTCGGTGACGACGTCCGCGAAGCCGACGTCGTTGCCGCCGATGGAGATGGTGACGTAGCTGGTGCTGCTGCCGAGCGCCCCGAGCTGGCGGTCCAGCACGTCGTTGGTGACCGCGCCGGAGCAGGCCTGGAGGTTGAGCGCGAGCCCGTATTGGCCGGCGATCACGCCCGAATAGGTGCCGAGCGAGCGGTAGCAGCCGGTCCCGTCGGCGAGGTAGCTGCCGGCTCCGGTGCCGGAGCTGTACGAGTCGCCGAGCGCGACGAGGGTCTTGGTGGCGCCGTCGGCGGTGGGCGAAGCCCATCCCGCGAGAGCGGCGGCGAGGGTGAGGCAGGAGGCGACGATGGCCTTCCAGGGCGAGCGGCGAATGCGCATGGGGACTCCCTTGTCATCGGTGGATGGAGGTCACGTTAGGGGCTTCGCGGGTCACCCGACAGGGGGCGGTGCGACAACGTCCTGGGCCGTCGCTTGTTGCCCTCGATCAACGCGCTCCCGCGCACGGGCCGCGACGCGCCGTTATGCTTCGGCCGTGCCCCATCCTCGCCCCACCATCGCCGTCGGCGCCCTGGGCGGCACGATCGCCTCCCGCTCGGACGCCCCCGGCGGCGCCGTCTCCCCCACGCTCGACGCGGCGTCCCTCGTCGCGGCCGTCCCAGAGCTCGCCGACGTGGCCGACGTCGACGCCGCGACGCTCGCCACCCTGCCCTCCCCGTCGGTGGGGCTCGCGCAGGTGCGGGCCGCCCTCGACTTCGCCGAGAGGACCGTCGCTGCCGGCGCCAAGGGGGTCGTGCTCACCCACGGCACCGACACCCTCGAGGAGACTGCCTGGCTGCTCGACCTGTGCTGGCCGCACCCGGAGCCCATCGTCGTCACCGGCGCCATGCGGCACCTGGAGGCACTCTCACCCGACGGTGCGGCCAACGTCCTCGCAGCCTGCCGCGTCGCCGCCGACGACGATACCCGCGGCCTCGGCGTCGTCGCCTGCCTCGACGAGACCATCCACGCCGCCCGCTTCGTCCAGAAGACCGACTCGACGGCCCTCTCGACGTTCCGCTCCCCCGGCTGGGGGCCACTCGGGCGGGTGATCGAAGGCCGCGTGCGGCTGGCCATGCGTCCCGCCCGACGCCACCCGGCGCTGCCCATGCCGAGCCGCGACGAGGTGCGGGTGCCCGTCGTGGAGGCGCTGCTGGCCGACGACGGGTGGCACTTGGCAACGGTGTTGGCGGCGCGCCCGGCCGGGCTGGTCATCTCGGGGGCCGGCGCCGGACACGTGTCGGCCGAGGCGGCGCCGGCGGTCGAGCGGGCGCTGGCCACCGGGCTGCCCGTCGTGCTCGCCTCGCGCACCGGGGCGGGCTCGACGCTCGTCAACACCTACGGCTACGTCGGCTCCGAGGCGCACCTGCTCGGGCTCGGCGCGATCGGCGCAGGCTTCCTGCACGCGCGCAAGGCGCGGCTGCTGCTGCAGGTCCTGCTCGACGCCGGAGCCGACCTGCCCACGATCCGGCACGAGTTCGACCGACGCGGGAGCTGATCCGGGAGCCGGTGCGGCGGGCTGGTGCTGCTGGGCTGTTTCGGTGGGGCTGGTTGCCGCGGGCTGGTGCTGCTGGGCTCGGGTCGGCGCGTGCTGGCCGGGTGCCTCAGCGGGCCGGAGTGTGTCGTCGGTGGAAGGCCGCCATCCGCGCGAGCGCCGCATCCGCGTCGTCGAGCATGCGCGAGTGTTGCAGGAACGTGTGCAGGACGCCGTCGGCGACGTGGAGCTCGTGCCCCTCGCCCGGCAGCAGCTCGGCCAGCGCGAGGGAGTCGTCGAGGAGGGGGTCCAGCCGCACGGCGAGCACATGGCACGGCGGCGCGCCGCGCAGATCTCGCGCGAGCAGGTCGACGTAGGGGCCGGCGGGGTCGGCGTCGCCGAGATGCAGGGCCGCCCACTCGCGCATCGCCTCGCGCGTCATGCCGTCCCACCAGCCACCGAGCGTGCGCCGCGACACCGAATCCTGCAACCCGTAGGCGCCGTAGGCGAGCAGCAGACAGCGCAGGCCGAAGTCGGCACCCAGCTCGTCGCGCAGCCAGAGCCAGGTGGCCAGCGCGAGCGTGGCGCCCGCGGAGTCGCCGGCCAGGGTGAGGTCGGCGCCCACGATGCCCAGCCCGTCGCCCGTGCGCCGCAGCCCTTCGACCACCGCGACGCACTCCTCGATCTGCCGCGGGTGCCGGGCCTCGGGCGCGAGGCTGTAATCGACGCTGACCACCACGGCGCCGGTGAGATGTGCGAGCGTGCGGGTGAGACGGTCGTGCGTAGCGGGGCTGCCGACGATGTATCCGCCGCCGTGGATCCACACGATGGCCGGGGCGGGGCCAGCCGGGGCGGTCGTCGGGCGCTGGACGACTGCCCGCACGCCGCCGACGAGGGCCTCGTCGGTGTTCGCCATCGCGGGGCCGCCCTCGTTCCACCACGCTCGCTCAGCCTCGTAGCGGGCGCGGACTGCGGGCATGGACTGGTCCGACGAGTCCAGCGCGAGCTCCGACTCGCGGGCGACGACCGCCGCCGTCTGCGCGTTCCAGGCGCGGGGCACGTCGATCACGTTCGGCCTCCTTCGGGCCCCAGGGAGGATCTTTCACCGTCCATGGTGGCAAATCCTCCACCGAAGCGCACCGACGAGGTCCCCTCGGCTGGCGGCGGGCTAGGCTCGACGGCAAGACGAAGGAGCACCCATGGCCCCCGACCACGGCGACCGCAAGACCCGCCCCACCGACGACGACGTCGACGCGTTCATCGCGGCGGTCGAACACCAACGCAGGCGCGACGACACCGCGCGCGTCGTCGAGCTCATGCGTCAGGTGACGGAGACCGAGCCGACGATGTGGGGCACGATGATCGGCTTCGGCGTGAGCCCCTACTCGACCGCCGACGGCAAGCAGCGCGAGACGTTCACCATCGGGCTGGCCGCCCGGCGGCAGGCGCTCACCCTCTACGGCCTCACGTTCGACGGCTCCAACGAGGACCTGCTCGAGCGCCTCGGCCCGCACACCGTGAGCAAGGCCTGTCTCTACATCAAGCGTCTCGACGCCTGCGACCAGGACGTGTTGCGGGAGCTCGTCGGGCGCGCCTGGGCGGAGCATCACACGGCAGGCTGAGCCGCCCCGACGACCACCTGCGGCCCGGCTGCGCATCCGGCGCGCGACCTCGGCTCAACCGCGCAGTGGCCGGTGCGCATGGAGGTCGCGCAGCAGGGCAACCTCGGCCAGGTGGTGGATCGCCTCGCGGTGGATGTGCAGCACCAGGTCGGCGACGGTCAGGTGCGCGAACTCGGCGGGTTCGCGATCCCCGACGAGCTCGGCCAGCCCCGCGTCGTCGAGGGCGCGCACGCCGGCAAGCCAACGGTCCACCTCGGCATCGAGCTGGGCGAGGGCCCCGTCGGCGGTGCCGGAGAACTCCCACGTGTCATAGGAGGCCGGCGCGCCCCCGAAGTAGGAGTGGTTGCGGGCTGCGAAGACGCCGACGACCAGGTGCGCGAGCCGCCAGGCGATCGTCGTGACCGGGGCCGGCGCGGGCTCGGGAAATCCGTAGTCGCAGACGTATTCGCCACCGCCGGCCCGGAAATTGGCCGACGAAGGGGCCGCGTCGTCGCGACGGCGCACGCTCCAGCACCCGTCCGCCGGCTCCCACAGGTACTCGACGTCGGTGAGGCCGTCCAGGCGGGGTCTCGCGTGGTGCCGCCAGTGCCACTCGAGCTGCTCGGCGAGAGAAACACTCCACTCCATGCGCCCACTCTCCCACCTCGCGCCCCGCCGCGCAGCCGATCGTCGACGAGCGCCACGCCACGTCGGGGTGAGCGCGCCGGCCACCGTCGGTCAGCCCGGGTAGTGCAGCTCCTCGCCGGGGGCGACGATGTCGACCCGGCGATCGGCGAACGAGAGGTGCACGTCGAGGCGGGCCTCGTCGGAGACCACGGCGTAGTCGAGCACACCGTCGGCCTTGTGGGTGACCTCGAGCCGCCCCGTCGCGGTCCACGGGTGCCGACGGCGAAGCCCGATGAGCCGCTGATGCCAGCGGTACAGCCCGGCCCCCAGCGTCGACAGCTCGGCGGGGCTGGCCGGCAACGCGGGACGCACCTCGTCGTCGCCGCCGGCCTGCTCACGCTTGATGCCGGTGAAGCCCTGCTCGTCGCCGTAGTAGATCGACGGCGAGCCCGGCACGGTGAGCAACACCGCCGCAGCCACCGCGGCGCCGTCGGCGCCCACCTGCGAGGCGATGCGCGTCACGTCGTGGTTGCCGACGAACGTCTGCGGCACGAAGCGTTCACAGAATCCGGCATGCCGCTCCAGCGCATGGGCGAGCTCCCACGGGTTGGTGTCGACGAGCGAACTCCACACCGCCTTCCACAACTCGTACTGGGTGAGCGTGTCGAAATGCGCCTCCTCGACGAGCCGCACGTAGTCGCCGTGGATGACCTCGCCGGAGAACACCGCGTCCGGGAACTCCGCACGTACCTCGTCGATCACCTCCGCCCAGAAGCTCGTCGGCACCGCGTAGGCGACGTCGAGCCGCCAGCCCGCGATCCCGCGACGCAGCCAATGCCGCATCACGTCGACGACCAGCCGCCGCACCTCGTGGTGCGAGTGGTCGAGCTCGACCAGGTCCTCGTTGCCCTCCCAACCGCGCGGATATCCGTCGACCCACCGCACCATCTCCGGATGCTCCGCGACGAGCGGATGCGTGCGCGCGACGTGGTTGAACACGCCGTCGAGCAGCAGGAGCACGCCACGCTCCCGGCAGGCGGCGACGAAGCGGTCGAACGCCGCGTCGTCGCCCAGGCGGGGATCGATCGCGAAGTGGTCGAGCGTGTCGTAGCCGTGGCTCACCGACTGGAAGATCGGGCCGAGCAGCAGCCCGTTGCAGCCCAGCTCCACCGCGTAGTCGAGCCACGACTCGAGCGCGAACCCATCCACGGGGCGGCCCTCGGCGTCGGCGAATCTGGGCGCCCCCAGCGCCCCCAGCGGGTACACGTGCCACCAGATCGCGTGCGGAAGGACGGACATGGCCCCTGCCTTTCGTCGGTTCCATCCATCCTAGGCATCCCGACGACGTCCCTCGGCCCAACCCGTGCCCAAGCACGCGTGCACCGAGCACGAGCAGCAGCAGACTCACCACTCGTCGGATGCGCCCGACTCCGTGAGCCGCCCGAGCTTGCGCAACATCGTCAGCTCGGCATCGTGCTCCAGATACTCGTCGCGCACCGAGCCGAGAGCCCAGAGCAGATCCGGTGACACCCCGCCCGGGCGGACGACCGCGATGGCCATGCCCACCCGATAGGCCTGCGTGATGCACTCGCCGGCGGACAGCGGGTAGTCCAGGTCGTCGTCGGGCAGCGGCTCGAACTCCGACGCCCCTTCGGAGGCGAGCGCCCAGGCGTGCAGCTCTGTGACGGCCAGGTGGTAGCGCACGCCGGGGTGGAGCGTGTCGTCGGCGGAGGCCAGCAGCGAGGCGCGTCGCAGCAGCAGGTAGAGGTGGCGGGGGTCCGCGGTGGGAACCTCGTCATGGTCGTACATGGTGACTCCTTGAAGGTTGCTGTCACCATCGGTATGGGCGTTTCGGGCCGCCGAATCCCGCCCGAGCCGGGTTTTCCACAGGACGAATTTCCGCCGGCCACGTGGCGCGCGCCGAAGACCCTCGTCGGGCCCACGCGCCACCCACCCACACGCAACGCCGAAGGCCCTCTTCGGGCCCACGCGCCACCGGCACGCCGCCCGAGTGGGAGCATGGCCCCATGGGATTCGCGGAAGAACTCTGGCGCGAGATCGGCCTCACGCCCGCGCAGGCCGTGGGCGTGCTGATTTCGTCGTCGGTGCTGTACGTCACCTTCACCGCCGTGCTGCGCCTGTGGGGGCAGCGCCTGTTCGCCAATCGCTCCGGGACCGGGCTCGCCGTCGTGCTCGTGCTGGGCGCGATCATGGGCCGCTCGATGCTGGGCCCCAACGTGACGCTGTCCGGCGGGCTGCTCGCCATCGCGACGCTGCTCGTCCTGGAGTCGTTCTTCGGCGCCGGCAGGCGCGCCGGGCTGCTCGGCCACCGTCGGCCCGTCGTCGTGTATGCCGCCGACGAGCTCGATCGCCAGGCGTTGCGCCACTACCACCTCGATGAGCGCACGATTTGGGCGCGGCTACGGCAGTCGGGCATCACCACCCTCGACCAGGTGGACGGCATCATCCTCGAAACCGACGGCACCCTCACCATCGTGCGCGACGGCCATCCCCTCGACCAGGCCCTGCTCGCCCACGTGCGCGGAGCGCAGCGGCTGGCCCGGTGAGCCGCGGCTATACTCCCAGAGGTTGAATTCGAAAGGACCTGCATGAAGATCGGGATCATCTCCGGCTCGGTGCGCGAAGGCCGCCGCTCGAGCGCGGTCGCGAAGTGGGTGCTCGACGGCGCCGCCGGCCGCGGCGAGGGGTTCGAGTACGAAGTCATCGAGCTGGCGGACTTCAACGTCCCGCTGATGACCTCCCCGACGCCTCCCGGCGCGCTCGGCGGGAAGTACGAGCAGCCCGAGGTGCGCGCCTGGAGCGACGCCGTCGCCGCCTGCGACGCCTTCGTCTTCGTCACCCCCGAGTACAACCACGGCATCCCCGGCGGCTTCAAGAACGCCTTCGACTGGCTCGCCGGAGAATGGACGCGCAAGCCGGTCGCCTTCGTCGGCTACGGCGCCAACCACGGCGTGCGCGCCGTCGAGATGTGGCGGCTCGTCGTCGCCAACTTCCACATGTTCGACGTGCGGGCTGCCGTCGCGCTGTCGCTGTTCACCGACTTCGACGGCCGCACCCCGAAGTCCACCGAACAACTCACCGGCCAGCGCACCGCGATGCTCGACGAGCTCGAGTTCATCGCCCGGCGTCTCGCCTGAGCCGCCCCGACGCGGTGCCCCGTCCCGCCAGACCGGGGGCACCGCGCATACCGGAGGCCGGAGGCGTCGACGAGCCCCGGCCGCTGCGCGAACCCCCACTCCGCGTCGGCATCCACGACCTAGACTGTGGTGCAAACGCGAAGGAGCGACGATGTTCTACCTGCAGTCACTGGAGATCCCCATCATTGCCGCGCCGATGGCCGGTGGGGTGAGCACGCCGGAGCTGGTGGGTGCCGTCGGCGCCGCCGGGGGTCTGGGCTTCGTCGCCGGCGGCTACCTCAGCCCCGAAGCCCTCGCCGCCGAGATCGAGCTGGCACACTCCACCGGGGTGCCGTTCGGCGTCAACATCTTCATCCCCGACGACGCCCCCTCCGCCGATGCCCTCGCCCGGCTCGACGACTACCGCGCCAAGCTCACCGACTTCGCCGGGCGCTACGACGTCGCACCTGGCGAGCCCCGCATCGACGAGGACCACTACGCGGCCAAGCTGGACGTGCTGGCCCAGTCGCCGGTGCCGGTGGTGTCGTTCACGTTCGGCTGCCCGTCGAAGGAGGAGGTCGAGGCGCTGCACGAGGTGGAGACGTTCGTGCTGGTCACGGTGACCGCCGTCGACGAGGCCCGCGCCGCCGCCCGCGCGGGGGCCGACGCCCTCGTCGTCCAGGGCCCCGAAGCCGGCGGACACCGCGGGACGTTCAGCGCGACGACGCAGTCCCCCACCGAGCCGCTGCCCCAGCTCATCCGCGAGGTGATCGACGCCGTCGACCTTCCCGTCGTCGCAGCCGGGGGGCTCGCGTCGGGGCCTGCGCTCAGGGCCGCACTCGACGCCGGGGCGGTCGCGTGCCAGCTCGGCACCGCCTTCCTGCTCGCCGACGAGGCGGGCACCCCGGAGGCGTTCCGTCGGGCGCTGCAAGATCCACAATTCATCGAAACGCGCCTGACGAGGGCATTCACCGGCCGCCCGGCCCGGGCGCTGGAGAACGACGCCGTCCGCGCCCTCCGCGATGCCCCGCCCGCCTACCCGCAGGTGCACGCCATGACGTTGCCCGTGCGGCTCGCCGCCGCGAAGGCCCTCGACCCGCAGGGCATGGCCCTCTGGGCGGGCACGACGTGGCGCGACGCCCAGCCCGGCCCCGCCGCGGAGATCGTTGCTCGCCTGTGGGCTGCTGCACAGGAGGCGCGCGCATGAGCACCCTCCCCGGCCCCGTCGTCTCCGTCGACTGGCTGCTCGAGCACCTCGACGCCGTCACCGTCCTCGACGCCTCCCCCGCCGGTCAGCGCGACGAGGCCCGCACCATCGCCGGCGCCGCATGGTTCGACATCGACGGCCCGCTCTCGGCCGACGACCCCCTCCCGCACACCATGCCGTCGGCCAGCCAGTTCGAGCGCGAGGTGCGCAGGCTGGGCGTCGACGAGGGCGCGACGATCGTCGTCTACGACGCCCTCGGCATCTGGGCCTCGCCCCGGGCGTGGTGGATGTTCCAGGCGATGGGCCACGACGCCGTCGCAGTCCTCGACGGCGGCCTGCCGGCCTGGGACGCCGCCGGGCTGCCAACCTCCCCCGCGGTCGATCCCACCGCGGGCACCTTCGTCGCACGCCCACGCGAGGGCTTCTTCGTCGACCAGTCCGACGTGCTCGCCGCGCTCGCGGCCCGCGAGGCCGTCGTCGATGCACGCTCGCGCGGCCGATTCGACGGCGTGGAGCCGGAGCCCCGCCCCGGGCTGCGCTCCGGGCACATGCCCGGCGCCACGAACGTGCCCTACACCGACCTCCTCGTCGACGGGCACCTCCGGCCCGCCGATGAGCTCGCCGGCATCTTCCGCGACGACCACGCCATCTTCTCGTGCGGTTCCGGCATGACCGCCTGCATCCTGGCGCTCGGCGCCACCGTCGCCGGACGCCGCGGCCTGCGCGTCTACGACGGGTCGTGGAGCGAGTGGGGCCGCCCCGACGGCCCACCCGTCGTCACCGTGTGAGCCGGCGCGGGCCGGTCAGCGCAGGTGGTAGCCGATCCAATCGACGATCTCGGCGGTGACCTCGTCGCGGTTGGTCTCGTTGAGCACCTCGTGGCGCGCGCCAGGCCACAACTTGACGGTGACGTCGGCAAGCCCGAGCCGCCAGTATTGTTCGGCGAGCGCGACGACGACCCTGCGGCCCCCGACCGGGTCGGCTTCCCCGGAGACGAGGTGCAGCGGCAGATCCTTGGGGATGCGGCGCGCGGAGGCGTCGGTGGAGATGCGGTGCAGGCCGGTGAACAGGTCGACGAAGAACTGGTTGGTCGGCACGAATCCGCACAGCGGGTCGGCGATGTAGGCGTCCACCTCGGCGTGGTCCCGGGAGAGCCAATCGAACTCGGTGCGGCCCTCGAAGCCCTTGTTGTAGCCGAGGAAGGCGATCTTGTTCAGTAGCGTGCCCGGCTCGGCCGGCTTGCGGCGGGCCAGGAGCTTCGCCAGTGCCAAGCCGGCGGACCCCGTCGCGGGCCAGCCGCCGGTGCCGACGACCACCGCGCCCGCCAGCCCCTCGCCGTAGCGCGTGAGGTAGTCGCGCAGGAGCATCGAGCCCATTGAGTGACCCAGCATGAAGTAGGGGACGCCGTCGAAGCGGGCGGCAGTCGCCTGCCGGAGCGCGTGGAGGTCCTCCACGACGAGGTCCCAGCCGTGTTCGGCGGCGAACCAGCCGGGGGTGGCGCCGTCGGGGATCGAGCCACCGTGGCCGCGGTGGTCGGCGGCGACCACGGCAAACCCCGCCTCGACAAGGTGGTTCGCGAATCTCTCGTAGCGGCCGGCGTGTTCGACCATGCCGTGCGCCACCTGCACGACCGCGCGCGGCTCCCCCTCGGGCAGCCACTCGTACGTCTTCAGCGTCGCTCCTTGGACCTGCAACATTGCTTCTCCTCCTCGGCCTTCCACCACAAGCCTACGGCGATCCGCAAGGTCTGCGGGTGAGGGTCGCGGGACGCCGCCCCGACGGCGTGGTCCCGGCTGGACGACGGGACGGCTGCGGCAACGTCGGCGCAGGGCCGGCGACGGGGCGGCTGCGGGGTCGACACCTGGGCCGGGTGCGCGACGGGCGGCGGTCAGCCGTCGTGTCGGCGCAGGCGTCCGCGCAGCCAGCGCAGGCCTCGCTGGATGCGCGACGCGAGCGTCCACGCCAGCCACACGCCGGCGATCAGGAGGATCACGGCGACGACGCCCGCGACCGCCGGCACGAAGGCGGCGAGGCTCGCCATGGAGAGGACGCCGATGTCGCCGGCGACGGAGGCCCCGACGTTGGACACCGGCTCCGGCGAGGTGTTGACCGCCAGCCGGATGCCCGCCTTGGACAGGTGCGACAGCAGCGCGGAGACGCCACCGACGGCGGCCAGCGTAATGGTCAGCAGGTCGCCCTGCGCGCCGGCGATGAGCGCGCCGATCACCGCGCCCGCGATGGGGCGGATGACGGTCGAGGGGACGTCCCACAGGGAATCGACGACGGCGATCTTGTCGGCGAGCAACTCCAGCAGCGCCAGCACGCCCATCACGATCAACACGTCGGTGCGCTCGAAGCCGACGGGGATGCCCGCGACGTCGGTGAAGCGCCCGATGAGGCCGAGGATGAGGACGGTGGCGTACGCGTTGATGCCCGAGGCCCAGCCGGAGGCGAGCGTCATGCCGAGAAGATCCATGCCCCAGTATCGAGCCGGGGGCGTCGTCGCGACGATTCCGTTCGCCGAGGGCGTGGCACCCTCACAGGTTTCCTGAGAACTTCTCAGCCTGTATTCGCCGGATGACTTCGCGACCCACGGCCCGATTGACTGTGATTGCGCTGTGAATCGGGACCCTCGGCTTGATTCTTGCTGAGAATCTCTCAGAATGGAGCCCGGTCCACGAGAGAAGGGAATCCCATCATGTCGACCAAGGTCACTCCACGACACGCACTCATCGAGCCCGCACCCGAGGCGCCCCGGGCGGCCGCCTGGTGGCGCCGGTCGGCGGCCGCAGCAGCCCTGTCGCTCGCCGTGGGCGTGGGCGGGCTCACCGCCTCCCCCGCGCTCGCCGACGAGTCCGTGCCCCAGCCCGTTCAGGCCGTCGGCAACGACGGGCAGGCGTCGGCTCCCGAGGGCACCGGCAACGCCACCTCC
This sequence comes from Propionibacteriaceae bacterium P6A17, assembly GCA_000619965.1. Taxonomy (GTDB): domain Bacteria; phylum Actinomycetota; class Actinomycetes; order Propionibacteriales; family Propionibacteriaceae; genus Arachnia. Next base: position 20,892 of record JHVD01000026.1, read on the forward strand.
GACGAGGCCCCCGCGGCCCCCGACAGTGGCGGAAACACCGACGGCTCGGACGGCTCCGACGAGCAGGCCCCGGCTGATGAGGCCCCCGTCGAGGAAACTCCCGCAGACGAAGCCCCCGTCGATGAGGCTCCCGTCGATGAGGCCCCCGCGGAGACTCCCACGGCCTCCCCCGCGCCGTCGGGGAGCGCCTCCACGGCGCCGACCCAAGCCAATACCCAAGCCACCACGTCGACCACCACCACGTCGACCACCACCACGGCACCGACCACCACCACGGCACCGACGACCACCACGGCACCGACGACCACCTCCGGCTCCACCAAGGCGAGCTCCGCCAAGGCAACCTCCACGACGGCGAGCTCCACGACGGCGAGCTCCACCAAGCGGACGACCAAGTCCGGCTCGTCGTCGGTCAAGCGCACGTGGCGCTCGACCAGCTCGAGCTCGTCCGCGTCCACGGCGAGCCGCTCGTCGTCGGGCTCCTCGTCGGGCAGCTCCGCCACGTCGGATTCCACGTCGGTGTCTCCGATCACGGGCGCGGTCAGCCTCCCGCTCACGCCGGGCACGTACCGGTTGAGCGCGCAGTTCGGGGCGACGGGTTCGTGGTCGCGGTACCACACCGGCATGGACTTCGCGGCCCCGACGGGCACCGCGGTGTACTCCGTCGTTGACGGTACGGTGCTCGCCAGCAGCGCCGGGTCATGGGCGGGCAACCACGTCATCATCCGCGCCACCGACGGCTCCACGACGGTGTATGCGCACCTCAGCAGCAAGTCGGTCCGCCCCGGCGACACCGTGCAGGCCGGTCAGCACATCGGCGACGTGGGCAGCACCGGGCGCTCGTTCGGCTCCCACCTGCACTTCGAATACCACCCGGCCGGCGCCTCACCGAGCGACCCCTACACAGCCACCGACCCGCGCACTTGGCTGGCAGGACTCGGCCTCGAGCCCTGATCGGCGCTGCGCCTGCATGCCCCCATCCCGCCTCTGGCAGGGTGGGGGCATGTCCGATCTCGTCCTCATCGCCGCCGAACAGGAGGCCGCGCATCTGCCCGGCGACGTCCACGTCGAGCTGACCGGCATCGGCCTGGTGCCGGCCGCCGTCGCCACCGTGCAGGCGATCCTGGCCCACCGGCCCACGCGCGTGGTCAACCTCGGCTCCGTTGGGTCGCTGCGCCCCGGCATCGGCGGCATCGTGTACCCGTCCGCGGTCATCAACCGCGACATCAACACCGACGAGCTGGCCGCCGCCGGGCTGCACCTGCGAGACCGGATCGAGTTGGGCGGGGATGGGCCAGTCCTCGGCTCCGGCGACTCCTTCGTCGCCGGCGGCCCCGCTAGGGACGCGATCGCGCGGCGCTGCGACATCGTCGACATGGAGGGCTACGCCATCGCCTACGCCTGCCGGCAGTTCGACGTCGAGCTGGTGATGGTCAAGCATGTCTCGGACGCCGCCGACGAATCCGCGCTCGAGTGGAAGCAGCTCGTCGACCTCTCCGCCCGAGCGCTGGCCGACGAGTACGCTCGCATCCGGGCCTGACACCCGGCCCGCGCACCGACTCGCCACCTGCGCGCGGACGGCTCCAACCCGAGGCTGGCTTCGTCCTTCAGTCGCGGCGCTCGAACCAGCCGCTCAACCCGAAAGGCTCGAAGCCGATCCGCTCGTTGATGGCGAGCATCGGCGCGTTACCGGTGGCGTTCTCCGTCGCCACACGTTCGACGTGGGGGTATCGTCGGCGCAGCTCGGCGTGCGCGGCGGTCTTCAGCAGCCAGCCGAGCCCGTGCCCGCGGTGTTCGCCGAGGATGATCGTCGCGGCCTGCTGGGCCGTGGGCATCCCGGGCGCGACGATCTGCGACGAGAACCCGACGATGCGCCCGGTCCCCACGTGCCGGACGGCCGTGAAGAGCCGGTCCAGGCCCATCGTCTGATAGCGGGCGTCGGATCGGCGCATGCGCGCCGCGTCGATGTTGGTCTCCTCCACGGCCGCGCCGCCGTTGGGAATGTCGGTGCTCATCGCCCGCACGAGCCGCGCGATGTCGTCGATGCAGTCGTCCGGGATCGGGCCGGCCCACTGCACCACGGCATAGTCGTCCCCGACGACGTCCTTCGCCTCCTCCGCCTGCCGAGCAGCCACCTCCGGAGCGGGGAGGGTGACGCGCGACAGTCGCTCGAGCAGACGCAGCTCGAACCCGCGGGCGAGCAGGAAGGCCGTCGTCGGATCGTCGGCGTCGAGCTCCCCGGGTCCCTCGTCGGGCCGCACCCGACGAGGACCCTTCGCCTCCAGAGGTGCGAACGTCCAGCCTTGGAAAATGCTGCGCCCATTGGACCTGCAGCACTCAAGTGCGGCATCCAGCAGGGCCGAGCCGACCCCTGTGCCGCGCGCGCCACGGCGCACCACCAGGGAGAGGTAGGCCAGCGACAGGTTGTCACGCTGCGGCAACTCCACCGTGCACACGCCGAGGCGATCGTCGCCGTCGACGGCGACGCAGTGGACGAAACGCATGTCCTCGGGCATCGTCGTCTCACCCCAACGCGACTGGGCGGTCTGGGTGGAGTAGTCCTCGCCGAGCGTGGCGACCACCTCGTCGCGCCACAGGGCCACGTCGAGCTCGTGAATCCAGAAGTCCGCGGTGCCGGGCCCGCCGGTGGCGTCGAAGCGGAGGATCTTCATGCCCGGAAGCCTAGCGGGGCTGGCCCTCTGCGGCTCACCAGCGCATCTCGACGCCTCCCGCGTCCACACCCGCCGGTGGGCGACGCGGGGCGCGGCCCACGTCGGCGCGTCGGTCTCAGGACCTGAAACCGTTGCCCGTGCCCGTGACAAGGATGGTTAGACTCCGCGAGTCCCCGACACCACCGAACCATCGGTGCCTCAACGACGAAGGAGTGCCCCATGGGCAAGCCCACGGACACGACAACCGCAGCGGTCGATAAGCAGCCTCGCAAGGGCTTCCTCAACAAGTTCCTCGACTTCATCGAGTGGACCGGCAACAAACTTCCCGACCCCATCATCATCTTCTTCTCCCTGTGCGTGGGCGTGCTGCTGCTGTCGCTCGTCGCAGGCGCCGCCGGTTGGAGCGCGAAGCACCCCGGCACCGGCGAGACCATCACGGCCGTCAACCTGCTCACCGCAGAGGGCCTCCGCTCGGTCATCGGTGACGCACCCAAGGTGTTCGGCGCGTTCGCGCCGCTCGGCCAGGTGCTCGTCATCATGCTCGGCATCGGCGTGGCGGAGCGCTCGGGCTGGTTCGAGTCGATGCTGACGCAGTCGATGAAGTCGGCCCCGAAGGTCCTCATCATCCCCGCGATCGCGTTCATCGGCCTGCTCGGCAACATCGCCGGCGACGCCGCCCCCATCATCCTCCCGCCGCTCGCCGCGATGATCTTCATCCAGCTCGGCTGGCACCCCATCGCCGGCATCGCGCTCGCGTATGCGGCCGCCGTCGGTGGCTTCGCCGCCAACCTGATGATCGGCATGTCCGACGCGCTCGTCCAGGGCTTCACGCAGGAAGCCGCCATGATGATCGACCCTGAAATCCAGACCACGGTGCCGATGAACTGGTACTTCATCGCGGCCTCGGTCCTCGTGCTGCTGCCGATCCTGTGGGTCGTGACCTCGAAGGTGATCCTCCCCCGACTCGGCACCTACGACAACCCCGAGTTCGTCCACGAGCAGATCGAGCTGTCGGATCAGCAGCGCAGGGCCAACAAGTGGGCCCTCGTCTCGCTCGTCGCGGTGACGGCGCTCGTCGTCATCGCCTGTATCCCAGCCGGCTCGTTCATGCGCAACGGCGAGACCGGCTCGCTGACGACGGGCTCCCCGCTGATGAACGGCATCGGCTTCATCCTGGCGATCGTGTTCTTCGTCCCCGGCCTCGTCTACGGCATCGTCGCCGGCACGATCAAGAAGTCCTCCGACGCCACCCAGATGATGGTCGACTCGATGGCGTCGATGGCGAACTTCATCGTCGTCGTCTTCTTCGCCTCCCAGATGCTCGCCTACATCTCCGCGTCGAAGATGGGCGCGATCCTCGCCATCAAGGGCGCCGAGCTGCTGCAGGGCCAGGACGGCATCGTGCTGATTCTCGGCATCTTCCTCATCTCGACGTTCGTGAACCTGTTCATCGGCTCCGCCTCGGCGAAGTGGGCCATCCTCGCCCCCATCCTCGTGCCGATGATGATGCTGCTGGGCTACCACCCGGCATTCACGCAGATGATCTACCGCATCGGCGACGCGATCACGAACCCGATCACCCCGATGTTCCCGTACTTCGCGCTCGTGCTCAGCTACGCGCAGAAGTACGACAAGAAGATCGGCATCGGCACCTTCATCTCGACCCTCGTGCCCTACTCGCTCGCGATGGGTGTTGGCTGGGTGTTGATGATGATCGTGTGGTACCTCGTCGGCGCACCGATGGGCCCCGGCGGCCCGATCATGCTGCCCGGCAAGTGATCCATGCCTGACAAGGAGATTCCCATGGCCGACACCAGCGCGTACCTCGAGCAACTCATCGCGTGGCGCCGTCACCTGCACCAATACCCGGAGGCGTCGTTCGAGGAGGTGCAGACCGTCGCCTACATCCGCGACGAGCTCGCCGCCCGGGTGCCCGGGGCGATGATGCGGCAGCTCACTGCGACGAGCCTCGTCGTCGAGCTGGACACCGGCCGCCCGGGCCCGCGCATCGGGCTGCGCGCGGACATCGATGGGCTGGTCATGCAGGAGGATCGTCCAGATCTGGAGTTTGCATCGAAGGTGCCCAACCGGATGCACGGCTGCGGGCATGACGCCCATGCCGCGACGATGATGGCCGCGCTCGCATGGGCGTGGGATCATCGGGACGAACTCTCCGGCACGATCGTCGGAATCTTCCAACACGCGGAGGAGACGCCGCCCGGTGGTGCGAAGGAGATGGTGGCGACGGGGTTCTTCGAGGACTTCGACCACATCTTCGGCTTCCACTACTGGGCGACGCTCCCCGTCGGCACCGTCGACGTGAAGGACGGCCCCGCGTCGGCCAACTCGGACCTGTGGGAGGTGACCCTCGACGGGAAGGGCGCGCACGCGTCGATGCCGGAGCTCTCCTCCGACGCGGTGCTCGCCACGTCGACGCTCGTGCAGCAGCTCCTGCAGATCCCGGCTCGCCGCGTGCACGGCCTAGAGCCCGCCGTGGTCACCTGCACGTGGCTCGAGGCGGGCACCCAGCAGGCACTCAACGTGATCCCGCCGCGGTCCCGAGTGGGTGGCGTCGTGCGCACGCACTCGGACGAGGTGCGGGCGGTGGTGCGGAGGTCCTTCGACGAGATCCTCGCCGGTCTCGAAGCGGCGAACCCCGGCCTCACGTGCACGCTCGACTACCTCGTCGGCTACGACATGGTGTGGAACGACCCCGGCTGCACCGCCGTCGTGCGTGAGCTCGCCCAGGCGCGGTGGGGCGACCAGGTCGTCTCCGAGGCGGCGATGCTGGGCGGCGAGGACTTCGCAGCGTTTTCGCGAGTGGCGCCGTCGACCTACGTCTTCATCGGCGCCGGCAACCCCGACAAGGGCTTCAGCTCCTCCCACCACTCGCCGACGTTCGGCCTCGATGAAGACGCGTTCCCCGTCGCACTCCAACTCACCATCGACGTGATTCGCCACGCCAATGATCTCGCGGAGGCGGGCCGGAAGCCCTGACACCCGCCCTTACATTGTGAGTCGCCACTCACTAGCAGATTTTGGTTGGTCTATCCACCAAAACTTGCTAGTGAGTGGCGACTCGCATCAACAATGCGCAGCCAGGACCCAAGACACCACCCCGCCCGACCGTTGAGGAGGCCCGCGATCCGCGCCCGGCCCCGGCGAGACCCGCCACGTCGGCCCCGACCCTCGACGAGGCCCGCCACGTCGCCCCCGGCCCCCGGCGAGGCCCGCCACGTCGGCCCCGATCGTTGAGGAGGCCCGCAGGGCCGTCTCGAAACGACCCCACACCAGGTCTCGATCACGCCCTCCGGGCGCACTCGACCAC
>JHVD01000027.1 GCA_000619965.1 Propionibacteriaceae bacterium P6A17
CTCCCCGCGCTGATGCGTGAGGGACTGGACCTTCTCGAGCACGCGCGCCCAGACGCCCTGCTCCGACCAGCGATTGAAGTTCTTGTAGATCGTGTTCCAGTTCCCAAACCGCTCCGGCACATCCCGCCACGGAGCGCCCGTGCGGTACCGCCACGCGGTCGCCTCCACCACCATTCGGCGCTCCACCGGCGGACGGCCCGTCGCCTTCGGAGCCGGAAACAGCGGACCGATCACGGCCCAGGCCTCATCGGAGATCTCGTTACGCGCCACACCCTCAATCGTGGCCCGCGTGCCGACGATCCCCCTTTAGCAACACGCCCTAGTGGTCGTGGTGGCCGGAGTGCGGGCCGTGGGGGGCCGTTTCGGGTTCCGGGTGTCCGTAGCGGTGGGGGTCCGCGTCGAACGTCGCTGCGCAGTGCGTGGAGCAGAAGTAGAACGTGTTGCCGTCGTGCTCGCGGGTGGCGGCGGCCTTCGCGGGCTGTACCTTCATCCCGCAGACGGGGTCGATGTGGGTGGTGGTCTTCTTCTTACCGAACATGGTGGTGTCCATTTCTGTGGTGTGGGTGGTGGCGGATACGGTGCCGCCGATTTCCACGACGGGCGTCGTGGCGTGCCCGGTCGGGCCGGGCTCCGGGATGGGGCGGGGCGTCCAGCCTCGCAGGCGGTTGGCGTTGGCGACGACGGACAGGGACGAGAGCGCCATGGCGCCGGCGGCGATCATCGGGCTGAGCAGGATCCCGAAGAACGGGTACAGCAGGCCGGCCGCGATGGGGATGCCGAGGGTGTTGTAGAGGAACGCGAACACGAGGTTCTGTTTGATGTTGCGCATCGTGGCGCGGGACAGGTCGACTGCCGTGACGACACCCGAGAGGGCGCCGGAGATGAGGGTGATGTCGGAGGATTCGATGGCCACGTCGGTGCCGGTGCCGATCGCGGAGCCGACGTCGGCTTGCGCCAGTGCGGGGGCGTCGTTGATGCCGTCGCCGACCATGCCCACGACCTTGCCTTCCTCCTGGAGGCGGCGGACCTCTGCGGCCTTGTGTTCGGGCATCACTTCGGCGACGACGCGGCGGATTCCGACCTGGGCGGCGATCGCCGCCGCCGTGGCCCTGTTGTCGCCGGTCATCATGATCACTTCGATGCCGCGGGCTTGGAGGGCGGCGACCGCGGCGGGGGATCCTTCCTTGATGGTGTCGGCGACGGCTACCACCCCGGCGGCGCGGCCGTCGACCGCGACCAGCATCGGGGTCTTGCCGTCGGCGGCGAGCGCGTCGTGCAGGGGGAGCAGTGCCTCGTCGATCACTCCGCCTGCTGCGAGCAACCGGTGGTTGCCGACGAGGATGTCGTGGCCGTCGACGAGGCCTCGGACGCCTTGCCCGGTGATCGAGTCGAAGTCGTCGGTGTCGGGCACCGTGATGCCGCGCTCGACGGCGCCGGCGACGATCGCTGCGGCGAGTGGGTGCTCGGAGCTCTTCTCCACGGCGGCGACCCAGCCGAGCAGCTGGTTTTCGTCGTGGCCACCGGCAGCGGCGACGTCGGTGAGGATGGGAATGCCCTTGGTGATGGTGCCGGTCTTGTCGAGGATGATGGCGTCGAGCTTGTGCGCGGTTTCGAGTGCTTCGGCGGATCGGATCAGGATGCCGTGCTCGGCGCCCTTGCCGGTGCCGACAGTGATCGACATCGGAGTTGCCAGGCCGAGCGCGCAGGGGCAGGCGATGATCAGCACCGAGACGGCGGCGACGAGCGCGAACACGAACGCGGGCGGGGGGCCGACCAGGAGCCAGATCGCCAGCGTCCAGACGGCGATGATGATGACGACGGGGACGAAGTAGCTGGAGACCTTGTCCACCAGCCGCTGGATGGGGGCCTTCGAACCCTGTGCCTCGCGGACCAGCTTGATGATCTGGGCGAGCATCGTGTCGGCCCCGACGCGGGTGGCCTGGTAGCGCAGCGCGCCGGTGGAGTTGATCGTCGCGCCGATCACCGGATCGCCCACGGTCTTGGTCACCGGGATCGACTCCCCGGTCACCATGGACTCGTCGACGGACGAGGACCCGGACATCACCTCACCGTCGACGGGGATCTTCTCGCCGGGCCGAATGAGCACCACATCCCCGACCTCAACCTCCTCGATCGGGATCTCAACCTCGACGCCGAGGCGCAGGACCCGGGCGGTACGCGGCTGGAGACCGATGAGCTTGCGAATCGCCTCGCCCGTGCCCGCCTTCGCCTTCGTCTCCAGCAGGCGGCCCAGCAAGATCAAGGTGATGATCACGCCGACGGCCTCGTAGTACACCTGCTGCAACTCCGGAGGGAGGATCTGCGGCGCGAACGTCACCACCAGGCTGTAGCCGAATGCCGCCACCGTGCCGAGTGTGATCAGCGAGTTCATGTCGGCGGTGCGGTGCGACAGCGCCCGCCACCCGACGCGGTGGATCGGCCAACCGGACCACAACATCACCGGCGCGATCAGTGCCAGCTGCAGCCAAGGGTTCATCAGGAACTCCGGCACCCAGGTCACTCCGAACAGTTCGACACCCATCACCGCCACGAGGACGGGCAGCGTGAGCAACGCGCCGATCGAGACACGCCGGGTCAAATCCCGGATCTCGGCGGCCCGCTCCGACTCCTCATCGTCATCGTCGGCGATGAGCGGTGACGCGTTCGCCACGGTGCCCGGCGTGGCCGCGTCCGCTGCCGCTGCGTCGGGCTGTGCGAGGGCAGGTGGAGTCTCCGGCACAGCACCGGCGACCCGGATGAGGCCCGAGACCATGTTCATCCCACAGGCGAACCGGTATTCGCCGGCAGCCTCAGGCGTGAACTCCACAGCGGTGGTCCGGAACGCCGGCAGGCTAGCGTTGATCTTAAAGTCCGGCATCACCACCCGCGATGTGCACTCACCCCCCTCCTTGCGGTCGAACAGGATCCGCACCGGCATGCCGGGACGCACCCCCTCGATCACGCCGGGACTGTAGCCACCATCGACGGTGACCTCCACCACCTGCACCCCGTCCTCGACGCGCACGCTCCCAGCCTTCTTGGGACCGAAGAAGAACCACACAAGCAATGCAGTCAGCACTACCGCGCCGACCAGAACAACCCAAACCATCACGCCACCTCACTCGAGAATCCATACCCTAGGGGGGTACGGGTATGGACCGAGACTATCGCTGGAGTATGCGAATCGCAACGGCATCCGATCAAGGTTCGATCAAGATCCGTGCACTGGGTCCGGAGGGTTCAGGCCGCGCAGGTCGATCTTGACGGAATCTTTGCCGATTCCGGGCAGGCGCTTGACGCCGGTCGGACAGCGTGGAGTCGATGGCGCAGCTGTGCGCCCTCGTGATTCGACGACGGGAGTCGACTGTGTGGCCTGAGCTGTTTTCGGTGTTCGGTGTGGGGGTCCAGTCCTATGGACTCAGCAAGGCGCTCGCGCTCCTGGTGGGCGCGTACCTTCTGGGCCGTACTTTCCAGCGGGTCGGCTACGACAAAGAGGTGGGTCAGTCGATCGCGCTGTGGGCCACTCTCTGGGGCTTCGTCGGCGCCAAGGTGTACTTCCTCATCGCCAACTTCCAGCACCTGTCCTGGCACATGCTCGGCGGTTCCGGCTTCGTCTGGTACGGCGGCCTGATCGGCGGGACGATCGTGGTGGTTGTCATGACCCGGCGACACCAGCTGTCGCTGCCGAAGGTCGCCGGGGCGATGGCGGCACCGTTGTCGGCGGCCTACGGCATCGGCCGGATCGGCTGTTTCCTTGCGGGCGACGGCACCTACGGCAAACCTACGGACCTCCCGTGGGGGATGGCCTTCCCCAACGGCGCGGTCCCGGTCGACGTCCCGGTCCACCCCGCCCAGCTGTATGAGGCGGTCGGGGCGTTCTTGATCGCGGGCATCTTGTGGGCGTTGGGACGCCGCGTCGGCCCGCTCACCGTGTTCGGCGCCTACCTCGTCCTGAGTGGAGCGGCGAGGCTTATTGTCGAGATCGTCCGGATCAACAACCCCATCCTGCTTGGCCTCACCGAGGCGCAAGTGTTCGGCATCGTCAGCATCCTCGTCGGCACCGCTTTGATCGTTCGGGAGGCTAGGCACGGGCACACCCCACCGCACGAGGAGCTGGCGCAGGCCGCGCCCGACGAGCCTGTCGTCGCCGCGTCCACGACACCCCGGGCTTGACGCGCCGCCGATCCTTGACGGAAGCCGGGTCGAGGCTTCACCGAATCTATACCTGCCGGCGGGAAAGTGGTCGTGGTGGCCCTCGTGCCGCCGATGACCAAAAGGAGACCCCACATGACCCCCACGAAGAGGATCGCCGCCCTCGTCGCAGCGACTGCCGCACTGCTCGCAGTGACCGCTGTGCCGGCGGGCGCCGGGGAGCCCAGCGGGCGCCACTTCGCCGAGCACGTCCGGATGCACGCCTCCGAGACGGGCTTCAGCGGCACCTACAACCCTGGCGTCATGCATCAGGGGTTCGCGGGCTGGGACGCCCACCACAACAGCTAGGACACACCCATGATGGTCGAAACCTCCGGGGAAGTGATGGCTCCGGCTGAGCCCGCAGGTGGTGGCGCGCGCAGTCTCCTCGGCACGATCTGGGCTGGGGCCCGCGCCGCCGTCGGCGCGCTCATGGGGCTCGCCCCCCACGTGATGCACCACATCGGCTTCCTGGCCGGTGCCGCGATCCTCACAGGGTTCCTGGGCAACGCGGTGTTGTACGTGGCGGGGTTGCTGTTGAGCATTCCCCTCCTCCGCCGCCTCCGCCGACGCTTCGGGACCTGGAAGGCGCCCGCGATCGGTGTCGTGATCTTCTCGGTGTTGTTCGCCTTCTCGACGTTCGTCCTCGGCCCCCTGTTCAACCCTGACCCCGGGAGCGGGGAGGAGCCTGACGCCCCGGCGCCTTCAGCGACGCCAGCAGCGGAGGAACACGACGGTCACCACGAGTGATCAGCCGTTTCGGGCACTCCAACACAAGCGAACCGCACCCCCGGCGAATGGCTGGGGGTGCGGTTCCACGTTGCCCGAGCTACCGAGCGATCGGGGATCCGTCAGTGCTCGTCGTGGCCGGCTCCGGTCGCGGTAGCGTATTCCGGCACGGTGATCTCGACGGTGCCCGGCCCGGGGGCCGGCGGCAGCGGGCTGTAGCTGATCCCGTTGGGCTTGTCGCCCACGGTCACCGTCGCCATGGTGGCCTTCGCGGTGAGGTCGATGACCGAGACCGTGTCGTCGTAGAGGTTGGTGACCCAGGCTCGCTGCCCGGTGGGCTCGATGACGACACCGTGCGGCCCTGGACCCGGCTTGCACGGTGGACTCGACGGTCATGGACTCGGGGTCGATCATGGTCACGGTGGTGCCGGGAGTGTCGTCGGTACCTTGGTCCGCCGAGAGCAGCCGCGTCCCGTCGGCGGTGAGGTAAAGCTGCACCGGGGGGCCGGGACCGCAACCGATCCGAAGACCTGTTGTTCCGCGAGGTCGACCTTCACCACCGAGCTGGACCCGATGAGGGTCACGTAGACATATCTTCCGTCGGCACTGACCGCCACCTGAGGTGGCGAGTCGCCCACGGGGATGCTGGCCGCCACCGCGTTCGTCGCGGTGTCGACGACGTCGATCGCGCCGGCCGTGGTGTTGGCGACGACCACGGTTGACCCGTCGGGACTGGGCCGCAGCCCGTGCGGGCCGGCGCTCAGGTCGATGGTGGCACGCAACTCGAGCGATCCTGCGTCGTAGACGCTCATTGTGTCGTCGCCGGCGTTGGTGACATACACAGTCTCGCCGTCCGGTGTGACGATCACGTGTGCGGGACTCGTGCCGGTGGGGGCGGTGCCCCGCAGTTCGTAGGTCGCCGGATCCAGGGCCACGAGTGCGTTGTTGTGTCCGCTGACGGCCCAAACGGTGCTGCCATCGGGGCTCACCTGCACGTTGTGCGGGCTCTCGATTCCTGTCACGGTCGTGACGACCTCGCCGGTGGCGGCGTCCAGCGCGCTGAGGGAGTCCCCGTCCTCGTTGGCGACCCATACGGTGCCGTCGACGGCCGGGATTTCCTGCGTCGATTCCGAGGCGGTTGCGTCCTCAGTCGCCACGGTTGCGCCATCGTCTGTCGCCGCTCGCTCCGGGGTTGTCGTGCCGGGGTTCGGGTCGGTGCCTCGCCTTGGCCGCAGGCGCTCAACGCCAGGGCCACAGTGGCGAGGACGGTGAGGGTCGCTGGTCTGCGCCAGCTCCGTTTGGTGGTGCGAATCACTGACTTTCTCCTTGTTCTTTGTGAAAAGTCCCGCGATCACTGTGCGCCCACGGGCTCTGGCCCGGGTGCGGATTCGGTGAAGATCCCGTCAAGATCCTGGCATGGTCCCTACCCACGGAACCTTGACCGTTCCTGAACATTCCAGGCTTGGATCCGGGCGATACCCGGAGGAGTATTGGCCCATGACCGCTTTGAACCGTCGCCACCTGCTCCTCGGCGCCACGGGTATCGCCGGGGCGGGACTCCTGTCCGCCTGCGCGAGCCCCTCGAACAAGCCCGGCACTCCAGCGCCCGGCTCCGGTGCCTCTCGCTCGTACCCGGCCCCTTCGCTCGCTCCGGCGCCGGGGCGTTCCGTCGTGCAGCAGGCGTTGACACCGCGGCCGGTCACGCTCGACCTCGGCGGCGTGACGGCGAAGACTTGGGCGTACGACGATTCGAGCATGGGTGTGCTGCGCGGCACGGCCGGAGACCTGTTCAGGATCACCGTCGACAACCAGTTGTCCGCCTCGACCAGCGTGCACTGGCACGGCGTCCGACTGCACCACGCCGCCGATGGCGTGCCGGGAGTGACGCAGGACCCCATCGAGCCGGGCACGAGCTTCACCTACGAGTTCGTGGCACCGGACCCCGGGACCTTCTTCTTCCATCCGCACTCCGGCGTTCAACTCGACCGTGCCCTGTATGCACCCCTGATCATCGACGACCCTGCCGAACCGGGGGCCTATGACGACGAGTGGATCGTGGTCCTCGACGATTGGACCGACGGCGTGGGCCGGGGCCCGGACGAGATCTTCGAGGAGTTCGCCGCGGAGGACGGCGCGGTCTCGATGGGCATGGGCCACGGGAACATGCGCGACATGGGGCACGGGGCATCCTCGCCCCTGGGGGATGCCGGGGACGTGGAATATCCGCACTACCTCATCAACGGACGCGTACCTGAAGCCCCCGCAACCTTCGAAGCCAAGCCGGGACAGCGCATCCGCATCAGGATCATCAACGCTGCCTCGGACACCATCTTCAAGCTGGCGTTGGGGGGCCATTTCATGACCGTCACGCACTCCGACGGATTCCCCGTCGAACCCGTCGATACCGCAGCCCTGTACGTCGCGATGGGAGAGCGCTACGACGTGATGGTCACGCTGCGCGACGGGACCTTCCCGCTCGCGGCACGGCCCGAGGGCAAGACCGGGACCGCCCGCGCAGTCGTTCGGACGGCCTCGGGCGACGCGCCCTCGACGGATGCCCCGGTCCCGGAGCTCGACGGCGACGCCCTGCTGGGTACGCAACTGCGCGCCGCAGCGGGTGCGCGCCTTCCCGACGGCGAGCCCGACGACACCTTAGATGTGGAACTCAACGGCCAGATGGACCCCTACGGTTGGGGCATCAACGGCCGCAAGTTCGGCGACCACGAACCACTCCTGGTGAGCCCCGACCGGCGGGTCCGGATGCGGATGACGAACATGACCATGATGGCCCACCCCATGCACATCCACGGCCACACCTGGGGTCTCCCGGGCAGCGGAGGCCTTCGCAAGGACACCGTGCTCCTGACCCCCATGCAGACCATCGAACTCGACCTCATCACCGACAACCCCGGGGAGTGGATGCTGCACTGCCACAACATCTACCACGCGGAAGTCGGGATGATGACGACGATGCGCTACGTCTGACGATCGATCAACCGCGCATCTCCGCAGCCCGTAGTAGGCAGTAAAGCTGAATCAGAAGCCCGTGAGCGTAAGAGCTAGCGCAGAGGAATCAGTCGCCACTGGGGAGCCGGGCTTGATGCCCACGTGACTGGAGCAGAGAATCGATCATGGCAGCACCCGACTTGTCTCGCTCAAGCTCGGGCACTTGGTACAGGTTAGCCATTGCCGCCGTTGTGTAACCAAAGCGGCGTTGCACCTCACGGTCAGTCATGCCTGCTTGCTTTGCGAGAGTGGCAGCGGTTGCCCGGAGATTGTGCAGGGTGAGCGTCGGACGGCCGATCTGCCTGGCAGCGCGCCGGTGCGCTGCTGCCAGCACCGTCTCGTTCATGATCTTGCCTGTACGGCGGGCCGGGAAGAGCAGCTCGTCGGGTGCGAAATTGTGGTTCTGGACCCAAGGCCGGAGGTAGTCCAGCACTGCGGCGGGTAGGTAGATGACGCGCTTCCCAGCCGAAGTCTTGGTGTCTGTGTAGTCGCGCTTGTACTCGCCCTCGGCCACCTGTTCCCGTCGGATGGCCCCGGCGACTCGGATGAAGCCCTGTTCCACGTCGAGATCGCGCCGACGCAGGCCACGTACCTCCCCAGATCGGAGGCCACCCAGGACGGCCACTGCCAGGGCTGGGCGGTAATATTCCTCCACCGCTTCGAGGTACGGCCCAATATCGCTTGCGCTGAGCGCCTCAGCTGCCCCCTTGGCTCGTGGTTTGCCGGCTCCGACGATGCGGCACGGGTTGGCCGCGATCAGCTCGTCGTTGACGGCGTCGTTCATGAGGTGCTTGAGGAGATCGTAGGCCTTCCCGTTCATGGTCGGTGTGTCCGGGAGAGCCTCGTGCCACTTGCGCACGATCGCGGCAGTGACGAGTGTGAGGGGTGTGTCCCCGAGCCAGCCGTCGATCCGGAGACGCAGGCACCGTCGGTAGTCCTCGACGGTGCTGCCGACGATGGGCGACCTCGATCGGGTGGACCATGCCAGGATACGCTGCTCGGCCCACTCGGCCACGGTGAGCGCTGCAAAGTCCTGTCGGCGCTGACGTACCTCCGGCGGGGTCCAGCCGTCTTGATCGATGAGGCGCTGCTCGGACGCCTGCCAATACCTCGCGTCCTGCAGGTGGGTGAAGGTCTTGGAATACCGCTTCCCGTCGGGGCCGAGGTAGCGAACCCGGTAGTCCCCGCTCGGAAGGAGCAGGATTCCGGGCGGAAGTCTGCGGGGTGCACGCGCCATGTTCGGGCTCCCTCCCCCGGTTTTCCGGGTCCAATCCGTGTCCAATTTGGGGCCAATCGGTACCCATTATGGCCTATTTCGTGACCAATTTGGGGCCACAGAGTGGTGCACGGTGGCGGAGGGTGGCGCAGCGTGGCGGAGTCGTAATCCCGTCTCACTACGTGTTTTGCATCCGTTTTGGCTTGTGCCAGGCGGTTCTCGAGTTGTGGAGCATAGGGGACTCGAACCCCTAACTTCCACCTTGCAAAGGTGGCACTCTACCAATTGAGTTAATGCCCCGAGTGCTCCGCAAGTATAGCCATGTCTGCTGGCCGCAGTGCAATCGCGGACGCCGGTCAGCGGCCCTCCCGCCAGTCGTCCTCGAGATGGAGCAGTGCGTCGGTGGCGGCGCGCAGGACGCGCTCCGCGGTGGCGAGTTCCTCGTCGGTGAATGGCTCGAGTGCGGCCCACGTGCCCTTGGCGATGGGCAGGAACAGCTCGCGGCCCTCCTTCGTCGCCGACTCCGTGGCGAGCACGCGTACCGAGCGGCGGTCGTGCTCGGAGCGTTCGCGGCGCGCGTGGCCTTGGCGCACGAGGCGGTCGACGAGGGCCGTCGTCGAGGCGGAGGAGAGGCCGAGGTGGCGCGTGATGTCGGAGGGCGTGGTGACGGCGCCGGCGCGGTCGCGCTGGGTGAGGAGCGACAGCGTGCGCAGGTCGGTGCGGTGGAGCCCCCGCCGACTGCCCATGAGGTCGATGATGCGCTCGGAGTGTTCGCTGTACTGGCGCAGGGCGTCCAGGATGCGCCCCATCGCCTCGGCGCGCTCGGCTCCCATCTCCTCCATGCAGGGCATCCTAGACGGTTTGGTTACCCCGATTCTCGTCACCCAAACCGCACAGGCGGGCCTCTTGGTAAACGAAGATCTCGATGATCGAAACATCTGCTACCGTCGTCAACCATGAGGACCCTTCGCATCGCCGTCGCCTCCACGTTCCTGCTGCTGTGGCTGGCAGTCGCCGGAATCGGCGGCCCCACGTTCGGCAAGCTCTCCCAAGTCAGCTCCAACGACCAGGCGACGTTCCTCCCCGCCTCCGCGGAGTCGACGATCGCCGCGGACTGGGTCGCTCGCTTCTCCGAATCCGACCGAATCCCGGCCATCGTCGTCGCCGCACTCGACGACGAGCTCGCGCCCGAAGCACTCGGCGCCCTGGCGGGGCTGGCAGACGTACTCGCCGGCGTCGACGGGGTGGGCGACGTCGTCGGCCCAATCCCCTCCGACGACGCCAAGGCCCTCCAGCTCATCGTGCTGCTCGACACCAACAAGGCCGAGGCGAGCGACACCGTCGCCGAACTGCGCGACGTCCTCGGCCCCGACGGCGACCCCGACTTCCGCGAGGGCGTCCTCGACGGGGCACAGTGGCACGTCACGGGCCCGGCCGGCTTCAGCGCCGACCTCGGCTCCGCGTTCGCGGGCGTCGACGGGCTGCTGCTGATCGTCACGCTGTCGGTGGTGCTCGTGATCCTGGTCGCGGTCTACCGCTCGGTGTTGCTGCCGCTGGTGGTGATCGTCACATCCATGAGCGCGCTGACGGCTTCCGTGCTGTCCATCTACTGGCTGGCCCGCGCCGAAGTGATCGTGCTGAATGGGCAGTCACAAGGCATCTTGTCGATCCTCGTCATCGGCGCCACCACCGACTACGCGCTCCTGCTCGTCGCCCGCCACAAGGAGGAGCTCACCCGCACGGCCTCCGTCTTCGAGGCCATGCGCAACGCAGTCCGCGGCTCCTTCGGCGCCATCACCGCATCCGCCGCGACGGTGGCCGTCGCGCTGCTGTGCCTGCTCGTCTCCGACCTCAACTCCAACCGCTCCCTCGGCCCGATCGCCGCCATCGGCATCCTGTTCGCCTGGCTGTCGGCGCTGACGCTCCTGCCGGCCATGCTGTACCTGCTCGGGCGCGCCGCGTACTGGCCGGCCGCGCCGCGCTTCGTCGCCGACGCCTCGCCCGACCCCGCGCCCGTCGACGACCCTCGCGGCATCTGGTCCCGGGTCGCGCGTGCGGTCGACCAGCGCCCGCGCGCCGTGTGGGTCGTCACGCTCGCACTGCTCCTGCTGGGCGCGGTGTGGCTCCCCACGCTGCGCGCGACGGGGGTTTCGACGTCGGACCTCATCCTCGGCGATTCCGACGCGAAGTCGGGCCAGGCCGTCCTCAGCGCGCACTTCGATGCCGGCAGCGGGTCGCCCACGCAGATCATCGTCCCCGAGGGGATCGCCGACGAGGCCCTCCCGCTGATCGAGGGTGCGGAGGGTGTAGCCGACGTGACCCTCACCGCCCGCGACGGGTCGCCGGCCGGCATCCCGCCCCGCAATGAGCCGGCGCACGTCGTCGACGGGAGGGTGCTCCTGCAGGCCACGCTCAGCCACCCTGCGGACTCGGCGGAGGCGGAGGAAGCCGTCGTGGCGCTGCGGGAAGCCCTGCACGATCTCGACGCGGGGATCCTCGTCGGTGGCCCTTCCGCCACGGCCCTCGACTCGAACCTCACCGCCGAGCGCGATCTCACACTCATCATTCCTCTCGTGCTGGTGGTGGTGCTGGCGATCCTGATGGTCCTGCTGCGGGCCGTGCTGCTGCCCGTGCTCCTCATCCTCGCGACGATCGTGAGCTTCGGCACCGCGATGGGCACGGCGGCGCTGGTGTTCAACCATGTGCTCGACTTCCCGGGCGCCGACCCGTCGGTGCCGCTGTACGGCTTCGTGTTCCTCGTCGCGCTCGGCATCGACTACACGATCTTCCTGATGACGCGCGCCAGTGAGGAGACCCCCGCGCTGGGCACGCGCCGCGCCGTCCTGAAGGCCCTCACGGTGACGGGCGGGGTCATCACGTCGGCGGGCGTGGTGCTGGCCGCGACGTTCGCGGCGTTGGCGGTGATCCCCTTGATGTTCATGGTCCAGCTCGCGTTCATCGTCGCGTTCGGCGTTCTCATCGACACCTTGATCGTGCGCACCCTGCTGGTGCCGGGGTTGGCGCTCGACGTCGGCCCGGCGATCTGGTGGCCGCGACGACCCGAGCCGACGGGGCAGCGGGCGCTGGTCGAGTCCGAGTAGGCGACGCCGAGGGCGGGCGGGGCTGCGGGTTGCGGGCATGTGACAAGCTGTCCCCGTGGAAACTCTCGTGCTCCCGTTCCCCGACATCGATCCCGTCGCGGTCCAGCTCGGTCCGCTGAAGATCCACTGGTACGCGATCACCTATCTCATCGGGTTCGCGCTGGGATACGTGCTGATGCGGCGCAGGCTCCGCCACGAGCCGTTCCGCTCGATCCGCACGCCGGCGCCGTACGAGCCGGAGTTCGTCGAGGACGTGCTCACCGTCGTCATCCTGGGCGTGCTGCTCGGTGGTCGGCTGGGGTACTGCTTCTTCTACAAGCCCGCCTACTACTTCGCCAACCCTGTGGAGATCATCCGTGTGTGGGACGGCGGGATGAGCTTCCACGGCGGCGCGATCGGGGTGATCCTCGGCATGGTGTGGTTGGCGTGGCGGCGGGGGCGGCCGTGGCTGCAGATCGCCGACTTCGTCGTGCCCGCCGTGCCGCTTGGCCTCATGTGCGGTCGCATCGGCAACTTCATCAACGGCGAGCTCTGGGGCCGGCCTGCTCCCGACTGGCTGCCGTGGGCGATGGTGTTCCCCACCGGCGGCGACGTCGCGCGGCACCCGTCGCAGCTCTACCAGGCCCTCGGCGAGGGGTTGTTGTTGTTCATCCTGCTGTGGGCCTATGCGCGCCGGCGCCGCTACCGCGGGCAGGTGTCCGGCTTCTTCTTGGCGGGCTACGGCTTCTTCCGCTTCGCTGCGGAGTTCTTCCGGGAGCCCGACGCGCACCTCGGCAAGCTGGGGTTGGGGCTCAGCATGGGGCAGTGGCTGTCGGTGCCGATGATCGTCGCCGGCATCGTGTTGTGGGGTTGGGCGACGGGCCGCAAGATCGACGACGCGGTCCCGGCGGTTGATGTGGATCAGGCTGTGGACAACGACGTGGACAACTCCGACGACGTGCCCTCGGCTGACGCTCCCGCGACCGAGGCCGCGGACGATCACGAATCGGTTACGGCTTCTGACAAGGGGGAATCCTCCGCATCCGACGAGTAGGCCCGCTCCTCGAGCGACGCCGTAGGGACGGGTACTGCAACGATTTGCATGACTGTGGACTTGTGGGGAACCCGTGTCGAGGCGGCCTCGAAATGCGGCTTGACAAGGGAAGTCGCATCCCTGGGCGGCTGTGGAAAGAGGCGTTCGTGAGGGTGCGCGGATGCCTGCCGACGTCGCTGCGGCGCGCCGCGGGTGGGCGAACCTGTGGACAACTCGGGCAACCCAGGGTTGACGAGGCCTTTGTTTGGACGCGGGTTCAGAGGAGTTGGCGAGCTGCCCGGACGGTGTCGCCGACGTAGGAACTCCCGAACAGCACCACGTGTACGAGCAGCATGTGGAGCTGGTGCATCGGCACCCGCTCGGCCCAGCCGTCCGCCAACGGACTCACCTCCTGGTAGCCGGCCAGCGTCGCGTCGAGGTGCGCCGACCCGAACACCTGCAGTGCGGCGAGGTCCGTCTCCGCGTGACCGCCGTGCGCGTGGGGGTCGATGAGCGTCCCGACGGAGCCTCCGCCGGTGCTTGCGGCCCAGACGATGTTGCCGCCCCAGAGGTCGCCGTGGGTGCGTGCGACGCTCACTCCCCGCTCCAGGCACAGGCCCGGTTGCGGGGCGTCGAAGGTGCCCCCGGCCACGCGTTCCATTGCCCGCCCGACGATGGCCCTCGCCTCCGCAGTCATGGCGCGGGCGGCGCGAAGGTACGGCTCGATCTTCGACTCGGCGAAGAACTCCCCGAAGGTCCTCCAGCGCGGCGCGGGCTCCATCGGTGCCGGCATTCCCGCCTCGACGCCGGCCGCGAGCCCCGGCGGGCCGGCGCCCCACCAGTTGGCTCCCGCCGCGTGTGTCGCGGCGAGGAGTCGACCGAAGGTCGCGGCGTCCTCGCGCGTCGGGTGCGTGCTTCGCAGCAGTCGCGTCTCCAGCCAGTCGGGTCCCACGGACAGCAGCTCGGCGACGGGGGCGCCGTCCTTGGTGCGCAGCCATTCGAGCCCGGCGGCCTCGGCGGCGATGGCCGCGGGGGAGTCCTGCTTGCGGAACGTCTCCATGTGGCCACGCTACCGGCGTCCCGCGACCCGGCCGGGGAGGGGGCTCCGGGGTGAGGCGTGACGGATTGCGATCCAGTTGGTCTTGGAGGGCGCGACGCGCCGGGGCGATTCGATCTGGATCGCAATCTGTCACGGGTGCGGCGAGTGCCCGCCCTGGGCGAGGGCCCCACAGCAGGGCGCCTCGACGGCGGCAGCCGCCCGCCGGTCCGCGAAATCGCCCCCTGGCGGCTCGGGGGGTCCCTACATGGGGCCGGTCGCGCGGCGAGGTCAAACGCGTGCGGGGGCCCTTTGTGTCCCGCAGGATGGATCTGGGTGCCTCCCGCTGCTTGGATTCCCACCCCCAGGCGGTAGGATTGCGCGTGGCCGTCGAAACGACGGCCGCGGCATGTAAGGAGTTCGTGTGGATCACGACGAGATCGCCTCGCTGGAGGACCTCCCCCAGATGGGTGACCTGCAAGACACGGCAGACATCTCCGTCTCCGGTGACTACGACGCCGACCAGATCTCGGTCCTCGAGGGCCTCGAGGCGGTCCGCAAGCGTCCGGGCATGTACATCGGGTCGACGGGCGAACGGGGCCTGCACCACCTCGTCTACGAGATCGTCGACAACTCGGTCGACGAGGCGCTCGCCGGTTTCTGCACCGACATCAACGTCGAACTCCTCGACGACGGCGGCATCCGCGTGCAGGACAACGGCCGCGGCATCCCGGTCAAGGAGCACCCGGTCGAGAAGATCCCCACCGTCACGCTCGTGCTGACCGTCCTGCACGCCGGCGGCAAGTTCGGCAACGGCGGCTACAAGGTCTCCGGCGGCCTGCACGGCGTCGGCTCGTCGGTGGTCAATGCCCTGTCCGAGCGGTTCATCGTCGAGGTCAAGCGCGACGGCCACCTCTACCGCCAGGAATTCCGGCTGGGCGTCCCTGTGTACGACCTCGAGACGGTCCGCCCGCTCGCCGACGATGAGTCCACCGGAACCACGATCACCTTCTACGCCTCGGACGAGATTTTCGAGACGACGCGCTACTCCTACGACACGCTCGCCAACCGGTTCCGCGAAATGGCGTTCCTCAACAAGGGCCTGCGCATCACCATCGACGACCGTCGCGCCGACATGCTGCTCGACGGGGAGTCCTCCGAGGAGGACGCCGACGGCATCACCCACGACGAGTTCCACTACGCCGAGGGCCTCAAGGACTACGTGAAGTACCTCTCGGAGGGCAAGGAGCTCGTCCACTCGTCGATCATCGACATGGAGGCGCACGCGCCCGACCAGGGGATGGGCCTCGAGATCGCGATGCAGTGGAACACGTCGTACTCGTCCAACGTGTACACGTTCGCCAACACGATCTCCACGCATGAGGGCGGCACCCACGAGGAGGGCTTCCGCGCCGCGCTCACCAACACGGTCAACAAGTGGGGCGAGAACTGGGGCCTCATCAAGAAGAAGGAAGACCGGGTCTCCGGCGACGACATCCGTGAGGGCCTCACTGCGATCATCTCGATCAAGGTGGCCGAGCCGCAGTTCGAGGGGCAGACGAAGACGAAGCTCGGCAACACCGAGGCGCGCGGCTTCGTGCAGCGTGTGATGGGCGAGAAGCTCGGCGACTGGTTCGAGCTCAACCCGGCCGAGGGCAAGGAGATCATCCGCAAGTCGCAGGCGGCCGCGCAGGCGCGCATCGCCGCCCGCAAGGCCCGCGACATGGCCCGCAATCGCAAGGGTCTGCTCGGCGGCGGAGGCCTGCCCGGCAAGCTCGTCGACTGCTCGTCGACGAACCCCGAGGAGTGCGAGATCTTCATCGTCGAGGGCGACTCGGCAGGAGGCTCCGCCCGCGGTGGCCGAGACCCGCGCACGCAGGCGATCCTCCCGATCCGCGGAAAGATCCTCAACGTCGAGAAGGCGCGTCTGGACAAGATCTTGGCCAACAAGGAGGTCGAGGCGATCATCAACGCCCTCGGCACCGGCGCCCAGGACGACTTCGACATCGACCGTCTGCGCTATCACAAGCTCGTCCTCATGGCCGACGCCGACGTCGACGGCGCACACATCCGCACGCTGCTGCTGACGCTGATCTTCCGCTTCCTGCGTCCGCTCATCGACGCCGGGCACGTCTACCTCGCGCAGCCGCCGCTGTTCCGCCTGCGTTGGACGAACGCGCCGCACGAGCTCGCCTACACCGACGGCGAGCGCGATGCCCTGCGCGACGCCGGCCTCGCGGACGGCAAGAAGCTGCCGCAGGTCAACCCGATCCAGCGCTACAAGGGTCTCGGCGAGATGAACGCCGACGACCTCTGGGAGACGACGATGGACCCCGACAACCGCATCCTCCTGCAGGTCACGATGGATGATGCGATGGCGGCCGACCGCATGTTCTCGATCCTGATGGGCGAGGACGTGGAGCAGCGCCGCACCTTCATCCAGCGCAACGCCCGCGACGTGCGCTTCCTCGACATCTGAGCGTCTGAGAGAGATACGAATGGCTGACGAAACCAAGCACGACGACGCCCCCGAAGAGGCGCTCAACGACACCCTCCAAGCCGGCGGTCACGGTCGCATCGACCCCACCGACCTCGAGGAGGAGATCCAAAAGTCCTACCTCGACTACGCCATGAGCGTCATCGTCGGGCGCGCACTGCCCGACGTACGTGACGGCCTGAAGCCGGTCCACCGTCGCGTGTTGTACGCGATGTGGGACGGCGGCTACCGCCCCGACCGTGGCTGGAACAAGTGCTCGCGCGTCGTCGGCGAGGTCATGGGCCTCTACCACCCGCACGGCGACTCGGCGATCTACGACGCCCTCGTCCGGCTCGCGCAGCCGTGGGCGATGCGGCACACGCTCGTCGCGGGTCAGGGCAACTTCGGCTCGCAGGGCAACGACAAGGCCGCAGCCATGCGGTACACCGAGTGCAAGATGGCGCCGCTCGCGGCGGAGATGGTGCGCGAGATCGACCAGAACACGGTCGACTTCAAGCCCAACTACGACAACCGCGAGATGGAGCCGACGGTCTTGCCGGCCCGGTTCCCGAACCTGCTGGTCAACGGCTCGACGGGCATCGCGGTCGGCATGGCGACGAACATCCCGACGCACAACCTGCGCGAGGTGGGGGACGCCGTCGCGTGGGCGCTGGAGCATCCCGAGGCGACGCCGGAGGAGCTGCTCGAGGCGGCGATGCAGCGCATCCAGGGCCCGGACTTCCCGGGCGGCGCGCTGATCGTCGGCCGCCAGGGCATCGAGGACGCCTACCGCACGGGGCGGGGCTCCGTCGTGATGCGCGCGGTCGTCGACTTCGAGGAGGACGACAAGGGCCGGCAGATGCTCGTCGTGAAGCAGTTGCCGTACATGACCAACCCCGACACGCTGGCCCAGCGCATCGCAGACCTGGTCAACTCCGGCCGGCTCACCGGCATCGCCGACATCCGCGACGACTCCTCGGCCCGCACGGGGCAGCGGCTGGTGATCGTGCTGAAGCGCGACGCGCAGCCCCGCGTCGTGCTCAACAACCTGTACAAGCACACGGCGTTGCAGGAGACGTTCGGCTGCAACATGCTGGCCATCGTCGACGACGTCCCGCGCACCCTGCGCCTGGACCAGTTCATCTCCTTGTGGATCAAGCATCAGCTCGAGGTCATCCGCCGGCGGACGCAGTTCCAGCTCGAGGATGCGGAGAAGCGCGCGCACATCTACCGGGGCTTGGTGAAGGCGCTCGACAAGCTCGACGAGGTCATCGCGCTCATCCGTCGCTCGCCCAACTCCGACGAGGCCCGCACCGGGCTCATGAAGTTGCTCGACATCGACCAGGTGCAGG
Organism: Propionibacteriaceae bacterium P6A17; assembly: GCA_000619965.1. Taxonomy (GTDB): domain Bacteria; phylum Actinomycetota; class Actinomycetes; order Propionibacteriales; family Propionibacteriaceae; genus Arachnia. Next base: position 18,120 of record JHVD01000027.1, read on the forward strand.
CGAGCGCCATCCTCGACATGCAGCTTCGCCGTCTCGCGGCCCTGGAGCGGCAGGAGACGATCGACCGTCTCGCGGCGCTCGAGGCGAAGATTGCCGACCTGAAGGACATCCTCGCCAAGGAGGAGCGTCAGCGGGAGATCATCGGGACGGAGCTGGCCGAGATCGTCGAGAAGTACGGCGACGAGCGTCGCACGCGCATCATCGCGGCGGAGGGCGACTTCTCCGAGGAGGACTTCATCCCCGACGATGACGTCGTCGTCACGATCACCCACGGCGGCTACATCAAGCGCACCCGCGCCGACAACTATCGCGCCCAGAAGCGCGGCGGCAAGGGGGTCCGCGGCGCCACACTGCGCGCCGACGACGAGGTTCAGCACCTGTTCCTCGCGACGAACCACCAGTGGCTGCTGTTCTTCACCAACTTCGGCCGTGTCTATCGCATCAAGGCGTGGCAACTGCCCGAGGCTGGCCGCGACGCGAAGGGCAGTCACGTCGTCGGGCTGTTGACGTTCCTGCCCGACGAGAAGATCACGCAGGTGTTGACGTTGAAGTCCTACGACGACGCCCCCTACCTGCTGCTCGCGACGAGGAAGGGCCTCGTCAAGAAGACCGCGCTGAGCGCCTACGACTCGCCGCGGCAGGCGGGCGTGATCGCCATCAACTTCCGTGACGAGTCCGACGAGCTTGTCGGCGCCGAGGTGTGCTCGCCCGACGACGACGTGCTGCTCATTTCGAAGAAGGGCCAAGCGATCCGTTTCCAGGCCTCCGACGAGCAGCTTCGGCCGATGGGACGTGCGACGTCGGGCGTGACGGGCATGCGGTTCCGCAGTTTCGAGGACGGCGAGGACGAGTTGTTGAGCGTCGCGGTGCTGCCGGCCGGTGGCGAGGAGGACGAGCGGTTCGTCTTCACCGTCACCGAGGGAGGGTTCGCGAAGCGGACTCGGATCAGTGAGTACCGCACCCAGGGCCGCGGTGGCTTGGGCATCAAGGCGATGAAGCTGGTCGACGACCGCGGCTCGCTCGTCGGCGGGCTCATCGTCGACGAGTCCGACGAGGTCATCGCCATCAAGCGTTCGGGCCAGGTGACGCGGTCCGCCGTCGGGGAGGTGCCGGTCAAGGGCCGCGACACGATGGGTGTGAAGTTCGTCGGGGTGAGTGGCGACGACGCGGTGAGCGTCATCGCGCTGTACCCGGAGTCGCCGGACGACGCGCCCGAGGCGGACGCCGAGCCGGGGCAGGTCGACGAGGCGCAGCTCGCGTCGGACGCTCCGGCGGAGGCGCTACCCGCTACGGTAGAGGGTACGGATGCAGACGAGGAGGCGACCGATGAGTGATGCTCCGCGCTGGCCCGGGGCCGACGGCTCCCCCGGCCTCGACTTCGGCCGGAAGGCCGTCCAGCCCGGCGCGCCCGACGCGTCCGAGGAGATGACCACTCGTCGGCTGGCCAACGCCCCGGCCGTGCCGCCGCCGGGCAGCGACCAGGGCCGTCCCGAGTTCGCCGATCAGCGCGAGTCGGTGCACAGCGACGTCGACCTCGCGGGCATCACGCGCGCACCGAAGACGCCGCCGGCGGGCGTGCCGCAGTCGTCGCTCGGTGCGACGACGGTGTCGTCGGGGCCGGAGGGTGGCGTCGGGGGTGCCGACCCGGCTCCGCAGGGTGTCCGCGCTCGTGTGGGTGCCGCGCTGGGGGCCGTGTCGGGGGCCGTCTCGGCAGAGACGATCCCGGCGATGCGCAACGTCCTCGGTGGCGGCAGCGCTACGGAGTCGTCGACGTCGACGCAGGCTTCGCGTCCGGCGCGGGGTGTGCGTCGTACCCGGAAGGCGCGGCTGCGGATTTCGCGGTTCGATCCGTGGTCGGTGATGAAGACGTCGTTCCTGTTCTCGATCGCGTTCGGCGTGATGACGATCGCGGCGGTGGGGGTGCTGTGGTCGGTGTTCGCCGGCTCGGACACGCTCACCTACATCAACGATCTCGTCAACTCCGTGATCTCCGACCCGCAGGGCGGCAACCGCTTCGACATCAACGAGTTTCTGAGCTGGCAGCGGGTGATGGGGCTCACGGTGGTGCTCGCGGCCCTCGACATCGTGATCTTCACCGCGGTGGCGACGCTGTTCGCGTTCCTCTACAACCTTGCGTCGATCCTCATGGGTGGTCTGGAGATCACCCTCTCGGAGGACTGATCCCCTGACCAACCAACTCCCTGACCAGACGGTGGGCCGGCGACTGCGTGTCGTCGGCCCACCGCGTCGTTGGGGGTGCGTCGTGGCGCGTCAGGCGCCGGCGGTCTCGGCCGCGGTCTCCTCGTCGGCGTCTTGGCGGGCCTTGCCGCCGGAGAGCTTGTCGACGATGGCGGCGATCGCACCGTCGCCGGTGACGTTGGTGGCCGTGCCGAAGGAGTCGATGGCGATGTAGGTGGCGATCATGAGGCCCACTTGGGCTTCGTTGAAGCCGAGCATCGACTGGAGGAGGGTCGAGGCGGTGACGATGGCACCGCCGGGAACGCCGGGCGCGGCCACCATCATGATGCCGAGCATGAGGATGAATCCGAGGATGACCAGCGGGTCGATCTCCATGCCGAAGAGCATCATCACCGCCAGCGAGAAGGAGGTGATCTTGATGGTGGAGCCCGCGAGGTGGATCGTGGCGCACAGTGGGATCGCGAAGGCGGCGACGGGTTCGCTCACTCCCATCTTGATGGCCGAGCGCAGGGTGACGGGGATCGTCGCGGCCGACGACGACGTGCCGAGCGCGGTGGCGTAGGCGGGGAGCATGTTGCCGAGCATGCGGAACGGGTTCATGCCGGTGATGGCCGCGGCGACCCCGTACTGCAGGAGCAGCATGATCCAAGTGAGCGCGAACACGAACACCACGACGCCGAGGAACGTCAGGATGACCGTCGCAGCCTGTCCGCCCTGGGTCATGTTGAGGAAGATGCCGAAGATGTACAGCGGCAGGAACGGGATGATGACCTTCGCGATGACCATCGTGATGATCTGACGGAACTCCCGCACCGCGCCGAGGAGCACGTTGCCGCGGATGAGGGTGAGGCCGACGCCGAGGATGAATGCCAGGACGAGGGCGCTCATCACGCCCAGCAGCTGCGGGATCTCGAGCGTGAAGTAGGGCGAGAGTAGGGCATCGTCGGGGTTGGTGAGCGACTCGGGCGTCTCCGCGGGCAGCACCCGCGGCAGGACGAGCATCGACGAGCCCCAGCCGAGCAGGCCGGCGAGGACCGTGGAGGAGTAGGCGATGGCGGCGGTGATCGCGAGCCACTTGCCCGCGCCGCGGCCGAGCTCGGCGATGGCCGGCGCGATGAGGCCGACGATGATGAGCGGGATGCAGAAGCCCAGGAACTGGCTGAACAGCATGTTGAAGGTGACGAACACGCGGCTGAGCCAGTCGGGGAAGAAGAGGCCACACACGATGCCCAGGACGATCGCGATCAGGATCTTCCACAGCAGGCCCATCGAGGCGTTCTTCGGTGCGATGTCAGTGGTCATGCGCACAAGGTACGACAAGCTGTCGTTTCCCGCAGGAAGGGTGGCAAATCCCGCGCGGGGCGGGCCCCCGTCGTGGCGCGGCCGGATCAGGACTCGTCGAGCATGGCGATCCACCGCGGCAGGATGTGCTCCAGCCGGCCGTGGATCCGATGCGTGGCGAGGTCGTCGCCGCGGGTGGGGCCGTCTCCCGCGATGACGACGGGTTTCTCGTCGCGTACGGCCTTGCGGGCGAAGCGCAGCCCGCTCATGACCGTGAGGCTGGAGCCGAGCACGAGGACGGCGTCGGCTCGTTCGTAGAGGGCGAAGGCGGCCTCGACGGTGGGCCGGTGGGCGTTCTCGCCGAAGAAGACCACGTCGGGTTTCAGGAGGCCGCCGCAGCGGGAGCAGTCGGGGTAACGGAACCGCGCCCACTCCTCAACGTCGGCGTCACCGTCGGGCGCCTGATGCCCGACGACGCCCCGCGGCCCGTCGGGGCTCGGAGAGGGGACGACCATGTCCGGGTTGAGCGCGAGCAGCCGCGTTTGCAGCACCCGGCGGGAGCTGACCGTGCGGCAGCCGAGGCAGACGACGTGGTCGAGCCGGCCGTGCAGGTCGACGACGGTGCGGCTGCCGGCGGCTTGGTGGAGGCGGTCCACGTTTTGGGTGACGACGCCGGTGAGGTTGAGGCGACGTTCCAGCTCGGTGAGCGCGTGGTGGGCAGGCCCGGGCCAGGCGCGCAGGAACATGGGCCAGCCCACCGTGCTGCGCGCCCAGTATCGGCGGCGGCTCAGGTCCTGGCCCGTGAACTCCTGAAACGTCATGGGTGAGCGCGGGCGCGCGTCGCGTCCCCGATAGTCAGGCAGGCCCGATCCCGTGGACATGCCGGCGCCGGTCACGACGAGCACCCTCCGGCCCCGCAGCCTGGCCAGCGCGGCGGCGAGGTCGTCGTCGGGGGACTCGAGGCCGTAGAGGTCCGGACCGGCGGGTGCCCAGCCGCGGCGAGGACTGGGCGCGGGGGCGTCGTCGAGGGCGGTGCGGAACCAGCCGCCGACATCGCCGGGTGGACTCTGGGGCACGTGCACCTCCTGGCAGGGTTTCGCGGGTCTTCCGGGCTTCGAGCAGGCGGGTCCACCGTATCCGGTTTGCGTTCGCCGGACGGGGTGCGATACCGTTACTCCTCGGTGAACGAGCCTATAGCTCAGTCGGTTAGAGCGCTGCCCTGATAAGGCAGAGGTCGCTGGTTCAAGTCCAGCTAGGCTCACCAACAACGAACACGGCCCCCACAAGGCGATATGCCGAGTGGGGGCCGTTGTGTTGTGCCGCAATGGGGCGTTTCCGAGGCCGGAAAGTGCGGCAAAGTGGGGGAGTGTCAGACCATACCGGGTACGGTGTGGCTAGGGGCGGAGCTGGGGTATGGGGGAGCGGATCGTACCGAAACCGTACCGGCAACTCGCTCATGGATGCGATTCTGCGGCGACGACATGCCATGGATATGCAGTGGCGGATACGGGGGAGCGGACGGCGAGATGTACCCGAGGGTTCGCGGGTGCGCCCTAGCAGGGCGACGCCCCCAAAGAATCTGCCCCACGGTGTTGCATCATCATACGCACATGGTGTATGATGGAGTTACACCAGCAAGGAGGGCGACATGACCAGCATCACCACCACCTACGGCACCTACCAGCTCACGACCTGCCCCGACGACGGCCGCTACGTCGACATCGACCTCGCCGGCCGCCACCTCGCCTCCCGCATCCTGCGCGCCGAGGCCGCACAGTGGATCGCTGACCGCGAGGCCGCGATCGCCAGCGCCGAGGCCAAGAAGGCGGCCTACGAGGCGCAGGGCATGCAGATCGTGCGGGTGCGCCCCACAGGAGCGGCCCGCTACCGGCGCATGGCGATGGTCGC
>JHVD01000028.1 GCA_000619965.1 Propionibacteriaceae bacterium P6A17
GAGCGGGAGAACGTGTTGTTCGAGTCACTGAGCGAATACCGCACATCCACGAAGACCCGCATCGTCACCGACACCGACGACGCCCCCACCGCAGGCGACGGCACCGAGTACTCCACCCGGAGCCGCATCCTGCGCGTCGTCGTCCCATTCGGCGCCCACGCCCCAGTGACCGTCGTCACGACACACCCCCAGCCATATGCGCCGCAAACTGCGGCGACCGCAGAAACGCCACCATGTCACTCACGTCCCGCACCCACTCCGGCAACTGGAGCGTCACATACTGCGTCACCTGCCCCTGCACCGCCGGGGCAGGGGATTGCCGATAGCCGGGGCTCCCGCCCTGCGCAAACCGATGCTCCGTGACAGGCAGCCCCAGCAGCGCCCGCAGCGAGCCCCGGTCGACCGCCTTCGCATTGATCGCGTACATCGCGTCCACCCCGTAGTGGTCGACCGCAGCGGCGCGCGTGACGAACTCCCGCCGCGACAACCATGCCGGGATCGAATCCGACGTCGGAGTGCCTGGGCCTTCAAGCAGGCCGGCGACACGACGGCGAGGCACACCACCCCTAGCAAGTCCGATCGCGTCCGCCACGTGATGCCCGTATCCGCCCACAGCAACCGCGCCCTGCCCATACGTCCTCACCGAGGCGTAGGCCGTATAGGTGCGGCCATTGATGCTGTTCAGGGTGTTGTTGAGGGCATAGAGCCCGCCGGCGTTGACGTTGACATTCACGTGCGCCGAGGTCGACTTCGGGACGGCGCCGATCACGCGGGTAAGGTCCTGCACGCGCCGCTTCGCATCCTCCGCGCCGGGCGTCGTCACACGTGTTGCCACATCATCGGGGATGAGCCCGAGCTGATCCGCATAGGCTGCCGCAGCACTCTCCGACATGCCCATCTGGCGCGCCACCTTGACGAACTCGCCGCGCGCATAGGCGGTGCGCGCCGACACCTCGTCGGTCGATGCGCCAGCCTCCGCCATGTCTTGCGCGACACGCAACGCCGCCGACGCCACCGCCAGCAGCGCCTCCCGATTCGCACGCCCCTTGTCGCTGTTGATGTCGAGCGACTGGCCATTCTTCGAGACCGCGCTGCTGGCGTCATCGATGGCTGCCTCGAGTGCGATATTCGACGACTCCGCCGACAGCACCGCTTGGTAGTAGGCGATCGCCGCATCCGCAGCATCCTTGAGGGCCTTCGCCTGCTCCGCAGCCGCTTCCGCAGCCTGCTCCTGCGCTGCACTCATGCCCCCAGCGGCCTGCTCGGCTGCGGCCTGCTCCGACGATAGGAGGCGCGTACCGTCAGCGGAGAGCTGGAGTCCACGAACCATCTCGCCGGACATGAGCTGCGCCAGCTCCGACGCGCTCAACTCCGCAGCCCCCGCCTCGGCCGCCATCACCTCGACCGAGTCGGCGTAGGCGTCGGTGTAGCCGATCAACTGCTCCATGCTCATGCCACCCTCCACGGCGGCATCACGCAGCTTGGCAAACATGCGCTGCGCCTCCGGCAGCGGCAGGTTCGCGAGCTGCTCACCGTAGGCGCGCACCCGGCGCTCATTCTCGGTGAAGAGCGTTTGTATGCCGGTAAGGTCGGCCATGAAGCGGTCGACCGCGAACCCTACGGAGTCCTGCGCCTCGGCGAGCCCCCGCAGCGCCTCCGCAGCCGAGAAGCCGCCCTCCTTGAGCTGAAACAGGGCGCGGGTGTTATCGGAGAACATCGAGTCGATATCGGCCCCACCTGCGCCGATGAGCTTCATCTGGCGTGCGAGGTCATCGAAGCTACGGTTGAGGGCATCGTACTCGGGAAAGATCTCCTGGAGGGCACGCGACGCGGCGAGGATGGTACCGATCGAGGCTGCGGCGATCCCCGCATGCTTCCCGACCGCTCCGAGCGCGGACGACGCCTTGCTGAGCCCAGCCTCCGTCGCGCCAAGCGCAAGCAGCGCCGCCCGCAACTCCTGCGCGAACTGGACGCCCTTCACGAGCCCGGCCGCCGCGAGCGACAGCCCGGCGAGCGCCCCCGTCGTGACCATGATGCCCTGCGCCAGCCCGGGCGTCTCCCCGAGTATGTTGATGAACTCGGTGAGGCCCTGCACGATCGCGCGCAGCGGCCCGTCAGCGGCGGAGCCCATCTTGATCGCGAACGTATTGACCGATCCGCCAAGCTCCTCCAGGTCGCCCTTGAGGTTGTTCATGTACCCGGCGGCCTGCTCGGCCGCGTATCCCTGCTGGTTGACTGCCTCGGTCCATCCGGCGATGCCCTGCGCCCCGTTCTCGTACAGGATCGAGGCGGCACGGATCGCATCGGATCCGAAGATGGTCGCGAGCGCGGACTGGCGCTGCGCATCCGACAGGCTGGAGAGCTGCGTCTGTAGCTGCCCGGCAAGCCCTTCGAGCCCGACAAACTGCCCCTGCGCGTCGTAGGCGTTGATGCCCAGCTCCTCCATGAGCCGGGCGGACTCCTTCGACGGGTTGGCGAGGCGCAGCAGCATCGACTTGAAGCTTGTACCGGCGTCAGAGCCGAGGAGCCCGGCCTGCGCGAACGCGGAGAGCCCGCCCACGGTCTCCTCGATCGAGAGACCGAACTGGGAGGCGACGAGGCCGGACTGCTTCAGCGCCATGCCGAGGTCGGACACGTCGCCCATCGCCTTGCCCGCGCCTGCTGCGAGGAGGTCAGCAATGTGCGGCACGTCCTTGCCTGCAAGCTTGAACTGGGTCATGGCGACGGCGGCCAGCTCGGCCGCATCCGCGACCTGCATCTGCCCGGCGGCGGCGAGGTCGAGGGACCCCTTAATGCCACCCCCGAGAATGTCAGCCGTGGACACGCCGGCGCGGGCGAGGTTCTCCATGCCCTGCGCCGCCTCGGTTGCGGAGAACTTGGTGTCGGCGCCGAGCTGCATCGCCTGCTCTCGGAGCCGGGTGAGGGCCTGCCCAGACTCGCCGGAGGCGACCGCCACACCGGACATGGCCTCATCGAAGTCGGCGAACGCCTTGACGGCGGCGGCGCCGACCGCAGTAGCGGCCAGCCCGACACCGGTGAGGGTGCCTGCGACCTTGTTCGCGGCCTTCTCGTTTGCGGCGATAGTGGAGGTGAACTTCCCCCACGCGGCCTGCCCCTGTGTGCCTGCGGCGGCGACCCGCTCGGTGGCCTGTGCGGCCCGACGCATCCCCGCCTCATACGGGCCGGTCTGCGCTTCGAGGACGACCCGCACTGTGCGGTTGCTCATGTCAACGTCCTCTCTCGTCGTCGCGGCTCACAGACCACAGCCGGTAGCGGTGGGGGATGTGCGGCGCATCGGCGCCGCGTCGGTTCCGTTCCTGCTCATCCAGCTCGGCCTGCCTTATCTGGGCGTTCTCCAGCTCCCTGCATGCGAGGCACTGGTGGTAGACGGCCCGCCACTTCGGGCGTTCCGCCTCTGGAATGGCCGGGTTCCAGAGGGACTCCGTGAGCGGCTGCCCGCATCCGGGACACTGATCTGCCTCGTAGTCCTCGAGCGCCCGCCACAGGGCGCGTTCCCAGTCGTCCCATTCGCGGCTGGTGTCCCATCCGAGGAAGCGGCACAGGGTTACGCCTAGCTTGCGGGCTGCGCGTAGGTCTCGCCTCAGCCCAGCGTCGCCCCGGACGACGCTGGCAATGTAGGGAAATCGACGGGGTTGACGGACTTGTCGAACCAACGCTTCACCTCCGCATACACGGGGAATGGCAGGTTCGGGAGCGCCTCGGCGATCACGTCCGGGGTGAGCTCCGGCAAGTCGACGCCTTCATGATCGGTGACCCGGAGGAGGCAGGAGCGGACCAGCGCCGGGTAGACGTGGTCGTCGTCGGTACCGTCCGCCGTGGCGGCCGCAACCTCCGCGCCGGTAGGTGCGGACAGGTGCAGCGTGACGAAGCATTCCGCAGCGGCCCGCCGCGCCTCAGCGATGCGCCGCTGCACCTCGTCGAGCGCATCCTGCGCCGCCTTGACCGGAGAGATGCTGTTCATCCTCTGCGGCGCCTCGCTGCCTCGGTCGCGGTTCATCATGGCCATGTCAAGGTCGGCCTGCGCCTTGGCGAGCCGTGGCTCGAGTTCGGCGAGCTGCTCGGACGCGGACGCGTGGGTCTCGTCGTCGACGAGGAGGCGAAGCGTCCCCGTGTGTGTGCGCTGGCCTGCCGCACGGCGGCGTAGCAGGTCGAGATAGTCAGGCATGTGCGATTCCTTTCCGGGGCCGTGACCGGCCCCCGCTGACGGCGGGGGGACGGTGACGCGGGGGCCGGTCACGGCGGCTTCACGCAGGTCAGGCAGCGACCGTCACGTCGAGGAGGACCTCGCCGGTGACAGCGACCCGCTGACGGGTGCGCAGCTTCTCACCCTCGGCGGTGGCGTCGACCGCGACACGGCCACGAGCCCCGAGCGTGATCGGGTAGACGTCGACGATCTGGGACGCCTCCCAATCGGCGGTGCGGGCGTCGAGCCCGCGCCGGTCGATGAGCCATCCGCGCTTGCCCTCCGCGAGCTTCGCGTAGTAGGCGTACTCGGCCGATGCAGGATCCTGCGGGTCGTAGTCGTACTCGATCGACTCGATGGTGGTGGTCGCGCGCCCGAGCGTCTCAACGGCCTGCCTGTAACAGTACTTGACGCGCGTCACGGTCGACTGCTCCGTGGACGGTACGAATCCGTAGAGCGCGCAGGACAGGTCGGTGCCAGCCTTGATCTCCGCGACGGTCGGCGCGGAGGGGTCGGCGAGCGCCTCGACGAACACGAGGCGGGACATCCCGGCCGCGTCGAGGCCGGGCGGATCGAGGGGGGCAATGGACATGATTACTTCTCCTTGGCGGTGGCGGCGGCCGACTTCTCGGCAGCCTTGGGCTTGTGGGGTGCGACCGGCAGAGGACGGCCGTTCACGTCGACGGCGGGCGCGTCGACGACATGCAGGTGCTTCGCCGCGATGTCGGGATCGTCGGCGGTGGTGGTGAAGTGATGCCCGGTGCGGGTATCACGGACTCGGACCCAGTCGGTCATGGTCGGAGCGCTCCTTCGGTTCGGGTTGGACGGCTGTATCGGATAGTGAGCGCCCAGCGGGGGTCGCCCAGCTCTGGCAGGTCCGACAGCGGCGGACCTGCGTCGAGTTCCCGCAGGGGTGGCGCCCCTGCCGGGACTCGCCTGCCCGTGAGCACTGCACGGACACGGGACGCGGTGGCGCGGCACCCATCCGGTGTGCGCCCCACCGCCATGACGGCGGCGGTCTCCTGAGTCCAGTGCGCGGCGATCGACGCACGGTGCGGGGCAGCGAGTCCCGGCCCGGAGGCGACCACCACGTACTGCGGGCCGGGCGTGACGGCCTGCTGGTCGTGAACCTCCAGTCCCGCCTCCCGTAGGGCGGTGATGATGTCGTGCACGAGCCCCACGGTTAGCCGCCTTTCGAGATCAGGTCGATGCCGAGCTGCGCGAGCGCCTCCCCGAGGAGCGGCTCGACGACGTCGGCAGCCCGGCCCATGTAGTGCTTGCCCTTGACGCCCTTCGCGGTCCCGAACTCCTGGTGCGGCCCGTAGTGGGCGGTGGGCCCGATCACTGCGGTCAATGCCGTGTGGTCGACGCCGATCGAGTTGCGGAGGAACCCGGTGTCGACCGGCGCATTCCGCTTCCCGAGCGCCTCGACGTCGTAGGCGGCCTTCCCGATCGCCTGCCCCGCCCGACGTGCGGCCTGCCCGGACGCCCCGTTCAGATCTGCGGCGAGGCGTCGCACCTCGTCAAACCCGGACATGCGCGTGACCCGTCAGGGTGGCGGTGAAACGGCGTGCGGTGAGCGCGAGGTCGTTGTACTCGACGTCAACGATTGTCAGCAGGCGGGGGAGTGCCGGATCGTCGGAGTCGGTGACCTCGACGGTGTGCCCAGGCTTGATGCCTGCGACATTCCACGGGACCGCCCCAACGTAGGTCGGTGCCGTGACGAGTTCCCCGGCCGCGTCATAGACGGGCTGCCCTGTGCGTGCACGCTGCACCCGCATGTGGCCTGCGTAGACGACCTCCCCGACGGCGGGCTCGTCCTGCCCAGTCTCAGGGTTGTAGACCCAGCCGTCGCCGGGCGCACGGATCACGCCCGTGGAGGTCATGATCGACTCCTGCGCCCGCCTCGCGGAGGCGAGCACAGCAGGGGTGACGATCGGCGGCATCATGACCAGTTCCCAATCACTCCGCCACGGACACGGTGCGGCCAGCCCTGCGAGCGCGGATCGTAGCCGGTGCCGGCATCAACGGGGAGTGTCGTCGAGGTGGGGGCCATCGCGGCCCTGATCCTCGCCAGCGGCGACAGTCCCCGCAGCCGGGCGGCGACGGTGGCCCAGTCCGCACCTGTCACCTCGAACGTCGCGCCCTCGGAGGTGAATCGGGTGAGCTGACCGTCGGCAGCCTGCCGGACTGCGAGCAGCTCGGCCGCCTCGGCAGCGAGCCAATACTCGTCATGCGTGGCGATGTAGCCATCCGCGCCGGGCAGCCGCCCCTCCGCGTCGTAGGTGAGGGAGCGGGCGAGGAATGCCTCGTAGTCCTCGGGCGTGAACATCCCGGCCACATCGGTGCCGAGGATTCGCCCGACCACGGATGGCGCTGTCGCTGTATCCATGCCTGCCCCCTCCTTTTATTTCTTGGCGCGTGCGCGGCTGCGCGGCGCCGGGCTGGGCTCCTCGACTGTGGTCCAGCCGAGAGCGGTCATCGCATGCACGGCAGAGGCCGGGATGCTCAGCACATCCCGGCCGTCAGTCATGCGCAGATCCCCGGTCACGGCCCGACGGGGGCAGCCGGGGTGAGGACGCCAGCCGGGTAGCGGGTGCCCGCATCCGCGTTGGTGCGGGTGAGCGGGTTCGCGACCTGGTAGCCGACACGGAACACCACGCGCAGCACCTTGGAGTCCTGCTGCGGCGCGTTGAAGATGACCTTGCCGGTGTCGTCGGAGATCACCATCTGGTCGAACAGGTCGAAGGTGATGTCCTGCCGGATGCCGATCACGAACTTCGACCAGTCGGCGGCGATCAGCTCGGCCACGTCCGGCTTCCAGGCGCCGTTGAGGACCTCGTCGAGCGCGTACCCGTAGAGGGTGCCGGGCTGCCCGGCCTGCATCGGGTTGCCGTAGATGGGCTGCCCGTTCTGGTCGCGCTGCCCGATCAGCTTCCAGTTGAGGCCCGGGGTGGAGGCGAAGCCGTTGACGGAGAACCCGTCGGCGGCGACCTTCCCTGCCAGCTCCGCGACCAGCACGCCGTAGTCCTTCGCCGGGTCCACGGCGATGCTGTTCCCGGCCGCGACCGCTGCGGGCACGAGCGCGGTCGGCCACGTGGTCGGCTTGTCGACGCCGAACAGGGTGGCGGAGTCGACCTTGTTGCCGATTGCTTCGACGAGCAGTGGGCGGACCTGCGACCAGATCGGCATGTTGGAGTCGTCGATGACGGCGTTCGGCACCGGCACGAGCACGGCCAGCTCCTCTGCGGTCATCACGACGTTGTCCCACGTCGCCTTGCTGGTCTGCTTCAGGCCGGTGTCGCCATCGACCCAGTAGGCGACGGGCAGGGACGCGAGCACGGGCTGCTTGCGCGTCTTGGAGGACATGCGCACCTGGCGCATGCGGGTGAGCGCGACGGATGCCTTGGGGGCCTCCTGGATCACCTCGTTGACGATCTCTTCGGGGACGGGGACGTTCTCGCGCAGGATGCGCTGGTCATACACGGCCATGCTGGTGCTCCTTTCTGAGCTGTTGGTTAGCGGCCTCGGAGGAGGTCATCCATCGACTTGGCGGTGGATGCGTGTCCCGTACTGGCCGCGTCGCGCGCGCCTGCCGGGGTGTGGAAGAAGTTGGGGCGCTCCTGCTGGAGGGCCTTGATCGCGTCGTCGACACCGATCGGATTGCCGTCCTTGTCGTAGTCGATGCCGCGTTCCTTGAGCAGCAGGTAGACGACCTCGGAGTCGATCGCGCCGAGTCGCGTAGCGGACTTCTCGACGGCGGAGCGGGACGCGAGCACCCGGTACTTTGCCTCCCAGTCGCCTGCGGCCTTCTCTGCTTTGTCGGCGCGATCACCGGCCTTCTGCAGCTCGGACTTGTCGCGGTCCTCGTACTGCTGCAGTGCGGTGCGGAGCTGCGCCAGCTCGCGTTCGGCGGTCTTGCGGGCCTCGCGCTCGGAGCGGAGCGCGTTGATCCCGGGCTCCCCGAGCTTGTCTCCGCCGTCGGCGGACTGCGCCGCCTGCTGGGCGTCGTCGGGGGTGCTGTTCTCGTCGGCCATCGCGGCCTCCTTCCTGATTGGTGCCCGTCGCGGGCATGACTGATACCCGGCGCCCGCGTGGGCGTCGGGTGGGCTCGTCGGTTCGGCCGGTTAGGCCGGTGCTGGTTTGCCTTCGTGGTAGGCGTCACGCCAACCCTCTGAGGTGCGTCGCACGGACCACGCCTCGGGCGGGAAGCGCCCGTCGGTGTACGCCTCGTATCTCGCCGGGCCCATGATCGCGGCCTGCCTCTCCGCTGGCAGGCCCGCGAACCACTCTGGGCCGGGCTGCACCGCGAGAGCGTCGGGTTCGTCGATGTTGAAGCCGAGTTCACGCCACGACCGGGTGACCGGCATGGCGGTGCAGCGGCCCTGATGGTGGTCGAGGGGGCCGGGCTCGTCGGCCGGATGCAGGCTGCCGTGCTGCGCGATGCAGGACAGGCAGGTGCGGTCCGAGGAGAGGGTGGCGTACCACATCCAGCCGGAGAGCAGGTGCTGGTTCGCGATCCGTGATTGGAGGGTGGAGTCGCGGTGGGCGTCGAGCATCTCGGTGCGGGCGATGACGTGGGCGCGGGCGATGCCGCCGTTGAAGGCTCCCTGCACGCGCTCGATCATGCGCTCGGCGGCTTCGCGTGGGTTCTGTCCGCCTGCGATGCCGAGTCGGAGCGCCGCCTGCACGGCCTGCGTCGCCTCCGCGCTGAGATACCAGTGGCGGACGGTGATCTGCTCGGTGGTGCGGCGCACGATCGCGGCGAGCTCGGCCGCCTCGGCACGGCCGAAGCCGACGACCGCACCTGGCGGGAGCTGGGTGGCGATCAGCGCTTCCTGCTGCGCGCCGGCGATGTCGACGAGCCGCTGCGCCTCGGGGGTGAGCCGGTCGACGGATGCCTGCGCGGCCTCGGTGATCCGCTCCGCGATGATCTGCCGGGAGCGTTCGAGCCGCCGGGCCCGGTCTGCGGTCTCCCAATCATCGGCGGCGATGACGCGCCGCAGCTCCTCCTCGGATTCGCGGAGCGCGAGGAGCCACGCAGTGAGCACATCATCGGTGGCGGCGTCGACGAGCCTGTCGACTGCCGCACGGTTCCGGGCGAGCGCCTCCAGCGTCTCCGGGGTGAGCAACTCGCCGCCTAGTAGCTGGCCGGGATGCGCCCGGCTGCGAGGCTACGGCCGAGCGCCTCGGTGGAGCGCGCCTGCGCCTCCTCGGCGCGACTCAGCAGCTCGGACACGTCCTTGGTCTGCTCGACGTGCCGGAGGCAGTCTTCCAGCGAGTAGCCGAGATCCCGCATCGCCTTGGCCTCGTCGATGCGCTCCGCCCGCGTGGACGGATTCGGGTCCGCAAACACTGGCGGCGCGTCGTCCATCCCGAGCAGGAGTTTCAGGCCACGCCAGACGGGGGCGGATTCCTTGTTCGCGGTCCGCACCGACGTGTCGATCCGTACCTGCAGTTTCCGCAGCGCCTCCCCTGAGGGGATGTCGGATGGGGACTGTGACAGGTAGAAGGGCGGGATGCCGGTGACGCGGGCTATCTTCAACGCGATCCCGTCCTGCACTTGCAGGAGGCGGGTCATGTCCGGCGGGTCGAGCTGCCCAAACGGGCCTGCGGCGTCGGTGGCGAAGATGCTGCCCTGTGTGGGGTCGAAGCGGGCCTGCTCGACCGATGCCGTCTCGGCGGCCTGCGTCTGCGCGGCTGCGAGCGCACGCGCGAACGCCGGATCGGACAGGAAGCTGCCGTCCTGCGCGGCCTTGTAGTTCAGCAGGTACCAGAACGGGCGGGCGTACGCCTCACCGAGGACAACCATCTGCGCGATCGACGTGTTGAGGGCGTCCTGCAGGGGGATCGCTTCCGCGATGACGGAGCGCCCCCACGACTCGGGCCCGTCGTCATCATGCTTGAACCACAGCACGGGCACGTCACCCATGCTGTGCCGGATCACGTCCGGCTCCCCGTCGATGGTGTACGGCACCCACGCCTCGGGCCGCATGTAGCGCCCCCAGTCTGGGCGCTCACCCTTCCCGAGCCGGGGCGTCTCGTACACGAACCTCTCGACGCGGTCCGGGTAGTAGATGTTGGCGCGGGGGAGCCGCTCCTGCCGGTCGAAGATCGGCTTCACTACATGCAGGAGGCGGCCTTGCCGCATGGGGTCGACGGTGGGGATCAGCTCGTGGGAGCGGTGGAAGTGCGGCTGCGGGCTACCGTCTGGGCCGGGCCAGACGAGCACGAACGCGGACCCGGTCAGATACTTCTCCCGCGTGACGCGCGCATGGAGCCGGTCGAGCCCTTCGAGCACGGCGGTGTCGAGCGCTTCGTCGTCGGCGGACCATGCCTCGACGTGAGTCTTGTCGGCGTAGGCGGCGACGACGCCGGGGATCAGGTTCTCGCGCAGCGAGCGGACTATGTCGCCGTACTTGGCCTCGAAATCGTGCGTAGCGAAGCGGAGCTGATGCCGCCCGGTGTAGTAGTCGCGGAGCGTCTGGGTTGCTGCGACGCGCTCGGTGTAGCCGGTGAGGGCCTGCACGATGTCCTCGGCTGGCATGCGCCGACCCCCTTCCTAGAGGCTGTAGATGTGTCGGCCGACTGTGCGCTGGCCGGTGCGGGTGATGGTGGCGCGGGCGAGTGCCTGCGTGAGCGCGTCGACCTGGTCGTCGTGTGGGCTGTTGGGGAAGGCTGCCGCCTCCTCGATCAGGTCCTTCGCCCACCGCGTGTCTGGCAGGTGCACGTTCCCTGCTTCGACGAGCGGGGACACGGCTGCGGCACGGGCCTCTTTCCCGCCCTGCGGCTCGACGGGGATCAGGCCCGGAATCTCGCGGGACAGCATGTCGATCACGGCGCTGCCGTTGGCCTTGTCCTCGACGAGTTTCGCGGTGGCCATCGGCCAGCGTTCGCAGAGCTGCCGGAACTGGGCGAGCGTGTCCGTGAATGTCCAGCGGCCCCGGACTTGGTCGAGGAGGTACAGGTCTGGGCCGTCGATAGCCCACACCTGCCCGACGACGTAGTCACTCGTGTCGGTACCTTTGAAGGCCATGTCCCACGACTGGAACACGGCCCGCAGTGGTGGCGGGTCGTACCATGTGCGCCACCAGTGGCGCTGGAAGATACCGCCCTCGGCTGGGGCCGGGCGGCCTTGGTAGAGGGCGTTCCATGCGCGCGACCCGACGGTGGCCTTGCGGGCCTCCCACTGCTCGACGGTGCGGCCACGCGCCGACAGCATGTACTCCCCGGCTTGCCTGCCGAGCGGGTCACTGGCGGGGTCCTCGCACTGGGCGGGAATGTTGAGGAGCCGCCAGCCGGCGTCGATGTCGCGCTCGAGGAGCCTGCCCGCGAGGTCGTCCTCATGCCAGCGGGTCATGATGACGACCGCCCCAGCGCCGGGCGCGAGACGCGCCGACAGGGCATCCGTCCACCAGTCCCAGCAGGTGTCGCGGATGATCTTGGAATCGGCCTCTGCGCGGTCCTTGATCGGGTCGTCGATGATCAGCAGGTCGGCCGGATAGCCGGTGACGCCGGCGCCGCGCCCGACGGACAGCATGCCGCCGTCGTGCCCTGCAATCCTCCACTCGGACGCCGCGCCCCGGTCCGGCGCAATCCGCAACCCCAGCTCCGGGTGCGCCATGATCGCGTTGCGGACGAGGCGGCCGTTGCGGTTCGCGAGCGACTGCGCATACGAGCCGGACACGATCCTGAGGTTCGGGTTACGCATCAGCGCCCACACGGGGAGATCTCTGCCGACCCGCATCGACTTGCCCTCCTGTGGGGGCATGCTGACGATCAGCCGCGAATCGGGGGTGTGCAGCAGCCGCGACAGCTCGGCGTCGATCAGGTCCAGCGCCGGGGTCCGTACGGTGCGCGGCTCGATCTGGCGCGCCAGGTCGCCCGGTGTCGAGGCCACGTCGTACTTCGCGAGCCCGAGTCGCATCAGCTCGTCGAGCACATCAGCGGGGAGTGCCACGCGCCCCTCCCGTCTCATGGCGTGAAGCGGTCGCCCCACTTCCTGATCTCGTCCTGCGCGGCCCGCACGATCGCCAGCGCCGGGTGCGGGATTGGGAAGCCCTTCGGGTCCTGCACGATCAGCCCCTCGTTTGCGACGCGCTGCTGGGCGTCACGTAGTACAGCGACCTGCCCGCAGTAGGCGTCGAATGCCGGCCCCATGATCCGCTCAGCCCCATGCCCGTACGTCCCGATGATTTCCAGCCAGACTGCCGCCACGGGCTCCGGGAGATGTGACGGCGCTTCAAGCGCCGACTGCGACCTTGCCACCTGCAATCACCTTCCCGACCTCGATACCGAGCTGCGGCTGTACTGCCTCCAACCCATGCAGGGCTGGGAGCGTCTGATCGCCGTTACGGCGCTTCGCCCCGCCTGCCGGCAGCTCGTCGAATATCGCGTCGACGAACGCCGCAAACATGCCGTGCCGCTCACGGTCGTCGGTGATCTCGAACTGCTCGCAGCGCGGATTCAAGTTCAGGTTCATCGACGACGTAATCACGACCGACCACTCGTCGTTGTGGATCAGCGCGAACTTCGCATGCGTACGAGTCGTCCGCACCGACTCCGGGCCGAACAGGTCAGCGACGTCATGCACCGACGCCTGCCCGCGCTTCATGCTCGCTGCGTCCATGATGAACCGCACCGACCGCAGGTGGCCGTCGTCGCGGAACCGCTTCGCAGCATCCACGTCATAGAATCCGGCCGACCAGGTGCTGATCGTCACATCTGCCGGTCCGGTGTATTCGAGCGCGGCTTGGATCAGATCGATCAGCGAGAATTGCCCATAGGTCAGCCCGGCAATATCGACGTCATGGCCGAAGCCGGCGATCGTGTCCCGAGCCGAGGCGACCTTGGAGAATCTCGCCCTCGTGCGCTTCACCGGGCGGGCATGGGCTGCTATCGTCATGTCATCGACTCCTCGCTAGTCGGTCACAGCCCCGGACGGTTGCCGCCGTCGCGGGGCTCCTTACACCCCCAGTATAGCACCCGACTAGGCATTTCATCCGGTTTGCACGGTTTCGTCACACGCGGGAATGATTCGACCGGCACCCCGCCTGAGGGGACACCGGTCACGGCCCATATGGTACACGCCCCAGCAGCCGATTTCACGCCCTGCGTTTGCGTGTCTCCACATGCGCCGCCAGGTCACGCAGCCAGTACCGTGCCGGATGCCCTGATGTGACCGGCCTCGGGAAGTCGGCGTCGCGCTTACGCCACTGCCGGAGCTGCCCGAGCGTGACCCCGAGCTGGTCTGCGGCCTCAGCCAAGGTCACGTCGGCATGGAAGCGCGCCTCCTGCATCATCTGCATCCCCGTCCACGTGTGATGGCAGTTCCGGCACTCGAACCATCCGCCGGCCGTCTGGTCGATCAGGCCACCGCAGTTGGTCAGGTGCCGATGCCTGAGCTGGATAGGATCGGCTTCCCCGAGCATGCGGCGCAGCCGGGTGTGCCAGCGCTCGATTTCCGCATCGAGCTCCACGACAACCTCCGGCGCGACCGATACCCACACCCGGTAGTGGCGCGCGAGCCATGCACACATGCTGCTGATCGTCTGGCGGGGGAGCGGATCAGGGGCGGGCTCGTATCCGTCGAGATCCTCAAAAATCATGCGGCACCAGAGCGCCAGCTCGCCGGGCAGGCCGCGATCACCGTCGGCATCGCGCCCGCACGGGTCGAGGAGCTGGTCGTCGGCGCGCCGATGCGGGTAGATGCGCGAGTCGAGGGCATGCATCACGTCGATGTTGCCCGGTGCCCTGCGCGCAGGGTCGGACTTGCCACCGTGCTCCGCACCGGGGGCACTGGTCAGCATCCTGAGATGCAGGTGCGCGGCGAGGTCGGGCAGATCAGCGAGCCGCTGTCTGGTCTCCGAGCGTGCAGGGATCGGATCGGGGCGGGTCACTTGGCAATCTCCTTGAACGCTGCGGCGAACGCTGGCTGCACCTGCGCCGCCTGCTCCGGGGTGAGGTCGAGGCGATCCAAGACGCGCTCCATGATGGTCATGAGCCCGGCCGCCATTTCGGCGGCTGGCCGCTGCTTCGCTTGGCGGAGCGCCTCGTGGTCGAGTCCGAGCTTGACCATGCGGGCCAGCATGTCGATTGCGCGATCCATGGCGCGCTCGTAGACGGCGATCATCGGGCGCAGGTCCTGCCCGCCGCTGGCGTTGGTCTCCTCCCAGCGGCGAATGTCGGACACCTGCCGCCGGCACACCTCCTTCCACGCCCACGCCTCCCCGGCCGCGTCAGCGAGGGCCGCGACGGGGTCGGTGATGGGATCCCAGCCGAGCTTCTCGAGCTCGCCCCGCAGCGTCACCTCCAGCACCCGCTGGCGTGCCCTTTCCCGGACCACAGGGGTCATGCCGCCATGCATGCGGCACACCGTCCCGCCAGTCATGGGCGGGTTCGCGCACCGCTTCCCGGAGCGCGTCGTGGCCGTACACCGTGCATGGGCATCCCACGGCTCGTCAGCGTGCATGGGCGTCATCCTCCTCCGTCTCCTCTGGCGGTGCGGCCCGCCACTCCTGTTCGATCCTGCGCGTGAGTGGATGGTCGGCGCCGTGCCGCACCTCGCAGGTGGCGAGTAAGGCCAGTAGCTCCGAGCGGGTCAGCATCGCTTCTCCTCGCAGTTCGTTTCGTGTTCGGCGGCCCACCGCTGCGCGAGGCTGTGGTTGCGGGTCCAGCGCAGCCAGCCGCAGCCGCACTCCGCGACATACCCGCCCGCTTCGTGCTTGATCGTCACGGCCTCCACTCCCATCTGGGCCGCCGTCGCCCCTGACGGGCCTTGCCGCCGAAGTACGGAAACGGCGGCATCATGACGCCTCCTCGGTGAGGAGGTCGCGCACGGTCTCGTAGGGGATCTGCACAGTCCTGCTGTATCCGCCCAGGAAGTGGATGACGGTCCGGCCCTGTTGGGTGAAGTGGGGCTCGACATGCCCGACGGCGCGGGGGTCGATGAGTTGCCCGGCGATCTCGACCAGCTCGCTCATGGTTGGGTCTCCTCGTTGGTGGTGATTTGTTTGGCCTCGGCGCGCAATGCGCGCACGATCCTGCGCTGGTCGTCGTCGAGGCGGTACTCGTCCGGTTTGAGGCCAGCCCCGTAGTCGCGGACGGTGCTGCAGGCGAGTCCGGTAGCGGCCGCGATCTCCGCATCCGGGGATCCGGCCAGCCAGAGTCGCCGCACCTCGGCGACACGACGGGGAAGCCCAGTCATCGGCGGTGGCGTGAGTGGTACATGCCCGCAGGTGGCGCGTCGGGCCTGCGCCTCGGTCTCGTAGGAGCCGAGCGCCTCGCAGTGTGTGACGCAGTCGGCATTCCATCGGATCGTGCCACGTGTGGGGAGCCCCGTGACAGGGTGGGGGCGGATCATCGAGCCGTCGTCTCGATGCCATGTCCGGTAGACGATGATGCGGTGACTCATGCCGCCACCTCGCTCGCCTCGTCGCCCCACGTGACGACCGTGATCGACGCCCCGAACCGTTCGCCCGGCTCGGCCCACCGCTTCGAGCCTTGCAGCGCGACGATCTGCGAGTCGTCCCGGTAGGCGACGCCGGTGAGCGCATCCCCGACGGCGCGCAGCAGCTTGTCGAGATCCGGTTTCTGCGTGTGCAACGCCGGCGCCGAGGGCAGCACGGTGCCGGCGTTGCGGCCAGTCCCGAGATGCCGTTTCGGGCGGGGGAACAGGAACGTCACGTCGACGCGGACCGGGCCGTCGTAGGGCCGGCCGAGATGCCGGAGCGCCTCCTGCCGCACATCGGCCCGCCACGGCTTGACCCGCCTCGACGACTCGACCATAACCCCGTTCCCGAGATGCCGTTTCGACCCCTGGGGTGCCGGAATGCCCGGCACGAAGAACCCGGTGATCATGCCGCCACCCCCTTGCGCCGCTGCTGGGCGACATGCCAGCGCTCGCGC
This sequence comes from Propionibacteriaceae bacterium P6A17, assembly GCA_000619965.1. GTDB lineage: Bacteria > Actinomycetota > Actinomycetes > Propionibacteriales > Propionibacteriaceae > Arachnia. Next base: position 16,112 of record JHVD01000028.1, read on the forward strand.
TCAAACGCACCCAAGACGTCGCGCCTGTCCGCTCGGCTGCGCAGGCCCGCCGCGAGCGTCGCGACGGGAACCCCGAGCTGGGCGGCGATGTGCGCCGGATGCTCGCCCTGATCGAACAGGAACACCGCCTCGTCGATTCGGTATCTGCTCTCGGCGCGGCTGGTCATGCGGTCGCCCCCGGCGCCCCCGCCGCGTGCCCGCTCGGCATAGTCGCGCTTGCACTGCCTGCATTCGCGCCAGTTGGTGCCGGGCCGGTAGTACGTGTTCTCGGCGGTGTACTCGTGCCCCTTCGGGCAGTGGGTGCGCTGAGAGGGGGCGCCGCGTGTGACGACGACGCCGCTCCCGCTGCACGTGGGACCGGTGATGGTCATGCTCGTGTCTCCTTTTCTCCTGCTTCCTCATTCGCCTCGCCCTGCCGGCCCTGCCATGCCCAGCCATGCCTTGCCAAGCCGCGCCTAGCCCTGCCAGCCCTGCCTTGCCCTGCCAGCCCTGCCGTGCCACGCCTGGCCATGCCTTGCCAAGCCGCGCCACGCCAGCGATGCCAGGCACGACCTCGCCCAACCTCGCCTAGCCTCGCCGAGCCATGCCTGCCAAGCCACGCCTGCCCTGCCAGCCCTGCCTTGCCACGCCATGCCTTGCCATGCCAAGCCGTGCCTAGCCAGCCATGTGTCAGGCAGCCTCCTCTCCGAGGTCGCGGAGCACCATCTCGGCGAACTCTCTCGACGCCCCGGCCTTCGCTCTCAGCGCCTTCCACTCGCGCTCCAGCGTCCGGAGCCACGCCGTCCGGCACGTGTCCGACGCGACGACCTCCCGCACCGGCCGGTACCGGCCCACGTGCCACGGGTCGTCCTCGCCGGCGACCTCACGGTCCGACACGAACGCGCGGACGTGGAGCGGGGGCCGCTCAGGGGTCGGGACGACGGTGATCTTCACCGACCGGATCAGGCCCTGCGCCTGCGTGAGCCGGAATCGTCGGGCCGCCTCGGTGTCGTCCCACTCGAACCGCTCATGCAGCTCGTGGTCCGGGTCGGCGGCGGTGGTGACGACGAGCTCAGGGGTGAGCTGCTGGTGCTCGTCGTAGATCGCCTGCAGCGCGTCGCGGGTGCTCATGCCCGCACCTCGTAGGTGCCGAAGGAGCCGGACTTCTCGGGCCGCCACTCGCCGACACCGTTCGCGCCCCCGGCGTCGACGAGCGCGATCACCGACTCGGCGTCGATCACCGACGGCATGAACTCGATCCGCAGATTCGCCGACCAGTCCCGGTACTCGGCCCGGTAGCGAATGTCGGCGGTGCCCATGCCGACGCGAACCATGTCCTCACGCATGATCGGCTCGTCGGCGATGATCTCGGTGAGCTGCAGCCCGTCGACGCCGACCCCGTCAGCGAGGAACGTGAACGACTGTCGCAGCTCGGTCATCCTCACAGCCTTCCCGAACGCGCGGCCGCCGCCATTGACCGTCGCGGCCTTGAACGCCATGACGGGGAAGCCGTGGCGGCCATCCTCGAAGCGGTACTGGCTGGCCTCGAAGTCGGCGAGCGGGTCCTTGTGCTCCTTGGGCACCTTCTTGCCCTGCTGGGCGGCGAGCATCATTTGCTTCGCCTTCTGCGACCAAGCGTGAACGATCAGGGGTGCGGTGCCGACGATGGGCACGATGATGGTCTGGCGCTCGATCCGCTTCAGGCTGATGGTTGGAGTGGTCATGATTGGTTCCTTTCGTTGGTTTCGTTGAAGCGGGCCTGCATGGCCCGGCAGAAGTCCCGCTCGGCCTCCTCGCGGCTCCAGCGGGGAGGGGCTTGGCGGTCGTGTCGGGAGCGGTACCGCAGCGGCCCGTGAATGAAACGGGTGCCGGCGACGACGGTTGCCGAGTTGGGGGAGTGGACGGTGCCACAATCAGGGCAGGGCGGGCGCGTCATGCCGCCACCCACTGTCGGCCGCCGCAGTGGATACATGCCGAGTCGCATCGCTCACCGGTGATGGCATGCTGGGGGCAGCCGTGCTCCTGTGCCAGATGGGCGAGCCCCTCCTCCAGCGCAGAGGACCAGGTGGCGTCGTGACGGGACACCCACCAGAGGCAGAGGCGGCAGTCCCACTCCCA
>JHVD01000029.1 GCA_000619965.1 Propionibacteriaceae bacterium P6A17
CGAAACGACTCGAGGCACCACCGCCAGGTCTCGATCAGGCCCTACGGGCCCACTCGACCAACAACAGACGCCCGACAGGCCCACTCGACCAACAACAGACGGCCGACGGGCCCACTCGACCAACAAGCGACCGCCGACGGGCCCACTCGACCAACGAGAACAACCAACAAGGCCTCGGGCCGAATTGACGAGCGGGGCGATGCCGCTTCGGCGCCTGCGGCCTAGACTGGCCGGCATGAGTGATTCCGGCACCAACCGTCGCGACCCGTTCTCCGAGAAGTTCAAGAAGTTCATCGTCTCGGGATGGGCCCCCTATTCCAGCGAGCTGCCGGCAGAGCTGCCGTCGGCGAGGTGGGCGGCCAAGCGGCGCGCGGCGCTCCTCGACGAGCTGCCCGGCGCCACGATCGTCGTCCCAGCAGGCCCGCTGAAGGTGCGCTCGAACGACACCGACTACCGCTTCCGCCCGCACACGGCGTTCGCGTACTACACCGGCCTCGGGGAGGACCGCGAGCCCGACGCCGCGCTGGTGATCACCGCCGACGAGTCCGTCCTGTTCTTCCGCCCACGCGCCCCGCGCACGGACCGCGAGTTCTACGCCGACGCCCGCTACGGCGAGATGTGGGTGGGCCAGCGCGATTCGCTCGAGGAGATGGCCAACGCGGTCGGGATGGAGTGCCGCGACATCCGCACGCTCGAAGACCATCTCGCCGGGCGCGAGGGCATCGTCGTGATCCGCGACGCCGACCCTGCCGTCACCGAGGTGGTCGACAGGGTCCGCGGCGGGGCGCGCGAGGACGCCGACGCGGACTTCGAGCGCAGGGCGTCGTCGCAGCGCTTCCGCAAGGACCAGTACGAGGTGGCCGAGATGGAGCGCGCGGTGGCCGCGACGAAGGTGGGCTTCGACGCCGTCATCCGGGAACTGCCGAACGCCGTCGCAAACGGGCGTGGCGAGCGCTGGGTGGAGGGCATCTTCGCCCTGCACGCCCGCCACCTGGGCAACGCCGTCGGCTACGACACCATCGCCGCGGGCGGCGACCACGCCAACACGCTCCACTGGATCGTCAACGACGGCGAGCTGCGCGACGGCGACCTGCTGCTGCTCGATGCCGGCGTCGAGGTGAACTCCCTCTACACCGCCGACATCACGCGCACCCTGCCGATCGGCGGCAAGTTCAGCGACGCGCAACGTCGCGTCTACGAGGCCGTGCGGCGAGCCCAGCAGGCCGGTTTCGACGCCTGTCGGGCCGGGCTCCCGTGGAAGGGCGTCCACGAGGCGTCGGTGCGGGTCGTCGCGGAGTTCTGCGCGGAGCTCGGCATCCTGCCGGTGAGCGTCGAGGAGTCGCTGTCCGAGGAGGGCGGCCAACACCGTCGCTGGATGGTGCACGGCACCTCGCACCATCTGGGCCTCGACGTGCACGACTGCGCCCACGCCTCGCGCGAGGACTATCGCGAGGGCATGCTGCAGCCGGGCATGATCATCACGGTCGAGCCGGGGATCTACTTCAAGTCCACCGACCTGCTCGTGCCGGAGGAGTACCGGGGAATCGGCGTGCGCATCGAGGACGACGTGCTCATCACCGACGGCGACCCCGTCATCTTGAGCGGCTCCTTCCCGAGCGCGCCCGACGACGTCGAGGAGTGGATGGCCTCGCTGCAGGCGTGACCCGAGACCCGGTCTCGGAGTTCAACGGAGGGCGCGGATTCATTTTCTCCAATGGTGTGTAATATTTGAGTTCCACGCCACTCTTGGAGGCTCCCATGACCACTGACCTTCCCCTCACCGAGCGCCCGGGCCACACCTGCCAGTGCGGCCACGACGCGCACGAGCTGCCGACGCTCGACGCGCGGACCATCCCTCATGCCCTCCGACATGCGGCCATCCTCGGCGCCGTGGCAGGGCTGCGCCCGGGCCAGGCAATGGGATTGATCGCCCCACACAACCCGCTCCCGCTCCTCGACCAGATCCGCGACGCGCACGGCGACGCCGTCGAGATCTCCTACCTGTCCGAGGACCCGTGGACGCTGAAGCTCGCCCGCGTCTGAGCCCGGATCGCCGCACGCGCCAGCCGCCACGCCGTCGGGGCGTGAGCTGGCGCGTGTGGCTGCTGGCACTCGGCGGCGCGTGTCTGCTGGCCGGACTCGACGCAGGCCTGCAGCTCGCCGGCAGCTGGGCCCCCGTCGTCTCCGCCGACGGCGGCGCCCGCCACGGACTGGTCATGGTGCTCGGCTTCATGGGCACCGTCATCGCCCTCGAACGCGCCCAGGCGCTGCGGCAGGCGTGGGCCTACCTGGCCCCGGCCGTGCTCGGAGCCGGGGGCATCGTCCTCGCGTCCGGATGGGTGTGGCTCGGCACCGCCCTGCTGACCGAGGGCACGCTGCTGCTCGCCGCGGTCTACGTCGGCCTCTGGCGACGCGCCCCGCTGCCGCTGGTGGCCGTGCAGGTGTTGTCCGCGGTGCTGGCGTTCGCCGCCGTCGCCCTCACGTTCGCCCTCCCGACGGCCGACGTCGTCCCGCTGCTCATCGGATTCCTCGTCCTGACCATTGCCGCGGAGCGCGCCGAACTGGCGCAGCTCGCGATGGGCGCGCGAGCCGTGCCGCGGCTCGTCGGCCTTGCCGTCGCACTGGCCGGCGCCGTCGCATCGTCCCTCGTCAACGCCGCGTGGGGTGCCCGGATGCTCGGGGTGGTGCTCATCCTCGTCGCCGCCTGGCTGATCGCCGACGACGTCCCCCGCCGCCTCCTGCGCCGCACGGGCCTCCAACGGTTCAACGCCGTCGCCCTGCTGGCCGGCTACTGCTGGCTCGCCGTCGCGGGGGTGACCCTCGTCGTCGCAGGTCTGTCCCCCACCTCATCGGCGTACGACATCGCGATCCACGCGACCTTCCTGGGCTTCGGCCTGTCCATGATCCTCGCGCACGCCCCGATCATCTTCCCGACGGTCCTCGCCCGGCCCCTGCCCTACCGGGCCCTGCTGTGGGCGCCGCTGCTGCTCCTGCACACCACGCTCACCGTCCGCGTCGTGGGTGACCTGCGCGGCCAAGGACCGGTCTGGTTGCACGGGGCGCAGGGCACCGTCGTCGCAGTGCTGCTCTTCGTGGCCTCGGCCGCCTACTCCACCATCACCGCTCGCCCCAAGGACCGCCCATGACCTCCTCCCCCACCCGGCCCCGCCGCCGCGGGCTCCGCGACCGCATCGCGCTCGCGTGGCTGGCTGCGCTGCTCGTCGTGATGCTGGCCCACCCGTGGGTACCCCAGGGCACGTGGCTGATGATCCACCTCGTCCTGCTCGGCGCGCTCACACACTCGGCGCTCGTGTGGAGCGAACACTTCGCCCACACACTGCTCCACACCGTCCCCGACGACGGTTCACGGCGCCGACTGGACGCCCGCATCCAGCTCCTCGCGCTCGGCTCGCTCGCGGTCTTCGTCGGTTACCCGCTCGCGTGGTGGCCGCTGGTGGTGGCGGGCGCGACGGCGGTCGCCGTCAGCGTCACCTGGCACGGCGCGCACCTCGTCGCGGTGACGCGCTCATCACTGCCGAGCCGATTCCGGGTCGTCGTGCGCTACTACATCGCAGCCGCCTGCATGCTGCCCGTCGGCGCCGCGCTGGGCGCTGCACTCGCGTTCGGGTTGCCCGAGCCATGGTTTGGGCGGGTGCTCGTCGCGCACGTGATCGTGCAGGTGGGCGGCTGGATCGGGTTGACGGTCACGGGCACGCTCGTCACGTTCTGGCCCACCATGTTGCGCACCCGCATGGACGACCGCGCCGCGCCCCTTGCCGCGCAGGCGCTGCCGGTCCTCGTGGGCGGCGTGCTCGCGACGGCGACCGGCGCCCTCGTCGACTGGCGCTGGCTCGTGCTGCTGGGAATGGTCGCCTACCTCGCGGGCCTCGTGTGGTGGGGGCGGGCCCTGTGGGCGCCGATGCGTCGCAAGGGGTTCCGGGAGTTCGCGCCGGCGTCGGTGGGGTTCGCGCTGCTGTGGGCGGCGGTCTCGCTCGTGTGGCTGACGGCGCTCGTGGCGCTTGGGGACGGCTGGGCGACGATCGCCGCGCGCCTGCCGCTGCTCGGGGGCCTGCTCGCAGGCGGCTTCGGCGCGCAGATCCTGCTCGGCGCCTTGACCTACCTGATTCCCTCGGTGATCGGCGGCGGCCCGTCGGCCGTGCGTGCAGGACAGCGTGTGCTGCACCGCTGGACGACATTTCGCATCGTGGTGCCGCAGATCGCGATCCTCCTCTGGCTCCTGCCAAGCCCGTCGTGGGTGCGGGTGACGGCGTCGTCGCTGGCGGTGTTCACGCTGGCGATGGCGCTCCCGCTCCTCGTGCGCGGCGCGATCGCGACGGCCAAGACCGCCCGGATCGTGCGTTCGGGCGGTGAGGTCGTGGGCGACGACGTGCCGCGCGCCTGGACGGGCAACGGGCTCATCGCGGCGGCCACCGCGCTGGTCCTCGCGGTGACCGTCGGTGTCGCCGTCGACCCGGGCGCCGTCCGGCTGGGCCAGGCGCCCGCCACCGCATCCACCGCGACCGGGCAGACCACCCGCGTCGAGGTACGGGTCGAGGGCATGCACTTCGTCCCCGCGCGCATCGAGGTGCCCACGGGCAACCGACTCATCGTCGCGTTCACGAACACCGGCGACGACGTCCACGACCTCGTCATCGGCACGGCCCGCACCGCACGCCTCGCCCCCGGCGAGTCCGCGGAGCTCGACGCCGGCGTCATCACCGCCTCGAGCACGGGCTGGTGCTCCGTGCCCGGGCACCGCCAGATGGGCATGACGCTGGAGGTCGCCGTCGACGACGACCCGCACTCCGCCACTGCCCACGGCGAAGGCTCGACGGCCGGCGCGGGAGCCGCGGTCGCGGCCGTGCCCGACGCCACCCTCGCCAGCCCCGTGGACCCGGTATTGCCCCCGGCCGCCGACGAACGCGTCCACCGGGTCACGTTCACGGTCACCGAGGTGCCGCTCGAGGTGGCACCGGGATTGTGGCAGACCCGCTGGACGTTCAACGGTGGCCCCGTCGGTCCCACCCTGCGCGGCAAGGTGGGCGACGAGTTCGAGGTGACGCTCGTCAACGATGGCTCGATGGGACACTCGATCGACTTCCACGCCGGGGCGCTGGCCCCCGACGAGCCCATGCGCACCATCGCTCCCGGCGAGCGCCTCGTCTATCGGTTCACGGCCGAGCGCTCCGGGGTGTGGATGTACCACTGCTCGACCGCGCCGATGAGCACGCACATCGCCGCCGGCATGCACGGCGCCGTCGTGATCGACCCGGAAGGCCTCGACCCGGTGGACCACGAGTTCGTCATGGTGCAGTCCGAGCTCTACCTTGCGAACGCTGCCCACTCGGCCGACGAGGCGCAGGAGATCGACGCTGGCAAGCTCGCCGCCGAGACGCCGGACCGCGTGGTGTTCAACGGGGTCGCCGACCAGTACCTCCAACACCCGCTGCGGGTCCGTGCCGGCGAGCGGGTACGATTCTGGGTGCTGGCGGCGGGCCCCAACCGCGCGACGTCGTTCCACGTCGTCGGAGGGCAGTTCGACACGGTCTGGACGGAGGGCACCTACCTGTTGCGCGGAGGGGTCGCCTCGGACGGCGCCACCGACGGCGGGGCGCAGGTGTTGCCGCTGCTCGCGGCGCAGGGAGGATTCGTGGAGCTCACATTCCCGGAGGCGGGCCACTACAAGTTCGTCAACCACGTCATGCTGGACGCCGAGCGCGGCGCGCGGGGCATCGTCGAGGTGCAGTGATGGCCGACGAGTGGAGCGATTCGCGCCGCCGGGTGCTGGAAATCGTCGCGCAGCTCGCCGCCGACGAGCCGGTGCAGCTTGCGGAAGTGGCCGAGTCGCTGGGCGGGCACAGCAACACCGCGCGCCACCACCTCGAGGCGCTGGTGAAGTCGGGCGACCTCGTCGCGACCACCGTCCCCTCCGCCGGGCGCGGCCGGCCGCCGCGCGCGTACGCGCCGACGGAGCAGGGCCTGGCGACGCTGCGCACGCTCCCCACCGACCCGCACGCGGAGATCATCCAGACCCTCGCCGAGGTGACCGTCGGCAGCCCGGAGGCCGCGGTGACAGCCCGCGCGCTCGGCGAGGCGTGGGGCCGGCGTCGGGCAGCGAACGCCGAGCCGGGCCGGGATGGCTGGGACCTGGCACTGGAGTCCTTGGAAGCACTGGGCTTCGCGCCGGCGACCGATCCGTCGGGCGAGACGTGGCTGCGCGCCTGCCCGATGTTGGCCTTGGCACGCACCAACCCCGAGTTCGCCTGCACGCTGCACGAGTCCATGGTGCAGTCGCTGCTCCAGGCGACGGGTGCGACGGAGTCGGCCGTCGTGGCGCCACGACTGGTGGCCGGCGGGTGCCGTCTCCAACGGTTGCCCCGTCGGCCTGCGCGATCGACCGCCGATCAGGGCGCCTCGAACACGGGGCGGTGATCCCGGCTCGATCGGCACCGACGATCGGCTCCGGCGCCTGCCCCCAGCCGTCGGGCAATGGGCTGGTCGGCCAGTGCGGTCGGGTGGGCGTTACCCTTCCCGGTGCCCCAGCCGGGTGTCGCCGTCGGTGATGTCGTAGACCGACCAGTGCTCCTGCTTGAGCCTGCGGAAGAAGCCGCGGATGATATCGGCTACGGTGCCCGGCGCCGCCACGGTGATCTGGTGGGCCACGTCGGGGACGATGCGCATGTCCGCCCCCGGCGCGGAGGTGAGCACCAGCTCGAGATCTGCGGAGGGATGGGACTCGTCGCGCTCGCCGGAGATGAGCATCATCGGCGTGTAGATCTTGTCGAGGTCGGCGCGCAGGTCATGCGTGGCCAGACAGCGGCACAGTTGGGCGTACGAGTGGTCGTCGGATGCGGCCAGCCCCTCCATGATCGCGGCCACCTTCCCCGGCTCCTCCGCGACGAAATCGGGCGTGAACCACCGCTCCTGCGTGGCGGGCACGAGGCTGGCCGTCCCGTCGCGTTCGACGAGCTCCGCCCGCTCCAGCCACACCTCGGGCGAGCCGATCGTCGCGGCGGAGGCCACGACGAACACCCCGTCGATGAGCTCGTGGTGGTCGCGCGCGAGATACATGCCGAGCGCTCCGGACAGGGACAGCCCTGCGTAGAACGTCGCCCTGCCCGGGTAGTGCGACTTGATCTCGACGACCGTCTCGGCGAGCACGGCCGCCAGCGCCTCCATCGTCGGCTCCGTCTCGTCGTCCCACGGGGCGCCCATGCCCTGGCCCGGCAGATAGCAGAACACGATCAGGGCGTCCTTGGCGAGGTGGCCGGCCACCTGCCCCCATTGGTGCGCGGTGTCACCGCCGAGGCTGCCCGCGACGATGAGGAGCCGCTTGGCGTCGGAGTCGGGATTGTAGACGTGCCAGGTGAGTTCCATGGCACCAACTTACCGTCCGACCCATGCCCGCAGCGCCCGGCTTCGCAAACCGTGGCTTGCCCCGCCCCGCTACGCTGGCGCCCATGAGCAAGCAGTTCGACAAGCCCGAAATCCAGATCCCCGACGAGCCGGCCCCGGCTGACCTGGTCCTCGACGACCTGACCGTCGGCGACGGCCCCGAGGCCACCCCCGGCCAGCGCGTGCTCGTCCACTACGTCGGCGTGGCGTGGAGTGATGGCAAGCAGTTCGACGCCTCCTACGATCGCGGCCAGCCGCTAGGCTTCGTGCTGGGCGCCGGGCAGGTCATCCAGGGCTGGGACCAGGGCATCGCAGGCATGAAGGTCGGCGGGCGCCGTCGCATCACCATCCCGCCTCACCTGGGCTACGGCGAGTACGGCGCGGCCGGGGTCATCAAGCCCGGCGAGACCCTGGTGTTCGTCTGCGACCTGGTGGGCGTCGCCTGATGCGCCGCCGGCTGTTCCTGGCGGGCGCGGCCGCAGCATCGGCGGCCGCCCTCACTGCGTGCGTGCAGGACGACCAGACCACGCAGGTCGCCACCAGCGAGCCCCCGAAGCTGGAGGAGAGCCCGGCCTCGGGCTCCGCCCCCACCGAGGTGCCCGCGGACCGCACCGCGCCCAGCATCGAGGTGCCCACCGGCGAGCCTCCGGCCGAGCTCGAGATCGTCGACGAGATCGTCGGAGGCGGTGCCGCAGCCAGCGCAGGGCGCACCATTGACGTGCACTATGTGGGCGTCGCCTGGTCCGACGGCAAGGAGTTCGACCAGTCGTGGAGCCGCGGCGAGCCGCTCAGCTTCACGCTGGGGGCCGGGCAGGTCATCGAAGGCTGGGACAAGGGCCTCGAGGGCATGAAGGTGGGCGGTCGTCGTCGCATCACCATCCCGCCGGCCATGGGCTACGGCGATCAGGGCGCGGGCGGGGTCATCGAGCCCGGCGAGACGCTGATCTTCGTCTGCGACCTCGTCGCCGTCCACTGAGCGGGCGCTGACGACGCGCGTCGGGCTGCGGTGGGCTCAGGCCAGCCGCAGCCCGATCGCCTGCACCACGGAGGCAAGTCCGGTGTGGCCGCTGCCCTCGCGCACGTGCCGCTCCACGAGCCGCACGTCGAGCTGCCAGCCGTCCCCCCAGTCGTCGACGACGTCCGCGCGCGTGACCAGCAGCGACGGGTCCTTGGGACCGCCCGTGCCGAGCGCGAGCTGCGCCGGAGTGTAGGCCTCCAACAGCAGTCGCCCGCCGGGCGCGGTCTGCCGCGTCAGCTCGCGAGCCACGGCCCGTCGCAGCGGCATGGGCAGGTGCACGAAGATGCACACGACGGCGTCCCACGGCTTCGGCGGATCGCCCAGCTCGATGTAGTGGGCGAGGTCGACATGCCACGTCTCGAGGTGCACGCCGCGACGCTCGGCCAGCTCCCTGGCGTGCGTCAACGCCACCTCGGACACGTCGAGGGCCACGACGTCGTGGCCCAGCTCCGCGAGGTGCACGCCGTTGCGCCCCTCACCGTCACCGACGCACAGCACCCGCGAGTGCGGCTTCAGGAGGCGCGCCTGCGCCTGCAGGAAGTCGTTCGGTGCCTCGCCGTACAGCCCCGGCACGGCTGCGTAGCGCCGGTCCCACAGCTTCGCGCTCACTCGAACAGCCCCGCACGGAATCCCGGCATGGACGCGAGCAGCTCACGCGCCTGCAGCGCCACCTTGTGTTCGACGAGCACCTCGTAGCGCGTCGCGATCGTGCTGCTCATCGACTCGAAATCGCGCTTGCCCTGCGTGAGCGAGTAGCCGAGGCCCGCCGTCAGCAGGCCCATGAGCACGCCCATGACGAGGCCTGCGACCATCATCAACAGCGGATTCTCGACACCCATGAACAGCACCAGCATGATGCCCACCAGCAGGCCCGTTCCGACGCCGGACAGCGCGCCCTGGCCAAGCACGCGCCCCCAGGTGCGGCGGCCGACGACCCTCTCCACGAGCTTCAGGCCCGTGCCCACGATCATCAGGTTCTCCACCGGGAATTCGTGGTCGGAGAGGTAGTCGACGGCCCGCTGCGCAGACTCGTAGTCGTCGAACTCGCCAAGGGACTGCGGATACTGGAGCCGGAATCGGTCGTCGCCGAGACCGGACGGGAGGCTGTTGAGGCTCATGCCACCAGTCTAGGTGCACTGGCCCGCGGCGATGGTCGATCGACGGCTGCCCGGCCGCTCCGGTCCCAGCGGCGGGAACCCCCTGCACCCCGGCCCGGCCGCGTCCCAACGCGGGAGCCGATGCCCTAGCCTCGTGCTTTCATGACGGTGGGTGGACTGTAGTGGCCTGAGATGGCGAAAGTGCCCCTGACTTAGGATGATGTGTTTTGCGAAGCACAATCATTCAACAAGCGAGGAGCACCTTCGAGGTGAAGAGTACCGGCTCGTATCCCAGGGTTCATGTCGATACCGCGAAGGTGACCGCGGTCGGGCAGGCTGGCGGGATCCTGCTGACCGAAACCATCCGCGCGGCCGGCCTGGACCGGGCCCTGTCGGAGGCGCTGTCCCGGTGGCGGAAACCGTTGGCGGTCCACGACCCAGGCAAGATCATCTGTGATCTGGCGGTGTCGCTGGTGCTCGGCGGTGAAGCGTTGAGTGACCTCGCTACCCTGCGCGCTAAACCAGGGGTCTATGGCCCGGTGGCGTCGGATCCGACTGTGTCGCGCCTGATCGCGGCCCTGGCCGAGGACGCAGACAAGGCCATCAAGGCGATCGCCGGAGCCAGGCAGCAGGCCCGCGCCAGGGTCTGGTCGCTGGCCGGTGAGCATGCCCCCGACCACGAGTCGACTGCCGAGGATCCGGTGGTGATCGATCTCGACGCGTCGCTGATCACCGCCCACTCGGAGAAGCAGCGCGGCTGCGACGCAAACGAGGCTTCGGGTTCCGCCCGTTGATGGCGTTCGCCGACCACGGGCCCGAGGGAACCGGCGAAGCCCTAGAGGTCCACCTACGCCCCGGGAACGCCGGTTCGAACACCGCCGCCGATCACATCACCGTCACCAAACAAGCTCTCGCGCAGCTCCCCGACCGGAACCCGCGGCCCGGACGCCGCGTGCTGATCCGCGCGGACGGGGCCGGCGGCACGAAGGAGTTCACCAAGTGGCTGACCGGGCGCAGGGTGGCGTACTCGGTCGGTTTCACCCTCCCCATGGACACCCCCGACCTCTACCACCTGGTCCCTGAGCCGGTTTGGGTGCCGGCCCTCAACAGCGATGGCGAGGCTCGCGAGGGGGCCGATCTTGCTGACTTCACCGGACTGCTGAACCTCGACGGTTGGCCTGCCGGGATGCGGGTGATCGTCCGCCGCGAACGCCCTCACCCCGGCGCTCAGCTGCGGTTCGACGACGTCGACGGCTACCGACTCACCGCCTTCGCCACCAACACCACCCTCGGCACCCTCCAGCAGCTGGAGCTCAGGCATCGTCGCCGCGCCCGCTGCGAAGACCGGATCCGGATCGCGAAAGACACAGGCCTGGCCAACCTCCCGTTGCACGGGTTCGACCAGAATCGGATCTGGTGCCAGATCGTCGCCCTGGCCTCCGAGTTGCAGGCCTGGAGCGCGATGCTGGCGCTGGCCGGTCATGAAGCCCGCCGCTGGGAACCGAAACGGCTCCGCTACCGGCTCTACACCATCCCCGCGACCCTCGCCAGAAGAGCCCGCCGCACCGTCGTCCACTTCAGCGACCGATCCCGCTGGGCCGAGCTGATCATCGACAGCATCAGCCGACTCCGAAACCTCCCGGCACCAGCCACCTGACCCTATGTTCCTCCACATGTCCCTCTGAATCTGGCAGCTCCCGGCCTGGAAACCCGCACCGCAGACGTCACGCGGGGTCTTGTCGCACCCACCTGCAAGAATCAGCTCAACTTCGACGCCACCGGCGCCGACCAGCCCCACACAGGGCCGTCATGAAATATCGAGGCTATACCCATATATGCCACATATGGACATATAGGGGTATAGAGAGTTATAGAGTCAGGATGTTGCGTCAGCGTCATCGCTGTGGGATGTGCGGGAAGAAATTGGCAGGGTGTCTCGGGCAGTTGGTAAACAGTGCATCGCGGGCGGGGTTCGCGATGTCGGTGTCAGCGTTGGTAAATGGCGACCATAGTTCGCGTTGTTGAGCCATGCCCTCCATCCAAGCCTCTTTGCTCGGGGGCTGGCCGGGGTCGAATCCATGTTCTCTCACGCATTCGCTCGCTTCACCGGTCCAGTAGGTCCACAGTTCTTCGGCTGCCTGTTTCGGGTACGGCAACCCAAAGTATGGGTTGATCGGGTAGGACATCACACACGTGTAGAAGGCGTAGTTCAGTGATTCTCCCTGCTGAGCAGGAACATCCCCAAATTGAAGGGAGCCATCCGCTAGAGCCTCAGCGTGGAATCCCTGCTCATTCATGCAATCAACCATGACAGACGGATGCTCGTGAGGCTCCACGATTCTCACCAGAGGTACGTCCAACTTACGGTCTGGAGAAATCCTGCCCCCTTCGCGGGCCAGGGTCATTTCATGCTGACGGGTCTCCTCAATGAGCTGGTCTATGGACCTGCCTTGGAGAGCCTGGTCCCACGTGTCGGGCAGCGCTTGGGCTGCAGGTGGCTGCGAAGCGGGGATGCTGCTCGCTGACTCGCTGCTGGCCGGGGGCTGTCCGGCACACCCCACCAGTCCCAGTGAGGTGACCAGTGCCGAGATGACCAGCGACAGCGTTGGACGGGGAGAGTTCATTGTTGGAGCCTCCGTGGAAGTAGATCGAGGATGGAGTTCGCAGGAGCCCTCAGTCAAGTCTTCAACCGCATGCGCTAGCTGGCCTTGGTGATGCTGGTTGTTCAAGCGGTCGAAGACAACCCTGTTTGGGGCCTAGGCATGCCGGAACGCCCAAACATACGCCGGGGGAAGACGTTTGAACTAGGGACCTCTTGAAGGCAGGCCCGAGTCAACCTCCGCAGTTGGCCCCGGGAGGGCAGTAGCAGTTGGCTGATTGTGAAAACAACTTGTCATATGCCGTGATCGAAGCCATCACGTAGCCGGACACGTTCGGCTTGGACGTGGTGAACGAACCGCCCGTGTTCTTGCTTCCACGGAGGACGCCGTCGTAGTAGTGTTCGACACGCTTGTTGACGGAGGAGTTGCTGCTGATAGTGGCTGTACCCCCAAGGGGGCAGGAGAGCTGTCGCGCCCATGCGTCGGCCGATGCCTCTGGCGCTGTCACAGCGGTCGCCACTGCTGCCAACATCACTACCGACAGTACTGACCTATTTCGCTTCTTCATGGGACTCTCCTTCGAATACATACAATGGGGTGCCGAACCCCTGTGCGCAGCCTAGATGATCCTTTGCGGGGAGTGTGGGGAACCGTGAAAGTGCGTGTCGGGGAGTGCTTACGGTGTGCGGAGGACGGAGACGGGGTCTCTGGTGGCTGCGAAGAGTGCTGGGGGGATGGCGCTGGCGGCCGCGGCGAGGATGGCGAGGATGGTCACGCCCGCGGTGAAGGCTGCGGGCGGGGTGGCGCCGCTGCGTTCGGCAATGAGGAGACCTGCGGCGATGCCGAGGGCTGCGCCGATGATCGCGGGGGCGATGGTGCGGGTGGTGACGATCGCGATGATGGTGCCTCTGGTGGCGCCGAGGGCTCGACGGCGGCCGAGGTCGGCGCGTCGGACGAGGACGTCGGCCAAGACCACGATCGCGATCAGCACCGATCCCGCTGCCAGCACGCCGAGGAGGAGAGTGCGGCCGAAGGCGGTGAAGTCGCCAAGCACCTGATCGCGGAGTTCTGCCAGTCCGATGGGCGATTGGACATTGAGATCGCTGGGGTCGGTGGCGGCGATGAGGCCGAGGACTGCTTGTTGGGTGTGGGCGGCGTGGCTGGCGTGGTTGAGGATCACAGACAGGCTGGAGGCGGTCGCGTCGCCAGCGTTGTAGATGATGCCGGAGCCGTAGTCGCCGAAGGGCTCGCGCGGGGTGAAGGATCCGACGACGCTGAACTCGCGAGTCGAGGGCGTGGCGGCTTCGGTGACCCAACCGAAGGGATGGGTGAAGCCGAGGGTGGTCATGGCGGCCTCGGAGACGAGGGCTTCGCCGGGTGCGGGCCAGCGGCCTTCGGTGAGGGTGGCGAGGGCTTGGATGTCGCCGATGACGCCCCAGGTGGCGACCCGGTCACCGCCTTGGCCCACGGGGCCGGAGACGGTGTCGATGGCAGACAGGAGCCCGACGGCACGTTCAACGGTGCTGAGACCGGCGGTTTGCGTGACGATAGTGGAGTTGAGGTGGCTACGGTTTCGGGCGTCGATGACGACGAGTTGGCGGGAGCCGGCTGCGTCGATGCGTTGCTCGAGTTGCCCCTCAGCGGCGGCGGTACGGCCGACGGTGGCCAGCGTGCCGGCAACCATGACGGCCACGAGGAACGCGACCAGGGCGGTGGGCACCTTGTTGGCCCAGGTGGTGGCGAGCCCTTCGCGGAGCGTGACCCAGGTTTTCATAGCGCCAGTACCTCGTCGGCGTGGTCGAGCACGAAGGGGTCGTGCGTGGCGATGACGACGGTGCGCTTCCCGTCGGCGGCTGCCGAGAGCGCGGCGAGGACTTCGGCGGCGTTGGCGCGGTCGAGGTTGCCGGTGGGTTCGTCGGCGAGCACGACGGCGGGGTCGGTGACCAAGGCGCGGCAGACCGCGAGGCGTTGGGCTTGGCCGCCAGAAACTTCTCCGGGGCGGTGATCGGCGCGGGCTGCCACTCCCATCCGCTCCATCAGCTGCAGCGCTGTGCCTCGGGCTTGGCGCGGGGTGGCGCCGCCGTAGAGGGCGGGCTCGATGACTGAATCGACCACCTTGCGGGCCGGGTCGAGGGCTGCATCCTGGAACACGAACCCGATCTTCGTGGCGCGAACCTGAGAGCGGCGCCAATCCGACCAGGTTGACACCGGTTCCCCGCCGAGCAGCACTTGGCCCTTCGTGGGGGTCAACATCAGGCCGAGCACGTAGAGCAGGGTCGACTTGCCACGCCCCGACGGACCGGTCACCGCGGTCATCACGCCGGGGGTGAACGAGTGGGTGAGCCCGTCGAACAGCTCCTCGGCGCCGCGCCGGTAGGCAAACGACAATCCCTCCACCGCCAACACGGGCTAGCCCTCCTCGGTCGGTTCAGCTGACGGCTCCCCGGCCGCTGGGGCGGCGGAACCGTCGGAGATCTGGACCTTGGTGCCCACCTCGATGCCCTCGACAATCACCATTCCTTGACCAGAGCCGAGCACGGTCACGGGCGATTGGCCGGATTCGGTGATGACGAACGTCGCACCGTCAGGGGTGGAGCGCACGGCTGCTGCCGGCACCCCAACACCGCTGACCCTGGGCACCACGACCACCTGCGAACGCAGCGTCACCTGCGGATCGAGCGGCAACGAGCCGCAATCGCCACCGCACACCTCGCCCCCATCAGGCGCGACCAACTCGAACGACACCGTGCCGCCCTGATCCGGTGTCGATCCCGCGATCACCGCCGGCCACACCTTGTCCTCGAACGTCACCTCGATCGTCGCCTCGGCCGGCACGAGCCGTGCCTGATCATCGGTCAACACCAGCACGAACTCTCTGGCCCCGGTCGGTGCCAACACTGCATCCTCGCCCCCGGCAAGCACCTTCCCCAGTGCGATGTCCTCACCCAACGAGACCGTGATCGGAAAGCGCGGCAGCGCAACGAGTTCCCCGCGAGCGACCGTGCCGGTCTGCGAACGCCCCTCGGCCTTCTGCCACGCAATCACCGCGCGCTGCGTGTCCCGCCCGAACGTGCCGTTGGCCTCGCCGGAGAAATGCCCCAACCCAGCCAACATCTGCTGCAGCGCCGCGACATCTTCGCCAGACTGGCGGCGCGCCAAGTCACGCCACATCGGCCGCTCCGACTGCACCGCCCGCACCGGCGTGTTGCCCACCGTGTACAGCACATCGCCAACATTGACCTCGCCCGGATGAACCGACGTGACCACCCCCGCCAAAGCGTTCGACGCGGCCACTACCGCTGGCTGCCGCAACGTCGTCGCATACCCCAGCGAGCGTCCAACAGTGGCCTCGGCAGCCTCACCCCACACCGGCTCAGCCGAGGCAACCTCCACCGGCGCCGATGACGACAACGTCGCCCGAGCCGCCCACCACCCAGCGGCCACCGCGAAACCGACCACCAGCAGCGCCACAACACCCGTCAACAACCGCTTCACCCGACACACCTCCATAGCAATCAACTTTGACCACGGCATTCGCCACCCATCCGCACAACCCTAGCCCCAGTGTGAATCGGCCTGGGTTTCGTTCCTATCGGTTTCCCTGTCCGGCGGTCGCCGGGAGGCCTGATTCGAGGTCAGCGTAGTACGCGTCCTCGATCTCGATCGGGGTGCGCATGCCGAGTTCGCCGTGCA
>JHVD01000030.1 GCA_000619965.1 Propionibacteriaceae bacterium P6A17
CGGCAGGCCGAGGTCACGGCCGGACCGGTTGCTCGCAGACAAGGGCTACCCCTCAAAGGCGAACCGGGCTTGGCTGCGCGAGCACGGCATCGCCGCGACGATCCCTGAACGCGAGGACCAGATCACCCACCGCCGCAAGCGGTCCGGCCGACCGATCGACTTCGGCCGCGAGCAGCGAGAACGCTACAAGGGCCGCAACGTCGTCGAACGATGCTTCAACAAGCTCAAGCAGTGGCGCGGTATCGCGATGCGCTCAGACAAGACCGCCCGGAACTACCACTCTGCGCTCTGCCTCGCCGCCACCCTCCAATGGCTTTAGCAACACGCCCTAGGAAGGACACCCGCCTTGACCACCAAGACCTAGTCGTATTGGCCGTCGCCGCCTGCCACCCACAGATCCGCGTCGGATGCGACACCGTCACAGGCTGGGTCACCCGCCTCCGGCAAACCCACTGCACCGGACGACTCGACACAGAGCTACGAAGACTCGCCCGGCTGCAGCTGCTGGTCATCGACGAGGTCGGCTCACTGCCCTTCTCCCGATGGAGAGGTCTTCGGAGACCACGACGTCGCTTCCGCCATGATCGACCGGATCGTCCACCACGCCGAAGTCACTGCGCTCAGGAGCACGTCCTGCCGGCTCAGGAACACCACCATGACCACCCTGCCTTCCGCCCGCATCCAAGAACAGGCAGACCGGCCACCACCAAACCAGTGGCTCCCGCTCCAGCCGCCGGAAGCGGCCCCACAGCCGAGCCTTCCTCCACGACATGGCAGACCTGGACAAGGCGGATTTCAGGAGCCAGTGGCCTTCGATGCTGCCTCAGTGGGTGCCCCGGACATGTCTGGGGAGCCCCCAGCGCACATCCGGGACGGCCTTCGCAACTGCAGCTTGCTCGGACGATGCTTGAGACGAGTAGCGGCTCTCACTCCCGGATGAAGGCTCGGCCTTGGCGTGGAGGTGCTTCAGTTCTGGGGCGAGAGCGGCGCGTTGAGTGCTGCCTCAGAGGTTCGCGGAAGTGAGCGCATGATGATCTCGAACGGGCTGGCCGAAGTCTCCATGGGGTTGCACGGCCAACTCGCCGAGTGGTTGATGGACGTCTCTGCTGGCGTGCCCGTGCTCCGAACAAGCGCTCGGGGTCCGCGACGAGCTCGGGAAGGTCGCCTGCCACACCCTCCAGCAACGCCCACCTGGCGGTGATCCCGTCGAGGGCTATGGTCGAGTCCCCAGGGAGGTCCGCATGATTCTGAGTGTGTTCGAGGAGTGGGCCAACGGGCCTACCCGACACGGCTATGCCGAGCTGCTCAACGCTGTGCGCGCGGAGCCCAACTACGACGCGACGAGGCACTTGGCCTCTCACGTGGTGCCGCTGCTGGACGAGGGCAGGTATGCGCAGGCCGAGCGGTTGATCCTCGACGTGATCACCGCGCACGTCGTGAGCCCTGCGACGCACGCCCTGCTCGCGCGCTGCCATGATGGCTTGGGCGAACCCGACCGCGCCCGCGACGAGCGGCGGCTCATGGAGCTCACCATGCAGGCACTGCTGCACGCCGGAGACGGCTCCGAGAAGAGCCCCTATCCCGTCGTTATCCTCAGCGACGAGTACGACGCCCTCGCCGTCCTGGGCTTCGAGCCGTTGACACATTCGTCGCGAGAGATCGGCGACGACGTGCTCGAGGTCTTCGAGGATGCGAACGAACGGAAGGTGCACTTCCTGCTGCTTGGCGGAGGGAGGGCGGCCCCATGAGCGATCAGGTCGAAACGTACGTCTCGCTGCCAGGCGGGGGCTCGGCGCGCATCGTCGACGGGAGCCTGCTCCAGCTCGAGATCCCATCCGAGCACGTGACGGACACCGAGTTCCTGCGCAGCCTGTTGAATGCCGCCTTCGCGAAGCACGACGAAGACACTCTGGCGTCGCTCGGCGTCGGCGACGTCGACGATGAGCTGACGCGGTTCGTGCGCGAGGAGCTTGCGAAGGTGCGTGCGGAGATCGGCCAGTCGTCGACGTTGCGGAAGGATGCCTCGGCGAGACTCGCCGGGTGTGGATCGTCGTCGGGGTCGTCCGCGCGCGGAGGGGTGCGGGTGGTCGTCGCGGGGGGCCGTCTGCTGGAGATCGAGGTGGAGGCGGGGCTGTTCGTGGGTCCGACGCGCAACCTGGTCGACGAGATCAACGAGGCGTTGGGCGACGTGTGGCGGGCGGATGCGCCCTCCGTGGAGGCGCAGATGGGGCAGTTTGAGCAGTTGGTCAGCGCGGAGGTGCTTGCCGACGACGTCCGCGCGGTCACTGCGTGGGTCCGGAAGGGGTTGGCGCGATGACGAAATTCGATGGTCCGTCATGGGTGGCTGGTTCCGAGAAGCTGGATGGCTTGCGCGAGGTCTGGGAGCGGGAGACGTTCTCGGCAGCGCAGGCGCAGCCAATCTCCGGCAACGGCAGCAACTCGTTTGACGCCGCCCTTGCGAACGCGACGGCGTCTCTGCAATGGCCGTGGTACGACGCCATCGGCAACTTGGGTGTGAAGCTCGGCAGCGACGTGTCGAAGATGCGCGCGACGGGCGAGGACTACTCGGCGACCGAGGAGCAGGCGACGCAGGCCAACGAGCGATTCTGGAGTATCTGACATGAGCATCACCAGCGTGATCGTCCGCGGATTGACCGGTGTCCCGCGGTCTGAGGTGCAGGCGTCGGCGTTGAAGGAGCTGGCGGACAAGTTCGGCATTGTGGCCTCGTCGGCGAGTGTGGTGCACGCCGGCACTCAGCAGGTGATCGACACCGTCGCCGCCGCCAATCAAGGTGCCGCGCTGGATGCCTATCGGCAGTCGATGACGGACACGACGACGCAGCTCGGCTACCTGCGCGACAAGGCAACGGCCACGCAGCAGGCCCACGCGAGTGCAGCGTCGTTGACCGAGCAGATGCAGTTGCGCGACGAGGCGATTTGCGTGTCGGCAGCGCAGTCATTGTCGAAGATCTTGTTGATGCCGCCCACAAGACCCGATCGGGTCCAGCTCTGGCAACGAGTCGTCGCCGAGACACGACAGGCGCTGTCCGAGAACTTGACCGTGGCGACCAACGAGGTGGAGTCGGCATATGCCGGGATTCTTCCGATCGATCAGATCCAAGGGCTGTCGGAGGGTGAGCGGCGGGGCACGGTGCCGCCTGCGGTCGCTGCCGCCTACGCCCAGCTGACGCCCGACGAGCGCATGCAGTTCCTGAGGAATCTGGCAGACCAGCAGATGGCAGGGTGGCCCGACTCCGACCGCCAGGAGATCGTCTTCTACTCCGCGCAGAAGCCGCAGCCGCCGGGAACGGTGCCGCTGCCCCGTCCCGATTGGAAGGGCTACAACGGCGTCCACTCCGGCGACACCGTCTACCTCAACTACGACATCGGCGTCGGCAACGATCCTGCGACGGGCGCCCCTGCGCAGCCGACGCTCATGTCGACGGTGGTGCACGAGATCCAGCACTCCCAGCAGGACCGTTTGCGGAGACGGTACGACGCGCTGTCCGACGCCGACATCGCCGCCATCAAGAACGGTTCCAAGTCGGATCCGTTCGCCTCGGAGGGGTCGACGATCCACGAGGTGGAGCGTTTCCGAATCCCCTACCAGGGTGCAGGTACCCCGGGATACACACACCAGCCGGTCGAGATCGACGCTCGGCGCGGGGGCACGGAGACGCTCGACAACATGACCGAGCAAGACTATCTGGATCTCATGCCATGACGCTCAGCCGACGTGGCTTCCTCAGCATGCCCGCCTTGGGTGTGGCAGCGTGTTCTCCGTCGGGTGCGGGCAGCGACGGGTCGTCGTCGGGACCCGGCACGGAAGGAGTGACGATGACCCCCACTGCAAGCGCGACCCCGGTGAGCGGCGAGGAGGCCTCGCCGGACTCCGCCGTGCTGTTTCCTGCGGCCAGCGGGCTCGTCGTCGGGGCCGAGGGCATCGTCGCGCCAACCCTGACGCAGCTCGTCATGTGGGGTTCTGGAGGGGACGTCGTCCAGCGGCGGGCGCTTGCGGAAGTCGGCATCGACGCCTGGGAGAGCCACGGAGCCTCAGCCTGGGCCCTGCGCAACGGGATGTTCGTCGTCGGTGGCGGCGAGTCCTATACGTGGGCGGCCGCGGGATTCGAGCCGTGGGAGGCGAAGGGGCAGGGCATGGTCGAACACGAAGATGGCGCGCCGTCGGATTCGACGGTGCCTCGCACGAAGTACCAGTGGCCCGAGCGTGTCGCGACCGACGGCAGCCTCGTCGCCGCCTCGTTCGTCGACGGCACGGTGCGGGTGTTCGAGGTGGGCGGGAGGCTGCTGCACGAGTTCCAGCCCGTGGGTCTGGCCGCCGGGGCCGGCGCGAAGCCACTCGGCCTGCAGTACCTGCCCGGTGACGTCCTGTTGGTGTGGGGGCTCGACGTCGAGTGCCCGGTCCAGGCGTGGAAGCCCGACGGCAGCGAGCTGGTGAGGCGTGTCGCCGATGGGCCGACGACGCCCGTGCACGTCGCGCTCGCGCCGGAGGGCGCTCGGCTCCTCGTCACCGCACTGGACCGCGCGAAGGGGAAGATGCCGTGGTGGCTCCTCGACAGCCCCACGCTCGAACTGCAGCATCGAGGCGAGCTCCCCACGCCGGCGTCGGCCGTCGCGCTCGGCCCCGACGGGGAGCTCGTCGCAGGCGCTGCGGGACCCGACGCCGCGAACCCGCTGCAGGTCACGGTCACGAACCTCGCCGACGGCACCGCCCACAGCTTCCGACGAGAGGGTTACGTCGCGCAGTCCTTGGCATTCTCGCAGGATGGCAAGGTGCTCTACACACACAACGCCAAGGCCGGCATCGTCGCGTGGGACGCGGACTCTGGCAAGGAGTTGCAGCAGTTCGGCCTGCCATGACCGTGGTGCCGTGGCGCGCCAAGAAGTGAGGTCCAGTCTGCTGAACGACTCGCCAGACGGAGCGCTGGCAGGCAACGCCGAGAGAAGTAGGACCGCTGTCCTCGTGGTGGCCTCAAGAGCATCGGTCGCGCCTTGCGGCCGCCTCATGTCAGCGCTCCAACTGGCTGGCGCCGAGGGCTCCGTGCCACTTGGCGACAGCCAGCCGTCGGAGAAGGTGGGCGTTCCTCCCCGACGCCCGGATGTGGCGGCGACGGAGCCATGCCATCCGACGACACCCCGCGGCTCCCCCGTGGTGGCGGGGCCGCGGGACGTCGTCGGTGCTCGCCTACTTGCCCCGCAACGACAACTCGACGCGCGCCACCTCGCCGGCGTCCACGACGACATGCTGCGGGCGCACGCCCCGGACGGCGGCGGTGTCAGCGATCTTCACCTTGTACCGCCCGGGCGCGAGCTTCAGCGCCGCGAACCAGCCGTCGCCGTCGGTGCGGACGGTCCGCGAGCCGCCGGGCCCGGTGATGGTGAGCGCCACCTGATCCGCGACCCGCCCGTCGATCAGCACCTGACCTGCGAGGATGCCGTCGGTGGGCCTCGTCTTCCACTCCATCTCGGGCACCCTGGCCTCACCGGTGAACACCTCGGCGCGCAGCGCCCGCGCGACGGCCTCCCGCTCGGCCACCTTCACGGCCGGGTCCGTGGCGGCGGTCGCGTCGATCGACACGTTGGCGTACGAATACCCCGACCAGCCCAGCCCGAGCTCGGTCACCTTGCGCGCCTGCTGCACGGATGAGTCGATGTCGTTGAGGTACAGCGCGGGCCCGGAGACCATGTCGCGCCCCGATTCACGCTGCGTCTGCGCGATGAAGTCGTTCCACGTGGCGAACATCTCGGCCTGGTCGTCGCGCCATTCGCGCTTGTAGTTCATGGCGGTGACGGTGTCGACGATGCCCTCGCGCGCCCAGCCGTGCCAGTCCTGCATCACGTTGGCATAGGGCCGCGCCTGCTCCCAGGACCCGTAGTGGGAGGGCCCGTAGGCGTAGGTGATGCCGTTGATGGAGAGCCGGTCGGTGCGGTCGGTCTCGTGCATGGTCACGTAGATCTTGCGGACGAGGTTGGTGATCTGCTCCCGCCGCCAGTGCGAGAACTCCTCATCGGCGGGCTCGGGCACGTCGGTGCGGCCCGTCGCGGCCCGGAAGCGGGCGAGCGAGACGTCGGAGTAGCCCCAGTCGTTGGTGAATTCGCCACCGCCGGTGACGTTGTAGTCGGGGTAGCGGATGTAGTCGAGGTTGATGCCGTCGACGTCGTAGCGCTCCTGGATGGAGCGGATGCCGTCGACGATGTACTCGACGGCGTCGGGGTTGGCGGGGTCGATGAACGTGTTGTTGCCCACCTTCTCCACCCCGTCGTGGCGCTTGTTCAGCCACCGATCGGCGCCGCTGGCCGCAAGACCGTGGGCGTTGTAGACGTGCTCGGGGCTCGTCGGCGCGGTGGCGGAATTCCACAGGGTGCTGACGTTCACCCACGCATGCACCTCGATCCCTGCCGCGTGGGCCTCGTCGATGATGGCCTCGAGCGGGTCGTACGGGGCGGGCGCGACGGCGGCGTCGGTGCGCGGGTACTGCGCGTCGTTGCAGAAGCAGTCGTAGCGACGGACTGTCTGCACGATGAGCGCGTTGGCGCCGACGGCCTTCGCGTCCTCGACGAGCTGCCCCACCTGGGCCGGGTCGTAGATGCCCGGGTTGAACGCGTCCACCCAGTACGAACGCCACTGCTCCGCCGGGGCGTCGTCGGCCCGGGCGGGCGTCGTCGCCGCAAACGCCGACACGGCGAGCGCGCCGGCCAGTAGGGATGCTGCCAGTTGCTTCACGAAAGTCTCCTTTGCCTTGGATGAGCTGCCACAGCACCGGATCGGTGAAACTTTATGTCACACGAAACCCGTGCTGTGAAACTTAGCACCGCGACGGCGAACCCGCAGGAAAGCGGGCAACACGGCCCCGGTCCGTCGCCCGGCCCCCAGATCCGTCGACGCCCGGCGGCGTCACACCCCGAGGCGCACCGTCGGGGCCAACTCGATATATTCGGACCCGCGCAGGTGCCCTGCCCAACGGGCATGCGCGGAGGGAACCCAGGCATGAGCGACGCACACCCCACCCCCACGATCAGCACCGTCGGCGAACGGGGCTTCTTCACCGCCCGACGAGTGGCCCGGATCGCGATCTTCATCGCCCTGAGCGCCGTCGGCGCCCTCATCAAGATCCCAAGCCCGACGGGCACCGTCGCCCTCGACTCCGCCCCGGCCTTCCTCGCCGCAGCCGCATTCTCCTCACCCGAGGGCGCCATCGTCGGCGCGCTCGGCCACCTCCTCACCGCCGCAACGACCGGCTTCCCCCTCAGCCTGCCCGTCCACCTGCTCGTCATGGCGGAGATGGCGCTGTTCGTATGGATCTTCGGCGTCCTCAGCAGCCGCGTCAACGTCTGGGTGGCGGCCGTCGTCGCGGTCCTCTGCAACGGCGTCGTCGGCGCTGCCCTCATGATTCCCATCGGCGGGGTCGGCATGTTCACCGTCCTCGTGGCGCCGCTGCTGGTGGGCGCGACGATCAACGTCGCCGTCGCCATCGCCGCGGCTGCCGCGCTCGGGGCGGGCGGCCTCACCGACCGCACCCCGCTGCGCCGCAAGGGACAACCCCGGTCGTGACCTCCCCCGGCGTCCGCGCGGTCCGCGACCTGCTGTTCCTCGACGGCAGCGGGTCACTCGTCGTCGCCTGCGACTCCATCGGCGGCATCGGCCCGCGCCCGGCCGACGCTCACCACGCCGACGCAGCCACCGTCGCCCACTTCGCCATGCGCGTCCCCCTGCTCGAGCTCCTGTGCACCGGCGCCACCCCCATCGCCCTCGTCAACACCCTGTGCCAGGACCGCGACTCCGCCGCAGCTCTCATCGACGAGTTCCGTCGCCTCGCCCGCGAGGTCGGCATCCCCGACGACGCCGTCACGGGCACCACGGAGGACAACGTCCCCACCACCATGACCGGCGTCGGCGTCGTCGTGATCGGCCGCCGCCACGGATCCCCGACGACCACCCGCGGCCTGGCCGGTGATGCGGTGATCTGCGCGGGGCTTCCGATGTCCGCCCCGCGCCACGAACTGTTCCCCGGCCACCCTGAGCTGGTCGCCGCGGCGGAGGTGCAGGCGCTCGTCGGCAGTGGCCTGGTCCACGACGCACTGCCGGTGGGTTCACGCGGGCTGGAGTGGGAGGTGCCGGAATTGGCGCGCACGGCGGGGCTCGCCGTCGAATGGGCGCCTGACCACGGCCTCGACCTCACCCAGTCCGGCGGCCCGTCGAGCTGCGTCCTGTTCGCCTGCGCCCCCGACGACGTCCCTCGGCTCCACGAGTTGGTGCGCCCAGAGCTGCCGTGGTCGGTGGTCGCACACCTGGCGGGGCAGTGACTCAGGCGGTGCTCGTCGCCCGCGAGGTGGGCTTCCGCTATCGCGACGCGGAGGGCCTGCAGCTCGTGGGCGTGTCGTTCGAGCTGCGGCCGGGGCAGCGCATGGCGGTCATGGGCGCGACGGGCGCGGGCAAGTCGACGCTCGCGCTGATGTGCAACGGCCTCATCCCGCACCATCTGCCCGGCGACTTCCACGGCCACCTGACCGTCGCGGGCCTGCCCGTCCACTCCTCGACGATCGCGCAGCTCGTCGCGGTGTCAGGCCTTGTCATGCAGGATCCCGAGGCGCAGCTCACCCAACGCACCGTCCGCGACGAGGCCGCCGTCGGCCCCGCCAACCTCGGCCTGCCCCGCGACGAGGTCTGGGCCCGAGCCGACGAAGCGCTCGCGGCCGTCGGGCTCACGGGGCTCGCGGCCCGGAGCGTCGACGAACTCTCCGGCGGCCAGCAGCAGCGCCTCGCCATCGCAGGCATGCTCGCGATGCGCCCTTCGCTGCTCGTGCTCGACGAGCCCACCGCCGAGCTCGACCCCCACGCCGCCGACGCCATCCACCGGGTGCTGGCCGAGCGCGCCGCAGCCGGGCAGGCCGTGCTGTGGACCGACCACGACTCCGACCGCGTACTCGCCGAGGCCGACCTCCTCCTGGTGCTCGTCGACGGCCGGGTGGTCCACTGCGGACCGCCTGCCGCATTCCTCCTCGACGACGAACGCGCCCGGGCTGCCGGCTTGCGGCCGCCGACAGGGCGTTCGCCTGCGGAATTCGACTTTGCCCGGCCTACCGACGGTTTGCCCGCTGAATTCGACTTTGCCCGGCCTACAGACCGTGCAAGCTCGAACAGCCCGGGCAAACCGGGGGCCAGTCGGCCCGCCGAAATCGACTGCGCACGGCCTGCCGACGGTATATCTGCCGAATTCGACTTTGCCCGGCCTACCGACGGTTTATCTGCCGAATTCGACTTCGCCCGGCCTATAGACCGTGCAAGCTCGAATAACCCGGGCAAACCGGGGGCCAGTCGGCTGGGAGAGCCGCAGACGGCCCCGCCGCAACCCCTCGACACGCGACCGTCCGCGCAGCAACCTGCCGACGGACACCCCACCGCGCCACACCCCACCGCGCCACACCCCACCGCGCCACACCCCACCGCGCCACACCCCACCGAGACACGACCCACCACCACAGACCCCGTCGCGCCGCACCCCGTCGCGGTCGAGCTGCGTCATGTCACGCACCGCTACCCGTCCGGCCTCGTTGCGCTCGATGACGTCTCCCTCACGATCGCCGAGGGGGAGTTCGTCGCGCTGCTGGGCCCCAACGGCGCGGGCAAGACGACCCTCGCCAAGCACGTCGTCGGCCTGCTTCGCCCGACGAGCGGCGAGGTGCTCGTCGGGGGCAAGCCGACGGCGTCGCGTCCGGTCCACGAGCTCGCCCGTGAGGTCGGCTTCGTGTTCCAGAACCCGGACCACCAGCTGTTCTGCCCCACGGTCTTCGAGGAGGTGGCGTTCGCGCTGCGCGCAGCGGGCATCCCCGACGACGTCCTCCGGCCCCGTGTCGAGGCGGCACTGACGCGGGTGGGGTTGGAGCCGTTCGCCGGGAGACACCCGTTCGCGCTCGGGCGCAGCCTCCGGCAGCGGGTCGCGGTGGCCTCCGTACTCGCCGCCGAGCCGAGGGTGATCGTCGTGGACGAGCCGACGACCGGGCAGGACTGGCGCGGGACGCAGTCGATCATGGCGCTGCTGGCGGACCTGCACGCCGACGGGCACACGGTCTGCATCATCACCCACGACCACGCCTTGGCAAGGCGCTACGCGAGTCGGGCGATCGTCGTCGACGAGGGCCGCGTCGCGCTCGACAGCAACACCGCCACCCTCCCGCCTCCGCCCGTTGCCGGCGGGCGCCCGCCCTCGACGGAGCCCCCGCGGTGACCGGCACGAGCTTCTGGCATCGCGCCGACGTGCGCTCGAAGACACTGGCGTTCGTCGCGGTGGTGGCGTGCGTGTTCCTGCTGTCGGACCCGCTGGCGCAGTCCCTCCTGGCGCTCGGCACGCTCGGGGCGTTGCTGTGGGCAGGGGCGCGCCCGGGCGAGGTGGGGCGCATCGTCGGGCCCCTGCTGCCGATCCTCGCCTGCATCTTCCTCTTCGCCGCACTCGCCCCACCGCCGGGCCTCGACGACACTCTCGCCTTCCATGCCCTGCCGGGCGGGCACCTGCCGGTGACGCGCGGGGGGCTCGTCCATGGCACCAACCTGGCCCTGCGCGTGGTCACGATGCTGGGGGCGTCGGTGTTGTTGCTGCGCACGACGCCAGTGGAGCAGTTCACGACGTGGCTGCAACGGCTGCGCTGCCCGAATGCGCTGGTGTTCGTGATCGTCACCGCCATCCGGTTCGCCCCGACCCTCGGCGCCCGCTCCCGCCAGATCCTCGACGCGCAGCGCGCGCGGGGGCTGCGCGTCGACGACGGCGGCCTCATTCGTCGCATCCGCGCGCAGGCGACGATCATGGTGCCGCTGTTCGCGTCGTCGCTGCGCACCTCCGACGACCTCGCCACCGCGATGCTGTCCCGCGGCTACGGGGTGGTGGGGCACCCGACGATCCTGCGCGACCTCACGTGGGGCTGGCGGGACTGGCTGCTGCTCGTCGGGGCGATCGCGCTCGTCGCGGGTGCCCTTGCGTGGCGGTGACGGGCGCCGCGAACGTCGGAGGCCGCGGACCTCGGGCGCACCGCGGACCCCGGAGGCCGCGCGAACCTCGCAGGCCGCGGACCTCGGGCGCCGCGGACGTCGGAGCGCCCAGGCGCCGGCCCCCGCGGGGACTCCAGCCACCAGCGGGCCCGCCGCAGGCTCGGCCGACCCGCCCCGAGATTCAGCGCAGGGCGACCTCGCGGCGCTTCTTCGGATCGCGGATGGGCAGCAGGGCCGCGAGCCCGAGCGCGAGCACCACGACGATGCCCAGGATGCCCGCGTACTGCACCGACTCCTTCGAGCCGCCGGTGATGGCGGCCGCGATCATGATCGACAGCGCCCACGTCGTCGACGACAGGAAGCTGACCGCGCGGCCCGTCGTCGCGTAGAGGCCGAAGATCTCGCCGGTCTGCCCCTCGGGGGCGAGGCGCGCCAGGTAGGAGCGCGACGCCGACTGCGCCGGCCCGACGAACAGCGTCAGCAGCAGGCCGCACATCCAGAAGACCACCTTGCCCTGGTCGTGCAGGGCGAAGATGAACAGGCCGAGCACCACCATCGAGATGAGGGAGCCCATGATGACCGCCTTGGGGCCGATGCGGTCGTCGATGAGGCCGAAGATCATCGTCGACAGGCCCGCGGTGAGGTTGGCGACGATGCCGAAGATCATCACCTCGGTGAACTCGAAGCCGAACGTGCCGCCGGCGAGGATGGCGCCGAACGTGAACACGCCGGCCAGCCCGTCGCGGAACACCGCCGAGGCAATCAGGAAGTAGACCGTCTCGCGGGAGCGCCGCCACAGGGACGCCACGGACGAGAACAGCTCGCGGTAGGCGCCGACGACGCCCACCCGCTCCGGCTGCACGGCCGGCCTGCGGTCGCGCAGGGCGACGAAGATGGGGATCGAGAACACCGCCGTCCACGCCCCGCACAACAGCATCGCCGCGCGGATGTCGTCGGCGCTGAGCTTGGGCAGCAGGACGATGATGAGCAGCATGATCGTGATACCGCCGAGGTAACCGAGCCCCCAGCCGAGCCCGGAGACGCGTCCGACGTTGTGCGGCGTCGAGACCTGGTCGATGGCGGCGTAGTAGTTGACGTTCGCGATCTCGGCGATGATGTTGCCGATGCCGAGCAGCGTGACCCCAAGCCAGAAGTACGACGGCGCCGGCGCGACGAACCACAACGAGGCCGAGATCGCGGCGAGGAGCGCCGTCGAGATGAGCAGGTTGCGCATCCTGCGGCCGGAGCGGTCGGAGCCGAGACCGAGCACGGGCGCGAGCAGGGCGATGACCACGCCGACGGCCGCCATGGCCCAGCCGTAGTCGACGGAGAGCTTGTCGGTGTCCTCTCCGAAGTAGGAACTCGTCAGGTAGACGCCGAAGACGAACGTGGTGATCACCGTCGCGAACGGCTGCGTGGCCCAGTCCCACAAGGCCCACGCGACGACCTTGCCCTTGGAGGCCTTCTCGGCGCGAAGGGCCTCGCCGGGGACGAGTTCGGGTTCGATCAGAGTTTGTGACACGCACACACGGTAGCCCCGAAGAGTGAACAACGGGTGACGATCCACGCTTCGGCCATGTCGGGGGGGCGCTCCGCCAGGACTGCTCGTCTCGGGCTCTTTGCTCCTTGTCGCGGTGCGGCTAGTATCGAATACGATACTCCGGAAGCAAGGCGCCATCGACGTCGCTTGGAACCCAAGGAAGGGATACTGATGACCAACGCGGTCCTGAAGATTGATGATGTTGAAGTCGAACTCCCCGTGGTGGAGGCCACGGACGGCAGCAGCGGCCTGAACATCGGAAAGGTGCTGGCCCAGACCGGCTACACCACGCTCGACACCGGCTTCGTCAACACCTCGTCGTGTCAGTCGTCCATCACCTACATCGACGGCGCGAAGGGCATCCTCCGCTACCGCGGCTACCCCATCGAGGAGCTCGCCGAGAAGTCCACGTTCCTCGAAGTCTCCTACCTGCTCATGCACGGCGAACTGCCGACGCAGCAGCAGCTCGACGACTTCTCGGACGAGGTGGGCGAGCGGATGATGCTCGACGAGCGCCTCCGCGAGCTCTACCGATCCTTCCCGCGCGGCGGTCACCCGATGATGGTGCTGTCCGCAGGCATCATGGCGCTCGGCGCCTACAACCGCCGCTACCTCGACCCGCACAACCCGGAGCACGTGCACGAGGCCTCGATGCGCCTCCTCGGCTCCATGCCGGCGCTGGCCGCGTCGGCGTACAAGTCGTCGGTCGGCGAGCCGTTCCTCTACCCCCGCAAGGGCCTCTCCTATGTGGAGAACTACCTGCGGCTGTCGTTCGGCACCCCGATGGAGGAGTACGAGGTCGACGAGGCGGTGGTGCGCGCGTTCGAGACGCTCTTCATCCTGCACGCCGACCACGAGCAGAACTGCTCCACCTCGACGGTGCGCATGGTGGGCTCGTCCGACGCCAACCTCTACGCGTCGATCGCCTCCGGCGTCAACGCGCTGTCCGGCCCGCTGCACGGTGGCGCCAACCAGGCGGTCCTCGAGATGCTGCGCAGCATCCGCGACAACGGCATGGACATCAAGGACTTCGTCGCGAAGGTCAAGGACAAGCAGTCCGGCGTGAAGCTCATGGGCTTCGGCCACCGCGTCTACAAGAACTACGACCCGCGCGCGCAGATCATCAAGGGTCACGCCGACCGCCTGCTGCGCGGCTCGGGCAAGAACAACGCCCTCCTCGACATGGCCCTCGAGCTCGAGGAGACCGCGCTCAACGACGAGTACTTCATCGAGCGCAAGCTGTACCCGAACGTCGACTTCTACACGGGCCTCATCTACGAGGCGATGGGCTTCCCCGCCGAGTACTTCACCGCCCTGTTCGCGCTCGGCCGTCTCCCCGGCTGGATCGCCCAGTGGCAGGAGGAGCACGCCGACCCGTCGCGCAAGATCGGTCGTCCGCGTCAAGTCTACGTCGGCGCCACCGAGCGCCCTTACGTCCCCATGGACGAGCGCTGATCGCATCTCCCGCGACGACGCCCCCCGGCTTCCCGGCCGGGGGGCGTCGTCGTTTCGCCGTTGCGCCGAGGCCGACCGCGCCGGGCCGAACCTGCCCACGCGGGGGCCGAGGGACGTCGTCGGGCCCCAGCGCGCGGGCCTCGAGCCGCGCAGGTCAAGCGCGCCCGGCCGGAGCTCCTCCAAGGTACTGGCCGACGATGCGGCACACGCCGGCCGTGTCGTCGGCGTCGAATCGCAACTGACCAGGTGAGGCGGAGCCCAGGCAGCTGACGCGGATCGGCGGGACGCAGACGGCAAGTCCGGCGCGCGTCAGCATGCCGCGGTCGTTCTCCGAATCCCCCATCGCAATCACCTGGCGCCAGTCGAGCCCGAGCGCCTCGACGATGAGGTCGCCTCCCTTGGCGTCGTGCGAGGCGGAGGTGACGAGGTCGACGTAGTGATGCCCGGAGACCACGATCTCGGTGTCGGGCCATTGGATCCGGTCGCGCAGGACGGTGAGTTGCTCGTCGTGGTCGAGGAGGAACAGCAATTTGCCGTATTCGTCGGCGTGGTCGTAGAGGTCGGCGAGGGCGGGCTCGTCGTCGATGTAGCGCATCTCGTTGCGCACTCGTTCGGAGACCTCGCGGATGTACCAGCCTCGCGCCGTGAACCCCCACACCTCGATCCCGGCCCGGGCGGCCTGATCGAGGGCCAGTTCGGAGGCGGCGCGCGGGAGCGCCCGGTGCGCGAGCACGCGCCAGCCGTCGTCGCCCCGGCGAAGCACGGTGGCGCCGGAGCTGCTGGCGACGAATTCCACCTCGGGCAGGTCCGCGACGATCGCGGTGAGCGAGCCGCTGGTGCGCCCAGAGCAGAGCGCGATGTGCACGCCTGCGGCGTGCAGCTCATGGAACATCTCGAGCGCACCTGGATTCCACGTGTCCTTGTGGCGCAGGGTGCCGTCAACGTCGCACAGGGCCAGCCGGTAGCGCCCCTGCGCGGGGCCCGAATCCTCGAGGCGCGTCATCTTCGATCCTTTCCTCGCTCGGCCGCGCATCCACACTATCCGTCACGAGAGGCCGGCTCAGCGGCCCCCTAACCACCAACTCACACTCGAACCAGAAATCAGGGCCAAAACACCCCAAATCCACCATCGAGTGTGAGCTAGGGCGTGTTGCTAAAGGGGGATCGTCGGCACGCGGGCCACGATTGAGGGTGTGGCGCGTAACGAGATCTCCGATGAGGCCTGGGCCGTGATCGGTCCGCTGTTTCCGGCTCCGAAGGCGACGGGCCGTCCGCCGGTGGAGCGCCGAATGGTGGTGGAGGCGACCGCGTGGCGGTACCGCACGGGCGCTCCGTGGCGGGATGTGCCGGAGCGGTTTGGGAACTGGAACACGATCTACAAGAACTTCAATCGCTGGTCGGAGCAGGGCGTCTGGGCGCGCGTGCTCGAGAAGGTCCAGTCCCTCACGCATC
>JHVD01000031.1 GCA_000619965.1 Propionibacteriaceae bacterium P6A17
CAGTAAAGCCGTCCATCGCCACGATCTCGACTCCTTGACGGAAGTCTTGGGACTGCTGATCGAGCCAAGTCCTGAACACTGCCTTGGAGCGCCCGGGAATCATCGCGAGCAGCCGGGACGAACCGCTGCCATCGCGGACCGGTGTGAGGCCGATGATGACCGTGACGTACTTGTCGCCCAGCCGAGTGTGGCGCCAGACATGCTCATCAACACCCAGGACTTCGACCCCGTTCAGACGGCCAGGATGCCAAATGAGCAACTGCTGCCCGGCGTCGAGGATCGCGGTGTTCGCGGTGTCCCAAGCGACCCCGAGCGCCGCCGCTATCCGCGAGATAGAGAGCCGATCCACCACCAGTGCTTCCAGCCCCCAGCAGACCGCGGCACGAGTCATCTTGGCTCGCGGCCCAGCAGCCAACTCCAGGTCGTGACGCCAACAGCAACCACACCCGCGACAGCGATACCTGGGCAGGCGAACCAGCAGCATCGTGGGGCGCCAACCCAACGGAATATGCGCCAACCAACGGTCCACGACCCCATGCCGAACACCCCGACATCCGCAGCGATGGCACCAACTGTCGTCGCTAGTCGGGACACACTCAATCACAGCACGACCAGCCTCGAGACGGAGCCCGATCGCCTCCAAGCCGAGGTCGGCCAAGCCGAGGAAGGTAGTCAGATCCGGACGACAGAAGGTAGCGTTGAACACATCGAGGCTCTCGGTAGGGACGGGGTAGGAACCTCCATCATCGAGGGCCTCGACCCCTGCCTACAACCTCACCACCCACCGTTCACTGGGAAGAGCCGGCAAACTGACCCCCGTCGAGAACGAGGCAATCATGACCCCCGCCACGACACCGGCCGCACAAACCCCGGACACAATCAAACCCTCAGCAGACCCCTGCTACGAAATCGGGACTCCCGTCCATCATCGGCTGGGCGGGAATCCCTTGTCTCCCACGCAGCGGCGTCCTGCCCCCGACGCTGATGGGCTCAGCGACAGCGCAGCTCCGCGAGCGTCCGCTCGACAGCGCCTCGAGGCATTCGCCCGGCGTTCGGACCACCGAGGCCCATCACCTCGCCCGGCTGCGCAATCGCGACCCGCTGGCGAGACAGCCGCTGATTGACGGTGATGCCAACGGCCACGTCCGTGCTGTTGCAGCCCAAGAGTCCGAACTCGGGTGTTTGCTCAAGCTCCCAACGAGGTGATCCATCGATTCACGCAAGGGATGCCGTCGAAGGCGAATGGCTCGTGGCCTCGGCCAGGTGGAGCAAGTCTTGTCCCGAGAGGGCAATCTTCGCTCGAAGCAGCGTGCTGGACGACGGCGACACATCCCTGACCAGACGCAGCGCCCGTGGCGTCCCGACCTCGCAACGAAGCCCAGAGCGCGGCGCAGGCCTTGTTGCAATTGGGTCACAGCCACGCGTGATGGACCCGTTCGCGCTCGCAGCGGATATGCTGGGGCCGCTCACTGGTAGTCGTTCAGGAGAAGATTCATGCGCGTACGCCGCATCATCCAGTTGCTCGCAGTCCTGCTCGCGGCGGTCATGATGGTCTCGTGTTCCCGCCCCAGCGGGGGCTCGAGCGAGCCCAGCGATCAGGGCGCCGAGCGCAAGGTGCTCGAGGTCGGTGCCACCGGCGAGCCCGCAGGCATGGACATGATCACCGTCGACGGTGCCGGCACCCCGTTCGTGCTGCTGTACAACGTCTACGAGACCCTCGTGAAGCTGGACGCCGAGCGCAACGTCAAGCCGCTGCTCGCCACGGAGTGGGAGATGTCGCCCGACAGGCTCACCTACACCTTCCACCTCGATCCGCAGGCGAAGTTCGCCGACGGGAGCCCCGTCGATGCCGCGGCCGTCGTCGCGAGCTTCCAGCGCATCATCGACGGCGCGGGCACCGGCCAGGTCAAGGGCAACTTCGCTCCGCTCAAGGCGGTGCGCGCCGTCGAGGACAAGGTGGTCGAGCTTGAGCTCCACGCCCCGTCGAACTACTTCCTGCTGTCGCTGACCACGCCAGCGGGCATCGTCGTGAACCCCGCAGCCGATGTGGCCTCGCTGAACGAGACGCCCGCCGGCTCCGGCCCCTACCAGCTCGGCGAATGGGAGCCCGGATCCAAGGTCTCGCTCGTGCGCAACGAGCAGTACTGGGGCACGCCGCCCCACTACGACGAGGTCAACTTCCGCTACTACGCCGACCCGAATGCCATGAACACCGCCATGCTGTCGGGGCAGCTTGACATCATCTCGAACCTCACGGTGCCCCAGTCGATCGGGCAGTTCGCGGACACCAGCAAGTACACCGTCCACGAGGGCGTCACCGACGGCGAGGTCCTGCTCAGCTTCAACAACTCCAACCCCGCGCTCGCCAAGCGTGAGGTCCGCCAAGCCATCCACCACGCGATCGACCGGCAGGCCGTCGTCGACGCCGCGTGGGGCGGCAAGGGCGAGCTGATCGGTTCGATGGTGCCGCCCGGGGAGCCCTGGTACGAGGACCTGAGCGACACCTACCCGTACGACCCCGAGAAGGCGAAGGAACTGCTGGCCCAGGCCGGCCACGCCCAGGGCCTGACGTTGCGCCTGCGCGTGCCGTCGCTGCCCTACGCTCCGCCGGCCGCTCGGTCGATCCAGTCGCAGTTGCGCGCGGTGGGCATCGAGGTGGAGATTGAGGAGCTCGATTTCGCGCGTTGGCTCGACGTCGTGTTCTCGCAGGGCGACTACGACATGACCATCGTCGCGCACGTCGAACCGCGGGACCTGCGCATGTTCGCGCGTGAAGGCAACTACCTGCACTACTCCAACCCGGACTTCGACAAGCTCATGCAGGAGGCCGACGAGGGCGACGAGACCGCGTTCGTCGAGAAGCAGAAGGAGGCTGCGCGTCTGCTCACCGCGGACGCGCCCGTCGACTGGCTGTTCCTCCTGCCGAACATCATCGTGACCACTCCCGACATCGACGGAGTCCAGGCCGACCAGACGTCGCTCTCCTTCGACGTGACACTCCTGGCCTCGTCGAGGTGATGCGTGAAGCGCCTGCTGATCCGCCTCGCGTGGTTCGCGGGTAGCCTCCTGTTGGCGTCGCTGCTCATCTTCGCAGCGACCAACTGGCTCCCCGGCGACATCGCGAGCGTCCTGCTCGGCACGAACGCGACGCCCGAGGCGGTGGCAGCGAAGCGCGTCGAGTTGGGGCTCGATCGGCCCTTCCTCGTCCGCTACCTCGAATGGCTGGGCGGCGTCGTCAGCGGCGACTTCGGCACCTCGATGATCAACGGGCGCTCGGTCACCGCGACGATCGCACCCCGCCTCGAGGTGTCACTGTGGCTGGTGCTCTTCGGGACACTCGGGTCGCTGCTGCTCGCGCTGCCGGTGGGCACGTTCGCGGCGGTGCGTCGTCGGCACCTCGACGGTTTCGTCGTCTCGGCGCTGTCCCAGATCGGGCTCGCAGTCCCCGCCTTCTGGGCCGGAATCTGGCTCGTCGTGCTCTTCGCGGTGCGGCTCCAGTGGCTGCCCGCAGGCGGGTACGTGCCCTACTGGGAGTCGCCGGCGCAGTGGGCACTCCACCTGATCCTGCCCGTGACGGCGCTGTCGATCGTGCAGGCCAGCGTGATCAGCCGCTACGTGCGCACCGCCGTCATCGATGTCCTGCACACCGACTACTTCCGCACGGCGCGCGCGATCGGCTGGGGCAAGGTGGGGGCGCTGTGGCGTCACGGGCTTCGCAACATCTCGATCTCGCTGCTCACCGTGGTGGGCCTCCAAGTGGCGACGTTGCTCGTCGGGGCCATCATCATCGAGCAAGTGTTCGCGCTGCCCGGCCTCGGGTCACGACTGCTGCTGGCAGTCACCCAACGCGACCTCGTCGTGGTGCAGGGCATCGTCCTGGTCCTCGTCTGGGCCGTGTTGCTCATCAATTTCCTGGTCGACGTCGCCTATCAGATGCTCGATCCGCGCCTGAAGCGGGAGGCGACGTGAAGCGTTCCTCGCTGTGGGCAGGAGCCGCGCTCGTGGGTTTCGTGGTACTCGTTGCGATCGTTGGGTTCTTCTGGACGCCCTTCAGCCCGACGAGCAACGGCCCCACGCCGCTCGCCGCACCCGGCTGGCCACACTTGCTCGGCACCGACGCGTTCGGCACCGACGTGCTCTCCAGACTCATGGCCGGCGCGAAGGTGGTGCTGCTCGTCGGGGTGCTGTCGGTGCTCGGCGCCGCGGTCGTCGGGGTGCCGCTCGGGATGGCGGCGGCAATGCTGCCACGCTGGGCCGGTGAGATCCCTGCGCGATTGGCGGACATCCTGTACGGCTTCCCCGCGCTGCTGCTCGCGATCCTCTTCGCGGCGGCACTCGGCGGCTCCACGTGGACGGCGGTCATGGCCATCGGCATCGCGACGGTGCCGGCCTTCGTCCGCGTCGCGCGGGCGGCCACCCTGCAGGTGGTGAGCCAGCCGTTCGTCGAGGCAGCCGAGCTGGCGGGAGTGTCCCGGTTCGTGATCGCCGGCCGGCATGTGTGGCCCAACATCGCCCCCCTCGTGTGGGTGCAGGCCTCCGTGAGCTTCGGCATCGCCATCCTGTCCGAGGCCGGGCTGTCCTACCTCGGCCTCGGCAGCGGGCCCGACGCCCCGACGTGGGGCCGCATGCTGCGCGAGGCGCAGGACCATCTGTTCTCGACGCCGATCCTCGCGCTCTGGCCGGGGCTCGCCGTCGCCATCGCGACACTCGGCTTCAACCTGCTGGGCGACGGCCTGCGCGACGTCCTCGACCCCCGGCTCAGGGAGCGACCATGAAACTCGTGGTGGACGAACTCTCGGTACGGTTCGGCGACACCCTCGCCGTCGACAAGGTGAGCTTCGCGGTGGGGGAGACCGAACGCCTGGGCATCATCGGGGCCTCCGGCTCCGGGAAGTCGGTGACCTCCCTTGCCATCGCGGGCCTGCTGTCGGAGACGGCGCGCGTTTCCGGCTCCATCAAGTTCGACGGTCAGGAGCTCGTCGGGCTGCGCGAACGCGACTACCGCAGACTGCGCGGCAACCGCTTCTCCATGATCTTCCAGGAGCCGATGACGGCGCTCGACCCGACGATGCGCGTCGGGTTGCAGATCGCCGAGGCCATCGCCCTCCACGATCGACGCACCG
This sequence comes from Propionibacteriaceae bacterium P6A17, assembly GCA_000619965.1. Classification (GTDB taxonomy): domain Bacteria; phylum Actinomycetota; class Actinomycetes; order Propionibacteriales; family Propionibacteriaceae; genus Arachnia. Next base: position 5,124 of record JHVD01000031.1, read on the forward strand.
GCAAACGGCTCACCGTCGAGGAGGAGCTGCAGCGCGTCGGCATCACCGACCCGGGCCGTGTGGCGGACTCGTTCCCGCACCAGCTCTCCGGCGGGCAACGCCAGCGGGCCATGATCGCGATGGCCATCGTCAACAAGCCCGATCTGGTCATCTGCGACGAACCGACGACGGCCCTCGACATGGTCGTGCAGCGCAACATCCTGCACGTCCTCGACGACGTCCTCACCGATCGTGCGGCGCTGTTCATCTCGCACGACCTGGGCGTGGTGCGCGAAGTCTGTCCGCGGGTGATCGTCATGCAGGAGGGCCACATCGTCGAGGAGGGGCCGATCGACGCGGTGATCGCCGCCCCGGCCCACGACTACACCGCGCGGCTCGTCGCGGCGGCGAGGGGGGAGCTGTGAGTCTCATCGAGATCCGTGACGGCGAGGTCACATACCGGCGCCGGGGCAAGCCGTTCGTCGCCGTCAGCGACGTCAACCTCGCCATCTCGCCGGGCGACAGGGTTGGCATCGTGGGACGCTCCGGCTCGGGCAAGACGACCATTGCCCGCATGCTGTTGGGGCTGGTCGCACCCTCGCGCGGCGAGGTGCTGTTCCGCGGCGCCCCGTTGTCGGAGGCGCGCGACGAGCTGCGCCGCTCGGTCTCGTTGGTGTACCAGGACCCGAACGCGTCCCTCGACCCGCGGATGCGCGTCGGGGCGATCATCTCCGAGCCGCTGCACCGTCAGGCCACCGACGACGAGCTGCGGTCCGTGCTGGGCGCGGTCGGGCTCGACCCGGCGCTGGCTCGTCGATTCCCGCACCAGCTCTCCGGTGGCCAACGCCAGCGCGTCGCCATTGCCCGCGGTCTCGTCGCGGACCCGGAGCTGCTCGTCGCCGACGAGCCGGTGTCCGCTCTCGACGTGCTGGTCCGCGCCCAAGTGCTGCGTGTGCTGCGCGACGAGGTGGCCACGCGCAAGTTGGCCTTGGTGATGATCAGCCACGACCTCGTGATCGTGCGCCAGCTCTGCACGCGGGTGGTCGTCGTCGACCAGGGGCGCATCGTCGAGGATGGCGACGTGGCGCAGGTGTTCGAGAATCCCTCGCACCCGTACACCAGGCAGTTGATCGACGCGACGCTGACGCTGTGAGGGACCACGCGGGCCGTTCTCCGGACACCGGCCTTCGGCCGACCAGGCGCCCACTAGCATGGCCCGCGTGAAGGCACTGCTACTCGAGAACATCCACGCCGAGGCCGAACGGGTCCTGGGATCCCGCGGCTTCGAGGTGGAGACCCGCACGACGGCGCTCGGCGAGTCCGAGCTGATCGAGGCGTTGCAGGGGGTCGACTATCTCGGGATCCGCTCCACGACCGACGTCACGGCGCGGGTGCTCGCGGCAGCTCCGCAGCTCAAGGCCGTCGGGGCGTTCTGCATCGGCACCAACCAGATCGACCTTGACGCGGCCGCGCGCATGGGGGTCGCGGCCTTCAACGCCCCCTACTCCAACACCCGCTCGGTCGTCGAGCTCGCGATCGGCGAGATCATCGCGCTCGCCAGGCGTCTGATGGAGAAGAACGCCAACATGCATCAGGGGCTGTGGGAGAAGACGGCAGTGGGGTCCCACGAGGTGCGCGGACGCACGCTCGGCATCGTCGGCTACGGCAACATCGGGTCCCAGCTCTCCGTGCTCGCCGAGGCGTTCGGCATGCACGTGCTGTTCTACGACATCGCCGACAAGCTCCCGCTCGGCAACGCGCGTCGCTGCGAGACGCTGCAGGAGCTCCTGGAGCAGTCCGACACGGTGTCGCTGCACGTCGACGGCCGTCCGGAGAACACGATGTTCTTCGGCGCGGAGGAGTTTGCGCAGATGCGGCGGCGCTCGATGTTCATCAATCTGTGCCGCGGGCACGTCGTCGACCACGAGGCGCTGCACGCAGCGCTGGCGTCGGGCCACGTGGCGGGCGCGGCGGTCGACGTGTTCCCCGTCGAGCCGAAGAAGCGCGACGCCAACTTCGTTTCCGTGCTGCAGAACATGCCGAATGTGATCCTCACCCCGCACGTCGGCGGCTCCACGCTCGAGGCGCAGGTAGACATCGGCCGCTACGTGGCGGGAAAGCTGGCCGACTACGAGCAAACCGGCTCCACGTCGATGTCGGTGAACCTGCCGGACATTGCCACGGGCCCGTTCCGGGCGCGCCGCATCCTGCACCTGCACCGCAACGTGCCCGGAGTGATGGCGGCCTTCAACCAGATCCTCGCCAACAGCGACCTCAACATCGGCGCCCAGCAGCTCGCCACCCGCGGCGAGATCGGCTATGCGATCACCGACGTCGAGGGCGCACCCGAGGAGGGCATGCTGGAGCAGCTTCGACACATCGACGGCACGGTCCGCGTCCGCGTCCTGCCGTGAGTGGGGGAGCGGGCGTTCAGCGCTGCCCGAGGTAGCGGTCCAGCACGGCCTCGTGCAGCAGGCCGTTGGTGGCGAGCGCACCCGGCCCGTTGACGCCGTCGACGCCGTCGAGGTTCGTGAACCTTCCTCCGGCCTCGCGCACGATCACGTCGAGTGCCGCCATGTCGTGCAGGGCCAGGTCGGGCTCGGTGGCGATGTCGACGGCGCCTTCCGCGACGAGCATGTAGCTCCAGAAGTCGCCGAAGGCGCGGGTGCGCCAGCAGTCGCGCATCAGATTGACGAAGCCTTGGCCGCGCGACGAGTCCACCCAGCCGTCGAGGGAGGAGTAGGACAGCGATGCGTCGGTCACCTCGGCGACCTTGGAGACCTGCATCTGGGTGGCGTTCATGATGCTGCGGCCGGTGAACGCGCCGGCGCCCTTCGAGGCCCACCAGCGTCGGCCCAGCGCCGGGGCGGACACGACGGAGGCGACGATCTCCCCGTCGGCCTCGAGCGCGATGAGGGTGGCCCACACGGGAACGCCGCGCAGGTAGTTCTTCGTGGCGTCGATGGGGTCGATGATCCAGCGGCGGTCGCTCTCGCCGGTGGCCCCGAACTCCTCGCCGACGATGCCATCGCGGGGCCGTGCGCGCGAGAGGGTGCGGCGCAGCGACTCCTCGATCGCGGTGTCGGCCTCGGTGACTGGCGTGTTGTCGGGTTTCGCGGTGAAGCGCAGATCCTGCGCGCGGAACCTGCTCATCCCGAGCGAGTCGGCGTCGTCGGCCATGATGTGTGCGAGGCGGAGCTCGTCGTTGAAGGAGGCTGCCATGCAGGCAAGGCTACTCGCGACGCGCCCGTCGGGCGGGGCGGCGCGCGCTGACGGGCCACCCGGCATTGCGAGATCTCCCGGGGGCTCGGGGTAGAATGCCCGTTCGTGGCCCAAGATGACCTGCTGACCAGAATCCAGGACCTCGATCACTCCCTGCAGTCGATCGAGGCCGTCGCCGACCTGCCGAAGCTCCGTGAGGAGATCGAGAGCCTGCAGACCCAGGCGGCAGCGCCGGATCTGTGGAACGACCAGGACAACGCCCAGCGCGTGACCTCTGCGCTGTCGGCCAAGAACGCCGAGCTCGAGCGCATCGAGGGGCTTCGGGGGAGGCTCGAGGATGCACAGGTCATGCTCGAGCTCGCACAGGAGGCCGAGGATGCCGAGACGCAGGGTGAGGTCGCGGCCGAGCTGGGTCGGCTCTCGAAGGAGATCGAGGCGCTGGAGGTGCGCACGCTGCTCTCCGGGGAGTACGACCCTCGCGACGCGCTGGTGACCGTCCGTGCCGAGGCTGGCGGTGTCGACGCCGCCGACTTCGCCGAGATGCTCATGCGCATGTACATGCGGTGGGCGGACAGGCACGGGTACACCGTCGAGGTCTACGACACGTCGTACGCCGAGGAGGCGGGCCTCAAGTCGGCCACCTTCGCCGTGAAGGCCCCGTTCGCGTACGGGACGTTGTCGGTCGAGCAGGGCACGCACCGGCTGGTGCGCATCTCCCCGTTCGACAACCAGGGCCGCAGGCAGACGTCGTTCGCTGGTGTGGAGGTGCTGCCCGTCACCGAGGAGACCGACCACATCGACATTCCGGAGCAGGACATCCGCGTCGACGTGTTCCGCTCGTCTGGCCCCGGCGGGCAGTCCGTCAACACCACGGATTCCGCCGTCCGCATCACGCACCTGCCGACGGGCATCGTCGTGAGCTGTCAGAACGAGAAGTCGCAGATCCAGAACAAGGCGGCGGCGTTGCGGGTCCTGCAGTCGCGCCTGCTGGAGCGCGCCCGGCAGGAGCGCGAGGCGGAGATGAACGCGCTGAAGGGCGACGGCGGCAACTCCTGGGGCGCCCAGATGCGCTCGTATGTGATGAACCCGTATCAGATGGTGAAGGATCTGCGCACCGAGCACGAGGTGGGCAACCCGTCGGCGGTGTTCGACGGCGAGATCGACGACTTCATCGACGCTGGCATCCGCTGGCGCAAGCAGCAGGAAACCAACGTCTGAGCGCGTGTCGGACCAGCGTCCGGGCGCCCGTCGAACCTAGACTCTGCGTGATCCCTGCTGAGAGTTTCTCAGTTTCCCCCAGTGGTCGGAGTGTGTTGCGTTGATCAAGTTCGAGGACGTCACGAAGTTCTATCCCGGACAGCAACGTGCTGCCCTGCGGAACATCAATCTCGAGATCGACAAGGGAGAGTTCGTGTTCCTCGTCGGCCAGTCCGGGTCGGGCAAGTCGACGTTCCTGCGACTGATCCTGCGTGAGTACAAGCCGACGAAGGGCAACCTCTACGTCGCGGGCAAGAACCTCGGCACGCTCAACCAGTGGCAGGTGCCGCAGCTTCGCCGCCAGATCGGGATGGTCTTCCAGGACTTCCGGCTGCTGCCCGGCAAGACGGTCTACGAGAACGTCGCGTTCGCGCTGCAGGTCATCGGCAAGCCCGCACAGCACATTCGCCGCATCGTGCCGGAGACGTTGGAGCTCGTCGGGCTGAGCGGCAAGGAGCGCCGACTGGCCGAGGAGCTCTCGGGCGGCGAGCAGCAGCGCGTCGCGGTGGCGCGTGCGTTCGTCAATCGCCCGAAGATCATCATCGCCGACGAACCCACCGGCAACCTCGACCCGGAGACCAGCGTCGGCATCATGAAGCTGCTCGACAGGATCAACCGCACCGAGACCACGGTGATCATGGCCACCCATGACGCCTCGATCGTCGACCAGATGCGCCGACGCGTGCTGGAGCTCCGCGACGGGGAGCTCGTGCGCGACCAGGCCAAGGGCATCTACGGCAACGCTTAGGAGTTTTCCCCATGAGGCACACATTGCGCGAGACCTGGTCGGGTCTGCGTCGAAATCTGGCCATGACCATCGCGGTGATCGTCACCGTCGCGGTCTCCTTGACGCTCTTCGGGGCCGGCCTGATGACCTCGTCGGAGGTCAACCTGATCAAGGGCCGTTGGTACGACAAGGTCGAGATCTCCGTCTTCCTCTGCACCGAGTACTCCTCGGGCGGGCGCTGCGTCCAGGGGGAGGGCACCACCGACGCGCAGCGGGCGACGATCGAGGAGACGTTGAAGGCCAACCCCGAGGTCCAGGAGGTCTTCTACGAGTCCAAGCAGGAGGCGTTCGAGGAGTTCCAGCGTGTCTTCGCCAACTCTCCGCTGTTGTCGACGCGCACGGCCGAGCAGATGCAGGACTCGTTCCGCATCAAGCTGAAGAACCCGGAGAACTACCAAGGCGTGTCCGCTGAGGCTGCGGGGCTTCCGGGCGTGCAGCAGGTGCAGGACATGCATCAGGTGCTCGACAGCCTCTTCTCCGCGCTGGGCGCGGTCCAATGGGCCACGATCGCCATGTCGGCGTTCCTGCTGCTGGCTGCCGCCCTGCAGATCAGCAACACCATCCGGCTCAGCGCATTCTCGCGGCGGCGCGAGATCGGGATCATGCGTCTGGTGGGCGCCTCGAACCTCTACATCCTGCTGCCGTTCCTGCTGGAGTCCCTCGTCGCGGGCATCATCGGCATCCTGATCGCTTCGGCGATGCTGGCAGTGGGCTACTACGTCATCATCGTGCAAAACGCCCAAGCCTCGATCACAGCTTTACCCTGGATTGGGTGGGGCGATGTCTTCGGTGCAATCCTGATCATGGCGATCGTGGGTATCGCCCTTGCCGTCGTACCGACGCTGATCGCGACACGCAAGTACGTGCAAGTCTGACGAAAGGAAAGCGCATGCGGGTCCTTCCCCCCCAACCCGTCCGCTTGTTCCTGCGCTCCGCGCTGGCGGCACTCGCCCTTGGGGCGATGGTCGCCACGAGCAGCCCCTTGGCCTCGGCCGACGAGCTTGACGACGCTCGCAGCCGGGTGGGCCAGGAGATCGGCGAGCTCGGCTCGCAGCGCAAGCAGATCGACAGCAGGATCGCCGCCCAAGCCGACGCCGTCGCCGAGGCCGATGCCCGCAACCTGCAGGCCGTCGAGGCCCTGCGGGCCGCCGAGAGCCAACTGGCCGACGCGCAGGCGGCGCTGGCTGCCGCTCAGTCGCGGGTGGCCGAGGCGAAGGCGCTGGACGAGCAGCGTCAGCGCGAGTTGGAGGCGGCGGAGGTGGCGCTGCGCAAGGCGAAGGCCGACGTCGCTGCCGCCCAGGCGGCCTACGACTCGTTGAGCCGCCGCATCGACCTCGAGGTGAGCCTCATCACCCAGCAGCAGGGCCCATTGGTCAACCTCGCGCTCCTGCTCACCGAGACTTCCGCGGCCGATTTCAACCGCCAGGCGCAGCTCGGCAACACGTTGTTCGATGTGTCGGCCGTCCAGCTCGACGAGGCCGAGCGGCTGCGGTTCGCGGTCGAGGAGGCCCAAGCACGCGCCGACGTCGCGGCGCAGCAGGCCGCGGAGGCCCGTCGCGTCGCCGCCGAGCAGCTCGACGAGAGCCGCGCGGCCCAGCAGGCCGCAGCGGACGCGAAGGACCAGGTGGCTGCGCTCGTCGCCCAGCGTGACGCGGCGGCACAGTCGGCCGCCTCGGCACTGGAGCGGGAGGAGAGCCTGCAGGCCCAGATGGAGTCGGAGGCGGCGGCCGTCGAGGCGCGCATCAAGGACCGCATCGCGAAGGCCGACAAGCTCGACTCGCAGATCGAGGCCCGTGACAAGCAACGCGAGGAAGAGGCACGCAAGGCGCGCGCCGCCGCGGCCGCCAAGGCGAAGTCGTCCAGCAGCACGTCCAGCCGATCCACGACGACGTCGCGCTCCTCGTCGCGCTCGTCCTCGAGCAGCTCGTCGTCGAGCAGCTCGTCGAGCGGTTTCCTGCTGCCTGCAGGCGGGCGACTGACGTCACCATTCGGCATGCGGGTGCACCCGGTGACGGGCATCTACAAGCTCCACGACGGCACCGACTTCGGCGCCTCGTGCGGGACGCCCATCAAGGCCGCCGAGGACGGTGTGGTCTCCGAGCGCTACTACAACGCCGGCTACGGCAATCGTCTCATGATTGACCACGGTCGCATTGACGGCTACTACGTGACCACCGGATACAACCACGCCACCCGCTACACCGTCAGCGTCGGTCAGCGCGTGAGCCGCGGGCAGGTCATCGGTTATGTGGGCAGCACCGGCTACTCCACCGGTTGCCACCTGCACCTGATGGTGTGGGAGAACGGTCGCGTGGTCAACCCAATGGCGCGCTGGTTCTGAGCAGGGGCGTCGTCGCCGATCTGCCATAATGGCCCAATGGCCAAGGAGACCGGCACGACCATGATCGCGCAGAACAAGAAGGCGAGGCACGACTACGCCATCGGCGACACGTACGAGGCGGGTTTGGTGCTCACCGGCACGGAGGTCAAGACGCTGCGTCACGGGCGGGCGACGATCGGCGACGCCTACGCGACCATCGACAATGGCGAGGCCTGGCTCATCAACGCCAACATCCCCGAGTACGAACACCAGTCGTGGCGGGGGAGCCACTCGGCCAGACGCACGCGGAAGCTGCTGCTGCACGCGAAGGAAATCGCCAAACTCTCGCGCGCTCTGGAGTCCGCGGGGACGACGCTCATTCCGCTGTCGTTGTACTTCAAGGACGGCTATGCGAAGGCGGAGATCGCCGTCGCGACCGGCAAGAAGGACTGGGACAAGCGAAGGACGCTGAAGGAGCGGGAGCTCGACCGCGAGGCGCAGCGTGCGCTCGCCCAGCGGAATCGCTACCGCCACTGACGCTGCGGCGTTCGACGGCGCAGGCGCCGGCACTTGGGGGAAACGCGAGCTGCGCGTACACTGGGAGGACAACTCAACAGGGGGTGATCGGTTTCGACTTGGGACGGTAGTCGCAGGAGAAGCGGGCCGAGGATCCATGCTTATCTCGTAAACGACGCATGGAAACCAATAAGTGCCAACAACAACCGCACTGACTTCGCTCTCGCTGCCTGATCAGCGATCGAAGGGTCAGCCCGGACGAGCCTTCGGTCCGGATTCTGGCCTCATTCAGAAGGCTTGCCCTTCAGCCTGAGTATCAGGGGCTGTAGGGGACATCACTGATGCTGGGTCTGTTGGCGACGTGCTGATGTGAGCGCCAAGACCGAGAACACGCCTTCACCAGCTGCGCCCGGAGAATGCTTGCCTCGCCTTTCAAGGACGCGGGTTCGATTCCCGCCGCCTCCACTCCAAGGGGGAACTGCCGAACTCTCGCTTTCCAGCGAAGGTTTGGCAGTTCCCCCGCTCTATTTCATCCCCTGCTCTGGTGCGTTCGGCTCACAGCGCTGCGTCGAGATCCGCGAACTCGGCGGGCTCGCCCTCGTGGAAGTGGGAGGCGTTCACCGCGTGAGCGATGGGCTCTTTGCCACGAAGTCTGCGAGGAGTTGGTCGCGTCGGTCGGGGGAGTTGGCGTGGTGTGGGGCCTAGGGCGTGTTGCTAAAGCCATTGGAGGGTGGCGGCGAGGCAGAGCGCAGAGTGGTAGTTCCGGGCGGTCTTGTCTGAGCGCATCGCGATACCGCGCCACTGCTTGAGCTTGTTGAAGCATCGTTCGACGACGTTGCGGCCCTTGTAGCGTTCTCGCTGCTCGCGGCCGAAGTCGATCGGTCGGCCGGACCGCTTGCGGCGGTGGGTGATCTGGTCCTCGCGTTCAGGGATCGTCGCGGCGATGCCGTGCTCGCGCAGCCAAGCCCGGTTCGCCTTTGAGGGGTAGCCCTTGTCTGCGAGCAA
>JHVD01000032.1 GCA_000619965.1 Propionibacteriaceae bacterium P6A17
TCGTCGTAGTCGGCGAACTTGGCGCGCTCGCGAGCCAACCGGTCGCCAAGGAGCGCGTTGAGCTGCTCCTGTGAGGTGATCGGCTGGAACTCCGGCTTCGGGGCCGGGTCGGGCTTCTGGCCGGTTTCGGGCGCGCTGGGCTGATCGGTCATGGTGGTTCCTCCTACGGAGTGTGTGGTGTTGATCCGCGCATTGACCGCTGCGCGTTGGCGGGAAGTTCCGGTGTGCGAAGTGCTATCCTGCATGTAGATGGGAGCGCCTCGACACCGCCGGGGTTGGCTCCCATCGTCTTGCTAGAGCAGTTGGATCTCTTCAATGACTCCGCCGTCTGAATGCATCACAAACAAGCGCTTGATCCTGAAGTTCGACCTGTCCTTGTTGTAGCCAGACAGTGCCTCGCGAAGCTCCGGTAACAACTGCTCATGCCCAATGTCGATCAGGAAGTGTTCCTTCGCGATCGGCGCAGTGCCGTGCTCCTTGGCTGGTTTCACGGAGCTGTAAATGCGTTGGCGAATGGTTTCGTACTTCGCCTTCGCCGATTTGTTTTCGACCTCTGCGTTGATGCGCTCCCAGTACATGTCATTGCGTGGATCGGTGACGTGGCGCTTGATCGGAGTAACTACTTCGCCAAGCCGCAGCAGCCGCTCATAGAGCACAACCTCGTGGGGCTCGACGATGTCGCCCTTGAAATCAACCGGGAGCGCGTCTTGCCGCTCCTTCCAGTAGCGCAGCCACTCTGACCTGTCACCGCCATCGCTCGGGTCGCGAGGGGGCTCAGGCATGTCCTTGAATGGGCCAGCCCCTCTGCGCGGCGGCTTCCGTCCGCCGCCGCCACCGGCCTGTGTCCGTGGTCTCGCGGCTGCCGACTTCGTGTCGTCGCTGGGCTTCGTCTTCGGTCCGGGCTTGCGCCGACCGTACGTTGGGGTGTGGGCGTCGTTGATGGTTCCCGGCCCGAGCTCGCGCATCTTGGAGAGGATGTTCGAGGTGGTCGGCGCGAGACCGTCGTCCTTGCACGCTTCGCGAGCCTTCTCGTACAGCTCTTGGTGGGCCCGGTCTGCCGCGGTTGGCTCCCAGTGGTCGAGCACCTCGACGGCGGTGCAGCCGCAGTAGTCGTGGTAGCGCGATCCGAGCGGGCGCTTGCCTCGCCGTCTGGCTCGTCGGCCACGACCTCCGCCGCGCATGCCGCCGACGACGGAGAGGGCGGACTCCTTGGTGAGGTAGCCGTCGCGGGTGGCGAGCATGGCGCAGAACGCGCATGGGTGGCCGTCTGTGACGCGCCGCCACGTCGTCCCGTTGGCGGCCGTGGACCATTCGATCGTGTCCCGGCCTGCGTTGAGCACATGCCGATGCCCCTCGGCCGCGCGGGCCTGCAGGAGTCGCTGCAGGCGAGCCTCGGCCAGTGGGCTTCGCAGGATCTTGTTGGTCGTCTCGATGAGGTTTACCGCTCGCCCCAGCGAAGCGCCGGTGTCGAACACGTCCAGCACCGGGGCGGCGTGGGTCACTGGCATCGCCTGAGCCTCGCGGAAGTTCGTGATGAACTGCGCGGCGTGCTGGGATGCCTGCGTGTGCCCTGCCTGCTCGATGGCGATCCAGGCGGTGATGAACTCCTTGTCGGTGAGCCTTCCCTGCCTCCATCGGCGGGTGAGTTCGTACAGGAACCCTGCGTATGCGCCGCCGAGCCTGATCTGCTCGTGCTGGAAGGTGCGGGCCAGCAGGCGGGCTTGGCGGCCCGTCGAGAGCGCCATGGTCAGACTGTCTGACGGTCGATCGCCCCGGCGAGCGCCGCGAACGGATCGGGGGCCGCGATCTGCCGATGCGTGATGATCTGCGCGATCGTCTGGTCGTCGAAGTCGAGCATCTCGAGCACGGCCCGGGAATCAGCAGGCAGGACGCCAGCGCCGATGAGCTTCACGACGGCGTCCGCCGTCGCGGCCTTCGTCGGTGTGGAAGCATCCCGCCAGCGCGGGGCGACCTTCGCGCGGAACTGCTCCGGGGTGATCCGCTGGCCGAGCATCTGGGCCGCAAGGAGACCGACCTCGGTCCATGCGGCACCGAACTGCGCCTGACGTCGCTCGGCCCGCTTGACCAGGCGGGATTCCTCGGCGGCGAGCGCGTCGGCCGACGGGGGCTGGGCGGTCACGAATCCGAAGAACCGCTCCGGGACGGCAGATGCGCCGGCCATCATCTGCGCGAGCGTGCGGAGCTGCTCAGTGTAGGGCAGCGGCGAGTTCGCGGGGAACGCGCCAACCTCCGGGGCCTGCCCATCCTCGTTGTTCTGCATCGCCCACACAGCGCCAACAGCGATCTCCCAGCCCGGACGCATCGAACCGTCCTCGTTCTGGAAGTCCGACGGGTCAACGCCCATCGCCCACCGCTGCGGGTAGGAGTAGAACTCGCGGTTGATGCCCATACCGAGCAGGGTCCGGGCGGCCTCGTCGGTGTAGAAGCGCATCGCGGACGTGATCTCCGAACGCCCATCCCTGCGGGAGGCCCTGCGCCGGTTGCGGAACGGAATCAGTGGGACGCGGCCAGCCTGGTGGGGGGTGCGGTCGAGCTCGCGCCAGGTGGTGCCGTCTCGAAGCAGCGAGACGAGCCAGTGGTCAGTGACGAGGGTCGCCTCGCAGCTGCGCCCGCCGTCGAACTCGCGGTCAACGATCAGTGCCGCCAGAACCGATCGCCGGGTCTCGTCCATGAGGCATGTCGTGTTCTTCGGGGATTGGGCCACGACGCGGAGGTGACCGTCGAGCTTCTCGACCCCGATGAAGCCTGTGCCGAAGATCAGCGAATCGAGATGGACCATGCCGGACTCGGCCGCGAGCTGGGAGGCAGAGAACACTTCGCCGAGGCCGAGGTCATCGCCTCCGGCCCAGCCGAGCCAGTCGAGGCGCTCCTCGAGCGCGTCGACGGCGATCGACGGCCAGTCGGTGACGGTCTTGATTCGCGCCAGCTCGGGCGGGATCGCGACGCCGAGCTGCTGGAGTCGCGTGGAGCCCTCGTAGTAGCGCTCCATGCGCAGGTGCCAGCCGGAGAGCTGGTTCAGGCGGGAGTGCATCTGCTGGACCAGGTCGAGCTCGTGGCTGCTGAGGGTCACAGGACCATCACTCTCCTCCCTGTGCTCTTTCGGGCGGCGCGGTCGCGCACCTTGCGGGAATTGACGCCCCACAGCGCCAAGGTGGCGGCGACGATCGGGGTGATGTCGGAGTCGGCCGACTTCCGGTTCCACGCCCAGCGATCCCCGATGGAGCGCTTGCGGGCAAGGTTGAGGCTCGTCGTGAGCTGCGGCTGACCGATGTGGACCAGCTCGCCGTCGACGACGGCGTCATGGAACTCCGCGCAGGCGTTCGTCATGTCGTCAGTGTTCGTGGTCACCACCATGCGCCGGCCAAGCCGCTGCTGCAGCTCCTGCACGAACGCCGACGCTGGCGACTTCGCGTCGACGACGACCGCCGCGATCTGGTTCTTCTCACAGCGCTGGACGACCCAGTCGACGACCCAGCCGGTCCCAGCCCTGGTCTCGTCCAGCTCGACATGCGGCAGCCCGTCGGCGCGGAATCCGGCGAGCGCCACGGACGAGTGGGTCCGCTCCGGGGCGACATCGATCGCCAGCACCAGCTTCGTGACCGCCAGCGACTCCGCGTCCAAGCGCAGCTTCCACAGCCCCGGCGCGATCACCGACGGCGTGGACTTGTCATCCCAGATCCCCAGCGCCTCGCGTCGGAAGTGATCCTCCGACAGCATCCGGCGCAGCTTCCTGATCGCCCGAAGCGGGGTCCGCTTCGGGTACGACGGGTTCGCCTTGCGCCACTGCGCGAGATCGTCGGTCTCCGCGTCGTCATCGGCGGAGAACTCGATCCACGCGGCGCCGTCGAGCGGCTCGCCGAGCTGCTCCGCACGCAGCGCCTGATCGCGCTGCTGCGTGAACACCTCACCCGGGTCCTTCGGGCGCGGCGGCGTCCCGAGCATGATCGTGAGCGCCTGCCGCGCCACATTCTGCGTGGGCAGCATGTCCGACAGCGCCGACTCGGTGAGGATCTGCGCCTCGTCGAGCACCAGCACGCCGACGTTCGCGACACCGCGCAGCGCCCCGGACTCGCGAGCAGCCATGACGATGCGGGAACCGTTGACGAACGCGATCGAGCGGTTCTCTGCCGAGGCGTTCACCTTCGCGATCCGCTTCTCGATCGACGGCCTCGCGACGATCGCCCGCAGCGAGTTGAAGGTCTCGAGCATCACCTTGTTGTGGTGGGCCGTCCACGCCACCGTCACGCCCGGCTCACACAGGCAGTACGCCAGGACAATCGCGGCGACGAGATAGGTCTTGCCCGCCTGCCGAGGGATCGACATGGCGACCGTCTCCGAGGCGAGACTGCCGTCCCTGACCTTGGCCCACATGATCGTGGCGATGTCAGCCTGCCAGTCGTCGAGGGCCAGCCCGCACGCCTTCGCGACGGCGACGATTCTCGGGGCCGACGTCGAGACGATCCCGGCGGGCAGGACGACGCGGCGAGCCTCAGGAAGCAGGCCACGCCGCGTCGGGCGTGGACGCTGCTTCGCCAATCTCGTCACCCTCCTCGTCAGCGATCACGCCCTCCAGCTCGCGGTCAATCTCGAGCAGGCGGCGGGAGAGGGAGGCAAGGTCGCGGGCTGGGACGCCGTCGTCGATCTGGCGGGCGATCTCGTCGCGTAGCGCCTCGAGGAGCTCGCGGCGGCCGTACTTGGCTGCAGAGAGGACCGACACGATGCACCTCCCGTGGAAAAGTCTGTGGATAACGCTGTGGAAAACCCCGGGAGAGAATTCAGCCTATCCGCTGGGCTGCGCCCTCGCCCGGCCCGACCCCCCTCCCCCTGGGTCAGCGGAGCGAGCCGGAGCGTCGGAGGATCGAGGATTCGAGCTTGTTGGCCTTCTCGCGGTTGCAGCGGTGGTGCGCGGGTTGCTTGTTGTCGATGGTGTCTGCGCCGCCGAGGTCGACGGGAACGATGTGATCGACGACGAAGCAGTCGAGGTCAGGCCAGCGCAGCGTGTAATCGATCGGTTCGCCGCAGATCGCGCAAGGAAGTTTCTTCGCTCGCAGCGTTGCGCGGTGACGGTCGCGGATCGTGGTGTTGCGCGCAACCATGCCCGTCACCTCCCGAAATGCAACGAACCAGCGACCCGATTTTGGGTGCACTGGTTACGCTGTTTGTCACACTAGCCTGTGGCTATGGCGCTTGCAAGTATCAACACGCCATGCGGCCGAGGTAATTCTCGGCCTCTTTCGGATGCATCCAGCAGAACACGTCCCATGGGCGCCAGCGCAGGGGGCGCTCGAGGTCGTCGACGGGGGTCACCTTCCGGCGGGACCGGGCCTTGCGTAGGCGGGTTGGGGTGATGCCGAACCGGGCGCAGATCTCGTCGGTGGTCTGGGGTGGGGCGAGGTAGAGCAGGGAAGCGGCGTACTCGTCGGCCTCCGGGTCGTGGAGGGCCCTCCACGGGGCTACGACGTGCGCCTGGTCCCTGAGGTCCAGCAGCTCGTCCAACGCGTCCCCAGCGGGCTCCCAGCGCCGTAGGGTGCCCATCCAGCGCCGAAGGAGCCCCAGCGCCGGCAGGTGTCCGTCCGAGCGCCCTGGCGGGGTGATGCCGTGGTGCTCGGCGAAGTCCTCGGCGATCTCGCAGATCGCGACCTGCAGCTCGGACATGATCGAGGCGACGGCGACGAGCCGATCCATCCTGGCATCTGGTCTCGACCCCTGACCGCCGAGGGTGCTGATGTGACGGATGTGCTGGCCGAGGTTGTCGGCGAGCCAGCAGGTGATCCAGGCGAGTCCTTCGTGGGTGTCGCCGAGGAGTTGCTCGAGCGCCGCCTCGCAGGGTCCGCAGAGCAGTGAGCCGTCGGCGCAGGTGGCGGGCTGGCAGCCGGGGCAGGTCTCGGGGTCGGCGCAGCCGGCGTGCTTGCCTCGCTCGGTGCAACCGCGGATGCAGGCGGTGATCTGGGCCATTGAGCGATCTCCTTCATTTCGGCGGGATTCAGGGCTGGGCTTCATCAGAACGGGGGCGGCGCGTCGGGGTCGAAGCCGTCATGGGTGGATGGGCTGATCTGGCTCTTGGTGGTGTGCAGGTGGAAGTGTCCGCAGCGGTGCTCCGGCCAGACGTCGTGGGCGAGTCGGTGTGTGCGCCTGTTTGCGGTCCGCAGGTCGACGCGGACTCCGCCGACGCGCCAGGCGGTGTACGTCCACAGCCCCGCGAGGAGAGCCTCGAACTCGCCCAGGGGTGTGAGGGGGACGGGATCGACGAGGACGAGGAAGGCGCAAACCTCTGCGGACCATCCGCGGGCGACGGCGGCTTTGCATCGTGGGCATCGGACTGCCTGGAGGGCTTGTTTGCCACTGCTGCCAAGCCATTCATGGAGCCGTTGGAGGTCGGTCATCGCGAGCCCCTGTCTGGGGTGGACAGGTGGACGTTGTCCACCCCTCCCTGAAAAGTCTCGCACCCGCGATTCAGCCATTTTATAATATAATACCTTGTCAGAGCGATTATAACGGCTGGGTAACGGCCCTGCTTTTCAAGCGAGGGGTGGACAATGTCCACCTGTCCACCCCAAAACGGCCTCATGCGACCCATGTCACGACCTCGCCCTGATCGGTCGCTGAAACCTTGACGTGTCCGACGTCGACGAGCCGTGCCAGCGCCTCTTCGAACACGTCGCGGTCGCGAGACGCGACGGCCTTGCGGACGACGGAGCGGGGCATCGTCGACGCCTTCTGGAGCGCCCGCTCGATGACCTTCGTCACCCGCTTGACCGCGGCCTCGGCCACCGCCTCCTCGGTGATCGTCTGGCGTCGGGCGTCGCGTCGCGCCCGGGCGTCGTCGGCGGCCGTGAGTGACTCCGAGATCCTCGCCTGCACCTTGGCTCGCCTCACATCGGAGACGGCCATGACGACGCCGGCCAGACGCCAGTCGTCCATGTCCATCACCAGGCGCTGGTCGAGGATCGCCAGCGCGACCGCGACCTTCAGCCGCGTATAGAGCGCGTGCCCGTCGAGGGCGTCTCCTTCGCCTCGTGCACGGGCGGCGTGGGCCTGCCTGATCGTCGCGGTGACCTGCTCCGGGATCGGCAGCACGAAGCGTCCTGCCCGGTCGCGGTACGCCCCCGGCACTGCCTTCTCGATCGCCATCGGCGCTGTCCAGTGCCACGGGCCGGGGTCGGGCGGCGGTGTCGCCGAGATGTGCTCGTCGGTGACGGGTAGCCACAGGAAGCGCTGCGGGGTGCCGCCGTCGGCCTCGGAGAGGATCGCGCCGCCCCGGTTCGGCTGGATGCCGACGGAGAGGCCGAAGCGGTATTTGTGGGCCGGGAGGATGATGCGCTTGGTGACGTCGACGTACTGCATTCCGAGGCGCTCGCCGGAGTATGCCGAGCGGAGTTGGGTCATCAGCGTCGAGCCGCGTCGGGCCCCGATCGCTGCCACCTGGTCGACCTCCGGCGCAGAGAAGATCACCGACTTGTTCAGCCACTTGAGTGGGTCCGGGTCTTCTGGGCTGGAGTCCTGCTCCTTCTTCGTCTTCGGTCTCGCGTAGGCGTGGGCGATGCCCTCTCCTGAGCCAAGCGGTGCGGTGGCGATGGTCGGCCACGTGAGCGCCTCGCCTGCTGCGCCCTCGGAGGCGCCCTTGCCTGCGCCGGAGTCTCCGACGAGGCCCACGAGGAGGTTCAGGGAGCCGACGGTGCCGATGGTTGGTGGCAGGACGACGTGCGGCGGGATCGCGGCGACGGCGCGCAGGAGGCAGCCGCCGAGGACTGCCCACGGGGCGCACATGCGGGCGTAGGCGAAGTCGCGGATGTGGGAGAGGACTGGGCGCTCGTCCCAGAACGCGTCGACGGCGGACCGCTGCTCGCCGGTGAGCTCGCAGGCCTGCACCTCCTCGACGTTGGGTTGGTCGATGACGGAGGCTGGGATGATGCGCGGCGTCTGCCTGCCGGAGCGGATCCCGGAGCTGATGGTGGCGCGGATCTCGGAATCGGTGAGTCCGATCGCCTGCGCCGTCGGGGTGAGCGTGTCGCGGATCTCGGCCTCGCTGAGGTGTGGGACGAGCTGCCCGAGGCTGAACGCGGCGATATTGAGCTGGTGGTTGCGGCCGCCCTCGAGTGCTGCCGCGAGGGCCTGCTGTTCTCGCTGCAGGGCGGCGAGGGCGTACCGGCGCTGATGGTCTGCGTCGTCCGACGGCGTAACCGTCGGCGCCGCGGCTGGTGTTGGTGCCGACTGGTCCCAGAGTTCTGCGAACCTCACAGGGCATCAACCCTGAGCGGTGAGAGCCACACGTAGGGGCCGTCGTCGGTGACCGATGGTGGGGCGACGACGTAGCCGCCATCGCCGCGCCAGTCGACCTTGGTGAGAATGTTGGTCCGGTTGCCATTTCCGGTGAGCGGCACATACAGGTGCCGGCCTCCTCCGCCCACTCTGGGGGTGGCGACGACGCCGAGGATCGTCGGGGTGTCGTCGAGGTCTGCCCAGGCGTCGACGCCGTCCCAGCCGTCGAGGTCGGCGACGTCGAACAGCAGCCCAGTGGCGAGTCCAATGTTGGCCTGCGGCATCGCCTGCCACCAGGCGTGGATCTGGTGCTGGTCGATGGTGGCCTCCTTGAAGCCGTGCCGGGTGGCCGGCTGCTTGGAGCGTGGCTTGAGCGGGAAGACAGCGATGCCCTTGGAGGCGTACCAGAGTGCGGCTTGATGGAGGGTCGCGGCGCCCTGTGGCGCTGCTGGGTGGTGTCGGTCGCGGCGGTCGCACTCGAGCATGATCTGGTCGACGGTGGATTGGTCGCCGGCGGAGAGGGCGGTTGCGAGATGTTGCGTCAGTTGCTCGTCGTTGGCCTGCGCTGGTCGCATCGGTGCTCCTTCGCGGTGGGGTTGGTGTTGGGGGGTGCCCCGCGGCTGCGCTGTGGTCGTGGCAGCCGCGGGGCGGAGGGCGTCGGTCAGAACGGGGCCTCGGCCTGCACGGCGGCAGGGTTGGGCATGAACGGCACCTGCTGGGTGGGCTTCGCGCCGGGGAACGGTGCCGGCGCCTGCGGGTTGAGCGAGACGTCCGGCTTCGCCTGCGCCTGCTGCTGGCCGCCGATTCTGGCGATCTGGATCTCGAAGATCTTCGCGGTGCCGTTGGCGGTCTTCGCGTTCGTCGAGTGGGTCACACGCAGGATGTCGCCAATCTCCGGGCGGGCGGCGAGGATGCCCTTCTTGAGGTTCGCCTGTCCGGCGGTGATGGTGACGAACTCGCCGGCGGCGAAGTCGGAACGGTCGCCGGCCTTGTTGAAGCTGCTCGCCGGCTCGACGAGCTCGAGGGTGACCTGCGGGCACACGTGCCCGGCGAAGTCCTGGCCGCCCTGCTGGTCGTAGTCGACGACCTTGCCGGTCACGACCTGACCGGGGGTGTCGTGCCATCCGATGAACGCCCCGGCCGGGGTCGCAACGGTCTCGAACTGGTAGGTGGACATTGCTGGTTCCTTTCGTTGGTGGTCATGCAGCGAGTGCTGCGAGGCGACGCTTTGCCGCCTCCGTGTGGGCATTGGTCCAGATGTGCATGGACCGCTCCCACAGGTCGAGGAGAGCCTCACGGCTCGTCGAGGCCGCGATCGCGGCCAGCAGGGCCGCTTCGAGGTTGCGGCGCTGGAAGGCGCTCAGCTCTGCCACGGGCGCGGGCTGCGGCTCGGGGATCAGCGTCGGCGCTGGGAGCTGGATCGGGTCCGAGACGACGCCCTTGACCTTCCGCCAGCGGTTCACCTCTGCGGCGACCTGGACGGCTTCCCAGCCGGCGGCGAGGTCGACCCAGTGGAGCGTGCACTGCGCGGTGTCGGAGTCGAGCGCGATCACCAGCCCCTTGTCCTGGCGGACGTCGAGCGCGGTGCGCTGGCCTGTCTGCGCGTCGTAGAGCTGCGAGTGGGCGTAGACGGCCATCTGCATCGCGACCTTGAGTGCCCCGTAGACGAGCGTGGCGGGTCCCGTTTTGAGGTCGCACACGAACATGCCGTCCTCGCCATCGATGGAGGCGATGAGGTCCGGGGTGCCGCCGACGAGGAGCTCGTCGTGCACCGTGAACTGCTCGACGTGGACCGGGTGGAGCGCGCCGGTGGCGGCCCGGTAGGCGTCGATGTGCTGCTGGAACTCGGGCGGGATCACGCCCGGGTCCTGTCCGAGGTTGATGCGCTCGATGTAGGCGTGCAGGGCGGTGCCGATGGTGGCCTTCTCCGACCCCTTCGCTGCCTCGATCGCGGCCTCGCAGAGGTCGTCGAGGGCCTTCTTGTTGCCTGCCGGGTCGGAGGCCAGCGAGGAGGCGGACAGGTGCAGGTCGCGGCGCAGCCCGAGGCCGACGGCGACCATGCGCTGCATCCACTTCTGCAGGTTGTACTTGTCCTCCAGCACGTCGATGAAGCGCGTGCAGCGGGTGTAGGCGGTCGGCTTGCCGCCACCCGGCGGAATGATCAGCGGCCGACCCCAGCGGTCGCGCGCCGGCACCGACTGGACAGTCTCGAAGGCGCTCATGGGATCGTCACCGTCACTCGGCCCTTCGCCCCGGTCGAGGCCGTCTGGCACTCGGCATAGAGGGCCGGCGGGAGCACGCGCTTGGCTGCGGCAGACGAGACGACGGTCTCGGTGCACATCGCGAGGAGCTCTGGGCTGAGCACCTCGGCGGCACGCTTGGCATCAAACCGCTTGGCCGGTGGTGAGACGGTGACCTTGCCGATGGTGCCCGTGTGGGCGCCGACGCCGAGCTTGCGCAGCTCATCGGTGAGCTGGTTGCGGCGCTCATTGAGTCTGTCGAGCGCCGCGCTAATGTCTCTCCACTCGGAGAGGATCTGGTCGATGGTCATCTGGTTGGTCCTTTCAGGTGTCGCGTGCAGGGGCATGGGATGGAGTTCGGTTTCCGGGCGGTGCCGGTGGTGATGGTTCGGGTGCAGGCCTTGTCGTGGGCGAGGTGGCCACACCATGAGCAGCGCTCAGCGAGGTCGGTCATCGTGTTGCTGGATCGCGTCGAGGACCTCGAGTGGGGTCTCGCGGACGGCGCGCTTGCAGTGGCAGTCGGGGTGCCTCATCACGCCATCTCCTCGGTGTGGTCGCGATTGCCGTTGAGGAGGGCGACGAGCTCGGCGAGGGTGCAGGTGACCCACTGGTCGCCGGGGCGTGACTTGCCGTGCCGCTTGTGGATGATCAGCCCGGCGACCGCGCCGTCGTTGCCGCGCTCGATCTCCGCCTCGGCCGCCCAGCGGCCGAGATCCACGCGGGCGGTGTTCTTGCACTCGACGACGACCCGCTCGCCCATGTGTCTGAGGCCGCCGATGTCGCCCCGGTCCTTCGCCCCTGTCTTGGCGCGCCGATCGATGCGGTCGTCCACGTGCCGGGCGAGGTAGTCGGCGACGAGCCGCTCGAACGCGCTGCCGGCCTTCTTCGCGGATGCTCTGCTGCGGCTCACTGCGCCGCCTCCCTCAGCATCGCGTGGTCGACGCCGGCGTTCCATCCGCCGCGGTCGAGCTGGTGTCGGGCCACCTCGCCCGTCATGACGATCTGAGTCGACTGGACGCCCCGCGGCGTCTCCCAGACGATGCCGACAGGGACGCCGTCGTCGAGCGCCACGATGGCGCGCTTGAGGATGATCACTGCCCCTCCTTGGGACTCGGGTCGGCCATAAGCTGGCCGAGGGTGGCCTCGGCGAGGCCGTCGTGGATGTACTGGTTGGCGATCTGCTCCTCGGCCATCTGCCAGGCATCGGTGGCGCACTGGTGGGCGTCGCTGCTGGCCTTCGCGAGCGACTGCTCGAGCTCGTGTACGCGCTGGTGTTCGGCCTGCAGGGCGTCGAGGGCCTCGCCGAGCGCGTCGGCTGCGGCGGTGTACTCGTGCCCCTTCGGGCAGTGGGTGCGCTGAGAGGGAGCGCCATGTTTGGTGACGGCGCCGCTCCCGCTGCACGTGGGACAGGTGATGGTCATGCTCGTGCTCCTTCGTCTCGTCGGGCCTGCATGGCCCGGCAGAAGTCCCGCTCGGCCTCCTCGCGG
>JHVD01000033.1 GCA_000619965.1 Propionibacteriaceae bacterium P6A17
GACCGCGGGGTCCAGTACCGAACCATTCGCTACACCCAACGACTCGCCGACGCCGACGCCGTCGCGTCCGTCGGCAGCAAGGGCGACTCCTACGATAATGCGATGGCCGAGGCGCTGAACTCGCTGTTCAAGGCCGAGTGCATCCGCAACCCCGCGATGCGACCCACAGGCGGCTGGAAGCACGTCGGCGACGTCGAGATCGCCGTGGCCGAGTACATCGACTGGTACAACCACCGCCGCCTCCACGGCGAGCTCGGCCACGTCCCGCCCGTCGAGTTCGAGACCAATTACTGGTCCCGACACCCCACCACCCACTACCGTGAGGAGAAGGTCCTCACCGAGGCCTAAACCAACTAACCGAGTCTCCGCCGATCCCGGGGCGATTCACTACAAACCCGACAACACTAAACCGGTAGGCAACCAGAACACCCGAAAGCCCACCACCTAATGGGTTCTTTCCTGTCCTGAGTGACCTCGGAGGTTTTCCATGTCCAAGACTTTTCGCACACTGGCCCTAATCGAGCTGTTTGGTGCAGCACTGCTGATCCTGCTCGGTTTCATGCTCATCTGGTGGCCAGGGCTAACCCTGCAATCCCTGGTGATGTTCTGCGGCGCCTTTCTGCTCGTCGAGTCAATTTCGGCGATGATCGGCGCATGGCGCTGTTACGGCGTCCTGCGTTGGCTGCGAGGCGCAGTGGGGGCCCTGGGCGTTGCACTAGCCCTACTCATCGTCCTCCTGCCTGATCTCACCTTGTCGTTCATCGCTGCCGCCGTTGGCCTATGGACCATCATGTGTGGCTTGGGCCTGATGACCGAGAAAACTGCTCGGCGTCGCTGGCTGTACGTCCTGGCTGGCGTGCTGCTGGTCTTGTCAGGCATCTGGTTCATCTTCAACCACGCCGCTGCGATCATCACCATCGGGCTCTGGGCCGGCATGTCGCTGCTGGTTCTCGGCATGTCCCAAGTTGCAGCGGCCATCGCCGTGTGGCGTGCGGCCAAGAACAGCTGACCGACCAAGCAAACGCCTACGACCCGTCCAACCACAACTCGGTCTCTTCTAGGAGTCTCGCCATGATGAGAAACAGCCTTCCCGCGCGGACTGTGGCAGCAGCCGTTGCGATGACTGCACTGATTCCGCTCACTTCCTGTAGTGCCACTGCGCCGAAGACGCCAGCACCAGTGGCGTCCAACAGCCCCCTGACAAGTCCGACCTCGGGGAACAGCTCTGTTACCTCGTGCAGCATCGACGATCCGTCCTGGACGACACTTGCTGAGACGGTGAGCCCGTCCGTGGTGTCCGTGGATGTCTCCAGCGGCGGCCACCCGGTGGGCGAGGGCTCGGGGGTGGCAGTTGACGAGCACCACATCGTCACGAATGCCCATGTGGTGGGTGATGCCACTGATAGCGACGTGTCGGTCACGCTGTCCGACAACAGCGTCCAGCCGGTCACCATCGCCGGTCGTGATCCGATCACTGATCTGGCCGTGCTCACGGTGCAGGACACGAAGCTCACCCCGATCCCGATTGCCAATTCGGCCCAAGTGCGCACCGGGCAGCCGGTGATGGCCGTGGGCAATCCGCTGGGACTGTCAGGGACTGTGACCACCGGCATCGTCAGCGCCCTCAACCGTCCAGTGGCTGCCTCCGAGCAGGGTACAGGGCCCAGCGTCGCGACAGTGACCAACGCGATCCAGACCTCAGCACCGATCAACCCGGGCAACTCGGGTGGTGCTCTCGTCAATGGCTGTGGCGAACTGATCGGCATCAACTCATCCATCGCAACATTGGGGCCTGGCAGCGGCAGTATCGGCATCGGGTTCGCGATTCCGTCCAACCAGGTGTCCATGGTGGCCCAGCAGCTCATCCGTGACGGCAGAGCCCATCACGCCCAGCTGGGGGTCTCCGTGACAGACGGCATCGCAGCACGGGGGACGCAGCAGATCCGAAGTGCCATGGTCGCCTCGGTGGTTGTCGGCAGCCCGGCTCACAAGGCGGGCCTACAGGTCGGAGACCACATCATCAGCATCGACGGTGTTTCAACCACCTCGGCATTGTCCTTGGTAGGGCATGTGAGGGGACTTCCCGTCGGGAAGTCGGTGAACCTGCTGGTGGTGCGCGACGGCAGGGAGCTTACGGTGTCCGCGACGCTTGCCAGCGACTGACTCCGCGAGGTTCCGACCCCACGCGTCGGGCACGGGGTCTCCCACTCCTGGTGCTCGATCACGACCCGGAGGTCGTTGATGCCCAGCCATCCAAGGCCGGCGATGGCGAACTCGTCTTTCAGCCCAACCGCAGTCTTCCGCCTCCGGACGCGGTCCTTGCCCGTGCTGAGCAGCTTCGCTGTTCGTCAATGTCTTCATGATCGCCCCCCACTCGCCCAAGGGGGGCGCAGTGAGGCAGTGGGGATCGTGTCGGCCACTTTGGGTGTCGCCACCCATCGACTAGAACCCCGAAGTCGGGAACAGTAGATGACGTGAGAGCGCACCGGTCACGCCAGTGCTTCTCGATGATCTTTCATAGTTCGCAACAAAGGAGGAGAACAACCATGGCACGTTCAGTCGGTATCGATCTGGGCACCACCAACTCTTGCGTCGCCGTCCTCGAAGGCGGCGAGCCCACCGTCATCCCCAACGCCGAAGGCTCCCGCACGACGCCGTCGGTGGTCGCGTTTGCCAAGGGTGGAGAGGTGCTCGTCGGCGAAGTCGCCAAGCGCCAGGCCGTCACGAACGTCGATCGCACCATCCGCTCGGTCAAGCGCCATATGGGCACCGAGTTGGTCAGTCAGCATCGACGGCAAGAAGTACACGCCGCAGGAGATCAGCGCCCGCGTCCTGCAGAAGCTGAAGCGGGACGCCGAAGCTTACCTGGGTGAGCCCGTCACGAACGCGGTGATCACTGTGCCGGCGTACTTCAGCGATGCTGAGCGACAAGCCACCAAGGAGGCCGGCGAAATTGCGGGTCTGACCGTCGACCGCATCATCAACGAGCCCACCGCGGCGGCGTTGGCGTACGGCCTCGACAAGGGCGACAAGGAGCAGAGCGTCCTCGTCTTCGACCTCGGCGGTGGCACGTTCGACGTTTCGCTGTTGGACATCTCCGACGGTGTCTTCGAAGTCAAGGCCACGAAGGGCGACAACCGTCTGGGCGGCGACGACTGGGACCAGCGGATTGTCGATTGGCTGGTGACGCAGTTCAAGAACGCCAACGGTATCGATCTGAGCGCGGACAAGATGGCCAAGCAACGTCTGCAGGAGGCCGCCGAGCGCGCCAAGATCGAGTTGAGCTCGGCGCCGGAGACCCAGATCAACTTGCCGTACATCACGGCCGGCGCGGCGGGTCCGCTGCACTTGGAGGCCAAGCTGACGCGCGCCGAGTTCCAGCGCATGACGAAGGATCTGCTGGACCGCTGCAAGGCTCCGTTCCAGGCCGTCATCAAGGACGCCCACACCTCGGTGGACAAGATCGACGAAGTCATTCTGGTGGGCGGTTCCAGCCGTATGCCGGCTGTTGTCGAGCTGGTCAAGGAGTTGTCGGGCAAGGAACCGCACAAGGGCGTCAACCCCGACGAGGTTGTCGCTCTGGGTGCTGCGCTTCAGGCTGGTGTCCTCAAGGGAGAGGTCAGGGACGTCCTGCTGCTCGACGTCACCCCGCTGTCCCTCGGCATCGAAACCAAGGGCGGCGTGATGACGAAGATCATCGAGCGCAACACCACGATTCCGACCAAGCGGTCCGAGATCTTCACGACGGCCGAGGACAATCAGCCGTCGGTGATGGTGCAGGTCTACCAGGGTGAACGTGAGTTCGCCCGCGACAACAAGCCGCTGGGCAACTTCGAGCTGACCGGTCTGATGCCCGCCCCGCGCGGGGTTCCGCAGGTCGAGGTCACGTTCGACATCGACGCCAACGGCATCGTGCACGTGTCCGCCAAGGACAAGGCCACTGGCAAGGAGCAGTCAATGACCGTCACCGGCGGCTCGGCGCTTGACAAGGACGACATCGACCGGATGGTGAAGGACGCCGAGGCGCACGCCGAGGAGGACAAGAAGCGTCGTGAGGCCGTCGAGATGCGAAATCAGGCCGATGCCTTGGCGTTCCGCACTGAGCAACTACTCGCCGACAACGCCGCGACCATCGGCGACGATGTCAAGGCACCCGTCGTGGAGGCCCTGGACAAGTTGAAGGAGGCCCTGAAGGGCACCGGCAACGATGACCAGGTGAAGGCTCTGATGGAGGAGCTGAACGAAAAGACCTCAGTGATGGGGCAGGCGGTCTATGCAGCAAGCCAGGCACAGGCTCAGGGACCGGCATCGCCGAGTGAGCAGGAGACATCCTCCGACGATGACGTGGTCGACGCGGAGATCGTCGACGACAAGTGATGCGCCCGGTGGGGTCGCCTTGCGACCCCACCCGTTCCGGCGATCACCACGCGATCGGCCCGTAGCGGCCCGCGCTGCGAGCTCTTCGCGTGGTCCTGAGCCCATCCACGGTGGGGGCTGCCTGTCAGGTGCTGCCACTACAATCACCCACAGGAGGAAGTATGAGCACAGACGACGTGACCACCACGCCCACTCCGCAGCCAACGGCCGACGAGGTGCTCGCTCCTGACGCGCTCGAAGCGCTGCGTGATCAGGTCGGGCAGCTGGAGAGCCGCTTGGCGGAACGTACTGAGGACCTGCAGCGGCTGCAAGCCGAGTACATCAATTACAAGCGACGAGTCGACCGTGACCGGGACCTGGCGCGCCGCGCGGGAAAGGAACAGATTCTCACGGACCTTCTGCCCGCCTTGGATGCGATCCAGCTGGCCGACCAGCACGGCGAGCTGGATGGCCCCTTCAAGATGCTTGCCGACCAGATCTCCGCAGTGGCTGCTCGGCACGGCCTGAGCAGTTACGGCCAGGTCGGAGACCAATTCGACCCCACCCTGCATGAGGCATTGATGCAGCTGCCGATGTCTGGCGCCACCAAGACTTGTATCTCGCAAGTGATGCAGCCAGGTCACCGCATTCACGACAAGGTCCTCCGCCCTGCCCGCGTCGCAGTCAGCGAGCCGGACACACAACAAGCCGCCACCGAGTCCAGTATGCACGGAGATGAGGAGCGATGAGCGCACAGGATTGGGTTGACAAGGACTTTTACAAGGTCCTGGGCGTGTCGAAGGACGCTACCGACAAGGACATCAAGAAGGCCTTCCGTAAGCTCGCTCGTCAGAACCATCCCGACCAGCACCCCGGCGACGCTGCTGCTGAGGCCCGGTTCAAAGAAATCTCGGAGGCAAACTCCGTCCTGTCCAACCCCGACTCGCGACGAGAGTACGACGAGATCCGCGAGATGGTCGCCAATGGCGGCTTCCGCTACGGCCCCGGCGCAGGATATCCGGGTGCCGGTGGCCAGTACGCCTATGGAAACCCCGCCGGTGGCCCCTACACCTACAGCTATTCGACTGGTGGGTCTGCCGAGGACCTCTTTGGCCAAGGTGCGGGTTATGAGGACATCCTGGGCGGCTTGTTCGGCCAAGGCGGCGCTGGCTTCAGCGGTGCTCGGCGGCCCAGCGGCCCTCGGAAGGGCGCTGACATCGAGGGGGAGGTGACCATCGGCTTCCTCGAAGCTGTCAAGGGCACCACCGTTTCGATGCAGCTGGTCTCTGAGGTGGCGTGCACAGCTTGCGGCGGCGCTGGCATCACCTCGGGAAACCCGCCACAGGTATGCGACTCCTGCCACGGCACCGCACGGGTACGCCAAGCCAAGACCATGAAGGTGCGCATCCCGGCAAGCGTCGACGACGGCCAGACCATCCGAATCAAGGGCAAGGGCTCGGCCGGCCTCAACGGCGGCCCGGCGGGCGACCTGCTGGTCCGCGTTCATGTCACCCCGCACCCACTCTTCGGCCGCAAGGGACGAGATCTTACCGTGTCCGTGCCGGTCACCGTCGACGAACTCATCCTGGGCGCCGATATCGAGGTGCCCACCCTCGAAGGCGGACGTGTGAAGGTGCGTATTCCCGAATGCACCCCGAACGGGCGCACCCTCCGTGTGCGGGGCAAGGGCGTCACCACCAAGGCGGGAACCGGCGACCTGCTAGTCACCGTCGAGGTCGTCATACCGACGTCGCTCAACGACCAGGCCAGGCAGGCAATGCGCGACTTCGCCCACGCCATGGGCCAGACCAACCCCCGCGCTTCGATCCTTGGGAGGAACTGAGATGACCACCACCGACAACAGCGTTCATGACGGTGTGGTGTTCACCACCAGCCAGGTGGTGTTCCTGACCGGTCTGCACCCCCGCACGCTCGAAGCCTTCGAGCGCGCCGGCATCGTGAGCCCACGCCGCAGCGCCGCCGGCCAAGCGAGCTACGACCAGCACGACCTTGTGCGGCTGTGCCAAGCGCGGAACCTGGTTCAGCGCGCCGGGATGGACCTCGACGCAGTCCGACAGCTCTTCGCCTTGCAAGACCAGATCGAGCAGACCCGCCAACGCTTGGACCAGATGGTGACCGAGCTGTGGGAGATCTTGGACCGGACCGTACCCACCCCCAGTGGGCGAGTGTTCACCGCGGGCAGCGATGGCAGGGCATGGCCCGGACGTCAGACGATGACGGGGTGTCGGCGCCTGCAGCGCTAATCGGCCTGGCTGGCACAGCGCGCCACAGCCGCTACTCCAAGTGACGTGCAATCTCGTGTCGTGCCGGTCAACGTGGGATTGACTTGCTCGGCCCAGTGCCGCCAACGCCGCTCGTCGGCGGCGTCCCGGTCGCGATTGATGGCACTCTTGGCGAGCTCGGCGATACGCCAAGTGAGCGCGGCGGCGGGACGTTCGGAAGGCAGCGGGCCCTGACGGAGTGCTTCGGAGGTGAGTTCTGCCACGGGGAAGCCACGTGCTTCGAGGCGGGCCAGCAGGAGGGCGAGGTCGGCGGTGGTGGGATCGTCGGCGACGCCTTGTCCGAGCAGTCGCAGTTGCGCAACACCGAAAGTGGGGACGGATGGGACCAGTTGCTGGTCGAGCTGTATCTGGTGGCGTCGCGCGGCACCGGCCTGGAGGGGTTCCCCGGTGGGTCGGCGGTCGGTGTCGGGGATGGCCTCGGCGGCGCGCCAGACGTGGACATCGGCGATGGTCTTGGCGGGGATGTGGTCCTTGGCCGGCAGCCAAGGCGGTAGCGGGGCTTGCAGCGCGTCGGCGCGCACTTGGGCAGCAATCGTCGCGACGCGGTCGGCACGCGCTTGGAGGTACGGACCCCAGCACTCGTCGTCGCGAAGTATCTGGGGAATGGGTGGAAGCCAGGGCAGCGGCCCTCCGGAGTGTTCTGGTAACAACGAGGCAAGCAGCGCAGCCGGGTCGCGGATGCCGTCGTTCCAGCGGTAGCCGGTGGCGATGCGGTGGAGCGTACCGATAGGCGTGTCGCCGGTATCGGTGCTGGTGAGGAGCCGTTGGCGCAGGGTGGGCCAGGCGTCGCAGTCGGTCAGGCCCGGGAGGAGGGTGTTGGCGTCGCGGTCGAGGCTGTCGAGGGCTGCGGCGTGGTGGTGTTCGAGGGCGACGGTGATGGCGTCGCGGTAGCGGTTGACGGCGTCGGGCAGCAGCACGGCGGGGGCGGTGGCGTCCCGGAGCTGCG
Source organism: Propionibacteriaceae bacterium P6A17 (assembly GCA_000619965.1). Lineage (GTDB taxonomy): Bacteria > Actinomycetota > Actinomycetes > Propionibacteriales > Propionibacteriaceae > Arachnia. Next base: position 7,606 of record JHVD01000033.1, read on the forward strand.
TGGTGACGGAGCGGGCGGTGCCGTCGCGGGCGAGGATGGCGTCGAGCATGTCGATCGCCGTCGGCGGGCGGAGGGTCTCTGGCCGGAAGGCGGTGTGTTCGTCGCCGGTGCCGACGACGGGGACGTAGACGTGGTTGTGGGAGCGGCCGCGGGTCATGGCGACGTAGAGCTGCTGGCGGGACTCGGTGCCGGTGAGGAGGGTGTGGGTGGCGTCGACGGTGATGCCCTGCGCGGAATGGACGGTGCTGGCGTAGCCGAGCTCGACATGCGCCGCGACATACCAAGCGGGCAGCAGGGCACGGCCCCCGGTGCGGCGGTGCCGGACCTCGAGGCTTCCGTCGACGTGCACGCGTTCGACACTCCAGCGGTCACCGTTCTTGACCCAGCCAGCGTGGGAGGTGCCGAGGCGGCGGTCGTTGCGGCGGGTGAGGATGACATCATCGACGGTGGCGACGTTGCCGTCCGAAAGCTCCACTGTCGGTCCCAGAAGGATGCCGACCCTGCGTGTTTGGGCGCGCCGGTTGAGTTCGGCCACCTCCTGGCGGGTGGTGGCCAGCATGATCGTCTCCAACGCTCGCCTGCTGTCCTCGTGCCAACTCCGGACCGTGGCCTCCAGCGCCGTCTCCGGGCTTCCGGCATGGATCCGATCGTGATCGAGGTACCAGCCCAGCGCAGCCGGGTCACCATCGCGCAGCGCGAGCGAGGCGGCCTTCTCGCCGTCGTCGGTGAAGCGCAGCACTGCGTCGAGTTCGATCGCGCCGTAGGAGCGTTGGAGGTCCCGCAGGACGCCGCCGGCGCCGATCGCAGCCAGCTGCTGGTCGTCCCCAATCAGGCGGATGGAGGCGCCGCGTGAGAGGGCATAGCTGATGAACTCCGCGAGGGTGAGCGTGTCGGTCATGCCGGCCTCGTCCACGATCACCAACGTCGACGGACCAATGGCGGCGTCGGTGTTGGCGGGTTGGGCGCGCTGGTCATGGAGCAGCTTCGCGATGGTCGTCGTCTGGCTGATCTCCTCGCCGAGCGTGGCGGTGGCGACCGCCGACGGCGCGAGCCCAACCACCGTGCCGCCGGCTTCCTCCCAAGCGCGGGCGAGGACCCGCATCGCCGTCGTCTTGCCGGTGCCGGCGGGTGCCAGCGCAAGCTGGACGCGGGCGCCGCTGGTGGCCATCGCCCGCACCAACCTGGCCTGGCCGTCGGTGAGCGAGATGCCGTTGGCAACCGACTCCAGCAACGCCAACTCCACTGCCGGCTCGTCGATTCGTCGGCCGTCGGCGCGGTCCGCGGCGCTGAGGATCTGGTGCTCGGCGTCGAGGACCGCCGGGGACGTGTATCGGCGGGATCCGGCGACCTCGTACATCGAGGTCCCGTCCGCGCGCCGCAGCGCGTGAGGTTCCGCGAGGTCATCGTCGGCGGGGGAGAGGGGAATCGAGGCGGCCAGGGCTCGGTCGAGCAGCTGCTGGGTCAGCGCCTCGGCGTCGCTTCCGGACGCAGCGAGTTGCCGGGCTCGGCGGGAGGCCTCGCCGCGCAGATGCCACACCTGCCATGACGCCCGGTCCCTGGCCACCCGATCCACCACTTCGCGTGCGACCCGATCCAACACCTGCTCCGAGATGACGGCCGGCCTGGACGGGGAAGGGGTGCGTCCGAGGCTGGCGGCCAACATCCGTGTGATGCCGTCGTCGCCGATCGCGGATTCGGCTTCACGCCGCCAGGTGGCGCGCTGCGCCGCGAGGCTGCGGGGTGCGTGTTTCGCTTCGCGGGTCTCCAGCGTGGCCTGTTGGGCGAGGCGGATCGCCTCCGCTGGCGTCGGCGGGCGGCTATGCCGGGCTTGGAACTCGGCCGCCAGCACTGCCTGGCGCGCCTCGATGTGCGCGCGCCGCGACGACCACAACGCCAGCAACTTGGGGGGTACGCCCGCCACCTCACGTACCGGGCGGCGGTCATTGGTGGGGATACGTTCGACGAACTCCAGCCCCAACGCGTCGCGCAGGTGGGCTTCGAGTTGCGTGTTGTACGTCTCGCTGATGCTCACGCGGGCTTGGTAGAGCAGACGGCCGTCGATGGCCCGCCACTTCCCATCCAAGCCTTGGATCTTGTTCGCGATCGCCACATGCGTGTGCAGGTTGGGATCCCCAGCCCGGGAGTCGCGGTGGGTGAACGACGCCGCTACCAGGCCGTGAACGTCGATCTGCCGCACCCCGTCAATCCCGGCCCGCGAGAAGAGCGCATGGTCTTCGAGGTAGCGCAGGGCGTCGTCGACAGCGGCGTCGTGCGCACGCTGAATCCCGGCCGCGATCTCCGGGGCCGCGAGCGCCCACAGCGCCGAGACGGATTTCACCGGCGTGAACGTCACGTCATACCCCGCACAAGCCGACAACGGCTGCCGGCTCCACCGCGCCACCTCCCCTGACAGCTCCCGAGTCGACGGTGCCCGACCCATCCGCTCCTCGAACCGGGCGGCCGCCACGTCGTTGACGATCCCCGCCCGGACATCCACCGGCACCGGCACCGACGCCGCCAGCTCCCGCGTGGTGCGCCAGGCAGCGGTCCGCTGCTCGACCTCGAGCCGGAACTCCGAGGCCGCCTTGAACACCATGAACGGCTTCCCGAGCCGCGAGGCCTCGTCGATCGTGTCGGGCGTGGCGTCGTCGGGGAGCCCTGAGAGCCGGGCCTTCATGTTCGGGTGGAACCCGCCCCCGAACAGCGCCAACATCTGCTCCGCCGTCACCACATCCCCGACGGCGAGATCGCCGAGCCCGGCCACGCCACGGCCGCGCCAAGCTCCCGGCACCTCGCCGCGTTCCGAGTAGTAAGAGTCGAGTGTCGCATGACCCTTCTCCGTCGAGTCATGCGCGGCCACCTGCCGGGTCAGGTAGTCGTACCCCGTCCCGGCCGTGAGCTTGTGCAGCGAAGCTGTCATACCCATAACAACCCAGCCGGCACCGCCCTAGCGAACAATCAAGTCCGGGGTGGAAGCGCTAATGCAGTGGGTGTGTGATCTTCATTGCTCGTGCGCGAGTCGGAGCCGGCGCTTCATCCGCTTAGGGCGTGTTGCTAAAGCCATTGGAGGGTGGCGGCGAGGCAGAGCGCAGAGTGGTAGTTCCGGGCGGGCTTGTCTGAGCGCATCGCGATACCGCGCCACTGCTTGAGCTTGTTGAAGCATCGTTCGACGACGTTGCGGCCCTTGTAGCGTTCTCGCTGCTCGCGGCCGAAGTCGATCGGTCGGCCGGACCGCTTGCGGCGGTGGGTGATCTGGTCCTCGCGTTCAGGGATCGTCGCGGCGATGCCGTGCTCGCGCAGCCAAGCCCGGTTCGCCTTTGAGGGGTAGCCCTTGTCTGCGAGC
>JHVD01000034.1 GCA_000619965.1 Propionibacteriaceae bacterium P6A17
CGTCTTCAGGATCTCGTTCGCGCGTCGCAGCTCCCGGACCTCGCGTTCCAGCTCGGTGATCCGGGCCTGGTCATCCGTGCTCAACCCGGGACGGCTCCCGCCGTCGACCTCGGCCTGCCGGACCCAGTTCCGCAACGCTTCGGGATGGACCCCCAACTGGTCGGCGACCCGTTTGATCGCCCCACGACTCGTCTCGGGATCCTTCCTCGCATCCAACGCCATCCGCGTCGCCCGCTGCTGGAGCTCGACGCTGTACTTCCTCGGTGCTGACATGACTCTCATCCTTCACTGGTTTGAGAGCCTCCACCAGACCCGGGGCGATTCAGATCATCGGCACCGGCCGCTCCGCCATCGGCACGGTGATCGAACGCTCCAGCCGGGCCACGCTGCTGGTCCACCTGCCTCGACTGGAAGGCTGGGGCGAGAGCCCACCCGTGAAGAACGGCGCGTCGCTGGGCGGTTACGGCGCCCTGGCGATGAACACCGCCCTGACCGCGTCGATGACGAAGCTTCCCATCCAGCTACGTAAGACGCTCATCTGGGACCGTGGCAAGGAACTGTCCGCGCACGCGCAGTTCGCGCTGGACACCGGCACGAGGGTGTTCTTCGCTGATCCGCATTCGCCTTGGCAGCGACCCACGAACGAGAACACGAACGGGTTGCTGCGCCAGTACTTCCCCAAGGGCACCGACCTGTCCCGCTGGTCCGCTGAGGACCTCGAAGCTGTCGCTCTCGCGCTCAACAACAGGCCCCGCAAAGTCCTCGGCTGGCGCACCCCCGCTGAGGTCTTCGACGAGCAACTACAGTTGCTCCAAACAGGCGGTGTTGCATCGACCGGTTGAACTCGCCCAACTCCGATCCCGCAAACTCCGCAAGGCGTTGCGCAAGTACAAGCTGACCGGGTCGATGGGCCGCGTTGGCGCGTGCGGTGACAACGCCGCCATGGAGAGCTTCTTCAGTCTCCTGCAGAAGAACGTCCTCGACCGGCAGCGATGGCACACTCGCCACGAGCTGCGCCTGGCGATCGTCCAATGGATCGAAGGGATCTACCACCGTAAACGCCGGCAGCGCCGACTCGGTAAACTGACCCCTATCGAGTTCGAGACCATAATGAAGAAGTCCGTCGACTTGGCGGCATAAACCCCGAACTCAACCAAAGCCTCAGCAGACCCTCCAGCCCTCAATCGGGACCGTCGGGGACGCCTACGACAACGCGCTCATGGAGTCTATCAACGGCCTCTACAAGGCCGAGTGCATCCGCACCACCGTCTTCCGCGACGGCCCCTACAAAACCCTGGCCGACGTCGAGTACGCCACCGCCGGCTGGGCGGATTGGTACAACACCCGACGCCTCCACTCCTCCTTGGGCTATGTTGCCCCTGTGGAGTACGAAACCGCCCACTACGCGAGCCTCATCAGAGAGCCGCAACCCGTATGAGAGCGGCAGAGAACCTGGGGCGCTTCAATGTGCCACCCTTCTTTGGCTTCTCTGCGGCGGCGTTCGTCCTTGTGGGCTCGGTCTTCGGCTTCGGCTGGGGTTTGGCCGGGCTGGGTTCAGTCTTGGGTTTCTTGGGAGGGGCGGTCTCTACCTTCGGCGCCGTGGTTCGCGGAGGCGACTTCGTCGTGTCTGTCTCGTCTCTGCGGAGGCGCTGCTTCAGGGACGTCATGCCTTCGGCGGCTCGGGTCTGTAGCCGTTTCGTCAGCGGTGGCGGCGGTGCGGGTGGGGTGGGTGCTTTGCGGGTCACCTGGCGTGTGTTGGTGCCAAGCCGTGACCGGCTCCGGCCGGACGACAGAGTGAGGCGGATGCGTCGTGCCGCGGCCGAGGCGGGCTGTCGGGCTGCGGGAGTGGCCGTTGCTGCTGTGGGGGTCGTCGTGGTGTCGGTGGGCGCCGGGGTGGCGGTTCCTGGGCGGGCGCCGGTGACTGCTTGTCGTGTGCCTCGTTTGGCCGCGGCCTTGGCTCCGTGGTTGAACACCAGTCGCGCGGCGAGGGCGGGGTTGCCTGTGGCGACGGCTGCGGCGGCGGTGCCGGCGGTGACGAGGCCTCTTCTGAGGCCTGGGTTGCGCAGCGCTCGGTAGGCGCCGAGGCCGAGCGCGGCTCGGCCCATGCCGTTGCCCCCGGTGGGGATGGGTTTGGGCAGTGGGGTTCCGGGGCGTTTGTTGAGGAGGTCGGCAAGGCGTCCGGTGGCTGCTTTGAGCCGTTTGCGGTAGCCAACGAACATGACGACTCCGATGATGAGCAGGACGTTGGTGATCATGAAGGCCTGCATCGGGTCTCCCCCGCCGGTGTTGGTGAACAGGGACTGCACCACCAGGAGGAACACCAACTCGTCCGTCGCGGTCGGCCTCACAAAGCCACGCGCGCCATCACCAGGCCCATCATTCCTAGTACGACGAGCATCGCCGCTGTGGGTGCGAGCCTGACCAAGGCTCCAAGCGTTCCTGCGAGGGTGATGAGGAAGCAGGCGTGGGACAGCGAGTACTGCGCCGCGTACACGGCTGGGCGTGACTGCACGGCGGAGTTGCGCTGCAGGATGCGAGCCGACGGCGTGAGGAGAGGCCACCTCGACCTCAACCTCGCTGCAGCAACTAGCCACGGACTTAGGCCCTACGCGCAGCACTCCGAACTCCGCGATGCATCACACATCGCCTCCATCGAGCCGCTGCTCATCGTCCACGAGCGCAACGGCCTGGCGATCGCGACTACCGGACTCGACGCCACCCATTCGTTCGGCAGTAGAAGAACTGGCTCTTCAATCCGCACGAGTTAGTGTTCACTAAGGTGCCGGAACGCTGAACTGAACACACACCACACGGGCTCTCCGTCGTGGGCGATCGCAACTCGGCACGATCGCTTGCTGACCGCCTTGGTGGGCATTCCTTCATGGGCCTTCATGTTTGCCGAGAGCGGCGGATGAGCATCGTGCGTGTTAGCGTCGGAAGGACACCCCAGCGACGCCGTGGTCAGCGTCGGCGTCGCACCCATCACACAAGGGAGCACGCCATGAAAACCGCCGAGATGATGAACACGTACCCAGCCGAGATCACCCTCGACCGCGACCTGCTCGCCCGCACAATCGATGCACTGGCGGCGTGCGCCCAAGCGTGTACCGCCTGTGCCGATGCTTGCCTGAGCGAGGAGTCGGTGGCCGAGTTGCGCAAGTGCATCCGCACCAACCTCGACTGCGGCGACATCTGTGCCACCACGGCACGCGTCCTGTCCCGGCACACCGGCTACGACGCCGACCTCACCCGCGCCCAACTCCAAGCCTGCGCCCAGGCCTGCAAGTCCTGTGGAGACGAGTGCGAGCAGCACGCTGACCACCACGAGCACTGCCGCGTCTGCGCCGAAGCCTGCCGAGCCTGCGAGCAAGCCTGTAACGAACTCCTTGCCGCGATCGCATAACCCCGACCCATTCGTCCTGGCCACTAACCCGCTTGAGAAGTCAGCCGAGTGATTCCAAGATCTCTTCGGCGGTCTTGGCCAAGATGAAGGATTTGCGATCCTCGTTCAGGCCTTGATCCATTCGGGGAAGTCCTTCCCAGCACACCCAAGCGGGCTCGCCATGGTGCGACCGCAACACGTGCGATCGCTTGCCTACCGCCTCGGTTGGCACTTCATCATGAAAACTTCGTGGTTGGCGGGCAGCGGCGGATGCGACACCAACTCCGGCTGAACCGTCAGTTAGCGAGCATGTCCTGCATTTCGGCGATCTCCGCTTCCTGGTCGGCGATGATCTTCTCGGCGAGCGCGAGCGCCTGCGGGTTCTCGCCGTCGGCCAGTTCGGCCTCGGCCATCTCGACTGCCCCCTCGTGGTGGGCGATCATGCCTTCGAGGAATGCGGTGTCGAACTCGCTGCCGGAGAGCCCGTCGAGATGCGTCATCATCTCGTCCTGGCTCATCCCGTTCATCTCCATCCCGCCCATGTCCATACTGCCGTGATCCATCGGCTCCACGTCCTCGCCCCACGTTTCCAGCCAGGCGGTCATCTCCTCGATTTCGGGCCCCTGCGCCTGCGCGATCCGTTCCGCGAGCGCGACGACGTCTTCGCGCTCGGCCCGGTCGATCGCAAGCTCCGCCATCTCGAGGGCGCCCTCGTGGTGGACGATCATCATCTGCGCGAAGGCGGTGTCCGCATCGTTGTGTGCCTCCGAGACCTCCGAGTCCGTGGCGGTGGACGACGTTGCGGCGGGGGTCCCCGGAGCCGCGGTGGTCGGTTCCGTGCCGGTTTCCGCGCAGCCCGCCAGCGATGCGGCCACCAGCAGCCCGCCGAACGTCGTGGCCAGGAGCTTCTTACGTGACATTGGTCGATCTCCGTTTCCGCGGACGGCAGTAGCCCGCGCTGTCCAAGCTAAGAAGGCGCGAACGAAGAAACCGTTCAGGAATGGTCAAGAAACGATCAAGACGACGTTCGCTCCGGCAATGGGCTTCCTGGGAGGATCATCGTGAAGGTGGCTCCGTCACCGGGGCCCGGGCTTTCAACCGTCAACGACCCACCGTGTGCTCGCGCGAGGCTGCGCGCGATCGTGAGCCCAATGCCTGAACCTCCGGCGTCTCGCGCCCGGGAGGTGTCGGTGCGGTAGAACCGGTCGAAGACCCGGTCTCGCTGGTCGGGGGTGAGTCCTTCTCCGGAGTCCGTCACCGAGATCCGGGCGTCGCCCTTGAAGGTTTCAGCGCTAACCCGTACGTGCCCGCCGCTGGGGGTGTGCCGCAGCGCGTTCTCCAGGAGGTTGCCGAGGACCTGCCCCACACGTTGAGCGTCCGCGACGACCACACCGCCATCCGCCGCCGCCACGAGCTCCACACCCTTGCTCGCGTAGCGAGGACGAAACTGCGCGACGGCATGGTCGACGAGTTCGGCCACCGGCACGGGATGCGGATCGAGCTCGAACCGACCCTCTTCGGCGCGGGAGACGTCGCTGAGATCGTTCGCGATTCGCTGGAGTCGCGCCGCTTGTTGCGCCAGCAGTTCGTGGCCCTCCCGGTCCCAGGGGACGAGTCCGTCGCTGATGGCCTCCAGTTCCGCGGTCAGGGTGGACAGTGGGGTGCGGAGTTCGTGGGCGACGTCGGAGAGCAGTCGCCGTCGGCTGTCCTCGGTGGAGTCCAACCGACTGGCCATGTCGTTGAAGGCGTCGGCGACGGCGCCGAACTCGGGGCTGCCCACACCGATGGCCACCCTTGCCGTGTAATCGCCGGACTCCAGTTGCTTTGCCGTGGAGGTCAGTTGGTCGAGCGGGCGACGGAGCCGGCGCGTCTCCCACCAGGCCAGGAGCGTCGCCAAACCGAGCGCGACGACGAGCCCCGCGCCCAGCGACCGCACCCCAGCGTCGAAGAATGCCTGCTCGGCGTGAACCATCTCGGCCGCGCCACCCGTGTGACCGAGCTCCAACATGTGCTCATGGAACAGCGGTGGGCCGACGATGAGCGCGACGATCGCGATGGACAGCATGCTCGCCGCCACCACGAGCACGAACGCCAGGAACGTTCGTGTGCCCCAAGCCAGCGAGGGTTGGTTCCGGTCGGTCATCAGCCCTGCCCCATCCGGTACCCCACGCCCCGCACCGTGAGGATGAAGCGCGGCTCGGCGGGGGGGTCTTCGAGCTTCTTGCGCAGATTGGCGACATGCACGTCCACGACGTGTTCGTCGCCCACCCAACCCGGGCCCCAGACCTCATCGATGATCTGGCGACGGCTCAGTGCGAGGTTCGGACGTGCGGAGAGCACCTCGAGGATGTCGAACTCGGTGCGCGTCAGCACGATCGCCTCGTCACGCAGCCACGCGTCCCGGCCGCCGGCGTCGATACGCAGGTCGCCGAACTGCCGCGCCGCGTGGCCCATGCCCGCCGACGACGAGCGGGTTCGAGGGCGCCGGAGCATCGCCTGCACGCGCGCGACGAGTTCACGCGGGCTGAAGGGCTTGGTGAGGTAGTCGTCGGCGCCGACCGACAGCCCGATCACCTTGTCCAGTTCGTCGACGCGGGCGGTCAGCATGATGATGTAGCAGTCCGAGAACGTCCGGATCTGACGACACACCTCCACGCCGTCCATGCCCGGCAGGCCCAGGTCCAGGATCACCACTTCCGGATCCAGTTCCCGGGCGAGGCGCAGACCATCGGGACCCTCGTGGGCCTCGGTGGTCTCGAATTGCGCCTGACGCAGATAGGACGCGACGATACTCGCCAGAGGACGTTCGTCGTCGATGATCAGCGCCTTCGCCGGTGGGGTTTCTGTCATGGCGCCATTATTGCCCCCTGCGCCGGTGACAGTTCTGACTCTCCGTCATGGTCTGGGAAATCCTTGACCGGATCTTGATCCTTGCTGGACCGTGCCTGAACACGAGCGGGCGAGTCTGGGGATCGTGAATGAGACGCTCCAGGCTACCCCTGCCCGGGCGACGACGGGCCGTACCGAGATGACCCTGGTCACGGCCCCCGCCTGCCATTTCTGCGACGATGCCCAACATCGGCTGGGTGCCCTCGAGTCGCGCGGCCTCCTGCAGCTCACCCTCGTGTCGGCGGAGTCCCAAGACGGGCAGGCGCTGATCGCGAAGCACCGACCGGGCATGTTCCCGCTCATCCTGATGGAGGACCGCTACTTCCACGACGGGCGACTGCCCCGGGGCAAGCTGGCCCGCCTCGTGCAGCAGCTGGAAGCCCGCTGAGATGGGCGCCGAGTTGTTGGGCGCCGGCGGAGTGCTCGCCGCGTTCCTCGCCGGCGGGGTGGCCCTGTTCGCGCCCTGCTGCATCGTGTTCCTGGCCCCCAGCTACCTCGCCGCGGCCGCGAAGAACCGCCGCTGGCGCCTCCTGCCGCTGACGTTCGTGTTCGCCGCCGGGCTCGCGCTGGTGCTGGTACCGATCACGATGGGCGTGAGTCTCATCGCCGGAGCGATCGCGAAGTACCACGTCGTCCTGTACTGGGCAGGCGGTCTCCTGATGATCGGGCTCGGCGTCCTGGCGTTGTCCGGGGCGATGTGGTCCATGCCGTCCTTCCTGAAGGCGCCGGACACCGCCCGTGGCGATACGGCGACATTCTTCAGCCTCGGCGTGTTCTCGGGCATCGCCTCGAGTTGCTGCGCCCCCGTGCTCGCCGGCGTCATGACCCTGTCGGCTCTGTCCGGATCTGCCGTCGGCGGCCTCGTCCTCGGCCTGGCCTACGTCTTCGGCATGGTGATCCCGCTGTTCGTCATGGCGCTGCTGTGGGACAAACGACCCGACGGGATCCGCGGCCTCCTGCGCGCCAAACCGGTCCGGCTCCGACTCGGCCGCTTCACCCTCGCAACCAACACGGTCAACGTGCTGGTAGCCATCGGCTTCGTGATCATGGGTATCGCGGTCATCCTCCAAGCCGGTGCCACCGAGATGACCGGGGCGGACGCCCCCCTGGTCGGCATGGGGGCCTGGCTCAGCGAGGTGTTCGCCTGGCTGCTTGCCATCACCGCACCCATCCCCGAACTCGTACTCGGCCTCGGCTTGCTCGCCCTCGTCGTCGTATTCGTCCTCGTCACCCTGCGCGACCGCACAAAGACCACCACACAAGAAGACGCCCACGACTGCTGCGGTCCCGACACGGACGAGCTCCACACCGATCCACCCGTCGCCGCCGCCACCCCGGAGAACACGAAATGACCCAGACCAAACCCGCACCCTCACGCCGCGCGCAACTGCGGCAGCAACAACAGGCAGACCTGACCAAGGACAAGCGTCGCCGCACCATCGGACGCGCGATCACCACCACAGTCGTAGCCCTCATCCTCGCCGTCACGGGCTACGGACTCTGGTCCGCCGCCCCCGAACAGGGCACCTCCGACGTCGTCGCGCCGGACTTCACCCTCCCCCGCACCGACGGCTCGACAGTCACACTCAGCAACCTGCGCCCGGGACCCGTGATCCTCTACTTCAGCGAAGGCGCCGGCTGCTCCTCCTGCACCGTGCAGATGGCGGAGATCGAAAAACACCCCGGCTTCGCAGAAGCCGGCATCACCGTACTGCCCATCGTCATGAACACCGCCGAGCAGATCATGCCCGACATGGCCATGTTCGGCGCGACCACCCCCTTCCTCCTCGACGACGGGACCGTGTCCAAGGCATACGACGTCCTCGACAAAGGCATGCACCCCGGCCTCCCCGGCCACGGGTTCGTCCTCATCGACGGCGACGGCATCCAGCGCTGGTACGGCAACTACCCGTCGATGTGGCTCGAACCGGACAAGCTCCTCGACGAAGCCAAGAACCGTCTGGACCTGACCTGAGGACAGATGCGTTCAGACGGCTGACGGACTCACCGGCCGGGCGTAACGTGGATGAGCAAGCGACTCTCCATCAACCGGAAGGAACCGTCATGATCGACCCCAACCCCAAAGCCGTCGACCCCGTCTGTGGAATGAGCGTGCAAGTAGGATCCGAAGCCACCTCCGTGGAGTACGAAGGCAACCACTACTACTTCTGCTCGCAACAGTGCGCCGACACCTTCAACTCCGAACCGACCAAATACATCACGGCCTGAACGCGTGAAGAAGTGGCCCCTCCCCACACAGGGGACGGGCCACTTCCGTTCGCCTCTTTCATCGTCGATCTCCTCGACGACCACCGGTGTCGACAGCAACGACGACATCATGGAGTCGGTGGCGCCCTCTAGACGCAGCCCTGTCGGCGGGGCCTTGAACCCGTTGAGAGTATCCGGGCACGGCCGGAGATTGAATCGGCCTGGGTTTCGTTCCTATCGGTTTCCCTGTCCGGCGGTCGCCGGGAGGCCTGATTCGAGGTCAGCGTAGTACGCGTCCTCGATCTCGATCGGGGTGCGCATGCCGAGTTCGCCGTGCAGGCGTTGATGGTTCCACCACCACACCCATTCGAGCGTCGCGAGCTCGACCTGCTCGACGGTCCTCCAGGGGCCGCGCTGGCGGATCAGCTCGGTCTTGTAGAGGTTGTTGACCGCCTCGGCGAGGGCGTTGTCATACGAGTCCCCGACGGTTCCCGTCGAGGGTGTTGCGCCAAGCTCGACGACCCGGTCGGTGTAGACCATCGACATGTAGTTCGAGC
>JHVD01000035.1 GCA_000619965.1 Propionibacteriaceae bacterium P6A17
CACTCAATCACAGCACGACCAGCCTCGAGACGGAGCCCGATCGCCTCCAAGCCGAGGTCGGCCAAGCCGAGGAAGGTAGTCAGATCCGGACGACAAAAGGTAGCGTTGAACACATCGAGGCTCTCGGTATGGACGGGGTAGGAACCTCCATCATCGAGGGCCTCGACCCCTGCCTACAACCTCACCACCCACCGTTCACTGGGAAGAGCCGGAATGGCTTCGAGTGGAACGTTTCTTCGCTGGTTCTCACGTTGGTGCTGCGGCGCTCGTCAATGCGCTGATCGATTTCGCTGGTGATCGTGGGATGTTCATGATCGGGGTTGGCCCTGAAGCTCCATGGCTGGATGTGTTTCATCCTGAGGTTGCTCTTTCCTTTCCTCGTATGCCGGGAGCGTTGATTCGTGTGAAGAACCACGTAAGGGTTCTCTCGCGCATCCTCCCCGAGGATATTCTTGCACGTGTGGTCGTTCATCACGGCCGCTTCATCTCGGGGCAAGTCCCCGATCCCTCTGGAGTCCATTTGACCAAGATCGCCGTCAGCCGCCTCGTATTCTCCAGAGGTACCTGGAGCGAGCTGGTGGAGTCCCGAGTCGCCTTCTGTGGCGACTCCAAGTTGGTGGGGGAGTTGGAATCAATCCTCGCTGCTCCTGCCCCCACCCACGTCCCGGAACCAGACGGTGCTCGGCTGCAGTCTGAAAGAGGGGCATCCACCTCATGAGTTCACCATTGTGGAACCGCGAGTATTCGTGGTGGTTCGCGGGCGACACTGGCGCAGCAATGGGGAACAGCCTGCGAGGGATCGCCTTCCCAATGCTGTGTTTGGCGGTGACTGGTTCCCCCGCCGAGGCGGGTACGATTGCGACCGCCCTGGCGCTGAGCGGAGCAGTGACGATGCTGCCGGGCGGCGTGCTCGTGGACTCCACGGACCGGCGCAACGTCATGCTGGCATACGCCAGCGTCGGGGTGCTTGTCTGGGGAGTGATCTCGGTGTTGGCCCACATGGAAGCGCTGAACTTTTGGACGCTGTTGGCGCTCGGGACGTTCGCCGGGGCCAACGGCGGTCTACACGGATACGGCAGCGACGCTGCACTCCGCTCCATTGTGCAGGGCGAGAGGTATGTCAAGGCCCAAGCCGCGAATCAAGGCCGCGATGGGGTCGTCCAGTTGGCAGCAGGACCGCTGGGAGGCCTGTTGTTCGGGATCGCCCGCTGGTTCCCGTTCGCAGTCTCCGTGATGGGCTACCTGCTGCTTGCCGCATCCGCACTGGCCATTCGCACGGATCTGCGTCCCAACCTGGCCGAAGGCCAGCGCCCGCATCCGCTGCGCGGCTGGGGGGCGATCAAGCGATGGATCCTTGGCAGGAAGGAGTTGGTGCACGCGCTGGTGGTGCTGACCTGTCAGGCATTCGCGTTGAATGGCCTCATCTTCCTTGCCATCGCGACGTTGCAGATCGCGGGGTTCGCTGCCGCCGAGATCTCGCTGTTGCCGCTGGGCATGGGGCTCGGAGCCATTGGGGGAGCAATCCTCGCCGGCGTGATCGTGTCGCGGATACCCACGGGTTTGGCGATCGCGTTGACTGGTGGGGTGGCGGGTGCGGCATCGCTGCTCATGCTGTTGGCTGTGAACCCCGTCCTCTTTTCGAGTGCGTTGGCCATCGCCACATTCGCCGCTCCGCTGGCCAACGCCTCGGGCATGGGCCGGCTCATGTCGCTCGCGCCCATGGACATGCAGGGGCGGATTTTCGCCATCACGGGACTGTTCACGGGCGGCCTCGGTGCGTTGGCGCCCATGGCCGTGGGGGGAATGCTCGGGTGGGTGGGGTTCCCAGCGACGCTCGTGGTCCTGAGCGGGCTCCTGCTCATCTCGTGTGTCGGAGCCCTGCTCAGCCGCCCGATGAGGTCCATCGGGCGGCCGAGCGATTGGGACTGAACTCACACGTCCTGGGGACGCGACGGAGTCTTCTCGCCCTCCTTCCACTCGTCCCACTCGGGTCTGCCCTGCATGAACGCCTCGACGGTGGCCGCGTCGGCCTCGAGCTTCGGGTCGTGCTGCAGGTACCACCTGGTCTCGCGGGCGATCAGGCCCGAGAGGATCAGCAGCCCGATGAGGTTGGGCAGCGCCATGAGGCCGTTCATGATGTCGGCGAAGTTCCAGACCACCTCGAGCTGCGTGGTGCAGCCCACGAAGACGATCAGGGAGAACAGCACGCGGAACGGCATCACGAAGATCCGGCCGAACAGGCGCTCGACGTTGCGCTCGCCGTAGTAGGACCAGCCGAGGATCGTCGAGAAGGCGAACAGCACGATGCCGACGGTCACGATGTAGTGGCCCCACTCGCCGGGCAGGCCCTGGCTGAAGGCCTGGGCGGTCATGAGGCCCTTGGAGACCTGCTCGCCGGTGGCGGGGTCGATGTTGTCCCAGGTGCCGGTGGAGATGATCACCAGGCCGGTGAAGGTGACGACGATGATCGTGTCGATGAAGGTCTGGGTCATCGACACGAGGCCCTGACGCACCGGGTGGGTGGTCTGGGCCGCCGCGGCCGCGATCGGGGCGGAGCCGAGGCCGGACTCGTTGGAGAACAGGCCGCGGGCCACGCCCATCTGGATGGCGATGATGAGCGTCGAGCCGAGGAAGCCGCCGGCGGCGGCCGTGCCGGTGAAGGCCTCGGTGAAGATCTGCGCGAACGCGGCGGGCACGCTGCCGATGTTGGCGATGAGGATCCACAGGGCCGCGCCGATGTAGAACACGATCATGACGGGCACCAGAGAGGCGGTCACCTTGCCGATGGACTTGATGCCGCCCACGAGCACCAGCAGCGAGAGGATCGTGAGGACGAGGCCGGTGACGTAGGGGGAGACGTGGAAGGAGTCGGCCACGTTCTCCGCGATGGAGTTGGCCTGGGTCATGTTGCCGATGCCGAAGGACGCGAGCACGGCGAACACGGCGAACATCATCGCGAGCACCTTGCCGATGGGGCGCTTGATGCCGTGCTCGAGGTAGTACTGCGGGCCGCCGGACTTCTCGCCCTCGGCGTCGACGCGGCGGAAGCGCACGGCGAGGAACGCCTCGGCGTACTTCGTGACCATGCCGAGCAGGCCGGTCATCCACATCCAGAACAGGGCGCCCGGGCCGCCGACGGCGAGCGCTCCGGCCACGCCGACGATGTTGCCGGTGCCGACGGTGGCGGCCAGCGCCGTCGTGAGCGCCTGGAACTGCGAGATGTCGCCCTCGCTGGTGTCGTCCTTGCGGCGGACGAGGCCGAGGTGCATCGCGGGAAGCAGCTTGTGGAACTGCAGGCCGCCCAGGCGGATGGTGAGGTACAGGCCGGTGCCGAGCAGCAATGGGATCAAGAGGAACGGGCCCCAGATCACCGCGCTGATGTCTGCCAGCGCTTTCGTGAGCTCTTCCACGAGAGCCTCCTTGTCGAGCTTGGACGCCGGCAGACGGTGGCCGACGTGCGGTGAATGGGAGGGATCGTAGGGCACGTGGGCGTCCGCGGACGGGCGTTCCACGTCGTGGGCGCAGGCTCCGGCCGCCGCGGGTCTGTGGTCGCGGTGCGTGCGCGGCGGGCACGGGGATAGGATTGGCGCGTGCTGACCCCCGACGGCGGGCTCACCCTCGAGCCCGATCAGACAGAATCCGTTCCCCGCGACGAGTGCGGCGTCTTCGGCGTGTGGGCGCCTGACGAGGACGTGGCCCAGCTCACCTACTACGGCCTCTTCGCGCTCCAACACCGCGGCCAGGAGTCCGCAGGCATGGCGGTCTCGTCGGGGCAGCGGATCATGGTCTTCAAGGACATGGGCCTCGTGGCGCAGGTCTTCGACGAGTCCACGCTGAAGTCGCTGCCGGGCCAGATGGCCATCGGCCACACGCGCTACTCCACGGGCGGTTCGTCGACGTGGAACAACGCCCAGCCCACCTTCCGCTCCTTCGAGGACGGCACGGGCCTGGCGTTGGCGCACAACGGCAACCTCACCAACACCGGCGAGCTCGAGGCTTGGCTGCACGAGCGCGCGCCGGAGACGAAGGTGCACAGCAAGCGCGGCGCGATGGACTCGACCTCCGACACTGCGCTCATCTCCGCGCTCATGGTCTCCTACGGTGACCGCCCCATCGAGGAGGTCACGCTCGAGGTGCTGCCGCGGCTGAAGGGCGCGTTCTCGCTGGTGTTCATGAACGAGCGCACCCTGTACGCCGCCCGCGACCCGCAGGGCGTGCGGCCGCTGGTGCTGGGGCGCCTGCACCAGGGCTGGGTGGTGGCGAGTGAGACGGCGGCGCTGGACATCGTCGGCGCCTCCTTCGTGCGCGAGATCGAGCCGGGCGAGTTCATCGCCATCGACGAGGCCGGCCTGCGTTCGCAGCGCTTCGCGGAGTCCCGGCCGAAGGGCTGCATCTTCGAGTACGTCTACCTCGCCCGCCCGGACACGACAATCGCCGGCCGCAGCGTCCACACCACCCGCGTCGAGATCGGCCGGCAGCTCGCCCGCGAGCACCCCGTCGAGGCGGACCTCGTCATCCCGACTCCCGACTCCGGCACCCCGTCGGCGATCGGCTACGCGCTGGAATCCGGCATCGAGTTCGGGCTCGGGCTCGTGAAGAACGCGTACGTGGGACGCACGTTCATCCAGCCGTCCAACACCATCCGCCAGCTCGGCATCCGGCTGAAGCTCAACCCGCTGCGGGAGGTGATCGACGGCAAGCGGCTGGTCGTCGTCGACGACTCCATCGTGCGCGGCAACACGCAGCGCGCGCTCGTCAGGATGCTGCGCGAGGCGGGCGCGAGCCAGGTGCACGTGCGCATCTCGTCGCCGCCGGTCGAGTGGCCGTGCTTCTACGGCATCGACTTCGCCACCCGCGCCGAGCTGATCGCGCCGGGGCTGACCGTCGACGACATCTGCCGCTCGATCGGCGCCGACTCGCTCGGCTTCGTCTCGCTGGAGGGCCTCACGGAGGCGACGACCGTGCCCGCCGAGCGCCTGTGCCGCGCCTGCTTCGACGGGCAGTACCCGATTTCCATCCCGCCGGAGCAGGCCAAGCTGCTGGGCATCCAGACCGAGGAGGACCTGTGAGCAACGCATACGCGCGCGCTGGCGTCGACATCGAGGCGGGCGATCGCGCCGTCGAGCTGATGAAGGCCTCCGTGGCCAGGAGCCGCCGCCCGGAGGTGCTGGGCGGCCTCGGAGGGTTCGCGGGCTTCTTCGACGCGAGCGCGTTCAAGCAGATGGAGCACCCCGTGTTGGTGGGCTCCACCGACGGCGTGGGCACCAAGGTGGCCATCGCGCAGGCCCTCGACAAGCACGACACCATCGGCTTCGACCTGGTGGGCATGCTCGTCGACGACCTCGTCGTCACGGGCGCGGAGCCGCTGTTCGTCACCGACTACATCGCCTGCGGCAAGGTGGTGCCCGAGCGCATCGCGGCGATCGTCTCCGGCATCGCGGAGGCGTGCGTCGCGGCGGGCTGCTCGCTGGTGGGCGGCGAGACCGCGGAGCACCCGGGCCTGCTCGGCCCGGATGAGTACGACGTGGCTGGCGCGACGACGGGTGTGGTGGAGCGATCGATGATCCTCGGGCCCGAGCGCGTGGCGGCGGGCGACGTCGTGGTCGGCATGGCCTCGTCGGGCCTGCACTCCAACGGCTTCTCGCTCGTGCGGCACGTCCTGCTCCAGCAGGCCGGCTGGGCGCTCGACCGTCACGTGGACGAGCTCGGCCGTACGCTGGGAGAGGAGCTCCTCGAGCCGACGAAGGTCTACGCGCTCGACGTCCTCGCCCTCATCGAGGCACACGAGATGCACGCGTTCTCGCACGTCACCGGCGGCGGGCTGGAGAACAACCTCGCCCGCGTCATCCCCGACGGGCTGCGCGCCGAGCTGCAGCGCTCGTCGTGGACGCCGGGGCCCATCTTCCAGCTCGTGCAGCAGGTGGGATCGCTCACGCAGGCCGACGTCGACGCGACGCTGAACATGGGTGTGGGCATGGTGGCGATCATGCCGGAGGCCTCCGTCGACGGGGCGCTCGCGCTGCTCGAGTCGCGCGGCATCTGCTCGTGGGTGCTGGGCCGGATCGTCGAGGGGGAGGGGCCGGGCGCCGCGGTGCTCGTCTGAGGCTGACCTGCGCGATTCCTGTTCCTTTTCCCTTGCGCGCATGGGGCGGAATGGCCGAGGCTCTGTCGGGCTGATTCGCGCTAGCGGGCCCCGCGTCGTGCCGGTCGGGCCGCCGGGCTACCCTCAAAGGAACCGAGGGTTCCCGAGGAGGTGCAGATGACCGCGCTCGTCCAACTCGTCGCGCTGCTGGTGGAGTTCGTCACGTGGTCGTTGCTGGGCCTCGTCGCGCACCGGTTCGCCGGCGGGGGAGGCCCGGGTGTCGCAGCCGCGATTCTGGGCACGCTCGTCGCGCTGGGCGCCTCGGGAGCGTGGGTCGCGTCCCGCAAGTCGCGCCGGCGTGAGGCCGGGGCGCTCGCGTTGCGGATCGTCATGTTCGGCTCCGCGGCGGTCGGGCTCGCCGCGATGGGCCACGTCTGGGCCGCTGTGCTCTACCTGTTCGTGGTCGTTGGGTCCCAGATCGGGGCTGCGCTGACCTGAGCTGACACCGTCGGGGCGGCGCGCCCGAACTCGGCGCGAAGGCGCTCCCTCAGTGCGAGCGGGTCGTCTTCGGTGGTGACGTGGAGGCGCTTTCCAAAGCGTACGTCGTCGTCCCAGCCCAGCGTGGCGTTCGGTGCGTGCCGAGCGAGCCAGCGTCGGATCGCGCCCACGGGGATGTTCAGGCCGGCACTCACGAAGACGTCGTCGGCCCGGCCGTCGACGTGCACGAAACCGCCCTCGACGCGGCCCCGGTCGGCGCTGAAGGTGCCTCGTCCGAGCGCCGGAGCGCGCACGACGAGGACCCCGCCGGACGCTCGGATGCGTACCCCGGGCAGGGGCTGCCCCACGGTGCCGGGGTACCGGCGGCGGTCGTCGGGAGAGGCGACGGTGAGGGTGCCCGTCTCCGTGGTGCCGTAGGCCTCGTGGACCGGGGCCCCGAGTGCGCGCTCGAGTGCGTCGGGGTCGCGGAGCTCGTCGGAGCCGCTGAGGACGAGTCGGATGCGTGGGATCGGCCCGTCGCGCGCAAACCGTTCGAGCTGCCACGGCACGCCTGTGAGCACGTCGAGGCGCTCCTGCGCCCGCACGGACTCCTCACCGACGACGACCCTCCCGCCCAGCAGGAGCGCGAGCAGGGCGGCGCTGAGCCCGTGCCCGTGGTCGACTGCGGCGAGCGTGCCCACGACTGGCCGGATCAACGGCGGCAGCATCCCGACGATCCCCAGCCGCTGAGCTGCGGTGCGGGGCCCAGGCCGGGCGGGGGCGGGTCGCGCGGCGCCGGTCGTCCCTGCGGTGTGCAGGACAAGGCCCGGCGCGTCACACGCCATGGCCGCGCGCAGTGCCGCATCGCCCGAACGAGCCGGCACGACGCGCACGGAGCGCCGCAGACGCAGCCCGGCGAGCACTCCGACGAGCGCCGCGAGCGGGTCGTCGTCGTGGACCAGCACAGCTCCCGCGCCGAGGGCGCGGGTGCGCCGTCGGACGAGCTCGCGCAGCTCGCCGTGCGAGACGGTCGCAGCGATGGTGGTGACGGCCGGGTGCGACGACCGCAGCCCGGCCCGGGAACGGACAATCCTGGCGAGGGCGACGAATGCGGGCTCGTAGCCGCCGCGCGCCTCACCCACGGGCGAACCTGCCGATCAGGCGCGCCGTGGTGGCCGGCGCCAGGGCCTGCAGCACCTCGACGGGCCGCACCCAGGCGGGTGCGACGCGCGCTGCCCTCGTCACGATCGCGCGCGCGATCCAGTCCGCGGCCCTCTCGGCGGACATGCCTTGCGAGCGTCGACCCGCCGCCACCATCGGCGTTGCCACCAGCGGCAACGCGACGGCGCTCGTCGCCACCCCAACGCGCGCCAGCTCGGGCCGGGCCGACATCAGCCACGTGTCGAAGGCCGCCTTGGAGGCGGCGTAGGCGCCCCAGCCCGGCACTGCGAGCCGCGCGTTCGCCGTCGTGACGCCGACGACGTGGCCGTGCTGGACCTCGGCCATCGCGCAGATGAGGGGGAGGAGATGGGCGACGGCGCCGATATGGTTGACGGCGGTGAGGCGGGTGATCGTGTCGGGGCGGTCCACCGTCGCGAGCACCCCGCGAGCAACCGAATGTCCCGCGCACGCCACGACGACGTCCGGCGCCCCCAGCGTGGCCACGGCCTCGGCGCCAGCGGCTCGGGCCGCGTCGGGATCACGAAGGTCGCACGGCCGGACGCAGGCCTCCGCCCCGACCCGAGCGAGCGTGGCGGCCACGTCGTCGAGGAGTTCCTTGCGGCGCGCCACGAGCGCGAACCGCATGCCCGGCCTCGCGATGCCCTCGACGAAGGCGCGGCCCACGCCCGACGAGGCGCCCGTCACGACGATGGCCCCGCCGTCCAGCCTGCTCGCCGCGCGTCCCATCCACATGGGAGCCATCCAAGCACAAGGCCGCGGGCAGGGTGGGGGAACTGACTGCTGGCGCGGCGGCTACACCGCCGGGGCCGGACGCTGTTGCGCCGCCACCGGCGCGCCCATCACGTCGTTGGAGACGGATCGGGCCGACACGAGCTGATGCTCGCGGCAGCCCTGCACGTTGCGCAGGCGGGGTGATCGTGAGCAGTGCGAAGTCCCGCTCCCGCTCGACCTTTGAATCGGCCTGGGTTTCGTTCCTATCGGTTTCCCTGTCCGGCGGTCGCCGGGAGGCCTGATTCGAGGTCAGCGTAGTACGCGTCCTCGATCT
>JHVD01000036.1 GCA_000619965.1 Propionibacteriaceae bacterium P6A17
CACAGCGACCGCGGGGTCCAGTACCGAGCCATTCGCTACACCCAACGACTCGCCGACGCCGACGCCGTCGCGTCCGTCGGCAGCAAGGGCGACTCCTACGATAATGCGATGGCCGAGGCGCTGAACTCGCTGTTCAAGGCCGAGTGCATCCGCAACCCCGCGATGCGACCCACAGGCGGCTGGAAGCACGTCGGCGACGTCGAGATCGCCGTGGCCGAGTACATCGACTGGCACAACCACCGCCGCCTCCACGGCGAGCTCGGCCACGTCCCGCCCGTCGAGTTCGAGACCAATTACTGGTCCCGACACCCCACCACCCACTACCATGAGGAGAAGGCCCTCACCGAGGCCTAAACCAACTAACCGAGTCTCCACCGATCCCGGGGCGATTCAGGGACCCACTCCGACTCAATCGCCGCCTGGCCCCGAGGAAGGCTACCAGCGACCACGGTAAGCTGACCGCTCCACAAGCGCGCTGTCTCGACGAGCGACGATCGTGTTCTCTGTGGCATCGCGATTCGGCCGCGATCGACGGCAAAGGGGGCTGGCGACACGTAGGCCAAGCGCATGTTGGAAGGGTACCAGCCGATTTGGGGAGCGGAGACCGCGTAGACCGAGGCGATAGACTTCTCCTGTACGAAGCCGTGGAGGGAACGTGTCGAAGTCGCCGGAGAGTCTCGCCCCGAGCAGGCCGAAACTGCTGATGATGAGCCACCTCGCGCCAGTGGCCAATGCCGACAATGCTGGCCAGAACTTGATCGCAGCTCAAGTCAGGCACTGGTCCAAGTCCTTCGACGTGACAGTTCTGCTCCTCCCAGGGAGATCTTCAGCCACACAGCTGGGTGATTCCTTGACCCCCTGTCATGTTCTGGACATGGACGACAAGTCCGCATTGGCACCGCTACGCGGAATCATCACGCGCCGAGTCTTGCGCTCCCTACCGGGGGTTCCCTATCCGGCCGCCTCCTACGCGCTTCGCCACGATCATGCTGTGCGCTCACTCATTCGGGAGGCCAGCGTGATCGTCCTCCAGTGGCAACGCGAAGCCGGCCAATCGAGTGTTTTCCGCTCGCTCGCGCCCAATGCCACAATCGTTTCGGTCCTGCACGACGTGGACTCCCAAGGCATCCAGCGCCGCACGCAGGCAGAGCTGCAGTGGAGCAAGCGCGCCATCAATCGGCTGCGACTCACCGCCGCTCGCTGGGCTGAGAGGCGAGTGCTCGCCAAGTCGGATGTAACGCTCGTCCTCAGCCAGAAAGACGCGCAACTACTGTCTGATCACCGGCATCGGGTGACGGTCATCCCTCCACCGATCGCCTCACCCAACGTACCAGTCAGACATCCAATCCCAGGCCGCATCACCTTCGTGGCCGGAGGAAGGCCCGAAAACACCGATGCGCTCAGCTGGTTCGCGGGGGAGGTCCTACCTTGTGTGGATCAGTCGCTGATCCACGAGGTTTGCGTCGTGGGTCGCGTGGCAGAATCCGCACGCATGCTGTGCGAAGCCAATGGTTTTCGACCATTGGGCTTCGTCGAGGACTTGGCTACCATCTACGCGACGACCGCGCTGGTCGTCGTTCCACTCAGGCTCGGTGCTGGAGTCAAGTTCAAGACACTCGAGGCAGTGCTCCACGGCGTGCCGGTCGTGACGACCAGCGTCGGGGCCGAGGGGATCGTCGGGCTGGAATCCACAGCCCACGTAACAGACAGCCCCGAGGACTTCGCAGCTCGACTGGAGAGCCTGCTACGTGACTCCGAGCGAGCGGAGCAAGAAGCGGCCCAGCTCTTGAAACGAGTGCTTCCCCACCACGGTGCCGAGGCTTTCGAATCAGCAATGTCCCGCTTGGATAGCCTCCTGGCCAAGAAGGCGTCCGGCTGACGCCTGACGGCTCGCGCTGGGGAGAGATGGGTCCCGCCCGAGCCGCTCCGGCCCAGATTTGCCGTTCGTGCCCCATCACGGTCCGTGATGGGGCACGAACGGGAGTCGCTGCGCCTTGGGCAGCGGTTGCAAGCTGTGAGGCGAGGAGGGTTTCAAGGTAGGCTCCAGCGCATGGGGCAACTGGTCCACACCCTCCGAACTGCATTCACCTTGGTGCCTTGGCGCCTACGCCCGAAGCTCATCGGCATCGCCCTCGGATCGCTTCTGGTTGCGCTGTTCGACATGTTGGCCGTTCTACTGACCCTCCCCATGCTGGAGCTGGTCAGCGGGACAAATCCGAACGACTCAGAACTCCTGAGGATGATCTCCTCGTGGACCGGTTTGAACTCGCCACGGTCCCTACTCATTGCTGTCCTGATCAGTGTGGTCATCTTGATGACCCTGAAGAACGTCGGGACCCTCATGTTTCGCTGGTGGAGTTTGGGCGTGATGGCCAACGCCCAAGCTGATGCCGCTGAAGCCATGCTGAAGCTCTACGGTCGGGCTGCTTGGGAACGCCAGAGACTGCGCAAACGCAGCGACATGCTCCAGACGATGAACGGATATATCGGAGCAGCGTTTGGCACCACATCGGACCTTATTCAGCTGATGGTCGACGTCACGGCGGCGGCAGCCGTCATGGGCGCGTTGTTGGTTGTGTCTCCGATTGCCACCGTGGTCGCTGCGGCATTCTTTGGGGGCACTGCATGGGTGCTGCAAGCTACACTCAAGCGGGCCCAGATTCGACTGGGCGAGCGCGCACGAAGAGCCGACGTCCGAGCTTGGAACCACCTCACCCCGGCACTTGAGGGGTTCAAGGAAGCACGGATCGCCGGGGCCGGTGATCGCCTGGCTGAGGACTACGCTGAAGCCCGGCGGGTCGCAGCGTTTAGCAACCGGGCCTTGGGGGTACTCGGTGAACTGCCCCGCGCCATCCTCGAGATTCTCATGATCGTCGGGATCCTCGTCGTTGCTGGCGTCCTATTCCTGACCACCGAAGGAGATGTCGCCTTTGCGTTTCTCGGCGTCTTCGCCATCGGTGCCATGCGAATCATCCCGGGGCTCAACCGCGCTGTGGCCACGCTCGGCCGAATCCGGTCAAACTTGCCAAATGTCGGCGCCCTAGCACGCACGATCACTGATCTGCGCAGGGACGAACAACCTGAACTCGCCGCACCCGATGTCCATCGCTTCCCACCCGCTGACATCCGGGTCGAGAACGTGAGCTACTCATTCCCGGATGCCGACACACCAGTGCTCCGTAATGTCTCAGCTGTTCTCCGACGAGGGGAGACCGTCGCTCTCGTCGGCGCAAGTGGAGCTGGCAAGACCACCTTCGTGGAGCTACTCATGGGCCTGCTCCGGCCCCAAATTGGAGAGGTCACAGCCGAAGGAGTGCCTATCCACGAGCATCCCCAAGCATGGTGGCGACAGCTCGGTCTGGTCGCACAAGACGTGTACGTGTTGCCTCGAACCATCAGGGAGAACATTGCGTTCGGTTGCCCACAGGACCAGATGAATGACCAGCGCATACTCGAAGCTATCTCGTTGGCGCAATTGGACGACGTCTTGAACGGCATGGAGGACGGGCTCGACACTGTGCTGGGCGAGAGTGGTCTG
Organism: Propionibacteriaceae bacterium P6A17; assembly: GCA_000619965.1. Taxonomy (GTDB): domain Bacteria; phylum Actinomycetota; class Actinomycetes; order Propionibacteriales; family Propionibacteriaceae; genus Arachnia. Next base: position 3,539 of record JHVD01000036.1, read on the forward strand.
CGTCTCTCGGGCGGCCAGCGGCAGCGGATCGGCATTGCTCGTGCGCTCTACCGCAAGCCGCAGTTCTTGGTCCTCGATGAAGCCACCTCGGCGCTGGACAACGAGACTGAGTTCCGTATCACCGAGACAATCAAGAGCCTCCGCGGGAGCATGACCATCGTCGTGGTGGCGCATCGCCTTTCCACCGTCAAACACGCCGACCAGATACTCTTCTTCTCCGAAGGCGAGATCGCGGATCGCGGCACCATGGCTGAGCTGACCCAACGGAACGTCGAATTCGCGAATCTGGTCCGCTTGGGTCAGCTCAACTGAGGCCCAGCCAGATATGGTGGATTACCAAAGTCATGGCCGTGCGACAACACCGATCATCCGCTAGAAGGGACGGGACGCAGTGGCTGATCTCGTTGTGATCATTGCCTGCCGCGATTCTGCGGCTGTCTTGCCGAGACAACTCGCTGCTCTCGATAGACAGACCGATCTCAGCTTTCGGGTACTCCTCAGCGACAAAGGATCTTCTGACGACACGGTTGCCATCGCGCAGACTTGGCAGGCGGCGCACGAGGGAATCGAGGTGATCGACTCGTCGCAGCGCAGAGGCGCAGCCCATGCCAGGAACGTAGCAATTCAATCCAGCGCCGAACCGTTCATCCTCGTCTGCGATGGAGACGACGCTGTCAGTCCTCGGTGGGTCGCATCGATGCGGCACGCGCTCCGTACCGCCTGGGCAGCCACGGGACCGCTGGAGCTCGAGTTTCCCGACAACCCGTCCCGACAGGTGGTGCAGAACTCGAGCAGCGTTCCAGTGTCGATGAACTTCTTGCCCTACATGCCAGGCTGCAACATGGCCTTTCGCCGAGAAGCGTATGACACTGTCGGAGGTTTTGACCCGGGACTGCCGATTGCGCAGGAGGATGTGGACTTCGGATGGCGGTTGGCTCAAGCCGGTTTCGACATCGTCCACGCCTTGGACGCAAGCATCAGATATCGCCAGCGGGTCGGCTCCAAACTCCTGTTCCAGCAGTGGCGATACGGAAGAGCACACGCACACTTGTACGCCAAGCATCGGCACCATCAAGGCATACCGAGCCCTGCCTCGAACAAGACGAGCTTCCGATGGTTCATCGAGTGGGCCAAGCAACTCCCTGGCCGCACCCGTCGAGGCGAGATCGTCGATGCTGCAGCCGGAGCGACGTTTCAGGCGGCGCGCTGGCTGGAGTCCCTCCGAGTTGGGCCGTGCCCACTATGAGCCGCGTCACCGCACTCATCCCCCACTACGGTGTCGCAGGCCCGACACTCCAGCTCATCGACCAACTGCGGGCGCAGGAGCACGTCGCACACTTGGAGATCGTCGTCAGCGACGACTGCTCGCCGGAGCCCTTCCCCGAAGGCGAGGGCTACGTCGTGGTCCGCAGGGCCTCCAACGGGGGCTTCGGCTCGAACGTGAACTCCGCGGCAGCCGCGGCCCACGGCGACCTGCTGCTGATACTCAACAGCGATCTGACCCTCACCGAGACCTTCATCGCTGATCTGCTGGAGGCTGCGGCGCAGCACCAGCCGGCAGTCATCAGCCCCAAGGTGGTCGAGCACGGCAAGGCCAACTACACCGCGAGGCGCTGGCCGAGGGCCCGCCACCATGCGTGGGAATGGTTGACACCGTTCGCGCGCATACGCCACACCGGGCTGTGGCACCGGCTCGTCGGCCACGACCTCGCGGCGTGGGCCTCCACGAGGGCCGTACGGACTGACTGGGTGATGGGCGCCTGCTTGCTGATCCCTCGGGATGCCTTCGAGCGCGTCGGTGGCATGGACGAGCGCTTCTTCATGAACAGCGAGGAGGTGGACCTGCAACGTCGGCTCACTGCATCCGGGGTGCCGTCGGTCTATCTTCCGGAAGTCAACGTCGAGCACGCCGCCGGTGGTTCGACACCGCCGCAGCATCGTCGCGGCTGGGTCACCGACTCCCGCTTCCAGTACGCCCACAAGTGGGGCGGTGTTCGCTGGCTGCGGCTGCTGCTGCGTGCGGCCACCGAGCTCAACTTCATGTGGAACCTCACGCGCGAACTTCGTCGTGTCCCAGACGTGGATGCTCGCCAGACACGGCGCCAAGAGCACGCACTGATCCAACATGCCTGGAGACAGCGCCGCGGCAAGGACCGTCGCCCATGAGCACGCCACGGATCATGCTGATCGCGCCCGCTTTCCACGGCTACGCACAGTCGATTGCGCGCGGGTTCGAGTTGGCCGGGCACGACGTCGTGCTGCATGAGTACGACCGGCTCGACGGTGTCCGCGCCAAGGTCCGCCACAAGGCGATGGTCGAGCTACCGGCGCGGCTTCGCCTCACCCCTGACGCCGGCGTCGCTGCAGGCCAAGTCACGGCTGCCGCGATCCGCGCTGTGCGACCCGAAGTGGTGATCGTGATCCGCGGCGACCACGTCGACGACGAGGTCTACGACGCCATGGATGCCGTCGGGGCGCGTCGGATCCTGTGGCTCTGGGACGAGGTGCGTCGCACCAGCCACACCGAGGCCACTCTCGACCGCTATCCCCAGCTCATCAGCTACTCGCCGCGCGATACGGCGGCGTTTCAGGCGGCTGGGCGCGCGTGCCTCCACGTCGCCAATGCGTTCGACCACACGATGGTTCCCGCGCACCGCACGCAGTCGAACGGCATCCTGTTCATCGGCGCCCGCTATCCGCGCCGCCAGCAGCTGGTCGAGGCGCTGGCCCACGCGGGAGTGCCGGTGCTGGCCGTCGGACGCTCGTGGAGTCGGCATCCCTTCGACAGGGCACGCACCTGGGAGTGGCGACGCCCCGATGTGCGCTCCATACGCGACGTGCCACGCATGCGCGGCTACGAGATGACCGCAGGGGCCCCGGCCGCACTCAACGTCCACTTCGATCAGGACGGCTTCACCATGAAGACGTTCGAGGTCCCCGGAGTGGGCGGGGTGCAGCTCGTCGACCGGCCCGACGTCGCCCAGTACTACGAGCCGGGTACGGAGGTGCTCGTCTTCGAGCACGAGGCCGAACTCGTCGAGCTTGCCCAGCGCTGCATCCATGACGACCGTTGGGGAGACCGCATCCGCGAGGCGGGCCAGCGACGCACCTTGGCCGAGCACACCTTCGTCCATCGCGCGCGGGAGGTGGCGAAGCTGTGGGGCTGAGATTCACGGACAAGGACTCGTGGGCGAAGTGGCAAGCATCCCGACGACGCCTGCACGTCCTCAAGGACCGCCTCACGGGAAAGCGGCAGGAGGCCAATCTCGATCTCGCGTTCTGGGCGCGGGGCGACGCCCCTGCGCTGCTCGTAGCCTGCGATTCCAACTCACCGACGAACCACCACTCCCTCCTGGCCCCGCTGGGCACTGAGCTGCCCGCCGTGGTCGTCATGCCCACAGCGGTGAGCCTCAAGCTTCCGGGCGAGGGATGGCGACGGCTCCCCGCGCTCGATGCGCTGCAGGGCTCGATCACCGCGTTGGCGTCGATCGGCGACCACCTGCCGGTCGGAGATTGGGCCCATCGGCTGGCCCGTCGACGAGACTGGCAGCAGTGGGTGGTGCAGCACGGCCTGCTGACACCGTTCGCACCACCGCCCCCACCCGGGGTAACGGTGCTGACGTGGTCGGATGCTGACTCCGAGTTCCTGCGCAAGGGTCGACCGGATCTGACCTTCGTCACTGTCGGTTCGCCAATGCTCGCCGCTGCGGCCGCCGCACCGGCCCCGCACGTGAGCCGCTTCGAACGCCCCGTGTTTTTGGGCCAGCTCCACGGTGCCGAACTGAGCCGCTGGTCGATGACGCGGTCCGCGACGGCATTCTGGCGCAGGACCGGCGCCACCTATCGGCCCCATCCGCGCGAAGAGGACAAGCTCTCCCGCGCCCAGCACGCGATCTGGCGGCGCATGGGGATGGAGATCGATTCCGGCGGGCGGCTCGCCGACCTGAACCGACCCGTCGTCGCTGCCTTCTCCACGGGCGTGCTCGAAGCCGCCGCGCGCGGGATCCCGGCATGGGTGTTCCACCTCGACCCGCCTGCTTGGCTCGAGGAGTTCTGGGAGCGATACGGGATGCGGCGCTGGGGGGACGAACCGACGCGTGCGCGCAGCGAGACGTCCGAGCCACAGTCCCGCATCCAGCAGCTCCTGAATGGGGAGCGATTCCACCAGCCAGGAGAGAAGGAACAACCATGAGTCGCTACGTCGCCGTCATCCCCGCACGAGGCAGATCCAAGGGCATCCCGCGCAAGAACCTCCAGATGCTCGGCGGCAAGCCGCTCATCGTCTGGACCATTGAACAGGCGCTCGCCGTCGACGGGCTGCACGTCGTCGTCTCGACCGAGGACGCCGAGATCGCCGAGGTGTCGCGCGCCGCGGGCGCAGAAGTGATCGAGCGCCCCGACGAGCTGGCCCAGGACACCACGCCGACCGAGCCCGTCGTCGAGCACGTCATCGACGTGTTGACGAAGCGCGGCGAACGTCCCGACGCCGTCATGCTGCTCCAGGCAACTTCTCCGATCAGGCTGGAGGGCACCCTGGCAAGGGCCCTCCAGCAGTACGAGCAAACAGGCGTCGACTCGCTCGTCGGGGTCGTCCGCTGCCCTCCATTCCTGTGGGCATCCGAGAATGGTTCCGCCGTCCCCCACTGGGACTTCGAACACCGCCGACGCAGACAGGACATGACTGAGAAGGAGCTGCGCTACCGCGAAACGGGATCCGTCTATGTCACGGACACCGCTGTCTACCTCCAAGACCACAATCGCCTAGGAGGCACCATAGGTCTCCTCGTGATGGATGAGACCGAGGGCGTAGACATCGACACTCTGAACGATTTCGCCATGGCCGAGCACATCATGATCCGCGCCACCCGATCGTCACTCGACGAACGATCCCGGACCCACGCGTAGGGTGGGCGAAACGGGCTCTTCGTACCTGAGCGTGGGGTCATAGTCGTAGACCGCCGCCGATGAGGAGCATTCTGAGGCGGTAGTTGTCTGGGTCGCGGAACCCTCTGGCGACGCGGCGGGCGAGTTCGATCAACCCGTTGATGGATTCGGTTCCGCCGTTGTTCGCGCCGCCGGTGGTGAAGTAGCCCAGGAACGCGTCGCGCCACTGGTTCAGCGTCCGGCCGAGGCGGGCGATCTCCGGGATCGGACACGACGGGAACGTGGCCAGGATCTTCTCCGCGACCCTGCGCCCGTCGGCATGACAGGACTGGTGATAGACCGAGCGCAGC
>JHVD01000037.1 GCA_000619965.1 Propionibacteriaceae bacterium P6A17
TCCAGCGGGGAGGGGCTTGGCGGTCGTGTCGGGAGCGGTACCGCAGCGGCCCGTGAATGAAACGGGTGCCGGCGACGACGGTTGCCGAGTTGGGGGAGTGGACGGTGCCACAATCAGGGCAGGGCGGGCGCGTCATGCCGCCACCCACTGTCGGCCGCCGCAGTGGATACATGCCGAGTCGCATCGCTCACCGGTGATGGCATGCTGGGGGCAGCCGTGCTCCTGTGCCAGATGGGCGAGCCCCTCCTCCAGCGCAGAGGACCAGGTGGCGTCGTGACGGGACACCCACCAGAGGCAGAGGCGGCAGTCCCACTCCCACACCAGCCAGCGCTCCAGCGCCTCGCGCCTGACTCTGATCGGGGCGGTCACGGCTCCACCCCCAGCGTCCATGCGGCCGCGCGGACGCACCGCTCGTGATGCACCCGAGCGCCTGCGTCACGCTCACTCATCGCTGCCCCTCCTCTCCGCCAGCGCAGTGATCACGTCGGGATGCTGCGCGATGTGGAGGTGGCACATGTCGATCCACGCCTGCAGGCGAGGCCGGTGATAGGCGCGCTGCTTGGCGTCGCTTTCAGGCCAGCCATCGTCGCCGTCGATCATCTGCTGGAGCTGGTCGACGGTGCCGGTCCAGCACCCGATTTGCACGATCCAGCCATCACTGGTTGGGGTGAGTAGGCACCGGTAGCGGTGGAGCCCATCGACTGCGAGACCGTCCCACCGCGTCCAGTGCAGACGCACCCCGTACAGGTCGGCCCCGCGCAGGTTGGCCCCGTACAGGTTGGCCCCGTATAGGTTGGCCCAGCGCAGGTCGGCCCCGCGCAGGTTGGCCTTGTACAGGTCGGCCCCGCGCAGGTTGGCCCCGTACAGGTTGGCCTCGCGCAGGTCGGCCTCGCGCAGGTTGGCCCCGTACAGGTTGGGGAGCCGCCTCAGTGCCTGCTCGCTGGTCAACGGCTCACTCATTGCAGCCCTCCTCGTCGGCGTAGTCGAGGGGCCCATAGCTGGCGTCGATCTCCGCCTCGGTCTGGTACAGAGCATTGAACGTTGACATCGGTGTTCTCCCTAAAGTCGTTGTCGGTGCGGCGGCACCAGTAGGCGTCGCCTCGCATCGCTTGGCAGAGCAGGCAGCCGGAGTCGACATGGCAGGCGGCCGGGTGGCCGCAGTCGGGGCAGGTCACAGCGGCCACCAATCGCAGTTCATGGCGACCCCGACGAGGACCATCACGAAGAAGGCGGCGAGGGCGGCCCAGAGCTGGAGCTGCTCGCGGCGGTACTCCTCGACGGTGACGACAGCGCGGGGCTTCATGCGACCAGCCCCTTTCGCGCCCGGACCAGCTCCGACGCCGCCTCGGCGCGGCGCTGGTAGGCCGTGACGGAGGACTCGTACACCTTCCATGCGTGGACGCGGCGAGAGGTCGCGGTGAGCTGCGGATAGCCCTTGAGTTCTCCGGAGCGAAGCAGGGCGAGGACGGTTTTGGTGCACAGGCCGAGGACCTCGGCGGCGCGGGCGGTCGACATGGTCGGCTCGGGGGCGCTCATGCCGTCACCTCCTCGACCAGGACGAGCTCCACGCGGTCTGCGCAGAGCAGATCGAAGGCGCGGGTCTCGGCGTCGAGCCGGTTGCCGTCGACGACGACGGCCATCGCGCCACGATCGTCCCGCCACGTCCAGCGGTACTGGGTGGGGTTCATGGTGATATTCACTTCGCGGCCCTCCTCGGGGTGCCCTGCGGTCCGTAGACTGGGTTGCCGGCGATCTGCTCGACACGGCGCGGGTGGGGGTGGATGGTCATGCCTGCACCAGCTCTCCGGTCGGCGCGAGCAGCGCGCGAAGCTTGTCGAGGCCTTTGGTGGTGACGCGGATCTGCGGGGTCGCGAGGGCGGCCACGCCGTCGTCGTCGATGTAGTGCCGGATGCGCTCGGCGAGGCAGCCGTCGTTGATGCGCTCCTGCTTCGCGATCCAGCGCTGGCGGGCGTTCTGGTAGATCCAGCCCAGGGCGAGCATCTGCTTGTGCAGCAGGCGCGGCCCGGTCTTGATCCCTGCGCGGGCGAGGATCTTGGCGGCGTCGGTGATGGTCAGGTCGCCCTTGCCGGAGCAGAGCGCGTCCCACGTGTCGGCCTTCGGTTGGGCCTCGGCCAGCGAGGCCTCCAGCTCCTTGATCTGGTCGGCGGCTTCGAGGACGGCCCGTGCGAGGAGCTCGTCGCGGGTCATCTCGCGGGGCCTCACGGCGACGCCTTCGTGGAAGTAGGTATCGAGGGCGTCGGCGGCCTCGTTTTGGTAGATGCCGATCAACTCGCGGGAGGGCTCGGACTTGACGCGGGCAACGTCGATGGTGGCGAGCCACATGGTGAAGGTGCGGCGGTCGATGGTGACCATCTCGCGGGTCTTGCCATCCTCAGCAATTGTGGGTGTCATACCCACAGTTGCCCATGACGTGCGCTTCAGCCGCTGGTGCTGGCCCGAGTAGTCGAGGCCGAGGGCTTCGCAGAGCGGCTTGAGCGCGACCTGCTGGTTGCTGGTGGCGGTGATGGTTCCCCCTCGGAAGGGGATTTCCACTACACTGGTCATGGTTTGATTTCCTTTCGGGGATCGTGGCCCTCGTCGTGACAGCGGCGGGGGCCTTCTTCTTTTCAGGCGGCCCGGCCCTCGTCGACGACGAAGAGCATGTTCATGGGCTGCTCGAGGGCGGTGCAGAGGCCGGCGATGAAGCGGGGCCCGGGCTGCGAGAGGCCGCGCAGTACGCGGGAGACGCTCGACTGGTTGACGCCCATCGCCTCGGCGAGGGCCTTGTCGGATTCGAGGTCGCGCACTTCGCGGAGGGCCTGCACGACGTCACGCCGCAGGCGGAGGGTGGGTTGCGTTGTGCTCATGACAGGTACCTTACCTTCGAAGGCTGCGCATACGCAACCCTGAGAAGGTCACAGTTTGGCAACAATGGCTCGATCGGCTTGCGCAACGACAAGCGAAAGCACATCGTTGTCATTCGCTGGTTGATGGTTGCGTCGGCGCAAAGTTCTGAGAGAATGGCCCCATGGCTGAGGGCTTCTCTAGCGTTGAAGGCATGACTTGGTGGGCGTACGTGCAACGGCACAGCGCCGGTGCGCCCAATGCGCACATCGCACGTGCGGTAGGTATCACGCCTCCCTCAGTTGGCCGTTGGAGCAAGCCGGGCGTGGGTCCAGATCCCGCGCAGGCCGCAGCGTTCGCCAGGGCATACGGAAGGCCAGTGCTGGAGGCGTTCATCGCAGCTGGCTTCCTCACCCCGGATGAAGCAGGGGAGAAGCCCAGCGCGCCGCCATCGCTGGTGTCACTCGACGACGACGACCTCCTCGACGAGGTCCGTCGCAGGATGCATGGAGGTAGCAGTGAAGGCCGGCAGCCCGAGGATCAGGAGATCAACGTACGGTCGCTCGACGACCATCGACGCAGCAGGCTGATCGAGGACGCCCAGCAGGTCGACGCCGCTGCAGCTCCGGAGGATCCGGAGGATGAGGAGGATCGGTGAGCGAGACATTGTTTGCCGACCATGACTTTGGCGGCGTACCTTTTCGCGTTGCGTACGACGGGCCCAACCATCAGGGGGAGATGTCCGCGAGGCAGCTCTCTGAGGTGCTGGCGGCGATGAGCGACTTCGCGGAGGGCGTGGCGCGGGCAGCCTCTGGCGAGGAGTCTGCGCGGGCCGTGGTGAAGGTTCAGGCGGCCAAGACCGGATCATTTGACATCGTCGCAATCCTGATTGCCAATTGGCCCATTTTGGTAACAGTCGCAAGTGGTGGCGGCTTTGGCTTCCAGTTCTGGTGGAAGCACATGCGCAAGGTCGTCGTGCAGCACGAAGAGCTGGATGAAGGGTTCGTCAAGGTCACGATGCAGTCAGGCGAGGTCATGATCTGGACTGCCGCCCAGTGGCGAGTGTGGAACAACAAACGGGTCCGGAGGGCACTCGGGCGGCTGATGGAGCCGCTGACCCAAGACGCGACAGCGGCGACGCTTTCAATCGGCGACGAAGAGCCAGTTCGTGTCGACCAGACCTCTGCGGATCGGCTCCGGCCGGAGATCGCATTCGAGAACAAGGAGAGCCGGTCGACGGTCCATGCGACACCAGATGTCGTTTCCTTGCAGGGTGGTGACACGAAGTGGCGATGGATCTCCGGCGACTCGACCTTCAAGGCTAAGATGGCAGACAAGGAGTTCCTGAACGGGATGCACTCCGGCCAGATCAGCTTGGGTCCGAACGATCACTTCCGTTTGGCCGTGCACCGCGAGTGGGTCGAAGATCTGGATGGGGAGATCAGGAATGAGCAGATAACCATCGACAAGGTGCTCGAGTACAAGCCTGGAGCGATCCAAGATGTCTTACCACAGAGAACGGAAGGCCTCGACGACTAGTGGCGCCTTCCTGATCCTCACCACGCGATCCTTTGTCCTCATGCTCCTGATGCCGATCATCGCACTGGTCGCTCCGTCCTGGGCTGCAGCCATAGTTGGCGCAGCGATCGTCGGATCGGTCATCCGCGACTGGTACGTTTCGCAGCGCGAGTTCGGACTCTAGCTTCAACTGTCAGACCCCACCGCCACCATAGTCGGCATGGAGCCGTGGGGACGACTGGAGCAGCTGCAGGGCTGGCGCGTGGAGTGGGCGGACATCGCCGAGCGCGGCCTCACCCTGTTCCGGCTGCGCCTGATCCTGCTGCGCAAAGGACTCCGGTGGCGCTCCGAGCGAGCCGTACTGAGTCACGAGGTCGTCCACGCCGAGCGCGGCCCATTCCCTGCATGGATGACGGCCCGCGAGGAGGAAGCAGTTTCGCGAGAATCTGCCCGACGTCTACTACCGATCCGTAGGCTAGGAGAAGCGATGGCATGGACCCTCGACACTGGCGAGCTCGCCGAGGAGCTCGACGTCGACCGTCCCACCATCGAAGCCCGGCTCCGTGGCCTGCACCCCGCAGAACGGGCGTACCTCAAACGACGCCTACAGCATCACAGCTAAGCCAAGCCGACCGTCGCCTCACCCCGGGCAGCGGCACCCAACCAAGAAGGAGAATCCATGAAGATCAAGCTGTTTGCCGCGACCCTGGCGACGCTACTTGCGCTCACCGCATGCGGTGGAGGCGACGCGTCGCAGGCCCCCACGGTGACCGTAACGGTGACCGAGACCGTCACCGCTGAGCCCGGGCCAGTCGAGGGGGAACCGGACTCAGCTGAGTCCGCCGACGATACCAGCGGCTCCGGCGTCGCGGCGTTCGGCGAGTCGGTCAAGCTCCCGAACGACGAAGGCACGATCTCGATCAGCAAGCCGGAGCCGTATGAGCCGAGTGACACTGCTGCCGTGACCGGCGAGTGGGACGAATTCGTCGTCATGACCGTCGTCGAGACGAATGACGGAAGCGAGCCGACGTCAGCCGGGTGGGCGATCACGGCCACCAGCGGCAGCGTCGAAGCGGGACGGGTATTCGACTCGGAGAAGGGCGTCGACTCGCCGACCGCAAACGTGATGCCCGGCAAGTCGATCGAGTACAAGATCGCGTTCGGGCGCATGGCAGGCGCGGATTTCGTCGTCACGGCCAGCCCGCTGGCTGGTCTGAGCAGCGCCTATTTCCAGTGATCGACCCCGGCGTGATCCTGCGCTGCGCCCTGGACCGCGACGACTCCCAGACGATGGCGCTCACCGGCCTGTCGCAGGCCCGCGTCACACAGCTCGCCCTCCAACTCGCCGCCGATCCCGACATCGCGCTCCAGTACCCCGTGGAGGTGCGGCGTATCCGCGAGGTCGTCGAGCGAGGGAAGGCCCGCCGCTCAGCGCAGCTCCTGAGGCGCTGACATGGCGGTGCAGGACCTGTGGCATCAGCGTGGGCCACTGGAGCGCTGCCCGGAGTGCCGGCAGCAGCTCGGGCCGAGGTCGTCGCGTCACGGACGCGGGAAGCGGTGGCGGGTGAGCGTCCCCGGACACCCGTCGCGCGCCTTCACGACGAAAACGGACGCGCAGGCGTGGGAGCGGGAGCTGTGGAGCAAGGGGGTGCGTCCGGGCGGTCGCGTGACGGTCGCCGAGCTGCTCGACCAGCACCTGCGCGGCAAGGCGGACCTGACCCGGGACTCGCGCAACGCGCTCAAGGCGGCAGCCGCGCACGTCCGCGAGGGGCTTGGTGACGTCGAGGTGGGCCGGCTGCAGCGGCACGAGGTGCAGGCGTGGATCGCCGGGTTGCAGTCCCAGCACGGCCCGCGCCGGGAGGACGGCACGAGGGAGCTACGTCCTGCTGCATGGGAGACGAAGCGGCGGGCCCTGCAGGTGCTGCGCGGGGCGACGAGGATCGCGCTCGAGGCCGGCCTGATCGAGACGGACCCTGCCGAGGGAATCCGGATCGCGGCGAACCACAAGCCGGAGATCCGCGTGCTCACCATCGCCGAGCTGAGGCGTCTCGCCGCTGCGTGCGTGGGCTACGAGGCGATGATCTGGCTGATGGGCACGACGGGGCTGCGCATCTCGGAGGCAGTCCGGCTCGACGTCAAGGATGTGCGGGCCGACGTCGGGCGACTGCGGGTGGCGAGGTCGAAGTCGGGCGAGGGCCGCGACGTGCCGGTGCCGGCGACGGTGATGGACATGCTCGAGCTGGAGGGCCGTTCTGGGCCGCTGTTCACCTCGCCGGAGGGGGTGCGGCTCGATGCCGACAACTGGCGGGCGCGCCGCTTCCGGCCGGCGGTCCACGAGGCTGGTTTGGACGGGCTCACCCCGCATGGGCTGAGGCATACTGCGGTGTCGTTGATGATCGCCTCGGGGGCGACGGTGAAGGACGTCCAGGCGGCGGTGGGACACAAGACGACGGCGATGACGCTGGACCGTTACGCGCATCTGTGGGACCGGTCGCTCGACGACGTCGCGCGCCGCATGGACGGCCTGCTGGGCTGAGCGAGTCGTACCCAAACCGTACTGCGGTGCTGCTGGCTAGGATCGTTGCTCGCCTGATAAGGCAGAGGTCGCTGGTTCAAGTCCAGCTAGGCTCACCA
>JHVD01000038.1 GCA_000619965.1 Propionibacteriaceae bacterium P6A17
AAAGGCGAACCGGGCTTGGCTGCGCGAGCACGGCATCGCCGCGACGATCCCTGAACGCGAGGACCAGATCACCCACCGCCGCAAGCGGTCCGGCCGACCGATCGACTTCGGCCGCGAGCAGCGAGAACGCTACAAGGGCCGCAACGTCGTCGAACGATGCTTCAACAAGCTCAAGCAGTGGCGCGGTATCGCGATGCGCTCAGACAAGACCGCCCGGAACTACCACTCTGCGCTCTGCCTCGCCGCCACCCTCCAATGGCTTTAGCAACACGCCCTAGGGGGGAATCTATCATCGACGAGCCATGCCGGTGCGCAAGGCGGAGCCCCAGAGGAAGCGCCGCATTCCTTGCTCTGCCTGAGGGCAGCTGAGGCGATGAGCGATACGCTCGCTGCGGCTGCCACAGGCCCTCTCCTGGGTCCGTGCACACTAGGCAGACGTTGTGCAGACGTTGTGAGGCGCGGTCCCCACAATTTGACAACCTTCAGATTCCGAGAGCCCCTCGCACCGAGCGCTTCACCAAGCTCAGCAACTTGGCTGGCTTGTGGAGCAGCCCCTTGGGCGTACGCGCCTTGCTGAGCTCGTACTTGGTCAGAGCCAGTTCGGACCGCAGGGAGGAGACCTGCTCATTTCTCCGGTCAATCGCTGCCACCAGCGATTTCATGTCCAAGGCCGTGAAGCCTTCAGCAGCATCCGGGGCACTCGGGATCAGCCGTTCGGCACGAGCGACGGCCACCGTGTGCAATCCAGCCATTATGCCAAGGTGGTTGAGGATCCTGACATCGGTGTAGTTGGCAGGCCAGAGGCTGCGCCAGTTGCGCGACCGAAGGATCCCAACGAGTTCGCCGAGCGCTTCCCAACGAAGCTGGTCAGCCGAACCGGGTCGGGCGCTCGCCAGGGCTGTGAATTCGAATCCTGCCCCGACGCGCCGCACGGCGTTCAACGGCAAGGACGGGGAACCTGCCTCTGTATCCGCGTGGGCGGAACTCCAATCAGCGATGAACCGGCGTACTGCGGGCATGTCTTGCGCCGCAGAAAGCTCCGCGAATACCGACGCGGCCGAGCGTGCGTCGTCCGGGAACGACCGATCGAGGGTTTGGACACCTGCGCGGTCTGCCATCTGGATCGCCGGGCCGAGATCGGCGCGGGCGTTGATGACGACGAGCCAGCCCGACGCGTACTCAGCCAAGCGGTCGGCGCGGGCAGCCGTTGTCAAGATATAGGCGGGATCGGGACCATTGACCGGGGCCAGTGCGGCCCGCTCGGCCAGTGCGGCATGCATGGTCTTGTCTGCGAGGTCGTCGTCGACAAGCAGACTCCACTGGCGCGATGGCCAAGTGATTCGCACCTGGGCGCCATCGAACGCCCTGCGGACCGCATTCTTGGTGAGCGGACGGGACTCGTCGAACGTGGCCATCACGTTCCAGTCGTCGTCGGAGCGTTCGGCGCGAGGATTGTGGTTGGCGGTGATGCGGTGGATTCCGAGATCATTCTCGACCCAGAGGAGCACCGTGGCCTCCGGTTTCGCGAGCGCGAGGACGTCGTCGACCATTTCCCTCCACGAGCGCGCTTCGGACTCCAGCGGTAGCACGCGACTCACGTCCGCGAGACAGAGGACCGTGTCAAACGGATCGACCCGGCCGGCCAAGGCGCGCGGGTCGCCGCACCAGACCTCGGCGGTCGGGATCGAGGTGCCCGCCCGAGCCGCTCCGAGCGTGCCTCGCTCCAGAATGTGCAGTTCTTCAGCGGCGTCTTCGAGCCTCGACAGCGTGGCCTCCGGTGCCCAGCCGACGACCAGCGTCCGCCCGCTCACCTGCGGAAGGAGGAGGTCTGCCCAATCGATGTCGAGCGGCGAACGTGGGCTGTCATCCCAGTACTGGGACGCGCCGCCGATCAGCGTCACGTTGTGCGGGGTCTCGAGGGGAACGATCCTAGCCATTGGTCCATCCAAGTAGGTGAGCGAGTTCTTCGGGCGGGAGGAGTAGGTCGGCCCCGAGTTCTCTGCGGGCGAGGGCTTGCGCGGCCTCGGTGTCGGAGTGTTCGCCGAACATGTAGGGCCACCACGCCTGGAACAGGGGCTGGCCATCGAAGCCGTCCTTCACCCCCTGGAACTCCATCGGGTCGCCGTACACGCCTGACTCGCAGCCAACCAGCGAGCCGTACATGATGGCGGTCGACAAGCGGTTGGAGGCCACCTTCTTGTGGCGGCGCAACTCGGCGAGCTGCTTGTGGAGAAAGAAGCGGTCGGTGCCCTTCCAGAGCGTGCCACGATGGCCGTGGCAGATCACGCGGAAGCCGGCCTCCTCGTAGTATCGCCTGACCAAGGGATTCTCATACTCGACGTAGTAGAGGCAGACGGTGACGTCGTCGCCCTCCACCTCCCGGATCTCCTTGACGAGGCGGTCGTGGTCGCCGACGACCTGTTCGAAATCGGCGGTGCCATGGAAGGGGTACCAGATCGTGCCGTGACGCTCCTCGTCGGGCACTGGCTCCTGTGCGGCCAGGTAGGCGAAGGGCGCTCCGATGACCAAGTAGTTGGACCAGCCGATGGCCTCCCCGCGCCGGCGGCTCACGTCGGACCAAACGAACCGCGGTCGTCCGAGTGGGGGCTTGTGGGCAGCGCCGAACCCATGCACGAATGTCCACCCATGCTGGAGCACGCCCTCGATGGGAGGCGGATTCTCTTCGTCGCGACCGCACCAGCGGGCCAACACGTGGGCGTGGCCATACCAATGGTTGCTGGAGTCCATGCGGCTCATTCTAGCCATGGGACGCCAAGGGATAGAGTTGCCACAGCCCCCGGACCAAGGAGTCGCATGCCCCCGCTGCTGAGTGTCATCGTGCCCGCCTATGGCGTGGGTGAGTACCTGCCCGCTTGTCTGGATTCGGTCTTGGCACAGACGCTGACGGACCTGGAAGTCATCGTCGTCGACGACGGGTCGCCCGACGAGAGTGGTGAGATCGCGGACGACTTTGCTGCGGTTGACCCACGGGTCCGTGTCCTGCACACGTCCAATCAGGGCCTCGGCCCGGCCCGCAACGAGGGCACCCGCGCGGCCACCGGAAGGTACATCACCTTCGCGGACTCCGACGACTTGATCCCCCCGCGCGCCTATGAACTCATGGTTTCGAGCCTCGAGCGCACTGGTTCCGACATCGCGGCAGGCAACACTTGGCGTTACATCGAGGGCAAGGGCAACGTTCAGTCCTGGACGCACGCCGAGGCGTTCGCGGAAACCCGCTTCCAGACACACATCCGCGAGTTCCCGACGCTCATCCGTGACCGGATGGTGTGGAACAAGGTGTACCGGCGGAGCTTCTGGGATGAGCACGGCTTCGAATTCCCGGCGATCCGGTACGAGGACTACCCCGTGACCCTAGCTGCGCATCTCAAGGCGTCGAGCGTCGACATCTTCGCCGAGAAGGTCTACCACTGGCGTCAGCGACTTGCCGAGGATTCGATCACCCAGCGCTCGCTCGAGCTCGACAACCTGACGGACCGCGTAGCCTCGGCCGAGATGACACTTGAGGTGGCCGATGCCGAGGGCGGCGAGATCGCCGAACGCATCCACGGCTACTTCACCGACATCGATGTCATCACGCTTGCCACCGCGCTCGCCGAGGGTGCCTTGCAAGACCGTCAGGCCATTGGTCAGTTGGCGGTCAGACTTGCACGCCGACTTAGCCCGTCGAAGGACTGGACCACCCCGCTCGCACGCAGCATTCATGCGGCGCTGGTCCGCGGCGATCTCGACGGTGCCGCGGTGCTGGCCGAGCAACGCCGGGGTGGCGCGGTGGGTGACGTATTGCGCACCTTCCTCGAGCCGAACCGTGTGCGGCACCTGCCGGGACTCGCAGCCAACCTTGTTTTCGGAGGGCTCAAGGCTCCGCAGATCAAGGCCCGTACTCTTCGCTCGCGGGTCACGGCTGTTACTCGTCTCGACGGTATGACGATGATCCAAGTGGAGTCGAAATTGCGACGCCTCCTGCTCGACCGCGCGACGATCACCGCAGAGCTCCAATGCGAACAACGCACGATTCCGCTTGCCGCCAACGTTGCTGCGCTGGACGGTCAGCGTGCGACGACGGAGGTACAGGTCCCCGACGCCCTCGTCGAACAGCTCGCCGACACGCCGTACCAGCTCATGATGCAGATTGCAGTGGGGCCGGTGACCTGGGTTGGCGAGGTCACCATCGGCCGAGGCGAAATCCCCGATCCGGTCGAGCTGCCTTCCGGCAATTGGGTAGTTGTGTCGCAGTGGCGCCGAGGATCGTCCTCGTCGTGGATTCGACTCGTCCGCGGTCAGTCCGTCGCGCGAGCGGAACTCTCGGACGACGAGCTTGTTCTGCACGTGGCGCCGGAACACCCCTTCGCGGCTGTCCTGCGTCCCGAGCCGAGCTCCCCGCTGATCCGACCGGTCGTCGACGGCGAAGCGCGCTTCCCGCTCGACGAGGTGCTGGAAGATCCCGCAGACGACCCCGTGACTTCTCGCGCCTACCGCGATCTGGTGGCGATCACCGCCGCCGCGGCCGAGCGGGCGGCGGCCGACTCGTCGTCGACAGCTGCGCTCGTCGGCGCCGCGACCGGCGTGCGCATGGATGGCGCCGACGCCCAAGTGGGGGCGCTGGAGACGGATGTGGTGCCGTCGGGCGTGGACGACGAACCCCCCGCCGGTGTGCCGGAGCAGGCCGATGTCGCAGGGGCCGAGCGTGCGCTCCAGCGCGCGGGTGTGACTCCGTTGCTGCTCACGGAGTACTCGCAGGAGCAGGTCCAGTACGGCGACCACTTGGTGCGCGTGCGCCGCTCCACGTCGTGCTCGGCGGAGCTGCAGCACGAGATCGTCTACTGATCCGTGCCAGCCCGGTGGGGGTCAGCGCCGCTGCAGCTTGATGAAGAACCTGTGACAGGGCCGCTCGATGTACCGGTGCGCACCCTCGCCGATCACCATGGTGAAGCCGAGTAGCGCCAACACCAGGAGCCAGCCGGCTGTGTCGTCGGACTCGCGCACCACGTCGGCGCCGAGCACCTCGAGGAAGGGCCGATGGGTCAGGTAGAGGGCGAAGCTCGAGACGCCGAGGGATCGGAGGGGCGCCGTCGACAGGAGCCTCGCGATCAGTCCGGAGTTGCTCGCCAGGGACCACAGCAGCAGCGCAAACGGGATGCTGTACAGCGCGCCGAACGAGGCGACGCGCCAGAGGCCGGCCGTCGGGCCGTCCCACGGGCGGGCCACCGTCGCGATCGAGGCGAGCACGATGGCCGCCAGCTGGATGCCGGAGTGCGCGCGAGCCGTCAGCTGCTCGAGGGGGCGATGCTCGAGGATGAGCGCGAGCGCGATGCCCATGCCGAACTCCAGCAGTCTGGGAAGGGGATGGCGGTAGAGCCAGCGGTGCCCGGACGCGGGATCCGCGGCCGGGAGGTCGGCCCAGCCGGCCGCGTAGAACCAGACGCACAGAATCCACTGGACCGCGGCGAGCACGACGATGAGCGAGACGAGTCCGCGGACGCCGAACTTCTTGGACAGCTTGGCGAACGGCGGCATCAGGAATGGGAACAGCGCATAGAAGAACAGCTCGACGTTGATCGACCACGCCGGGCCGTTGTAGGTCTGCTGCGCCGCGAGCAGGCTGCCGGTCCAAGTCTGGATGTTGAACACATGGCGCCAGAAGTAGAGCTGATCGTAGTCGAGCGCCTGTCGTCGGATCGCGAGATAGAACAGCACGGCGTAGTAGAGCGGGAGTACCCGGGCTCCACGAGCGATGTAGAAGTTCCAGACCTCTCGAGGGCTGCGCGGGTTGATTCCGCCATAGTTGTAGGCCAACACCACGCCGGAGAGAATGAAGAAGAGGGGAACGCCGACGTAGCCGCTTTCGGCGACGTGCGCCGCCCACACGGGGGCGTTCTTCGGCAGGCGGATGTGGGAGATGACCGGCTCTTCGTACCTGAGCGTGGGGTCATAGTCGTAGACCGCCGCCGATGAGGAGCATTCTGAGGCGGTAGTTGTCTGGGTTGCGGAACCCTCTGGCGACGCGGCGGGCGAGTTCGATCAACCCGTTGATGGATTCGGTTCCGCCGTTGTTCGCGCCGCCGGTGGTGAAGTAGCCCAGGAACGCGTCGCGCCACTGGTTCAGCGTCCGGCCGAGGCGGGCGATCTCCGGGATCGGACACGACGGGAACGTGGCCAGGATCTTCTCCGCGACCCTGCGCCCGTCGGCATGACAGGACTGGTGATAGACCGAGCGCAGCTGT
>JHVD01000039.1 GCA_000619965.1 Propionibacteriaceae bacterium P6A17
GTGTGTAAGTCCGGCGGCGACCTAGTCTCCCACACCGTCCCCGGTGCAGTACCATCGGCGCTGAAGGGCTTGACTTCCGGGTTCGGAATGTGACCGGGTATTTCCCCTTCGCTATGACCACCGAAACACTATGGAGATGTGCACGGGACCCTTTCCCCGTGTCATACACAGGGGGTGGTCCTCGACCGTATCTCGAGAGACCTCACAGTGGACGCGTAGCATCTTTGTAGAAAACAAGCCCTCGGCCTATTAGTATCGGTCAGCTCCATGCCTTGCAGCACTTCCACATCCGACCTATCACCCAGTGGTCTACTGGGGGCCTTACCAGATTGATCTGTGGGAGCCCTCATCTTGAAGTGTGCTTCCCGCTTAGATGCTTTCAGCGGTTATCACGTCCCGACGTAGCCAACCAGCCGTGCTCTTGGCAGAACAACTGGCACACCAGAGGTCAGTCCGATCCGGTCCTCTCGTACTAGGATCAGCTCTTCTCAAGACTCCTACGCGCGCAGCGGATAGGGACCGAACTGTCTCACGACGTTCTGAACCCAGCTCGCGTGCCGCTTTAATGGGCGAACAGCCCAACCCTTGGGACCGACTCCAGCCCCAGGATGCGACGAGCCGACATCGAGGTGCCAAACCATGCCGTCGCTATGGACGCTCGGGCAAGATCAGCCTGTTATCCCCGGGGTACCTTTTATCCGTTGAGTCCTGGCGCTTCCATATGCCACCAGAAGATCACTAATCCCGACTTTCGTCCCTGCTCGAGATGTCTCTCTCGCAGTCAAGCTCCCTTGTACATTTACGCTCGAAACCTGATTGCCAACCAGGCTGAGGGAACCTTTGGGCGCCTCCGTTACCTTTTGGGAGGCGACCGCCCCAGTCAAACTACCCACCAGGCACTGTCCTTGACCCAGATCATGGGCCCAAGTTAGATAACCAGAACGACCAGAGTGGTATTTCAACGATGACTCCACCTGAACTGGCGTCCAAGCTTCACAGTCTCCCACCTATCCTACACAAGTCGTACCGATCACCAATACCAAGCTATAGTAAAGGTCCCGGGGTCTTTCCGTCCTGCTGCGCGTAACGAGCATCTTTACTCGTAGTGCAACTTCGCCGAGTTCGTGGTGGAGACAGCGCCCAAATCGTTACTCCATTCGTGCAGGTCGGAACTTACCCGACAAGGAATTTCGCTACCTTAGGATGGTTATAGTTACCACCGCCGTTTACTGGGGCTTAAGTTCAAGGCTTCACCCGAAGGCTAACCCTTCCCCTTGACCTTCCAGCACCGGGCAGGAGTCAGTCCGTATACATCCTCTTACGAGTTGGCACGGACCTATGTTTTTGGTAAACAGTCGCTTGGGCATGGTCTCTGCGACCTTCAACGCTTTCAAAGTAAATTCTAGTACGTATCCGGTCCCCCTTATTCCGAAGTTACGGGGGTATTTTGCCGAGTTCCTTCACCACGATTCTCTCGATCGCCTTAGTATTCTCTACTCATCCACCTGTGTCGGTTTGGGGTACGGGCGGCGAACACGTCGCTCACGAAGCTTTTCTAGGCAGCATAGGATCACTCAATCCAACGTCGAAACGTCAGACCCATCATGTCTCAGGCACACAAGCCGCGGATTTGCCTACGACTCGCCCTACACACTTAGCCTGGGACAACCATCGCCCAGGATGAGCTACCTTCCTGCGTCCCTCCGCAGCTTGCCTACTAAAAGTTTGGGTCACAGGCTCAGCGAAGGCCGATCCGAAGACCAACCAACACCTCGCATGCTCAGCATCACTCAATTCAGCATGGACCGTGTTTTGCCGGTACGGGAATATCAACCCGTTGTCCATCGACTACGCCTGTCGGCCTCGCCTTAGGTCCCGACTTACCCAGGGCAGATTAGCTTGACCCTGGAACCCTTGGATATTCGGCGGACGGGTTTCTCACCCGTCTTTCGCTACTAATGCCTGCATTCTCACTCGTGTGCTCTCCACGACTGGGTCACCCCGCCGCTTCACCGCGCACACGACGCTCCCCTACCCATCCACACAACCTTACGGTTACTCGCGTGAATGCCATAGCTTCGGCGGATAACTTGAGCCCCGCTAAATTGTCGGCGCAGAATCACTTGACCAGTGAGCTATTACGCACTCTTTCAAGGATGGCTGCTTCCAAGCCAACCTCCTGGTTGTCTCCGCAACTCCACATCCTTTTCCACTTAGTTATCGCTTAGGGGCCTTAGCTGATGATCTGGGCTGTTTCCCTCTCGACTATGAAGCTTATCCCCCACAGTCTCACTGCTGCGCTCTCACTTGCCGGCATTCGGAGTTTGGCTGATTTCGGTAAGCTTGTGGGCCCCCTAGACCATCCAGTGCTCTACCTCCGACAAGAAACACGCAACGCTGCACCTAAATGCATTTCGGGGAGAACCAGCTATTACGAAGTTTGATTGGCCTTTCACCCCTATCCACAGCTCATCTCCTCAGTTTTCAACCTAAGTGAGTTCGGGCCTCCACGAGGTCTTACCCTCGCTTCACCCTGGCCATGGATAGATCACTTCGCTTCGGGTCTAGAGCATGCGACTGAAACGCCCATTTCAGACTCGCTTTCGCTACGGCTACCCCACACGGGTTAACCTCGCCACATACCACTAACTCGCAGGCTCATTCTTCAAAAGGCACGCCGTCACCCCGAAAGGCTCCGACGGATTGTATGCGACCGGTTTCAGGTACTATTTCACTCCCCTCCCGGGGTACTTTTCACCTTTCCCTCACGGTACTTGTCCGCTATCGGTCACCAGGTAGTATTTAGGCTTAGCGGATGGTCCCGCCAGATTCATGCGAAATTTCAGGGGTTCCGCATTACTTGGGAACACGCTCAAGAGTGGTCAACTTACGTATTACGGGACTCTCACCCTCTACGGTCCGGCTTCCCAACCGATTCAACTTCATCAACCATTTCTCACTCTTCGACCCACCGACAGCCAGGTCCAAGCGATCCCACAACCCCCATGCCGCAACGCCTGTCAACTATCACACGACATGAGTTTGGCCTCTTCCGCGTTCGCTCGCCACTACTAACGGAATCACTATTGTTTTCTCTTCCTATGGGTACTGAGATGTTTCACTTCCCCACGTTCCCTCCAACCGCCCTATACATTCAGGCGGAGGTTGCCAGACATGACTCTGGACATTCAAGGTTTCCCTATTCGGAAATCCACGGATCAACGCTCGTTTACCAACTCCCCGTGGCTTATCGCAGGTTACAACGTCCTTCATCGGCTCCTGGTGCCAAGGCATCCACCGATCGCACTTAGTAGCTTGTTGTTCACTACAAAGATGCTCGCGTCCACTGTGAAGTTCTCAAAATACGGGCGAACCCAACCCAACACCCACCAACGCAGGCGCCAGCATCAGACCGCACGAAGCAACCACTGCAAACACAGCCGAAACTCCAGGACCCAACAGCGTGCTCAGGCTCCACCACCAACCACGACCTTCCACACCCCAAACACGAGGCAGTACTCGACGCAGCCAACAGCAAAACTTACCCATCAATGTTCCACAAACCGGTGCTCGCCAGCCAGAAGACACACGCTCCTGCAACCAGCACATGAACCACCACCAACCCCACAGGGCCAGCAGCAGCCACTAAGCTCCTTAGAAAGGAGGTGATCCAGCCGCACCTTCCGGTACGGCTACCTTGTTACGACTTAGTCCTAATTACCGATCCCACCTTCGACAGCTCCCTCCAAACGGTTAGGCCACTGGCTTCGGGTGTTACCGACTTTCATGACTTGACGGGCGGTGTGTACAAGCCCCGGGAACGTATTCACCGCAGCGTTGCTGATCTGCGATTACTAGCGACTCCGACTTCATGGGGTCGAGTTGCAGACCCCAATCCGAACTGAGACCGGCTTTTTGAGATTCGCTCACCCTTACAGGATCGCAGCTCTTTGTACCGGCCATTGTAGCATGCGTGAAGCCCTGGACATAAGGGGCATGATGACTTGACGTCATCCCCACCTTCCTCCGAGTTGACCCCGGCGGTCTCCTATGAGTCCCCGGCATAACCCGCTGGCAACATAGGACGAGGGTTGCGCTCGTTGCGGGACTTAACCCAACATCTCACGACACGAGCTGACGACAGCCATGCACCACCTGTATACCGACCAAAAAGGGGCACCCATCTCTGGATGTTTCCGGCATATGTCAAACCCAGGTAAGGTTCTTCGCGTTGCATCGAATTAATCCGCATGCTCCGCCGCTTGTGCGGGGCCCCGTCAATTCCTTTGAGTTTTAGCCTTGCGGCCGTACTCCCCAGGCGGGGTACTTAATGCGTTAGCTGCGGCACGGAGAACGTGGAATGTCCCCCACACCTAGTACCCACCGTTTACGGCGTGGACTACCAGGGTATCTAAGCCTGTTTGCTCCCCACGCTTTCGCTTCTCAGCGTCAGGAAAGGTCCAGAGAACCGCCTTCGCCACTGGTGTTCCTCCTGATATCTACGCATTCCACCGCTTCACCAGGAATTCCATTCTCCCCTACCTTCCTCAAGTCAGCCCGTATCGGAAGCAAGCTCGGAGTTAAGCCCCGAGTTTTCACTCCCGACGCGACAAACCGCCTACAAGCTCTTTACGCCCAATAATTCCGGACAACGCTCGCACCCTACGTATCACCGCGGCTGCTGGCACGTAGTTAGCCGGTGCTTCTTCTCCCACTACCGTCACAAAAGCTTCGTCATGGATGAAAGCGGTTTACAACCCGAAGGCCGTCATCCCGCACGCGGCGTTGCTGCATCAGGCTTCCGCCCATTGTGCAATATTCCCCACTGCTGCCTCCCGTAGGAGTTTGGGCCGTATCTCAGTCCCAATGTGGCCGGTCGCCCTCTCAGGCCGGCTACCCGTCGAAGCCTTGGTGAGCCACTACCTCACCAACAAGCTGATAGGCCGCGAGTCCATCCCAAACCGCAAACACTTTCCAACCCCCAACATGCGAAAGGGGCTCATATCCGGTATTAGCAGCTGTTTCCAACTGTTATCCCAGAGTATGGGGCAGGTTACTCACGTGTTACTCACCCGTTCGCCACTCGTGTACCCCCGAAAGGGCCTTACCGTTCGACTTGCATGTGTTAAGCACGCCGCCAGCGTTCGTCCTGAGCCAGGATCAAACTCTCCGTTGAAAAAACATCGGAAACGGGCAAAAACCCAAAATCCGTCAACAAAAAATCCAACCACTGACAAGACCCAACAACTGGATCAAATCAATAATCAAAGGAACCGCGCACAACCAAAAAGGCCATGCAACGGGACACACAAACAAACACAAACATCTGAATGTGCGAAAAATTGGCATTGACTTAAAGCACGCTGTTGAGTTCTCAAGCTTCGATTGCG
>JHVD01000040.1 GCA_000619965.1 Propionibacteriaceae bacterium P6A17
TCCATGATGACCCCCGCAAGGAACTTGAATGCCGGGATCAGCACGGGCGTGATCAGCTCGACGACGCGCCCGATCGCGTTGACAAGCGGCTGGAATGCCGACACGAGCGCCCCGACACTCGGGCTGATCTTGGCGAACCCGTCCTTGACGACAGGAAGGACCGCAGTAGCGATACGCCCAAGCGCATCGCCCACCTTGGCTGCAAGCCCCGCAATCGAGGACAACGCAGGCCCGAGCGTTGATCCCAGGCTTCGACCAAGCGCGCCGAAATCCACGCCGCCAGAGAACGTGTCGACGAGCGCGGACTTGATGATGCCGAGCGGCCCAGTGACCAGCGGCAACAGGTCGGCGAAGGCCTTCCCGATACGGTCGATGCCGCCGAATCCGGCGACGAACCCATTCCCGAAGTCACTGATACCTGCCAGCGCCCGCCTGGCGAGCGTGATGACCGGGCCGAAGTCGATCCCAGAGATGAACGCCCCGACCTTCTGGAACGCCTCGGACGCGACCTGCCCGACACGCTGAGCCGCTGGCGCGAGCGAGTCGAACACCTGCGTGGCCTTGGAGATGCCGTCCGAGATGGCAGGCAGGAAGCCCTTGACCGCCGCCTCGCCCAGGCGGGACAAGGCGGCCTTCGCGTTGTCGATCTTGCCGGGGATCGTCTCGCCCATCTCTGCAGCGACCGTGCCGGAGGCGCGGGTCATTGCCTTCTCGAAGGTGGCGAAGTCGATCTTGCCCTTCGAGGCCATCTTGAAGACCTGCTCGGAGGTGACTCCGAGCTCCTTGGCGAGGGCGGCGTAGATGGGGATGCCACGGTCTGCGACCTGTGCGAGCACGTCGTTCTGCGCCTTGCCGACAGAGGCGACCTTGTTGTAGATGCCGCCCATCTCCTCCATCGTGGAGCCGGAAGCGGACGCCGAGTTCGCGACGGACTTGAGGACCTTCTCAAGCTGCTGGCCGGGCTTGATGCCTGCCGCCACGGCTCCAGCGGCGGTGGTGGCTGCGGAGCCGAGGCCGAACGCCGTCCCCTTCACCGAGGCGAGGGCGTTCTTCATGATCTGGTCGACGGCCTTCGTGTCGTGCCCGAGGCCCTTGAGTTTCGCCTGCGCACCCTCGATGTTCAGGGCTCGCGTGATGCCGCCCTTGAGCGCCAGCCCGCCGACTGCTGCGCCGATCGCGGCCACGGCCCCGACACCGACCTTCGCGACCGCGCCGAACTTCTTGCCGATTCCCGCCTTCTCGGGCTTGAAGCCCTTGTCGAAGGCCGTCGTCGCCTGCCCGCCAGCCTGCCCGAACGCCTGCTTGATCTGCTTGCCGAGCCCCTCCGTGGAGAGGCCCACGGACACGTACGTGGACGCAAGCTCGATAGCGCTCACGGCGGCCTCCTACTCAGCTCTGGAACTTGTGGAACAGGTCTTCCAGCGTCACGGTCTTGACTTGTGGTTTCGGCGGGGCGAGCCAGTCTGGGCGGGGGATCGGTTGCAGCTTGTACGGCCGCGTCTTGTCGGTGAGCACGACGGCGATTCCGGCGTTGAGCCGCGCATTGATGGCCTGCAACGTCTCAAGGATCGCGGCGAGCAGTTCCGTGTCCTGCGTCCACGTCTTCGCCCTGGCGGCCTCGCCAATGGTGTCGAGCTCGTCCTCGCTGAGGTCGATGAGTTCTGCGACTGGCAGCCCAGTCAGGACCGCCAGTCGCAGGATCGCGGTCAGGCGTTCGCTTTTCCCGAGACGAACTCGCGGGACTCAAGCCCCTCCACCTTCTCGGCCCACGCCTCGAACGCGTCGGTGATGCCGAGCGCCATGTGCGTGAACCGCATCTGGTCGACGATCGTGACCGGGGTCGGGGAGTCGGGGTTCTCCCGCTCCCAGCGGATCAGGAACTTGGGCTTGGCGAGATTCACCCAAGGGGTGCAGGTGCCGTCCTCGTAGACAGCACGGAGGTAGTCGAACTTGGGGAGGTCGTTGGCCTTGGTCATGGTGGCTGCTTTCCGTGGAGGTGGATGGAGGTTGGTGGAGGTGAGTTGAGGCTCCGGCCCGCACCGCACCTCCAGATCGGTACGGGCCGGAGGTCACTGCTACGGGCTGACCGGGTCAGGGTTGGCGGTCGTCGCCTGGAAGGCGTCATCATCGAACACGGCGAAGGAGGCCTTCGAGCCATCCTTGGTGGCGAGTGCGGTCCACTCGTTCGGCAGGTTCACCGCGTCGGTGCGCACGAGCGAGAACTCGACGGTCGCGGTCTGCGCTGCACGACGGAACCCGAAGCGAGCCTTCTTGTCGCCGTCGATGAACTCGACGATGATCGTGCCCTCAAGCTGCTTTCCGTCGTCCGGCTCCCACAGGTACGACTCGTCGGTGTTCTTGCTGATGGTGCCACCCATCGTCGACAGCCACGTGTCACGGGAGAGCTGACGCAAGGTGAAGGAGCATGACTTCGGCTCGGCCGTGACGAGCTTGCGCAGCGGGTCCTTCGTCTGCCAGCCCATGATGTCCTCGGTGTCCTTCGAGAAGCTGAAGGAGACACCTTCCTCGGTGGTGTAGCCGAGGTCGATGCCATCGGTGACGGGCTTCATGTCGGTAGGGAACGTCTTTCCCAGGGGAACGAAGTACACGTGCCCGGTCAGGGCTACGCGCACCTCTTCGGCGTTGAGTCCACTCATGGCTCTAGTCCTTTCTCAGGTGGGGGAGGATTGGTGATGACGGTGCCGCGCAGCGTCCCGTCGACGGCGAACGTGTAGCGCGCTCGCCGGGTCTCGGTATCGGGGTTGTAGACGGGGGCCGTGCAACTCGCGGTGTACGCCTCCACGCCTTCCCAAGCGGTGAATGCGGCGGCAACCGTGCGGGCCAGCTCGGAGGCGGCGACGGTGCCCGCGTCGTCCCACGCTTCGACCGTGAGGTAGAACGGCATGATGACCTTGGCGCGGGGCCTCCCACCGCCGGATTCACGCAAGATCACGAACCGCTTCGGCAGGGTCGCCGGGCGCTCACCGACGACTTTGAGGTCGGGGAGCTGGGAGGTCAGCCACTTGCGGGCCGCTGCGAGCGCGTCCGGCGCGACGACAAGCTGGGTCATTGCTTCGCCGCCCCGATCGCGCCGAGGAGCTTCTGCTCCTTGTTGTCGCGCGCTCTCGCGCCGAGGTCCTCGGTGTAGACGGTCGCTCGGGCGCGGTTGGCCGACGGCGCCTCATGCACCTCGTAGGTGGGGCCTGCGGCGTCGGCGATGCGCTGCGCGGACTCCCGCACAAGCTTGTGGCTCCGCTCGTGCGTGCGGAACGCGCGGAAGCCGGCATTGTTGAGCTTCACGCGGCCGAAGCGGAACTGCGCCTTCATCCCTCCACCCTTCGTAGCTGGATCACGGTGCCCGGCTCCCAGCCCGAGAACGGGCTCCGCCATGCGGCCGGCGAACCCTCCACCTCGTACTCGACGCCGCGCGCCACCCAGCGGTCGTGCGGCGACAAGTCGTCACGGAAGACATCGAGGTAGATGGTCGCCGGAATCTCGACGGTCAGCGCCCCATAGCTGCGGGGCTCCGACGACGACGCCGGGGCGAAGCCGCCGAAGAGCCGTTCTTCCGGGCCGTACTGCGGCTGCTCCCTGCCGTGCGCGTCCTCGGCCATGCCAAGGTATGGGCGGCGTGTCAGCGGCTCCGGGCGGGCGAACATCACGGCGTGCCGCCGTTGAAGATCGGCCCCTCGTAGCGGTTCAGGTTGGAGCCGCAGGTGCAGCCGGGCCCGAAGAATACGAGGTCGCAGATCGGATCGTGGACCGCCCGCTGGCCGCTGATGGCAGGCTTGATCGTGAACGCGCCCCGGGTTGTCCCGGCACTCTTACAGATGTCCTGCAAGGCGGTGATCTCCGACGGCCAGAACAGGCCCTTGGAGCCGCCACTGGTGACCGATTCAGAGAACGGCCCGGCAGAGCGCTGCGTGACCGCCCCTGAGACGCCGGAGTCGTTCCAGCGCAGGATGGCGCGGCGCAGGATGGCGCGAGCGACCGCGGCCTGCTCGTCGGTCGCCGTGGAGAGGCAGGGGGCGACCATGGTCGCCATCGCCAGCGCGTCGTCGATCATTGCCTGCGTCTGGACGACGTCGATCGTCGCGAACGGCGCCAGATCCTCCGGCGTGATGATGATCGCCATGGCGGTCCCCTATCTCACTTGGTCGGCGTCGAGGCTTGGCGGGTGGCCCGCTTCGGCTTCTCGGCCGGCTGATACTCGGGGCCGAGGAGGTCGGCGGTCTCCTGCGAGACGCGCACGACCACCCCGGTCTTCTCGTTGACGAGCTCGATCATCACGCGCTCTTGACGAGGGCGAACTTCTTGAGGTCGCCGATCGCGACGTAGAGGACGGCCTCGACGCGCAGCAGGACCTCGTTGTAGGCCTTGAGGTCGCGGCCGGTCTGGTCGGGATCGCCGTACTCGACGAGCTCCATCGGGAAGTTCCGCTGGAAGCCCCACTTGACCTCGGACCAGTCACCGACGATCGCCTTGATGTTCGAGGGCACGGAGATCTCCGGGGCGCCGGAGACGGTCGAGGACTGGCCGACCTTGAGGCCGCGCCAGTTGTCGATGCCGTTGAAGCCCATCTGCGGGTACATCGGCTGGCCGACCAGCGAGTGCCCGGTCGGGTACACCTCGGTGGCGAGCGCGTAGTTGTAGGCCGCATCCATCGCGATGCCGTTGGGCATGGCGATACCGGTGCCGGCGAGCAGGCCGACGGCCTCGTTGAGCTCCTTGGTGGGGGCCCCGGCGGAGGTGACGGTGCTGGTGGCCTGCGACAGGTACTTGGTGGCCTTCGGGGACACGGTGCCGGCGGACGGGTTGATGCCGTGGAAGGCGATCAGGTCGACGGCGCGGCCGATCGAGGCGCCGAGCGCGGGGGCGATCAGGTCGGACATGACGCCGAGGCGGTAATCGCTGTCGGCCCACATGAACTCGTCGCTGGTGCGTACCTGGGTGACGACCTTCAGGGGCTCGGCGCGCCACGGGGTGATCGTCGGCTTCTGGGCTGCGGGCTTCTGCTCGGACTCGCCGACGATCGAGGC
>JHVD01000041.1 GCA_000619965.1 Propionibacteriaceae bacterium P6A17
CTTGAGGATCTCATTCGCCTTTCGCAGCTCGGCCACCTCGCGGCGCAGGCGCTTGTTCTCCTCAGCGACATCGCTCGGGACACCGGGCTTCGCGCCGGCGTCGACCTCGCGGCGGCGATGCCACACCCGCAGCGTCTCCGCGCTCATGCCGAGGAGCCCCGCAACATGCCGCACGGCGGACATCAGATTCGAGTGCTCACCGGAGGCCTTGGCCTCATCGAGCATCCGCAGCGCGCGCTCGCGCATCTCGGGAGAGTACTTCTGGTTCATCGTGTTCCATCCTTGCTTCAAGAACGGAACGAAACCCAGGCCGATTCACTCCCGGCACCAACTCCCCGTATGTCAGCCTGAACGGGGTCGGGGTGGGATTGGCCATCTGCTTCGACGTCATCTTTGACGACGTCATCTGGCAGGGCGCCCAGGACGGGGCTCAGCTGTACCTGCTTCAGTCCAACAACGGCGACTTCCGCGGCACCGACGAGAACCTGCAACAGGCCGCCCTCGCCCGGATGCGCGCAATCGAGACCGGTCGCGGCGTCGTGAACGTCTCCACGACCGGCACCAGCCAGGCCTTCGCCCCCGACGGCACAATCCTCGACGAACTCCCCACCGGCACCAGCCAGGCCTTCGCCCCCGACGGCACAATCCTCGACGAACTCCCCACCGACACCATCGGCGCTCGGGTCACCACCATCCCACTACGCACCGGACTGACCCCGGCTGTCTCCCTCGGCCCGTGGATCGCCGGTCTCCTGGCCGCGACCAGCCTGCTCGGCCTCCTGCTGCTCAGGTTCGCAGCTCGGCGCTAGGCCTGCCGCGCGTCCCCGTCCTCGATCCAGTCAACCCGGCTACCTGAGGCCGCGAAGGCTGTGCCCAACGCCTGGGACGAATCTGCCGACTCTAGCGGCGTAGTCGCGGTAGGCGTCGCCGTGAACGGCGAGTAGGTAGGGTTCCTCGACCGCCCGGACTTGTACCTGAATGGCGGCGAGCAGCACGACGGTCGCCGCCGTCGCCGCGATCGTCGGGGCCAGCAGGAACAACCCGACGCTTGACACAGCCATCCCGGAGAACACCGGGTTGCGCACCATCGCAAAGGTCCCATCGGTCACCATCTCGGTGTGCTCCTCCGGGTCGACGCCAACCCGCCAGGAAGCGCCCATCTCCCGCTGCGCCCGCAGCAACGTCTTCATCCCGAGCAGTGCAAGGACCAGCCCGATCCCTTCCACGATCGTGCCGCCGGGGATGGTCAGGCGTCCGATGCCGACGATCTGCGTCACCGGGCCTGCCAGTCCGAGCAGCAGCGCGACCGCGAACAGCAGCTTCCCCCACCATTGGGCGGAACCCGCCGCACCTGCTTTGAGTCGGAACCCCGTATCTCCGTTGCGGCGCAGGTGAACCACCGCTCGAAAGCCGAAGGCCAGACCGAGGCCGATCAGGTACAAGGCCAGCGCGATCCAGCCGTTCAGGGCCGTCACTCGACTGGCGCGTCCAACTCGGTCTGGGTGCGGCCGGCGAGTTCCTGCCGTGGAGCAGCCGATCCTGCACGTCCGGCCGGACGGTCTTCGTGGGTGATGCCGTGGTGGTCGCGGTTGTGGTCGAACCGCAGCAGTCGCAGGGCGTTGAGGACGACGAGGATGGTCGAGCCTTCGTGGATGAACACGATCGGACCCATCGCTAGCCCGAGCAGGCTGGCCGGCACGAGGAACGCGACGATGGCGAGGGCTGCGATGAGGTTCTGCCGGATGAGCCGGGAGGTTGCTCGACCGAGTCGCACCATGAACGGTACCCGTCCGAGGTCGTCGGCCATCAGAGCGATGTCGGCGGTCTCCAGGGCGACCGCCGACCCGGCAGCGCCCATCGCGATGCCCAGGCTCGCGCTGGCCATCGCGGGGGCATCGTTCACACCGTCGCCCACCATCGCCGTGGTGCGACCACCTTCGGTGAGGTTGCGGATCGCGACCACCTTGTCCTCGGGCAACAACTCACCCATGGCCCGGTCGATCCCGACCGAGCGGCCCACGGCGTCGGCGACCGCCTGGTTGTCCCCCGAGATAAGGACCAGTTCCCCGATGCCGGACTCGCGCAGGACGTCGAGCGTCTGGCGGGCTTCGGCTTTGGGCGCGTCCATCACACCGATCACGCCGAGCACGCGGGCGCCATGGGTGACCACCATGGTGGTGCGGCCTTCGTCCTGGAGTTGATCGACCGAGGCCTTGACCTCGACCGGCAGCTCGTGATCGGCCTCGGCCATCATCCGGACGCTGCCCACCAGGACGATCTCACCATCCACCGTCGCGCGGATGCCACGGCCCGTGACGGCCTCGAGGTCGGTCGCCACGCGGCGCGCGTTCGCTCCGACCAGTTCGGTGAGATCGCGGACGATGGCAGTCGCCAACGGGTGGTCGCTCAACGTCTCGGTAGCCAGGGCGATCGCATTGAGTTCATCGACGAGGACGCCTGGTGCTGGGATGGTGTCGGTTACCGTGGGGTGTCCCCAGGTGAGGGTGCCGGTCTTGTCGAAGGCCATGGCGTCGACCTTGCCGAGAGTCTCCAGCGGGGCACCGCCCTTGACCAGGACGCCGGCGCGGCCAGCCCGAGCGATCCCCGCCAGCACAGCTGCTGGGGTTGCGATCGCCAAGGCGCAGGGGCTGGCCGCGACCAGGACCAGCATCGCCCGGTAGAAGCTGTCACCGAACGGCTCGGCAAACCAGATCATCCCGACCGCCAACACCACGACCACGGCCAGGATGACCGCGGGCACATAGAACCGCTGGAACCGGTCGATGAACTGCTGGGTGGGCGATTGGGCTGTGTCAGCCTCGGTGACGAGCTTCACCACCCGCGCCAATGTGGTGTCGGCGGCCGCTGCGGTCACCACCATGTCGAACGCGCCGGGGCCGTTCACCGTCCCGGCGAAGACCCGCGAGCCACTGGAGATCGCGTCGGGATTGGCCAGGGCCTTGGCGACGTCGGGCACTGCAGCCTTCTCCACCGGGATCGACTCCCCGGTCACCGCGGACTGGTCGATCGCCGTGCTGCCGACGCTGACGAAACCATCCGCAGGTACCCGCGAGTTCGGTCGCACGACCGCGACATCGCCCACCTGAAGCTCTTCCACCGGACGCTCAACAAGCTCGTCCGGGCCGACGCGGAGCGTGGCCGTGCGGGGTGCGAGCTCGCCCAGCGCCTTGATCGAGCGAGTCGCGCGGGCCATCGCGTACTCCTCCAGGGCGTGTCCGAGGCTGAACAGGAACAACAGCACGGCACCCTCGGAGAGCCTGCCGACCGCTGCTGCACCGGCGGCGGCCACGATCATCAGGAAGTCCACTTCGAACCGGCCCCGGCGGATCGAGCCCCACGCCCCCCGCACGGTGAAGAAGCCCCCACAGAAGTAGGTCGCAAGATACAGGCCCAGCACCAGCGGTTCCGGGGCACCAAAGCCGAACTCAGCGATCAGCCCCGCGATGTAGGTCACGCCGGAGGCGATAGCGAAGTACAGCTCCCACCTGCCCTGTCCGTGGGAGTCGTCTTCGTGATCTTCATGCGCAGCACTCATGATCTAAACATATCATGATGTAATGATGCATTGCCACAGATCGCTCGGAATCTGGTTGGATCAATCCAGGCCGCGTTCCGGAAGAGGGGTGGTGGTTCATGAGGTTGAATGCCAGCGAAGCCGAGCGCATCGCGGAGGTGATGGGCGGCCTGGCGACGCCGGCGCGCGTCCTGATCCTCGCTCGCCTGTTGGACTCCCCGGCCACCGTCAGTGAGCTCGTCACAGAACTGGCGATGTCGCAAGCCTCGGTCTCCAACCACCTGCGCATCCTGCGCCACCTGAACCTCGCCGCCGGCGACCGGCAGGGACGCAACGTCCTCTATCGCCTGCAGGACGACCACGTTCGAGCGATGGTCGAACAGATCCTGAACCATGCCAGTCACGACTAGAACCCTGAATGGAATCTGAGAAACTCTTAGGCTAGTCTTACCGCCGTCGAGAGGGGACGGGGTGGCTGCCAGCGAGGTTCGCGCGAAGCGATTGCCGGGAACGGCAAGGATTATCGCTCTGGCAGCTGCCGTCCTCATCGGCGCCAGCGGGTCGCTGGACCAGGGACACACGGCTCATGCCGCTGATGCGCCGTTGCCCCCCGCCTCGGCGGCAGCCGTCGCCGCTGAGCGGGCGCCCACCTTCGAGGACCTGCTGGAGAACCGCAGCAAACAACTCCAGGCAACCGCCGCTCAGGTCGACCAGGTGCGGTTCCAGTCTCTCCTCGCCAAACACGAGAAACGCGAGCGCAAAGTCGCCTCCGACATCGAGGCAGAACTCACCCGGTTGAAGGACCTCAGCAGGTTCACCTGGCCCACCAAGGGTGGCGTGGCCTCGGGATTCGGGATGCGCAAGCACCCCATCCTCGGCTCCATGCGCCTGCACAACGGCGCGGATATCGGAGGCGCGTGCGGGAACCCCATCTACGCCATGAATCGCCCCGGGATCGGTGGAGACTCGGTTAGTTGGTTTAGGCCTCGGTGAGGGCCTTCTCCTCATGGTAGTGGGTGGTGGGGTGTCGGGACCAGTAATTGGTCTCGAACTCGACGGGCGGGACGTGGCCGAGCTCGCCGTGGAGGCGGCGGTGGTTGTACCAGTCGATGTACTCGGCCACGGCGATCTCGACGTCGCCGACGTGCTTCCAGCCGCCTGTGGGTCGCATCGCGGGGTTGCGGATGCACTCGGCCTTGAACAGCGAGTTCAGCGCCTCGGCCATCGCATTATCGTAGGAGTCGCCCTTGCTGCCGACGGACGCGACGG
>JHVD01000042.1 GCA_000619965.1 Propionibacteriaceae bacterium P6A17
ACCCAGACAACTACCGCCTCAGAATGCTCCTCATCGGCGGCGGTCTACGACTATGACCCCACGCTCAGGTACGAAGAGCCAGATTCAGCACGGTGGACGGCGGCACATCCTCCACCCGAGACCGACGACGCCCCTCGCCCAACCGTGTGGTCGGCCGGCACGCACCCGAGCAACAGAGTTTTCCACAGACTTGTCCACGCTGTGTGCACAACTCACACCGATGTAATTCGGCTCTTCGCAGTTGAGGGGGTAGGTGGTTGAGCGCGTTGGTGCCCGGGTAGGGGTCGAGGTCTCCCGATGATGGAAGTTCTCACGCTCACCATCTGCCGGAAGACCTCGACGTGCACCACGCTACCTTCGCGACCCCTGATCTGACGGTGTTCTGCCGTCTCGACGAACTGGGCCTCGTGGCCGTCGGCCAGCGGCTGGACCCGGATCGGGCGGTGATCGAGTGCCGGGTCGCCGAGCCGGACCCGTGGTGTCGGGGTTGCGGCTGTCGGGCGCTCTCGCGCGGGACGGGTGCGCGGCGTCTCGCGCATGAGCCATTCGGGCATCGCCCGACCACGTTGCTGGTCCGGGTCCGCCGCTACAAGTGCTCTGGGTGCGGGCGTTCCTGGCGTGAAGACCTCACGGCGGTGGCTCCGGAACGGGCGAAGCTGTCCCGTCGTGGGATGCGGTGGGCGCTGGAAGGACTCGTGATCGACCACCTCACCGTGTCGCGTGTCGCCGCGGGTCTCGGGGTGTCCTGGCACACGGCGAATGATGCGGTCCTGGCCGAGGGGCGCCGAGTGCTCATCGATGACCCGGCCCGGTTCGACGGGGTTCGGGTGATCGGTGTCGACGAGCACGTGTGGCGTCACACGAGGTTCGGGGACAAGTACGTCACCGTGATCATCGACCTCACCCCGGCGCGGGAGAAGACGGGCCCCTCGCGGCTGCTGGACATGGTGGAAGGCCGCTCGAAGGCGGTGTTCAAGACCTGGCTCGCCGAACGTCCGCAGGCCTGGCGGGACGGTGTCGAGGTCGTCGCGATGGACGGGTTCACCGGGTTCAAGACCGCTGCCGCTGAAGAGCTCCCGGACGCGGTGACGGTGATGGACCCGTTCCACGTCGTGAGGCTGGCTGGCGACGCGCTCGACGAGTGCCGACGCCGCGTTCAACGCGACGCACTCGGGCGACGCGGGAGGAAGGAGGATCCGCTCTACAAGGCCCGTCGCACCCTCCACACCGGAGCGGGGCTGCTCACCGAGAAGCAGCAAGCTCGCCTCGA
Organism: Propionibacteriaceae bacterium P6A17; assembly: GCA_000619965.1. Taxonomy (GTDB): domain Bacteria; phylum Actinomycetota; class Actinomycetes; order Propionibacteriales; family Propionibacteriaceae; genus Arachnia. The sequence goes on from JHVD01000042.1 coordinate 1,271, forward strand.
GGAGCTGTTCGCCGACGAGCAGCACGCCGAGGTCGAGGCGACCTGGGGCATCTACCAGCGCATGGTCACCGCCTACCGGGAACCCGACCGCAAGCTCGGCAAGTTCGTCATGCAGCAGCTCATCGACTCCCTCACAAGCGGCGTCCCGGGTCTGCTCGTCGAGCTGCGCAAGCTCGGCCGCACGCTCAAGCAGCGCGCCGCCGACATCCTCGCGTTCTTCGACCGGCCAGGTACCAGCAACGGGCCGACCGAGGCGATCAACGGACGTCTCGAGCACCTCCGCGGCTCCGCCCTGGGCTTCCGGAACCTCACGAACTATGTCGCGAGGAGTCTGCTCGAAGCCGGCGGATTCAGACCCCACCTACACCCTCGAATGCGATGAGCCTGTAATTCCACGGATGTCGTCCGCTGTGGACAATCCCCGGGCCGGCGTACCCCAGCCGTACCAACGCCCACCGGCCAGCGTGCGCAGGCACCGACGAGACACCTTGCGCGCCCGCCGACGGCCAATGGTCGCCCACCGCGTCGTCTCGCCCGCACACCCCGCCTTCACCGTGTCCTCGCACAGCACCACGACCGTCACGTCGGCCCTCGTCAGGTCTCGTTCACGGCGGTTGGCGTCGAGTTGCGCGACGGCCACCAGCGGCTCTCCGAGGATGAGCGACTCCACTCGCTCCCGCAACGCCGCGGGCACGATCCAGGGGCTCGCCTCGTCTTCGAGAGGCGCCGCGATCTCCTGGCGCTCGTGAATCAGATCTGGCGAGGACCTTGAGATGCCACAAGGCGTCGTGTCCGCCGGTGCGACGTCACAGCGTGACACCCCGACGAGCGAGGGCCAGGTGACGCGTGTCGAAGTAGATGGCGCGCAGTGCCCAGGCGCCTTCGGCGCCAAGCGCGACGATGACGCCTGCGTGACGAAAGACCCCACAAATGCACGAAACCCCTAGCCCGAGGGCCAGGGGTTTCGTGTGTAAGTCCGGCGGCGACCTAGTCTCCCACACCGTCCCCGGTGCAGTACCATCGGCGCTGAAGGGCTTGACTTCCGGGTTCGGAATGTGACC
>JHVD01000043.1 GCA_000619965.1 Propionibacteriaceae bacterium P6A17
CGCTGCTGGAGCTCGACGCTGTACTTCCTCGGTGCTGACATGACTCTCATCCTTCACTGGTTTGAGAGCCTCCACCAGACCCGGGGCGATTCACCCGCTTGATGCATTGCCATTCGACGTGTTGGTGTCCGCGGATCCAAGTGAGTCACTGAAGCAACTGCGGCCCTGCGCCGCGTATGGATTGCACACTGCACGTGCTCTGCAGTGGATCGAGGCCAGCCCCGTCACTGTTTTGACGAGCGAGGTGGATTTGAGAATCCGGCGGGCGCTCCTCCGCGTGGGCGCGTCGCGTCAGCAACGGATACGGGCGCTGGGTGGTCAAGTAGGGGTGGAACGCGCCATGCGGCTCCTAGCCAGATCCGTCTCGGGCTTGGAGTGCAACGGGCCACTCGCCTTCGAGTCGTACGCTCCGTTGGCCAAGAGCGCGATCCAATTCCACGACCACAGGATCCGCGAACGTGACATCGCTGCTGCTCGTGTGGAGACTCGAAATTGGACCGCACCATTGCGATTGGCCTTCTCAGGTCGCCTTACACCCATCAAGGGCCCCCAACACGTCATCGAGATGGCCCGTATCCTCGAACGTCGTGGGGTCCAAGTGGAAGTCACTTTGTTCGGGGCAGGCGAGATGGAGGACCAGCTGCGCCAAAGCGCGCCATCGAACGTCCAATTCGCAGGCTTCCTCCCGTTCGATCCGTCGTGGGTGCGGCGTTTCCGGGAAGAGGTTGATTTGCTGATCGCTCCTCATCCTCAAGGCGACCCGTCGTGAACCTACTTCGAGGCTCTCGGCTGCGGTGTCCCGGTCATTGGATTTCCCAACGAGACGTGGCGACGGATTGCAGCTCAGCACGGCGTCGGCTGGGTAAGCAGACGCATGAATGCCAGTGCGCTGGCCGATACGGTGGTGGCTCTCGCCGACAGGCCCGAGGAGTTGGGACGGGCACGCGACGCGGGGCTCGCGCTCGTTGAGCAGCACAGCTTCGAGAAGACCACGGCGCGACGAGTTGAGCATCTGTTGAGGTGCCTGTGAGGTAAAGGCGGGCAACGACTCTGACCTTGGCAGGCTAGTTGAAATTGGCGCTCGACGTTCCCAGCGTTTGGAGGCATTGGCTGAGTTCGCGGGTGAAACTGTCAGGTGCGACGAAGTGGCGCGAGAGACCGAATCATCTGGGGAGACAAGCCCTGTGGCGCAACGCTTCTTCACTGAGGGACGATGCGCGGGATTGCATGAGCGACTGCCTGCAGCCATGATGGTTTCGCACGCTCCTACAGCTCATCGGAGGCCATGATGCAGGATTCTCCTGACTCCTTTGCGCTCAGCGCGGTCATTTGCGTTCGGAACGGATCTGCGATGATCCTCCGGCAGCTTGGCGCGTTGGGCCGACAGACGGACTCCCCACCCTTCGAAGTCGTGGTCGTCGACAACAAGTCCACCGACGGCACGCGCGAGGTGGTCGAGGAGTGGATAGCTTCCGGCATTGGTGCCGTCTCGTCGGCACGAATCGTCTCGGCCAGCGCTCGGGCGAGTATCCCGTATGCGCGGAATGTCGGAGTTGCCGTTGCCCGTGGTCGCGTCGTTGCGTTTTGTGACGCTGATGATGAGGTGGGTGAGTCCTGGGTCAAGACCCTCGCGCTCGAGGCGAAGACAGGGATGGTCCAAGGGACGATTCTGGAGGTCGTGGAAGGGGGACCCGCTCAAGGAATATGCCGCGCGCCGCTGCGAGACACGACCTACCTGCCGTTTGCCACCACGAACTACTTCGCAATGCCGCGCGAGCTAGCCGAGAGGGTTGGCGGCTTCGACGAGTCGTTGCCAGCTTACGGTGGGGAGGACCTGGAATTCACGTGGCGGGCACAGGAATGCGGGGCGACTTTGCGTTACGTGCCGAGTGCAACGGTGTGGTACCGAAGCACACCGCCCCGTAAGGCACTGCGCAAGGAATTCTTGGTGGCGCGGTCCCACGTCGCAATCGCAGTCCGACACCCAAGGGCACTGGAGTGCAAAGCGGCTCTTCGTACCTGAGCGTGGGGTCATAGTCGTAGACCGCCGCCGATGAGGAGCATTCTGAGGCGGTAGTTGTCTGGGT
>JHVD01000044.1 GCA_000619965.1 Propionibacteriaceae bacterium P6A17
CGCTGCTGGAGCTCGACGCTGTACTTCCTCGGTGCTGACATGACTCTCATCCTTCACTGGTTTGAGAGCCTCCACCAGACCCGGGGCGATTCACCACTCAGTCCGGAACCGTGACCAGGGCCAACTTCAGCCGCAGCGCCGGCAACAACGTCCGGATCGACCACGGTCGTATCAAGGGCAAGAACGTCGAGACCTCCTACCTCCACATGAGCAAGTACGCCGTCAGCGCAGGCCAGAGTGTCACCAAGGGCGACGTGATCGGCTACGTCGGAACCACCGGGCTGTCCACCGCCTGCCACCTCCACCTAGCCCTCTACGAGAACGGCAAGGGTGCCGACCCTGTGCCCTACCTCGTGAAGGACTGAGCGGTGGCCATCTCCCAAGCTCGGACTTCTCCGACCACCAGTGCCGGCATCCAACCACCCCGCGACACCGGAACCTCACGTCGAGCACTGCTGGGCGGTGGATTCGCACTCGCCGGTAGCTGGCTTCTCACCGGATGCGTACCCGCGGCGAGCGACCCTGCGATTCCCGGTGGCTCGCGGTGGCCACGTGGATCGCTCACCGATCAACCCATCGTCCAGAAGACGCTGCGGGCAGCGCCTTCGATCATCGACCTCGGCGGCACGCTGGCCGAGGCCTGGGCCTACAACGACACCCTTCCCGGGATCGACCTTCGAGCCAACCCGGGCGATCTGCTGCGCCTCAACCTGGACAACCAACTCCCCAGCCCCACCACGATCCACTGGCACGGAATGCCCATTCCGAACGACGTCGATGGCGTCCCGGGACTCACGCAGAACCCGATCCAGCCAGGGCAACAGCATCTCTACGAGTTCACCGCACCCCAGCCCGGCACTTACTTCTTCCACTCGCACGTCGGAGTCCAACTGGACCGCGGCCTCTACGGGCCACTGATCGTCGATGATCCCGCAGAGCCGGGCCGTTACGACGCCGAATGGACCGTAGTCCTGGATGACTGGCTGGTCGTCGACGGTCAAACCCCCGAGGACATGTTCCGGCGCCTGAACGCCCGCCGCCCCTCGACCACCGGCACCCAGGCCGTTCAGCTGTCCTCCCGCAACGAGCCGTTCTTCGGCGACGCTGGCGACATCCCCTATCCGCTCTACCTGATCAATGGAGCAGTACCGACAGCGCCCGTAACCCACCAGGGCCGCCCCGGCGACCGTGTCCGGCTCCGCGTGATCAACGCCGCCTCGGACACGATCTTCGCCCTCGCCCTCGGCGGACATCGCCTGACCGTCACCCACACCGACGGCCACCCGGTCAAGCCGCACACCACCTCCGCGCTCTATCTCGGCATGGGCGAACGATACGACCTCCTGGTCACCCTCGGTGACGGCGTCTTCCCTCTCGTGGCCAAGCCATGGAACAAGCCCGGCCACGGCCTCGCGCTGGTACGCACCGGGTCCGGGAGCCCACCGGAACCACCGGTCCAGCTGGCCGAGTTCACAGGCCAACTCACTCAGGGGCTCGACCTGTACCCGGAGGAGTCGTCGTTGCTCCCGACCCGGCCGATCGATGCGCGCGCGACCATCGAGCTGGGCGGGCAGGCCAACCCCTACCGGTGGGTCATCAACGGTGCGCCCTTCGGCCAGAATCAACCCCTTGAAGTGGTCGACAACGACCGCCTCCTGCTCGAGGTCGTCAACACCACCACACGCGCACACCCGGTGCACCTGCATGGCCACACCTTCGCGCTGGACAACGGACTGAGGAAAGACACCCTCCTGGTTCCCCCATGAATCGGCCTGGGTTTCGTTCCTATCGGTTTCCCTGTCCGGCGGTCGCCGGGAGGCCTGATTCGAGGTCAGCGTAGTACGCGTCCTCGATCTCG
>JHVD01000045.1 GCA_000619965.1 Propionibacteriaceae bacterium P6A17
CGGGTGCGGGCCGTGAACTCGGCGGGCGCATCCGCGTATGGCACGGGCGCGGCGGTAGTGACGACACCACGGTCCGCGACCGGCATGTCGGCGATATTGACGGGTGCTGCGGCGGTGACGCTGCGGTGGACGAACCGGTCTTCGATTGCGTCGCATGTGGATGTGCAGCAGTCGACGCGTAGCCCTGGCGGGGCATGGTCGGCGTGGACGTACGTGTCGGGCGCGACCGGGCTGCCCGCATCGACATCGTCGCGGGCGCTCAGTGGGCTCGCTGCCGGGCTGGAGTATCGGTGGCGTGTCCAGACTGCGGCAGCCCCGCCGACTCTGTACGCCCAGTCGGCGGCGTCGAACACTATTTCGCCGGCGACTCCGCCGGCGGCTCCGACACTGCTGGCCCCGCCCGCGCTGTCGCTGGAGGGCCCGACCGGGTTCGCGTGGCGGCACAACTCACTCGACGGGTCGGTGCAGCAGTCGGCGGAGCTGGAGGTGCAGGCGGTTGGTGGGGCGACGCAGGCGGTGACGGTCACCGGCTCGGCCGGCTCGCACGAGCTGGGCTTGACGGTGGGTGACTATCTGTGGCGGGCCCGTACCCGTGGCCTGCACGCCTCGTTCGGGCCGTGGTCTGGGTGGTCGTCGCTGCGGGTGGTGGCGCAGCCTGTGGTGGAGATCACGGACCCGGTGGGGGTGTCATCGGCGTCACGCCCAACGGTGACGTGGACATACCTCGACCCGGCGGGGCCGCAGGTGTCGGCGTCGCTGGAACTCCATGACGCTGCCGGGGTACTGCTGGAGTCGCTCGAGGCTGTCGGGGCGGCGACGCAGGCGCGGTTCGCGCAGCAGCTCACGGATGGGACCGGCTACCAGGTGTGGCTCACGGTGACGTCCGCGACCGGCTTCTCCTCGGTGCCGGTCATTGCCGAGTTCACGACGGATTTCGTGGAGCCTGCGGCGCCGGAGGTGGCGCTGGAGTGGGATGCGGCGGTCGGGCAGGTGGCGGTGCGGGTGACGAACCCGGTCGTTGTCGGGCTGCCTGCTGCGGTGTCGAATCGCATCGAGCGCAGCCTCGATGGTGGGGCGACGTGGGTGGAGGTGCTCGGGCAGGTCGACGTCGACGGGCAGGTCCTCGACACGATGGTGCCGCTGGGGCGTCGCGTGGACTATCGGGCTGTCGCGGTCACCGCCGACGGTGCCGAGCAGGCCGGGCCGGCGCAGGCGGTCGTCACCGACGCCGACGTCGTGTTCCTTGCCGCTGATGACGGCAGCCTGTGGCGGTTGGAGTACAACCTGCAGATCGGTGTCGAGTCCGGGCACGATGTGGCGATCGAGCATTATCTCGGGGATGCGCTACCAACCGCGCATCACGGGCAGGCCCGTCCGCGACGCTACCGGCTGTCCGGGCTGCTCGTCTCCGACGAGGGCACCTACAGCGACGGCGCCGAACTGCTGGGCCGCCCGCTGCTGTACCGGGATCCCGAGGGGCGCCTCGACTGGGTGACGCTCACCGCATCCGGGGTGGGGTCCTCGCAGTCCTGGCATACGGTCCGTGAGGTGTCGCTCGAGCTGGAGGCGATCCGCCGTGACTGAGTCGTGGCTGATTGAGGTCCTCACCGGCGAGGAAACCCCCACGGGGACACGCCTGCACGCCTCGTCGGGTCGCCTCGACTGGTCCCAGTTTCGTGCCGTGCAGGGGGCTGGGACGGTGCAGGTCACTGCCGCGCCGGGTGATCTGGACCTGCTGTCGGGCAGGCTGCGTATCCGTCACGTCTCGGGGGATCGGGTGACACCGATGGGGGTGTGGCTGCTGTCCGCGTCGAGGTGGGTGCGGGACGCGACCCGCGCCACGACCGAG
>JHVD01000046.1 GCA_000619965.1 Propionibacteriaceae bacterium P6A17
AGTGGGCGTGGGCGGCGGAGGAATGGTGGTCGGCCGCCTCACACGGCCTGCTGCTCGGCCTCGCCGCTGCCGGGCTCTACGACCTGACCCCCGGCAGTGAGCCGCGACGCGCCGCCGAGGAGGCGCTGTGACCTGCTCGCAGCAGCTCAACGCCCCACCCGGGAGGGCGGTGGCGTACCTCGTCGCTGGCTCGTCCACGACACTCACCGTGCATGGCATCGACCACGGCGTGATCGAGATCGCAGACCGTGAGCGCAGCGTGCTCGCCGCCCTGCCCGGCGCCCCGGTCGACGGCGGGGTCGCGGTCGAGCTGTCGGCGGCGCTGGTGGATGACCTGCTGGCCCGTGGGGCGGCATCGGTGCGGGTCGTCGTCGACGAGCGGGTACTCGCTGCCGGTCTGGTGGTCCGCTCGTCGGGGTGGACCGGCGAATGCTCGCAGCGGCAGACGATCCGCGTGGTCGCCGGCCCGCAGGGACCGCAGGGCGAGGTTGGGCCGGCTGGCCCGCAGGGGCCGCAAGGTGCGCCCGGTGACCTCGTCGAGCAAGCCGCCACGCTCACCCGTGGCGCGGCAACCTCGGGCGGCACGATGACGCTGGGCGTCGTCGGGAACACGCGCCACCTGCACGTCTCCGGGGTGGTCGCCTCGGGCACGTCGGAGGTGCTCGCCACCCTAGCCGCCCAAGACGGCGGGCAGGGCTGGGGGGCGTTGACCGCCATCGTGTCTGGTGTGCCGCATGTGTGGTATGTGCGGGTCGCAGGGGTGGACGTGTGGCTCTACGGCCCGGCAACCGCCGGGCACATTCTGTCGGGAACAATCACTTGGAGGACGGCATGACCTCTCTCTCTCTCTCTCGGTGCTCGCCTTGGGGCGGTGGTCTGAGTGCTGCCCGAAATTCACGGCCATGCAGTCGAACGCGACAGCGGATGGGTCGATCTCACCGCCGCCTTCCAAGCACCCTCTGGCGAGGTCAAAGGCAGGAAGCTCGGGGCGACAGTCCACCTATGCATCACCGGGCCCATCCCCGACGAAACCTATCTGCAAGTGCCGATGGAGTGGCAGCCCTCGCTCCAGCCGGGGCATCGAGTCTGCAGCACCGTCTATCGGCACGGCACCGCATCGGGACTGCTCAGCTTCGGGAACAACAAGGCATGGTCGGACAAGATTTTCTGCAGTGGACTCTGGGACAGCGCCGCGTCCGGATACCTCATCTATACGCAGTAGCCCAGCCGGGGGTCTCGCATGATCCCCGTGCTGCATGGCTACCCGATGGACTCAACCCCGTGGGTGCCGCTCCTCGACCCCTACCCGCTCGCCGCGGGCACCATCAGGTGTCGCCGCGAGGGCCCATTCACGCTACTGCGGGTCGACAGCGTACGGGTCTCGCTGACACCGCTCCCCGACACAGTCATCGGGCGCTTGCCCCCCGGGCACGAGGTGGATGTGAGCTTCATCAGCGGATTCACGCTGACCAGCCCCTAAGTGTGGCGTGCCGACATTCTCAAGGACGGCTCGATTCGCTGGGGGTCGGAATCGACAGCGCGCGACCACTGCCGCGACACGCTCATACTCCCCGCGCTCCCCGGAGTGTGGCCTACCTAGCAGCCCTGCTGGGGGTGGCGTGATGCTGCCCCAGCTCCACGGCTACGCCCAGCTACCCGACACCGGATGGGTTGATATCTCCGCGATTCTCCCTGACGCATGGAA
>JHVD01000047.1 GCA_000619965.1 Propionibacteriaceae bacterium P6A17
TGATGGTGTCCGGCACGGTCGGGCAGCCGGCGTTCCGGGTCGGTGTCGCCCCCGGACGGTCCCACATCCTCACCGGGCTCACCTACACCGGCAGCGTGATCGCCCCCTGCCGTATCTCCATCTCCGCAACCGGGGATGTCACCCCAGACACGGGCGCCAACCCTGCCACGTGGGTGTCAATCTCCGGCCTCACCATCCCCGCACTCTAACCCCCCCTGACTAGGAGAAATGTCATGTCTCGTACTGTTGCCGTCACTGATCCGTTTCGTGCGACCGCACTGTCGCGTATGAAGCCGGGCCCGGCCCGGGTTGTGCAGGGCCTGCACGCGCTCATCCGCAGGTCGGCGCTGCTCGCCCCCCACATCTGGATGGGGTCCGGGTACCGGACCGGCTCCTCGGAGCACCAGTCCGGCTGCGCGATCGACATCATCATCGTGGAGGAGGTTGGGCGGCGTCCGAGTGTGGAGGAGCGGCGGGCGGCGCTCGCGCTCGTCGACTGGCTGATCGCCCACGCCTCCCAGCTCGGCATCAGGAGCATCATCTTCTCCCGCGACGGCAAGGACCGCCCCGAGATCTGGGGCTACTCGGCGCCGGGCCAGTGGCGTGCCTTCCCGCCCCGAGGGTCCGTCTCCGGGGACCACATCGACCACATCCACGTGCTCATGCGCGAGTCCGCGTCGTGGCCTGCCTCGCTCGACACTGCGGTGGTCGGCCCGGCCGGTCCGCAGTCCCCCGGGCTGCCCTCGACGGGCGTCGCTGAACCCGACTGGGATGGCAAGTCGTTCCCTGGGCGGCTGGCGTTCCAGTTGGGGCGGCGGCATGCCGCCGTGACGCTGCTGGGTCAGCGGCTCGTCGCTCACGGCTACGGCTCCCACTACAAGGTCGGTCCCGGACCCGAGTTCGGGCCGGCAGACGTGGCCGCGACGAAGGCGTTCCAGCGGGCCCAGGGATGGTCCGGGCCTGATGCGGACGGCTACCCCGGCCCGGAGACCTGGCGTCGCCTCATGGCCGCCCCCAGCAAGCCCGCCAAGCCTGCCAAGGTGGTGAGTCTCGCGCAGCTCGTCGCGGCCGCGAAGCGCGACCCTGCCCGGCCGCAGGGCGGCACCACTGCTGGATCCGCCGATGATGTGCGGATCGTTGAGGCTGCACTCATGAAGGAGGGCCTGCTGTCTGCCAAGTGGGCGAGCGACGGGTCGTTTGGGTCGTCGACGGTGGCCGCCTACCGGCGCTGGCAGGAACGCCTCGGCTACAGGGGCCGGGACGCGGACGGGATCCCCGGGCGGGCGTCGCTGGTCGAGCTCGGCCGCAGGCACGGCTTCACGGTCGCATGATGCGGGCCGTACATCGGCGCGTCACCGGATACCTGTGGGGGCGCCTGCCCGAGCCGCGCATCATCCACGCGCTGATGCTGTGGGCGTGGGGCATCCTCGCAGGGATCGGTGTGCTCGCCGTCGTGTCCCCACCCCAGTCGGTGTCGGCCGAGATTGGGCCGCTCCTTGCCGCGATTTGGGGCTCCATGCTGGCTCTCGGCGGCGTGCTCGGGCTGCTCGGCATCCTGTCACGCTGGTGGTGGGTCGAGCGGGCAGGGATCTACGCGGCCCTGACTGGCACACTCATCTATCTGACGACTGTG
>JHVD01000048.1 GCA_000619965.1 Propionibacteriaceae bacterium P6A17
TTCCATGCGTCAGGGAGAATCGCGGAGATATCAACCCATCCGGTGTCGGGTAGCTGGGCGTAGCCGTGGAGCTGGGGCAGCATCACGCCACCCCCGGCGAGGCTAGGCCATCGGCCAGTAGACGAGCCCAAAAAGGAGGTTGAGCGTCGTGGGGAAGACGCGCACCTCTCCGCTCGGGGTGACGTACCAATCGCAGAAGCCTGTGCCGTTCTCGTTCCCGATTCTCCCAGCGCTGATGCAGCCACCACCGATATAGAGTGGCCGCTTCGGGGTGGTGAACAGCAGCCGCGCCGCATTCGTTCTGGCTGGGCCCGCCGAGACATGAGCGAACCCGAACATTCCACCCTCGTACAGGGCGACCTTGAAATAGCTCCAGTCTGCGGGATTGTAGTCCGTGATCATGCCCACCTTCCGCAGCGGCGGCAGCGTTCCGTGCAGCTCGGGCAGCACTCAGACCACCGCCCAAGTCGAGAGAGAGAGATCATGCAGTCCTCCAAGTGATCGTTCCCGACAGAATGTGCCCGGCGGTTGCCGGGCCGTAGAGCCACACATCCACCCCGGCAACCCGCACATACCAAACGTGCGGCACACCGGACACGACGGCGGTCAACGCCCCCCAGCCCTGCCCGCCGTCTTGCGCGGCGAGGGTGGCGAGCGCCTCCGACGTGCCCGAGGCGACCACCCCGGAGACGTGCAGGTGGCGCGTGTTCCCGACGACGCCCAGCGTCATCGTGCCGCCGGAGGTTGCCGGGCCACGGGTGAGTGTGGCGGCTTGCTCGACGAGGTCACCGGGCGCACCTTGCGGTAGAGGCAGCGCGCCAGTCGCGCCGTCGGTGTAGAGCACGGTCGCGATGCCATCACCGTCGGCGTCCGTGATCGACTTGATGCCGCGCCCCGGACACCACGGAACTGCTCCTGCGGCACGCCAGCGAACTCCGAGCCCTGCTTGATCAGCACTGAGCCGTCCGGCACGGTCGTCGGAACGAGCATCGTCGTCACCGTGGCCCCCGGCGGCGGTTCGTAGGGGGCGACCGTGACGAGGTCGAGCGGGGCCGCCTTCGTGTGCGCGGCCGTCACCTCGATGCGGAAGCCGCGAATCGAGCCCCTCGTGAGCTGGAACGCGACGTCGTAGACGCCGACGACGAGCCACAGGCCCGGAACCAGCGTTTCCCCCTCCGTCGGCTGTCGGCGCACCATGTGCCCGAGCGTATCCAGCGGCGCGTCGATCGTCTCGCGGACCACATACGCGGAGTAGTCGCTGGAGGTGACGACAGGCTGTACCGGGGTGAAACGCACCGACCCGACGCCGGGCAGCACGTCGGGCTTGTCGTCATCGCTGGCCTCGTCCGTGTCGCCCACGCGGCGAATCACCCGGCAGGTGACGTAGCCGTAGGTGGACTCGCTCACGGGCGGCGCGAACTGGTCCGTGACGGTCACAGCGCATCCTCAGCCGCGTGGCGAGGCTCAGCCCCGCCGGGGGTCAGGTCGTAGAGCCCGGCAGCGGCGAGGCCGAGCAGCAGGCCGTGTGAGGCGGCCGACCACCATTCCTCCGCCGCCCACGCCCACT
>JHVD01000049.1 GCA_000619965.1 Propionibacteriaceae bacterium P6A17
ATCGTCGGGGGCACCTGGAGCGCGATCCGCTCGAACACGGGCGCAGTCTGGAACGGCATCAAGTCGATGATCTCCGGCGTCTGGAACGGCATCAAGTCGACCGTCATGGGTGTGGCCGGTGCGCTCTCCAAGGGACTGTCCGGCATCTGGGGCGGTATCAAGTCCACTGCCTCGACGCTCTGGAACGGCATCAAGTCGACGATCACCGGCGTTGTGGGCAGGCTGAAGGGCGGCGTCGAGACCGCATTCCGCACGATGAAGGACAACATCTCCAGCATCTGGGACGAGGTCAAGACGGCCGTCAAGAACCCGATCAAGTTCGTTGTTGAAACGGTCATCAACAAGGGCCTGATCGGATCATTCAACGCGCTCATCTCGAAGATCGGGCTCAAGAATCTCGCCATCGGAACCGTCGCGCTCCCCAAGGGCTTCGCTTCTGGTGGATGGACCGGACCGGGCTCGAAGTACCAGCCTGCTGGCATCGTCCATGCCGACGAGCACGTGTGGACCAAGGAGGAGATGCGGAAGTTCCCGGGTGGGCACAAGGCCATGGAGCGCATGCGCGAAGCAGTGCGCAGGGGTGACTACTCGTATGACCTTGGTGGCTACGCCAATGGTGGGCGGGTGCGCGCACCGTTCCCCGGAGGGTCGTGGAATGGTGGCCGTTACCGCTCCGGCAAGTATCACGGCGGTATCGATTACCCGCGAGCCGTCGGTACCCCGGTCGGAGCGCCAGAGGCGGGAACGGTCGTCAAGGCTGCCCGCATGGCGACCTCGTACGGCATCCACGCCGTCATCCGTGGAGCGTGGGATCACATCCTCGCCCACCTCTCCCGCCTGTCGGTCTCTGCGGGGCAACAGGTCGCTCAGGGGCAGGTCGTTGGCGCCGTGGGTTCGACGGGTAACTCGACCGGGCCCCACTTGCACTGGGAGGTTCGTCCTCGCGGTGGCGGCCACGGCTCGGCCGTGAATCCGCTGTCGGTCGCTGCCGGCGCGATGGTGGCCCCGGCAGGCGGGGTCGAGGAGTCCCCCATTGACAAGTTCAAGGGCATGCTCAAGGGGGTGGCCGCGAAGGCGTTCTCGCTCGCCACGGCAGCCACAGACTATGTGGCGGAGTTCCTCAAGGACCCCATGGGGCACATTACGAGAGCCTTCTCGAAGGCGATCGTCCCTTCCGGCGGTGGGGGCATTGTCGGGCAGATCGTGGACGCGATCCCGGGGAAGGTCGTCGAGGCGCTCAAGTCGTATCTCAAGGGCATCATCGGGTTCGCCGGCGGCACGCCGTCGGCGCCGTCGGGCTGGGCGTGGGTTGGTGAGCGTGGCCCGGAGTTGGTCCGGTTCCGTGGCGGTGAGCGGGTGCTGACGCATCAGGAGTCGGTTCGGGCCGTCGGGTCTGGGCAGGTGACGCAGTATGTGACGCTCCAGTTGCCGGAGTGGGTGCGGGACGTGAGTGACATGGTGGCGTTTCTGCGGTCGCCGCAGTTTGCGGC
>JHVD01000050.1 GCA_000619965.1 Propionibacteriaceae bacterium P6A17
CCGCCCGGAACTACCACTCTGCGCTCTGCCTCGCCGCCACCCTCCAATGGCTTTAGCAACACGCCCTAATCGGCTTCGATCTGGATTGTTTCGTGCGGCGAACGTGCGACGGAGGGGACGGTGCCGACGCGCGCAAGGCCAATGATTCTGCCCTGGCTCCGAACCGGATCAGGACGGCGCCATGCCAGCCGCACGGTGATGAGGGTCGCTCATGCCGGTATGAGTGACAGGGGACTGTACGTTTTCCGGTGTAACTCCGATGTAGGAGGTACCCGATGAGGATGCAGGTTGAGCCGGTCGCTGAGGCGGTCGTGATGGAGGTCGAGGACCAGGTGACGGCGACGGGAACGCCCCCGCTGGTGGACAAGGATTTGGTGGCGCAGCTCGTGGGCGACGCGCAGCGGCTGGGGCTGTCCGTGGAGGGCGAGGGCGGGCTGCTGGCTCAGCTGACCAAGCTGGTCCTGGAGTCGGCCCTGGAGGGCGAGATGACCGCGAATCTATGACAAGCACGAGCGGGTCGAGGGCAGCGACAACGCTCGTAACGGGACGCGGTCGAAGACGGTGCTGACGAAGGCCGGCCCGGTCGAGATCGCTGTGCCTCGGGATCGGGCCGGGTCGTTTGAGCCGGTCGTGGTGGCGAAGCGGCAACGGCGTTTGGGGGCGATCGAGGACGTGGTGTTGTCGCTGTCGGCTCGCGGGCTGACCCATGGCGACATCGCGGCGCATCTGGCCGATGTTTATGGCTCTGAGGTGTCGAAGACCACGATCTAGACGATCACCGACAAGGTCCTGGACTCGATGGGCGAGTGGCAGAACCGACCACTGGACCCGGTGTATCCGGTGGTGTTCATCGACGCCATTCACGTGAAGGTCCGCGACGGGCAGGTCGCGAACCGGCCGATCTACGTCGCGTTGGCGGTCACTGTCGACGGGAACCGCGACATCCTCGGGCTGTGGGCCGGGGACGGCGGCGAGGGCGCGAAGTACTGGCAGCAGGTGTTGACCGAGCTCAAGAACCGTGGCGTCGCCGACGTGTTGATGCTGGTGTGCGACGGCCTGAAGGGGTTGCCCGAGTCGGTGGGCAACGTGTGGCCGCAAACGATCGTGCAGACCTGCGTGGTGCACCTGATTCGCGGGTCGTTCCGTTACGCGGCAAGGCAGGACTGGGACAAGCTGGCCCGCGCGCTGCGGCCGATCTACACCGCCGACACCGTCGCCGCGGCCGAGGACCGGTTCCTGGAGTTCACCGAAGTATGGGGCGCTAAGTACCTGAATCGGCCTGGGTTTCGTTCCGTTCTTGAAGCAAGGATGGAACACGATGAACCAGAAGTACTCTCCCGGGATGCGCGAGCGCGCGCTGCGGAT
>JHVD01000051.1 GCA_000619965.1 Propionibacteriaceae bacterium P6A17
TGTCCCTGCTCGACAAGACTGAGCTGTTGAACTCGCCGGTGGGGGCGTGGCTGAGTATCCCGGCCGGGACGGCGCCGACGGTGTGGGTGTCGGACATGCTGGCCGCGCAGGGCATCCGGGAAACGTCGGTCACCGGCTCCACGGCCACGCTCGCCGCCGCACTGCACTGGGACCCTGATGCGACATGGCTGACCGTCGCCAACGACGTGCTGGCGGCGATCAACTACGGCCCTGTGCGGGCCGACATGGAAGGCCGCCTGACCGTGGCCCCCTACGTGGAGCCGCATCGGCGCCCCTTGACTGCCGTCTATGGTGGTGAGCCCGGCGACCACCGAATGCGCCCCTCGTGGTCGGATGATGCGCAAACATGGTCGCTGCCGACGGGGTTTCGGATCGTCGTCGAGGGCACGGATGATCGTCCGGGCCTGATCGGCGCCGCCGACCTGCCGGAGGAGCATCCGCTGTCGGCGGCCGCCCGTGGCAGGGTGCTGCTGCGCACCGACACAGCAGAAGCCGCCGACCAGAGTGTCGCAGACCAGATCGCTGAGCGGCGCCTGTGGGAGGCGCTACAGGTCACCCGGCGGGCGCAGGTCACACACCCAGTCGACGGGACCGTGGTGGGGGATCTGGTGGAGCATCGCCCGATCGGGCTCAGGGGCGCGATCGTGGAGCGCGAGGTGGAGCTCGGTTTGGGCGCGGTCGTCACGGATGTGATCCGACACATCTACACCGGAGGTGAACTGCCGTGGTGAGCGGGCCTGTAGGCGGCCTGTCGTGGATGATGCAGGCGATCAAGGGTGTGGCGGCAGCAGCGCCGCGCACGCACTGGGCGGAGGTTGCGGCCGTGCAGGGGGGCGTCGTCGAGGTAGTCCTCGATGATGATGTGGAGCGTGTGTCGCGGCCCGTGTCGGCGAACGCGGCGGGCCCGGTCGTTGTCGGGCAGCGGGTACTGCTGCTGCGGGAGCGGGCACGGCTGACGATCATCGGCGCAGGCGCCGCCCCATGGACATCTGCGGTACTCCTCAACGGCTGGCGGGGCTACGGGCTGGACTACGCATACCCGGAGTGGCGTGTCAGCGCGGCCGGGGTCGAGTTGAAGGGG